>NZ_JIBQ01000035.1 GCF_000688695.1 Lonsdalea quercina subsp. quercina | reverse complement strand
ATAGACCCGAAACCCGGGGATCTAGCCATGGGCAGGTTGAAGGTTGGGTAACACTAACTGGAGGACCGAACCGACTAATGTTGAAAAATTAGCGGATGACTTGTGGCTGGGGGTGAAAGGCCAATCAAACCGGGAGATAGCTGGTTCTCCCCGAAAGCTATTTAGGTAGCGCCTCGTGAACTCATCTTCGGGGGTAGAGCACTGTTTCGACTAGGGGGCCATCCCGGCTTACCAACTCGATGCAAACTGCGAATACCGAAGAATGTTATCACGGGAGACACACGGCGGGTGCTAACGTCCGTCGTGAAGAGGGAAACAACCCAGACCGCCAGCTAAGGTCCCAAAGTCATGGTTAAGTGGGAAACGATGTGGGAAGGCCCAGACAGCCAGGATGTTGGCTTAGAAGCAGCCATCATTTAAAGAAAGCGTAATAGCTCACTGGTCGAGTCGGCCCGCGCGGAAGATGTAACGGGGCTAAACCATGCACCGAAGCTGCGGCAGCGACACTTAGGTGTTGTTGGGTAGGGGAGCGTTCTGTAAGCCTGCGAAGGTGACCTGTGAGGGTTGCTGGAGGTATCAGAAGTGCGAATGCTGACATAAGTAACGATAATGCGGGTGAAAAACCCGCACGCCGGAAGACCAAGGGTTCCTGTCCAACGTTAATCGGGGCAGGGTGAGTCGACCCCTAAGGCGAGGCCGAAAGGCGTAGTCT
>NZ_JIBQ01000034.1 GCF_000688695.1 Lonsdalea quercina subsp. quercina | reverse complement strand
GAAGTCCCAGGGAAGACTCATCTCGGGGCAAGTTTCCCGCTTAGATGCTTTCAGCGGTTATCTCTTCCGCACTTAGCTACCGGGCAATGCGATTGGCATCACAACCCGAACACCAGTGGTGCGTTCACTCCGGTCCTCTCGTACTAGGAGCAACCCCCCTCAATCTTCCAACGCCCACGGCAGATAGGGACCGAACTGTCTCACGACGTTCTAAACCCAGCTCGCGTACCACTTTAAACGGCGAACAGCCGTACCCTTGGGACCTACTTCAGCCCCAGGATGTGATGAGCCGACATCGAGGTGCCAAACACCGCCGTCGATATGAACTCTTGGGCGGTATCAGCCTGTTATCCCCGGAGTACCTTTTATCCGTTGAGCGATGGCCCTTCCATTCAGAACCACCGGATCACTAAGACCTGCTTTCGCACCTGCTCGAGCCGTCACTCTCGCAGTCAAGCTAGCTTATGCCTTTGCACTAACCTCCTGATGTCCGACCAGGATTAGCTAACCTTCGTGCTCCTCCGTTACTCTTTGGGAGGAGACCGCCCCAGTCAAACTACCCACCAGACACTGTCCGCAACCCCGATTAGGGGCCCACGTTAGAACATCAAACATTAAAGGGTGGTATTTCAAGGTTGGCTCCATGCAGACTGGCGTCCACACTTCAAAGCCTCCCACCTATCCTACACATCAAGGCTCAAGGTTCAGTGTCAAGCTATAGTAAAGGTTCACGGGGTCTTTCCGTCTTGCCGCGGG
>NZ_JIBQ01000033.1 GCF_000688695.1 Lonsdalea quercina subsp. quercina | reverse complement strand
GGGCTTTCTCTGTAAATATGGCGGTGAGGGAGGGATTCACTGCGGCGCTTCGCGCCTTGCCCTTCGGGTGGCCTGACGGCCATGCAAAACGGCGCTGCCGTTTTGTCGAACCCTGACGAGGGTTCTCACCCTCCCTCAAGGGGATCTCTGCATAAAAAAAAGCCCAAACGTAAGTTCGGGCTTTCTCTGTAAATATGGCGGTGAGGGAGGGATTCACTGCGGCGCTGCGCGCCTTGCCCTTCGGGTGGCCTGACGGCCATGCAAAACGGCGCTGCCGTTTTGTCGAACCCTGACGAGGGTTCTCACCCTCCCTCAAGGGGATCTCTGCATAAAAAAAAGCCCAAACGTAAGTTCGGGCTTTCTCTGTAAATATGGCGGTGAGGGAGGGATTCACTGCGGCGCTGCGCGCCTTGCCCTTCGGGTGGCCTGACGGCCATGCAAAACGGCGCTGCCGTTTTGTCGAACCCTGACGAGGGTTCTCACCCTCCCTCAAGGGGAGCTCTGCATACAAAAAAGCCTGAACTTTCGCTCAGGCTTTCTTATGGAATATGGCGGTGAGGGAGGGATTCACAGCGGCGCTGCGCGCCTTGCCCTTCGGGTGGCTTGGCGGCCATGCAAAACGGCGATGCCGTTTTGTCGAACCCTGACGAGGGTTCTCACCCTCCCTCAAGGGGATCTCTGCATACAAAAAAGCCTGAACTTTCGCTCAGGCTTTCTTATGGAATATGGCGGTGAGGGAGGGATTCACAGCGGCGCTGCGCGCCTTGCCCTTCGGGTGGCCTGACGGCCATGCAAAACGGCGTTGCCGTTTTGTCGAACCCTGACGAGGGTTCTCACCCTCCCTCAAGGGGATCTCTGCATACAAAAAAGCATGAACTTTCGCTCAGGCTTTCTTATGGAATATGGCGGTGAGGGAGGGATTCACAGCGGCGCTGCGCGCCTTGCCCTTCGGGTGGCNTGACGGCCATGCAAAACGGCGCTGCCGTTTTGTCGAACCCTGACGAGGGTTCTCACCCTCCCTCAAGGGGATCTCTGCATAAAAAAAAACCCAAACGTAAGTTCGGGCTTTCTCTGTAAATATGGCGGTGAGGGAGGGATTCGAACCCTCGATACGTTTTCACGTATACACACTTTCCAGGCGTGCTCCTTCAGCCTCTCGGACACCTCACCGGTGGTTGTCCTCTCAGACAACGGGCGCTACTGTAGGGAAATTCCCCTGCAGCGTCAACACACTTATGCCTCGT
>NZ_JIBQ01000032.1 GCF_000688695.1 Lonsdalea quercina subsp. quercina | reverse complement strand
CACGTATCGCGACGGCTGTTGTGAGGGGGCCGGAACCGTGACCGACCAGTGGCCTCTAATGAGGCTGGCGGGGGTGACGGCGTGGCGTTGGGCCGCAGGTGTGTGCGCGTTTTTTTCGCCCCAATGCAAAAACCCCCAGCTTTCGCTGAGGGTTTCTACGGGTTTGATGCCTGGCAGTTCCCTACTCTCACATGGGGAGACCCCACACTACCATCGGCGCTACGGCGTTTCACTGCTGAGTTCGGCATGGGGTCAGGTGGGACCACCGCGCTATCGCCGCCAGGCAAATTCTGTTTCATTCCAGCCGTTACACACTCTCTCCGTGCAACCACCAGAACCAATCTTTGAACAAGCTGAATCGTCTCTCTAAAAACACCTTCGGTGTTGTAAGGTTAAGCCTCTCGGGTCATTAGTACTGGTTAGCTCAACGTATCGCTACGCTTACACACCCAGCCTATCTACGTCGTCGTCTTCAACGGCCCTTCAGGGGACTCGAAGNCCCAGGGAAGACTCATCTCGGGGCAAGTTTCCCGCTTAGATGCTTTCAGCGGTTATCTCTTCCGCACTTAGCTACCGGGCAATGCGATTGGCATCACAACCCGAACACCAGTGGTGCGTTCACTCCGGTCCTCTCGTACTAGGAGCAACCCCCCTCAATCTTCCAACGCCCACGGCAGATAGGGACCGAACTGTCTCACGACGTTCTAAACCCAGCTCGCGTACCACTTTAAACGGCGAACAGCCGTACCCTTGGGACCTACTTCAGCCCCAGGATGTGATGAGCCGACATCGAGGTGCCAAACACCGCCGTCGATATGAACTCTTGGGCGGTATCAGCCTGTTATCCCCGGAGTACTTTTTATCCGTTGAGCGATGGCCCTTCCATTCAGAACCACCGGATCACTAAGACCTGCTTTCGCACCTGCTCGAGCCGTCACTCTCGCAGTCAAGCTAGCTTATGCCTTTGCACTAACCTCCTGATGTCCGACCAGGATTAGCTAACCTTCGTGCTCCTCCGTTACTCTTTGGGAGGAGACCGCCCCAGTCAAACTACCCACCAGACACTGTCCTCAACCCCGATTAGGGGCCCACGTTAGAACATCAAACATTAAAGGGTGGTATTTCAAGGTTGGCTCCATGCAGACTGGCGTCCACACTTCAAANCCTCCCACCTATCCTACACATCAAGGCTCAAGGTTCAGTGTCAAGCTATAGTAAAGGTTCACGGGGTCTTTCCGTCTTGCCGCGGGTACACTGCATCTTCACAGCGAGTTCAATTTCACTGAGTCTCGGGTGGAGACAGCCTGGCCATCATTACGCCATTCGTGCAGGTCGGAACTTNCCCGACAAGGAATTTCGCTNCCTTAGGNCCGTTATAGTTACGGCCGCCGTTTACCGGGGCTTCGATCAAGAGCTTCGCCTTGCGGCTGACCCCATCAATTAACCTTCCGGCACCGGGCAGGCGTCACACCGTATACGTCCACTTTCGTGTTTGCACAGTGCTGTGTTTTTATTAAACAGTTGCAGCCAGCTGGTATCTGCGACTGGTATCAGCTCCGGGAGCAAGTCCCTTCACCAACGCCAGCGTGCCTTCTCCCGAAGTTACGGCACCATTTTGCCTAGTTCCTTCACCCGAGTTCTCTCAAGCGCCTTGGTATTCTCTACCTGACCTCCTGTGTCGGTTTGGGGTACGATTTCGTGTTACCTGGAGCTTAGAGGCTTTTCCTGGAAGCTTGGCATCGGTCACTTCATCACCGTAGTGACTCGTCATCACGCCTCAGTGTTAATGATGTTCCGGATTTACCAAAAACATCCACCTACACGCTTAAACCGGGACAACCGTCGCCCGGATAACCTAGCCTTCTCCGTCCCCCCTTCGCAGTAACACCAAGTACAGGAATATTAACCTGTTTCCCATCGACTACGCCTTTCGGCCTCGCCTTAGGGGTCGACTCACCCTGCCCCGATTAACGTTGGACAGGAACCCTTGGTCTTCCGGCGTGCGGGTTTTTCACCCGCATTATCGTTACTTATGTCAGCATTCGCACTTCTGATACCTCCAGCAACCCTCACAGGTCACCTTCGCAGGCTTACAGAACGCTCCCCTACCCAACAACACCTAAGTGTCGCTGCCGCAGCTTCGGTGCATGGTNTAGCCCCGTTACATCTTCCGCGCAGGCCGACTCGACCAGTGAGCTATTACGCTTTCTTTAAATGATGGCTGCTTCTAAGCCAACATCCTGGCTGTCTGGGCCTTCCCACATCGTTTCCCACTTAACCATGACTTTGGGACCTTAGCTGGCGGTCTGGGTTGTTTCCCTCTTCACGACGGACGTTAGCACCCGCCGTGTGTCTCCCGTGATAACATTCTTCGGTATTCGCAGTTTGCATCGAGTTGGTAAGCCGGGATGGCCCCCTAGTCGAAACAGTGCTCTACCCCCGAAGATGAATTCACGAGGCGCTACCTAAATAGCTTTCGGGGAGAACCAGCTATCTCCCGGTTTGATTGGCCTTTCACCCCCAGCCACAAGTCATCCGCTAATTTTTCAACATTAGTCGGTTCGGTCCTCCAGTTAGTGTTACCCAACCTTCAACCTGCCCATGGCTAGATCACCGGGTTTCGGGTCTATACCCTGCAACTTAACGCCCAGTTAAGACTCGGTTTCCCTGCGGCTCCCCTATTCGGTTAACCTTGCTACAGAATATAAGTCGCTGACCCATTATACAAAAGGTACGCAGTCACCCTGATAAATCAAGGCTCCCACTGCTTGTACGTACACGGTTTCAGGTTCTATTTCACTCCCCTCGCCGGGGTTCTTTTCGCCTTTCCCTCACGGTACTGGTTCACTATCGGTCAGTCAGGAGTATTTAGCCTTGGAGGATGGTCCCCCCATATTCAGACAGGATAACACGTGTCCCGCCCTACTCATCGAACTCACAATCCATGCCTCTTCGTGTACGGGACTATCACCCTCTGTCGTGCGACTTTCCAGACGCTTCCACTAAGACACAAACTGATTCAGGTTCTGGGCTCCTCCCCGTTCGCTCGCCGCTACTAGGGGAATCTCGGTTGATTTCTTTTCCTCGGGGTACTGAGATGTTTCAGTTCCCCCGGTTCGCCTCGCAACACTATGTATTCATGTTGCGATAGTGCAACGGATTGCACTGGGTTTCCCCATTCGGGTATCGTCGGGTATAACGGTTCATATCACCTTGCCGACGCTTTTCGCAGATTAGCACGCCCTTCATCGCCTCTGACTGCCTAGGCATCCACCGTGTACGCTTAGTCACTTAACCTCACAACCCGAAGGTGTCTCGTAAGACACGCTTCACGCTGCGATTATTTGAGAGACTCTGATACAACAAAATCACATCTCAGTACTGCACGGAGAGATATGTTCAGCTGCATCGTTTCAAATTTCAGCTTGTTCCAGATTGTTAAAGAGCAATATCTTAAACACGACTCGTTAAAGTCATCTTTAAGATATTCAGGTGATAATGCCTTTCACTCATTATCGGTATGGCGTCCCCAAGGGGATTCGAACCCCTGTTACCGCCGTGAAAGGGCGGTGTCCTAGGCCTCTAGACGATGGGGACACGAAATCCGACTCAGCCTCCCGGCTCAATCGTTCCGCATCAGCATGAGTCAGAGACTCATCATCAACAGGTGCGCTTTTGCTCTTGCTTTTTCATCAGACAATCTGTGTGAGCACTTCACTAGCACTTCACTTTGGTAAGGAGGTGATCCAACCGCAGGTTCCCCTACGGTTACCTTGTTACGACTTCACCCCAGTCATGAATCACAAAGTGGTAAGCGCCCTCCCGAAGGTTAAGCTNCCTACTTCTTTTGCAACCCACTCCCATGGTGTGACGGGCGGTGTGTACAAGGCCCGGGAACGTATTCACCGTAGCATTCTGATCTACGATTACTAGCGATTCCGACTTCATGGAGTCGAGTTGCAGACTCCAATCCGGACTACGACGCACTTTATGAGGTCCGCTTACTCTCGCAAGTTCGCTTCTCTTTGTATGCGCCATTGTAGCACGTGTGTAGCCCTACTCGTAAGGGCCATGATGACTTGACGTCATCCCCACCTTCCTCCGGTTTATCACCGGCAGTCTCCTTTGAGTTCCCGACCGAATCGCTGGCAACAAAGGATAAGGGTTGCGCTCGTTGCGGGACTTAACCCAACATTTCACAACACGAGCTGACGACAGCCATGCAGCACCTGTCTCAGAGTTCCCGAAGGCACTAAAGCATCTCTGCTAAATTCTCTGGATGTCAAGAGTAGGTAAGGTTCTTCGCGTTGCATCGAATTAAACCACATGCTCCACCGCTTGTGCGGGCCCCCGTCAATTCATTTGAGTTTTAACCTTGCGGCCGTACTCCCCAGGCGGTCGACTTAACGCGTTAGCTCCGGAAGCCACAGTTCAAGACCGCAACCTCCAAGTCGACATCGTTTACAGCGTGGACTACCAGG
The DNA here is from genome assembly GCF_000688695.1 of Lonsdalea quercina subsp. quercina. GTDB lineage: Bacteria > Pseudomonadota > Gammaproteobacteria > Enterobacterales > Enterobacteriaceae > Lonsdalea > Lonsdalea quercina_D. The sequence continues at coordinate 1,208 of NZ_JIBQ01000032.1, read as the reverse complement.
GTATCTAATCATGTTTGCTCCCCACGCTTTCGCACCTGAGCGTCAGTCTTTGTCCAGGGGGCCGCCTTCGCCACCGGTATTCCTCCAGATCTCTACGCATTTCACCGCTACACCTGGAATTCTACCCCCCTCTACAAGACTCTAGCTTGCCAGTTTCAAATGCAGTTCCCAAGTTAAGCTCGGGGATTTCACATCTGACTTAACAAACCGCCTGCGTGCGCTTTACGCCCAGTCATTCCGATTAACGCTTGCACCCTCCGTATTACCGCGGCTGCTGGCACGGAGTTAGCCGGTGCTTCTTCTGCGGGTAACGTCAATCAGTGAACGTATTAAGTTCACTGCCTTCCTCCCCGCTGAAAGTACTTTACAACCCGAAGGCCTTCTTCATACACGCGGCATGGCTGCATCAGGGTTTCCCCCATTGTGCAATATTCCCCACTGCTGCCTCCCGTAGGAGTCTGGACCGTGTCTCAGTTCCAGTGTGGCTGGTCATCCTCTCAGACCAGCTAGAGATCGTCGCCTAGGTGGGCCTTTACCCCGCCTACTAGCTAATCCCATCTGGGTTCATCCGATGGTGTGAGGCCCGAAGGTCCCCCACTTTGGTCTTGCGACGTTATGCGGTATTAGCTACCGTTTCCAGTAGTTATCCCCCTCCATCGGGCAGATCCCCAGACATTACTCACCCGTCCGCCGCTCGCCGGCAAGGAAGCAAGCTTCCTTCCGCTGCCGCTCGNCTTGCATGTGTTAGGCCTGCCGCCAGCGTTCAATCTGAGCCATGATCAAACTCTTCAANTAAAAGCTTGATTTGCTAAGTTAATAGCGATGCTCAAAGAATTTACTGTTTATTCGTAATGAATTAACTGTTGTTCACTCTTCAAGACTTTTTCGTATCTAGTTGCGATAGTGTCTTGTGAGTGCCCACACAGATTGTCTGATTAAATTTTTAAAGAGCGTTTCGTTACCGCCGTGGCGACTAACGTAAGGCCGCGTATATTACGCTTACCTCATTCAGAGTCAACGACTTTCTTCGTTTTTCTCCGACTGTCACCGCGTTGCGTTGTCCGCTGTGCCGTGTCAGTGGGAGCGCATTATAGGGAGTTATTTCGGGCTGACAAGCGTTAATATGAAAAATATTATCGAGTGGATTCTTTTTGCCCAAAGCGGATGTAAAACCAGCGATTTACCGCTATATCGTCTATAAATCACGC
>NZ_JIBQ01000031.1 GCF_000688695.1 Lonsdalea quercina subsp. quercina | reverse complement strand
TTCCGCATGGATCTGCGAGTTACCGGCCAGTACGTCGCCCGGTACGCTGACGCTCCAGACGTTGCCGTTATCGGAGGCCGTGACTGTGGTCTGGTANGACTGGTCGCCAATGGTCACGGTGACCGTGTCGCCGACCTGCACATCGTTGCCCACACGGCCAGTCACGTTCTGATTCTGGCCCGCTTCCGCGATATTGACGGTGTTATCACCGGTCACATCGTCGATGGTGATCGACGCTTCCGGTGCCGCCGTATCGACCGTATAACCATGATCGGCAGATGCCGTAGTCGGGTTACCCGCTGCGTCCGTCGTCGTCACTTCCGCATAAATTTCATTGTTACCGGCCAGTACATCACCCGGTACGCTGACGCTCCAGACATTGCCATTATCCGACGCGGTGACGGTGGTCTGATATGACTGGTCGCCGATGGTCACGGTGACCGTATCGCCCACCTGCACGTCGTTGCCGACGCGGCCGGTGATAGCCTGCGGCTGACCCGCTTCGGCGATGTTGACGGTGTTATCGCTGGTCACGTCGTCGATGGTGATGGATGCTTCCGGCGCCGCCGTATCAACAGAGTAGCCGTGATCGGCAGATGCCGTAGTCGGGTTACCGGCTGCGTCCGTCGTCGTCACTTCCGCATGAATTTCAGTGTTACCGGCCAGTACGTCGCCCGGTACGCTGACGCTCCAGACATTGCCGTTATCGGAGGCGGTGACGGTAGTCTGGTAAGACTGATCGCCGATGGTCACGGTGACCGTGTCGCCCACCTGCACGTCGTTGCCGACGCGGCCGGTGATAGCCTGAGGCTGACCGGCTTCGGCGATATTGATGGTGTTGTCACCGGTCNCATCGTCGATGGTGATGGATGCTTCCGGCGCCGCCGTATCAACGGAATAGCCGTGATCGGCAGATGCCGTGGTCGGGTTACCCGCCGCATCCGTAGTAGTGACTTCCGCATGAATTTCATTGTTACCGGCCAGCACCTCGCCCGGTACGCTGACGCTCCAGACGTTGCCGTTATCGGAGGCGGTGACGGTGGTCTGATACGACTGGTCGCCAATGGTCACGGTGACCGTGTCGCCGACCTGGACGTCGTTGCCCACACGACCGGTCACGTTCTGGCTCTGACCGGACTCGGCGATATTCACCGTGTTATCGGCGGTCACATCATCGATGGTGATGGCCGCTTCCGGCGCGGCGGTGTCGACTGCATAGCTGTGGTCAGCACCGGCAGTGGTGGCGTTGCCTGCACCATCGGTAGTGGTGACTTCAGCATGGATCTGGCTGTTACCGGCCAGTACGTCGCCCGGTACGCTGACGCTCCAGACGTTGCCGTTATCCGACGCGGTGACGGTAGTCTGGTAAGACTGATCGCCAATGGTCACGGTGACCGTGTCGCCGACCTGCACGTCGTTGCCCACACGGCCGGTCACGTTCTGATTCTGACCGGCTTCGGCGATATTGACGGTGTTATCTGCCGTTACATCGTCAATGGTGATCGATGCTTCCGGCGCTGCGGTGTCGACTGCATAGCTGTGGTCAGCACCGGCAGTCGTGGCGTTGCCTGCACCATCGGTAGTGGTCACTTCGGCGTGGATCTGCGAATTACCGGCCAGTACATCGCCCGGTACGCTCACACTCCACACGTTGCCGTTATCCGACGCCGTCACGGTGGTCTGATAAGTTTGATCGCCAATAGTGACTGTCACCGTATCGCCGACCTGTACGTCGTTGCCGACGCGGCCGGTGATAGCCTGCGGCTGACCCGCTTCGGCGATGTTGACGGTGTTATCACCGGTCACATCATCGATAGTGATGCTCGCTTCCGGTGCCGCCGTATCAACGGAATAANCGTGGTCTGCCGTGGCAGTCGTTGGGTTACCTGCCGCATCGGTGGTGGTGACTTCGGCATGAATGTCATTGTTACCGGCCAGTACCTCACCCGGCACCGTAACGCTCCATACGTTGCCGTTATCGGAGGCGGTGACGGTGGTCTGGTAAGACTGATCGCCAATGGTCACGGTGACCGTGTCGCCGACCTGCACATCGTTGCCCACACGGCCGGTCACGTTCTGGCTC
>NZ_JIBQ01000030.1 GCF_000688695.1 Lonsdalea quercina subsp. quercina | reverse complement strand
GACTGATCGCCAATGGTCACGGTGACCGTGTCGCCGACCTGCACGTCGTTGCCGACGCGGCCGGTCACGTTCTGGTTCTGACCGGACTCGGCGATATTCACAGTGTTATCACCGGTCACATCATCGATGGTGATGGATGCTTCCGGCGCCGCCGTATCAACGGAATAGCCGTGATCGGCAGATGCCGTAGTCGGGTTACCCGCCGCATCGGTGGTGGTCACTTCCGCATGAATTTCAGTGTTACCGGCCAGTACGTCGCCCGGCACGCTGACACTCCACACATTGCCGTTATCCGACGCCGTCACCGTGGTCTGATATGACTGATCGCCGATAGTCACGGTGACCGTGTCGCCCACCTGCACGTCGTTGCCGACGCGGCCGGTCACATTCTGGTTCTGGCCCGCTTCCGCGATATTCACCGTGTTGTCAGCGGTCACGTCGTCAATAGTGATCGATGCTTCTGGTGCCGCCGTATCGACCGCATAACCATGATCGGCAGATGCCGTAGTCGGGTTACCCGCCGCATCAGTGGTGGTGACTTCGGCATGAATGTCATTGTTACCGGCCAGCACATCACCCGGTACGCTCACGCTCCACACGTTGCCGTTATCGGAGGCCGTCACGGTGGTCTGGTACGACTGATCGCCGATAGTGACGGTCACCGTATCGCCCACCTGCACGTCGTTGCCGACACGACCCGTGATAGCCTGCGGCTGACCCGCTTCGGCGATATTCACGGTGTTGTCACCGGTCACGTCGTCGATGGTGATCGATGCTTCCGGTGCCGCCGTATCGACCGCATAACCATGATCGGCCGTGGCAGTCGTCGGGTTACCTGCCGCATCGGTGGTGGTGACTTCGGCGTGGATCTGGCTGTTACCGGCCAGCACCTCGCCCGGTACGCTGACGCTCCACACATTGCCGTTATCGGACGCCGTGACGATGGTCTGATAAGACTGGTCGCCGATGGTCACGGTCACCGTATCGCCGACCTGCACGTCGTTACCGACGCGGCCGGTCACATTCTGGCTCTGACCGGCTTCAGCGATATTAATGGTGTTATCACCGGTCACGTCGTCAATAGTGATCGACGCTTCCGGTGCGGTGGTGTCAACGGAATAACCGTGGTCTGCCGTGGCAGTCGTCGGGTTACCCGCCGTATCTGTCGTCGTGACTTCCGCATGGATCTGCGAGTTACCGGCCAGTACGTCGCCCGGTACGCTGACGCTCCAGACGTTGCCGTTATCGGAGGCCGTGACTGTGGTCTGGTACGACTGGTCGCCAATGGTCACGGTGACCGTATCGCCCACCTGCACGTCGTTGCCCACGCGGCCGGTCACGTTCTGGTTCTGACCGGCTTCCGCGATATTCACCGTGTTATCGGCCGTCACATCATCGATGGTGATGGACGCTTCCGGCGCGGCGGTGTCGACGGCATAGCTGTGGTCAGCACCCGCAGTCGTTGGGTTACCCGCTGCATCTGTCGTCGTCACTTCGGCATGAATTTCAGTGTTACCGGCCAGCACCTCGCCCGGCACGCTGACACTCCACACATTGCCGTTATCCGACGCCGTCACGGTGGTCTGATAAGTTTGATCGCCAATAGTGACTGTCACCGTATCGCCGNCCTGTACGTCGTTGCCGACGCGGCCGGTGATAGCCTGCGGCTGACCCGCTTCGGCGATGTTGACGGTGTTATCACCGGTCACATCATCGATAGTGATGCTCGCTTCCGGTGCCGCCGTATCAACGGAATAAACGTGGTCTGCCGTGGCAGTCGTTGGGTTACCTGCCGCATCGGTGGTGGTGACTTCGGCATGAATGTCATTGTTACCGGCCAGTACCTCACCCGGCACCGTAACGCTCCATACGTTGCCGTTATCGGAGGCGGTGACGGTGGTCTGGTAAGACTGATCGCCAATGGTCACGGTGACCGTGTCGCCGACCTGCACATCGTTGCCCACACGGCCGGTCACGTTCTGGCTCTGACCCGCTTCCGCGATATTCACCGTGTTATCTGCCGTCACGTCATCAATGGTGATGGATGCTTCCGGCGCGGTGGTGTCGACTGCATAGCTGTGGTCAGCACCGGCAGTCGTGGCGTTGCCTGCCCCATCGGTGGTGGTGACTTCGGCATGAATTTCATTGTTACCGGCCAGTACGTCGCCCGGCACGCTGACGCTCCAGACATTGCCGTTATCGGACGCGGTGACGGTGGTCTGGTACAACTGATCGCCGATGGTCACGGTGACCGTATCGCCGACCTGCACATCGTTGCCGACGCGACCGGTCACATTCTGGCTCTGACCGGCTTCCGCAATATTCACCGTGTTATCACCGGTCACATCATCGATGGTGATGGATGCTTCCGGCGCCGCCGTATCAACGGAATAGCCGTGATCGGCAAATGCCGTAGTCGGGTTACCCGCCGCATCGGTGGTGGTCACTTCCGCATGAATTTCATTGTTACCGGCCAGCACCTCGCCCGGTACGCTGACGCTCCAGACATTGCCGTTATCAGAGGCCGTGACGGTGGTCTGGTAAGACTGATCGCCAATGGTCACGGTGACCGTGTCGCCGACCTGCACATCGTTGCCCACACGGCCGGTCACGTTCTGGCTCTGACCGGCTTCGGCGATATTGACGGTGTTATCTGCGGTGACATCATCGATAGTGATGCTCGCTTCCGGTGCAGCCGTATCAACGGAATAACCGTGGTCTGCCGTAGCCGTAGTCGGGTTACCCGCTGCGTCCGTCGTCGTCACTTCCGCATGAATTTCAGTGTTACCGGCCAGTACATCGCCCGGTACGCTGACGCTCCACACATTGCCGTTATCCGACGCGGTGACGGTAGTCTGGTAAGACTGATCGCCGATAGTGACAGTGACCGTATCGCCGACCTGCACGTCGTTACCGACGCGACCAGTCACATTCTGGTTCTGACCTGCTTCGGCGATATTGACGGTGTTGTCGGCCGTCACGTCGTCGATGGTGATCGATGCTTCCGGTGCGGCGGTGTCGACCGCGTAGCTGTGGTCAGCACCCGCCGTGGTGGCGTTGCCTGCACCATCGGTCGTCGTGACTTCGGCATGTATCTGCGAGTTACCGGCCAGTACATCGCCCGGTACGCTCACGCTCCACACATTGCCGTTATCCGACGCGGTGACGGTAGTCTGGTACGACTGATCGCCGATAGTGACAGTGACCGTATCGCCGACCTGCACGTCGTTGCCGACGCGACCAGTCACATTCTGGCTCTGACCCGCTTCGGCAATATTCACTGTGTTGTCAGCGGTGACATCGTCGATGGTGATCGATGCTTCCGGCGCCGCCGTATCCACCGCGTAGCCGTGATCGGCAGATGCCGTGGTCGGGTTACCTGCCGTATCTGTCGTAGTGACTTCGGCATGGATCTGCGAGTTACCGGCCAGCACCTCGCCCGGTACGCTCACGCTCCACACGTTGCCGTTATCCGACGCCGTCACCGTGGTCTGATATGACTGATCGCCGATGGTCACGGTGACCGTATCGCCCACCTGCACGTCGTTGCCGACACGCCCGGTCACATTCTGGCTCTGACCGGCTTCCGCGATATTGACGGTATTGTCACCGGTCACGTCGTCAATAGTGATCGACGCTTCCGGTGCGGCGGTATCGACCGCGTAGCCGTGATCGGCAGATGCCGTGGTCGGGTTACCCGCTGCGTCCGTCGTCGTCACTTCCGCATGAATTTCATTGTTACCGGCCAACACGTCGCCCGGCACGCTGACGCTCCACACATTGCCGTTATCCGACGCCGTCACGGTGGTCTGGTAAGACTGATCGCCAATGGTCACGGTCACCGTGTCGCCGACCTGGACGTCGTTGCCGACGCGGCCGGTCACATTCTGGCTCTGACCCGCTTCCGCAATATTCACGGTGTTGTCAGCGGTCACATCATCGATGGAGATCGACGCTTCCGGTGCGGCGGTATCGACCGCATAGCTGTGGTCAGCACCCGCCGTGGTGACGTTGCCTGCACCATCGGTAGTAGTGACTTCTGCATGGATCTGGCTGTTACCGGCCAGTACATCGCCCGGCACGCTGACGCTCCACACGTTGCCGTTATCCGACGCCGTCACCGTGGTCTGATAAGACTGATCGCCGATAGTGACGGTGACCGTGTCGCCGACCTGCACGTCGTTGCCGACGCGGCCGGTCACGTTCTGGTTCTGACCCGCTTCGGCAATATTCACCGTGTTGTCAGCGGTCACGTCATCAATAGTGATCGATGCTTCCGGTGCGGCGGTGTCGACCGCATAACCATGATCGGCCGTGGCAGTCGTTGGGTTACCTGCCGTATCGGTGGTGGTCACTTCGGCATGAATTTCATTGTTACCGGCCAGCACCTCGCCCGGTACACTCACGCTCCACACGTTGCCGTTATCCGACGCCGTCACGGTGGTCTGATACGACTGGTCGCCGATAGTCACGGTGACCGTATCGCCCACCTGCACGTCGTTGCCCACACGGCCGGTCACATTCTGGTTCTGACCGGCTTCGGCGATATTAATGGTGTTGTCAGCGGTGACATCATCAATGGTGATCGATGCTTCCGGCGCCGCCGTATCGACGGAATAACCATGATCGGCAGATGCCGTGGTCGGGTTACCCGCTGCGTCCGTCGTCGTCACTTCCGCATGAATTTCATTGTTACCGGCCAGCACATCGCCCGGTACGCTGACACTCCACACGTTGCCGTTATCCGACGCNGTCACGGTGGTCTGGTACGACTGATCGCCGATAGTGACGGTCACCGTGTCGCCGACCTGCACGTCGTTGCCGACGCGGCCGGTCACGTTCTGGTTCTGACCCGCTTCGGCAATATTCACCGTGTTGTCAGCGGTCACGTCATCAATAGTGATCGATGCTTCTGGTGCCGCCGTATCGACCGCGTAGCCGTGATCGGCAGATGCCGTGGTCGGGTTACCCGCTGCATCGGTAGTGGTCACTTCGGCATGGATCTGGCTGTTACCGGCGAGTACGTCGCCCGGCACGCTGACGCTCCACACGTTGCCGTTATCCGACGCGGTGACGGTGGTCTGGTACGACTGATCGCCGATGGTCACGGTCACCGTATCGCCCACCTGCACGTCGTTGCCGACGCGACCAGTCACATTCTGGTTCTGACCCGCTTCCACAATATTGACGGTGTTATCTGCCGTCACGTCATCGATAGTGATGCTCGCTTCCGGTGCCGCCGTATCAACGGAATAACCGTGGTCGGCCGTGGCAGTCGTTGGGTTACCTGCCGCATCGGTGGTGGTCACTTCGGCATGGATCTGCGAGTTACCGGCCAGCACGTCGCCCGGTACGCTGACACTCCACACGTTGCCGTTATCCGACGCCGTCACGGTAGTCTGATAAGTTTGATCGCCAATAGTGACGGTCACCGTATCGCCGACCTGCACGTCGTTGCCGACGCGGCCGGTCACGTTCTGGTTCTGACCGGACTCGGCGATATTGACGGTGTTATC
>NZ_JIBQ01000029.1 GCF_000688695.1 Lonsdalea quercina subsp. quercina | reverse complement strand
GAACTGTATGTCGGCGGAGCTGGCGTCGCCCGTGGTTACCTGAACCGGGCGGCGCTGACGGCGGCGCGTTTTATTGACGACCCGTTCGTGGATGAACCGGGAGCCCGGCTGTACAAAACCGGCGACCGGGCGCGCTGGTCCAGCGACGGCGAGCTGGAATATTTGGGACGCAACGACCATCAGGTCAAAATCCGCGGCTTCCGCATCGAGCTGGGCGAGATAGCGGCGCGGCTGCGCCGTCACCCGGCGGTGGACGACAGCGTGGTTATCGCGCGGCAGGACGCCGACGGGGACAGCCGACTGGTGGCCTACTATCTGGCGGAGGCGGCGCAGGAGGCGCAGTCGTTGCGCGACTGGGTGGCGGCGGAGCTGCCGGACTACATGCTGCCGGGGGCCTGGGTCCACCTGAGCGCCTGGCCGCTGACCGCCCACGGCAAGCTGGACCGGCAGGCGCTGCCGGAGCCGGACGCCGGGGCCTACGCCGTGCAGCGCTACGAAGCGCCGCGGGGGGAAACCGAAACCACGTTGGCGGGGCTGTGGGCGTCACTGCTGGGCGTCGAGCCCGTGGGGCGGCACGACCACTTCTTCGCGCTGGGCGGCCACTCGCTGCTGGCTATCCAGCTGCTGTCGCGGGTGCGTCAGCAACTGGGGCGTGACGTGGCGCTCAGCACGCTGTTTGCCCATCCGGTGCTGGCGGCGTTTGCGCAGGCGGTTGAACAGGCGCCGTTGAGCGCGCTGCCGCCGATAGCCCCGGCCGACCGCACGGCCCCGCTGGCGCTGTCGTTCGCCCAGCAGCGGCTGTGGTTCCTGTCGCAGCTGGAAGCGAACGCCAGCGCGGCCTATCACATGGCGGGCGGGGTACGGCTGGAGGGCGAGCTGAACGAGGAGGCGCTGCAGGCGGCGCTCGATGGTCTCGTGGCGCGCCATGAGTCGCTGCGCNCCGGTTTTGTAGCGGAAGACGGCACGCCGTATCAGCAAATCCACGCGCCCAGACCTTTTGCGCTGCACCGGCACGATCTGCGCGGGCACGCTGATGCTGAAGGCGAACTGTCGCGGCTGGCGGAAGCGGCATCATTGACGGCGTTTGATCTGAGCCACGGGCCGCTGATCCGCGGGAGCCTGATCGTATTGGACAACCAGCGGCAGGTGCTGCTGTTCACGCTGCACCACATTATCTCGGACGGCTGGTCTGTCGGCCTCTTCATGCGGGAGCTGGGGGCGTTGTACGACGCCTTTGCCGCCGGGAAGGCGTCGCCGCTGCCGCCGCTGCGCATCCAGTACGCGGACTACGCCGCCTGGCAGCGCCGGTGGATAGACGGTCCGCGCCTGCAAACGCAGCTGGGTTACTGGCGGGAACAGCTGGCGGAGGTGCCGCCGCTGCTGGCGCTGCCGACCGACCGGCCGCGCCCGGCGGTGCAGGACTATGCGGGCGGGCGGGTCGACTTCACGCTGGATGCGGGGCTGACGGCGGGGCTGAAAAAGCTGGCCGCCCGTCACGACGCGACGCTGTACATGACGCTGCTGACCGGCTGGGCCATTCTGCTGCACCGGCTGAGCGGGCAGGACGATATCGTGATCGGCTCGCCGGCGGCGGGGCGCACCCGCACCGAGCTGGAGCCGCTGATCGGGCTGTTCGTCAATATGTTGGAGCTGCGCTGCCGGATAGCCGACAACGCGACGGTCGGCGAACTGCTGACGCAGGTGAAGGCGACCACGCTGGCGGCGCAGGCGCATCAGGATCTG
>NZ_JIBQ01000028.1 GCF_000688695.1 Lonsdalea quercina subsp. quercina | reverse complement strand
CGCTGCTGGCGCAGGTGAAGGAGACCACGCTGGCGGCGCAGGCGCATCAGGATCTGCCGTTCGAGCAACTGGTGGAGGCGCTCAACCCGACGCGCAGCCTGTCGCATAGTCCGTTATTCCAAACCCTGCTGGCGTGGCAAAACGCATCCGATGACGCCTTGCAGCTCCAGGGCCTGCAGGTTGAGCCGTATAACGGCGAACTGCTGAGCGCCAAAACTGACCTGCTGCTCTCGCTGGGCGAGGAGCAAAACATCATCACGGGCCATCTCGAATATGCCAGCAGTGTATTCGATCGCGCCACGGTGGAACGTTATGCCCGCTACCTGAAAATGTTGCTGCGTGCCATGGTCAGCGATGAGACTCAGCCGGTCGCGCAGTTGCCGCTGCTGACCGATGACGAGCGTCATTCTCTCCTGCACGATAGGAACCACACCGAGGCCGAGCCTGTCAGCGTTTGCCTGCATCAGCAGTTCGAAGCGCAGGTGCGCCGCGAGCCGCAGGCGATCGCACTGGCGTTCGGCGAGCAGCGGCTTAGCTATGACGAACTGAACCGCCGGGCCAACCAACTGGCGCACGCGCTGATGGCGCAGGGCGTGGGGCCGGAGACGCGGGTGGCCATCAGCCTGCCGCGCGGCGTGGAGATGGTGGTGGCGGTGCTGGCGGTGCTCAAAGCGGGCGGCGGTTACGTGCCGATTGACCCGACTTACCCGGCCGAGCGCATCCGCTATCTGCTGGAAGACAGCGCGCCGCTGGGGNGGATAACCGAAGGCGCGCGGTGGGCGCAGACGCCCACGGACGTGCGGCTGTTCGACCTGGAGGCGCCCGCGCTGCTGGCCGGACAGCCGGAGGATAATCCTGACCAGGCGGCAGACCCGCATCAGTTGGCGTACGTGATTTACACCTCGGGCTCCACCGGGCAGCCGAAAGGAGTGATGGTGGAGCACGCGCAGGTGATGCGGCTGTTCGCCTCAACCCGCCGGTGGTTCGACTTTGGCGCCGACGATGTCTGGAGCCTGTTCCACTCGCTGTCGTTCGACTTCTCGGTGTGGGAGCTGTGGGGCGCGCTGCTGCACGGCGGCCGGTTGGTGGTGGTGGCGCAGGAGACGGCGCGGACGCCAGCGGCGTTTTATCAGCTGCTGTGCGAGCAGGGCGTGACGGTGCTGAACCAGACGCCGGGGGCGTTCCGGCCCCTGATTGCCGCCCAGGCGGAGGCCCCGCCGTCATTGTCACATGCGCTGCGCTGGGTGATTTTCGGCGGGGAAGCGCTGGAGCCGGCGATGCTGGCGCCGTGGTACGCGCAAAACGGCGAGCGCACGACGCTGGTCAACATGTACGGCATCACCGAAACCACGGTGCACGTCACCTACCGTCCGCTCTCCCCGGCGGACACGGCGCTGGGCGTCAGCCCGATAGGCGAACGCATCCCGGACCTGCGCATCTATGTGCTGGACGAGGCGCGTCAGCCGGTGCCGGTGGGCGTGGCGGGCGAACTGTATGTCGGCGGAGCTGGCGTCGCCCGTGGTTACCTGAACCGGGCGGCGCTGACGGCGGCGCGTTTTATTGACGACCCGTTCGTGGATGAACCGG
>NZ_JIBQ01000027.1 GCF_000688695.1 Lonsdalea quercina subsp. quercina | reverse complement strand
GGACTATGCGACAGGCTGCGCGTCGGGTTGAGCGCCTCCACCAGTTGCTCGAACGGCAGATCCTGATGCGCCTGCGCCGCCAGCGTGGTCTCCTTCACCTGCGCCAGCAGCGTACCGACCGAGGCCGCGCCGTCCACCCGGTGACGCAGCGCCAGCGTATTGACAAAGAAACCAATCAGCGGCTCCAGTTCGGTGCGGGTTCGCCCGGCCACCGGTGAGCCGACCACAATGTCATCTTGCCCACTCAGGCGATGGAGCAACAGCGTCCACCCCGTCAGCAGCGTCATATAAAGCGTGCTGTCGTGCCGCGCCGCCAACGCCTTCAGCTCAGCGGTCAACGACGCATCCAGCGTAAAATCAATCCGTTCGCCTATATAATCCTGCACGGATGGCCGAGGACGATCGGTCGGAAGCTCCAACAAAGGCGGCGCATCCGCCAGTTGCTCACGCCAGTAGGCAAGCTGCGACTGTAAAACGTCTCCCTGCAACCAGCGTCGTTGCCAGACCGCGTAATCCGCATACTGAATCGCCAGCGGCGGCAGGGGATCCGGCAGCTGCCGACGGAAAGCCCGATACAACTCCGCCAGTTCTCGCATAAAGCGGCTGAGTGACCAGCCGTCGGCGACGATATGGTGCAGCGTCACCAGCAGCACCTGTTCGCGCTCGCTCAGCAGGATCAGCCGACCGCGGATCGGCGGCCCCTGTTGCAGATCGAACGGTTCCGTCGCTTCTTCATCGGCCAGTTGGCGCAGCTCGTCGGCGGCAGCGGGCCGCCCGCGCAGGTCATGCACCGTTAGGGAAAAAGGCGCAGGCTCGTCAATCTGCTGATATGGCGTGCCCTCCACCTCGACGAACCGCGTGCGCAGCGCCTCATGACGCGCCACGATACGGTCCAACGCCATGTGCAGCGCGTCGCGGTCCAGTTCGCCACTGAATTTCAGGCCGCCAGCAATGTGGTAGGCGGTGCTGGCCCTCGCCTCCAACTGGGTTAAGAACCACAGACGCTGCTGGGCAAACGAAAGCGCCAGCGGCTGGGCGCGATCGGCAAGCGTGATCGCCGGGAGCGAACTGATCGGCGCGCAGTCCACCCTGGCAGCGAAATTCGCCAGCACCGGCTGAGTAAATAGCGTGCTCAGCGCGACTTCACGGCCATGTTCATGGCGGATTCTCGACACCAATTGAATCGCCAGCAAAGAATGGCCGCCGAGGGTGAAGAAGTTATCGTCTCTGCCGACCCGCGCTATCCCTAAGAGTTCGGCCCATAGCTCTGCCAGCGCCGATTCGGTTTCCCCCTGCGGCGCGGCGTAAGCCTGCTGCTGATAAGCGGACGCGTCCGGCGCAGGCAGCGCGCGGCGATCGCGTTTGCCATTTGGGGTCAGGGGCCAGGCGGCCAGATGAACCCAGGCGCTCGGCAGCATATAATCCGGCAATTTTGCCGCCAGCCAGCCGCGCAACGCTTCGGTCGGCTGAGGCTGTTCAGACAAATAGTAAGCCACAAGCCGCGTCTCTCCGTTCTCTTCGGCGCGTGCCGTGACCATGCAGTTATGGATGGCTTCGTGAGCGTCCAATAGCGCTTCAATCTCGCCCAGTTCGATACGAAAGCCGCGAATTTTGACCTGATGATCGTTGCGTCCCAGATATTCCAACACCCCATCCGCACGCCAACGCGCCCGGTCGCCGGTCTTGTACAACCGCGCCGCGGGAACAACCGAGAAGGGATCCTCGATAAAGCTGGCCGTCGTCAGCGTAGGTCGGCCCAGGTAGCCGCGTGCCAGTTGTACCCCGCCGAGATAAAGTTCGCCCACCACACCGACCGGCACCGGCTGCCCCAGGTTATCCAGCACATAGGTTTGGGTATTGGCGATGGGACGGCCAATCGGCACGAGCGGAGAGGTGTCATGGCCAAGCGCGGGCCACGCGGTCACGTCGACCGCCGCTTCTGTCGGCCCATACAGGTTGAAGAGCGCCGCGCGCGGCAGACAGGCTTTGGTCTGACGCGCCAGCGCTGAGCCCAGACCTTCTCCGCTACAGATGATGCGCCTCAGGCTACCGCATCCCGAAGCCGCCTTGCTCGAAAGGAAGGCTTGCAGCATCGGGGGAACGAAATGCACGGTAGTGACGGCCTTTCGTTGGATAAGCTCGGCAAGGTAGTCGGGATCTTTTTGCCCTTCGTGACGAGCCAGCACCAGCGGTACGCCTACCATCAGCGGCCAAAACAGTTCCCAAACGGAGACGTCGAATCCCAGCGGCGTTTTCTGCAACACGACGTCATCGGCGGCAAGACGGTATTCATCCTGCATCCACATCAGGCGATTGACGATAGCCCGATGTTCGATCATCACCCCTTTGGGTTTTCCGGTAGACCCCGAGGTGTAAATGACGTAGGCCAGATGATGCGGCATCACCCCCTGCGAGTCGGGATTAAACGTTGGCCTTTGACTGAGCCCCTCAGCATGATCCAGATCGATCACCAACGTCCCCGCTGGCCCCTGTATGAGCCGATTGCCACGGGTGATCAGTACTCGCGGGGCACAGTCCGCCAGCATTGTGTTGATGCGGTCAATGGGATAAGCCGGGTCAATCGGCACATAAGCGCCGCCCGCCTTCAGCGTCGCCAGTACCGCCACCGCCATTTCCAGGCTGCGCGGCAGGCAAATCGCCACCCGTCCGTCTGGTCCGACGCCATGCGCTATCAGCTCGTGGGCCAATGCGTTGGCCTGCTCATTCATATTGCCGTAGCTCAGTTGCCGATCGTCATACACCAGCGCTATCGCCTGCGGCGTGCGGGCGCTCTGCGCTTCAATCAACTGATGCAGGCACTGACCGTTCGGGTAATCCTTACGGGTGGCATTCCATTCATACACCATCTGCCGGCGCTGAGCCTCGGTCAACAGCGGCAACTGCGCGACCGCCAGATCGTCGCTCCGGACCAACGCCCGCAACAGCACCTGCCAATGTTCAACGTAGCGCGCCACCGTTTCCCGGTCGAACAGGCTACTCGCGTATTCGAGACTCCCCTCAAGGCAGTCCGCACGCGCACCCAGCGTCATCGACAAATCGAACTGCGTCGTCACCTGACCGACGTTAAAGGGTTCAGCCGTTATCCCCTCAAGACGTAAAACGTCATCGCCCTCGTTGTGCCAGACAAAGAGCGTTTGAAACAAGGGGCTGTGCGCCAGGCTGCGCGTCGGATTGAGCGCTTCCACCAGCTGTTCGAACGGCACATCCTGATGCGCCTGCGCCGCCAGCGTGGTGTCTTTGACCTGCCCGAGTAACGCGCCTACCGATGTGTCGCTATCAACCCGGCAGCGTAATGCCAGCGTATTGACGAAGAAACCCATCAAAGGCTCCAGTTCAACGCGGGTACGGCCTGCTACTGGCGAGCCGATCACAAGATCGTCCTGCCCGCTCAGCCGATGCAGCAGAATGGCCCAGCCCGTCAGTAGCGTCATATATAGCGTCGCGTCATGACGTACCGCCAACGCCTTCAGTTCGCCGGTCAGATCTGCGTCCAGTCGGAAGTCGACCCGTCCTCCGGCGTAGTCCTGCGCCGCCGGTCGCGGCCTGTCAGTCGGCAGCTCCAGCAGCGGCGGGACATCCGCCAGTTGTTCACGCCAGTAGGCGAGTTGCGTTTGCAGTTCACTGCCCTGCATCCATTGCCGCTGCCAGGCGGCAAAATCCGCGTAGTGCACGGTCAACGGCGGTAAGGGATCGCGCTCGCCCCGACAAAACGCTGGATACAACGCATTAAGCTCTTCCATCAGACGAGCCAGCGACCAGCCGTCGGAGACGAGATGGTGCATCGTCACCAGCAGGACATGCCGCTGGGCATCGAGCCGGATGAGTCGCCCGCGGATCGGCCCGTCCTGTGTGACGTCAAACGGCATCGCCGCTTCATGCTCAGCCATACGACGCAGGGCCTCGTCCGCGTCAGGGCTGGATCGCAGATCGTGCCGAGCCAGTGCGAACGGTTCCGCCGCATGAATCTGTTGACTGGGGGTGCCGTTGACCGCGACAAAACGGGTCCGAAGCGACTCATGGCGCACAACAATGCGATCCAGCGCCGCCTGCAACGCATCGACGTTTAACGCGCCGGTCAAGATCACGCCGCCTGCGATGTGATAGGCGATACTAGCGCGCGCCTCTAGCTGCATCAGGAACCACAGCCGCTGTTGAGCAAACGACAAGGCCAACGGCGAATCACGGTCAACCGGCACGATCGGCGCCAACGGACGACATGCCGATGGCTCGATGATTTGCGCAAAATCGGCCAGCAGCGGATGAGCAAACAATGCATTCAGCGTGATTTCTCGTCCCAGCGTGCGGCGAATACGCGACAGCAGTTGAATAGCCAGCAGCGAGTGGCCGCCCAGCGCGAAGAAGTGATCGTCGCGACCTACCCGTTCCAGGCCCAAGAGGTCGGCCCAGAGTTCGGCCAGCGCCGTTTCCGTTTCGCCCTGCGGCGCGATATAAATCTGCCGCTGGTAGGCCGAAGAGTCCGGCGCAGGCAGCGCGCGGCGGNCGAGTTTTCCATTTGGCGTCAGCGGCCAGGCGACCAGATGAACCCATGCGCTCGGCAGCATATAATCCGGCAATTGTTCAGCCACCCAGTCGCGCAGTAGAGTCACCGCCAGCGGCTGCGGCGACAGGTAGTAAGCCACCAATCGCACATCCGCATCGCTCTCCTTACGGGCCACGACCGCGGCGTCGGCCACATCGGCATAGCCGCGCAGACGCGCTTCGATTTCACCCAGTTCAATGCGGAAACCGCGGATTTTAACCTGATGGTCATCGCGCCCCAGATATTCCAGCACGCCATCGTCGCGCCAGCGTACCCGATCGCCCGTCTTGTACAAACGACGCCCCGGCACGGTACTGAAGGGATCATCGACAAAGCGTTCAGCCGTCAAAGCGGGCTGATGAAGATAACCCTGCGCCACCCCCTCGCCGCCGATATACAGTTCACCCGCAATCCCCACTGGCGCCAGCTGTTTTGCGCTATCCAACACATAAACCTGGGTATGGGCGATAGGCTGACCGATAGGCACGTTCGCATGTGGATTCAAGCCGGACGAAACGCGCTGCGCCGTCGACCAGATGGTTGTCTCCGTCGGCCCATACACATTCAACAGCAGGCCGACGGCATCGCTTAGTCGTGCCGCCAACGCGCCATTCAACGCTTCTCCGCCGCACAATGCGGTCAGCGTCGAGTGACCCGACCAGCCATTATCTAGCAACATCCGCCAGGTTGCTGGCGTGGCCTGCATCGTCGTAATACCCGAATGTTGAATGAGGTCCGCCAGACGCGCGGGATCGTTGCTTTCAGCGTGGCTGGCCACCACCGCCGCCGCACCGCTAAGCAGCGGCAAAAAGAGCTCTAACGCCGCAATATCAAAGGCGATCGTCGTTACCGCCAGCCAGCGGTCGTCTGCCGTCAATCCAAGCTCCGCATCAAACGATGACAGAAGATTCCACAGAGCCCGTTGTCCCACCATGACCCCTTTGGGTCTGCCGGTTGAACCTGAGGTATAGATGATGTAGGCCAGTGCATCGGCATGATGCGCAAGCGGTTCGGGATTGCGGTCTGGACCCGCTATCCCATCGTCGTAGGCGCTCACATCAATGATCGCGGGTGCCTGAGCCGCTGCGCGCAGGTCATCACCGGAGACGATCGTCACGCGCGGCTGGCTATCTTCCAGCATGTGATCGATACGTTCCGCCGGATAGGACGGGTCGATCGGTATGTAGGCGCCGCCCGCTTTCAGCACCGCCAGCATCGCGACGACCATCTCAACGCCGCGCGGCAGGCAGAGCGCCACCCGCTCATTCTGCGTCACGCCGAAGGAGATCAGGTCATATGCCAGACGATTAGCACGTCGGTTGAGCGTTTCGTAGCTCAACGTTTGCTGGCCAAAAATCAGCGCCGGTGCCTGCGGCGTTCGTGCTACCTGAGCTTCAAATCCGTGATGAAAACAAACATCGCGCAGATCATCTGCCTCCGGGGCGTTCCACACGTGCAGTAGCTGATTTCTTTCCGCATCAGGCAATATCGACAGCGCGCAGGCCGGGGTATCCGGCGTTTCATTGACTGCGGTCACCAGCGCGTTCAGGACCTGAACAAGGTAATTTTTGAGGCGATGGGCATCGACCTGACCGCACACCTGCACTTCAACCAAAAAGCTCTGCCCGGTATCATCCACGTTCAACGTGAACGGATAGTGAGTCCGCTCTTTCGTGACCAGCATGTCTGCGCCGGTGCCGGACAAATCCACCAGCCCGGCGATACGACTATGCTGGCTGTGGCGGAAGTTAAGCAACGACGAAAACAGCGGGGTTGTCTGCGGCACGCCGCTGCAACGTTGCGCCAGCGATAGCGGAGCATGTTCACGTTCCAGCAGGCTCGCGAGACGTTGATGGGCCTGTTGCAGCGCCTGTAAGGTCGTTTGTTCTTGTATATCGATACAGATCGGCAGGGTGTTGATAAACATCCCCATCGCTCGTTCGATACCCTCACCGCCTTTCATTCTTCCCAGCAATACCGTGCCAAATACCGGCCTGTGGGTTTCGGATGTGCGACCCAGGACCACGGCCCACGCCAAATGGAATACGCTGGCGACGCTGACGCCGCTTTGCTGCGCAATCTCTCTCAGCTGCGCCGCGAAGCGGTTATCAAGCAAAGCCCGCGCCGATTGAACATCGGGCCATTGGTCGGTGATGGAGACATGGCCAAACGGCGCCGTCGGTTCAGTGACCCCTTGCAGCATGTGCTGAAAGAACGCCTCGTGGTCGTCACGCTGTGCTTCACGACGAGCGTGCATGACAAAATGGCGGAAAGGCGTGGTCGGCGGCAGAGACGATGCATCGCCATCAAGCAGCGCCCGGATCTCGTCCACCATAAGATCAAGCGCGGTATGATCAACCGCCAGCTGGTGCGTTTGCAGTTCGAGATAAACGTGCGCATCCATAGGATCGACAGAGACACGGCAATGGAGCAGCGGCGCGCGCCGTATATCAATGTATGTATCCAGGCGGGATTCGCGAGAGTATTCGACCTCCACGACGGGCAGCGCTGCATGGCGATACACGATCTGCAACGGTGTTTCCAGCCCTTGCCAGACGAAGGCGGTGCGTAAAATGTCGTGACGTTCGACCACCGTTTGCAACACCCCGAGAAAGCGATTTAACGCATCCCGGTGAGCAAATTTCAACGTGGTGATTTCAACGTAAGGGTCGCTCTCCGGGCTTAGCAGATGGTGGAAAAGGATCCCCTCCTGCAATGAGGTCAGCGGATAAATATCCTGCACGTTTTCCGCACCGTCGGGCACCGTCGCGACGATGCCGTCTATCTGCTCCTGACTGAGCGTAACCAGAGGCAACATTTCCGGCACGATATGCGCCTGCGGCGTCGTCAGCGGATTGTCGGGAATGTCATCCGCCACGNCGGATTTCGCGCTGACACACAATGCAAAGTCGGACAGTACCGGAGCCATAAACAGCGTCGACACGTCCGCGTGCAACGCCATAGGACGCATCCGCGCCAGCAGCTGCACGGCCAGCAAAGAATGGCCGCCGAGCGCGAAGAAATTGTCGAATCGTCCGACCCGTTCGACCTCTAGCAGGTCGCCCCACAGCGACGCCAGCGTGGTTTCGATGCCAGCCAGCGGCGCGACATAGCCCTGCTGTGCGTAAGCGGCCACGTCGGGCGGCGGCAGCGCCTTGCGATCCAATTTTCCATTGGAAGTTAATGGCCAGGCGGCGAGGTGAACCCAGGCAGCTGGCAGCATGTGGTCAGGCAGTTGCTCGGCAACCCACGAGCGCAGTTCGCTAGCATTTTGCGGCTCAGGGGCCAGATAGTAGGCGACCAGACGCGCTTCAACGCTGCCCTCCCGCGCTACCGTCACGACACAGTCCGTCACCTGCCCATGACTGCGTAACCGAGCCTCGATTTCACCTAATTCAATCCGAAAACCACGAATTTTCACCTGGTGATCGTTACGGCCAAGGTACTCCAGGGAACCGTCGTCATGCCAGCGCACCCGGTCACCCGTCTTGTACATCCGCGCCCCCGGCTGATTGGCAAAGGGATCGGACATAAAGCACGCCGCCGTCAAATCGTCCCGGTTCAAGTAGCCACGGGCAACGCCCGCGCCGCCAATAAACAGCTCGCCAGCCACGCCCACCGGCACCGGTTCGCCATTTTTATCCAGAACGTATACGCGAGTATTGGCCAACGGACGCCCAATGCAGCCCATTTTGTTTACCGATTCAATACGATGCACGGCGGCATTCACCGTCGCTTCCGTCGGGCCGTAAGCATTAAACAACGCGGGACGCCAACCTTCGCGGGCGTACCAGCATTGAATCGCTTCATGGCTGACGGCTTCGCCGCCAATCATGACCTGACGAACGCCGTTCGGGATTGCCGCGCTGCCGTCTCGAATCAAGGTATTCCAAAACACCACCGGCAAATTGGCGACGGTTATCGCGTGGTCCTGACACAGCTGCCAGAACATGGACGCATCGCTCACCCACTCATCGGTGCGCAACACCAGCGCCGCGCCCGAACAGAGCGCGCCGAAGATCTCTTCCACCGACATATCAAAGGTAAAGGGCGCAAACTGGAGGACCCGGTCGTGTGCGTTCAGTGCATAGCGGTGCTGTAACGCGGTTACCTGATGGCATAGATGACGGTGCTCAATCATGACGCCTTTCGGTTTTCCGGTGGATCCGGAGGTGTAAATCACGTAAGCCAGATGATGGGCGGAGAGTCCCAGCGCCAGCGTATCCAGATCGGTAACCGGCCACGGCCCCGCTCCGTCAAGACTGTCCGGGTCAAGCATAGCTATCTCGCTCGCGTGGCCTTGCCATAGCGCGGCACGGGTTACCACCACTCGAGGTTGGCTATCATCCAGTATGTAATTGATACGGTCGGCCGGATAGTCCGGGTCTATGGGGACGTAGGCACCGCCCGCTTTCAGCACCGCCAGCACCGCCACCACCATGTCCACACAGCGCGGCAGACAGATGGCCACTCGTGTATCCGGCACCACCCCTTGAGCGACCAGCGCATGCGCCAGCCGGTTGGCACGTTGGTTCAGCGCGTCATAGCTCAGCGACTGCTCGTCACAGACCAGCGCCACCGCCTCCGGCGCTCGCTGCACATGGGTTTCGAACAGTTGATGGATCCCAAGGTTTTGGGGATAGTCAACGCGAGTGTCGTTCCAGTCATGCAACAGTTTCTGACGTTCGGCGTCAGACAGCAGCGGCAGCCGGGCAATCGGCTGATCCGCACTCTGCATCATCGCCCGCAGCAATACCTGCCAGTGATCCACATAGCGTTCCACCGTTTCACGATCGAACAAGCTGCTGGCATATTCGATCCCGCCCTCGATCCGATCGTCACTCTCGCCCAGCGTCAGCGACAAATCGAACTGCGCCGTCACCTGATCGGACGTGAATAGTCGCCCTTGAAGATCACCCAGTTGCAGGGTTTCCCCGGCGGCGTTTTGCCAGGCCAGCATGGTCTGGAACAGCGGGCTGTGCGCCAGACTGCGTACCGGATTCAACGCTTCCACCAGCTGTTCGAACGGCAGATCTTGATGCGCCTGCGCCGCCAGCGTGGTCGCCTTCACCTGCGCCAGCAGTTCGCCGACCGTCGCGTTGTCGGCTATCCGGCAGCGCAGCGCCAGCATATTGACGAACAGGCCGATCAGCGGCTCCAGCTCGGTGCGGGTGCGCCCCGCCACCGGCGAGCCGATCACGATATCGTCCTGCCCGCTCAGCCGGTGCAGCAGAATGGCCCAGCCGGTCAGCAGCGTCATGTACAGCGTGGCGTCGTGACGGG
>NZ_JIBQ01000026.1 GCF_000688695.1 Lonsdalea quercina subsp. quercina | reverse complement strand
TGCCCCGAGATGAGTCTTCCCTGGGACTTCGAGTCCCCTGAAGGGCCGTTGAAGACGACGACGTAGATAGGCTGGGTGTGTAAGCGTAGCGATACGTTGAGCTAACCAGTACTAATGACCCGAGAGGCTTAACCTTACAACACCGAAGGTGTTTTTAGAGAGACGGAATTCAGCTTGTTCAAAGATTGGTTCTGGTGGTTGCACGGAGAGAGTGTGTAACGGCTGGAATGAAACAGAATTTGCCTGGCGGCGATAGCGCGGTGGTCCCACCTGACCCCATGCCGAACTCAGCAGTGAAACGCCGTAGCGCCGATGGTAGTGTGGGGTCTCCCCATGTGAGAGTAGGGAACTGCCAGGCATCAAACCCGTAGAAACCCTCAGCGAAAGCTGGGGGTTTTTGCATTGGGGCGAAAAAAAGCGCACACACCCGCGGCCCGACGCCACGCCGTCACCCCGCCCGCCTCGTTAGAGGCCACTGGTCGGTCACGTTGGCATGTTCCGCCCCCTCAAAACAGCCGTCGCGATACGTATTGTCCTGCCTATCCTCTTTCCCTGACACGTACTCGACCTCATCCTAATCGGCAATCCAGCATTGCCCTGAACGATGCTGCATTCACTCCCGGCTCACTGAGCCCTCATCATTGGGCCTGATGAAACACGGCCACTGCAGCAGGCCTCTTTGCCTGCAAAACGCCTGGGCATGCGGTAACTCGGAGCATCGTCGCATCAGTGGATTTTCCTCAAGGAGCCGACAAAATATCGGCTGCATATGGACTTAACCCATGGATGCTGGGGTGATGTGATACCAACATGGTTTTGCCAAGGTGTTAGGTCGCCCCAATATAAAGCCATCGGTGCTGCCAGGGTGAATTGCCGCTAACGCACAAGGTCGTAGGGATATATCCAACGACCCCCAGCCGCGTCTGCGTCGCGTCTTTCGAGCAATTGCATGGAAATAGGTTCTAACACTCAGTTTTGGCGTTAACTTAAGCAGTAGATAAACGGGTGTTGGGTTTTGGATCAATGGATACTTAGAAAATGCGGTGAGGGCACACTTCAGAAATCACTGCTCAATAATGTTTCTGGATCGAGTAAACTATAGCGATTAAATATATCGAGCATGAAGACGACTATGACGAGTGCCGCCGCATTACAGCCCTATAATTCATTCTCCCTGCCTGTTTCAGCCAAAGACGTGATCACAGCCAAATCAGCCGAAGATCTTCTGAACGCCTGGAAAAAAGCGACCATTTCAGAACAGTCAGTGCTAATTCTAGGCGGTGGAAGCAATGTCCTTTTTCTCGAAGATTTTGCTGGTTGTGTTGTATTGAATCGTCTGAAAGGGATTGAGATTAAAGAGACGGACACATGTTGGCACCTTCATGTCGGTGCTGGCGAAGTCTGGCATGACCTGGTTGAATTCACCTTACATCACCACATTCCCGGATTAGAAAATCTTGCATTAATCCCTGGCTGCGTTGGCTCGGCCCCCATCCAAAATATCGGAGCGTACGGCGTTGAGCTGAAAGACGTGTGCGCCTACGTTGATGTCTTGAACCTTAATACCGCCGAACTCACGCGGTTGGCACAGGACGACTGCCAGTTTGCCTACCGTGAAAGCATCTTCAAACATGAATACCGTGATGGCTATGCGATTACGGCGGTCGGGCTAACCTTGCCTAAAACCTGGCAACCGGTGCTGAACTATGGAAACCTGACGCGACTCAATCCTGAGACCGTGACGCCACAGCAGGTGTTCGATCTAGTGTGCGATATGCGCAAAAGCAAGCTGCCCGACCCTGCTGTGAACGGGAACGCTGGCAGTTTTTTCAAGAATCCAGTACTTACTGCAGCCCAAGCGAACGCGCTATTACGTCGTTTCCCCCTCGCGCCGCATTATCCTCAGGCTAATGGCGAGGTAAAATTCGCCGCTGGGTGGTTAATCGACCAATGTGAGCTCAAGGGCTACCGCATTGGGGATGCTGCGGTACACGCTAATCAAGCCTTGGTTCTTATCAACGTCGGAAATGCGACCAGCAAAGACGTTGTCGGCTTGGCGCGCTATGTGCGCAATCAGGTGGCCGATAAATTTGGCATTGGGTTGGAACCTGAAGTGCGCTTTATCGCGTGTCAGGGCGAAGTTAACGCGGTTGAGGTGTTGGCATGAGAGATAACACAGTTCCCCTTAAGTTGATCTCTATTTTATCCGATGGCGAATTCTATTCGGGTGAAGTGCTTGGCGAGCGCCTGGGTATGAGCCGCTCTGCAATCAACAAACACATACACACGATTCGTGAATGGGGCCTTGATGTTTATACCGTAACCGGAAAAGGCTACGCATTACCTGCTCCCATAGAGCTGCTGGATGCTGAAAAAATCCGGGCACTAACCAGCGGTGGGAATATTGATGTGTTGCCCGTCATTGACTCCACCAACCAGTATCTTCTAGACCGCCTCGATAAGGTTTCATCGGGGGATGTTTGCATCTCTGAGTATCAGCAGGCAGGACGAGGTCGAAGAGGGCGGAGATGGTTCTCTCCCTTTGGTGCGAATCTCTACTTATCGCTCTACTGGCGTTTAGAACAAGGGCCTGCGGCCGCGATTGGGGTGAGCCTGGTCATCGGTATCATCATGGCGGAGGTGCTGCATGACCTGGGCGCGAATGGCGTCCGGGTTAAGTGGCCCAACGATCTTTATTTAAACGATCGCAAGTTAGCTGGAATTCTGGTTGAGCTAAACGGCAGAACTGGCGATGCGGCTCACCTTGTTATTGGCGCCGGCGTCAATCTGCGTATGCGGGAGCCTGGCGCGGAAATGATCAATCAAGGCTGGATTAATCTGCAGGAAGCAGGAATAGCTATCGATCGCAACACGTTGGCGGCTCGCTTGATAACAGAGTTACGCGCGGCGTTGATATCTTTCGAACAGCATGGGTTGGCTCCGTTCATTCCCCGCTGGAAGTCCCTGGATAATTTTTATAATCGGCCGGTAAAACTATTGATGGGCGATAAAGAGATCGTCGGAGTTGATAAAGGAATTGATACTCAAGGGGCTTTGTTATTGGAGCAAAACGGCGTATTGATTCCCTATATCGGAGGGGAAATCTCGTTGCGCGGAGCATCATAATAATAAGGGGATGTGATATCCCCTTACGACCTTATTTACGCAGCGTTACGCGCTCGACAGCATGATTGGCACTTTTCGTCATAATTAAACTGGCTCGTTCACGCGTCGGAAGAATATTTTTCTTCAGGTTTAACCCGTTGATTTCATTCCATACCTGAGAGGCAAATTCCACCGCTTCTTCTTCCGTAATTTTTGCATAGTTATGGAAGTAGGAGTCTGGGTTGGCAAATGCACCCTGTCTGAATTTCAGGAAGCGATTGATGTACCAGCTTTTCAGCAAATCTTCCGGCGCATCGACGTAGATGGAGAAATCCACAAAGTCGGATACGAAGACTCGATGTGGATCATGAGGATAGTCCATGCCGCTTTGTAAAACATTCAACCCTTCCAATATGAGAATATCGGGCTGTTCGATGATCTGGTGCCGCTCAGGGACGATATCGTAGGTCAGATGGGAGTAGGTCGGTGCGACGACTCTAGGAGCCCCCGACTTCACTTCAGAAACGAATTTCACCAGGCTGTGCATATCGTACGACTGAGGAAACCCTTTTTTCTTCATCAGGTTTCTTTCTTTCAAAACCTTATTAGGATGCAAGAAGCCATCGGTGGTGATCAATTCAACTGTACGGTGTTCCGGCCAACGACTGAGCAAGGCTTGCAATACGCGCGCAGTCGTACTTTTCCCGACAGCCACACTGCCAGCGACCCCAATAATGTAGGGAATTTTTTGTCCGTCAGTGCCTAAAAATTGCTCCAAAACTGCCTGACGTCGCAAATTAGAGTTGATATAAAAGTTCAATAAACGGGATAGTGGCAGATAAATTTCTGCAACTTCATCCAGGGATAGATCCTCATTGATGCCTTTGAGTTTTAATATTTCTTTCTCTGTCAGCGTTAACGGGACCGAATCCCGCAACGTCGCCCACTGCTGACGATCAAATTGCAGATATGGTGTGGCCAAGGATTGCTCGCTATCTCTCATAAATACGTTTCTACATGCCAGTACAGCGTTAAAAGGTGCCATGTCGGTCTCAAAACCGTCAGATAAAAAGACTACCCACCTTTTATTGGGGAAAATTAAATGATGACGGGCAGATTACCACCATGCGGGTAAAGAAAAGAAGAAGAAATCCAACGCAACCCGATGCCTTATAAAGGCATCGGGTTTATTTCAGTGAGCGATTACCAGCCAGTATCACTTCACGATAAAAAGACGTTTGTAATAAATCGCTGTAGAGTGATAAATCCCCTCAGGGGAGCATGCGTAATCGGGGATTTCTCCCAGATGGGTATAGCCTTGCGACTGGTAAAATAGTTCCGCCGTGGAACCTGCTTCTGTATCAAGATAAAGCAGGCCACGCTGCAGGCTAAACGCTGCTGTTTCAAGTTCGTGCAAAAGATGATGTCCTATTCTCTTTCGTTGATACTGGCTGTGAACGAGCAATTTCTGAATTTCCGCACGATTTTGCCCATTCGATTTCTGGCAAAGTTCCAGTTGCACGGTTCCTACCACCTCACCCTCATAAAGCGCTACCCAAAGTCGGCGTTCTCCTTGCGTAATAGAAGGCTTCAGACTATCGAAATAACTTTCGGCATGTTCATAGGATAAGGGCGTGCGATATCCGATTGAGCAGCCATTATCAACGGCATCAATCAGTAATCCCGCCAATGCATGACGATATAAAGGAAATGTGTCGGTCGAGAGCAAGACGGGTTTCATTAAGTATCTCCAAGCACTGGCGGATGGCCTCTTGACTATCAGCGAGCAAAAAATATACCACTCTCGACACAAACTACCGGGTTTTAAGCAGGCGATATAGCGATAGTGGCTAGCCTGGCCGTCATTGGAGAGCATGAATTATGACGAAATGGAGAGAAGAGGGCGCCATTAGACCTTATGAAGAATGCAGTTGATGCCGCAGGTGTGGTGCATATTTGCACGAATTTCTAACGTTTATGCAAAACAATGTCCAGAAATGTGCAAAATCTAAGCGACAGTGCATTTTAAGCAATTTTTTTGTTGCATAGACCGGCCACTCTACCTAGAATGCGCAGCACTTGATGCCGGCTTAGCTCAGTTGGTAGAGCAACTGACTTGTAATCAGTAGGTCGCCAGTTCGACTCCGGCAGCCGGCACCATCAAGTACACAACCAGGTGGGGTTCCCGAGCGGCCAAAGGGAGCAGACTGTAAATCTGCCGTCACAGACTTCGAAGGTTCGAATCCTTCCCCCACCACCAATTCAAGCCATGAGAAATGGCTGACTCGATGTGATAAAGCAACAGATATCATGTCGATGAAGGTGAGGAGTTGCGTGGCAAATCTTCCTTCTCCCACCATCAATTCAATCCTGGAAACAGGATTAAAACGATCTGGTGTTCTAATAATCGGATCGAAAAAATCACGGCATGGATGTAATATTTGCCGGGGTTTTTGACTCTACAAAGAAATCAGGTAGCCGAGTTCCAGGATGCGGGCATCGTATAATGGCTATTACCTCAGCCTTCCAAGCTGATGATGTGGGTTCGATTCCCACTGCCCGCTCCATATTAGATGTGCTGATATAGCTCAGTTGGTAGAGCGCACCCTTGGTAAGGGTGAGGTCGGCAGTTCGAATCTGCCTATCAGCACCACTCCTTTTATATTCCTCCTGATTTCCTTTTGTTAAGCTCAGCAAGTAATTGCTTGGTTGATGTGGTGATATCACCGATTTATCCGTGTCTTAGAGGGACAATCGATGTCTAAAGAAAAATTTGAACGTACTAAACCGCACGTTAACGTCGGTACTATCGGCCACGTTGACCATGGTAAAACAACGCTGACCGCTGCTATCACTACCGTACTGGCGAAAGTCTACGGCGGTGCTGCTCGCGCATTCGATCAGATCGATAACGCGCCAGAAGAAAAAGCACGTGGTATCACCATCAACACGTCTCACGTTGAATACGATACCCCGACTCGCCATTACGCGCACGTTGACTGCCCAGGGCATGCCGACTACGTGAAAAACATGATCACCGGTGCTGCCCAGATGGACGGCGCGATCCTGGTAGTTGCAGCGACTGACGGCCCGATGCCGCAGACTCGTGAGCACATCCTGCTGGGTCGTCAGGTAGGCGTTCCGTTCATCATCGTGTTCCTGAACAAATGCGACATGGTTGATGACGAAGAGCTGCTGGAACTGGTTGAAATGGAAGTTCGTGAGCTGCTGTCTCAGTACGACTTCCCGGGCGACGACACGCCGGTAATCCGTGGTTCTGCTCTGAAAGCGCTGGAAGGCGAAGCAGAGTGGGAAGCGAAGATTGTAGAACTGGCCGAAGCACTGGACAGCTACATCCCGGAACCAGAACGTGCTATCGACAAGCCGTTCCTGCTGCCGA
>NZ_JIBQ01000025.1 GCF_000688695.1 Lonsdalea quercina subsp. quercina | reverse complement strand
GAGCTGCCAGCCGTTATAGTCATTCAAACCCGCAAAAGACGACATATCCGGGAGCTGATTTTGACCGTTTCCCACCCCGCGTTTTGCTGCTTCTCCCAAACCAAGGTTTTCGAGAATGCTTCTAGCGACATGATTTGCCACAATCCCCCGTCAGCACAGCCGTTAATCGGGAGGGAAAATGGCAAAAATCGGCTATATGAGGGTGTCAACAATTGACCAATCCAACTATTTACAGCGCGATGCGTTAATTAGCGCAGGTTGTGACCAGATTTTCGAAGACCGAATGAGCGGCAAGGTCGAGAACCGTCCGGGGCTGAAACGTGCGCTGAAGTGCATGGAAAAGGGCGATTCGCTTATCGTATGGAAGCTGGACCGATTGGGGCGCAGCGTGAAGAATCTCATCGCGCTGATCTCTGAGCTGCACGATCGCGGGATACATTTCCGCTCTCTGACCGACAGCATCGACACCGGCACGGCGATGGGGCGCTTTTTCTTTCATGTGATGAGCGCGCTGGCGGAAATGGAGCGTGAGCTGATCGTCGAACGGACGCTGGCGGGTATGGCCGCCGCTCGCGCGCAGGGTCGGGTAGGGGGNAGGCCGAGGGTATTGTCTCCGACGGACCGCGAGATGATCGGCCGGCTATTGGCCAATGGTTACAATCGACAACAGATTTCGCTCACCTACGGCATTGGTCGATCCACGCTCTATCGCTATTTTCCCGCCGGGAAAAAGACAGATGGCGCCTGAAGCGCCTCGGCGAGGGTTTGTGGTTTTCGTACCTAAAAATCAATCTGTTACCGAAGGAGGCGATGAGTTTTGGCCGGTTGGCTCCAAATCTGTCCGGACTGTTGTGGCGATCACGATTTGTGAAATCGATGCGGCCGTCCGTATGGAAATGTTACGAGATCCAAAAGGTGATAACGCCTAACACGTCATCGCTCACTGGGCTCTTGGACGGGGAGCAACTGCAATGATGTCTCGGACACTCTATCTTCCATGACTTCTCCCGGCTAAACGAACCGACGATGACATTTGTATCGGGGTAAAAGGTTATATTGAGGTAGAGGTAGAGGTAGAGGTAGAGGTAGAGGTAGAGGTAGAGGTAGAGGTAGAGGTAGAGGAGGCGAGCGTAACATGGGAGGCGCCAGAGTCGAAAAATCAGCGGCACATGAGTGACGGCTTTTTCCTCTCCACACTATCATCCGGCTAAAAAAGCGCCGAAAATCCGTTGCAGCCATGGAAAAACCGTCTGCCCACAGTTATCGCACGCCTTCCTCGAGAATTATTGTGGCTGGGATCAGGTAATAGAAGAGGCTGAGTTCAGAGCAAAAAGAAATGCAGTAAGGCTGCCATGAAGAGTCCCCTGTTTTCTCAGTGCTGATGGCGGAAGGTTTTGGACGCAGGGACATAGATATATTTAATACAATCAATTGGTTGTTCTGGTGGGGCAAGGGGCTGTGGCGTTATCGTTTACACGTTGTTTGGAACCCACGAAAGCCCTGTTTCTTTCCCGCTTTCGCGAGAGAAATTTGAGTTGGGTTTATGATTGATTACTGCAGAAAAAACTTAGGATGGTGGGTCGTGCAGGATGTATTCGGCCTTCGGCCTTGCCCTGCGGGCCAACGCGGCGCGTTGTTGTCTCGCTTCGCTCGGCTCGAACCTGAACGCAGCTTCTCNCCCGCACGATGTGTGCGAACTGTGATTTTGACGTGTTTAATGGAATTCGGAAGAAAAACTTAGGATGGTGGGTCGTGCAGGATTCGAACCTGCGACCAATTGATTAAAAGTCAACTGCTCTACCAACTGAGCTAACGACCCGCAGAAGTGGTGGGTGATGACGGGATCGAACCGCCGACCCCCTCCTTGTAAGGGAGGTGCTCTCCCAGCTGAGCTAATCACCCACTTNTGTAACACATTTTAGAGACCAAGGCGCTGGTTGATAAGTGGTGGGTGATGACGGGATCGAACCGCCGACCCCCTCCTTGTAAGGGAGGTGCTCTCCCAGCTGAGCTAATCACCCACTTCTGTNNNTNNNANTATAGGGATAGTTCATAGTG
>NZ_JIBQ01000024.1 GCF_000688695.1 Lonsdalea quercina subsp. quercina | reverse complement strand
CGGCTGGGAGCTGGTGGTGCAGCAGCGGCACACTGCGGCGGGCGGGTGGGAAACGGATTTTGTGAGCAGCGCGCCAAATGGTGCCCCGCAGGCGCTGTACGATAGCGAAGGCGAACTGCGCTGGCAGGCCCCGAAAGCGACGCTGTGGGGCCAACGCACAGTTGCGAAAACGGAGAGCGCAGACCCGGAACTGGCGTTCGCCGGGCAGCTCCGTGACAGCGAAAGCGGCCTGTGCTATAACCGATTTCGGTACTACGACCCAGCCGGCGGCGGGTATATCTCACCGGACCCGATAGGGATAGCGGGGGGAGAGAGTAACTATGGGTATGTTCATAATCCTAAAACTTGGATCGACCCGCTGGGGCTAACGAGTTGTCAGCTATCATCCGCAATGGAAAAAAGTGGAGTTCCACGACCTGCGGATTCGGCAGCACATCATATTGTAGGGGAAACATCCAAAGCTGCTAAACCAGCCCGAGATATCTTGAATAAGCATGGCATTGATGTTAACGGCGCTGAAAATGGCGTGTTCTTACCGAATAAAAATAACAGTGATGGCTTGTCAGGAATATTGCATAACGGACGACATCCTGATGATTACTTAAGCGCTGTTAACCACCGGATTGAACAAGCGGATATTCTTGGCGGTAAACAGGAGGTAATCCGAGAACTAGGTCGAATTAGAGACATCCTTTCTTCTGCTCAAAGAAATGCAAGTTGGTACACTATACTATGATGAAAATATACCTTTTACGCTCAACTTCAAAAAATACCTGCTCATTCATTCAAGACTATCCGAATGGTGAAAGAAGTATCATTGGTCGCTCAATGATGAAATTATGGAAATCATTTGATGACGATTATAGTGAGATCAAATTAGAGCTGAGGAAAAATGACTTTGGTAAAAAAAATTACCAATTTGATTTTAGCAGCGCTCTCAATCCTTTTTTTATAATAAGCGAGTCGACGCTAGAAAAACTGAAAGATATTCTAGAACCAAGAGGGCAAATACTCCCAGTTATCACAGAGAGTAAAAAGAAAAAATTTTTCGGTTATTACCCAACCAATCCATTGTCAGGCTGCTTTGATAAAGAAAAATCTGTTTATCGTGTGGCTGAGCGAGGTTTGATTATCGAAAAACCCGTGTTAATTGCTTCAAGTATCATTGATGAATATCTGTTCTCAATTGAAGAGGACATTAGCCGAGTATTTGTGACAGATAACTTCAAACAACGAGTCGAAGAAGCGGGGCTCTCAGGCTTTGATTTCTCAGTTGAAATACCAACTTCTTGATTCGAATAGCTGGGAGGAACATTATATCCTCCCGGTTGAGTGTATCCTACTTAACCGAATGATTGCTGCTGTTGGATAAGCGCACTATAGCTGAATTAGCTTATATTATCACCGATTTCGGTGCTGAGACCTATATCTATAATACTGGTATTATCACATTAATAACTATCTCCTGCTTTTCCGACTAATATATTTAACTAGTGTCTTAACCCATTCCATTAATCACATGCTCCTAATCCGTGCGTACTCGCCATACGAATCAAGTGGTAGATAATCAATGATCTTAGCGAATAAAGCAGCCAGTTATGGTGCTGTACCGTCAGGACTAGCAAGGTTGCGTGACTGAAGCGTACGCTACCTAGCAGTTCCACCTCTACGACGAGCACAGCAACCTGCTGCGAGAGATTTCACCCCAGGTACCCGTCTACGCCTTTATCTATCTGGAATACACCGAACTTACCAGCACCTTCCGCTACAGCCGCACCGGTGAACTGAAGCAGGTGGTGCTGCCGGACGGCGCGGAGCTGACGATAAACCACGACGCCGCCGGGCGCGAGAGCGAACGTCGGGGCGTGCGCACGAATCGCGACAGCGAAGGGTATCGGCTGGACAAGACCAAGACCGGGCGGGTGCTGTCGGTCCTGACCGGCGGCGCGGGCAGGACGCCGACCGCCGAGACCGACTACCACTACACCCGCACCGGCCTGCCGCAGGAGAAAGGACGGCTGACCGAGTGGGAAGCAGGAAGGCTGGTACAGCGCGACGACACCTATTACACCTATGACCGGGCGGGGCGTCTGGTGCGCCGACAGGCGGTGAAACCGGGATTCCGGGCGCAGGTGTGGCACTACCGCTGGGACAGTCGCAACCAGCTGCGGGCGGTGGACACGCCGAGCGGAGAGACCTGGTACTACCGCTACGACCCGTTCGGGCGTCGGGTCAGCAAACGCTGCGCCGAGCGCGGCGAAGAGGTGCGCTACCTGTGGGACGGCGACCAGATAGCGGAAGTGCGGCACTATCATCAGGGGCAACAGACGTCGCGG
>NZ_JIBQ01000023.1 GCF_000688695.1 Lonsdalea quercina subsp. quercina | reverse complement strand
CCACATAGTGCAGTCGGGTCTCTTCTCCCTTGCGTTCGACCTGCGCCAGCGGTCGGAAGCTGCCGGGCTCATACACCCACTGCACTTCCCGCGCCGGGGTGCCGTCCGCATAGTATTGTACCTGCCCCACCAGCTGGTCGCCGTCCCACTGGTACTGGACTGTCGACACCGACTGCAACGAGGCCACCTGACCTTCGCGCACCTTGCTGACCCGGCGTCCGAAAGCATCGTAGCCATATCGCCAGCGCGCGCCATCCGGCAGGCTCACCCGCCGCAACCGGTCTTGCGTATCCCACTCGTAGCGCGTTTCTTTCGGTCGGAATCCCGCGCGGACTTCTCGCTTGCGACTTAACCGGCCGCAGACATCGTACTCATAGCGCACATCGCCGCGCTCGACGATACGCCCTGCGCCGTCGTAGCGACGCTGGCCCTCGGATACCGCCTGAGACACCGACAGCGGGACGCCCGACGAGGCCATAATTTCCGATACTTCGCACAGGTTCTGCTCGCTGTCGTAACCAAACAGTTTTGCCTGACGCCAGCGCCCATTCCGGCGCTCCGCCGTGACCTGTCCGTTGCCGTTCAGGCGGAAATCCTGCTCGCCCCAGTGAGCGTCTTTTATCCCCACCAGACGGTCCAGCACGTCGTAGCGATAGCGCCGTTCCAGATGGTGCGGCTCGCTGCCGCCGTCGTTCACCAGCGCCTGACGCTCTAACAGCCCGGTCTCGCTCCAGCTCTGCGACAGCGCGAAGCCCGCGCCGTTGCTGCGCAGGCTTTCCTGACCCGCGTCCGTATGGCTGAACGACAAGGCCTGATGCGAACCAACGCCCAGCGCCGACAACCGCCCTGATTGCCACTGCTGTTGCAGCGGCGCCAACAGCCCGCATCATAAACGTAACGGTGCGCCCGCCCGTCGTAATGCAGCTCCCCGCTCAACCGGCCGCCGGCGTCAAACTCATACCGCCAGTCCTGCCACTGACTGTTGGTCACCCCAGCGAACTGTTCCGTATCAGCCTGTACCGCAACGGGTTGATACTGACTCGACCCGATGAGGATACCGATATTGCGGCGCTGATGGCTGAACTGGACGGCAGCGAGACAGGAGGGGCTGATTGTGGGTAAGTGACAACGGCGAACTGACGCTGGCAGGGGACTGGCTGACGCAGAGCGGGCTACTCGGCCAGCCGTTAATGATTGACGTACTACCCAGTAAAATAACCATTCGGGCAGAACAGGGGAATATGCTGGCGTAATACACAAGCCGATAAAAATAAAATAGCCGGAAGGATTTTGAGATCGCTTCCGGTCAAACTGATTATAAATTTAACAATCAAAACCACTCATATAATTCATAGCCATACTCTGTATATAACTTAACGAACCCAAAACCACAATTCTCTTCAACTAGAATACAATTTGACACTCCATGATTATGCCCTTTAATCCTCCAAAAAAAATCAGGTTTACTTTTTAAGAAAGATACGGACAATTTCAAATAATAACAATCATCATCTTTAGTTGCCACATAAAACAAAACATCACCAATAGAGTTTAACCCCTTCAAAAAACGGTCAAACCTAATAAAAATAGACTCATCAGACACTGACAAATCTATCCTTTCAATATCTTTTTCATCCAAGCACAAAAGCACATCATTAAAATCACGTTTACAGAAATTAACTTCATTGTTATCAAAATAAAACTCATCTGAAATAGATTTCAGTATTCTTTTTTTCTCACCATCCTGAGCAGCATTTTTTAGACGTTCCCTCAGTGTTTTGGACATTTCTCACCTCGCAAATCTTTTATGCCTTCTTTATCTTCAGGGAAATGCCCTGGATGCTGATTATATCTGTTTTTCGGCTCTAAAGGACTCCCATGTAAATCATCGGCAGTATGTAAATGTGGACCACGCCCAAATTTATCGTCTTCGTGCATAACAATATATTTTTTCTTCCCATCTACATCATACTCCCATACCGTTCTATTCTCATATTTACTATCAAATACTTTTACTGGTTTAGGTGTATTAACATTTTTCGGTATATTCAATGCTCTTTTGGCTGCCCTAAACTGCGCTTTAAATGTCGGCGGAATTGGGTTCAATCCCAAAGGATCAGCCCATTCAAAGGGATTGTGAGCATACCCCTGAGGTCTCAGCCCCCCCGCCAACCCTATCGGGTCCGGCGAGATATACTGCCCGCTGTCCGCATCATAGTAACGATGCCGGTTGTAGCAAAGCCCCGTTTCCGCGTCGTAGATTTGGCCCTGATAACGCAGCTCGCAGTACACTTCTTCGTTCGCCGCATCACCCAGATAACGCTTCAGTCCCACCGGCAACCGGTCTTCACGGTGTCCATTCCACAGCCCCTGCTCACCCCGCCAGTGGACTTCTCCCGTTTCGCTGCACAGCTCCCGCGCCGTGCCCGCTAAATCTGTCACCACGTAGTGCAGTCGGGTCTCTTCTCCCTTGCGTTCGACCTGCGCCAGCGGTCGGAAGCTGCCAGGCTCATACACCCACTGCACTTCCCGCGCCGGGGTGCCGTCCGCATAGTATTGTACCTGCCCCACCAGCTGGTCTCCGTCCCACTGGTACTGGACTGTCGACACCGACTGCAACGAGGCCACCTGACCTTCGCGCACCTTGCTGACCCGGCGTCCAAACGCATCGTAGCCATATCGCCAGCGCGCGCCATCTGGCAGGCTCACCCGCCGCAACCGGTCCTGCGTATCCCACTCGTAGCGTGTCTCTTTCGGTCGGAATCCCGCCCGCACCTCTCGCTTACGGCTTAACCGGCCGCAGACGTCATACTCATAGCGCACATCGCCACGCTCGACGATACGCCCTGCGCCGTCATAGCGACGCTGGCCCTCGGACACCGCCTGAGACACCGACAACGGGACGCCGGACGAGGCCATAATTTCCGACACTTCGCACAGGTTCTGCTCACTGTCGTAACCAAACAGTTTTGCCTGATGCCAGCGCCCATTCCGGCGCTCCGCCGTGACCTGTCCGTTGCCGTTCAGGCGGAAATCCTGCTCACCCCAATGGGCGTCTTTTATCCCCACCAGACGGTCTAGCACGTCGTAGCGATAGCGCCGTTCCAGATGGTGCGGCTCGCTGCCGCCGCCGTTTACCAGCGCCTGACGCTCTAACAGCCCGGTCTCGCTCCAGCTCTGCGACAGCGCGAAGCCCGCGCCGTTGCTACGCAGGCTTTCCTGACCCGCATCCGTATGGCTGAACGACAAGGCCTGATGCGAACCTACGCCCAGCGCCGACAACCGCCCTGATTGCCACTGCTGTTGCAGCGGCGCCAACAGCCCATTGACCCGCTCAGAGATGACCTGACCGGAGCGGTTATAGGCCTGCACCACACGTGAGCGTTAAACCCGCGACTAAAAGAGAAGAGATTGGCAACAGAGCGTTACTATACCGTGGGATACGCTTCGCATAATGGCAAGCCTAACCCGCCCTCCGCCATCAACCTTAAAGGCCGCTGGCTGGAAGAGTCGGGCTTTATGACCGGGATGCCCGTCACCGTCACGATGGAAAGAGGCAGGATTATTATCGAGACGCAGATTAATCTGTAGCGGATAACCAACAGCTAAAAAAAAGCCGGAAGGATCGTTGGATCACTTCCGGCTTTTTTTAATTATTACAATTCAAAAAAATCTTCAATAAATGAATTAAAGTCAACCCATTGTGGCTTCAGCTCACCATTCAAAAAACTCACTAATTTATCACCCAACTCCAACTCAATAACTTCACCAGTTTTTCTATTATAAAAATACCCACCTCCATCTTCAAAACCATCAAGGGGAATGTATTCATCAGGCAGTCCCAGCCCTTCATGTGCCGACTTAATATTTAATTGATAATCCGTATTTACAATAAACCAGCACAATTGATAAATATCATTTTTTCTGCCTTTAAAAGTGGTTCCACTTTCTGCACGCAAGAAAAAGTAAGCTATATCTGACTCAATTCTTATACCCACTGATAACAGAGCACTTTCATATAACTCTGTTGAATCATCAAACCACCATCCGTTTTTATTCAAATGTTCTTTCACTTTATTAGATATCATAGCAACCTCACTAGCCACATGACTTTTTGATATTAATGGATTCTCTGCGTTTTAACTCTTCATTAGCTCGCTGCTTCCAGTAAGCGTCTCGATCGGTGTTAAATAATTCCCTATCAACGGGATTATCAGGATGAGAATTCGGTAAATGTGGATGTAGGGAATTTGTATAACGATATTTCTGATGAGTATCCGATGACACTTCAAATAATGATCCCAATCCATTCTGTTTGGAATGATGTAAGTTTATTTGCGAATATTTTCCATTTTTCACCACAAATGGACTCCCACCACCCAAAGCAATATCAAGGTTTGTTTTCACTCCATTTCGAGTATTTACAGGCAAGTCCCAATCAATTGCTTGTTGATAAACAGTGTGACTATTTCCTGATGACGCATCAAACTTCGAAGAAGTAAAAAACCCTGACAATCCGAACGGGTCAACCCAAGTTAATGGATTATGCACATACCCCTGTGGCCTTATCCCACCCGCCAACCCTATCGGGTCTGGGCACAGGAAATATCCCTCCTGCGAGTCATACTACCGTTTTAGGTGGTACACCTCTGCCAAAAATGCATCGTAGATATGAGTATTAAACACGCTACCGCCCTAACATGATAGTTTTTATCTGCACAAAATCATTATATATCGGAGAGTAAAATAGGCACAAACTGATTAAAGCATGGGAGCACCACCTAATTAATAAACAGACTGGATACAGAATAACAGCAAACTGTAACTTAGCTGGCACAGAACAATCTTTATTAGGTAAGTGCTTGGTAGATACACGGTGATGCCTGACAAGATGGTTTTTAGGCATAGGTTAGTATAATAGCAGATAAAAACCTGAAAAAATCCTTAAGGAACCTTTTCAGGTTAGTTTAAAATTAGAACCTTGTTGAATCAAGGTAATTTAGCTTTCACTTTCTTTAACACTCGATTAGGATCAAAACTATAATCTTTGCAATACTCGACAAGAGCCTGTTCTAAAGGGACAATCTTAAAACCTGTAAACCCATTATTTTCTATAGATAGTTTAACATCTTCATTAATGACCAGTCTTAAACCAATTACGATTTTAGAGCTAAGTTGAAAGATATCATAATCATTTAATGAAGACTCATTGAAAATAATTTTATTAGGCACTAATGAACCACGAGTAACATCCAATAAAACAGATTCTTTGTAATTAATGAAGTCATGAGCCGGGAAAAATACATATTTATATCTCTTATCCGAAGTAACACTCTCACCACAGCAAGAGATGGATAAATTTTTAATACATTTTTCAGGCATCCTAAACTTAGAGATGAGCTCCCAAAGATTACTTGAAAAAATATGCCCCTGATCTTTTCTATAATCGAAAAATATTTCCTTATCTTCTTCTAGATTCAAAAAAATATCGTCCGGACAGTTTTCATCTTCGAGGTAATAAGGGAAATCATATTTTGACTCCTTAACCGGGTATGTTTTCACTACATCAAAAACGCCTTTTAAAAAACGCTCGTTCTCATTGTAATCATTCATCACCAAATATAAATCACTCATCACCAGACTCCGATTAATAAACCCTTCCACATTTTGTTTTTGGCACATCACCACTCCAGAGACGGCGTTTCAAATCCATTTGAAGTTTTTTCACTTCAATCCTCGCCTCTTTAGCCGTCAACTCTTTTGCATTATATCGATCCTTAATTAAGGATATTTCATCTGATACAATATTGGAATAATTATCATGTTTTGAACTATGGAACACTGCCATGCCTTTTCCTAGCCCCTCTTTATAAGCGGCCTGACTTCCAGGAATATGAATACCATTACCAACAGAATCCCTTGAGCCCCCCATCCCAATCGAGTTAAAGAAACTGTCATGTTTTTTCCAGATATCTACAGGAATAACGTGATGCGCTTGCAATCGATCTCCTACTTGCCCACCTAAAGCTGTATCTAAAACACTACTAGGTGATAGTCCAAGTGGATCTACCCAACTTAATGTATTAGGAACGTAAGCATAAGGGTTCTCGCCCCCTGCCAATCCTATCGGGTCCGGCGAGATATACTGCCCGCTGTCCGCATCATAGTAACGATGCCGGTTGTAGTAAAGCCCCGTTTCCGCGTCGTAGATTTGTCCCTGATAACGCAGCTCGCAGTACACTTCTTCGTTCGCCGCGTCGCCCAGATAACGCTTCCGACCCACCGGCAACCGGTCTTCACGGTGTCCGTTCCACAGCCCCTGCTCACCCCGCCAGTGAACTTCTCCCGTTTCGCTGCACAGCTCCCTCGCCGTGCCCGCTAAATCTGTCACCACGTAGTGCAGTCGGGTCTCTTCTCCCTTGCGTTCGACCTGCGCCAGCGGTCGGAAGCTGCCGGGCTCATACACCCACTGCACTTCCCGCGCCGGGGTGCCGTCCGCATAGTATTGCACCTGCCCCACCAGCTGGTCGCCGTCCCACTGGTACTGGACTGTCGACACCGACTGCAACGAGGCTACCTGACCTTCGCGCACCTTGCTGACCCGGCGTCCGAACGCATCGTAGCCATATCGCCAGCGCGCGCCATCCGGCAGGCTCAGCCGACGCAACCGGTCTTGCGTATCCCACTCGTAGCGCGTTTCTTTCGGTCGGAATCCCGCCTGACTTCTCGCTTGCGACTTAACCGGCCGCAGACATCGTACTCATA
>NZ_JIBQ01000022.1 GCF_000688695.1 Lonsdalea quercina subsp. quercina | reverse complement strand
GACCCCCTCCTTGTAAGGGAGGTGCTCTCCCAGCTGAGCTAATCACCCACTTCTGTAACACATTTTAGAGACCAAGGCGCTGGTTGATAAGTGGTGGGTGATGACGGGATCGAACCGCCGACCCCCTCCTTGTAAGGGAGGTGCTCTCCCAGCTGAGCTAATCACCCACTTCTGTAACACATTTTAGAGACCAAGGCGCTGGTTGATAAGTGGTGGGTGATGACGGGATCGAACCGCCGACCCCCTCCTTGTAAGGGAGGTGCTCTCCCAGCTGAGCTAATCACCCACTTATCACACTTAATCTCTTCACAGCGGAGCTCTTTACTAAGTAAAGAGTGGTGGGTGATGACGGGTTCGAACCGCCGACCCCCTCCTTGTAAGGGAGGTGCTCTCCCAGCTGAGCTAATCACCCGCGCTGTGTGGAGTGGCATTATAGGGATAGTTCATAGTGAGTCAACGCTTTTTAAAACTTAAATGGTTGTTCGTCGTAAAATTAGTCAGAGAGCCGTATTTGTGTGCATTGGCGTTGAAATCGTAAGCATTTTGGCGGGAGAGCGCCGGGTGAGACGATGTTATTGCGTTGAGGAATCGAAGTAGAGTGATAGAATATTGCCCACTTTTAATATGAGCTTGCGTCGGTATTCACTGACAGCCGTTGAGTAATAAGGCCGTAATCCCAATGAAAATCAAAACCCGTTTCGCTCCCAGTCCTACTGGGTATCTTCACGTCGGCGGTGCCCGTACCGCACTCTATTCATGGCTGTTCGCCCGTCATCAGGATGGCGAATTCGTATTACGTATAGAAGATACCGATCTGGAGCGTTCAACCCAACAGGCGATCGATGCCATCATGGATGGGATGAACTGGCTGGGTCTGGACTGGGATGAAGGCCCGTATTACCAGACTAAACGTTTCGATCGCTACAACGCGGTTGTTGATGAAATGCTGGAAAACGGGACTGCTTATAAATGTTATTGCTCCAAGGAGCGTCTCGAGGCGCTGCGCGAGCAGCAAATGGCTAATGGCGAAAAGCCCCGTTATGACGGATGCTGCCGTGATTCCCACGAACACCATGCTGACGACGAGCCGCACGTTGTGCGTTTTCGTAATCCGCAGGAAGGTTCCGTCATCTTTGACGACAACATCCGTGGCCCCATCGAATTCAGTAACCAAGAGCTGGATGATCTGATTATCCGCCGCACAGACGGTTCACCGACCTATAACTTCTGCGTTGTGATCGACGACTGGGATATGGAAATCACCCACGTCATTCGTGGGGAAGATCACATCAACAACACGCCTCGTCAGATCAATATTCTGAAAGCGCTGGGCGCACCCGTCCCGGAATATGCGCATGTCTCCATGATTTTGGGGGATGACGGTAAAAAACTGTCTAAACGTCATGGCGCTGTAGGCGTGATGCAATATCGCGATGACGGCTTCCTGCCGGAAGCATTGTTAAACTATCTGGTCCGTCTGGGTTGGGCGCATGGCGATCAGGAAGTCTTCTCTATAGAAGAAATGAAACAGTTGTTTACTCTGGACGCGGTTAGCAAGTCGGCTAGTGCGTTCAATACGGAAAAGCTGCTGTGGCTGAATCACCATTACATTAATAGTTTGCCGGCCGAGTATGTTGCGACGCAGCTGTCCTGGCATATCGAGCAAGCAGGCATTGATACGAGTAATGGTCCCCAGCTGAGTGAATTGGTCAAACTGTTGGGTGAACGTTGCAAAACGCTGAAAGAAATGGCGGCATCCTGTCGGTACTTCTATGAAGAGTTCGACGCATTCGATGCCGACGCTGCGAAAAAGCATCTGCGCCCGGTCGCTCGTCAGCCGTTGGAACTGGTTCGCGCCAAGCTGGCGGCTATCACGGAGTGGACGCCCGAAAATATTCATCATGCTATCCAAAGCACGGCCGATGAGCTGCAGCAGGGGATGGGTAAAGTGGGTATGCCGCTGCGTGTTGCGGTCACGGGCGCGGGTCAGTCGCCGGGTGTTGATGTCACCGTTCATGGCGTAGGTCAAAAACGTGCGCTGGCTCGTATCGATCGCGCACTGTCATTTATTGCTGAACGCGAAGCACAGCAGTAATCGACGATAGAAAACAGGCAATCATCAGAATCCCGCGGGCCTACGCTGCGCGGGGTTTTTTTATGGGCTTGATGGCGTTGCCGGGGAGTTTACGTTTAGGTGATGCCCTCATTTTGAGGTGGTTTCGTCCCAAAATTGGCCTGATTGCTCAACGTCTATCTCGCCGCTAGCAGTCCGACGCAAAGGGATCTGATGGCCGTGTTCTGCTCACCTTGACGGCTTTTTCAGCGGTCGACGTGGTAAATGGATTTAGCCGTTGACACTACCGGTAGCGTTGCATATCATGCGGCCCGTTCACACAGATATTGTGTCAGGACGGGGCTATAGCTCAGCTGGGAGAGCGCTTGCATGGCATGCAAGAGGTCAGCGGTTCGATCCCGCTTAGCTCCACCAAACTTCATGTTTGGGTGTCACTGAAACTTATCTATCGTGTGGGGCTATAGCTCAGCTGGGAGAGCGCTTGCATGGCATGCAAGAGGTCAGCGGTTCGATCCCGCTTAGCTCCACCAATATTCCTACCCCGTTTTTCCTCAGTCAGACCTTCTAACGCATCGTTATTTTTAAATTCAGCAAATTCAACAAATTGTATAACGAAATGCCCCCGTTCGAATGAACGAAGGCCATCCTTACAATCAGTTTTCCTCAGGCAGATGCGGCATCCAGTCGATAGGCGGTAGCCTTTGCTGTTCGAGCAGATGATTGGCCTGCGAAAAATGTCGGCATCCCATAAATCCGCGGTGCGCTGAAAGCGGGGAAGGGTGGGGCGCTTTCAGTACGTGGTGGCGCTGCTGGTCGATGATGTTGCCTTTTTTCTGCGCGTGAGATCCCCACAGCAAAAAAACGATCCCTTCCCGATGTGAATTCAGCGCAGCTATCACTTTATCCGTAAACGTCTCCCACCCCAGATTGGCATGCGAGTGCGCTTTTCCGCCTTCCACCGTCAGTACCGTGTTAAGCAGCAGAACGCCTTGCTGAGCCCAGCTCTGCAGAAAACCGTGTCGTGGAATTTCAAAGCCGGGAATGTCGCTGGCCAGTTCTTTATAAATGTTGGCGAGAGACGGCGGCGCGGGAACCCCAGGGCGAACCGAAAAAGAGAGACCATGCGCCTGATTCGGACCGTGATAAGGATCCTGACCGAGAATAACGACTTTTACATCGTGAAATTCGGTATAGCGAAACGCGTTGAACACGTCTTGTTGAGGCGGGTAGATCACTTTTCCCGCTTCTCGTTCCTGGTGAACGAACTTCAGCGTGTCGATAAAGTAAGGTTGTTGCTTCTCCTGGGACAGTACGTCGTGCCAGGTCAGGGTAGTTGCCATCAATGCGCCCTTGTCCATTCGATCAATCGGGCTAGCTTACCGCTCTATCCTGAAGAGGTAAAACC
The DNA here is from genome assembly GCF_000688695.1 of Lonsdalea quercina subsp. quercina. Taxonomy (GTDB): domain Bacteria; phylum Pseudomonadota; class Gammaproteobacteria; order Enterobacterales; family Enterobacteriaceae; genus Lonsdalea; species Lonsdalea quercina_D. The sequence goes on along the minus strand of NZ_JIBQ01000022.1, from coordinate 28,014 downwards.
ATAACCTGACTATTCGCGGCGTAAGCGTCGTTTTAACAAAAAAATTGAAAAAATATAGAAATTTTTGCAGTGAATGGAAAATAGTAAAATTGATATAAAACAAAAGATTGAACTCGGGCGTGAAATTTATAAATGGCAGAAATTGATTTGAATCAATGATTCTGGCGCGACTGGCTGGTATACAGGTTAGCAGATTCAGTCGGGTTTACCCTGATGTTAAACAACAGGCAGATTTGTTACTGGATACGAGATTAACATTCAGACTTACACGCCGTTCTACGGAGGCAATCATGATTACAGGTATTCAAATCACCAAGGCAAACAACAGTGCATTGGTTAATTCTTTCTGGTTACTGGACGATGAGAAATCAGAGGCGCGTTGCGTTTGTTCGAAAGCGGATTACAGCGAAGACCAAATCGTACCGGTCAGCGATCTGGGTCAGTTCGAATATCGTGAAATTCCTTTGGAGCTGAAACCGGAAGTTCGCGTTGAAGGAGGCCAGCACTTGAACGTGAACGTACTGCGCCGTGAAACGCTGGAAGATGCGGTCAAGAATCCGGAAAAATACCCGCAGCTGACTATTCGTGTATCTGGTTATGCTGTACGTTTCAACTCGCTGACGCCGGAACAGCAGCGCGACGTAATTACTCGTACTTTCACTGAAAGTCTGTAATTGCGAGCGATATGATTCAAGACAGATGAATCACATAGAAAAGGGAGCCATCGGCTCCCTTTTTTGTTATTTGCGTCCGCCTTAGATACGAAAACGCCCAATGATGTTCATTGGGCGCAGTAGGACCGACCGTTAATCTGAGTCGCTTCGTTAAGAAACGGCCGTCACTTATTTTTTTCAGCCGGTTTTTCTGTGCTATTGCTGGGCTTGCGACGTTTACCGATATTTTTACTATCGCGGTGACGCACTTTAGCCTTGGTCTTCGGCTTCTCTTTCTGCTTTTTCTCTTCGCGCTTGGCCAAGACTTTCTTCGACGGCTTACCGGTTATTTTCGCACTCGGTGCGCGCGTTGAAGGGCGCAGTTCATCGACCACTCTGGCCTTCATCTGCTCGTTCAAATAGCGGCTGATTTTTCCCAGCAGCAGATGATCGTGCGCTTCGACCAGCGAGATGGCGCAGCCCTTGCGTCCCGCACGTCCGGTCCGGCCTATGCGGTGCAGATAGGTATCTGCGGTACGTGGCAGGTCGAAGTTGAATACATGGCTGACATCGTTGATGTCCAGTCCACGGGCGGCGATGTCGGTTGCCACCAGCACGTTGACTCGGCCGTCGCTCAGACGCTTGATCGCCTCGTTACGTTTAGCTTGCACCATCTCGCCTTCCAGATAGCAGGTCTCAATACCGGCTTCACGCAGCCACGCGACCATTTCATGAACGCGTTCACGCTTACGAACAAAGACGATGGAGCGAGTCACGTCCGGCTGTTTCAGCAGATGACACAACAGCGCGGTTTTATGCTGGAGATCGTCAGCACGGTAGTACCATTGCTGGATTTTTTTACGCTCGCGACGTGACGGATCGGCCTCAACTTCAACCGGTTCCTTCAACAGGCGCTCGGCAAAGTCCTTAATGGCATCGCCTTCCAACGTCGCGGAAAACAGCAACGTCTGTTTGCGCCAGCGAGTTTCCCCTGCGATATGTTCAATATCCTGTGCGAATCCCATGTCGAGCATGCGGTCGGCTTCATCCAGGATCAGCGTTTCCACCGCGCGGCAGTCGAAGTTTTCTTCTTTAATGTATTGCAGCAAACGACCGGTCGTTGCGACAACGATATCCTGGTTCTCGCTGAACACTTCAGCGTGGTTCATATAAGCGACGCCACCGGTGATGGTCGCGATATCCAGATGCGTCTGGGCGGCCAGAATTTTAGCCTGTTCGGCGACTTGCATTGCCAATTCCCGCGTAGGCGTCAGAATCAGTATGCGCGGCGGCCCGGATTTTTTACGTGGGAAGTCGAGCAGATGCTGCAATGCCGGTAGCAGATAGGCGGCAGTTTTCCCGGTTCCTGTTGGTGCAGAGCCTAGAACGTCCCGTCCGTCCATTGCTGGAGGAATAGCGGCAGCCTGAATTGCCGTTGGGCGGGAGAACCCCATATCCTGCAGGGCGTTTAGCAGGCTTTCATCAAGATCAAACTCGGAAAAATTGGTCGCTGTCATTGTCTACCTCTATTTGGGGCGCCGATTATAGACTCATTGGCCCGGTTGTTCATCTCTTTAAGCGATACAGATGACTTTTACTGCGTCAGCGTTTCTCCTATGCTACCGCGGTTTAACAGGAAAAGACGCAAAATGACTCAGCCTTTATTGCCGCCGGCGGTACGTTCCGGCGGATTCACCTTTAAGCAGTTTTTCGTGGCTCACGATCGCTGCGCGATGAAAGTCGGGACGGACGGCATTCTACTCGGCGCATGGGCGCCGTTGCCGAAAGAGGGGCGTTTATTGGATATCGGTTGCGGTTCTGGGTTAATCGCGCTGATGCTGGCGCAGCGCGCGGAAGGGCGGCTGTCGGTGGACGGCGTAGAGCTAGACGCCGCCGCGGGGCAGCAGGCGAGAGAGAATGCGGCGGCCTCGCCCTGGCGCGAGCAGGTGGCGGTCCACACGGCTGATATCGCCGACTTCGCAGAAAAAAACCGTCATCAATACGCGCTGATCGTCAGCAATCCTCCCTATTTCGTTCCGGGAGTCAGCTGTCGCTCGGAGTCGCGTGCTCAGGCCCGCTATACTACCTCTTTGAGTCACCAACAATTATTGCGTTGCGCTAAAGCGAGGCTGACGGACGAAGGGCTTTTTTGCGTGGTGTTGCCTTGCGATGTCGCGGAGGGGTTTGTGCCGCAGGCTGAAAAAGAAGGATGGCGCCTGTCATTACGGACGGATGTGCGCGAATATGCGTCACGTCCCGCACATCGAACGTTGCTTGCACTTTCGCTGCAGCCGGGGACCCCCCAACGGTCTTCGCTGGTCATTCGAGATGACGATGGTCAATATTCCGATGCCTACCAAGCACTGACGCGAGATTTTTATCTGTCCATGTAATGCGTGGAAAGACGGTGTTACATATGCGTAGCCCCCGCAACAGCGGGATTCGGCGCACGTGGAAGGCCGAAGTGTGGTACAACTAGCCACAAGAGTACAGGCGGTCTGGTACTGAAAATTACACCAGCGATCACACAAAGCAGAAAAGACTTTTGAAACGGAACTTAATGATGTGTACGGACTCCAAGCGAGTGCTTGCTCAAAGATTTAGAACGTGGCTGGCATTACGTAACCTAGGCGTGGAGACAAATTTGAGGAGATATTACCTCGGATGAGCGAGCAGTTGACAGATCAGGTTCTGGTTGAACGGGTCCAGAAAGGCGATCGGAAATCGTTCAATTTACTGGTTGTTCGTTACCAGCACAAAGTAGCGAGCCTGGTATCTCGGTACGTCCCCCCGGGCGACGTACCGGACGTGGTCCAGGAATCATTTATCAAAGCCTATCGTGCGCTCGAGTCTTTTCGCGGCGATAGTGCGTTTTATACGTGGTTGTATCGCATTGCGGTGAACACGGCGAAGAACTATCTGGTTGCACAGGGGCGGCGCCCTCCGTCAAGTGACGTAGACGCCAGCGACGCTGAGAATTATGAAAATGCCAGCGCGTTGAAAGAAATATCGAACCCTGAGAATTTAATGCTGTCTGATGAGTTGCGTAGGATAGTGTTCCGCACGATTGAGTCATTGCCGGAGGATTTACGACTGGCAATCACGCTGCGAGAACTGGATGGTTTGAGCTATGAAGAGATAGCCGACATCATGGGTTGTCCAGTGGGTACCGTGCGATCGCGCATCTTCCGTGCACGCGAAGCTATTGATAATAAAGTACAACCGCTTATTCAGCGTTAACTTGTTGTGAACGTTCATCATGACCGATTTGACAAGGTAAGGGTGTAAGGTATGCAGAAAGAAAAACTTTCCGCTTTAATGGATGGCGAGGCTGTCGACAACGAACTGCTGAGCGTTTTGTCAAAAGACGAAATACTGCAGGAAAGCTGGCAGCGTTACCATGTAATACGCGACACAATGCGCAATGATGTGTGTGAACACATGTTGCATGTAGACGTCGCAGCCCGCGTCGCGGCCGCATTAGAGCAGGAACCTGTTCTCTTCAACCCGCAGGCGGTGCCCGAATCCCAGCCACATCCTCGGACCTGGCAAAACCTGTCGTTCTGGAACAAGGTGCGTCCGCTGGCGGCTAATCTGACGCAAATCGGCGTCGCCGCCTGCGTTTCTCTGGCGGTCATCGTTGGCGTACAGCACTACCAGCAAGGCGGCGTTGCGACGGACGGCGCGGTCGAAGCCCCGGCATTCAGCACGCTTCCTGCTCTAGGCACCGCATCGCCGGTTAGTCTGAGCGTACCGGCTGAAACCAGCGTCAATACGGTGGGACAGCGTCAGCAACAGGCCCAGCATGAGCGCATCAATGCGCTGCTGCAGGACTATGAGCTACAGCGCCGAGTGCATTCTGACCAACTGCGTTTCGACCAACATGAAGACCAACAGGCCGCCGTTCAGGTGCCTGGGACCCAATCATTAGGAATGCAGCCGCAGTAATGAAGCGCTTTTTGTTTATCACCGCGCTGCTTTTCGGCGGCGCTGGCTACTCCAACATCGCCCCGGCTCAGGACAACTCCGGGGCGATGTTGCAACAAATGAGCCGAGCCAGTCAGTCTCTGAGCTACGAAATCTATTTTATCAACGTGTCCCGCCAGGGGATCGAGTCCTTTCGCTATCGTCACACGTTAGCGGGAAAAGAGACGTTGGCTCAGCTGCTTCATCTTGACGGCCCTCGTCGGGAAGTGGTTCAGCGTGCTCGTAATATCAGCTACTTTGAAACCAATCTCGATCCTTTCACGCTCTCCGGCGACCATATGGTCGATGCGCTGCCAGCCTTGATCTATGCCAACTTCTCCCGGCTGTCTGCTTATTACGACTTCATCCCCACCGGGCGTATTCGCCTTGCCGATCGTCAAAGCGACGTTGTGCGCATCGTCTCCCGGGACGGCACGCGCTTTAGCTATGTGATTTGCCTGGATGCGGCTACAAGGCTGCCGCTGCGCGTCGACTTGCTGGATCAGAATGGCGAGCTGCTGGAGCAGTATCGTGTCCTTTCCATGACGGTGGACGGCTCTGTGCAGTCAGAGATGAAAAGCCTCGATCGCATGAGTCTGCCGCCGCTCCTTAGCGTACCCACGGCGGCATCGGCCGATTTCGCGTGGTCGACGCAGTGGCTCCCGAACGGCGTTGAAGAGATCTCTCGCAGCCAGCGACCGCTTCCCAGCGGGGGCGTACCGGTAGAATCTCGGCTTTACAGCGACGGTTTATTCAGCTTTTCGGTCAACGTTAGCCCGGTTGGCGACACGCACCCTGACCAGAACGCGTTGCTCGGACGGCGGATGATCCACTCCGTCGTGCGCGAAAAACACGAAATTACCGTCATTGGCGAACTGCCGTTGGCTACAGCCAAGCGCATCGCCGACAGTGTGACTTTCAAGGCGCCCTGACCGATCGTCGAAAACGGGCCGCGACATCCGATAAGCTGTGCCGGGCGTCAGGTCGGATAATCCTCATGGCTGACAAGCCGACCTTATCTGCCGTGCGATGAGATCCGCATCCTTGTTTCCTGGTCTGAATGGCCTGAGAGCGACGAGGTGAACCCCGTCTATTTCAGGCATCACCTCTCGGTTTCCATATCGCGTAGCGCCCGGCTTTCTTCCGCAAGACGAATAGGTGTGGTTACGTGATGATAAACAGTCTTAATAGACGGCCCATGACTAGGTTTTCCCCCGTATGGCATGTAGAATGCTGCGATTCGGGCCTATGACAACGGTCAGCGTTGTCGGCTAATGCGCATGCCGATCGGCAAGATTTCAGAAATACCAAGGTAGAAAAACTTTAATAATGAAGCATATACGAAATTTTTCCATCATTGCCCACATCGACCACGGTAAGTCGACGCTTTCTGACCGCATCATTCAAATTTGTGGTGGTTTAACCGAGCGTGAAATGGCGGCGCAGGTTCTGGATTCCATGGAACTTGAGCGCGAGCGCGGAATCACGATCAAAGCGCAGAGCGTGACGCTGGATTACAAAGCCCCCGACGGCGAGACCTACCAGCTGAACTTCATCGACACCCCGGGACACGTTGACTTCTCTTATGAAGTTTCCCGTTCTCTGGCAGCCTGCGAAGGCGCATTGCTGGTGGTGGATGCGGGGCAGGGCGTTGAGGCGCAGACGCTGGCTAACTGTTATACGGCGATCGAAATGGACCTGGAAGTGGTGCCGGTCCTGAACAAAATTGACCTTCCAGCGGCCGATCCGGATCGCGCTGCTCAGGAAATTGAAGACATCGTCGGGATCGATGCGACGGATGCCGTGCGTTGCTCGGCGAAAACCGGCGTCGGCGTTCCGGAAATCCTCGAACGTCTGGTGCGGGATATCCCACCGCCGGTAGGCGATCCGGAAGCACCGTTGCAGGCGTTGATCATCGACTCCTGGTTCGATAACTATCTGGGCGTGGTGTCTCTGATCCGTATCAAGAACGGTTCCCTGCGCAAGGGCGATAAAATCAAGGTCATGAGCACCGGTCAGGTTTATAACGCCGAGCGTCTGGGCATCTTCACACCGAAACGTGTGGATCGCGATACGCTCAACTGCGGCGAAGTGGGTTGGTTGGTCTGCGCTATCAAAGACATTCTGGGCGCGCCGGTCGGCGATACCCTGACGTTGGCACGCAAGCCGGCGGAAAAAGCGCTGCCGGGCTTCAAAAAGGTAAAACCTCAGGTTTACGCGGGTCTGTTCCCCGTTAGCTCTGACGACTATGAGTCGTTCCGCGACGCGCTGGGCAAACTCAGCCTGAACGATGCTTCTCTATTCTACGAGCCGGAAAGCTCGACGGCGCTGGGCTTCGGTTTCCGCTGCGGCTTCTTGGGCCTGCTGCACATGGAGATCATTCAGGAGCGTCTGGAGCGTGAATACGATCTGGACCTGATCACGACCGCCCCGACGGTGGTGTACGAAGTGGAAACCACTGCGGGTGAAGTCATCTACGTGGACAGCCCGTCCAAATTGCCGGCGATTAATAATATCGCGGAGCTGCGTGAGCCTATCGCCGAATGTCACATGCTGATGCCGCAGGAGTTTCTGGGCAACGTCATCACGCTGTGTGTGGAAAAACGCGGCGTGCAGACCAACATGGTGTATCACGGCAACCAGGTGGCGTTGACGTATGACATCCCGATGGCGGAAGTGGTGCTGGACTTCTTCGACCGTCTGAAATCCACCTCTCGCGGTTATGCATCGCTGGACTACAATTTCAAGCGGTTCCAGGCTTCCAACATGGTTCGCGTCGATGTTTTGATTAACGGCGAGCGCGTCGATGCGCTGGCGTTGATCACACACAACGACAATGCGCCGTATCGCGGTCGCGACCTGGTGGAAAAAATGAAAGAGCTTATCCCGCGTCAGCAGTTCGATATCGCGATTCAGGCGGCGATCGGCAACCACATTATCGCGCGTTCCACCGTCAAGCAGCTGCGTAAAAACGTGCTGGCCAAATGTTATGGCGGCGATGTGAGCCGTAAGAAAAAGCTGCTGCAGAAACAGAAAGACGGTAAGAAACGAATGAAACAGGTCGGCAACGTTGAGCTGCCGCAGGAAGCGTTTTTGGCCATTCTGCACGTGGGCAAGGACAGTAAATAATTTCAGAGGAGTTGGCATGGCCAATATGTTTGCCTTGATTCTGACGCTCGCGACGCTGGTCACCGGCGTAGTGTGGTGTCTGGACCGTTTCAAGTGGGCGCCGGCGCGTCGCGCCAGACTGGCTCATTCAAGCCAGCAGGCGGACGGTACGGCCGGAGAGCAAACGCTCTCCAGCAGCATCAAACAGCCAGGCTGGATTGAAACCTGCGCTTCGGTGTTCCCCGTTCTGGCAGTGGTGCTGGTGGTGCGTTCGTTCATCTACGAACCGTTTCAGATCCCGTCAGGCTCGATGATGCCTACGCTGCTGATCGGCGATTTTATTCTGGTGGAAAAATTTGCCTACGGCATCAAAGATCCCATTACCCAGACGACGCTGATTGAAACCGGCCATCCAAACCGGGGCGATATCGCCGTCTTCAAATATCCGGAAAACCCGAGCCTGGACTACATCAAACGCGTTGTGGGCTTGCCGGGCGATCGCGTGAGTTACGATCCTGTCGCCAAACAGGTGACGATCCAGCCGGCGTGCTCATCCTCCTCCGAGTGCGATAAAGCGCTTGCCGTAACCTACAGCAACGTGCAGCCAAGCGACTTTGTCCAGACCTTCAATGGGATGGGCGGCGAAAGCAGCAACGGTTTTTATCAGGTCCCGGCGGGCGAGCAGGCGAACGGTATTCGTCTGACAACGCGTAAAGAAAACCTGGGCGACGTCACGCACGACATTCTTACCGTACCGATCGCGCAGGATCAGCTGAGCCTGTACTATCACCAGCCTCATCAGCCGTTGAGCACGTGGGTCGTGCCGGCAGGCAGCTATTTCATGATGGGCGATAACCGTGACAACAGCGCTGACAGCCGTTACTGGGGCTTTGTGCCGGAGAGAAATCTGGTCGGTAAAGCCACGGCAATCTGGATGAGCTTTGAAAAACAGGAAGGCCAATGGCCTACCGGCGTACGCCTGAGCCGGATTGGCGGTATTCACTAATACAACGTAATAAACACGCGATATCTTTGCGCCTTCCGTTGTAGAATATTTTCGACATAAATAAACGCAGGCTCCCTACCGGGAGCCAGTGCAAACGAAACAGTTTTGGCACGAATAAGAGTTCAGCAGGGCTGTTCCGTATGCTGTGGTTAAAAAGCACGATTGATATTGGTAACACATGAACCCCATTCTCATAAATCGTTTACAAAAAAAACTGGGCTATACTTTCCGACAATACGATCTTCTACTGCAGGCTCTTACGCATCGTAGCGCCAGCAGTAAACACAATGAACGGCTGGAATTCCTTGGGGACTCCATTCTGAGCTTTGTGATCGCCAATGCGCTCTATCACCGTTTCCCCCGCGTTGATGAAGGGGATATGAGCCGGATGCGCGCCACGTTGGTGCGCGGCAATACGCTGGCGGAGATCGCGCGCGAGTTCGAGTTGGGCGAATGCCTGCGTCTGGGGCCGGGAGAGTTGAAAAGCGGCGGCTTCCGNCGTGAGTCCATTCTGGCGGATACGGTCGAAGCGCTGATCGGCGGCATTTTTCTGGACAGCGATATCCAGATGGTCGAGAAGCTGATCCTCGAGTGGTATCAGAGCCGCTTGAACGAAATCAGCCCTGGCGATAAGCAAAAAGATCCCAAAACCCGGCTGCAGGAGTTCCTGCAGGGACGGCATTTACCGCTGCCAACCTATCTGGTGGTGCAGGTGCGTGGTGAAGCGCACGATCAAGAGTTCACCATACACTGTCTGGTCAGCGGGTTTAGCGAACCGGTGGTCGGCACGGGGTCGAGTCGTCGGAAAGCCGAGCAGGCTGCGGCAGAACAAGCGTTAATACAGCTGGAGCTTGAATGAGCGAAGAACAGAATTACTGCGGCTTTGTCGCGATTGTAGGCCGACCGAACGTCGGCAAATCCACATTGCTGAACCAGCTGCTGGGTCAGAAGGTTTCTATCACCTCCCGTAAACCGCAGACGACGCGCCACCGTATCATGGGCATTCACACCGAAGGGCCTTATCAGGCGATTTACGTGGATACCCCGGGGCTGCATATCGAAGAAAAACGGGCGATCAACCGGTTGATGAACCGCGCCGCCAGCAGTTCTATCGGCGACGTCGAACTGGTTATTTTTGTTGTTGAAGGGACGCACTGGACCGAAGACGACGAAATGGTGGTCAACAAACTGCGCGATCAGAAACATCCCGTGCTGCTGGCTATCAACAAAGTCGATAACGTGACGGACAAAAGCAAACTGCTGCCGCACATCCAGATGATTAGTCAGAAGATGAAGTTTCTGGATGTGGTACCGATGAGCGCCGAGAAAGGCATGAACGTCGACACTATCGCCAGCATCGTCCGTAAGCACTTGCCGCAGGCGGAACACCACTTCCCGGAAGACTACATCACCGATCGTTCTCAGCGCTTCATGGCTTCCGAGATCATCCGTGAAAAGCTGATGCGTTTTCTGGGGGAAGAGCTGCCATATTCGGTGACCGTGGAAATCGAGCGTTTTGTGGCGAACGAACGCGGCGGATACGATATCAACGGTCTGATTCTGGTCGAGCGTGAAGGCCAGAAAAAAATGGTGATCGGCAACAAAGGCTCCAAGATCAAAACCATCGGCATTGAAGCCCGTCAGGACATGGAACAGATGTTCGAGGCAAAAGTGCATCTGGAACTGTGGGTTAAAGTGAAATCCGGCTGGGCGGACGACGAACGTGCGCTGCGCAGTCTGGGTTACATCGACGACCTCTAAGGGGCCCGCCCATGGAAGGCTGGCAGCGCGCATTTGTCTTGCATGGGCGCCCCTATAGTGAAACCAGCCTCCTGCTGGATCTGTTCACGGAGAATCAGGGCCGTGTCCGGATGTTGGCGAAAGGCGCCCGGGCACGGCGTTCCAGCCTGAAAGGGTGCCTTCAGCCGTTCACGCCGCTGCTGGTTCGCTGGAGCGGCCGGGGCGATGTCAAAACGCTTCGTAACGCCGAGCCGGTTTCGCTGGCGCTTCCTATCAGCGGTAGTACCCTTTACAGCGGTCTATACGTCAACGAATTACTGACTCGGGTTCTCGAGTTCGAAACCAACTTTTCCGCGCTCTTCTTCGATTATCTGCACTGCCTGCAACAGCTGGCTGCGCTCGACGGGTCGCCTGAACCGGCGCTGCGCCGCTTTGAGTTAGCCTTGCTGGGGCATCTCGGTTATGGCGTCGACTTTCTTCACTGCGCGGGCAGCGGCGAGAGCGTCGCGGATGACATGACCTATCGCTATCGGGAAGAAAAAGGGTTTATCGCCAGTCTGGTGGTGGACCGCCTCAGTTTTACCGGACGAGAACTACGCTCGCTGGCGGCCCGGGAGTTCCCCGATGCCGAAACGTTGCGCGCCGCCAAACGATTCACCCGCATGGCGCTAAAACCCTACCTCGGCGGAAAACCCCTCAAAAGCCGCGAGCTGTTCCGGCAGTTTGTGATCAAACCGCCTAAGTCTGCGCCGCCCGAAGCGTAGCCGTGGGAGTACCCAACAGGATCGGCGGCGGTGTAAACTGACGTCATTGATGAGATAGAAAGTTAAGGATGGATCATGGCTGAGCTGTTGTTAGGTGTAAATATCGATCATATCGCGACCTTGCGTAACGCCCGGGGTACGGCGTATCCCGATCCGGTTCAGGCCGCTTTTATCGCTGAACAAGCGGGGGCGGACGGTATCACCGTGCATCTGCGCGAAGACCGTCGCCACATTACGGATCGCGATGTGCGCCTCCTGCGCCAGACGATTCAGACGCGTATGAATCTGGAAATGGCGGTTACGGATGAGATGGTGGCCATCGCCTGCGAACTGCAGCCTCACTTTTGCTGTCTGGTGCCTGAAAAACGGCAGGAAGTGACGACGGAAGGCGGTCTGGACGTCGCCGGGCAGCAGGAAAAAATGCAGGATGCGGTGAAGAAGCTGAAAGCTGCCGGGATTAACGTCTCATTGTTTATCGATCCTGATCGCGCCCAAATTGATGCCGCCGTCGCCTGCGCCGCGCCCTACATTGAACTGCATACCGGCGCTTATGCGGATGCTGACGGTGATGAGGCGCGCCAAAATGAGTTTGAGCGCATCCGTGATGCCGCGACCTATGCCGCAGCGAAAGGGATCCGCGTCAATGCCGGTCACGGCCTGACCTACCATAATGTTCAACCTATCGCCGCTCTGCCGGAAATGCATGAGCTGAACATTGGGCACTCGATCATCGGACGTGCCGTCATGAGCGGTTTACCCGCAGCCGTCGCTGAAATGAAATCCTTAATGCGGGAAGCGCGTCGTTAATGGCTGTTTTGGGATTGGGTACCGACATCGTAGAAATCGCCCGCATCGAAGCGGCCGTTGAACGTTCCGGCGACCGTCTCGCGCGGCGCATTCTGAGCGACGCCGAGTGGGCGACTTACCAGGAGCATCAACAGCCGATTCGCTTTCTGGCAAAACGTTTTGCGGTGAAAGAAGCGGCGTCGAAAGCGTTTGGCACGGGCATTCGGCAGGGGTTGGCGTTCGCCCAATTCGAGGTATTCAATAACGATTTGGGTAAGCCATGCCTGCGTTTTCTGGGGCGAGCGGCGGAGTTTGCGCAAGCGCTGGGCGTGCAACACGTACACGTCTCGCTAGCGGATGAGCGGCGCTACGCGTGCGCCACCGTGATTGTGGAAAGCTGATTCAGTTTTAGAGTTGGTCAGCGTGGTGTAGCTGAACGTATTTTTCCCACAGCCGCTCCTGATCTTCCACATGCGCCGGATCGGTGATGATGGTGTTATCGATCGGGCACACTTTCTGGCAGGTAGGGGTATCGTAGTGACCGACGCACTCCGTACAGCGCTCAGAATCGATTTCGTACGTCTCCATCCCCATAGATATGGCCTGATTTGGGCACTCTGGCTCGCACATATCGCAGTTGATGCATCGTTTGGTAATTAACAGCGCCATTTAGAGGTCTTTCCCATTTCTTGCCGCTATTCCGCGGCCTGTCCGCAACCATCGCACCCGATGAAGTCATCTTCGCCTTAGCCGCCACTTTTAACGCGGTCTCCGCAGCAGTCGGTGGACAGGGAGGCAGCGCGTTTTCTGAAAAGAGGCATCATCGGCGGCGCGCACTTTAGCACAAAAGCGATATCAGCCCAACTGCGTGGCGTGCTCCATACGCGATGAGGCTTGCTGAGTTCAGACGATTCAGCGGGATAAGCCGCTCTGAATGTCGTGCAGGATCGGCATTTCGAATCCGCCGTTCTGCAATATTTTGCGCGCTTCCGCCGAAGATAAAAATTCGGCCAGCGGCTGCGCATTCGGATGGCATAGCGCAACGGTATAGTCGGCGCGGATATTATCGTCATCGGGAAGAGGGAAGACGCGAATGCCCGGCAGCGATTGCAATCGCGGAGCATAGCTGGCGTAACCGACAAAGAGATCAGCCTGACCGCTCATGATTAACCAGTATGCGGCCATTTCTCCCGCCGGCACGGGTGGGCTGTCCGGGCCGCCGACCAGCCTCAGCGCCTTGGCCCGTAAGTAAGCGGCCGCTCCGCAGCGGTGTCTCTCTATTCGTTCAAACAGCTGCCAGGCGTAGTCGCCAGAGGGATCGCTGCCGGGGGTAGACGTAGCCAGCCGTAAATCAGGGTCGAGCAGTAGCGTGAGCCAATCCTGAGACCGGGCTGCGGCGGAAGCCGATGCCGTCAGGCAGAGCCGGTTGACGGCCAGCGGCGTTGCGGAGAGGGCCAGCCCACGCATCACCAGCGCCTCTGCGTGGTTTTGATTGGCGGAGGCGAACAAATCGCAGGGAGCGCCTTGCTCGATCCGCTGACGTAATAAGCCCGCGGGTCCGAAAGCGGTTTGCGTCGCCAGCCCTGTCTTGGTTTCGAACGCGGCCATCAGAAGGGGCCAGACTCCGCGGAGGCTACCCGCCGCCAGCAGTTGTATGGGGAGAGCGCTCATTCTGCGCCTGTGTAACGTGTACGGTAAAAAGTCTGATACCAATCTTCCGCCTGCTGACGGATATCGATGTCGCTGAACATCTCGGGGTACAATTTTTTCGCCATCCATAGTTCGCCTAAACCGAGAGCTTCCGGCATGGGATAGCCCCAGGCTTTGGCATATTCGGGCATGAGATAGACGCGGTGATGTTTGACGGCGTCAATCGTCTGCCATTCCGGCTGAGTCTGAATGTGTGTGACGACCTGCGGATAGCGATCTTGAACGAAAATCACCTGCGGATCCCAGGCTATGACCTGCTCCATCGACACCTGTTTGTAGCCTTTCACCGTCGCCGCTGCGACATTTAGGGCGCCGGCATGCTGCATCATCAGGCCGGTATATTTTCCAGATCCATAGGTAGTGAGTTCCGGATTCGCCATGTAGGCGCGTACGCGCTGTGCCTCCGGTAGATGTTGTAAGCGTTCACTGACCCGCTGTCGCTGACCGAATGCCTTTTCAATCAGCATAACGGCTTGAGGCGTGCGGTCCACGATAGCGCCGATGAGTCGAATCCCTTCTTGCAGTCCCTGGTCATAGGCCTGCTCTTCATCCGCCATCTTGGGATTCAGCTCTCTTTCCTGACCGGAGGCGTCATGACGTAGGGAAATGGCAACGACGGCGATACCGAGCTGGCTAATCCGATCGATCATCTCCTGCGGCGCATAGTTTGTGACGAAGACGACCTGAGGATGGAGCGCGGCGAGACTTTCCAGATCGACGTGCGTCAGGTCGCCCACTTTGGGTTTATCGACTAACTGCGGGACAAGCTCCGCATAGTGACGGCCCAGCTGTTGTTCCCAATCGCGTTGAACGCCGACGATTTTATCGGTCGCGTTGAGTTCAACCAGCAGGTTAAGCGTTTGATGTTGTAAAACGACAACGCGCTCGACGTTGTCGGGAAGGGTGACGTTGCGATTAAGTTGATCGACGATGAACCGTTGAGCATGGACGGCTGCTGAAATTGTCGCCATCAGCAGACCGATCATAAATACACGAACTATTTTTATCATTATTATATCTCTGGTAATTATGTCCTGTATTATACCGGGCGCCAGGAGAGAGCGATTGATGCTAACTGACTGGTTGTATAGGAAATAATCAAAAAACAGCCTTGATCATGGGGCGGCATTTTACTGCCTGTAGCATCCGGTGGAGTACAGCGCAAAATCATCGCTTACTCTCTGGATTGAGCCCCTAGGCGGTATGTGAATTAGTCTTTATCATAAAGTGCTAAAAATTACGATTCCCACAGCCCTTTGATAAACTGGTCAAATTCGCAACACAGCAATGTGTCCGTCACGTTTACATCGTAATGTAGCCCACATTACGTTAACTGCCCCGAATTAACTTACATCGCGGTCAGGGCTGTTTTCAGGAGCTGTGGGATTATTTTAGTCATTCAGCGTATGTCTAACGGCGGAATATAGAGTGCAGCAAATCAGTCAGCTTAATCAGTTTGGGCCTATTCCACCCGATTGTGGGCCGGAGACAAAAGATGACGTTGATTTTTTGCTCAGTTGTCGCCGAAAGTACACTTTCCAACCGATTTATCGAACATCCGGACGATTGCTGGGCATTGAGCTATTAACTGCCATTTCACATCCGACCATCCCTCATCAAGCGCTTTCCCCCGAAGTCTACTTCGCTCGTATTGATGTCGGCATGCGTCTGAAAATCGTCATCGAACAGATGCAGCTGCTGCGTCGCTTAAATGACCGTTTCGTTCGAGACAATCTGCTGGCCTCCGTCAATATCGACGGGCCGGTGCTGATGGCGTTGCAGAAAAATCTTCAGGCCAAAAAGCTGATTGCCACTATGCCTTGGTTGCGTTTTGAACTGGTGGAGTGTCATGAAGGTCTGTCTAAAGAACTGCTGAACGCGTTGCCCGAAGCCAGCCGGCTGTGGCTGGATGATTTCGGCTGCGGCGTAGCCAACTTCTCATCGCTGTTGATGGTACGGCACGATTGCATCAAAGTCGCCCGAGAGCTGTTCGTCATGCTTCAGCAAACTGAAGAAGGACGCCAGATTTTTCATCTGCTGATCACGTTGATGACTCGTTACTGTAATTACATCGTCGTTGAAGGCGTGGAAACGGAAAACGAATGGGGCATGGTCAAAGCGTCCAACGCAACGGCAGCCCAAGGCTATTTCCTTTCCCGCCCTCAGTCATTTGAATATTTCGAGTCATTAAAACTCGAATTCTAACGTCACCACCCGTCATTCTTATCTCTTTAAAGAGTTACCCCTTCTTTTAATTTCTCCTCTGGCAAGACGATGGTCGGATAGCCTGATATAGCGGGCTATTCTGAGCAGTATGACGTGCAGATGACAACGTCCAAAACAACACATTTGGTTAATAAAGTTTAATCTTATGAAGTTTAATTCTTCAGTTTTTATTAATAATAGTTAACTTTGTTCATTTCGTGGCTAATAATTCTGCAAGTGATGATTTTCGTTATGAATCGCGGGGCGGGTTGTCTGTGCGAGAGTCAGTCAAAAATAGGATTTTAACCTTTTGATTATAATCAATAAAAAATCAAATGTTTGCTTATAACGATCAATAATTTCCTCATGATAGGTTTTTGTGATTAAAAGGGTATTAATTATTGGTATAATTGATTTGCTTCAGCGCAATTGATAGTCAAAATACAGCGCATGCTAAATGCATAAAGAACAGCTTTAAATTATTAGTAAATCTTATAACAGTGTTAGTGATATATATAACAAATAAGCTGAATCTTTCTATTTGATTATTTCTATCTTCACGCAGTGATATTTGGGGGGCTTTATGCTTACGTTTCTATGTTTCTGAATTCTCAGCCTGGCCGGATATTTTTTCCATTTATCCCATCTACTCTCCGGAAATCTGCTAACTCTGAAAAACTGAATAGGGGGATGTTATTACCGGGATCTTTCGTCTTCAGTAATGTGCTGCGTTCGTTCAGGACCCTACGGCCCTGAGGAGAGTATAATTGTGTATGAAATTATAATAACTCTATTGATTATTCTCTTGGGTGTCTCTTCATTCCGAAACCGTAAACACCAGGAAAAGTTCAGTATTGAAAATAAAAAGCTGGATTTTTTGAACATGGTTCTGTTTGCTGCGGAATATAGTCCCGCTGCTCTCATGATTGCCAACGAAAATTGCGAAATTATCTATGTAAACAGACAGTTCATCTCCATGTCCGGGTACGAAGCTGAAGAGGTGATTGGCAAAAATCCCAACTTTCTTAGCTCGGGGATGACCAACGCTGGCGTTTATGAGGAGCTGTGGGACGCGCTCAATAAAGGCGATATTTGGAGTGGGGAGTTTATTAACCGAAAAAAAAATGGTCAGTTATATTGGGAAAAAGCCAGCATAGTAAAGATATATAATAAGGTGAGTAACGCTATTCAGTATGTCGGCATTAAAATGGATATTACGGAGAGAAAAACAAAAGAGTATCACGATAATTCCTACAACCGCGCGTTAGAATTGTTGTCTAGCGGGGCGCCTCTTAAAGATATTCTTGATGCCATTATTTTCAGCGTAGAAGAAAAAAATCCCGGAAGAATTGTCTGCTCTGTCCTGCTTATTGATAAGGATAAGAAATGTTTAACCCTCGGTTCCGCCCCCAGCCTGCCCGGCTTTTATAAAAATGCCATTCATAATGTGACGATTGCAGAAGGTGCCGCATCGTTTGGAACGGCAGCATATACTGGTAAACGAGTCATTGCAGAAGATATCTCTACCGATCCAAGCTGGTCGCTTTATAAAGGTCTGGCACTGTATGCAGGCTTACGTTCTTGCTGGTCTGAACCTGTGTTCGGTCAGAATGATGAAATATTAGCTGTGCTTAGTGTTTATCATCGCAAAGTTTACTCTCCTGCCGAAGACGAAATCGAATCCATCGAGAAGTCCGCACAGCTTGTCTCCGTCGCCATTGAACGCTACCGCGCCATCGATATGCTGCGCCGTAGCGAGGAACACTACCGTCAACTGGCGCACTACGACTCACTCACCTCTTTGGCCAACGGCCTGACTTTTGCCGAGCAGATGGAACAGGCGATTCAGCTTTCTAAACAGACGGGACGCAAGATTGCCTTGATGTTCCTGGATTTGGACAAATTCAAACAGATCAATGACACGTTCGGCCATGCCGTGGGCGACCTGTTATTGAAAGAAGCGGCTGCTCGAATGCGCCTTGCCGTTCGCGAAAGCGATACGGTGTATCGTCGTAGCGGGGACGAGTTCATCATCCTCCTGCAGGGCATTAAGGCGCAGGAGAACACCTTGTATGTGGCGGACAAGATCCACTATGCGCTGAATGAGCCTTTCGACATTGACGGTAAAACGCTGGATATTTCCTGCAGTATCGGGATTGCGCTATATCCGGAACACGGTGCCGACGCGCTGTCGCTGGCCATCAACGCCGACGCCGCCATGTATCAGGCTAAAACGATGGGACGCAGCCAGACAATGATCTATCACGATGTCAATAATCACTAATTTCGGTCGTACTGCGCTACTGGCGGAGGGGCGTCGGCGCATTGATTGAAGGAAGAAAAGGGCAGGTGTGAACAACGGGCAATGCGATGGCGCTTGCCCGTTTTTGTTTAGCCACACTTTAGCCCGCACGCGCTTTCCGCCTTTTGTCGAGGTGAATAGGTACTCACTTCAGCGCCCTTGTGTTCAGTAAGGTGGCAGGCGCTCGACACAACAGGGGCCGTGAGCGATGTAAAAAAACGGGCAACCCTTGCGAGGTTGCCCGTCTTACGTAGATATCCCAATCAACTCATAACCGGTTGAGAATCTAAGGGAATTATCTTTCCCGCAGCGCTTCCGCCTTGGCTCGCAGGATAGGTTTGAGCAGGTAACGCAGAATGGTTTTCTTACCGGTCATGATATCGACGGTCGCGACCATACCGGGGATCACAATCAGCGGTTTGTCTTCGTTGCCCAGATGATTTTTCTCGGTGCGCAGGCGGATCACGTAGTAGCTGTGTCCTTCTTTATCCGTCACGGTATCCGGACTGATTTGCTCAAGATGTCCTTTTAACCCGCCATAAATCGTGTAGTCGTAGGCGGTGAATTTGATCACTGCCTGCTGACCGGGGTGCAAAAAGGCAATGTCCTGCGGGCGAATACGGGCTTCGATGAGCAGGCTGTCGTCTAACGGCACGATTTCGACCAGATCATTACCCGGCTGGATAACGCCGCCGATGGTATTCACAAAAATTTGTTGCACGATGCCACGGACGGGCGACACCACCAGCGTACGATTGACCCGGTCTTCCAGCGCTTTGCCCGTCGCCGTGATCTTGTTGAGATTGTTCTGCGCTTCATTCAGCTGCGCCAAGGCTTCGCTTTTATAGCGGCCGTGAGTCTCTTCGATCTTGTTATCGATTTCCTTCAATGCCGCCTCGGCGCGCGGGATTGACAGCGATACCGAATCCATCTGACCGCGAGTTTCCACCTCAGAACGACGCAGACGAAGAATTTCGACCTTCGAAATGGCGCCTTCCTTGATCAACGGCTCGGACATTCTGATCTCCTGCTGGAGCAAATTCAGACTGTTACGGTACTGCTCCTGTCTGGAAACATAGTCGCGCAGCTCCTGACGTCGTTGCACCAGCTGTTCTTTCAGGCCGGAAATTTCATTGTTGAACTGTCGCTTGCGGTTGTTGTAGAGATCCCGTTCGCCGGTAGCAATGGTCGGGGCCTGCTTTTCCACCTCGGGGGGGAGCGTGAACGGCGTGTCGTTGATCTCCGCATTCAGGCGAGCGATGCGCGCCAGCAGAGACAGCCGGTCAGCCTCGGTTTCACCGACGTTGGAAGCAAAGCGAGTGTCGTCCAGACGCAACAACGGTTCGCCCGCCTTAACGATTTGCCCTTCATGGACGAAAATCTGGCTGACGATCCCGCCTTCAAGGTTTTGAATTTTTTGCAGTCGTGTCGAGGGGATCGCTTTCCCTTCGCCGTGCGTCACCTCGTCGATTTCGGCGAAGGCGGCCCACAGCAGGAAAAAGCCGATGCATGCCAGAATTACCCACAGGGTGACGCGAATGATGCGGGGCGCATCTTCCACCATGGCCTGGCTGACTTCGGGCATGGTCTGCGCGTCGCTGTTTTTACGGGAGGCCTGAAAATAGGCCAGTATTTTTTTAGTCGTTTCAACGAGACGCATTGATCTGCCCCTTCTTTAATGCATCCATCACGATGGCTTTCGGGCCGTCGGCAATAATTCGGCCTTTATCCATGATGATCAGGCGGTCAACCAGCGACAGCATGGACACACGGTGCGTCACCAGCAGCAGCGTCTTGTTGACCAAGGCGGATTGCAGCGCCTGCTTGAGGCGATCTTCGTTGCTGTTATCCATCGCGCTGGTAGGCTCATCCATCACCAGGATGGGCGGCTCCAGCAAGAGCGAGCGAGCAATGGCTACCGCTTGACGTTGGCCGCCCGAAAGCTGTTGACCACGCTCGCCGACCTGCAGGTTGTAGCCGTCGGGATGAAGTCGGGCGAACTCGCTGACGCCGGCGATTTCGGCGGCGCGCAGCATGGCTTCGTCTTCCACATAGCGCGCGCCGCAAATCAGGTTATCGCGCAGCGATCCGCTGAACAGTTGGATGTCCTGGGGAACGTAACCGATGTTGTGGCGCAGATCGCTGACGTCCAGCTGGCGTGAGTCGACCCCGTCGATCAGCAGATTACCGCTGGTCGGCTGATACAGATTGACGAGTAATTTTTCCAGCGAGCTTTTGCCCGACCCGGTACGTCCGATGATGCCGACTTTCTCGCCTGGCTGAATGGTCAGGTTGATATTCGACAGCGAACGAATCTTCTGTTCCGGGTAATTGAAGGTGACATCGCGAAACTCAATGCCGCCGGCAATGCTTTCGCGTTTCAGCGGACGTTCGTCCTCCTTGCGCTCCTGCGGCAGCTCCATCATTTGCTCGGTCGTCACCATCGTCAGTTTGGCCTGCTGATAGCGCGTGACCAGACCTGACAACTGCCCCATCGGAATCAAGGCGCGTCCGTTCAGCATGTAGCAGGCGATCAGCGCACCCATACTCAGTTTGCCGTCAATCAGCAAATAAACGCCGACCACGATCATGATGACGCCCGCCAACTGCTGGAACCACTGGGTCAGGTTGACCGCCAGCGCAGAGAGCGTTTTCGCTCGCATCTCCAGACGGCTCAGGCTGCCGATCGTCTGCTCCCACTGATGCTGGCGTTCGCTTTCCGCGTTATTGACCTTTATCGCATCAAGCCCGCTCAGCGTTTCGATCAACGTCGCCTGACGTTCGCTCGCCAGATGCAGCGATTTTTCAATGGTCGAGGTGAGCGGTTTTTGCAACGCCCAGCTCACCAGCAAGGCCAGCGGGAAGGCGAGGATAGGGATCCACACCAGCGGGCCGCCGATAATGCCAATGACCAGCAATAGCAGCAGGGTAAAGGGAAAGTCGATCAGCGTGGTCAACGTCAGCGAGGAGAGAAAGTCCCGCAGTAGCTGAAATTCATGAATATTCTGTGCGAAGCTGCCGACGCGGGCAGGACGCGCTTTCATCGCCATACCGGTGATGCGTTCGAACAGCGTGGCGGAAAGAATAAGGTCGGTCTTTTTACCCGCGATATCCAGACAGATACTGCGCAGCGTACGCAGTATCAGATCGAAAAAGAAAGCGCCGCTGACGCCGAGGGCGAGTACCCACAGCGTAGACGTCGCCTGGTTGGGGACGACGCGGTCATAAACGTTCATCACGAACAGCGGGGTAGCGAGCGCGATGAGGTTGATGAGCAGGCTGGCGAGAATCGCATCCATATACAGGAAGCGGGACAGCTTTAGCGTGTCCTTGAACCAGGATTTTGTCCGCGGGATCAACGAGGTTTGCTGCAGATCGAACGAATGTCGTGGCTGCGCGAACATCACTAGTCCCAGATAGTTTTGCTGCAACGTACTGTGATCGACGACGATCTCGCCGCCCTCGGTTTCACTGGGCATAATGCGAGCGCTGCCGTCACTGTTCCACCCCAGCAGGATGACGGACCGGCCTTCTCGCATCAGCAGCATGGCGGGTAGCGACATGCCGGAGATTGCGTTCAGCGGTCGCTTGAGCACTCGTGCCTGCAAGCCCGCACGCGCCGCTGCGCGCGGCAGCAGTTCAACCGTCAATCTTTGCTCTGCGAGCGGCAACCCGGCGGTCAATGTGGTACGGCTGGCGGTTTTGCCCTGAAGTTTGCAAAGGATCAACAGGCTGTCGAGTAAGGGGTCGTCGTGACGATTGCGAGGATCGTGGTTTACGGAAGCGGCAGCGACGTCGGCGCTGCCTGGTGGTTGTTCATGCTGTGGCATCATGTAACCAAACATTCCTTAACTAAGAATGCCTTCCCCGCGGACGGAAAAGGCATAGGCTGACTGAAACATTATTGTAAGTCAGGCAAATCTACCTGCGTATTGACAGCGCTCAGGCTTTGACCTGCGGATGGCGCAGGAATAGACAGGCTGTTCAATAGGTCACCCATGCGGGCTTTCAGTCGATATTCGCTGTACAGAGACAGGAAGCGAATTTCCACCATTCGGCGTTGTGCCGTAAAGCGTTCGTTCTCACTGTCCAGCACGTCCAGCAGGGTGCGTTCGCCCAGACTAAACTGCTTCTGGTAGGCGTCGCGCACGCGGCGGCTGCGTTCTGCATATTCTTGCGCGATAGGGAGCTGTTGGCGCGCATTATTCATCGCAGACCAGGAAAGACGCAACTCTTCGTTCAACTGACGCAGCGTGTTGTTACGCACGTCTTCCGCTTCCTTGATCTGGAAAGCTTTCGATTCCAGGGTCGCTTTGGTGCTGCCGCCCTCATACAGGTTATAGCGCATGCGCAGCATTGCCTGCCATTCGTTGTACTTACCGCGCGTACCGTCAATATTTTCGTTTAAGGTACGGGCAAGCTCAACGTTAAATTTAGGATAGAATCCTGATTTTTGCGCTTCATATTGTTTACGGGTCGCTTCGATATCCGAATCGGCAGACTTCAGAATCGGGCTGTTTGCAACCATCACGCGTTTGGCATCGACCAGCGTGGCGGGAACGTTTAACGACTCGTTGCTCGGGATCTGCAACCCCACCGGCTCTTTACCGACGACGCTGAAATAGTTGCTTTCCGCATCGGTCAGGTTGGTTTGCTCGGTCAGCACATTGTTACGCGCCTGCGCGACACGCGCTTCGGCCTGCTCCAAGTCGGCCAGACGACCTACGCCTTGTTCGGAGCGCAGCTTGATTTGATCGTAAATGCGCTGGTTGGTGCTCAGGTTTTCCTCAGCCAGAGTCAGAAATTCGTGACGCTGCAACACGTCGAGGTACGCCTGGACCGCATCCAGCGCGCGAGCCTCGCTGGTATTCAGCATTTTGTAGGCTCTTGAATTGACAGTCGCTTTTTGCTGCGCAACGGTATTCGACGTCTCGAAACCATCAAAGACCCTTTGACTAAGGTTGATCGTTGTTTCTCGACGCGTAAGAATGTCGTTGCTGCTGTTCTGCGCGCGGGTGGATGGAGTGTCGAGGTTCTCTTTACCGATACCGGCGTTGAGAGAAATACTCGGTAGATAGCCCCCCTGGGCGGCACGCACGTTTTTCTCCGCTGAATAGCGGCTGTTACTTGCCGCACTTATTTCAGGGTGAGTATTGAGCGTGTTTTCAATTGCGTCTTTTAATGTATCAGCAAAAGAAATAGGGGAAACCGTGATTAATAAAAGTAAAGAAATAAATGGATTTTTACGCTTCATAATAACGCTTTTTCCTGAATGCCATTAATAATGAGTTATTTCTTTTTCAATAATGACTTAAGGAAACAACGATCCATTTAAAAAAAGATAGCTGTCAATCCATTAGCCGCTTATCGAAAAAATTGGCGCATTACCGTAAATTCTTTGCTCTAATCGAGTAAAAATTTTTGGTAAGAATGTTCCAAATTTTTTATTATATTAGGGGCTGAGTCAAGTCATTGACGTCAGCTAAATACTTTCAGATGCAATAATAAAGTAATAACAAGAGATTGAAATCACCTTTTAAAGCCCGAGTTAAACATAGGCTTTACATATAAATTTAATCGGTTTTCCATTCGATGAAATCCATCGAAAATATTGAGGAGATGCTATTGTGAGTAGCGTTATCGGTACCATCAAGTTTGTTATCGGACAAGTATTTGTCATAGCGCAGGATGGTACTCAACGTCAGGTATCTGCTGGCGACCATATCTATCGCGGCGAGCAAGTGGCCACAGGCAATGCTGGCGCCGTTTCAATTTCACTGCCGGATGGCCGGACACTGGACTTGGGACGAGATAGCCAGTGGAGCGAGTCCCAGAGCACAGGGACGACCACAGAGCATCGTGCGGCAGAGTCACAGGATGTCGCATCCGTTCAGGAAGCCATCGCGAAGGGCCTGGACCCGACTCAGTCACTCGAAGCAACCGCCGCTGGCGGTAATGCCACTACGACAGACATCGGTGAGGCCGGCGATGGCGGCGGTCATCGTGAGAACGTCGTATTGGACCTGACCGGTAACGTGGTCGATCCGACTTCTGGTTACGAGACCGGAACGCTTACTTCTGCATCAGATGTTTCTTCCGAAGACACTTCCGGCGGCACGCGTAGTTCAACTGTGTCGACGGATACTTCTTCTGAAGCGGCTTCTGCCGATACCACGGCTCCCTCGCTTGTCATCTCCTTTGCCGAAGATGGAAAGGTAGAGTTCAAATTTTCGGAAACGCCGAAAGATTTTGACCTTACGGACATTACTGTCGATCACGGCTCCATTACGGGCCTGACTCAGGACCCTAACGACCCCACGCATTGGGTCGCTATTCTGACGCCGGAAAGCGATTACGAAGGTTCGGTATCTGTCACCGTGCCTGACGGCAGCTATACAGATGACGCGGGCAATCCCGGTCAGGGCGCAGAAGGCAACGTAACGGTTGATACCCTTGCGCCGGACGCGACCATCACGATTGACCCGATTACTGCTGACGATCGCATCAACCTGGCCGAGTCTGGCGAGACGCAAACTATCACCGGGCGTGTCGGCGGTGAGGTTAAAATCGGCGACACCGTGACGGTGACTATTGGTGGCAACACCTACAAAACCTCGGTTGTTGATGATGACGATGGCAACTACGTCTGGAGTGTGGATGTGGCGGGCAGCACCCTGGCCGATAACTCACAGATCCACGCTGAAGTCACCACCACGGATGACGCGGGCAACTTGACTACCGCCACCGGCGATCGCAGCTACGAGGTCGACCTTGTTGCGCCGGAAGCGTGGATCACCATCGATGATGTCACCGCTGACAACACCGTCAATATCGCTGAAGCGGGTCAGAACCAGAATGTGACTGGCCGCGTCGGCAACGACGTGCAGGTGGGCGACACAGTGACCGTGACCATCGGCGACCAGTCGTACCAGACCACCGTCACCGCCTCCGATAACGGCAATCTGTGGAGTGTCAGCGTGCCGGGTGATGTACTGGCCGGTAACACTGAAATTCATGCCGAAGTGACCACGACGGACGCAGCGGGTAACCCGACGACGGCATCTGCCGATCACGGCTACGCGGTGGATACGGCGGCGCCGGAAGCGTCGATCACCATCGACGACGTCACCGCTGACAACACGGTGAATATTGCCGAAGCGGGTCAGCCGCAGGCTATCACCGGCCGCGTGGGCAACGACGTGCAGGTCGGCGATACGGTCACCGTGACCATCGGCGATCAGTCGTATCAGACCACCGTCACCGCGTCGGATAATGGCAACGTCTGGAGTGTAACCGTACCGGGCGATGTGCTGGCCGGTAACACTGAAATTCATGCGGAAGTGACGACGACGGACGCAGCCGGTAACCCGACTACGGCATCTGCCGATCATGGTTATGCGGTTGACACTACAGCGCCGGAAGCATCGATCACTATTGACGACGTGACGGCAGATAACACCATTAATATCGCTGAAGCCGGTCAGCCGCAGGCCATCACCGGTCGCGTCGGCAACGACGTCCAGGTGGGCGATACGGTGACAGTCACTATTGGCGATCAAACTTATCAGACCACCGTGACGGCGTCGGATAACGGCAATGTCTGGAGCGTCAGCGTACCGGGCGATGTACTGGCTGGTAATTCGCAGATCCACGCCGAAGTCACTACCACCGATGCGGCGGGTAACCCAACGACTGCGGGTGCTGACCACAGCTACGCGGTCGATACGGCGGCGCCGGAAGCATCGATCACCATCGATGATGTGACCGGTGATAACACCGTCAATATCGCCGAGTCCGGTCAGAACCAGAACGTGACCGGCCGCGTCGGCAACGACGTGCAGGTGGGCGATACGGTCACCGTGACCATTGGCGACCAGTCGTATCAGACTACCGTCACCGCGTCGGATAACGGCAACGTGTGGAGTGTCAGCGTGCCGGGCGACGTACTGGCCGGTAACAGCCAGATCCATGCCGAAGTCACCACCACTGATGAGGCGGGTAACCCGACGACGGCTACGGCAGACCACGGTTATTCCGTTGACACCACCGCACCAGAAGCATCGATTACCATCGACGACGTGACGGCCGATAACACTGTGAATATCGCGGAAGCGGGCCAGAGCCAGAACGTGACCGGTCGCGTCGGCAACGACGTGCAGGTCGGNGATACGGTGACCGTGACCATTGGCGACCAGTCGTATCAGACTACCGTCACCGCGTCGGATAACGGCAACGTGTGGAGTGTCAGCGTGCCGGGCGATGTACTGGCCGGTAACTCGCAGATCCATGCGGAAGTCACGACGACCGATGGTGCAGGCAACGCCACGACTGCCGGTGCTGACCACAGCTACGCGGTCGATACGGCGGCGCCGGAAGCGTCGATCACCATCGACGACGTGACCAGTGACAACACGGTGAATATTGCGGAAGCGGGCCAGAACCAGAACGTGACCGGCCGTGTGGGCAACGATGTGCAGGTCGGCGATACGGTCACCGTGACTATCGGCGATCAGTCTTATCAGACCACCGTCACCGCCTCCGATAACGGCAATGTGTGGAGCGTGAGCGTACCGGGCGAGGTGCTGGCCGGTAACAATGACATTCATGCCGAAGTGACCACCACCGATGCGGCGGGTAACCCGACCACGGCATCTGCCGATCACAGCTACGCCGTTGATACGGCGGCACCGGAAGCATCGATCACCATCGACGATGTGACCGCTGACAACACCGTCAATATCGCCGAAGCGGGTCAGAACCAGAATGTGACCGGCCGTGTCGGCAACGACGTCCAGGTCGGCGATACGGTGACCGTGACCATTGGCGACCAGTCTTATCAGACCACGGTGACGGCCTCCGATAACGGCAACGTGTGGAGTGTCAGCGTGCCGGGCGAGGTGCTGGCCGGTAACAATGACATTCATGCCGAAGTGACGACGACGGACACAGCGGGTAACCCGNCCACGGCATCTGCCGATCACGGCTATTCCGTTGATACGGCGGCGCCGGAAGCATCGATCACCATTGATGACGTGACGGCGGATAACACCGTCAATATCGCCGAAGCGGGACAGCCGCAGGCTATCACCGGCCGCGTCGGCAACGACGTCCAGGTCGGCGATACGGTCACCGTCACTATCGGCGATCAGTCATATCAGACCACCGTGACGGCGTCGGATAACGGCAACGTGTGGAGCGTGAGCGTGCCGGGCGATGTACTGGCCGGTAATTCGCAGATCCACGCCGAAGTCACTACCACCGATGCGGCGGGTAACCCAACGACTGCGGGTGCTGACCACAGCTATGCGGTCAACACCGCGGCGCCGGAAGCATCCATCACCATCGACGATGTGACCGCTGACAACACCGTCAATATCGCCGAAGCGGGTCAGCCGCAGGCTGTCACCGGTCGCGTCGGCAACGACGTGCAGGTGGGCGATACGGTGACCGTCACTATTGGCGACCAGTCGTACCAGACTACCGTCACCGCGTCGGATAACGGCAACGTCTGGAGTGTCAGCGTACCGGGTGAGGTGCTGGCCGATAACTCGCAGATCCATGCCGAAGTGACCACCACCGATGGGGCAGGCAACGCCACCACGGCCGGTGCTGACCACAGCTACATCGTTGATACGGCAGCACCGGAAGCNTCGATCACCATTGATGACGTCACCGGTGACAACACGGTGAATATTGCCGAAGCGGGTCAGCCGCAGGCTATCACCGGCCGCGTCGGCAACGACGTGCAGGTGGGCGATACGGTGACTGTGACTA
>NZ_JIBQ01000021.1 GCF_000688695.1 Lonsdalea quercina subsp. quercina | reverse complement strand
GGTTCTCACCCTCCCTCAAGGGGATCTCTGCATAAAAAAAAGCCCAAACGTAAGTTCGGGCTTTCTCTNTAAATATGGCGGTGAGGGGGGGATTCACTGCGGCGCTGCGCGCCTTGCCCTTCGGGTGGCCTGACGGCCATGCAAAACGGCGCTGCCGTTTTGTCGAACCCTGACGAGGGTTCTCACCCTCCCTCAAGGGGATCTCTGCATAAAAAAAAGCCCAAACGTAAGTTCGGGCTTTCTCTGTAAATATGGCGGTGAGGGAGGGATTCACTGCGGCGCTGCGCGNCTTGCCCTTCGGGTGGCCTGACGGCCATGCAAAACGGCGCTGCCGTTTTGTCGAACCCTGACGAGGGTTCTCACCCTCCCTCAAGGGGATCTCTGCATAAAAAAAAGCCCAAACGTAAGTTCGGGCTTTCTCTGTAAATATGGCGGTGAGGGAGGGATTCGAACCCTCGATACGTTTTCACGTATACACACTTTCCAGGCGTGCTCCTTCAGCCTCTCGGACACCTCACCGGTGGTTGTCCTCTCAGACAACGGGCGCTACTGTAGGGAAATTCCCCTGCAGCGTCAACACACTTATGCCTCGTTATGGTGCGATTAGCTAAAGTTAACGCAATTTGCTGTTTTACTCGCCAGAAGTGCGCATTCAGGCGTCTGACGGGCGTTATCACGTGTTTTGCATTTGTTAAAATAACGTGACAATTGCCCCCGTGAGCTGTGTGGGGAAGGGAAGGATGGTATGCTAGTACGGTAAAATAAGCGCCAGGAGAAGCCATGTACCCCGTCGATTTACATATGCACACCGTAGCCAGCACTCACGCCTATAGCACTCTGCATGATTACATTGCCGAAGCCCGGCGCAAGCATATCCAACTGTTCGCCATCACGGATCACGGTCCGGACATGGCCGATGCCCCGCATCATTGGCATTTTATCAACATGCGCGTCTGGCCCCGGATGGTGGACGGGGTCGGTATCCTGCGAGGTATCGAGGCCAATATCAAAAATTTGAACGGTGATATCGACTGCACGGGACCGATGCTGGAGAGCCTGGATCTGATCATCGCGGGTTTCCACGAACCGGTATTTCCCCCGCAGGATAAAGAGGCGCACACCGCTGCGATGATTGCGGCGATGGCGCAAGGCAACGTCCATATCATCAGCCATCCCGGCAATCCGCGTTACCCGATCGATATCCCGGCGGTTGCCGCTGCGGCAGCTAAGTATGAAGTCGCGTTGGAGCTGAACAACTCCTCCTTTATTCACTCCCGCAAAGGAAGCGAGGCCAACTGTCGGGCCATCGCTGAAGCGGTGCGCGATGCGGGCGGATATCTGGCGCTAGGGTCGGATAGCCACGTGGCGTTCGCGTTGGGCGAATTTCCCTATTGCGAGCGTATTTTAAGGGAGATTGATTTCCCGGCGGAACGCGTGTTGAATGTCAGCCCTCGTCGGGTACTGGATTTTCTAGAACGCCGCGGTAAGCCGGCTATCCCTGAATTAGCCTCTTTGTGACGTTGTCACTTTTTATCTACAGGTTTAATGCATGAATGAATTCTCGATTGTGTGCCGTATCTTGGGCTCACTGTTTTATCGTCAGCCGCAGGATCCGCTGCTGACCCCGCTCATGACGCTGGTCAAAGAGGGCAAGCTAGCCCAGCAGTGGCCGCTGGAGCAGGATGCGCTGTTGACGCGAATGCAAACCAGCTTGAAAGCCGAAGGGCTTGATACTGTGAGTGCCGACTATCTGCGGCTGTTTGCCGGAGACGAGCCGGCGGTAACTCCCTGGCGTTCCGGATACGAGCCAGCGTCACCGGAAACGACTGTGCGCGAATTTTTACAGCAACGCGGCATGCCGCTCGGCGAAGGTCCGTCAGACCACTTTGGCGGACTGCTGCTTGCCGCTTCATGGCTGGAGGATCAGGCTCAGGAAGATGAAACCGAGGCGCAGACTGCGCTATTCGATATCTATCTGCTACCGTGGAGCGACCGTTTTCTGGGCAAAGTCGAAAGTCATGCGACGACGGGGTTTTACCGTGCGCTGGCGATAGTAACGCGTGAAGCGCTGGAAGCGATGCGCGAAGAGCTGGCGGAGACGGAAGAGGGCGAGGAGTAAGCGAGCCAACGTTCCCTTCAAAAAGATAAGGCTGACCGTGAGCGAGATCGTCTCCGNCCAGCCACGAGATTACTCGGTCAGCTGGATCACCAACTGACCCGGTTTGACTTCTATTCCCTTCGCCAGTTTCTTGGCCATCGCTTCTTTCGTGCTGTGCTCAGCATTCAACACGTAGGCGGGCTTCTGGTCGAAATAACTTTTC
Organism: Lonsdalea quercina subsp. quercina; assembly: GCF_000688695.1. GTDB lineage: Bacteria > Pseudomonadota > Gammaproteobacteria > Enterobacterales > Enterobacteriaceae > Lonsdalea > Lonsdalea quercina_D. Next base: position 32,536 of record NZ_JIBQ01000021.1, on the reverse strand, counting down.
AGCGATTGATTAAGATAAGGCGTCAGCGTTTTAAACATCGACTGCATCTTTTCCGGCTGCACGCTGTAATCCGTCAGCGTCATCTCTTTCAGATAAATGGCGCCCTGCGCTTTATCGAAGACCGGCTGCGCCTTAAGCGTCAGCTTCATGTCTGCCGACTGTGCGCCAATCAGTGAGCTGATATCGACTTTGGCATTGCCGCTGAGGGTCACTTTGCCAGGCTCTTCGCGGCCGATCTGTGTGGTGAGATCGGTCAGAACGATATGCGCATCCACGACACCCGGCACGCCAATCTGTTTCTGGTAGTCATTATGTTCCTGTAAATATTGATTGACTTCCTGTTCGCTCAGGGTGTACTGGGTCAGCTGATTACAGCCGCTGAGCATCAGTCCGCCCAGCAATGCCAGTGTCGCCCATCCTGTTTTCTTCATTGTAATAACCTCGTTAAGTCCCTTAATACTATCGATATCTGATAGCGGGGCAGCGTGCGCTTTTGCTTGCAAAGCGCCAATCGGAAAGTCCTGAAACGGTGAAGCACACACACACCGGCACCTCGGCACCGGTATGTGGCTACGGTCCCGACACTTATTGGGCCATGCCGCTCAGCAGCGGGATCTGGGTTTGTTTGGCCATGTTGTCCCGGTAGTCCGCCACTTTCGACGGTACGGAGACGCCATTGACGATGGTCAGAGCGCGAAGCAGCGGGAACAAGTGAATATCATCCATGGACAGCTCGCCGTTACAGGCGTTGGCCTGAACAATCAGTGGTTCAAGATCTTTGAGATCGTTGCTGATGTTTTTGATCAACCCGGCGGAGTGGCTCAGCAGCTCTTCAAAATCGCCGCCCTGCGCCTGTTTCTTATTGATGAAGTAGTCGCGTGCGGCAGGTGTGGAGAACTCTTCGAAGGGCGCACGGCTGAGGCGAGGCATGACGAGACGGCGATATACATAATCGGAGACTTTGCGCAGCCAGGCGTCGATCTGCGGATTCGTCGGGCCGGTCAATAGAGGCTTGCCGTCATACGCATCGATATATTCCACGATATCAAGGCTTTCTGGCATAAAGCTTCCATCTTCCTTTTGAAGAATAGGCAGCATCTTTTTACCGACCATGGAGATGGGCGTTTTTTCGTCATCATTAAGCAGGTATTCCAGTTTCACCGGGATATCTTTCAGGCCGAAAATCATGCGAGCTTTCACGCAGAACGGGCAGTGGTCGTAAATATAAAGTTTCATACCAGTCTTCCTCTGTAGTCGGATCAATGCGATGCCGGTGCCGTATTCACGAGAGCGTCCCTGCGAGCACGCGGTGTGAAAGAGGCATCTATAGCGAAAAAGTATGGGGGGCTTTTCGTTTGAGATCAATTCGGGTGCGAGGGCACCCGACAAAAGACAGGCGGAGGGGAGATTAACGATCGCCCAGCATCGCAGGCTCAATACGCCGTAAATGGAATTGCCAGTAGAGCGCGGCCAGCGTCATCAGTCCAATGATCCCGAGCATACACCACGGCAGCTCTGGCTGACCCAGCGCGCGTCCGCTGTCGTACAACCAGCCGCCGCCGCTGTAGCCGAGCGCGCCGCCCAACGCCAAGCCCATACGGCTGAAACCCATATAGCTGCCGCGGGCGCGGGCGTTCGCCAGCGAGGCACCGAGCGTTTCGCGCGCGGGCTCTGCGATAATGGAGCCGAAATAAAACAGGCCGATCAGAACCAACAACAGGTTAAGGTGCGTCGCCATCCCCATCGGAAACAGGCTGAGCGTCATAATGAACAGCCCGGCCATGAGACGCTGCTCCAGCCGAAAATGTTTTTCGCTCCAGCGTGCGACTGGGTAGAGCAACGTCAGAGAGAGCGCAGCTTCAATGGCGTACATCCATTTCACCGCCGCGGGCGTTCCGGCGACTTCATTGACGACGATCGGCATCATCAGCAATACCTGCACCGCCAGCATGAAATACCCGGTCAACGTCAAGACATAGATGACGAAACGGCTGTCGCGCAGAACCCGCAGCATGCCCTCGCGCATGGGCGTTCTCGTGGTGGAAATGCGATAGGCGGGCAGCAGCCAGGCATTCGCGCCCGCTGCCAGCAGAAACATAAAGGCGCCGACCCAGCAGACGACGTTGAAATTGTATTGCATCAACCAACTGCCGAGCAGCGCGCCGGTGACAGAGCCCGCCGTGTCCTGCATCAGCAAGAGCGAGAAGAAGCGCCCGCGTTCGCTGGGACGGGTCAGCTTGATGACCAGCGCGGTGCGCGGCGGGTCGAATAACGTGCCGCCGAGCCCGGAAAGAAAACAGGAGAGCATCAGCACCAGCGGGGTCGTAGCCAGCGCCATGCAGATAAAACCGGCCGAGCGCATCAGCATGCCGGTAATAATCATCGGCTTGGCGCCGAATCGGTCGGCAATCGCGCCGCCGAAGATCCCTAAGCCTTGCTGAGTCAGCTGGCGCAGCCCTAATGCGGTGCCGACCGTCAGCGCGGCCCAGCCCATTTGGTCGACAAATCGTATGGAAATCAGGGGGAACACGACGAAAAACCCTAAAATCACCAGCATGTTATCAAGCAGAATGAAATATTTACCCAGGCTGCGCGCCTGCGTCATCAAAGGCATGTTGTACCGTCACGGAAAGAAGGAATCACCACCTGTTTATTCTCTCGCCAATTGTGGGATGGCGATAGGTGACTTAAAGATAATATTTTTTTATCGTCAACCGCCGCTCGGTGCGATGCTGTGAGAATGACAGGCGCTGACGTATGCAAATTGCATGATAACCCAGCGTTAGAGCGGTTACGTTGATGCAGTCAACGCGGTTTATAGTAAGCTTAACGTCATGTTTATCCGCTTATTGCTGGCGAATAGACGTTTTTCAGTTCCATAAACATAATCGATTAATCACCCCGAACCTGAGGGAAGAGAAATGTTTGGCTATCGTTCCACATCTGCCACGGTACGTTTGACGACGGACCGGCTGGTGGTACGTCTGGCTCATGAACGTGATGCCTGGCGCCTGGCGGAGTATTACGCGGAAAACCGCGATTTTTTAAAACCGTGGGAGCCGGTGCGCGACGCCAGCCACTGTTACCCTTCGGGCTGGCAGGCGCGTCTGAGCGTGATCACCGATATGCACAAACAGAGCAGCGCATTCTATTTTCTGCTGCTCGATCCGGAGGAAACCGAGGTGCGCGGCGTTGCTAACTTCAGCAATATTCTGCGCGGCTCTTTCCACGCCTGCTATCTGGGCTATTCGCTCGGGCAAAAATGGCAGGGGCAGGGGCTGATGTTTGAAGCGCTCAAAGCCAGCCTGCGTTACATGTTTGTTCAGCAGCGCATGCATCGGATTATGGCCAATTATATGCCGCACAACCACCGTAGTGGCGGTCTGCTGGCGCGCCTCGGATTTGAAAAAGAGGGTTATGCCAGAGATTATCTGCTGATCGACGGCGAATGGCAGGATCACGTTTTAACCTCCCTGACTAACGAGCGTTGGGCGCTGCGTAAGTGATTGCCAGGCGATCAGAACTGTCGCAAAAATCAGGCCGATCAGTCACTTCTGCGGCCTAAACGCGCGGAGCGGGGACACCAACCGGTAGCTTTTGCCCGCACAATGCGTAGACTAGGCGCACCCAATAGGCGCGTACGGCCGGACGGCTGTTTGCGCCATTATCTTCCCCGGTATTCAGAACATTCGCATGAATTTACTTAAATCACTGGCTGCGGTCAGTTCAATGACAATGCTTTCGCGCCTGCTGGGCTTTGTGCGTGACGCCATCGTCGCCCGCGTTTTCGGTGCAGGTATGGCGACCGACGCCTTTTTTGTCGCCTTCAAACTTCCCAATCTGCTGCGTCGTATCTTCGCCGAAGGCGCGTTCTCTCAGGCTTTCGTTCCCATTCTGGCCGAATATAAGAGCCAGCAGGGAGAAGAGGCCACCCGCACGTTTCTGGCTTACATTGCCGGAATGCTGACGCTGGTGCTGACGTTGGTGACGATCGCCGGCATGCTGGCCGCGCCCTGGGTGATCATGGTGACGGCGCCCGGCTTTGCCGAAACCCCGGCGCGTTTTGAACTGACTTCTTCGCTGCTGCGCATCACGTTCCCTTACATCTTATTGATTTCGTTGACCTCGATGGTCGGGTCCGTGCTCAATACCTGGAACCGATTTTCGGTGCCCGCATTCGCACCGACGCTGCTCAATGTCAGCATGATCTTTTTTGCCCTGTTCGCCACGCCCTATTTTCACCCGCCGGTGCTGGCGCTGGCCTGGGCTGTGGTGGTCGGCGGCATCTTGCAACTGGGATATCAACTGCCGCATCTCAAAAAAATCGGTATGTTGGTTTTGCCGCGGATCAAATGGCGTGATCCGAGCGTCGCCCGCGTGATGAAGCTGATGGCGCCGGCAATCCTCGGTGTGTCGGTGAGCCAAATTTCGTTGATCATTAACACGATTTTCGCTTCTTTCCTGAGTCAGGGCGCGGTGTCCTGGATGTATTACGCAGACCGTCTGATGGAGTTCCCCTCCGGCGTTCTGGGCGTAGCCTTGGGCACTATTCTATTGCCTTCGCTGTCAAAAAGCGCCGCCAGCGGTGATCATAAAGAGTACTCCCACTTGATGGACTGGGGGCTGCGACTTTGCTTCTTGTTAGCGTTGCCGAGCGCGGTCGCGCTGGGGATCTTGGCAAAGCCGCTGACGGTATCCCTGTTCCAGTACGGTAAGTTCAGCGCTTTCGATGCGGCGATGACACAGCGGGCGCTGGTGGCGTATTCCATCGGGCTAATGGGGCTGATTCTGGTGAAAGTGCTGGTGCCCGGCTTCTATGCGCGACAGGACATCAAGACGCCGGTGAAGATCGCTTTGGTGACGCTGGCGCTGACTCAGCTGATGAACCTGGCGTTTATCGGCCCGCTGCAGCATGCAGGATTAGCGCTGTCGATAGGGCTGGCCTCTTGTCTCAACGCCGCGCTGCTGTTCTGGCAACTGCGTAAGCAGCAAATTTTCCAGCCGTCGCCGGGGTGGACGCGTTTTCTGGTGCGGCTACTGCTGGCAGTCGTCGTGATGTCGGCGGCGCTGTTGGCGCTAGACCAGATCATGCCGCCATGGGATCAGGGCAATATGACGGCTCGAATCTTACGCTTGATGGCGATGGTGGTGGCTGGCGCCGGCGCTTACTTCGTCTCGCTGGGGCTGATGGGATTCCGTCCGAAAGATTTCTCGCGCCGCAGCATCTAATCACTCACATCAGCAATACTAACGGCGAGTTCGCTCGCCGCAGTTGCGGTGGTCGTTGCGATGAATAGCCGTCTGACTCACGCCTCTTTTCTTAATACACCTTCTCTGGAAAAAGCGTTATCAGCTGCATTGCCGAGAGCAAGGCAAACCCGGTTGATAGTGACTGATACGCATGTGAAAACGTCGGCTGGGATGATTGAGCAGGAAAGCTAATAGGGGAGAAACACGCCGCCTTCAGAAAGACGGCGTGAGGAGGGAAGCGCGTTACATCTTCTCGACGGTTTGGATACCTAGCGTGTCCAAACCTTGCTTCAGCGTCTTCGACGTCAGCATGGCGAGTTTCAGACGGCTCTGACGTTCCGCTTCGTTCTCGGCATTCAGGATCGGGCAGTGCTCGTAGAAGCCAGAGAACTGGCCGGCCAGATCGTAGAGATAAGCACACATGACATGTGGCGTACCGTCGCGGGCCACGGTCGTAATCACTTCTTCGAACTGCAACAGACGCGTCGCTAGCGCCTGTTCGCGCTCGTTAGTCAGTACGATGGGTTGGGTCAGGCTGGCTTCATCAACACCGGCGCGTTTAAAGATAGAGGCGACGCGGGTGTAGGCATATTGCATATAAGGCGCGGTATTGCCTTCGAATGCCAACATGTTGTCCCAGTCGAAGACGTAGTCAGTTGTACGGCTCTTGGAGAGATCTGCGTATTTCACCGCGCCGATGGACACGACGTTCGCCAGCTCGGCCACTTCATCCTGCGGCATCTCAGGGTTTTTGTCCGCGATCAGTTTCACCGCACGTTCGTAAGCTTCATCGAGCAGATCAGCCAGCTTGATGGTTCCGCCGGAGCGGGTTTTGAACGGCTTGCCGTCTTTGCCCAGCATCATCCCGAACATGTGATGTTCCAAACTCATGCTTTCCGGGATGTATCCCGCTTTGCGGACGATGGTCCAGGCCTGCGTTAGGTGCTGATGCTGACGGGAGTCGATGTAGTAGAGGACGCGGTCGGCGCCCAGCGTTTCGTAGCGATACTTGGCGCAGGCGATGTCCGTGGTGGTGTACAGGTAACCGCCGTCTTTCTTCTGGACGATCACGCCCATGGGTTCGCCTTCCTTGTTTTTAAATTCATCAAGGAAAACGACCGTGGCGCCTTCGCTTTCGACTGCAAGACCCTTGGCTTTGAGATCGGCGACAATGCCCGGCAGCATGTCGTTGTACAGGCTTTCGCCCATGACGTCGTCTTTCGTCAGCGTGACGTTGAGTCGATCGTAGTTATGCTGGTTCTGGCTCATGGTAATGTCCACCAGCTTGCGCCACATGGTACGGCAATATTCGTCGCCGCCCTGCAGTTTCACTACGTAACCGCGAGCGCGTTCGGCGAATGCGGCGTCGGCGTCGTAATGCTGTTTTGCTTCACGGTAGAATGCTTCCAGGTCGGACAGCTCCAGCTCACCGGCGTTTTCGTTCTGAACTTTTTCCAGATACGCGATCAGCATGCCGAACTGCGTGCCCCAGTCGCCGACGTGGTTGGCGCGGATGACGTTGTGACCGAGGAATTCCAACGTTCTGACCGCTGCGTCGCCGATGATGGTGGAACGCAGGTGGCCAACGTGCATCTCTTTAGCCACGTTGGGGGCGGAGTAGTCGACGACGATCGTTTGGGGTTCTACCGGCGACACGCCCAGTTTCGGGCTGGTCAGCACGCGCTCTAACTGTGCGGACAGCCACTGAGGATCGAGGAAGATATTGATGAAGCCGGGACCGGCGATTTCAGTTTTGGCGGCAATTCCCTCCAACTGCAGCAGCTGGACGACTTTTTCCGCCAATTGACGCGGAGGCATGCCTAATTTTTTAGCCACGGCCATCACGCCGTTAGCCTGATAATCACCAAATTGCGCTTTTGCCGATTGGCGAACCTGCGCTTCGCTGTCAGCGGGTGCGCCCGCCGCAACCAATGCCTGACGGACTTTTTCGGAAAGAAGAGCCTGAATATTCACCGGGTTACCTTACATTACAAATTAAGCCCTGCTTATACCATATTTGATAGATTGAGTCAGCAGAGCGGCGGTGTCACAGGCTCATCGGGGAGCTCATGATGTTGACGCATCACGGTTAAAAAAGCACAGAGGAAATAAAAAGAAAACAGCCATACAGATAAATCTAAAAAATAAATAACCAGAGAGTCATTAACGTTTTTTATTTCGTCTATCGGTAACCAAACGCGTGTTTTTCATGTTTTTGAGATGACGAAAGATAGCATAACCGGCTAATACAATTAATAAAACCGATACAATAAGTAGAAACATGGTGAACGACCTTTTTATATCTTTTGGAATAACGAAATTATCCCTTTTATTGTTTATTAACAATGGGAGGAAGTGTATTTAAGATTACTCCCATGATATATAGGAATATGCGTAAAAACAGTGAATTAAGATTGTTATTTGCGTCAAGGTTATCGTTGGCGACAAGCAAAAAAAGCATCATGGAAAGGGGTAAGTTTCGTTAATAAATTAATCAGCGTGATGATCTTAAACGATAAAAAAACATACAGAAAATTGACAATCGACTGACAATTCCGTTTAAAGCTGGATGCAGATGCTAACTCTCTGTAAATTAATAAAGCAATTAAGTTAACGGAGGTATTTGAAAATAAAATGGCTGCTAATACATCGCAACCGCTCCCCGTGTCATTAATGGAAGATCTGTCTCGGTTCGAATCAGAGATCTTCAAACTGGCTGAGCAGCTCTCGTTGGATATCGGGCAGTTTAAGGCCGATCACATCTCACTGCGTTGCCATCAAAACGCAACGGCGGAGCGCTGGCGCGAGGCGCTGCTGGATAATGGGGCGACGCTGTTATCTGAAAATATCATCAACGATCGGCCTATTTGCCTGTTTTTACTTCCTCAACCGATGACGGTCGGCCCGTGGCAAATCGCGTGTATCGAGCTGCCGTGGCCGGGAAACAAGCGCTATCCTCATGAAGGCTGGGAGCATGTGGAAGTGGTTCTACCGGGGGATCCGGCCACGCTTCATCAGCGGGCGCTGGCGTGTCTGCCCGATGCGGCGCTGCTCACTCCGGGCATTCGTCTCAAATTCAGTCAGCCACAGGGGGAGCAAGAGCGATTGCCTAATCCCACGCTGGCCGTGACTAACGGTACGGTCACCCTTAAGTTTCATCCTTTCAGCTTGCAGGACATCGTCGAGAGCGAACGGGATTCGCTCCCGCCACACGGTGATCACGCCGGGCGCTGACGTTTATACTGTGCGCCACTTCATATCCTTTAATGTTGCTCTCCTCAAGAACGGTAACGCGGTGCCATAGTATATTGGATCATTCATTCAGGAGCGCTGTTGCTCCTGGCCGCGATTTTAGGGAGGGAGCTATGCCTAAGCTGGAAGTATGCTGCTACAGCATTGATTGCGCATTGACGGCAGAACGTGCGGGGGCTGACCGTGTGGAACTGTGCGCGGGCTTGCGGGAGGGCGGACTGACGCCGGGATACGGCATGCTTCGTCAGGCGCGGGAGCACCTCACGCTCCCGGTGCATCCGATGGTACGGCCTCGTGGCGGCGACTTTTGCTACAGCGCGACGGAGTTCTCAGCGATTTTGTATGATATCGATCAGATACGCGACCTGGGGTTCCCGGGCGTCGTCGTCGGTATATTGGATGACGAAGGGCATATCGATTTAGCGCGCATGAAGCAGGTGATGACGCATTGCGAGGGTTTGGCCGTGACGTTTCACCGCGCGTTCGATATGTGCTTCAACCCGCGACAGGCGCTGATGCAGCTTGCCGATTTGGGCGTTTCCCGCGTGTTGACTTCCGGCCAGCAGCAGAGTGCCGAAAGCGGTTTGCCATTATTGCGGGAACTTAACGCACTAGACCGTGGTCCTATCATTATGGCGGGTTCTGGCGTGCGTCTGACCAACCTGCATAAGTTTCGCGCCAGCGGAATTAAAGAATTGCACAGCTCTGCGGGCCAATGGTTGCCGTCGCCCATGCGTTATCGCAAAGCGGGCGTGAGCATGAGCGCGGATGTCGACGGCGACGAATTCCAACATTACTGTGTTGATGGCGACGTGGTGGCGGCCATGAAGAGCGCCTTGACCTCGGATCAGCACACCGCTTCTGTTACGTGATGTGACGCGGTGTGCCTACCTTTGCCGCGCAGCATACTTCAGCAGGTTTGCTTGCGAGTACCAAGCCCCGGTGTGTTACCGGGGCTTTTTTTCGCCTGTTGTCAGGCTATCTGACGCGATGATCGGTGATATCACTATCGGGGCGACAGTAAAAAGCGAGGAGAAAACACGTTTTTCCGCAGGTCGAAACACTCGAAAGCAAAACCCTGTTTTAATCGGTACGGCCTCATCGGACACCGGTGTTCTCGGAAAAATAGCGTAGGGAGGGCATCGGGTTCGTTCAAAAGCGTGGAGGGGTTGAGAGGACGTGATGGCGATCGTCTTGTGAGCAGTTTGACGGCCAGGCGAGCATCGCGGTGAAAGCACTGCCCCGGCGTTGTCGATACGGGACTGACTTTTAGTGATTCAGCATAGTGATGTTTTGCCCCGGCGCTTAACCGGGGCTCTGTTCGACAACGTATCAGGGTTTTTTGGCGACAATAACTGCGCGGAGCGGAGCCGGGTAGCCTTCTACCGTTTTGGTGCTATCCGTCGGGTCGAGGAAGTCAGCCAACGACTCGCTCACCATCCAGTCTGTGCGCCTCTGTTCCTGCGTAGTGGTGACGCAAAGGTCGACAATCCGGACGTCCACAAAACCGCATTTTTCGAGCCACTGGGTGAGCGCCGCGGGTGAAGGAAGGAAATAGACGTTACGCATCTGGCCGTAGCGTTCACCTGGCACCAGCACGCTGTTTTCATCCCCTTCAATCACCAGCGTTTCCAATACCAGTTCTCCGCCGCTGACCAGCTGATCTTTTAACTGCCACAGATGATCCAACGGAGAACGTCGGTGATAGAGCACGCCCATCGAAAAGACGGTGTCGAACGCGGCCAATGCTGGCAGCTGTTCAATGCCTAAAGGCAATACGTGGGCGCGACGGTCGTCGCCCAGCAGCCGGCGAACGGCTTCAAACTGGCATAAAAACAGCTGCATAGGGTCGATGCCGACGGCCAGGCGAGCGCCCGCGCCGACCATGCGCCACAGGTGGTAACCACTGCCGCAGCCGACATCGAGAATATGCCGGTCTTGCAAGGGCGAAATATGCGGTAGCACGCGATCCCACTTCCAGTCCGAACGCCACTCAGTGTCGATGGTGACCCCGTAGAGCGAGAAGGGGCCCTTGCGCCACGGCATTAAATTACGCAGAAGCTGCTCAATGCCAGCGCGCTGACCATCGTGAATGTCGGGTGTCATCGTGGCCGCGACGCCGTTTTGCAAGTCGAGCGTCGTCGGCGTCAGTTCGGGCAAGTGTTCCAGCGTATTGAACCACTGTTTAAAGCGGCCGTGCAGCGATTCCTGTTGCCACTGGGTAATTTGCGCTGGCAATGTGTTCAGCCAATGACTGAGCGGCCCGATGGCGATCTGCTGATAAAAGCGTCCGAAGTCGATCATTGTGCGCACTCTCCCTTGATTGCCAGCAGGGAGCCGAAGTTGAAGCACTGGAACCAGACGTCGCTGTGTTCGAAACCGGCCTGCGCCAGACGCGCTTTATGCGTGTTCACACTGTCCGTCAGCATGACATTTTCCAGCATGCTGCGTTTTTGGCTGACCTCCAGTTCGCTGTAGCCGTTCGCGCGTTTGAAATCATGATGCATGTTGAAGAGCAGGTCGCCGATGGTGTCATCGTCAAAGCTAAATTTTTCCGATAAGACCAGCGCGCCGCCGGGGCGCAGCCCTTCATAAATCCGCGTCAGCAGGGTTTGTCGCTGATCCGGCGCCACAAACTGCAGGGTGAAGTTCAGCACGACCAGCGAAGCATTTTCGATCGGCGTCGCCAGCACGTCGGCTTCGCGTACGTCGACAGGCGTGTCGGCGCGGAAGGCGTCAATATGCCGGCGGCAGCGTTCAACCATTGCGGGAGAGTTATCGACGGCGATAATCTGGCAGCCCGGCACCTGAATATGGCGACGCATGGAAAGCGTGGCCGCGCCCAGTGAGCAGCCCAGATCGTAAATGTGCGAATTCGGCTGGACAAAGCGCTCGGCCAGCATTCCGATCATCGAAATAATATTGGAGTAGCCGGGCACCGAGCGCTGGATCATGTCGGGGAAGACCTCGGCCACGCGTTCGTCAAAAGTCCAGTCTCCCAGATTGGCAATGGGAGCGGAAAAAAGCATATCGCGGTTGGTCATAGCGGAAAAACACATGTGAACAAGAAATTGGGGCGCATTCTATCAGAAACGTGGCGCAAAGAGAGAGCGTCAAGGTAATACGGTAAGCGCGGGGTGTCCCGTCTTACCGTGAAATAAGCATTATCGCAGGGTCAAGATCAGTTCCCAGGGAAGATAATACAGGTTCGCCAAAACCATCAATGTCAGAGAAAGGTAGGTCGACATCATGCCATAGCGGCGCCAGCGGAATTCGCGCTGCCGTAAGCCATAGTAATGAAACAGACGACCGAGAATCAGCAGGATGCCGCAGAGATGGATCATGCCGATTAATGCGCCGTTCATTTCCATCAATACCAACATGATAGCGCCGATAGGAATATATTCGACCGCGTTGCCGTGAACCCGAATTGCGGTTTGCAGCTCGTAAAAACCGCCGTCGCCGTAGGCAACACGGTACTGCATCCTGAGTTTCACGACGTCAAAGGAAAGCTTGATTAACAACAATGCACCGAGCACCACGTATAGCGTGCTTACCATTTTCTACTCCATTGCCTGTCCAAAGCGGCTGGCAGAATAATAGCCTCTCTTTTGCCCGACTGTCGCCTGAAACGGCACGGTTTTTTATCTGAAATTTTCTACCAGAACGAATTGAGTATAAGAAAAAGAACTAACAAATGCCTTGTCAGAGTCGGCTAAAACAGCGTTGACTGCTCTGGCCAATGCGGCCGCGGCGGCATATCCGACAGTACGGCGCTCAGTTTGGGCCAGAGCTGGCGTGCCAGCTCCGGCGCGAAACCGATATCCGGCGTGTGAATAAATAGGTAGGGCGAGTGCGCGGTCTGCCAGTGAGCCAGTTTCTCGAGCCAAGGCGCGAACCAGCGCTGGTTGTCCTCCTGACTGTCGTTGCCGATGAATCGAACCAGCGGCTGTGAGGCGGTCACTACAGCGTGGACGGGAACGCGCGGTTTTTTTCGCTGGGCTTCTCGCATCGCTTCACTGTCGGCTATTGCGCTATGGACCGGCCTGCTGTCCATAATGACGCGGTTGACGCCACGCTGATGCAGTCCCTGATTGAGCCGGCGCTCATCCTCGCCTTTGGCGAAAAACTGCGGGTGACGAACCTCGACACCGTAGGTACAGCCCGACGGCAGCGCATCCAGAAACTGCCACAGGTCCGGCAGTTGTCCGGGACTGAACGCAGCAGGCAACTGCAGCCACAATTGTCCCATTCGATTCGCGAGCGGCGCCATACAGCGAAAGAACTGAGTCACTTCCGGCTGGCAATCCCGCAGCGCCGCCTGATGGCTGATGGTCGAAGGGAATTTGAAGCAGAAACGGAAATCATCGTGCGTCATATCCCGCCAGCGTAAAACCACTTCCGCGGACGGCAGCGCGTAAAACGTGGTATTGCCTTCCACACAGTTAAAATGTTTGGCGTAGTCCGCCAGGTCGCGTAATCCCAGCTTTCCCCAGGCCGCGTGCTGCCACTGCGGCAATCCGATATACATAATTTTGCGTTATGCCTTCTATTCCGTGTCCGTGGTTAACGCCTGCGCGATCTCGGCGCTGTTCCGTACCCGTGCGATACGCGGGAATATATGCGTCATACTACTCTGATGCTGTTCCGCGCTGCCGGCACTGCAGAGATCTTCGGCTACCACCAGGTTATAGCCGTGCTCCCAGGCGTTGCGCGCGGTGGATTCTACGCCGATGTTAGTGGAGATGCCGCCCAAAATAAGGGTGTCGATGCCGCGGCGACGGAGTTGCAAATCGAGATCCGTACCATAAAACGCGCCCCACTGGTGTTTGATGATGCGGATATCGCTGTCGCTGAGGTTGAGCCCCGACGCAAACGTCAGCCAATTCTCCGGCAGGGCTGCGGCTGCATTGGGTTGGTCGACCGTTTGCCGCGGAGCGTCGCCAAAGTCTGCGGACCAGCCGACGCGCACAAGGATGACCGCCGCGCCGTTCTGGCGGCAGATTGTCGCCAGCTTATCTGCACGGCTTACCACGTCTTGGGCGGCATAAGGACCGCCGGCGAAAGGAAGAATGCCTTCCTGGAGATCGATCAGTACCAATGCGGTGGAGGAGGGTATCAGTTTCATCATAGTGAGGGCCCCGTTGTGTGATGACTCTGGTCTTCAATCTTGGCTTCAGGCTAGGCGGAGGCCGGTAAACAGGCCAGCAAAAAACGTTTACCAGATGATAATAATGTTAACTTTTTTATCAAACAAAGGGCAGCGTGGTGAAGAAAGCCGCCACAGCCAGTCGGGACTCTTATCGAAAGGGGGAAATTCCTTTATAATGCCCCCCTTTTTTCATCGGACAGTATTCCCGCAAATCATGCCGTCGCTTCGCCAGCCGTCAAACGGGTTGGCCGGGCGCGGCAACGGCGGTTGAGTATAAAGGACATCGTGATGCGTACTGAATATTGCGGACGGTTAAACTCGTCCCACGTGGGCCAGGAAGTGACATTGTGCGGCTGGGTTAACCGTCGACGCGATCTGGGTGGCTTGATTTTCATTGATATGCGTGACCGCGAAGGTCTGGTTCAGGTCTTTTTCGATCCTGATCGACAAGACGCATTTACCCTGGCTTCTGAACTGCGTAACGAATTTTGTATTCGGCTGACCGGTCAGGTGCGCGCCCGTCCGGACAATCAGGTGAACAAAGACATGGCGACGGGTGAAGTGGAAGTTATCGCGACTTCACTGACCATCATCAACCGCGCTGAGCCGTTGCCGCTGGACGGCAATCAGGTCAACAGCGAAGAAGCTCGCCTGAAGTACCGCTACCTCGATCTGCGCCGTCCTGAAATGGCGCAGCGTCTTAAAACGCGTGCGCGCATCACCAGCTTTGTACGTCGTTACATGGACAGCAACGGTTTTCTGGATATTGAAACGCCGATGCTGACCAAAGCCACGCCGGAAGGCGCGCGCGACTATCTGGTGCCAAGCCGGGTACATAAAGGCAAATTCTACGCGCTGCCGCAGTCGCCTCAGCTGTTCAAACAGTTGCTGATGATGTCAGGCTTCGACCGCTACTATCAGATCGTAAAATGTTTCCGTGACGAAGATCTGCGTGCAGATCGTCAGCCGGAGTTCACCCAGATCGATGTGGAAACATCATTCCTGACGGCTCCGCAAGTGCGCGAGCTGATGGAAAGACTGGTGCGTGAGCTGTGGCTGGATATCCTCGACGTCGATCTCGGCGAGTTCCCGATCATGACCTTTGCGGAAGCTATGCGTCGCTACGGTTCCGATAAGCCGGACCTGCGCAACCCGATGGAGCTGGTGGACGTTGCCGATCTGTTGAAGGACGTTGAATTCAAAGTGTTCTCCGGCCCGGCCAACGATGCCAGCGGCCGCGTTGCCGCGCTGCGCGTTCCAGGCGGATCGCAGCTGAGCCGTAAACAGATCGATGAATATGCGAAGTTTGTGGAGATTTACGGCGCTAAAGGTCTCGCCTACATCAAGGTTAACGAGCGTGCGAAAGGCCTCGAAGGTATCCAGAGTCCGGTCGCCAAGTTCCTGAATGAAGCGATCATCGCGGCAGTGCTGGAACGCACCGGTGCGGCGGACGGCGACATCATCTTCTTCGGCGCAGACAAAGCTAACGTGGTCTCTGACGCTTTGGGCGCGCTGCGACTGAAGCTGGGTCGCGACCTGAAACTGACGGAAGAAGGCAGCTGGCGCCCACTGTGGGTCATCGACTTCCCGATGTTCGAAGACGATGGCGAAGGCGGTTTGACGGCGATGCACCATCCGTTCACCGCGCCGAGCAACATGACGCCGGAGGCGCTGGAAGCCGCGCCAACCTCGGCTATCGCCAATGCCTACGATATGGTGTTGAATGGCTATGAAGTGGGCGGTGGTTCCGTGCGTATCCACAATGGCGACATGCAGCAGGCGGTATTCCGCATTCTGGGCATCACCGAACATGAGCAGCGCGAGAAGTTCGGCTTCCTGCTGGACGCCCTCAAATTCGGCACGCCGCCGCATGCCGGTCTGGCATTTGGTCTCGACCGTCTGGTCATGCTGTTGACCGGGACTGACAACATTCGTGATGTGATCGCGTTCCCGAAAACTACGGCGGCAGCTTGCCTGATGACCGAAGCCCCGAACTTCGCCAACCCGGCGGCGTTGGATGAACTCTCTATCGCGGTTGTGGGCAAAGGCAAAGCGGCACAGGATCAACGGTCAGAGAATCCATGATATGACCTATAAGCGACCCGTTTCGGTTCTGGTGGTTATCTATGCCCGTGACACCGGGCGGGTGCTCATGTTGCAACGGCGCGACGATCCTGACTTCTGGCAGTCGGTTACCGGCAGTCTGGAAGAAGGTGAAACCGCGCGGTATGCCGCACAGCGTGAAGTAAAGGAAGAGGTGGACATCGATATCGCGTCAGAAGCGTTATCGCTTGTCGACTGTCACCGCTGTGTTGAGTTCGAGCTTTTTGCTCATTTAAGACATCGCTATGCCCCGGGGGTCACGCACAATAAGGAATCGTGGTTCTGTCTGGCGTTACCTACGGAACGTGAGGTGCGGATCAGCGAACACCTCGCGTATCAGTGGCTGGACGCGCCCAGCGCGGCGCGTCTGACGAAGTCATGGAGTAACCGGCAGGCGATTGAAGAATTTGTTATTTATCCGGCCTGAACAGGCTTTTTTCGGAGATTTTTATGGCAGGTCATAGTAAGTGGGCCAACACGAAACATCGTAAAGCGGCGCAGGATTCTAAACGCGGAAAAATTTTCACCAAAATTATTCGTGAGCTGGTGACGGCAGCCCGTCTGGGCGGCGGTGAAGTCGCTTCCAACCCGCGTTTGCGTGCTGCGGTCGATAAAGCGCTGTCCAACAACATGACGCGTGACACCCTTAACCGTGCGATTGCTCGCGGCGTGGGCGGCGATGATGCTGATAACATGGAAACCATCATCTATGAAGGTTACGGCCCCGGCGGCACCGCGGTGATGGTGGAATGCCTGAGCGACAACCGTAACCGTACGGTTTCCGAAGTCCGTCACGCCTTTACCAAAAGCGGCGGTAACCTCGGGACCGACGGCTCCGTCGCCTATCTCTTCACCAAAAAAGGCGTGATCTCCTATGCGCCGGGTTTGGATGAAGACACGGTAATGGATGCGGCGCTGGAAGCGGGCGCTGACGATGTCGTGACCTATGACGACGGCGCTATCGACGTTTACACGCCGTGGGAGACCTTCGGTGAAGTCAAAGATGCGCTGGATGCCGCCGGTCTGGTGGCTGAAGCCGCAGAAGTGTCCATGATCCCTTCTACCAAGGCCGACATGGATGCAGAAACCGCACCGAAACTGATGCGTTTGATCGACATGCTGGAAGACTGTGACGACGTGCAGGAGGTTTACCACAACGGTGAGATCTCCGACGAGGTGGCGGCGCTGCTGTAATGGCGTTGCCGGCGATGAACCGGTGGGGAGACAGGCGTTGACGATCATCTTAGGTATTGACCCTGGTTCGCGAATCACCGGTTATGGCATCGTCCGCCAGCAGGGGCGGCAGATCAGCTACCTGGGTAGCGGCTGCATTCGCACCGTGGTGGACGATATCCCCGGGCGGCTCAAGCTGATTTATGCGGGAGTGAGCGAAATCATCACGCAGTTTCAGCCGGACTGTTTCGCCATCGAACAGGTTTTCATGGCGCGAAATGCAGACTCGGCGCTGAAGCTTGGACAGGCGCGGGGAGCGGCCATCGTCGCGGCGGTCAACCAGTCGTTGCCGGTTTTTGAATATGCGGCGCGGCAGGTGAAGCAAACGGTGGTCGGCACCGGCGCTGCGGAAAAAAGCCAGGTGCAGCATATGGTGCGATCATTGCTGAAACTACCCGCGAATCCCCAGGCGGACGCCGCCGATGCGCTGGCTATCGCCATCACGCATTGTCACTTCAGTCAGAACTTGACCCGCATGGGGCAGGAGAGGCTAACCTTAGCGCGAGGGCGATTGCGCTAGAGACCAGGCTGGATATTCATCCAGCCTTTTTTATGGTATAAGCTATACCCCATCGTTAAGCGTAAATTCAAAAGGAAACGTCACGTGATAGGTCGTCTCAGAGGCATCATTCTGGAAAAACAACCCCCGCAGGTATTGATTGAAGCCAACGGCGTGGGGTATGAAGTGCATATGCCGATGACCTGTTTCTACGAGTTGCCCGAGCTGGGACAAGAAGCGATTATCTTCACCCATTTTGTCGTGCGTGAAGATGCACAGCTGCTGTTCGGGTTCAACAACAAACAGGAACGTTCCCTGTTCAGAGAGCTAATCAAAGTCAATGGCGTCGGGCCCAAACTGGCGTTGGCCATTCTTTCCGGTATGTCGGCGCAGCAGTTTGTCGGCGCGGTCGAGCGTCAGGAAATTGGCGCTCTGGTGAAACTGCCTGGCGTGGGCAAGAAAACGGCCGAGCGTCTGGNGGTTGAGATGAAGGATCGCTTCAAGGGACTCAATGGCGATATGTTCAATCCAGCCAGCGACCTGAGCTTGCCGCCGGCAACGGATGCCGCAGCATCGTCTGCGGATATTGAAGCTGAGGCGGAGTCTGCGCTGGTGGCGCTGGGTTATAAACCACAGGAAGCCAGCCGGATGATCAGCAAGGTCGCCAAACCTGGTGCTGATTGTGAAACCCTGATCCGAGACGCGCTGCGCGCCGTTCTTTGAGGTAGCCATGATTGAAGCCGATCGTTTAATTTCCCCCGAGGTCGTCTCCGAAGAAGAGGTGCTGGATCGCGCTATTCGCCCCAAGTTGCTGGCGGAGTACGTCGGCCAGCCCAAGGTGCGCGAGCAGATGGAAATCTTCATACAGGCGGCGAGACAGCGGGGCGATGCGCTGGATCACCTGTTAATCTTCGGTCCTCCCGGATTGGGCAAAACCACGTTGGCCAATATCGTGGCCAACGAAATGGGGGTGAACCTGCGCACCACGTCCGGACCCGTGCTGGAAAAAGCAGGCGATCTGGCCGCGCTGCTGACTAACCTTGAACCCCACGATGTGCTCTTCATTGATGAAATTCATCGCCTGTCGCCGGTGGTGGAAGAGGTGCTTTATCCTGCGATGGAAGACTATCAGCTGGACATCATGATCGGCGAAGGTCCTGCTGCGCGTTCAATCAAGTTGGATCTTCCTCCGTTCACGCTGGTGGGCGCCACGACCCGGGCGGGATCGTTGACCTCGCCGCTGCGTGACCGCTTCGGCATCGTTCAGCGTCTGGAGTTCTATCAGGTTCCGGATTTGCAGCATATCGTTGGCCGCAGCGCCGTTTGTCTCGGACTGGAGATGACGGAGGAAGGTGCGTTGGAAGTGGCCCGCCGTGCGCGCGGTACGCCGCGTATCGCCAACCGGCTGTTGCGTCGCGTACGGGACTTTTCCGAGGTGAAGTCGAATGGTGTGATTGACGGAGACATCGCGATTCAGGCGTTGGATATGCTGGCGGTCGACTCCGAAGGCTTCGACTATATGGACCGCAAGTTGCTGTTGGCGGTCATTGATAAGTTCATGGGCGGCCCGGTCGGACTGGATAACCTGGCTGCGGCCATTGGCGAAGAGCGTGAAACTATTGAGGATGTGCTGGAGCCATTTTTGATTCAGCAGGGCTTTTTACAGCGCACGCCGCGTGGACGCATCGCCACGCAGCACGCCTATCGTCACTTCGGTTTGACACGGGAAGAGTAAGGCTGACGTTATTGTCTGAACGGGTTTTGCAGAAGGCCGCCTATAGTGCCTATAGTGCGGCCTTCTTCTTTTCAGAACGTCCGATAAGGCAAAAGTTAGGGGAGAGGGCATTGAACTGGCCTGCATGAGGATCACGCAGACCAGCGGCGAAACTAGGCGGATTGCTTCTTCACTAGGCTCAGCATAAACAGCAAAGAGGCGCAGAGCACGACGGAAGGACCCGCCGGGGTGTTGGCATCGGCTGAAAGCGCCAAGCCACCCGTCACGGCAATCATCCCGATGACAATGGCGATCCCCGCCATCTGTTCGGGCGTGCGGGCAAAGCGCCGGGCGGCGGCGGCGGGGATAATTAGCAGCGACGTGATAATCAGCGCGCCGACAAATTTCATGGCCAGACCGATGGTTAATGCGGTCACCAGCATTAACAGGAGTTTGCTGCGTTGCAGCGAGACCCCGTCGACGTGCGCCAGCTCCGGACTGATTGTCATGGAAAGCAGCGCGCGCCATTGCCAGCACAGAACCGCCACGACCACCACGACCCCGCAGCCGATGAACCACAGGTCGTCGGTGGTGACGGAAAGCAGGTCGCCGAACAGGTAGGCCATAAGGTCGACCCGAACGTTACTCATCAGGCTAACCACAACCAGACCTAACGAGAGCGCACTGTGCGCCATAATGCCCAGCAGCGTATCAATGGCGAGGTAAGGGCGACGTTCGAGCCACACCAGCCCGAGCGCCAGCGCTAGCGTGACGGCAATCACGGCGTAGAAGGGATTCACATCCAGCAGCAGTCCAAAGGCGACGCCCAGCAGAGAAGCATGCGCAAGCGTATCGCCAAAGTAAGACATTCTGCGCCATACCACGAAGGAGCCCAACGGACCGGCTGCCACAGCCAGCAATATTCCCGCGAGCCAGCCGGGAAATAACAATTCGATCATGCGCCATCCTGCCTTTTCAAAATCACTTTTCCATTTAAATCATGTCGATGATTGTGGTGATGCCGGTAAACGGCCAGCTGTTCTGCGCCGCGCTGGCCGAACATGGCCAAAAACTCGGGGTGCAGAGAAACGACTTCCGGGGCGCCAGAGCAGCACACGTGCTGATTGAGACACAGGACTTCATCCGTTTTCGCCATCACCAGGTGCAGGTCATGGGAGACCATCAACACCCCGCAGCCATACTCCTGGCGCAGCTGGTTGATCAGGTCGTAGAGCGCCAGCTGGCCGTTGACGTCGACGCCCTGTGTCGGCTCATCCAGCACCAGCAATTGGGGACGGGTAAGAATCGCACGGGCCAGCAGCACTCGTTGGGTCTCGCCGCCGGAAAGTTTTTGCATCGGCTGCTCCGGCAGATGTCCGGCATTGACCCGCTTTAATGCGGGCAGAATATCCTGCTTTTTGACGCCGGGACTGAGCTGCATAAATCGGCTGACCGTCAGGGGCAGGGTGGTGTCAAGATGCAGCTTCTGAGGCACGTAGCCGATGCGCAGGCCCGGCGTCCGGGTTAGCGTGCCGCCGGCAATGTCCTGTAGACCAAGAACGACTCTGACCAGCGTCGATTTTCCGGCGCCGTTCGGGCCCAAAAGTGTGAGGATACGTCCAGGCTGCAGCGTCAGCGAAATGTCTGAGAGTACGCGCCGGCTGCCGAACTGGACGGAGATGTTATCGAGAGAAACCAGTGTAGACATAGAATTCTGCTTGCAGATACCGTGTGACGTTATAATATAACGAAAATTTTTTCTGAAATCGATGGATGACCTGTCATGACACGCCCTAATTTACACCACTGGATAAAAAAAGCGTTAACCGTCAGCACGTTAATGGTGGCGGCTGGGGCTGCCCCAATCGCTTCTGCGGACGTGGNGACGTCCATTCGCCCGCTGGCTTTCATCGCCGCCGCAATTGCGGACGGGGTGACGCCGACGGAAGTGCTGCTGCCGGACGGCGCGTCGCCCCACGATTATGCCCTCCGTCCTTCTGATGTCCAGCGTTTACAGTCCTCTGAATTGGTTATCTGGGTCGGGCCGGAGATGGAAGCCTTCTTGCAAAAGCCGCTAAGTCAAATTCCCGCAAACCGTCAGATCACGCTTTCCACACTACCTGAAATCAAAGCGGCGATGATCAAAGCATCTCATCACCACGGCGAAAGTGACCACGAGGGGAATAGCGAGCACACGGATCATGACGATGCTGCCCACGCTGGAGAGGCGCATGCCGGGCATGACGACGAGCCCGCGCACGGCGCGGCGGCCGCGGATGAAGAGCATGACGACGGCCATCATCATGGCGAGTTCAACATGCACCTCTGGCTGTCACCGGAAATGGCGCAAGCGTCCGCGATCGCCATTCATGACAAATTATTGGAACTAATGCCGCAGAATAAGGACAAATTAGACGCGAATCTGACTCATTTCACTGAGAAACTTGCACATACGGATAAAAATATTGTTAATATGCTGGCGCCTGTGCGAAACAAAGGCTATTTCGTGTTTCATGATGCCTATGGGTATTTTGAACAACACTATGGATTAAGCCCACTTGGTTACTTCACGATCAATCCGGCTATCTCGCCCGGAGCACAGCGTTTACATCAAATACGAACACAGTTGGTTGAGCACAAAGCGGAATGCGTTTTTGCTGAGCCACAATTCAGGCCAGCGGTCATCAGTGCTGTCGCTAAGGGAACGCAGGTACGCATGGGCGTCCTGGACCCGCTGGGAAGTGACATCGCTCTGGATAAAGACAGCTATGCGCGTTTTCTGCTGCAATTGTCTAACCAGTATCTGAGCTGCCTGGAGAAAAAATCATGAGGATACGAATAAGTGCAGCAGATAGTCCGAACTATCGCTCAGGCGTATAACACTCTCCCAAGACCTCACCGAGTGATGTTGGGGTCTCTGACCATAGTAACTTTGGCCGTCGCCGTCTGGCGGCCAATGGTTTATCCCCCGGTCAATGATGCGCCTGTGATTATCAAAGATGCTGATAATGAAAGAAATCAGCCTAAAACGTTAACCCCTCCCGCCAGCGAACCGCTGGACGCGCCTTCATCCGCTAATGCGAACTCCGCCGACAGCGACGACAATACGATGCTCGACCAGCCGACGCCCTCGGACGATATCCCGAAGGATGAACTGGACGATAATGTTTCCGATGGCAACGCCGCGCATGAATATGTCGTCTCTACCGGCGATACCCTCAGCAGCATACTGACCCAGTACGGCATCGATATGTCCGATATCGCGACTTTAGCGGAGCAGAATTCCGCATTGCGCAATTTGAAGATCGGTCAGCAGATTTCCTGGGAACTGGGAAAGGACGGCGATTTGCAAAGCTTGCGTTGGCAGGTTTCCCGACGCGAAGTTCGCACCTATACCCGTAAGGGCGATGTTTTCAAGGAAGCGATCGAAAACATGCAGGGCGATTGGCACAACAAGGTGTTGACCGGGCGGCTGACGGGCAGCTTTGTCAACAGCGCATTGAATGCGGGGCTGACCAACGGCGAAGTGCGCGAAGTGATCAAAGCGCTGCAGTGGCAGCTAGACTTCCGTAAATTGCGTCTCGACGATCGTTTCTCGGTGCTGATGTCCCGCGAAGTGCTGGATGGACACAACGAGCAAAGCGAACTGCTGGCCGTTCGTCTGCGCAGCGGCGGTAAAGATTACTATGCTTTCCGTTCTGAAGATGGGAAGTTCTACGATCGTGAAGGTTCTGGGTTATCTCGCGGCTTTATGCGGTTCCCGACCATGAAACAGTTCAAAATCTCTTCCAACTTTAACCCTCGTCGGCTTAATCCTGTTACGGGCCGTGTGGCACCGCATCGCGGCGTCGATTTTGCGCTGCCGGTGGGAACGCCCGTGTTGGCTATCGGGGATGGGGAAGTGGTGGTCGCGAAGCGCGATGGAGCGGCAGGCAATTACATCGCCTTACGTCATGGTCGCCAGTACACCACGCGCTATATGCATTTGAGCCGACTCCTCGTTAAACCGGGGCAGAAAGTCAAACGCGGCGACCGTATCGCGCTGTCGGGCAACACTGGCCGCTCAACCGGACCGCATTTGCATTATGAAGTCTGGATTAACCAGCAGGCGGTCAATCCGCTGACGGCGAAGCTGCCGCGCTCCGAAGGGCTGGACGGCAAAGAACGTCGTGACTACCTGGCTCAGGTGCGCGAGATGCTGCCGCAGTTGCAGCTGGATTAACTTCCCCAACGTCTTGCAACAGCCGGTCGCCTCATCGCCACCGGCTGTTTTTTTGTGGGTCGCGACCTCTCAGGACGGCGATCCGGCTTAATGACTGTTACCAGGCTGACTGCCCACAACGCGGTCGCCATTAAGTACTCAAGAGTAAACGCATGGAAAAAGTGAAGAAAAATCGGTCCGAGTTCATTCCCCAATTCCAATCTGCTTTTTTTCTCCCACGTTATTGGGGGATTTGGCTGGGAGCGGGCGCGCTGGCGCTAGTTGCCTGCCTACCGGCCAAGCTGCGCGATCCGGTGCTGGGCGCGTTAGGTCGCATGGTTGGACGCGTTTCTAAAGGCGCGCGCCGCCGCGCACGCATCAACCTGCTGTTGTGTATGCCAGAGCTAACCGAGTCACAGCGTGAGAAGATCATCGATGACATGTTCGCGACATCCATTCAGTCCATCGTTCTGATGGTCGAGCTGGCGATTCTTCCGGCAAGACGCGTTTATGAGCGAGTGCGGTGGCACGGCGAAGACATCATCGATACGTTGAGGGACCAGGATCGAAACGTGATCTTCATGGTGCCGCACGGCTGGGCGGTCGACCTGCCGGCAATGCTGATGAGCTGGCGCGGCCAGAAAATGGCGGCGATGATCCACAACCAGAAAAATGAGCTGGTCGATTATCTGTGGAACTTGCTGAGACGCCGCTTTGGCGGCAGGTTGCACACGCGTAACGATGGGATCAAACCCTTTATCGGGTCGGTGCGGGAAGGCTATTGGGGCTACTATTTACCGGATCAGGACCACGGGGCCGAGCACAGCGAATTCGTGGACTTCTTCGCTACCTATAAGGCCACGCTGCCCGCGATTGGTCGTTTGATGAAAGTCTGCCGTAGTGAGATTGTTCCGCTATTTCCGATCTACAATGCTCGGACTTCACGGCTGGAAATTTATATCCGTCCGCCGATGAGCGATATCGCGGAGGCGGACGATAAGGGCATCGCTCGCCGAATGAACGAAGAACTGGAGTATTTGGTCCGTCCCAATCCGGAACAGTACACCTGGATTCTGAAATTATTGAAGACCCGCAAACCGGGAGAAACGGAACCTTACCAGCGCAAAGATTTATAATATCACGACGGCTTGATGCGCTATCACTTCGTCATTTATCACACTTCACCGGTGCCGGAAATAACGGCATCGGTGAATGTGGAAACAAATTTTCATTAAACTTTACCCTATCCGAACGTAAGACATAATTAGCGTCTTGTTCATGCCTAATACTCTATTATCTCGGACAATTCCTCGTATTAATATCCTTTATCCCTATGTTATTACTCTCCTCATGGTTGTCATTAAGATGACTTTAGCGTTAGGTCTATAAATTAAGCGAGCGACACATCTCCGATGCGTTTTTATATGACCGGCCATTTTGATTAAATAGTGCGGTAAAAGGATATTCATTATGCATTTTAAACCTGTTTTTTTAGGTGTCTTACTGGCGACATCAGCACTGAGTTTTACGGCAGCCAACGCGGCGGTGGATCCTGCCTACAACGGTAACGTCAAGGCACCTGTTGTTACGGACCATGGTCGCGTAGCAGCCGCTAGCCACGACGTCGGCACGCATTCGGCGAAAAAAGTGGAAGCGGAACGTCAGGCGGCCAAATCCCGCGTCGAAAATCGTCAGAAAACGATTCAAAAGAAAAACACGCAATTGCACGAAAAGGTGCAGGCGAAAAATTCAGCCGTGCAGCATCACGCCAATAACGTCAATTCGTCCAAAGAAAAACAGCAGGAATTATTCCCGCCCAAAAAGTGAGCTAAAAAGGGTGTTGAAAATAGAAATGGGTCGTGATGAAGTCAGAAACTCAACTCGGATGATGAAATAAACAAAGTGATGGCGCATCCCTGTGACAAATCATCGACTCTTGCAGATAATATTTAACTTTCACCCTTATAAAAAAGCCGGGAGTTCCGGCTTTTTTATATCCCAAAAATATCCCCGTCACCAGGGATGACGGAGAGTGACAATCCGTTTATTCGACCCGCAAGATCCTGACCGTATTTGTCGTGCCAACCGTACCCATGACATCGCCCTGCGTGACAATCACCAGATCGCCGGACATCAGGAACCCCTTATCGCGCAGCAGAATGACGGCATCATTCGCGGCTTCCACGCCGTCGGAATAACGAGTGAATTGAACGGGCGTGACGCCACGATACAGCGCGGTCAGATTCAGCGTGCTTTCATGACGCGACATAGCAAAAATAGGCAGTCCGGAGCTGATGCGGGACATCATCAACGCGGTACGACCAGACTCGGTCATCGCAACGATGGCGGTCACGCCTTTCAGATGGTTGGCGGCATACATAGCCGACATCGCCACCGACTCTTCGACGTTATCGAATTCGGCGTCCAAACGGTGCGTGGAGACGTTGATACTCGGAATTTTTTCCGCGCCCAGACACACGTTGGCCATCGCTGCTACCGTTTCCGCCGGATACTGGCCCGCGGCGGTCTCCGCTGACAGCATAACGGCGTCGGTGCCGTCCAACACGGCGTTGGCGACGTCCATTACTTCTGCGCGCGTCGGCATCGGATTGGTGATCATCGACTCCATCATCTGCGTCGCGGTGATGACCGCGCGGTTGAGCTTGCGGGCGCGACGGATCAATTTTTTCTGGATGCCGACCAGCTCAGGGTCGCCGATTTCAACGCCCAGATCGCCTCGGGCCACCATGACAACGTCGGAAGCCAGGATGATATCGTCCATGGCTTCATCCGTCGCAACGGCTTCTGCGCGTTCGACTTTGGAGACGATTTTGGCTTCACAGCCCGCCTCCAATGCCAGTTGACGGGCGTAATTGAGATCGGCGCCGGTACGGGGGAAAGACACGGCCAGATAGTCCACGCCGATTTTAGCGGCAGTCACGATATCCGCTTTGTCTTTGTCGGTCAGTGCAGCCGCAGAGAGCCCACCACCCAGTTTGTTGATGCCTTTATTGTTCGACAACGGGCCACCGACGGTCACCTCCGTATAGACCTTCGCATCAACGACCTCAAGCACTTTGAGCTGAACGCGACCATCATCCAGCAGCAGGATGTCGCCGGAAACAACGTCATCGGGCAGGCCTTTATAGTCGATACCGACGGCTTCTTTATTGCCTTCCCCGCGACCCAGACTGGCGTCGAGCAGAAATTTGTCGCCGACGTTGAGGAAAACCTTGCCTTCCTTGAAGGTGGAAACGCGAATTTTTGGACCCTGGAGATCGCCAAGAACAGCGACGTGGCGGCCTAATCTTGCCGCAATTTCACGCACATTAGCGGCACGTAGTTGATGGTCTTCTGCGGTGCCGTGAGAAAAGTTCAAGCGGACAACGTTCGCACCGGCGGCAATAATCCTTTCCAGATTATTGTCGCGGTCGGTTGCCGGTCCCAAAGTGGTAACAATCTTCGTTCTTCTTAACCGTCTGGACATGGATGACTCCGTTGACTGGTGAAGCGGAAATAGGGCGAAAGTAGCTAAAACACGGCTGACGCTTCTCTCTGGGGGGAGAGGGCGGCCCCGCACAATGGGGAGCCGTGGCGGTTGAACCGTACCGACGAAAAGGCGCGACGCCGGCTGAGTGCAAATCAGTTATAAGGGGTGCTGAACGGTCCTTCTTTATCAAAACGCGATTCTTTTAAGGCTTCCTTGACGCGTTTCAAGTTATCTCTAAATTTCGCGCCGCGCCTTAAGGTAAACCCTGTCGCCAGGACATCAATCAGCGTGAGTTGAGCGATGCGCGACACCATCGGCATGTAGACGTCGGTATCTTCCGGCACCTCCAACTGGAGGGTTAACGACGCTTCTCGTGCCAACGGCGTACCTTCGGAAGTGATAGCGATAACCGTCGCGTCATTCTCGCGGGCAATACGGGCCATGTCCACCAGCGTTTTGGTGCGTCCGGTATGTGAAATCAACACCACGACGTCACCTTCGCCCGAGTTCATGCAGCTCATGCGCTGCATGACCAAATCGTCGAAGTAGGCCACGGGGATGTTGAAGCGAAAGAATTTGTTCATTGCATCATGCGCGACGGCCGCCGAGGCCCCGAATCCAAAGAAGGAAATTTTGCGAGCCTGGGTCAGCAGGTCGACTGCCCGGTTGATCGCAGCGATGTCGAGACACGATTTGGCGTGTTCCAGACCGGCCATGGTGGACTCGAAGATTTTAGCGGTGTAGGCCTCAACCGTATCATCTTCCTCCACGTTGCGATTCACGTAGGGTGTGCCGTTAGCGAGACTTTGCGCCAGCTTCAGTTTGAAATCAGGGAAGCCTTTGCTGTCCAGCCGCCGGCAGAATCGATTGACGGTGGGTTCGCTCACATCCGCTAACTTAGCGAGTGTCGCTATACTGGAATGGATGGCTGACTGAGGGGAGGCGAGAATGGCTTCAGCGACTTTTCTTTCCGACTTACTCAATAGCTCCAGGTGCGTCCGAACTTTATCCAGCATTTTCATAGAGTGATACCATCAATGGTCATGTCGATTTCAGCTAAAGGTGAATCGATGTGAATTTCGTGGAAATATACTATGCGCTAATCTGGCGTGGCAGAGGGCGGCGTAGCGAAAGTGTGGTTTTTTCACCAGAACATGACGTGTGTCTAACTTTCAAAATAGTCATTCACTGTCAAAACTGTTAGCTCATTTTCTCTCTAAGACGGGTGTCGTTATCAGTGTGCCAACGAGAATATTCAGGTATCGCGTTGTTACACCGCGATTTGTGGGGTATGTCGCAGGCTAACGGTTTACTGGTCCCAGCCAAAAATAGTACATTACATATGTAATAAAATTACAGCATCCTGCAATGAGGAGATAGAACATGGCGGTAACGTCAACGGCCCAGGCATGTGACCTGGTGATTTTCGGTGCAAAAGGGGATTTGGCGCGCCGTAAATTGCTGCCTTCACTGTATCAACTGGAAAAAGCAGGTCATATCCACCCGGATACCCGTATCATCGGCGTTGGCCGAGCGGACTGGGATAAAAAGGCCTACACCAAAGTCGTGCGGGAAGCGCTGGATACTTTTCTCAAAGAGCCGCTGGACGATAAACTGTGGAAAACACTGAGCGAGCGGCTGGATTTCTGCAATCTGGATGTACAGGATGCCGCGGGTTTCAAGCGATTGGGCGACATGCTTGACCAGGAGAACCGCGTAACGATCAACTATTTCGCCATGCCGCCCAGCACCTTCGGGGCTATCTGCGGCGGTCTTGGCAAGGCGGGGTTAAACAAAGAGCCCGCTCGCGTCGTGATGGAAAAACCGCTGGGAACCGATTTGGCCTCTTCGCAGGTCATCAATGACCAGGTGGCGGAATACTTCAACGAATGCCAGGTTTATCGTATTGACCATTATCTCGGGAAAGAAACGGTTCTGAACCTGTTGGCGCTGCGCTTCGCCAATTCGCTGTTTGCCAATAATTGGGATAACAGCACCATCGACCATGTTCAGATCACCGTCGCCGAAGAGGTGGGTATTGAAGGCCGTTGGGGGTATTTCGACCAGGCCGGACAGATGCGCGATATGATCCAGAACCATCTGCTGCAGATACTGACCATGATCGCGATGTCGCCGCCGTCGGACCTGACGACGGACCGTATTCGTGATGAGAAGGTCAAAGTTTTGCGTTCTCTGCGCCGTATCGACCGTTCCAATATTCATGACACGACCGTACGCGGCCAATACACTTCCGGTTTCGTTCAGGGCAAGAAAGTGCCGGGTTACCTGGAAGAAGAAGGCGCCAACAAATCGAGCAATACCGAGACATTCGTCGCCCTTCGCGTGGATATCGACGACTGGCGCTGGTCCGGCGTGCCATTCTACCTGCGAACCGGTAAACGCCTGCCGAGCAAATGTTCAGAAGTCGTGGTGTATTTCAAAAACCCTGCGCTCAATCTGTTCCACGACTCCTATCAGCAACTGCCTCAAAACAAACTGATTATTCGTCTTCAGCCTGACGAAGGAATTGAGATTCAGATTTTGAACAAAATCCCGGGTCTGGATCATAAGCACCGTCTGCAGACGACCAAATTGGACCTTAGCTTCTCCGAAACGTTCAATCAGGAGCATCTGGCCGATGCGTACGAGCGGCTGTTGCTGGAAACGATGCGGGGTATTCAGGCGCTGTTCGTTCGTCGCGACGAAGTGGAAGAAGCCTGGAAGTGGGTAGACTCCATTATGGAAGCCTGGGGGCAGGACAATGATGCGCCTAAGCCTTATCAGGCAGGCTCGTGGGGGCCGGTTGCGTCCGTAGCGATGATTACCCGTGATGGCCGTTCCTGGAACGAAGTCGAGTAGTGATTGTCCTCGGCCTCTGTTTTGTCGGGGGCCGAAGAGGTAACGAATCACGGCCCGGTCGACTCATGGGGCGGCCGCGCCAAATTAATCAATGCCTTTTAGACATGAGTGGAGAAAGCGCTTAATGAAAAACTGGAAAACCAGTGCGGAACAGATTCTGACGGCAAGCCCGGTCATTCCGGTGATCGTCGTGAATAAACTGGAACATGCGGTTCCCATGGCGAAAGCCTTGGTCGCTGGTGGTATCCGCGTACTGGAACTCACGTTGCGCACCGAATGTGCGGTAGAAGCGATTCGCCTGATTGCGAAAGAAGTACCGGACGCGATTGTGGGCGCGGGAACGGTGACCAATCCTCAACAGCTGGCCGAGGTTGTCGATGCCGGCGCGCAGTTCGCCATCAGCCCTGGGTTGACTGAGCCGCTGTTGAAAGCGGCGACGGCGGGCGATATTCCGCTGATTCCGGGTATCAGCACCGTTTCTGAACTGATGCTGGGCATGGATTACGGATTGACGGAGTTTAAATTCTTCCCGGCTGAGGCTAACGGCGGCGTGAAAGCCCTGCAGGCTATCGCGGGTCCGTTTGGCAAAATCCGTTTTTGCCCCACCGGTGGGATTACGCCGAATAACTACCGCGACTATCTGGCGCTGAAAAGCGTGCTATGTGTGGGCGGCTCTTGGCTGGTGCCGGCTGACGCGCTGGAGTCCGGCGATTACGGTCGAATCACCGATCTAGCTCGCACGGCAGTTGAAGGCGCTAAAGCCTAATTCGGCACATCATACGGTGAATATGCGTCAATGACGTTATAACCGCGTATGAGAGCGGCTTCTGAACCACCTCTTCGGAGGTGGTTTTTTTATGGTTGAAGTCTATGTTAACGCCTCCGCGGCGCTTTTTTCCCTTCGCTCAAACCTAACTGAATATTTTCGATGTGGGCTAATAGGGGAACGGGATGCAGCGAGGCTTAAAGGGGCGCATCCATCGTGGCAGGGCAATAGCGTGGGATATTGTATAAGGCAAAAAAAGGGCGCAGAGAGGCTGCGCCTTTGAATGTTAACCGTTGACCTGCACCGCCGCGGCGACAACCTTGGCGCGCTGTACGGCTGAGTCTGTCGTATCGTCCATCGCTAATGCGACGCCCATTCGACGCTGGCCGCTGATTTCCGGTTTGCCGAACAGGCGGATTTGCGTCTGTGGCAGCAGGGCGTGTTCCAATCCCTGATAGCGAACGTCGCTGCTGGTCAGATTCGGCAGTATCACCGCGGAAGCCGCTGCGCCGTACTGGCGAATGGCGCCCACCGGCAGGCCGAGGAAAGCGCGTACGTGTAAGGCAAACTCCGACAAATCTTGAGAAATCAACGTCACCATGCCGGTATCGTGCGGCCGCGGCGAGACTTCGCTGAAAATGACGTCATCGCCGCAGACAAACAGCTCAACGCCAAATAGGCCGTAACCGCCAAGTGCTGTAACGACTTTGCCGGCGATATCTTTTGCCCGTTCAAGCGCCACAGCGCTCATCTGCTGCGGCTGCCAGGACTCTCGATAGTCGCCATCCTCTTGGCGGTGGCCTATCGGGTCGCAAAAGTGAAGCCCGTCGATGGCGTTGACGGTCAGCAAGGTGATTTCGAAATCAAATTTCACCAGCCCTTCGACAATCACTTTCCCGCCACCGGCCCGTCCGCCTTCCTGCGCATAGCGCCAGGCTGAGTCCAATTGCTGGGCTTCACGCATCAGGCTCTGGCCTTTTCCTGATGAGCTCATAACGGGTTTTACGATGCAGGGAAAGCCAATGTCCTGCACGGCTTCGCGAAAGCCTTCTTCGCTATCGGCAAAACGGTAGGGAGAGGTGGGAACGCCCAGAGTTTCAGACGCCAGGCGGCGAATACCTTCCCGATTCATCGTTAATCGGGTGGCCTGAGCGCATGGCACGACGCGTTGCCCTTGTTTCTCAAGAGCCACCAGCGTATCAGTGGCGATGGCTTCAATTTCGGGAACGATGTAGTCAGGTTTTTCCTGAGCGATCAACCGTTCCAGCGCTTCGCCGTCCAGCATATTTATGACGTGGCTACGGTGTGCGACCTGCATGGCCGGAGCGTCGGCGTAGCGGTCGACGGCGATGACTTCAATTCCCAAGCGTTGGCATTCAATCGCCACTTCTTTTCCCAGTTCGCCCGATCCCAGCAGCATGACGCGGGTGGCTCCGGGGCGTAGGGCTGTTCCAATTGTTAACATAAAAGTCGTATCCGATGCGGTTAAGAATTCCGGCGCAGTATAAACGAAACCGTTTGCGTGTGCATCCGGAGGCCATTTTGAGCTGACCTTCCCCCTGAAAACAGTGCCAGTCTAAACTGAAGTATCCGGTCTTTCTTCCATTACCCAGAGAGGCTCATTGCCATGAAAAAGACCCGTTATACCGAAGAACAGATTGCGTTTGCGCTGAAACAAGCCGAAACCGGCACCCGCGTCGGGGAAGTCTGCAGAAAGATGGGGATTTCTGAGGCCACTTTTTACAATTGGAAGAAGAAATTCGGCGGGCTGGGCGTGACGGAACTACGACGTCTGCGGCAGTTGGAGGATGAAAATCAGCGGCTGAAGAAGCTGGTGGCAGATCTGAGCCTGGACAAGGAGATGCTTCAGGAGGTATTGAAGCGAAAGTTCTGAGGCCGGCTCAGAAGCGCCAGGCGGTGCATTTCCTGCTTGAAGCTTATCGTATCAGTGTCCGCCGCGGATGCGGCCTGCTGATGCAGAGCAGAACTGTCTACCACTGGCAGAGCCGGCGTGATG
>NZ_JIBQ01000020.1 GCF_000688695.1 Lonsdalea quercina subsp. quercina | reverse complement strand
CCCGACATCAGCACATCAGCACATCAGCACATCAGCACATCAGCACATCAGCACATCAGCACATCAGCACATCAGCACATCAGCACATCAGCACATCAGCACATCAGCACATTGCCTCTTCTTATAGGAAGTCGGCAAGTTTTTCGCTTCAATACTCATCCAACGATCGATGACTTTTGTGCCAAATTCAATCGTTTTCCCACATCGGAACTAGCCTTCACCCCCTTCAGGTGCGCGGCGTGTCGTCGCCCAAAATCGAAGGTGAGACGGTGGTTGTGTTTTGCGCATTCTCCAGCACCATGCGCTGAGGCACCGCCAGAGGAATGCCCGCTGCGCGCAGACGTTTGATTATCTCGAACAGCAGGTCGCTTTTAACACTCGCCACCAGGCGAGGACTGCTGACATATCCAGTCACGCTGAGCACCATGCCGTCTGCGCTTAATTGACTAAAAGTCACCGAAGGCGCGGGACTCGTTAAAATGCCTTCATGCTCCGTATAGGAGTCCAGCAGAATGGTTCTGGCCTCTTGGGGATCGGTATCCAATGGGAAAGACAGCGCGAGTGTCGCCACCCCGAGGGCATTGCCCATCGTAATATTGCGTACGTTCTGCGAGATAAACTGCGAGTTAGGAACAATAACCGTCGACAGGTCACCGAGCTGGATTTCCGTCGCTCGCACGTTGATGCGCCGAATATCTCCTTCAACGCCGCTGATGTTAATCAGATCGCCAACTTTCACCGGACGCTCCGTCAGCAAGATGACTCCCGAGATAAAGTTTTTCACTATTTCCTGAAGCCCGAAGCCGATACCCACCGACAGCGCGCTGACGATCCACGCTAGCTTGT
The DNA here is from genome assembly GCF_000688695.1 of Lonsdalea quercina subsp. quercina. Taxonomy (GTDB): domain Bacteria; phylum Pseudomonadota; class Gammaproteobacteria; order Enterobacterales; family Enterobacteriaceae; genus Lonsdalea; species Lonsdalea quercina_D. The sequence continues at coordinate 9,892 of NZ_JIBQ01000020.1, read as the reverse complement.
TCCACTGAATGCCAAGCGTGGCCAGCGTTAGCAAAATAATGATGATATAGCCAACGTTGCTGAACATCGTAACCATCGACGCCCGAATCCCGCGGTCCAGCGTGGTTTTCGGAAGAAAATCATTTTCCAGCCAGCGCCGTGAAGAACGCATCGCGTACAGGGCGATCGCCAGGAAAATCAGCGCATCCACCAACCGGGCCGGAACAATACGTAAGTTTTCCAGCCCTTTTCCACCCCAGATATCCAGCGCTTTTTTCATCAGCTCTAGTGGCGTGGTGGTGCCAAACGTCCCATTCAGCAGCGCGACGGCGGCCATTAAGATCAGGAACACCTTGCCAGCGGCGGAGAGCAACGCCGTGGCCTGAGCTAAGTGACGGTCATCGAGATTCAACGAGCTCTTGATACGCTGACCGCTAAGATTGTTCGGTGAAAACAAACTCTCACACGTATCAGACACCAGCGTGGAAAAGAGATAGAGGCAGGAAAACACGATGGCTATCCAAACCAGCTCGTAAATCAGAAAACGCGCCAGAGAGATATAGCCGATAACCAGAGAAACCAGTACGGCAAAGGTCGTCAGCAAAACCGCCAGATGAATGATCCCGGAAAGCGTGGAACGCGCTTCCGGTTGCTCGCCGGTTGCCACCATCTGACGACGTATCTGATTACTTCTCAAGGCGACCATGCCCGTCGTTAATGCCAAGCATAGCGTCGCCAGCCCATTAACAACAATGGTGACGGCAACCGTGGTGCCCATTGTGATGGTCACCTGTTCAATAATCCCGAATATCAAAATAATTAACGCGGCGATCACCGGAAACGGCGTCATGGCCTTAGCCACCGGATTGGAAATGGNGGGAAGGCGCCACGAAGGCCGTTGATTAGACAGGAAGGCTCTCCCCAACCCGGCAATCATGGAGCAGAACACTGTGAGGCGTACCAGCGTATCCATAAAAGAGGCGACGCGTTCAGAGGCGATATCATGACGAGTAAACGTGATGTCGATCAGATTGGCGGCAACCCCCACCGTTAGTACGGTAGACATGACGGTCGCGGTCGCGAGGAAGCTGCGGCGCAGCCGTCCTTCCGGCAGCTTGTTCATCCCCAGCCAGGCCAAATATTTCTCGAGATATTTGCCCCCAAGCGCCACCAGTGCAAACGCAATCAGCAGCAGTATCGCAGACCCCCAGCGCAAGTCCGCACTCCATGCGCCGGTAAATGCACTCGCGACCTGTTGAGAAAACGAGGATAACCGGCTTACGTCCTCCGGCTGTGGGTTAACAACCGGCGACCAGAAGCGCGTACCAAAAAGACTGCCCGAGTCGAGCGCCAGCTGTGTCTTCAGTGCGTTTCGCCGCAAGTTGACGATCTGTATTGAAAGGTTGGTCGCGCTGGCATGCAGCGCCTGTATCTGTTCTAACTGTGAATCCAGATTGGCTTTTTTCTGATTGAGGCTATTGCGTTTACGCGTCACCTCATTGGTTTCATTGAGCGCGGAACTCGACTCGGGCTCCGGTCCCAGCACATTAAGCTGCGACTGCATTTGTGAACGAAGCGGCGTCACGATCGCCGAAAGTTCGTCCGCCTTGCTGATGAGCTGCTGGGTTTGATCGTTCAGGTCGCCGAACTTGCTGTCGTTGTTGACTCCCGACACCTGCTGCTTGATACCGTCCAACTGTTTCTGGAGCTGTACCAATTCAGCATCGACATTGACGTTAGACTCCCCGCTCGCTTGTGCAGATTGGGATGCCGTCTCCGCCGCCACGCCATATCCCATCGGCAAGACCAAAATCGCCCACAAAAAAACACGCATCATTACGGAAAATAAAGTTGGCATATAGCGAAAGGTTCCCAGGTTCATCAGAGACGGCGGATATCCATACACCCACACCAGACAGGCTAAAGTGTAATCCAATAGTACAAAAGTATGGCAAAGTTCCAATCAGAGGAGACCGTAATTGCGCATCGTCTCGCAGTCGCAATGGGCAGCGATGAAACTAAAAAGGCTTTTCTCGGTAAGGATCGAACAAGCGACGCTAACAATCAGTAAAAAGCGAGAACGGCGCCCTGCTGTACAGGGAATCGCCGTCTGGCCGAAATCGGCCGCCAAGTCGTTGACTCACCGGGGGGGGTGGGTATAATCCAGCCCACTTGTTATTGGTTGCGGTACATTGCAATCTCTCTTCCCAAGGCGCCCTTAGCTCAGTTGGATAGAGCAACGGCCTTCTAAGCCGTAGGTCACAGGTTCGAATCCTGTAGGGCGTACCATTCAAATCGACACACCTCGACTGAATTCGCTTTTTATCCATTATACTCTTTGAAAGTACTGAATTTTTTTCGTCACGAGTTCTACCGAGGTCAACTCAGTTGACCCTGACCAGAAACCCTGCTAAATCCAGAAAAAAAGTTTCGTGGTAGGAGCAAGAAAACTGTTATGTCTTATTATGAAATGTTGTTATTGGGGATAAAGGTCAGTTATATGTTTTTAAAATGCAGTACATCTGGATTTTTAAGTAAAACAAATAAAAATGGGCGACTTCTCGCCCAATATTTTTATTTGTTTTTAAACATCATTTTTCCTGCAAAACCATCTTGACACGTAAAGCCATTGTTACAGAAAGCCTCTAGCCCTTTTGCCGAATGACCAATAAAATAAATCACATCATCGTCTAACTTATTTGATGCTATTTGCTGTTCAATCATACTTGTTTGTTCAGCATCTTTAACAACGTCATATCTCGCCATATACCCTGCATTTACAGGAAGCTTATGCAATGCTGCGAGATATATAACTTTGCTTTTATCTTCAAAGTCTTTTGGGGAATACATTGCTACACTTTTAAACTTTGAGTAATCAACAGTATAATCATCAACATTGTTATGAGACCATGATTCTGATGTTACTGCTACATTCGCTCGGACTAACTCCCCAAACTTATATGTATCGAAAAGCTGTGCCAGCGCGATAAGAATAATGATATAGCTACATGTTTTTTTTGAAAAATAAAAGACAGAAAATATTGCTGCTATCATCACAAAGTATGAAATTACCCACATAAACCTGCCACTAGCTCTAAAAGTATTAGCGGGGCCAACAAGGAAATGAGGGAGATTAATCCTGAAGATTTCGTACCCCTGCAAAGAGATAACATTAGAGACAGCGAAAAAATAAATTAAAGTAAGAAATATTATAGGAACAAAGACGGCGCCAGACGATAAAACCATTTCTTTTTTAGAAATTTTATTCGACACCATCATTACGAGTGATCCTAAACACATGATGATGCCAAATCCAACATAGGCCAGCCCTTCACCATTCACCAACTGATTATTATTTACTCTAGAAAATTTTGAAAAGGCCGGAGTAAATGGATTAAAAAGAGAAAAAAGATCTGCCCTGAACTCACCAAAACCACCAGCGGCCAAGCCATGACTGATGACAAAATAGCCTTCTACATACATAGTTAATAACGTTGCAGCAACAGCAATACAAACATTCTTAATTTGAATTTTATATTCTTTGCTGATTAATGTATCCACTATAATTTTGCAGAAAAAGACCGCAAAAATCATCATTAAAAGATAAGCATGAACAAGACTCGTCACACAAAGTAACAATGTCCATTTATATTTTGAGAATGGTTTTAGGTAGAGAATAAAAGCTATTAAAATAAGAAACTGAGCACAAAGCGCATAGTGTCCCTGCATTCTCATAACAAATGTAGGAGCAAAAGAAAGAATAAAGCCACCAACCAGTGAAAAAATTTTATTCGCTGTCAAACAATCAAATAGTTTAAAACCAAAAAATGATTGAAGTAAATAACAAGCAAACAACCACATTCCCGTATATTGAAAATCAGCGGGGAGCATGAAGCTAATATATTTGAATGGAATAGCAAGCAGAGGTATCGAGTCTGTATAAACAATTGAATTACTTACAGCCATGCCATAATTATAGTTTAAGCCTAGTGGCCATTGGATCAATGGCGTACTTCTGAAAGTATTCCATCCAAGATAATGCTGTGAAGGGTCTCCCGCCATCAACCATGCTATGTTACTTGGATTAAGTATCTGAGGGTCTGAAAAAATCTTAAATGCCAACACGCCAAACATTAACGATACTAAACAGCATGCAGCATCTTTCCAACTTTTATTCATGATGAATTCCGTTTATATTTTATATTACACCGGGAATAAAATAGTATTTGTCACTATTTTTTTACCACATAGCGTGGCCGATTCTTAACTTCTGAGTAAATCCTTCCGACATACTCACCGAGCACACCAATACCTATAAGCTGCACTCCGCCAAGGAAAAGAATGGATACGAGTATGGATGGATAACCAGCAACAGGATTACCCCAAAGAATTTTATCGATAATCATCCAGATACCGTATAAAAATGACAATGCTGCGACAAAGAAACCAACATAAGTCCACATTCTCAGAGGGAACGTGGAAAATGAAGTAATCCCTTCTAAAGCCAGATTCCAGAGTTTCCAGCCATTGAACTTTGTTTTCCCTGCCACACGCTCAGCTCTCGTGTATTCGACTACTTCTACACGGCCGCCTACCCAGCTGAGCACTCCTTTCATAAAAAGATTTCGCTCAGGCAACCGTTTGATATTTTCCACAACTTCTCTCGACATCAGACGATAATCACCCACATTTTCTTCAATTTTTGGATGACTGATACGATTGTGAAGCTTGTAAAACAAAGCTGCGGTATTACGTTTTAAACGCCCGTCGCAACTTCTGTCTGATCGCTTGGCTAATACGGCATCTGCTCCAGCCTGCCATTTTGCAACCATCGAAGGGATGATATCTATCGGGTCCTGAAGATCGACATCAATAGGAATTACGGCATCCCCTGTTGCGGCTTCAAGTCCAGCAAACAGTGCAGGTTCTTTGCCGAAGTTGCGGGTGAATGAAACACATGTCACAAGTGGATCTTGGCGAGCAAGATCGCGGATGACCGCTTCGGTGCTATCGGAACTACCGTCGTTAATGAAGACAATTTCAACCTGCCAGTCTTTGAAGGGAGTAAAACCCCTGACAGTTTCATAAAAAATGGGAGTAGCCTCTTCCTCGTTAAAAACGGGCACTACCAGAGATATTTTCATTTTCTAACCTTGAAAACGACATAACGTGAATAGATAAAACCGCATACCAGGCTCAGGGACGAGAATACAATGAGAGTGCAGATTGGATTAAGCCTAACCACATCCGCCAACCATCCGATCAACGCAGCCAGTGCCCCCATAAACCCCACATACATCGTATATCTGGCCGTCGTAGCTTCGGCAGTGAAGGTCCAACGGGCATTGGCGAAGAATGAGAAGGTCACAGCGACGCAAAAAGCGATGAAATTTGATAAGGATTGCTTTTGACCTGACATATAAAGAGCGCTAAAAACAGCCCAATGTAACAACGTGTTTAAAACGCCGATGGACATGTAACGCGCAAAAAGTTTGAGCATAGTAACCGGTAAGATTCTGTAAATTTGTGGGCAAATTTTGGCATCAGTAGGAGGGATGATCAAGGTAATGTTAAAACATGTGAAAAAGAGGATTTACAGAATAATTAGCTAGAATGAAATAGTTATCGTTTAGACAATCTGAAGCTTTTTCACCATACATTTCAGTTCAAGAAGATAAGTAATAGCAATAAACCATGGAGGAATGTAATAATAATGTTGTGTTTTTGTATCCATTATTCTCTTATTTTCATGTCATAAAACGCTTTTAGCGTATTCATACTCCCCCTTTTTTCAAAAGCATCGCTCTACCCCACGCGCTCCCCAGACCGCTTCCCTCTGGTTTCCACAAATCCCTTGATTGCGTAACGCGGATGCGTATAGTTCTTATTTTTAATTGCGGTTGTTTGCCCTCTGCCTTTCGCCAACCGCGCGGCAAGCAGAACGACGCTCGCCCAGGAACGCCTCTGTCGGTGCGCGTGTGATAGGGGGCGAGCTGGCGTTGGCCGCCGCGTGTTGATGGCAGGGNGAGCCGACGTTTTCGCGGTGATGGGCAGAAAATAACTCAAGAGAGTTGACCGCCACGGCTGCGTAAAAAAGCGTGTCCAGGCAGCGATGGGATAGGCGCGCACTCCAATGACCTTTACGCAGGCGGACTAAAGCTCTCGGAGAGACAGGTCCTCTCGTGCACATAAAAACCGTCGGAACAACGTTCTTGAACATAACAGGATATTAATAGCCGAACATTCAAGATATTACCGGGCATCACATCGCTGAAGCTTCTCAATCCTCAGGTCACGCGCAACCCGGCCTGCGACGTTGAACCAATAAAAAACGCCCCGGAAACGGGATTTGCCATTTCAACTTTTCTCTATAGTTAAGCGAACTATGTATAACGTCAAAAACACATCCACGCTTTTACGTAAAACCTTGCTGGCTCTGGCGGTAGGCTCTCTTGCTCAGACGGCTACCGCTGCATCGACACCGATCCAAGCTGACGCCGATGCCAAGACCGATTCAAAAGATACGATCGTGGTGCAGGCGAGCGAGGCGGGGAACTTCCGGCCCGGCGGCGATGCGCTGGTCCCCGCCTATCTGGAGGGCCAGGTCGCGAACGGCGGGCGTCTGGGCATGCTCGGTGAACAAAAGGCCATGGATGTGCCGTTTAACGTGGTCGGTTACACCGCTAAAATGGTGCAGGATAAACAGGCGAAAACCATTGCCGAGCTGTTACACAGCGATGCGGGCGTGCAGACGCTTCAGGGATATGGCAACGCCGCGGAAACCTACCGGATTCGCGGCTTCAAGCTGGATGGCGATGACATGACTATGGGCGGTCTGGCGGGCGTGGTGCCGCGTCAGGTTGTGGACACCCAGATGCTCGACCGCGTAGAGGTCTTCAAAGGCGCAAATTCTCTGGTCAACGGTGCGGCCACCAGCGCCGTCGGCGGCATGATCAACCTTGAACCCAAGCGCGCGGAAGACACGCCGACTACTCGCGTAGGCGTCGATTACACGTCGTCGTCACAGGTAGGCGGCAGTCTGGATCTGGGCCGTCGTTTCGGCGACGACAATCAGTTCGGCGTACGCATGAATGTGGTACACCGGGAAGGCGAAACAGCGGTAGATGACGATAAACGTCGTACCACCATGGCCTCTCTCAGGCTGGATTATCGCGGCGACCGCTTCCGAACGTCGTTGGATCTGGGCTACCAGAAAAAAACGTTCCACGGCAGCGAAATGGGCGTCAATATCAGTGGACTGGACGACGTTCCCGCCGTACCGAGCAATACCCGCAACTATTCCCAGAAATGGGCTTACAGTGATGTGTCCAACAAGTTCGGCATGATTCGCGCCGAATACGATCTGACCGACAGCTGGACGACTTATGCCGCGCTCGGCGGCCAGCATGCCAATGAGATGGGCACCTACTCTTCCCCGGCATTGACCAGTAGCAACGGCGATGCGACCGCCTCCCGCCTCGATACCAATAACATCGTCGATAATTTCAGCGGCATGGCCGGCTTGCGTGGCAAGTTTGATACCGGTTTTGTATCGCATCGGGTCAATGTCGGCTACTCGGCCCTGACCGAGCGTACTCGGACCGCCTGGGGCATGTCGTTCAATAACCCGACGACCAACATCTATCACAATAGCGATGTCCCCATGCCTGACAACGCCCTTTGGGGCGGCCATTATGCCGATCCGCTGACCACCAGTCGCTCCCGCATGCAGGGCGTACTGCTGAACGACACGCTTGGCGTGTTGAACGACCAACTGCTGTTCACCGTGGCCGGGCGTCATCAGAAAGTCGTGGTGCGTAACTACAGTAACGCGACCGGCGAGGAAGAGGCGGATTCACGCTTTACCGAAAGCCGCTGGATGCCGACCTATGGCGTGGTTTACAAACCGTGGGAACAGCTGTCGCTGTATGCCAACCATACTGAAAGCCTGCAGCCGGGCAGCATCGCGCCGAGCACGGCGGCTAACGCGGGTCAAAGCACCGGCATTATCCATTCGAAGCAAAATGAAGTGGGCGTCAAGGTTGATATGGGTCGCGTAGGCGGCTCGATGTCGCTGTTTGAAATCAAGAAACCGTCGGCCATTCTTGATAGCGTCAGCAATCGCTACAGCGTCGACGGCGAGCAGCGTAACCGCGGGCTGGAGCTGAGCGTCTTTGGGGAACCCGTATTGGGCGTGCGTCTGAACGCCAGCACGGTTTGGTTGGATCCTACGCTGACTAAAACCGCCGACGGCGCCAACGACGGTCATGATGCCATCGGCGTCCCGCGTTTCTACGGCGTGCTGGGCGCGGAGTACGACATCAAACCGGTGGATGGTTTGACCGCGACGGCGCAGCTGAACCACTCCGGTTCACAGTACGCCAACGCGGAGAACACCAAAAAGCTCGACAGCTACACCACGTTGGATCTGGGTCTGCGCTACCGTACTCGCGTGAATAATGATCAGAACGAGATGGTCTGGCGCGTGGCGTTAAACAATGTGACCAATGAGAAATATTGGTCTGGCGTGGAGGACTACGGCGTGTATGTCTTCGAAGGGGAACCCCGTACGCTCAAGGTGTCCATGAGCTACGACTTCTAACGCCCTTCCCTGCGCTAAGATCCCGATATCCAGTCATGGACGTCGGGATTTTTTTGTTTCTCCGCATCAGGGGGCCATTTCAGCCAAACGGGAGAGACGAATCAATAGAGCAACTCACTCACGCCAGCCAGCCCGCCCGGCCGCCCGGCCGCCCCCACAGCATGCACTTGAAACGTTCCAGCCTATATACAGGCAGGCGAATCACCTAGACGCTTTCAAAGCCAGCTCGAATATCCGCATGAGCGATCGCCGCGATGATATCGGCTTCGTCACGCAACGACCGAATAGCGCTCATCGAGTAGCTCGAACTCGTAATTGGGGTTCGGCGACAGAATGATCTGTTTCTCTTTCGTCACGAAGATGGCAGTAATACCAGGTAAGTCTTGGAGATACGCGATCCCGGCTTTCACCCCCATGCCATACATCAGGGTGGTGTAGATGTCTCCATCAATGGACTCGTCCGACACGATGGTGACACTGTCCAATTCGTTATTGAGCGGGTAGCCCGACTTCGGATCCAGAATATGATGATACCGCTCGCCATCGTGGGTGAAGTAACGCTCGTAAGTACCGGAAGTCACGACGGATTTATCGATCACTTTAATCACGCCGATCAACTCGCCCTGTTCGGCGAAAGGCTTTTTAAGGCCGATGCTCCATCGCCCCTGAGGATCATTTAGCGATCGCCCCATTGCCTGCACGTTGCCGCCCAGATTCAATAACGCGTCTTTAACACCGTTTTGCCGCAGGAAGCCTTTAATCACGTCGGCGATATAACCTTTGGCAATAGCGCCCAAATCAATCTCCATGCCCTCCTGCTTGAGGAAGACCGAGCACGCTTCATCATTCAGGATGACGTGGCGAGGCTCCGTCAGCGCAAGCCGCTGTTGAATGTCTGCCGCGTCTGGCACCGTATTACCGCTGAAACCGATTTTCCACAGCTTAACGACGGGACCGATGGTGAAATTGAAATGACTGTTGTCCAGCAGGCTCACCTGCCGGGCGCGCTTAATTAGCTGATACACGATGGGGCTCACCACTACCGGATGCTGACCCGCCGCATGATTGATATTCATGACTTCCGACGGGGAGCGATTCACCGTGAGCAAATCTTCGAGACGTTTGATGCGTTTGAAGGCCTGAACAACCAGATCCTCATTGAGAGAAAAAAGTGTTAAGGAAATTCGCGTGCCCATCAGTGTCGCGGCATAGGAAAAGGAGTTGTCTTCAGACGTCGTCATAAAAGCACCGTCGCGGTTAGAGGGGGGAAAAACATCGCTAATGATGGATGCCATTAAAACGCAGGCGGGG
>NZ_JIBQ01000019.1 GCF_000688695.1 Lonsdalea quercina subsp. quercina | reverse complement strand
CATCAGCATGAGTCAGAGACTCATCATCAACAGGTGCGCTTTTGCTCTTGCTTTTTCATCAGACAATCTGTGTGAGCACTTCACTAGCACTTCACTTTGGTAAGGAGGTGATCCAACCGCAGGTTCCCCTACGGTTACCTTGTTAAGACTTCACCCCAGTCATGAATCACAAAGTGGTAAGCGCCCTCCCGAAGGTTAAGCTACCTACTTCTTTTGCAACCCACTCCCATGGTGTGACGGGCGGTGTGTACAAGGCCCGGGAACGTATTCACCGTAGCATTCTGATCTACGATTACTAGCGATTCCGACTTCATGGAGTCGAGTTGCAGACTCCAATCCGGACTACGACGCACTTTATGAGGTCCGCTTACTCTCGCAAGTTCGCTTCTCTTTGTATGCGCCATTGTAGCACGTGTGTAGCCCTACTCGTAAGGGCCATGATGACTTGACGTCATCCCCACCTTCCTCCGGTTTATCACCGGCAGTCTCCTTTGAGTTCCCGACCGAATCGCTGGCAACAAAGGATAAGGGTTGCGCTCGTTGCGGGACTTAACCCAACATTTCACAACACGAGCTGACGACAGCCATGCAGCACCTGTCTCAGAGTTCCCGAAGGCACCAAGGCATCTCTGCCAAGTTCTCTGGATGTCAAGAGTAGGTAAGGTTCTTCGCGTTGCATCGAATTAAACCACATGCTCCACCGCTTGTGCGGGCCCCCGTCAATTCATTTGAGTTTTAACCTTGCGGCCGTACTCCCCAGGCGGTCGNCTTAACGCGTTAGCTCCGGAAGCCACAGTTCAAGACCGCAACCTCCAAGTCGACATCGTTTACAGCGTGGACTACCAGGGTATCTAATCCTGTTTGCTCCCCACGCTTTCGCACCTGAGCGTCAGTCTTTGTCCAGGGGGCCGCCTTCGCCACCGGTATTCCTCCAGATCTCTACGCATTTCACCGCTACACCTGGAATTCTACCCCCCTCTNCAAGACTCTAGCTTGCCAGTTTCAAATGCAGTTCCCAAGTTAAGCTCGGGGATTTCACATCTGACTTAACAAACCGCCTGCGTGCGCTTTACGCCCAGTCATTCCGATTAACGCTTGCACCCTCCGTATTACCGCGGCTGCTGGCACGGAGTTAGCCGGTGCTTCTTCTGCGGGTAACGTCAATCAGTGAACGTATTAAGTTCACTGCCTTCCTCCCCGCTGAAAGTACTTTACAACCCGAAGGCCTTCTTCATACACGCGGCATGGCTGCATCAGGGTTTCCCCCATTGTGCAATATTCCCCACTGCTGCCTCCCGTAGGAGTCTGGACCGTGTCTCAGTTCCAGTGTGGCTGGTCATCCTCTCAGNCCAGCTAGAGATCGTCGCCTAGGTGGGCCTTTACCCCGCCTACTAGCTAATCCCATCTGGGTTCATCCGATGGTGTGAGGCCCGAAGGTCCCCCACTTTGGTCTTGCGACGTTATGCGGTATTAGCTACCGTTTCCAGTAGTTATCCCCCTCCATCGGGCAGATCCCCAGACATTACTCACCCGTCCGCCGCTCGCCGGCAAGGAAGCAAGCTTCCTTCCGCTGCCGCTCGACTTGCATGNGTTAGGCCTGCCGCCAGCNTTCAATCTGAGCCATGATCAAACTCTTCAATTANAAGCTTGATTTGCTAAGTTAATAGCGATGCTCAAAGAATTTACTGTTTATTCGTAATGAATTAACTGTTGTTCACTCTTCAAGACTTTTTCGTATCTAGTTGCGATAGTGTCTTGTGAGTGCCCACACAGATTGTCTGATTAAATTGTTAAAGAGCGTTTCGTTGCCGCCGTGGCGACTAACGTGAGGCCGCGTATATTACGCTTACCTCATTCAGAGTCAACGACTTTCTTCGTTTTTCTCCGACTGTCACCGCGTCGCGTTGTCCGCTGTGCCGTGTCAGTGGGAGCGCATTATAGGGATCTCTCCGGGTTGCACAACCCCCTATTTAGATCTTTTTTATCGTTCGCTGTTTTTTTCATCTTTCCGTTGAGATCTTACGCATCGAAGGCTATTTTCTGACTCCAAATCTGCTTATTTCGGCAAAATGTCTTTCATCTGTGAGGTAATCAGTCATGACGAAGACCCTTCGCCCCTTCAAAAATCTTACCCCAACGGTAGGTGAGAGAGTCATGATCGATCCCTCCAGCGTTGTGATCGGTGATGTCTCTCTGGCAAACGATGTCAGCATATGGCCTCTCGTCGCCATTCGCGGGGACGTCAACACGATCCTTATCGGCGAACGCACCAACATTCAAGACGGCAGCGTATTACATGTCACTCATCGATCCACCAAAAACGAAAGCGGCAATCCATTGGTGATTGGGGAAGACGTCACTGTCGGTCATAAAGTGATGTTGCATGGCTGTACGATCGGAAATCGCGTTCTGGTGGGAATGGGATCCATCATTCTGGATCGCGCTGTGATCGAGGACGAGGTGATAATAGGCGCCGGAAGTTTGGTGGCGCCAGGCAAGCGACTGGAGAGCGGTTATCTTTACTTGGGGAGTCCAGCCAGAAAAATACGACCGCTAACCTCAGAGGAAATTGATGGGCTAGTTTATTCCGCCAACAACTATGTACGGTGGAAAGATGAATACCTTAACGACTAAAGCACAAATCGGCCGTCGGCGTCCTCAATTTCATTGACAATCAGGCTCTCAAACTCCTCTTCTAAATCCCAGCGGTTCGATAGGAATAGAGAAAGCCACTCTTTGCGATTAGCCCCGCCAAACCGCTGCTGGATGGATGCCGCCCGCAGAACACATTCACGTTGAAATCCATTGACCTGTACGGGGAAGCGGATGGCCTGAGTGCCTTCATCCCACTCTTCACGGTCGGGAAATTGAATGGATTGGTTCACTGCTCAAGTTCTCGCTTCATTTGTTGGATCACCGCAGCAGCGTCTGGCAGTATCCCATGCCATAGCTCATAAGCATGGGCAGCCTGCCATACCAACATGCCTAAACCGTCTGCATACTTTTTAACGCCCAATCCAGAACACCACTTGAGGAAGGGAGTCAGCCCTGAGGCATAAAACATGTCATAACAATGAACCTCGCGACTCACAAGAGATTCAGGCAATGCAGGGACATCACCCGCAATACCTGACGACGTGGCGTTAACAATGAGATCAAACCCCTCATCGGTGAGTTCATTCAAAGGCACCGCCCGGATATTTCCGTTATCGCAGAAATGTTTAACCAGTGCCTCAGCGCGGCTCTGCGTGCGATTGGCTACCGTGATCGAACAGCCGTAGGCCAACAGGGGCTGAATAACGCCTCTCGCCGCGCCACCAGCGCCAATCAACAACACGTGGAAACCGGGTTGGATTAACCTGTTCTGCTCTAAATCGCTCAACAGGCCAATGCCGTCAGTGTTGTCACCATACAACGTGCCATCATCCCTTTTCTTGATGGTATTTACAGCGCCCGCCGCTTTGGCTCGCTCGCTCAAGGCGCCCATGGCGATGCAGGCTCGCTCTTTGAATGGCGTCGTTACATTGGCGCCAGCACCTGTCTGAAAAAACGCATGCAGCGTCTGTTCAAACTGTTCAACCGGGGCCAGAAGCCGCTCATACGATAGTGGTATTCCGGTCTGATGAGCAAACAGAGCGTGGATCTGAGGAGATTTACTGTGCGCGATAGGGTTACCGAACACCGCGAAAGCTTTAACTTCAGATGACATGACACATTTCCTTTTAGCCCGGACGTACCATTGAACCCGTTAAGGCATCGCGAATTTCTGATGGATTTTGACGACCACCAATCGGGCCTTCCAATACGGGAAATGCTTTTCCGAACTGCTCAGATACATCTTGAGCTGTACGACATGGCGGCTTGCCACTCAGATTCGCACTCGTGGAAACCACTGGTTTGCCAAACCGACGGCAGAGCTCAACGACTAAAGGATGGTCAGTAACTCGCACCGCCAGCGTTGTGAATTCTCCGGTCAGCCACTGAGGCGTGCCAGGTTTCGTCGGCATAACCCAAGTCACCGGCCCCGGCCAGGTGGAAAAAACGGCATTTAACTGCGTCTGTGAGAGCACGGAAACATCCACATAAGGTTCCAACTGCTGAAATTCTGCAGCGATCAGGATCAACCCCTTCTGCCAGGGACGACGTTTCAGATCCAACAGCCGCTGCACGGCGATCTCACTATCCGGATCGCATCCCAGACCAAAGACAGCTTCGGTCGGATAAGCGATCACCTTGTGATCCTCCAGATTTTTCAACAGGAGGGACCACTGATCGAGGGGGATATTGTTATTCATTGCTGTCGGACGTCTCTGTTGATACGGGTTTGCCACATGACTTGCTAGCGCAGAATTGCTTTACGCCATGCGCCGTTTTCTTCTCGATTAATAGGGGATAGTGGCAATACTCACATTCGCCCGCCACCGGCTGATTATTAATGGCGAACCGGCATTCAGGATAGCGGTCGCACGAATGGAACGTTTTGCCATAACGCGATTTACGTTGCAGTAACTTTCCCTGATGACACTGAGGACAGCTAAGTGCAGTTTCATCCGGCCTGTCGATCGTTTCCGTATGACTGCATTCGGGGTATTGAGAACACCCGATAAACATACCGTAGCGCCCCTGGCGTAACACCAGCGTTGACTGGCATTCGGGACAGAGCTGACCATCCAGTATTTTTACAACGTGACCATCCGCTTGCGCTTTGAGCGGGCGGATGTATTCACATTCGGGATAGTGGGAACAACCCAGAAAAGGTCCATGTCGGCCGGAACGGATAACCAAGTCACCACCGCATTCCGGACACTGCTGTTTTTTCTCAGCGAAAAGTGTCGGCTTAACCATGGGTTCCCCTTGAGAGGGGTTTACTGCACATAACCTTCGTTGGCTTCAAAAAGTAAATCTTCCATTTGCTGATAGGCATTTTCACAGCCAGGCACATTAAATAGCACCATCAGAATAACCCATTTAAGGTCATCCAAATCGAACTCTTGGGTTTCGAGCGCCATCACCCGATCAATCACCATCTCCCGGGTTTCTAAACTCAATACCTGAATCTGTTCGAGAAAAAGAAGAAAACCACGACATTCGACGTCCAGCCGTTGCTCTTCTTCCGGCGTATAAATACGTAATGCCAGGGGATCGCTCGCCAACGCCAACGGAGGCGTCTGCCCCTCTTGGATATCCGCTAATTTTTCTAACCAATCCAACGCACTGTATATATCGTTGCGATCAAATCCAGCGCGAGTGAGGTCATCAGTCAACGTATCTTGGTCGACACGCATTTCAGTTTCATTGTGAATATAAGTTTCAAACAAGTACATGAGTACGTCGAACATGGCCTGCCCTCCTTAATCGGACATAGCCGCCGGGTACAGCTGCGATCCACCCTGCTAACTCCAGACTCAGTAGTTTACCGACTACTTCTGGCACAGGTTGGCCGGCACGTTCAGCGACAACGTCAACAGGTGTAACCTCATCTCCTACGTTAGCCAACACATCAGCAAATGGCAATTCAACTTCGCTCTCCTGTGAACAAATAATTGCCTTATCTGCATCGGACGTCTCCGTTAACCAATGAAGATCGCTACCAAGCTGTTCAATGACGTCTTTTGGATGGGTGACCAAGTACGCTCCTTGCTGAATTAACCAGTGCGTCCCCTCCATCATCACATTACCAATCGGCCCCGGCAGAGCAAACACCTCCCTGTTTTGCTCAAGGGCGTAACGCGCTGTCACCAGAGACCCGCTACGCCGGGAAGCTTCGACCACCAGCACGCCCTGACTCAGGCCGCTAATAATACGATTTCTACGAGGAAAATTGATCGGCAGCGGTCTGGTATCCAGCGCAAACTCAGAAACTAATGCTCCGCCCTGCTCGACAATGCTCTCGGCTAAAGGCTTATGGCGTCTTGGATACAGGTGATTCATCCCGCTCCCCAGAACGGCGATTGTCTTTCCGCCCGTATCCAGCGCGGCCTGATGAGCAATCCCGTCAATACCGACCGCAAGTCCGCTGGTGATAGTCAATTGACTCAGACTGAATTCCTGAGCGAAAAACTGCCCCCACTGTTCCCCGTAAGCACTGTGGTTCCGACTGCCAACTATCGCTATTTGAGCTGAAACCAAGAGCGTTGTATCACCGATGACATACAACATGGGCGGTGGTGAACTGATATTACTTAGCAGAAAGGGATATTCCATCGTGCCGAAGAAGACGAGCGAATGTGAGGGATGTTCAAGCCAGCGTAAAACAGCCTCGACCTTCGCATGCTCATAGCCCAAAAACTGCTGTGCCTGAGATTCTGACAACCCTAATCCCTGCAGAAAAGCGGGCGAACAACCACAAGCCTCTTTTATCTGACTCACCAACTGAGCAATTTTTCTGGCCCCTAATCGACTCACCGACGCCAGACGCAACCATACTTCCGTATCCGTCATTTTCCGCTCCGCGTCCTGCAGTGCTAATCATGGCGGATACTGTCAATCAGAACCGGAAATGTCTAGAATAGAGGCCAGAACTTTCTCTCATCACTCGGATACAGATCTAAAAATATATGTCAGTCTTGCAGGTATTACATTTCCCGGACGAGCGGCTTCGCACAATCGCAAAGCCCGTCAAAGAAGTTAATGCAGAAACTCAACGTATCGTGGACGATATGTTCGACACGATGTACGAAGAAGAAGGCATTGGCCTGGCCGCTACGCAGGTTGATATTCACCAGCGCATCATCGTGATCGATGTTTCGGAAGAACGTAACGAACGTTTGGTGCTGATCAATCCGGAACTGATTGAAAAAAGCGGAGACACAGGCATTGAAGAAGGCTGCTTGTCGATCCCAGAAACTCGCGCTCTGGTTTCACGAGCAGAACGTATCAAAATTCGTGCCCTGAACCGTGACGGTGAATCATTCGAGCTTGAAACAGATGGGCTGTTAGCTATTTGTATTCAACACGAGATGGACCATCTTGTCGGTAAGCTGTTTATTGATTATCTGTCCCCATTAAAACGTCAGCGTATCCGGCAGAAGCTGGAAAAGCTGGCCAGACAAAGCAGTCGCGCATAACCATCTATCAGGCGGAAACCACGTGTCTTTAAGGATTATTTTTGCAGGAACCCCTGATTTTGCAGCGCAGCACCTTGAGGCGCTGCTTTCCTCTCAACATGAGGTCGTCGGCGTATTCACTCAGCCAGACCGTCCTGCGGGACGAGGAAACAAACTCACGCCAAGCCCGGTAAAAGTTCTGGCGGAACAGCATGCAATTCCGGTCAGGCAGCCTAAATCGCTGCGCCCCGCAGAGCATCAGCAGCTTGTCGCCGAATTTGAGGCCGACGTGATGGTGGTTGTGGCTTATGGGTTAATTCTGCCGCAGGCTGTGCTGGATATGCCACGGTTGGGCTGCATAAACGTTCACGGATCTTTATTGCCGCGCTGGCGTGGCGCCGCGCCGATACAGCGCGCGCTGTGGGCGGGTGACAGCCACACGGGAGTGACCATCATGCAGATGGACGCCGGGCTCGATACCGGAGCCATGCTGCATAAGGTGGAGTGTCCTATTCTCCCGGAAGATACCAGCGCCACGCTCTATGCCAAGTTGGCTGAAATGGGTCCGCAGGGTCTGCTGACTACGCTTGATCAACTGTCGACATCTCAGGTGCGTGCGGAAGTTCAGGATGAAAAACAGGCAACCTATGCAGAGAAGTTGAGCAAAGAGGAAGCCCGACTCGACTGGTCGCTCTCGGCCGATCAGCTGGAGCGCTGTATTCGAGCATTTAATCCTTGGCCGATCAGTTATTTCATCATCGACGATCTGCCGGTAAAGGTGTGGCAGGCCAATGTCATCGCTACGGCATGCCAGGCGATTCCAGGCACTATCTTGCAGGCCGATAAGCAGGGTATCCAGGTGGCAACCTCAGATGGGATTCTCAATCTGACGCAGCTACAGCCGGCGGGCAAAAAACCGATGTCGACGCAGGACCTGTTAAATTCACGCCGTGAATGGTTCACCCCGGGAAATCAGCTGTAAATCATCCCCATCGCCTGGTGACTAATCACCGGGCGTTTTATTCCTATAACACCGATCGATATCCGCTTTAGCCTATGAAAAACAATTACAACCTACGCAGTATTGCAGCCAAAGCCATCGGCCAGGTGTTGGATCAAGGTCAGTCTCTCAGCGCTGTCCTGCCCGTTTTGCAAAAGAACATCTCCGAAAAAGATCGCGCGCTGTTGCAAGAATTGTGCTTCGGCACCTTACGCGTTCTTCCGCAGTTAGAGTGGTATATCCAGCAGTTGATGGCCAAGCCAATGGTGGGAAAGCAGCGGACATTACATTATCTGTTGATGGTCGGGATTTATCAGATGATTTTTACCCGAATCCCTGCGCATGCCGCGTTGGCGGAAACGGTAAACGGCGCCGTTGCACTCAAACGTCCTCAGATGAAAGGACTGATTAATGGTGTCCTACGTCAGTTCCAGCGTCAGCAGGATTCGTTAGTGGAACAGGCATCGGGCCTAGAGAGTGCACATTTGCACCCCAGTTGGTTGTTAAAACGTATCCGGGACGCCTATCCCACACAATGGGAAGGCATCCTCGACGCCAACAATCAGAAACCGCCAATGTGGCTGCGAGTCAACCGGCTGCACCACACTCGGGACGAATACCTTCAGTTACTGTCTGAATCGGGGTTGGCCGCTGTCGCCCATGACGAAAACCCGGATGCTATCCGTCTGCTGGCCCCCAGCGCTGTGTCCGCGCTGCCAGGATTTGCCGATGGCTGGGTAACCGTGCAGGATGCATCGGCACAAGGTTGTGTACACTGGCTTGCGCCCAAAAACGGTGAATCCATTCTGGACTTGTGCGCTGCTCCAGGCGGCAAAACTACGCATATACTTGAAGCTGCGCCAGAGGCTCAGGTTATGGCTGTGGATGTCGACACTAAACGTTTAGAACGTGTGAAAGAGAATCTAGAGCGGCTCCGTCTTAAAGCAACAATACGTCAGGGAGATGGCCGCCAACCTGCCGACTGGTGCGAGGGCCAAACGTTTGATCGCATCCTTCTTGATGCACCCTGTTCAGCCACAGGGGTCATTCGCCGTCATCAGGACATAAAGTGGCTGCGTCGCGATAGCGATATCCAGGAGCTGTCCACGCTGCAAGCAGAGATACTTGATGCTATCTGGCCCTACCTGAAGTCCGGCGGAACACTGGTCTACGCGACCTGTTCGATATTACCTGAAGAGAACCAACAGCAGATAACGGCATTCCTGGCGCGTCATGCCGACGCCACACTGATGGATACCGGCAATATCGAACGACCGGGCATTCAATGTATCCCCACCCCTGAAGGTGGCGATGGTTTCTTCTATGCGAAGCTGACCAAAGGCTGACACGATTTCTTATCATTGTCTCAATCCGGGTCAACACATTACACGGCAAAAAAGCGATGAAAATTATTATTCTTGGTGCAGGACAAGTTGGCGGGACACTGGCGGAAAACTTGTCGGGAGAAAACAACGATATTACGGTTGTAGACACCGATATGACGCGTCTGCGTCAGCTGCAGGATAAATTCGACCTGCGCGTAGTCACCGGATACGCCTCCCATCCTCGAATCTTGCGTGAGGCAGGCGCGGAAGATGCCGATATGCTGGTAGCCGTGACCAGCTCGGATGAAACCAATATGGTGGCTTGTCAGGTGGCGTATACGCTATTTCACACTCCGAATCGTATTGCTCGCATTCGCTCTGCCGATTATATCCGAGAATCCGAGCAGCTATTTCAGTCTGATGCGGTTCCTATCGATCACTTGATTTCCCCCGAACAGTTGGTGATTGAAAACATTTATAAACTCATCGAATACCCAGGCGCACTGCAGGTCGTGAACTTTGCCGAAGGAAAAGTGAGTATCGCCGCCGTTAACGCGTACTACGGTGGACCGTTAGTGGGAAGCGCCATCTCATCGATGCGCGAACATATTCCCCATATCGATACTCAGGTCGCCGCCATTTTCCGCCATGACAGACCTATCAGGCCACAAGCATCCACAGTAATTGAAGCAGGTGACGAGGTATTTTTTGTCGCCGCCTCACAGCACATTCGCGCGGTGATGAGCGAATTGCAGCGTCTGGAGAAACCCTACAAACGCATCATGATTGTAGGGGGAGGTAACGTTGGGGCTGGTTTGGCGCACAAGCTGGAAAAAGACTACAGCGTAAAACTAATTGAAAAAAATGAGCAGCGGGCCGCAGAGCTGGCTGAGCTTCTGCAAAATACCATTGTCTTTCACGGCGATGCTTCCGATCAGGAACTTCTGGCGCAAGAGCATGTTGAGCAAATGGACGTTTTCATCGCCATCACGAACGATGACGAAGCGAATATCATGTCATCCATGCTTGCCAAGCGCCTGGGTGCCAAAAAAGCAATGGTGCTGATCCAGCGCCGGGCGTATGTCGATCTTGTGCAGGGGAGTGCGATAGATGTCGCTATATCACCTCAGCAGGCGACAATTTCTGCTTTGCTGGGGCATGTACGTAAAGCGGATATTGTTAGCGTGTCATCACTACGTCGAGGCGCCGCGGAAGCTATCGAAGCCATTGCACACGGGGACGAAGGCACTTCAAAAGTGGTTGGTCGTACCGTCGAAAATATCAAGCTCCCGCCAGGTACAACAATTGGGGCCATAGTGCGGGGTGACAATGTGATCATCGCCACCGGTAAAACCCAGATAGAGCAAGGCGATCACGTCATCATGTTCTTGACGGACAAGAAATATGTTTCTGACGTTGAACGCTTGTTCCAGCCGAGTCCTTTCTTCTTGTAAAAATTAGCAGGAGTAGCCTGGATATGGCGGTAAATGGAAAATCCGTCAGCTCTTGTTAGAATGATTGAAGTAACTATTTTATTGGGAGAATTACAATGAGTTTCTTGAAAGGGTTTCGCGAGTTTGCGATGCGCGGGAACGTAGTAGATTTAGCTGTCGGTGTCATTATTGGCGCGGCTTTTGGTAAAATCGTCTCTTCTTTAGTTTCTGATATCATCATGCCACCACTGGGCTTATTGATCGGTGGGATCGACTTCAAGCAATTTCATCTAGTATTACGTGAAGCCCATGACAACATTCCCGCTGTAGTAATGAACTACGGTGTGTTCATTCAGAATATTTTTGACTTCATCATTGTCGCGCTCGCCATTTTTGTCGCTATTAATTTAATGAACAAAATGCGTCGCAAAGAGGAAGAGAAACCGACGGCTCCGCCAAAACCTTCTGCGGAAGAAACGTTATTAGCAGAAATCCGCGATCTGCTTAAAGAGCAAAGTAAATAAACCATATGTAAGTGGCTGAATTATTCAGCCGGGTTTTGAGAGGAAAGTTTGTTGCCTTCAAAACCCGAAAGCCAGTGGTAAAAAGCGTTCATTTTTACCACTGGCCTCCCAGTTACCGCCCCCTGCATTTTTGTGCTTACATTTCCGTTGATAGCTTCCTTTACCTTTCACTTTTTTCTCCACACGCTGCCTGAATAACGGGTCATGAAGCAACGCTTCAATCGCGTTATCCTTTATCCGACCTTTCGTATGCTGATAGTTAGACATCTTTGTATCCTTAACCTCTTGGTTAATTTAATTACCACTTATAACTTCCGTCGCGATTTTAATACCGAACCTCAGACTCGTATAGTGATTTTCACACTATTCATCATCACTCTCCAATGCGGGCACTTAAAGCGGAACGATAACGTCCTCTTAAGAACTGAGTATCAACACCTGCCTGCTGCAAGCGCAATTCGAGCAATGTTAAACGCTTGGACATCGATTCATAATCAGGATGATCGTTTGCAATCTCCTGCATCATTGCAGAAAGAGTGATGGCTTCTTTGCGATCCATCAGCTCAGGGGGAAGATAACCTGCGTTGGCGAGCACATGATAAACCGCTCGTAGCTCCTCAGGTACACACGAATTGTCTTCTAGGTGAAGTGGTTTCCCTCGGCCTGGAAGATCGTCGAATGCGCCTTTCTTTTGAGCTTCGCTGATATGACGTTCAGCCCATTCGTCAATGATGAACATATCGCCTCCGGAATTGGCTTACCAGAAGCCCATCATAAGCTCAAAACGTTACAAAACGAATCACAGAGAGGAAGTGAGAAAAGGTACAGACGAAAAAAAACCGGGTTTCCCCGGTTTTTTCATGCTCTTACAAATTACTCTGCAGTAGCAACTTCTTCTGTTGAAGCTGAGCGATCAACAAGCTCGATGTAAGCCATCGGCGCATTGTCACCTGCACGGAAGCCACACTTCAGAATACGAGTGTAACCACCGGCACGGCTCGCGAAACGCGGACCCAGTTCATTAAACAGTTTTGCCACGATCTCGTTATCACGAGTACGGGCGAATGCCAGACGACGATTAGCAACGCTGTCGGTCTTGGCAAGAGTAATCAGCGGTTCAACAACACGACGCAGCTCTTTCGCTTTTGGCAGGGTCGTCTTGATGATCTCATGACGAACCAAAGAACCAGCCATGTTACGGAACATAGCCTGACGATGGCTGCTGTTACGGTTCAGTTGACGACCACTCTTACGATGGCGCATGACCTTATCCTTCTCAGTAAAACCTTAACCTGTGATCCGGTTACTCATCAGCAATGCTTGCTGGTGGCCAGTTTTCCAGGCGCATGCCCAGAGACAGACCACGTGAAGCCAGCACGTCTTTAATCTCAGTAAGAGACTTTTTACCCAAGTTAGGCGTTTTAAGTAGCTCAACTTCGGTACGCTGTACCAGATCACCGATGTAGTGGATAGCTTCTGCCTTAAGGCAGTTAGCAGAGCGGACAGTCAATTCCAGATCGTCAACAGGGCGCAGCAGGATCGGATCGAATTCTGGTTTTTCTTCTTTGACTTCCGGCTGACGTACATCACGTAAGTCAACGAAAGCTTCCAGTTGTTCAGCCAGAATGGTTGCCGCACGGCGGATTGCCTCTTCAGGATCAATCGTACCATTGGTTTCCATTTCGATGACCAGCTTGTCCAAGTCGGTGCGCTGTTCAACACGAGCTGCTTCAACATTGTAGGCAATACGCTCTACCGGGCTGTAGCAAGCATCGACTAACAGGCGACCAATCGGGCGCTCATCTTCTTCCGTATGAATACGGGCAGATGCCGGCACATAACCGCGTCCACGCTGAACTTTGATGCGCATGTTAATAGACGCGCTTTCATCGGTCAGATGGCAGATTACGTGCTGTGGCTTGACGATTTCGACATCACCGTCGTGGGTGATGTCGGCTGCAGTCACAGGGCCAATGCCAGATTTATTCAGGGTAAGAATAACTTCATCTTTGCCTTGAACTCTCACCGCCAGCCCTTTCAGGTTGAGCAGGATTTCCAGGATATCTTCCTGTACGCCTTCTTTGGTGCTGTACTCATGCAGTACACCATCAATCTCAACCTCGGTCACCGCGCAACCTGGCATGGATGAAAGCAGAATACGGCGCAGTGCGTTACCGAGAGTGTGGCCGAAGCCTCGCTCTAACGGCTCAAGGGTCACCTTGGCGTGCGTCGAACTGACTTGCTCGATATCAACCAGGCGCGGTTTTAGAAACTCTGTCACAGAACCCTGCATTGTGTCCTCTCTTTGGTACTAAGCCTTACTTGGAGTAAAGCTCGACGATCAGGTGTTCATTAATGTCCGCAGACAGATCGGTACGTTCAGGATTACGTTTGAACACACCTTCCATCTTGGCAGCATCAACTTCCAGCCAAGTTGGCTTTTCACGCTGTTCAGCCAGCTCCAGAGCGGCCTTAACGCGAGACTGCTTTTTAGCTTTCTCGCGGATGCTGACTACGTCATTCGGAGATACCTGATAAGAAGCGATGTTAACAACGCGACCGTTTACCATGATAGCTTTGTGGCTAACCAGCTGACGTGCTTCTGCACGCGTAGCGCCGAAGCCCATACGGTAAACTACGTTGTCCAGACGACCTTCAAGCAACTGCAACAGGTTTGCACCGGTATTGCCTTTCAGACGCGCTGCTTCTTTATAATAGTTACGGAACTGACGTTCCAGAACACCGTAGATACGGCGAACTTTTTGTTTTTCACGTAACTGTACACCATAGTCAGACAGGCGCGGTTTACGAGCACCGTGCTGACCAGGAGCTTGTTCAATTTTACACTTGGAATCGATCGCACGAACACCAGACTTAAGGAACAGGTCGGTGCCTTCACGACGGCTCAGCTTGAGCTTAGGACCCAAATATCTTGCCATTTTCTTTCTCCAACAATCCTAAAAGCGGCGTTATACGCGGCGCTTTTTCGGCGGACGACAACCGTTATGAGGGATCGGAGTCACATCAGTAATATTAGTGATGCGGAAACCAGCCGCGTTCAATGCGCGGATAGTAGACTCACGGCCCGGACCAGGTCCTTTAACCATAACTTCCAGATTCTTGATACCGTACTCTTTCACAGCTTCAGCGCAGCGCTCTGCTGCCACCTGAGCGGCGAATGGCGTAGATTTACGAGAACCACGGAAACCGGAACCACCGGCAGTTGCCCAACCCAGCGCATTACCCTGACGATCGGTAATAGTTACGATGGTGTTGTTGAAAGAAGCATGGACATGAGCCACACCGTCAGAGACTTGCTTTCTTACACGCTTACGTGCACGAATAGGNGCCTTTGCCATTATTCAATCACCCCGATTATTTCTTGATCGGTTTGCGCGGACCCTTACGGGTACGGGCGTTGGTCTTGGTACGCTGACCGCGAACCGGCAGACCACGACGATGACGCAAACCACGATAAGTTCCAAGGTCCATAAGACGCTTGATGCTCAGGGTAACTTCACGACGCAGGTCACCTTCAACAACAAACTTGGCAACTTCGTCACGTAGCTTTTCGATTTGCTCTTCAGACAGCTCACTGATCTTAACATTTTCAGCAATACCCGTAGCCGCGCAGATAGCCTGCGAGCGAGTTTTGCCAACACCGTAGATCGCTGTTAATGCAATTACGGTATGTTTATGATCAGGAATGTTAATGCCTGCTATACGGGCCACTATGCACTCCTACAATTTTATACAGCAACACCATTCTGAAAAGCCCGTTTTCAGGATACTCAAATAGTGTTGCAGTCACATACAAAAGATTGGCTGGCTAATCTAGCCAGCTCAACCCAACTTTGCAAGAAAAATATGTGAGATAAATCAGCCTTGACGCTGTTTATGCTTCGGCTCGGCGCTGCAAATCACACGAACGACACCGTTACGTTTAACGATCTTGCAGTTACGACATAATTTCTTGACGGAAGCACGAACTTTCATTTTTACTCTCCGTAACTTCTCAAGCTTGCCTTGATTAGCGGTTATAGCCTTTCAGGTTTGCTTTCTTCAATGCAGACTCATATTGACTCGACATCAACAGGGTTTGCACTTGAGCCATAAAGTCCATGATCACGACAACAACAATTAACAGGGACGTACCACCAAAGTAGAACGGCACTTTCATTGCGTCACGCATGAACTCCGGGATAAGGCAGATAAAAGTAATATACATCGCACCAACCAAAGTCAGGCGGGTCATCACTTTATCAATATATTTCGCCGTTTGCTCTCCCGGCCGAATTCCTGGCACGAATGCACCGGACTTCTTCAGGTTATCTGCTGTTTCACGCGGATTGAAAACCAACGCGGTATAAAAGAAACAGAAGAAGATGATTGCAGACGCATAGAGTAGCACATAAAGCGGTTGTCCAGGCTGCAGATACATCGAAATTGTCGTTAGCCAGTTCCAACCGGTACCGCCCCCAAACCAAGATGCGATCGTAGCTGGGAACAGAATGATACTGGAAGCGAAGATTGCTGGGATAACCCCGGCCATATTCACTTTCAGCGGCAAATGCGTACTCTGTGCTGCATAAACACGACGGCCTTGCTGGCGTTTTGCATAGTTCACGACAATTCGACGTTGACCACGCTCAACGAATACAACAAAGAACGTCACTGCAAACACTAAAACTGCAACCAACAGCAACAGGAGGAAGTGCAGGTCGCCTTGCCGAGCTTGCTCGATAGTATGCGCAATGGCAGGAGGAAGTCCTGCTACGATACCAGCGAAGATTATGATTGAGATACCGTTACCGATACCACGCTCAGTAATCTGTTCACCAAGCCACATCAGGAACATCGTCCCGGTAACCAGGCTGACAACAGCCGTGAAATAGAAAGCAAAGCCCGGATTAATCACCAGCCCTTGCATTCCAGGCATATTCGGTAAACCGGTAGCAATACCGATAGACTGAAAAATACCCAAGACCAGCGTACCATAACGGGTATACTGACTAATTTTACGTCGCCCAGCCTCCCCTTCTTTCTTTATTTCCGCTAACGCTGGATGAACCACCGTCAGCAACTGGATAATAATGGATGCCGAAATATACGGCATAATACCCAGAGCAAAGATAGAAGCGCGACTGAGGGCACCACCAGAGAACATGTTAAACATTTCAATGATGGTGCCTCGCTGTTGCTCGAGCAATTTGGCAAGCACAGTGGCATCAATACCAGGAATGGGAATAAAAGAGCCAATACGGAAAACAATCAACGCACCGATTACAAACAACAGTCTGCGTTTCAGCTCGCCAACCCCGCCTTTAGCACTTTGAAAATCTAATCCTGGTTGCTTAGCCATCTGCTACTTATTCCTCAATTTTACCGCCAGCAGCTTCGATAGCAGCACGAGCACCTTTAGTGACACGCAGACCACGAATCGTTACTGGGCGTGCAACTTCACCAGACAGAATCACTTTCGCGAACTCAATCTGGATGCCAATGACATTTGCGGCTTTCAGCGTATTCAGATCGACAACATCGCCTTCAACGCGAGCCAGGTCAGAGAGACGGATCTCAGCTGTTACCATGGCTTTACGAGAAGTGAAGCCGAATTTCGGCAGACGACGGTACAGAGGCATCTGACCACCTTCAAAACCACGACGTACGCCACCGCCAGAACGAGACTTCTGACCTTTGTGACCACGGCCGCCGGTTTTGCCCAGGCCAGAACCGATACCACGACCTAAACGCTTCGGTGCGTGTTTAGCACCTTCGGCCGGAGACAGAGTATTTAAACGCATCTGTTACTCCTCCACTTTAACCATGTAGGAAACCGCGTTGACCATACCGCGTACAGCAGGCGTATCTTCACGCTCGACGGTGTGGCCAATACGACGCAGACCCAGGCCAAGCAGTGTTGCCTTATGTTTCGGCAGACGACCGATTGCACTACGGGTTTGAGTAATCTTAATAGTCTTTGCCATGGTTAATTACCCCAGAATTTCTTCAACGGATTTACCACGCTTGGCAGCGACCATATCCGGGGACTTCATATTGGCCAAGCCATCGATAGTTGCACGAACCACGTTGATCGGGTTAGTGGAACCATAGGCTTTAGCCAGTACGTTATGAACCCCTGCGACTTCCAGCACGGCGCGCATTGCACCACCGGCAATGATACCGGTACCTTCGGAAGCTGGCTGCATGAACACGCGAGACCCTGTGTGCGCACCTTTAACAGGGTGCTGCAGAGTGCCGTTGTTCAGCGCGACATTCATCATATTGCGACGGGCTTTTTCCATCGCTTTCTGGATTGCTGCCGGAACTTCACGCGCTTTACCGTAACCAAAACCTACGCGACCGTTACCATCACCAACTACAGTCAGAGCTGTGAAGGAGAAAATACGACCACCTTTAACAGTTTTGGATACGCGATTTACCGCGATCAGCTTTTCCTGCAGTTCGCCAGCTTGTTTCTCGATGTGAGCCATCTTACACCTCTACCTTAGAACTGAAGGCCAGCTTCACGGGCAGCATCTGCCAGTGCCTGGACACGACCATGATATTGGAACCCGGAACGGTCAAAAGAGACATCTTTGATGCCTTTTTCAAGAGCGCGCTCAGCGATGGTTTTACCCACAGCAGCGGCAGCATCTTTGTTACCGGTGGACTTCAGTTGTTCAGCGATAGCTTTTTCTACAGTAGAAGCGGCTACCAGGACTTCAGAACCGTTCGGTGCGATGACCTGCGCATAGATATGACGCGGGGTACGATGTACCACCAGACGTGTCGCACCCAGTTCCTGGAGCTTGCGACGTGCGCGGGTCGCACGACGGATACGAGCTGATTTCTTATCCATAGTGTTACCTTACTTCTTCTTAGCCTCTTTGGTACGCACGACTTCGTCGGCGTAACGGACACCCTTGCCTTTATAAGGCTCAGGACGACGGTAAGCGCGCAGTTCTGCAGCAACCTGACCGATCAACTGCTTATCAGCGCCTTTCAGCACGATTTCAGTCTGAGTCGGACATTCGGCATTAATGCCTGCAGGCAGTTCGTGATCAACAGGGTGAGAAAAGCCCAGGGCCATATTCACCACATTGCCTTTCACGGCGGCACGATAACCTACACCTACCAGCTGCAGCTTCTTAGAGAAGCCTTCGGTAACACCGATAACCATGTTGTTCAACAGTGCACGAGTGGTCCCAGCCTGGGCCCAACCGTTTGCAACACCTTCGCGCGGGGCGAAAGTCAGTGCATTGTCAGCCTGCTTAACTTCTACGGCATCATGGATCTTACGACTCAGCTCGCCGTTTTTACCCTTAATCGAAATATCCTGACCGTTGAGTTTAACCTCTACGCCGGCAGGAATGACGACGGGTGCTTTTGCAACACGAGACATTCTTTCCTCCCGATTAAGCTACGTAGCAGATAATCTCGCCACCAAGACCAGCCTGGCGAGCTGCACGATCAGTCATAACACCTTTAGAGGTAGAAACAACTGCGATACCTAAACCAGCCATCACTTTTGGCAGCTCATCTTTACGTTTATAGATGCGCAGACCTGGACGGCTAACACGCTGAATGCTCTCTACCACTGCTTTGCCCTGGAAATATTTCAGTTCCAGTTCAAGAGCAGGCTTGGTGTCGCCTTCGATTTTGAAATCTTCGATATAACCTTCTTCCTTCAGCACGTTGGCAATTGCCACTTTCAGCTTGGAGGAAGGCATGGTGACCGCAACTTTGTTCGCGGCTTGACCGTTACGGATACGGGTCAGCATATCCGCGATCGGATCTTGCATGCTCATCTGTCTTTACTCCCGTGATTCAATTGGTGACAATTACCAGCTAGCCTTTTTCAGACCCGGAATTTCACCGCGCATGGCGGCTTCACGGACCTTGATACGGCTCAACCCGAACTTCCGCAGGAAAGCGTGCGGACGACCAGTCTGGCGGCAGCGGTTACGCTGACGAGACGGGCTGGAATCACGCGGCAGAGTCTGCAGCTTCAGAACAGCGTTCCAACGATCTTCGTCGGAAGCATTCACGTCAGAGATGATAGCTTTCAGTTCAACACGTTTTGCGAAGAATTTGTCAGCTAGTTTCACGCGTTTGACTTCGCGTGCTTTCATGGATTGCTTAGCCATTAGTAACCCTACCTTACTTGCGGAACGGGAAGTTAAAGGCAGCCAGCAGAGCACGGCCTTCATCATCGGTTTTCGCAGTAGTGGTAATGGTAATATCCAAACCACGAACGCGATCGACTTTGTCATAGTCGATTTCCGGGAAGATGATCTGCTCACGCACACCCATGCTGTAGTTACCACGGCCATCGAATGACTTGGCGGACAGGCCACGGAAGTCACGGATACGCGGTACAGCAATGGTGATCAGACGCTCAAGAAACTCCCACATGCGTTCGCCACGCAGAGTTACTTTACAGCCGATCGGATAGCCCTGACGGATTTTGAAGCCTGCAACTGATTTGCGTGCTTTGGTGATCAGCGGTTTTTGACCGGAGATTGCTGTCAGGTCTGCTGCTGCATTATCCAGCAGTTTCTTGTCAGCGATCGCTTCACCAACACCCATGTTCAGGGTGATCTTCTCGACCCGAGGGACTTGCATGACAGAATTGTAGTTAAACTCAGTCATGAGTTTTTTAACTACTTCGTCTTTGTAGTAATCATGCAGTTTCGCCATCGTACTACTCCAAATTACTTGATAGTTTCGCTGTTAGATTTAAAGAAACGGACTTTTTTTCCGTCTTCGAATCTAAAGCCTACACGGTCAGCCTTGCCAGTTGCCGCATTGAAGATCGCAACGTTGGAAACCTGAATTGCAGCTTCTTTTTCAACGATGCCACCTGGTTGGTTCAGGGCCGGAACCGGCTTCTGATGTTTTTTAACCAGGTTGATACCTTCAACAACAATCTTGCTGGAAGACAGAACATTTTTTACTTTACCGCGCTTACCTTTATCTTTGCCGGTTAGCACGATAACTTCGTCATCGCGACGGATTTTCGCTGCCATGGTTTCGCTCCTTACAGTACTTCTGGTGCCAGAGAGATAATTTTCATGAACTTTTCAGAACGCAGTTCACGAGTCACCGGCCCAAAAATACGCGTACCGATGGGCTGTTCGCTGTTATTGTTCAAAATAACGCAAGCATTTCCATCAAAGCGAACGACAGAACCGTCAGGGCGACGAACACCCTTCTTGGTGCGCACCACTACCGCCTTCAGCACATCGCCTTTCTTCACCTTACCACGAGGAATTGCTTCCTTGATGGTGATCTTGATGATGTCGCCGACGCCTGCGTAGCGACGGTGCGAGCCACCTAGAACCTTGATACACATTACGCGACGCGCGCCGGAGTTGTCGGCCACGTTCAGCATAGTCTGTTCTTGGATCATGTTAGTGCTCCGCTAATGTCAACTACTACTTTATAGGACCCAGAATAGGCCGTTAAAAAAGCCCCATAAATGAGGGCGCAGCATTATAACACTGCTTCCTGACTATGGGTAGAAAAAATAAACGGCTCAAAAATTTGAGCCGTTTATCGTTTTAGAGAACGCTCACTCTATTACAGAATCGCTTTCTCTACAACGCGAACCAACGTCCAAGATTTGGTTTTGGACAGCGGACGGCATTCGCGGATTTCCACCACGTCGCCGATTCCACATTCGTTGTTCTCGTCATGTACGTGCAGCTTAGTCGTACGTTTGATGAATTTCCCGTAGATCGGGTGCTTCACGAAACGTTCGATAGCAACAACAGCAGATTTCTGCATTTTGTCACTAACAACACGACCCTGCAGAGTACGGATTTTATCGGTCATTTTACGCACCCGCCTTCTCAGTCAGTAAAGTCTTAACGCGTGCGACATTACGACGCACTTGCTTTAACAGGTGAGTTTGTTGCAGCTGACCACTGGCCGCCTGCATACGCAGATTGAATTGTTCGCGCAGCAGTTCAAGCAGTTCAGTATTCAGCTCTTCAACGCTCTTTTCACGCAGCTCTTTTGCTTTCATTACATCACCGTCTTAGTTACAAAGGTGGTTTTGATCGGCAGTTTCGCTGCTGCCAGTTGGAATGCCTCACGGGCTAACTCTTCCGGCACACCGTCCATTTCGTACAGGACTTTACCTGGCTGAATCAAGGCAACCCAATACTCAACGTTACCTTTACCTTTACCCATACGCACTTCCAGCGGTTTCTCGGTGATCGGTTTGTCCGGGAATACACGGATCCAGATCTTACCTTGACGCTTTACAGCACGAGTCATGGCACGACGCGCGGCTTCGATTTGACGAGCGGTCAGGCGACCACGGCCAACAGCTTTCAGACCGAAAGTGCCGAAGCTCACATCCGTACCGGCAGCCAGACCACGGTTGCGGCCTTTGTGCACCTTACGGAATTTTGTACGCTTTGGTTGTAACATCAGCGACTCTCCTTACTTGCGGCCTTTACGCTGCTGCTTTTTAGGTTGAGCAGACGGTTTTTCTGCTTGCTCAACGGCAGCCATACCACCCAGGATCTCACCTTTGAAGATCCACACTTTCACACCGATGACACCGTAAGTGGTGTGCGCTTCGGAGGTGTTGTAATCGATATCCGCACGCAGTGTGTGCAGCGGAACACGACCTTCGCGGTACCATTCGGTACGTGCGATTTCAGCGCCGCCAAGACGGCCACTTACTTCAACTTTGATCCCTTTAGCGCCCAGACGCATGGCATTCTGTACGGCACGCTTCATAGCACGGCGGAACATAACACGACGTTCCAGCTGAGAAGTGATGCTGTCAGCAACCAGTTTTGCGTCCAGTTCAGGCTTACGGACTTCAGCGATGTTGATCTGCGCAGGAACGCCAGCGATTTCCGCGACGACTTTACGCAGTTTTTCTACGTCTTCACCTTTCTTACCGATAACGATGCCCGGACGAGCGGTGTGAATAGTCACACGAATGCTCTTAGCCGGACGTTCGATAACGATGCGGGAAACGGAGGCTTTCTCCAGTTCCTTAGTCAGGTATTTGCGAACTTTAAAATCGCTGTCCAGGTTGTCAGCGAATTCTTTGGTATTTGCGTACCAGGTAGAGTTCCAAGGTTTGACAATACCCAGTCGAATACCATTAGGATGTACTTTCTGACCCATTGCTAGTCTCCAGAGTCTCAGCGATCGGACACAACCACAGTGATGTGGCTGGTACGCTTCAGGATGCGATCCGCACGACCTTTGGCACGCGGCATAATGCGCTTCATGCTTGGGCCTTCGTCAACGAAGATTTTCGCAACTTTCAGATCATCAATGTCAGCGCCATCGTTGTGTTCTGCGTTAGCAATAGCAGACTCCAGTACTTTTTTAACCAGACCAGCAGCTTTCTTGTTGGTGTAGGTCAGAATTTCCAGAGCTTGCGACACTTTCTTACCGCGAATCAGGTCCGCCACCAGGCGTACCTTTTGAGCAGAAGAACGAGCGTGGCGATGTTTAGCGATAGTTTCCATCTCTTCCTCCTACCTTAGCGCTTTTTAGCCTTTTTATCGGCCGCGTGGCCGCGATAAGTACGGGTCGGTGCGAACTCACCCAGCTTGTGACCGACCATCTCATCAGAGATGAATACCGGAACGTGCTGACGACCATTATGGACAGCGATGGTCAAACCGATCATGTTTGGAAAGATCGTTGAACGACGGGACCAAGTGCGCAAAGGCTTCTTGTCTCCGCTTTCCACCGCTTTCTCTACCTTCTTCAGCAAGTGCAGGTCTATAAATGGACCTTTCTTGAGAGAACGTGGCATGGTTTATCCTCTAAAATTATTTGCTACGGCGACGTACGATAAATTTATCAGTACGCTTGTTGCTGCGGGTCTTCTTACCTTTGGTCTGAATGCCCCACGGGGATACCGGGTGCTTACCAAAGTTACGACCTTCACCACCACCGTGCGGGTGGTCGACCGGGTTCATTGCCGTACCGCGAACGGTAGGACGAACACCACGCCAGCGAGCAGCACCAGCTTTACCCAGAACGCGCAGCATGTGCTCAGCGTTACCGACTTCACCCAGTGTAGCGCGGCAGTCAGCTTCAACTTTACGCATTTCACCAGAGCGCAGACGCAGGGTGACGTAAGAACCGTCGCGGGCAACGATCTGAACGTAGGCACCGGCTGAGCGAGCCAGCTGGCCGCCTTTACCTGGTTTCATTTCTACGTTATGAACCGTTGAACCAACCGGGATGTTACGCATAGGCAGGGTGTTACCCGGCTTGATTGCAGCATCAACACCAGACTGAATCTGATCACCGGCTTTCAGGCCTTTAGGTGCCAGGATGTAACGGCGTTCGCCATCTTTGTACAGAACCAGCGCGATGTTCGCGGAACGGTTCGGATCGTACTCCAGACGCTCAACTACAGCAGGGATACCATCTTTGTTGCGTTTGAAGTCAACAATACGGTACTGCTGTTTGTGACCACCACCGATGTGACGGGTAGTGATGCGGCCATTGTTGTTACGGCCACCGCTTTTGCTGTTTTTTTCCAGCAACGGGGCATACGGCTTGCCCTTGTGCAGCTCAGGGTTAACCACTTTAACAACGTGGCGACGACCCGGAGATGTCGGTTTACATTTAACAATTGCCATTGTTCTTTACTCCTCCGACTTACTCTGCGCCGCCGATGAAGTCCAGATTCTGGCCTTCTTTCAGGGTGACGTAAGCTTTTTTCCAGTCGCTACGACGACCGATACGCTGTCCATGACGTTTCACTTTCCCTTTAACAACCAGGGTGCGAACTTCATTGACTTCGACTTCAAACAGTTTCTGCACTGCTGCTTTGATTTCTGCTTTAGTCGCGTCTTTTGCAACTTTGAGAACGATGGTGTTGGTTTTTTCCATCGCAGTAGACGCTTTTTCAGAAACGTGCGGCGCGCGCAGTACTTTCAGCAGACGTTCTTCACGAATCATGCCAGCATCTCCTCAACTTGCTTAACAGCGTCAGCAGTCATGACCACTTTGTCGAAGGCGATCAGGCTAACTGGGTCGATACCTGCTACATCGCGTACGTCAACCTTGTACAGGTTGCGTGCGGCCAGGAACAGATTCTCATCCAGTTCACCGGTGATGATCAGCACGTCTTCCAGAGCCAGCTCTTTCAGCTTCTGAGCCAACAGCTTGGTTTTCGGTGCTTCAACAGAGAACTTCTCGACAACGATCAGACGATCTTGACGTACCAGTTCGGACAGGATGCTTTTCAGCGCGCCGCGGTACATCTTTTTGTTAACTTTCTGACTGTGGTCCTGAGGCTTCGCAGCAAAGGTCACGCCACCGGAACGCCAGATCGGGCTCTTCACAGAACCTGAACGCGCACGGCCGGTACCTTTCTGGCGCCACGGTTTTTTACCGGAACCAGTTACTTCAGCACGGGTCTTCTGAGCACGAGTACCTTGACGGGCACCTGCTGCATAAGCAACAACAACCTGGTGTACCAGCGCTTCGTTGAAATCACGACCGAAGGTAGTTTCGGAAACAGTCAGCGCGCTTTGCGCGTCTTTCAATACTAATTCCATTGCTATCCCCTTACGCCTTCACAGCTGGTTTAACGATCAGGTCGCTACCGGTAGCACCGGGAACTGCACCTTTAACCAGCAGCAGGTTGCGCTCAGCGTCAACACGTACTACGTCCAAGCTCTGAACGGTTACGCGTTCATTACCCATCTGGCCAGCCATTTTCTTGCCTTTGAACACTTTGCCCGGAGTCTGGTTCTGACCGATAGAACCCGGAACGCGGTGAGACAAGGAGTTACCGTGGGTAGCATCCTGAGTACGGAAGTTCCAGCGCTTAACAGTACCGGCAAAACCTTTACCTTTGGATGTACCAGTCACGTCAACTTTTTTCACGTCAGCGAAAATTTCAACGCTGATGTTCTGACCGATGGTGAATTCTTCACCTTCAGCCAGGCGGAATTCGCGCAGAGTACGACCTGCTTCAACGCCCGCTTTAGCGAAGTGACCTGCTTCAGGTTTAGTGACACGGCTAGCTTTTTTAGCACCGGTAGTCACCTGGACAGCAGAATAACCGTCGTTTTCCAGGTTTTTGACCTGAGTTACGCGGTTTGCTTCAATTTCAATTACGGTTACAGGGATAGAAACGCCTTCTTCAGTGAAGATGCGGGTCATACCCACTTTTTTACCGACTAAACCAATCATTGTTTCAACCTCTCAATCGCTCAATGACCTGATTAACCCAGGCTGATCTGCACGTCTACACCGGCAGCCAGATCCAGACGCATCAGAGCATCAACGGTTTTCTCGGTTGGCTCAACGATGTCAACCAGACGCTTGTGAGTGCGAATTTCATACTGATCGCGCGCATCTTTATTGACGTGCGGTGAAATCAGAACGGTAAAGCGCTCTTTGCGGGTCGGCAGCGGGATCGGACCACGGACTTGAGCGCCAGTGCGCTTAGCGGTCTCGACGATTTCCGCGGTTGATTGATCGATCAGACGATGATCAAACGCTTTCAGGCGGATACGGATTCTTTGGTTCTGCATGAGACCAGAGCTCCAATTATTTATAAACGTAAATAATTACTCCTCACACCCATTTCGATTGATGGGGGAGTGTAATCGTTCAGTACATAACTCCCCTATTGGGAGTATTGTTTGACGGGCCTTAACACCTGTCTCCGAATTCACAAAGAATCGGGCTTACCATTTCAGGTAAGCCCGCGCATTATACGTAAATCTGTCTAGGAAGCAACCCGGGAGGGAAAATGATTTCTTATTGACCTACCTAGTCCTGCGGTGACCTCGAGGGCAATTTAGGTCGACATCGTGGTTAGTCTCAAGCGTCTTTAAGCTGAGCCTGAAGATAGTTCTGGATCCCTAGCCGGCCAATTAAATCCAGCTCAGTCTCCAGCCAATCTATGTGTTCTTCTTCATCAGATAGAATAGCAATCATCAAATCTCGGCTGACATAATCGCGAACCGAGTCGGCGTAGTTGATAGCCTCTCGTAGATCACGCGCACCCTCCAATTCGAGGTTCAGGTCTGAGCGTAGTATCTCCTCCACATCTTCACCGATGTTGAGCTTACCCAGATCTTGCAGATTAGGTATCCCTTCAAGGAAAAGGATACGTTCGATATAGCGATCCGCGTGTTTCATTTCGTCTATCGACTCATGATATTCGTGATCATTAAGACGGGTGAATCCCCAATTTTTAAACATCCGGGCGTGTAAGAAATACTGATTGATAGCTATGAGCTCATTACCTAGCAGCTTGTTTAGATGCGTAACGACATTTTTATCACCTTTCATGACATGACTCCTCCGCTCCAGTTCTTAAAAGTGTAGAACCCGTCGTTACAGAGTCAAAAATATACCCATGCAAACTATGCCACTTTATATAGTTCTGAAAGTTTTTCTTTCTCTTCTAGGAGAATCGAACGAGCGTGCCGTAAACATTTACCGCAGTCAGTCCCAATAGGAATCAGTTGCTTCAAATGCTGGAGGGATTGTGGTTGATGCTGATGAACTACGTAGCGGATTGCTTTATCAGTGATTGCATTGCACAAACAAACATACATTCTTGGTGACTCATTTTTAACCAGATAACCGAATTCTAATTGCGAATATTTTTTATTTCAATTCTCATTCCTTTTTTAAGCAATAAAAAAAGGCACCGAAGTGCCTTTTTATGCGATTTAAATTATCAGCAATTAAGCGATAACTTTAGCAACCACGCCGGCGCCTACGGTACGACCACCTTCACGGATTGCGAAACGCAGACCATCGTCCATTGCGATCGGAGCAATCAGGTTGACAACCATCTTGATGTTGTCGCCCGGCATGACCATTTCTACGCCTTCCGGCAGTTCGATGGTGCCCGTTACNTCAGTTGTACGGAAGTAGAACTGCGGACGGTAGCCTTTGAAGAACGGAGTATGACGGCCNCCTTCATCTTTGCTCAGAATATAAACTTCTGATTCGAACTGGGTGTGCGGCTTGATTGAACCCGGTTTAGCCAGTACCTGACCACGTTCAACTTCGTCACGCTTAGTACCACGCAGCAGAACACCAACGTTCTCACCCGCACGGCCTTCGTCCAGCAGTTTGCGGAACATTTCAACACCGGTACAAGTCGTTTTAGTCGTGTCTTTGATACCCACGATTTCAACTTCTTCACCCACTTTGATGATGCCGCGCTCTACACGACCGGTAACTAC
>NZ_JIBQ01000018.1 GCF_000688695.1 Lonsdalea quercina subsp. quercina | reverse complement strand
CGCAGACCATCGTCCATTGCGATCGGAGCAATCAGGTTGACAACCATCTTGATGTTGTCGCCCGGCATGACCATTTCTACGCCTTCCGGCAGTTCGATGGTGCCCGTTACGTCAGTTGTACGGAAGTAGAACTGCGGACGGTAGCCTTTGAAGAACGGAGTATGACGGCCGCCTTCATCTTTGCTCAGAATATAAACTTCTGATTCGAACTGGGTGTGCGGCTTGATTGAACCCGGTTTAGCCAGTACCTGACCACGTTCAACTTCGTCACGCTTAGTACCACGCAGCAGAACACCAACGTTCTCACCCGCACGGCCTTCGTCCAGCAGTTTGCGGAACATTTCAACACCGGTACAAGTCGTTTTAGTCGTGTCTTTGATACCCACGATTTCAACTTCTTCACCCACTTTGATGATGCCGCGCTCTACACGACCGGTAACTACAGTACCACGGCCAGAGATAGAGAATACGTCTTCGATCGGCAGCAGGAACGGCTTGTCGATAGCACGTTCTNGTTCCGGGATGTAGCTGTCCAGTGCTTCGGCCAGTTCTACAATCTTCGCTTCCCACTCTGCTTCGCCTTCCAGCGCTTTCAGAGCAGAACCACGGATTACCGGAGTGTCGTCGCCCGGGAAGTCGTACTGAGACAGCAGCTCACGAACTTCCATTTCAACCAGTTCCAGCAGCTCTTCGTCATCAACCATGTCGCATTTGTTCAGGAACACGATGATGAACGGAACGCCTACCTGACGACCCAGCAGGATGTGCTCACGAGTCTGCGGCATCGGGCCGTCAGTCGCTGCAACTACCAGGATCGCGCCGTCCATCTGGGCAGCACCGGTGATCATGTTTTTCACGTAGTCGGCATGCCCTGGGCAGTCAACGTGCGCGTAGTGGCGAGTCGGGGTATCGTATTCAACATGAGACGTGTTGATGGTGATACCACGTGCTTTTTCTTCCGGCGCGTTATCGATCTGATCGAATGCGCGAGCAGCACCGCCGTAGGTTTTAGCCAGTACGGTAGTGATAGCTGCAGTCAGAGTGGTTTTACCATGGTCAACGTGGCCGATAGTACCGACGTTGAGATGGGGTTTTGTACGTTCAAATTTTTCTTTAGACACGGCGTTATTCCTTACTCGAATGCTCCCTCCTCACGGAGAGAGCACGGGATCAATATGTTAAACCCGGATTATTTACCACGGGCTTCGATAACAGTCTGGGCAACGTTGTTCGGTGCTTCAGCGTACTTCAGGAACTCCATGGAGTAAGAAGCACGACCCTGAGTCTGCGAACGCAGGTCAGTAGCATAACCAAACATTTCTGACAACGGAACCTGGGCACGGATAGTCTTGCCAGTAGCAGTGTCTTCCATACCTTCGATGATACCACGACGACGGTTAAGGTCACCGATCACATCACCCATGTAGTCTTCCGGCGTTTCTACTTCAACCTTCATGACCGGCTCAAGCAGGACAGGCTTCGCACGTTTAAATGCTTCTTTAAACGCGATAGAAGCAGCCAGTTTAAAGGCCAGTTCAGAGGAGTCGACGTCATGGTAAGAACCGAAGTGCAGACGCACTTTGATATCCACAACAGGGTAACCCGCCATCGGACCCGCTTTCAGCTGTTCCTGAATACCTTTGTCAACGGCCGGGATATATTCACCAGGAATCACACCACCTTTGATTTCGTTAACAAATTCGTATCCTTCACCACCTGGCTCCAGCGGCATCATATCGATTACGACATGACCATACTGACCACGACCACCGGACTGTTTAGCATGTTTACCTTCAACATCCTTAACGGTGTCACGGATGGTTTCACGGTAAGCAACCTGCGGTTTACCGATGTTGGCTTCCACGTTGAATTCGCGACGCATACGGTCAACGATGATTTCAAGGTGCAGCTCACCCATACCAGCGATGATGGTCTGGTTTGACTCTTCGTCAGTCCATACGCGGAATGACGGGTCTTCTTTCGCCAGACGGCCCAGAGCCAGACCCATTTTTTCCTGGTCAGCTTTGGTTTTCGGTTCTACGGCGATAGAGATAACCGGTTCCGGGAACTCCATACGTTCCAGGATGATCGAGTTATCAGGATCACACAGCGTATCACCGGTAGTCACGTCTTTCAGACCGATAGCAGCAGCGATATCACCTGCACGAACTTCTTTGATCTCTTCACGCTTGTTAGCGTGCATCTGTACGATACGACCAAAACGCTCGCGAGCTGATTTCACTGAGTTCAGCACGGTATCACCAGAGTTAACCACACCGGAGTACACGCGGAAGAACGTCAGGTTACCAACAAACGGGTCGGTAGCGATTTTGAACGCCAAGGCAGCAAACGGTTCTTTGTCATCTGAATGACGTACAGCCGGAGTGTCTTTACCATCGTCCAAAATACCGCTGATTGGCGGAACTTCTGTCGGCGCCGGCAGGTAATCAATTACCGCATCCAGCATTGCCTGAACGCCCTTGTTCTTGAACGCGGAACCACAGGTAACCAGAATGATTTCGTTGTTCAGAACGCGCTGACGCAGTGCTTTCTTGATTTCTTCTTCGGTCAGCTCTTCACCGCCGAGGTATTTATCCATCAGCTCTTCGGAAGCTTCAGCTGCAGACTCGATCAGGTTCTGGTGCCATTCCTGAGCCAGTTCCTGCATATCAGCTGGAATTTCTTCGTAGTCGAAGGTGATACCGTGGTCAGCTTCATTCCAGTTGATGGCTTTCATTTTCACCAGGTCAACAACACCGGTGAAGTGCTCTTCAGCACCGATAGCCAGCTGAAGTGGAACCGGATTCGCACCCAAACGGGTTTTGATCTGGTTTACCACTTTCAGGAAGTTCGCGCCCATGCGGTCCATTTTGTTAACGAACGCGATGCGCGGAACATGATATTTGTTAGCCTGACGCCATACGGTTTCAGACTGCGGCTGAACACCACCTACCGCACAGTAAACCATTACCGCGCCATCCAGTACACGCATGGAACGTTCAACTTCGATGGTGAAGTCAACGTGCCCCGGGGTGTCGATGATGTTGATGCGATGTGGTTCATACTGCTTGGCCATACCAGACCAGAAGGCAGTCGTCGCCGCGGAGGTGATGGTGATGCCACGCTCCTGCTCCTGCGCCATCCAGTCCATGGTGGCAGCGCCGTCATGAACTTCACCGATTTTGTGATTCACACCAGTGTAGAACAGAATACGTTCAGTGGTGGTGGTCTTACCGGCGTCGATGTGTGCACTGATACCGATATTACGGTAGCGTGCAATGGGTGTTGTACGAGCCATTTGTTTCCTCTATTCCTAGGGCGTTCAAAGTAGTAAAAAACCCAAACGGGTTAGCCTTTGAGGCGCCCGCTGGGTTATTAACATCTACACCGGTATTACCAGCGGTAGTGAGCGAACGCCTTGTTGGCTTCAGCCATACGGTGAACGTCTTCACGTTTTTTAACAGCAGTGCCTTTGTTTTCTGCTGCATCGGAAAGTTCGTTCGCCAGGCGCAAAGCCATGGATTTATCACCGCGTTTACGAGCAGCTTCTACGATCCAACGCATTGCCAGGGCATTACGACGAACCGGACGTACTTCAACTGGTACCTGATAAGTAGAACCACCAACACGGCGAGACTTAACTTCGACAGTCGGACGCACGTTGTCCAGAGCTACTTCAAAGGCTTCCAGGTGGTCTTTACCAGAACGCTGAGCCAGGGTCTCCAGCGCGGTATAGACGATTGCTTCTGCAGTAGATTTTTTACCATCTACCATCAGGATATTGACAAATTTGGCCAGTAATTCAGATCCGAACTTAGGATCCGGCAGAATTTTACGCTGACCAATGACGCGACGACGTGGCATGGAAATACTCCGTTGTTAATTCAGGATTGTCCAAAACTCTACGAGTTTAGTTTGACATTAAAGTTAAAACGTTTGGCCTTACTTAACGGAGAACCATTAAGCCTTTGGCTTCTTCACGCCGTATTTGGAACGGGATTGCTTACGGTCTTTAACACCTGAGCAGTCCAGCGCGCCACGAACGGTGTGGTAACGCACACCCGGCAAGTCTTTAACACGACCGCCGCGGATCAGGATCACGGAGTGCTCCTGCAGGTTATGACCTTCACCGCCAATATAGGAGGTAACTTCAAAACCGTTAGTCAGACGAACACGGCAAACTTTACGCAGTGCGGAGTTCGGTTTTTTCGGGGTGGTGGTATATACACGAGTACATACGCCACGTTTCTGCGGGCATGCTTCCAGCGCTGGAACGTTGCTTTTAGCAACCTTCAGTGAGCGCGGCTTGCGTACCAGCTGGTTAATTGTTGCCATTCAAAAAGCTCCTGGGTTTTGCTTCGTAAACACGTAATAAATCGTCTCGTACTCGCACAAGGCAAAGTATAAGGACGCAGAATTTTAGGGCTGCCCGGATGAGGAGTCAAGAAATATACAAAAATACCGCTACCAGGCCATTTGTCCGGAATGCTGGGCCGTGAGTTTCACAAATTCATTATAGCTAATCAGCGCCACATTGCTCGAAATTTGAGCGGCCATTCCCCGCGCTGCGACATCTTCTTTTAGGGCATAAACGGTCACGCCCACTGCCAGTATCGGCATGAGCATCGCAGCACCGACCAGCGCCGCCGTCACGCCATCCTGAAACAGAAGAATGGCATCTTCGCTTCCGACGTTGCGCAACATGGCGTCTATATCGATCTGGTAGGGAGAACGAGAAAGCGTATGCAGCATAAATGTCTCACTAGAAGGTAAGGACGGTATCGTAGGTTTTCAATGTCTGGGATAGTAATTCTGAAGGCTGTACTTCGACTGGCAGAACCCACTGGGTGTCTTTTGAAATGCCACGCTGCTGCAATGACTGCTCGCAAACATAACATTGGTCGATATCGTATAGCGGTAGGACGCGAAAGGTCGCAATGTAGTCGCGCATGAGAATAACATCCGGCTGTTGCCTTGGCAGAAGCTGAAAAACGCCGTCTGAGAGGAAAAACACGCCGATGTCTTCCGTCAACGCAGACATCGCCAAAAGCGCATCCAGCCCTTCTCTACCAGAAGCGCTGCCGTGTGGGGAATGGGTAAATACAAAAGCGACACGTTTCATAGCATGAGCCCGCGTTAAAACTGCACGACCCTGTCGCAGGTCAGTACGGATTGAGCCAATTCGCCTAGGCCGCTCAGACTGAATCCCGGCTGCAGGTTCGCGCCGTTCAGTTTTAGCTGAGCCGCCTGCTCGCTATCGGTGACGCCGCGGCGTAGCGCAGCCGCGACGCAGACATTCAACGCGACCTGATGCTCTTCATGTAAATGTTGCCAGGCCCGCACGATATCGAATTCGTCGTTAGCCGGGGAGGTCAACTGGTTCGCGTTGAGTACGCCTTCCCGATAAAAAAATACGCTTTGAAGCCGATAGCCTGCGGCCAGCAGCGTCTGCGCAAACTGCAATGCGCTGCTGGACTGCTGGGTTCCATATGCCGGTCCAGTGACCAGCAGACAGTATTCCAACATTAGCGATCGTGCCCGCTGAGGTCGCCGTTTTTGAACTGGCGAATATAGAGATACACGGTGTGCTTGGAGATATTCAACCGATCGGCAACCTGATTGATGGCGTCCTTAATATCGAAAATCCCT
Source organism: Lonsdalea quercina subsp. quercina (assembly GCF_000688695.1). GTDB lineage: Bacteria > Pseudomonadota > Gammaproteobacteria > Enterobacterales > Enterobacteriaceae > Lonsdalea > Lonsdalea quercina_D. Next base: position 104,059 of record NZ_JIBQ01000018.1, on the reverse strand, counting down.
TTCTCATAAAGGTTGAGCACAATCTGCCGGTTCTTGGCGTTATTGGACACATTGCGATCGCTGTTCACCTCTTCGATGGTGAACTCCAGCGTTTGCGTTACCAAATCTTCCACGGAAGACGCGAAATTAACGGAAGATGCCACCGCTTTAATCTCAGGCGGCATAAATGTTTGCATGATTTGTGAGAACGGCACGTCCAGATTCATGTTCATACACAGCAGACCAATCACACGCTGCTCACGGTTACGAATAGCGATGATGATTGACTTCATCAGCATGCCGCTTTTGGCGCGTGTGAAATACACCTGCGACACGCTGCTGTCTTCACCGGCCATATCATGCACCATCCGTAGCGCCATATCGGTGATAGGCGAACCGATTTTACGCCCGGTATGCTCGCCGTTCGCGATACGCACCGCGGAACATTTTAAATTTTCCAGCGAATGCAGCACGACTTCGCAGTGTTCACCGATTAGCATCGCTAAACCATCAACGACGGCTTCATACGACTTCAGGATTTCGTAATCCGTTTGGGAAAACGGACGTTCATCCAGCAAATCAAGCTCATTCGACTCTGCTGAAAGAAGCGAACTAGGCATGGCAAACACCACCTTCAATGTCATTCAATTGATCGTATTGACAGGAGGGATAGTCTAACAAAACTCCTCTCTCTCGTCCCTGAAATTCGCGGCGTCATATCGAAAGGCTGATGCGATGAGACCTCCATGATGCCTGCATTCATCGGCATTTTTTCGCCCCAAAAAGGCAGGCTTAACAAACGGGAGGATCAGCTTGGGATTGGCTACCGCGCTGGAGCAGTATAACGTCTGTGAAGGTTTTTGCCGCCTTTATCACGCGGAGGAGAAAGATCGTTGAGGTACGGCACGCTGCCCCGGTCCAATGACGGAAGATACATCATGACAATGCGTACTATTTTGGTACCTGAAATCACCATGAACGCGGACGATAGTTTGCTTCTGCTTATTGAAATTCACTATTGGCGACAAACGCTTATCGTCATATCTACGTCACGAACTCGCGAGGTGGAATTTAAAGGCACGCATTCCTTAGCACCTAAAGACGCGACGTTCACGCATAAAAAAACCGCAGGATAACCTGCGGTTCTTCGTGACAACGCGCTGTATTACTTAGCGCTTGGCTGAGCGGCTTTCTCGTCAGCCGGTTTTTCAGCTTTTGCAGCATCAGCCGCCTTAGCTTCCGCTTCAGATTTGATATCCAGCAGTTCTACGTCGAATACCAGCGTAGAGTTGGCCGGAATGCCCGGTACGCCCGTTTCGCCGTAAGCCAGTGCCGGCGGGATGACCATTTTAATTTTGCCGCCTTTCTTCACGTGTTTCAGACCTTCGGTCCAACCCGGAATGACGCCATCCAGACGGAAAGAGAGCGGTTCACCGCGTTTGTAGGAGTTGTCGAACTCAGTGCCGTCAACCAGCGTACCTTTGTAGTTTACTACCACGGTATCGCTGTCTTTCGGCGCAGCGCCAGTCCCTTCCTTGTCTACCTGATAAAGCAGGCCGGAGTTAGTTTTCTTCACGCCTTTTTCTTTGGCGAAGGTATCACGATATTTAGTGCCTTTGTCCGCGTTCTCTTTCGCATCTTGCTTCATTTTGGTTTTGGCCGCTTCTTTCACACGACCTTCAAATGACTGCAGCGTTTTTTCGATTTCTTCATCAGACAGTTTGCTCTTGTCCGCAAACGCGTCCTGCACGCCTTGGATCAGCTGTTCTTTATCCAGCTTGATGCCCAGTTTTTCTTGCTCTTTCAGGGAATTATCCATGTAACGTCCCAGAGAGGCGCCCAACGCGTATGCCGCAGCCTGTTCATCGTTGTTGAATTTTGCTGTTGTCGTACTTGTCGAGCTGCTATCGGACGCTTTTGCTGTCTCCGCGGCCATTGCGCCGGTATTCAAAGCCAGTGTCATTGTGGTCGCTAGCAGCGTTACTTTAAACAGTGATTTCATCCATCTCTCCAGCATCCGAGACCCGGCAGGTCCCGGTAATCATTTAAAAAGTCGAAACTACTATAGCTGTGTGTACGGAGACATTACAACGAACACACCACTATCTTCGATAAAATTCCCTTATGCGCTCATTGCGCCCTACTCCGACCATTTTTACTACCAGAAGTTTCCGCTTTCTGACAAACTCTACCGCTGACCGTCTGGGAGGAAGTCACATGTCGCAGCAATTACTCGAACAGCGCCTTGAACTGCTGGAAAGCCGCATCGCGTTTCAGGAGATAACGATTGAGGAGCTGAACCAAACCGTGGTCCAGCATGAACTGGAGATGGCCAGAGTGCGTGAACAACTGCACTTGCTGGTGGATAAACTGAAGGCGACGGCGCCGTCCCTGATTGCCTCGCAATCTGAAGAAACACCGCCGCCGCACTACTAAATACATCGTTCTGCCGTCGTGCTAAGCCTTGCGCCACTGGCGCGGACTGATACCAAACCAACGACGAAATGCCCGGGAAAACGCACTCACCTCCGAGTACCCCAGTAAAAAAGCCATTTCAGAAATTGAGAGCTGCCGCTGCTGCAAATAGTGCGTCGCCATTTCACAGCGCACTTTCTCCACCAGTTGAGTGAAGTTGATCCCCGCATCCTTCAACCTCCGCTGCAGCGACCAGCTCGACAACCCAATATTTTCCGCCACCTCGTCCAGCGAAGGTTCTCCCTGTGAAAGCCCCTGGCGCAGCTGGGCGCGCGCCATATCCACCACGCTCTGTTGCTGCACATCGCTGTTCAACTGCCGCAGCGAATCCTGTATCACCAGCAGCAGCAACGGATCGTGTTCCGGCATGGCTTTGAGCAAATCGCGCTTGGGAATCAACAGCGAATTGAACGGCTGATCGAAGTAAACCGGCGCATCAAACACTTTGCAGTGCTCATGCCACTGTTCCGGCCGAGGGTGTTCGAAATGCACCTCCCGCGGCGCCCAATGCTTGCCTGCTGCGTGGCGCACAAGGTTCAGAATCATACCCAACGTCAGCTCGGCATCCTGCCGGCAGTGCAAGATCGCACCGTGACGCACCTGATAGTCGAAACGCCAGCACTCGCCCTTATCGACCAGGCGAACCAGCGTATCGTGCTGATGGAATGGAAAAGCATGGGCAACGTTATGCAATGCCTGCTCAAGGGTGGCACTGCATAACCCAACATAGCCTATTAACCCGAGCGCCTGCGGCTTGAACTGCCTGCCGTAATGCAGACCAAAATTGGTGCAGTCGGAGTAACGCGCCGCCTCTTCCAGTACGCGACAGTAGTTGACCAACCCGACACTGAGCGTTGGGCAGGCCAACAACTCCGGATCAATACCGCTAATGCCGAGAATGCGATCGGCATCGCCGCCATTATCTCCGATGAATTGACCCAACCCTGAAGCCGCCGCGGCCAGTACACCCCGGTGGCCGAGCGGAATTCCCGCCGGCGGAGGAAGCCGAAATGACAGTGTTCCCATAATTTCCCCCTCTGTAATACAAGACGCCAAATCGAACAGAAAAAGCAATTTCCATACCAGCGGATGACCAAGGCTGACGGCATCAGGCGGTTACCCGGGAAAACAGAGGGATAATATTGGGAGGGCCGAAGAATACGGAGGAAAACGCGTCGGCAAAAATCAAAAAAAGCACTGCCGCGGTACAGCAGTGCGTTGAGATGGTGCAAAAATTTCAGGACGGCGCGGATGTATCGCCCACCGGCAGCGCGCCCGCCAGATAAAGCCGACACAGCCTGACGGTATCGGGACACCAACGTTCCCCCATGCTTTTGGCCTGTTCCGTTTGCTGATGGGAACCAATCCAGGCCGTCATCTGGATACGCCGCTGCACAATTAGCGAAGGGATCACTACTAAGTCGGCGTCGCTCAGGGGGCAGATCTGTTGATAGCCCCTCAACCACCCCGCTACCCATTCAGGCGCACGCGGATGGTGCTCCACAAAGCTGATGGCCGCCGCGAGATCGTGCAGATACCAGCCCAAACCGCAGTCATCGAAATCAATCACCCGTGTTTCCCCGCGCAGCAGCAAGAGATTCGTCAAACGCAGATCCGCATGGATCAACCCGTAGCGCTGCGATGATTTACCGTAGTCGGCCAGCGCCGCGCTCACCCGCTTTATCGTCTCTTCGATAACCGGATGGTCGGACGGAGAAAGGTAGGGCGCGTCCTGCCAACGGCCCCAGTGCGCGTTCGGCCCGACCATCGTTTCGTGATCCCAAACGATACGACGAAAGCCAACAGGGGGCTGCCATCGGCGGCTGTGCTGATGCAACCGGGCGGTGATCCGGCCCAATTGCTCAAAGGCCGCGCCGTCCACATCGGTCGTCGGCATCTCACCCTCTATCCAGTGAAAGAGCACTACGTTGCGTTCCACGCCGTCATCCAACGACACGGTCTGCACCGCACTTCCATCCCGACCCACCAGCGGTTCCGGCACGATGATGCCTTCCTGACGCAATTCAGCCAGCCAGCTCAGTTCGCCGTTGATATCATCGCGATGGTGATAGCCGGGCCGGTGAATGCGCATGGCATAGCNTTTTCCGCCGGCATCCAGCCGATAGGTCGCATTTTCCGAACGGCACAGCAGCGTCAGCGTTCCCTGAAGCTCGGCAGAGTAGCGGCCCATCGCTCGCTCCGCCAACCGGCTCATTGTGATGTCGTCAAGCGTATCGTATTGTTCTGCCATCGTAAGATCTCATCAAAGGAAGGGGCTTACAGACCTTCAGCATGTAATGACGGCCATTCCGATGCTTGACGTAAAGGCAGTAAAAGTTGACCGCAGACGACAACTTGCCCTCTCTCCTTTTCTTCTTTGACTCCAGAGCGCAAAAAACACCTCGTTAGTGTCAAGTATCCGCGCCCATAACGGCGTCATCATCGAGCGGATGCAGCCCCACCGCAGAAAACGCCCTTAGACTCCATAACCAGCTGTTGTACCTATAAAAATGCGGTTGGTTTCATCCATACTTTAGAGGGGATAACGTCATGACAATGCAGTTGAAACCCACGTTGGGGGCCCTGCATCTTTGGGGGATCGCCGTCGGCCTGGTCATTTCCGGCGAGTATTTTGGCTGGAGCTACGGCTGGGGCGTCGCAGGCACGCTCGGCTTTTTGGTCACGACCCTGATGATCGCCGCCATGTATACCTGTTTCATCTTCAGTTTCACGGAGCTGACCACTGCCATACCTCACGCTGGCGGCCCTTTCGCCTATAGTCGCCGAGCCTTCGGCGAAACCGGTGGACTGATCGCAGGCATGGCCACGCTCATCGAATTCGTTTTTGCGCCTCCCGCTATCTCGATGGCGATCGGCGCGTACCTGAACGTGCAGTTCCCCGATCTGGATCCGCGCTATGCCGCGACAGGCGCCTATCTGGTCTTTATGGGGCTGAATATTCTGGGTGTGAAACTCGCCGCGATGTTCGAACTTTGCGTCACCCTGCTGGCGGTATTCGAACTGCTGGTGTTTATGGGCGTCGTCGCCCCCGGTTTCAGCTTCAGTCACTTTGTCGCCAACGGCTGGGCCGGTAGCGATAGCTTCGGGTTGCCTGCCCTGTCCGGCATCTTCGCGGCCATTCCCTTCGCTATCTGGTTCTTCCTGGCGATAGAGGGCGCGGCAATGGCGGCAGAGGAAGCCAAAGATCCGAAGCGGACCATTCCCAAAGCCTATATCACCGGCATTATGACGCTGGTGTTGTTGGCGCTAGGCGTGATGTTGCTGGCGGGCGGCGTGGGTGATTGGCGAACGCTCTCCAACATTAATGATCCGTTGCCGCAGGCGATGAAAGCCGTGGTAGGTGCCAATTCCGGGTGGATGCACATGCTGGTCTGGATCGGGCTGTTCGGGCTGATTGCCAGCTTCCACGGCATCATTCTCGGCTATTCCCGGCAGTTCTTCGCCCTCGCCAGAGCGGGCTATCTGCCGACCGGACTGGCCAAGCTGTCTCGCTTCAGAACGCCGCACCGGGCGATCCTCACCGGCGGCGTTATCGGGATTGCCGCTATCTTCAGCGACAGCTGGATTAACCTGCAGGGAATGAGTCTGACCGCCGCCATGATCACCATGGCCGTCTTCGGGGCTATCGTGATGTACATCATGAGTATGCTAAGCCTGTTCCGTTTGCGTCGTACCGCACCCGAGCTGGAACGGACCTACCTCGCGCCCGGCTACCCGGTGATTCCGGCGATTGCCCTGGTGCTGGCCTGCGTGTGCCTGTTGGCGATGCTGTGGTTCAACCCACTCATCGGCACTCTGTTCATTGCGCTGATGGCCGCGGCCTATATCTACTTCCTGCTCACTAAAGCCCAACGCTTCAATGCGCCGCAGGATGACATGCTGATGGGAAAAGAGTAACTCCTCAGCCTTCCTGCCCTCGAAAACATCCGACGTAAAAAAACCCGGCCTGCATGACGCAGCGCCGGGTTTTTTAATGGTGAAGCCGCCCTTAGTGCTGGCAGCCGCATCCACCGTGACCGCCGCAGCCGCCGTTACCGTGGTCATGGTCATGGTCGTGGTCGTGGCCGTGACCGCCGCAGCAACCATCGTGGTCATGATCGTGTTCGCCGTGAACGTGACCGTGCTCCAGCTCTTCCGCCGTCGCTTCGCGAATTGCAACGACTTCGACGTTGAAGCTCAGGTTCTGGCCCGCCAGCATGTGGTTACCGTCAACCACGACGTGCTCGTCCTGCACTTCGGTAATTTCGACAGGCACCGGACCCTGATCGGTTTCAGCCAGGAAACGCATGCCGACCTGCAGCTCGTCCACACCCATGAAGACATCTTTCGGTACGCGCTGTACCAGATTTTCGTCATAGTTGCCGTAAGCCTCGTTCGGGCCTACTTTAATATCGAAACGTTCTCCGACCGCGCGGCCGTCCAGCGCTTTTTCCAGGCCGGAAATCAGCGAGCCGCGACCGTGCAGATAGTCCAGCGGTGCACTCACCGGAGACTCATCAACCAATACACCGTCTTCTGTACGTACCTGATAGGCCAGGCTGACCACCAGGTCTTTTGCTACTTTCATGATATCTCCTACCGTTGGAAATCGCTTTGGCGCAAATTGTAGCTGAAAAACATTTCCATTACTGCACGGAATCCAAAATCGCTACCACGCTTATTCAGGATGAAACATGCCGATAATGTGCCCGGCCTGACGCTCCGCAGTCTGCTGCTTTGCCTCCGGCCGACTTTGTCGATAGCCGCACTTGACGCAGACCACGACTTCCTCGACATCTTCCATACCGACCGTCAGGGTATCCTGCGTATGACACTCAGGGCAAACCGCACCGGCAATAAACCGTTTTCGTTGCGTCGACATGATGTTTTTCCGTCCAATCAACCTGTGAGCGATTATGTTTCGTCCCAATCATCCAGCCGCCGACGCTCATGCTGCATCTCACGCTGGAAGATATCTTCCAGTTCACGACGGGCCTCTTTGACCCGCGAGATCTGAGCGCCCTCGCCTTCAGCCTGACGCTCCGGCATCAGTTCACGCAGCATACGCATATCCAGACGACGGAAATGCTGTTGCGACCGGTGAGCCTGATGGGGATGCATCCCCAGAGAGACCAGCGTTTTACGCCCCAGCTCCAACGCACTGGAGAACGTTTCTCGGGAAAATTGCGTCACGCCTGACTGTAAAAGCTCGTGCGCTTCCACACGACCGCGGGCGCGCGCCAGGATTTCCAAATGCGGGAAATGCTGCTGGCACAGATGCACGATGGCCATCGTATCTTCAGGATCGTTGCAGGTGATCACGATCGACTGCGCCTGCTCCGCGCCCGCGGAACGGAGTAAGTCCACCGAGGTGGCGTCGCCGTAATACACCTTATAACCGTAGCTCCTCATCAGACTGACTGCGCTGATATCTCGCTCAAGCACGGTAATGCGCTTTTTGTTCGCCATCAGCAGTCGGCCAATCACCTGACCAAAGCGCCCGAAGCCCACCACAATCACCTGCGGCTCATCGTCTTCCACATAGTGTTTTTCCGTCGACTCTTCCGGGGCGTTGTAGCGACGCGCCAGGATACGGTCGATCAGCTGCATCAGCAGCGGCGTCACCATCATCGACAGGGTCACGGTGACCAGCAGCAGCGGCAGTTGATCGCCCTGCAGGACATGCTGAGCCGCCGCCGCGGAGAACAGCACGAAGGCAAACTCGCCGCCCTGACTCAGCACGCCCGAAAACTGTAACCGTTCCGACGAACGCAGTCCGTAGATCCGCGCCAGCACGTAGAGGATGAGGCCTTTGACGGACACCAAAATCACGACGCCCAGCAGGACCTCAATGATATTGGCGTACAACACGCCGAGATTGAGCGCCATCCCCACCGAGATGAAAAACAGCCCCAGCAGCAGTCCCTTGAACGGCTCAATGGAAATCTCCAGTTCATGGCGATACTCGCTTTCCGCCAGCAGTACGCCGGCAATGAACGTGCCGAGCGCCATCGACAAGCCCAGCGCTTCCATAAACAGCGCGGAGCCGAGAACCAGCAGCAGCGCAGCGGCGGTAAACACCTCACTCACGCCGGAGGCGGCGATAAACCGGAACAGCGGACGTACCAGGTAACGACCGCCAATCAGCATGCCGCCGAACGCCAGCACTTTCATCACGACATGCTGCCAGTCGTCGATCTGCCCTTGCACCCCCGATAGAATAGGGATCAATGCCAACGCGGGAATGACCGCCAAATCCTGAAACAGCAAAACGGAAAAACCGAGCTGCCCGGATTCGTTGCGGTTCATCCCTTTTTCACGCATCAGCTGTAGCGCCATCGCGGTGGATGACATCGCCAGCCCAATCCCGCCAATCAGGGCCGACTGCCAGGAAAATTGACTCATGAACAGCACGCCGCCCAGTATCGCTGCGCTGAGCAATACCTGGCCCGCACCGATGCCGAAAATAGATCGTCTCAGTTTCCACAATTTGGCCGGGTTGAGTTCGAGTCCGATGATAAACATCAGGAACACAACGCCCAGTTCAGAGAAATGAAGAATAGCGGAAACGTCGCGAATAAAACCGAGGCCCCAAGGACCGATAGCGATACCCGCCAGCAAATAGCCCAGCACCGCGCCGATACCAAGACGCGCCGCGATAGGCACCGCCAGTACGGTGACAAACAGGAACAAAACCCCCGCGCTCAGGGTAGAAGCGCTATCCATCTCAGTGCCCTCCCTCAGACAAAGGCGCCGCCAGCCAATCTCCGTAGCGATGGGCATGCTCGCGCAACGCATCGCGAGACATCCGCCGCGCGTTGTAAATCACCAGCGGTTTCATCCAGCGCATGTGGCACATCGTCGCCGTCATCTCGAAAGGACGCAGCACATCATCCATAAATGAGTGCTGCTGGCCTTCCGAGGTGTAGCGGGATTCCGGTTCGCCTGTCGTCACCACGCTGCGCCAGTATTTGCCCGACAGGGCATTGCCGCCGACGCCGTTGGCGAAGCCGCGGCTCAATACGCGGTCGAGCCACTCTTTCAATAACGCCGGGCAGCTGTAAGTATAAAGCGGATGTTGAAACACGATGATTTGGTGCTCTCGCAGTAACTGTTGTTCATGGTGGATATCAATGAAAAAATCAGGATAGTTCGCGTACAAATCGTGTACCGTCACGTGCTCTAAACCCCGAGCGGATTGTAATAACAGCTTATTCGCAACCGAGTCCTGTAATTCCGGATGGGCAAACAGCAGCAAAATCTTGGGTGGCTGCGACATCATTCCCCTCCAAAGCGTCGTCATCGTAGATATTTTCCGCTACCATGCAGCGCAGCGGGGATTACCAGGACGCTGCCGCCCTGAATCTTGATCCATAATTTAACATATTCTCATTACTTGGCGCTTTATGATTGTCTTCTCCTCTTTACAAATTCGACGTGGTACGCGGGTACTGCTGGATAACGCCACAGCGACCGTCAATCCGGGTCAGAAAGTGGGTCTGGTCGGTAAAAATGGCTGCGGAAAATCGACGCTGCTGTCCCTGCTGAAAGGAGAAATTAGCGCTGACGGCGGCAATGCCACTTTTCCTCAGCACTGGTCCCTCGCCTGGGTCAATCAGGAAACGCCCGCGCTGGAACGTCCTGCGATAGAGTATGTGATAGACGGCGACCGGGAATTTCGCCAGCTGGAGAGCGAACTGGCGCACGCCAACGAACGCAACGACGGCAACGCTATCGCCACCGTGCACGGCAAGCTGGATGCGATCCTCGCCTGGTCGATCCAGTCTCGCGCCGCCAGCCTGCTGAACGGGCTGGGATTCAGCCAGGAACAGCTGCAACAGCCTGTCAGCGCCTTTTCCGGCGGCTGGCGTATGCGTCTCAACCTGGCGCAGGCCCTGCTCTGTCGTTCCGATCTGCTGCTGCTGGACGAACCGACCAACCATTTGGATCTCGACGCAGTCATCTGGCTGGAAAAATGGCTCAAAAACTATCCCGGCACGCTGGTGCTGATTTCCCATGACCGGGATTTTCTTGATCCTATTGTTAACAAGATTTTGCATATCGAGCAGGAATCCCTGTTCGAATACACCGGCAACTACACCTCTTTCGAGCAACAGCGCGCAACGCGGCTTTCTCAGCAGCAGTCGCTGTATGAACACCAGCAGGAACGCGTCGCGCACTTGCAGCATTACATTGACCGTTTCCGCGCCAAGGCAACCAAAGCCAAGCAGGCGCAGAGCCGCATCAAAATGCTGGAAAAAATGGAGCTGATTGCGCCAGCGCATGTCGACAATCCCTTTCGCTTCAGTTTCCGCGCGCCGCAGGCGTTGCCCAATCCGTTATTGCGGATGGAGAAAGTGAGTGCGGGTTATGGCGACAGGCTGATTCTGGAATCCATCAAACTCAATCTGGTGCCCGGCTCGCGCATCGGTCTGCTCGGCCACAACGGCGCCGGGAAATCCACGCTGATTAAACTGCTGGCGGGAGAACTCCAGCCACAAAGCGGTGAAGTCGGGCTGGCGAAAGGCGTTCGACTGGGTTATTTCGCCCAGCATCAGCTGGAGTACCTCCGCGCGGACGAATCGCCGCTGCAGCATCTGACCCGCCTGGCCGAGCAGGAAACCGAACAGCAACTGCGTGACTATCTGGGCGGCTTCGGCTTCGGCGCCGACAAAGTGGTCGAGCCCACCGAGCGCTTTTCGGGCGGCGAGAAAGCGCGCCTGGTGTTGGCGCTGATCGTTTGGCAGCGTCCTAATCTGCTGCTGCTCGATGAACCGACTAACCACCTCGATCTGGATATGCGTCAGGCGCTGACCGAAGCCTTGATCGATTTCGAAGGCGCGTTGGTCGTCGTCTCGCACGATCGCCATCTGATTCGCTCCACGACGGACGACCTGTATTTGGTTCACGATCGCCGGGTGGAACCGTTCGACGGCGATCTGGAGGATTATCAACAGTGGCTGCTGGACGCACAAAAACAGGACGCCGGCGAATCGACACCGGCCAAAGAAAGCGCCGGCAACAGCGCTCAGGCCAGAAAAGACCAGAAGCGGCGGGAGGCTGAGCTACGCACCCAAACCCAACCGCTGCGCAAGCAAATCACCAAGCTGGAGCAGCAGATGGAAAAGCTGAATACCAGGCTGGCGGAGCTGGAAAACCGCCTGGCGGATACGGCGATTTACGACGCCAGCCGCAAAGCGGAGCTGACGACCTGCCTGCAGGAGCAGATCGCCGTCAAAGGCGAACTGGAGGAGACCGAAATGGGCTGGCTGGACGCGCAGGAACAGCTTGAGCAGATGCTGCAGTCCTGATAACGCTGGGCGGGCGTCATAGCCAGCCCAAGCGTTTCGGTTAATGCCAGATCATCAGCACGCAGGCGGCGGTCAGCAGCCCCATAAATAGGTTGAATATCCGCCATGATCGGCGACCGCGCAGCATTTTACCGATCATCGTGCCGAACCCCAGCCACACAATACCGGCGACCAGATTCACGCTGAACGTGGCGATGCTGATGGCGATGACTGAACCCACGTACTCACTCCCCGAGAGGCTGAAACCGGCAACGGCGCCCAGCGCCATCAGCCAGGCCTTCGGGTTCAGAAATTGCAGCAGTCCGCCCTGATAAAAGGGCATCGGACGCGGCGGCGCGGTTTGAGTGTCGAGCTCTTCGTAGCGAGCGCTGGCGATTTTGAACGCCAGCCACAGCAAATAGGCGCTGCCCAACATTTTGAGCGCGAGGTGAAGCGAAGGATAGAGTAGAATCAGGCTCCCCAATCCCAGCGCCACCAGCAGCAAGACACTCTGCATCCCGATCATGATACCCACCATCAGCGGCATGGAGCGGAGAAAACCAAAATTAGCAGCGGAAGCGGTAAGTAGCATATTATTGGGACCTGGGGTAATCGCTGCAACCCACAGGAAGCCAAGCATGGAAAGAAACAGATTGAAGTGCGCCATGTAATTAAAAAGGCCTTCTAACAAACGAAATTTGCAGTTCTTCAACCTAGCAGCGTGATGTCGCCGGTACAAGCTTTTGACTATGAATATTCATCCCACCACTAGCCAGATGTTTCGTCCCCTGGCCGGTATGAACAACCCCCATTTGCAAACCTTGCTTCCCCGTCTGTTACGGCGACGCGCGCTGCTCAATCCACTCTGGCAGACGCTCGAACTGCCGGACGGCGATTTTCTCGACCTGGCCTGGAGCGAAGATCCCATGCTGGCTCGCCATAAACCGCGGGTGGTTCTGTTTCACGGGCTGGAAGGCAGTTTCTACAGTCCGTATGCGCATGGTCTGGTGGCCGCCTGCCACCAACGGGGCTGGCTGGCCGTCGTCATGCATTTTCGCGGCTGCGGCGGCACGCCCAATCGCACGCCCCAGATGTATCACTCCGGCGAGACCGAGGATGCCCGCTATTTTCTGCGCTGGCTGAAATCTACCTACGGCGATGCGCCGACCGCCGCCATTGGTGTCTCGCTGGGCGGCAATATGCTGGCCTGCCTGCTCGGTCAGCAGACGGAAGAGCCGTTGCTGGACGCGGCGACGGTCGTTTCCGCGCCGCTGATGCTGGAGCCGTGCTGTCGGCATATCGAAAAAGGCTTTTCACGCTTTTATCAGCACTATTTGCTGCGGCTGTTAAAACGGAATGCCATCCGCAAACTGGCGGCCTATCCGGATACGCTACCGGTTCACCTGCATCAGTTGAGAAAAATTCGGGGACTGCGGGAGTTCGATAACATTATTACCGCGCGCATTCATGGCTTTACCGACGCCAATGACTACTATGAGCGTTGTAGCGCCCTGCCCTTTCTGCCCANCGNCCGCACGCCGCTGCTGATCATTCACGCCAAAGACGATCCGTTCATGACGGAGGATGTCATTCCTGCCGCCACGTCGTTACCGCCTAATGTTGAGTATCAGCTGACGGAGTACGGCGGGCACGTCGGCTTTGTGGGCGGTTCATTATTAAAACCGACATTGTGGCTGGAGCAGCGGATTCCCGACTGGCTCACCCCACATCTGGAGCGATAAGGTGATTATTCCCTGGAAAGAACTCGCGGCGGATACGCTGGAGAATCTGATTGAGTCCTTCGTTCTGCGCGAAGGCACCGACTACGGCGAGCATGAGCGCACGCTGGAACAAAAGGTGGCGGATGTTCGCCGCCAGTTGGAAAGCGGCGACGTGGTGCTGGTCTGGTCCGAACTGCATGAGACGGTCAATCTCATGCCGCGCACCCAGTTTAAAACCGGACACGATTCATGACGGCATAAAGGCCCGCCCACCCATACAAAATTGGCGTGGCGCATCGGCGCAAACAGGGTAACAATGAAGGTCGAATCCCCGGCGTTTCCTGCAGGGTTTTACCGTCAATTGCGGAGTTGCAGCCCTATGTCGCATCAACACCCTATTATTGCCGTGACCGGTTCAAGCGGCGCAGGCACGACCACGACCAGTCTGGCATTCCGAAAAATTTTTCAGCAGTTGAAAATCCGCGCCGCAGAACTGGAAGGCGACAGCTTTCACCGCTATACCCGTCCGGAAATGGACATGGCCATTCGTAAAGCACGCGATCTGGGCCGCCACATCAGTTATTTCGGCCCGGAGGCCAACGATTTTCCTTTGCTGGAACAGACGTTTGCCGACTACGGCAGCCAGGGGACCGGACAAACCCGCAAGTATTTGCATACCTACGATGAAGCGATCCCCTACAACCAGGTGCCCGGCACATTTACGCCCTGGGAGGCCATGCCCGATCCCACGGATGTGTTGTTCTATGAAGGCTTGCACGGCGGCGTCGTCACCGAGCAGCACAACGTGGCTCGCCATGTCGATCTGCTGGTTGGCGTAGTGCCTATCGTGAATCTTGAGTGGATCCAGAAGCTGTATCGCGACGTCAACGAACGCGGGCACTCGCGCGATGCGGTCATGGACTCCGTTGTACGCTCGATGGAAGACTACATCACCTACATCACGCCGCAGTTTTCCCGCACGCACATTAACTTCCAGCGGGTGCCGACCGTCGATACGTCCAACCCTTTCGCCGCGAAAGCGATCCCGTCGCTGGATGAAAGTCTGGTGGTCATTCATTTCCAACGTCTGGAGAACATCGACTTTCCCTATCTGCTCGCCATGCTGCAGGGGTCGTATATTTCCCATATCAATACGCTGGTGGTGCCTGGAGGTAAAATGGGGCTGGCGATGGAACTGATTATGATGCCGCTGGTGCAGCAGCTGCTGGAAGGCAAGACGATCACGTAAGATCGTAACAATACGGCCTCAACGGCCGTATCTCTGTCAATCGAGGGGGATCACTTCGTGGCTGTGCGTGATGGTCACCGCCGCGCCCAGCATCAACGCAACCGAGCAGTACTTGTCTGCCGACAGGGACACCGCACGCGACACGGCTTGTTCGGTCAGCGCTTTGCCGGTCACGATGAAGTGCAGGTTGATGGCCGTGAATAGCCGGGGCGCTTCCTGCCGCCGCTCAGAGGTCAGTCGGACTTCGCAGTCCGCCACGTCGTGACGTCCTTTTTGCAGAATGGACACGACATCGATAGCGCTGCATCCCCCGGCCGACATCAAGAGTACTTCCATCGGACTCGGCGCTTTGTCGCCCGCATTGCCGTCCATAACAATCTGGTGGCCGGAGGCGGATTCGCCGATAAACGTCAACCCTTCAACCCATTTCACCCGCGCTTGCATAGACTTACACTCCCACTCAACTTTTTTTGAAATTTTATCGCGCTTATGTAGAAAATGCCTGAGTATCAAGGCGTAATCATGCTGAAGCGAGACAACACAAGACAGTACTCTCAACCTGTGTTACAAACAAAGGCAGCATCCGGTGCGTTCTGCGCAATGCTGAAAACAGCAGTTTGCAGAGTCACCTGACAGAGAGGTTTCAGTCAATTCCCTGACAAATTTCGCCCATCGGAATTTGAATTATAACTAGAGTTATCATGCCTTACAGGGAACTCTGAGCCCTGTGATTTACGTAGTGAATTACAACAGAGGATAACAGCGAATGGTTCTCGGCAAACCGCAAACAGACCCGACTCTTGAATGGTTCCTTTCTCATTGTCATATTCACAAGTACCCCTCAAAGAGTACGCTGATTCACCAAGGTGAAAAAGCAGAAACGCTTTACTACATCGTAAAGGGTTCCGTTGCCGTATTGATAAAGGATGAAGAAGGCAAAGAGATGATCCTTTCCTATCTGAATCAAGGGGATTTTATCGGTGAGCTAGGCTTGTTCGAAGAAGATCAGGAACGCAGCGCCTGGGTGCGAGCCAAAAGCGCCTGCGAAGTTGCCGAGATTTCCTATAAAAAATTCCGACAGCTGATTCAGGTCAACCCCGATATTCTGATGCGCCTGTCATCCCAGATTGCGCGAAGACTTCAGGTCACCTCCCAGAAAGTGGGCAATCTGGCGTTTCTTGACGTCACCGGCCGCATCGCACAGACCCTGCTAAACCTCGCCAAACAGCCTGACGCCATGACGCACCCAGACGGCATGCAGATTAAAATCACCCGGCAGGAAATCGGCCAGATCGTGGGCTGCTCCCGCGAAACCGTCGGCCGAATTCTGAAGATGCTGGAGGATCAGGAACTGATTTCAGCGCACGGTAAAACCATCGTGGTCTTCGGCACTCGTTAACCTCAACATCCCGACACATGAACAGCGCGCAACCAACGCGCTGTTCACGCTTCGCTCAGCGATTCGATTCTCCGTTCACAACCCGTGCGACCGCTTTCGCAAACAGCGCCATACCCTCATCAATATCGTCCAGTTCAATCACCAGAGACGGCACGAAGCGAATAACGTCAGGACCTGCGACCAGGATCATCACGCCCAGCTCGGCGGCGGCCGTCAGAAAATCACGCGCCCGTCCATGCCATTGGGGTTTCAGCTGAGCTCCGAGCAAAAGGCCCATGCCGCGCACACCGTCAAAAATGTCGAATTGCTGATTGATGGCGTCCAGCGCGGAAATGAAGCGATCGTGTCGGGCGGAAACGCCTGACAGCACGTCTGGCGTATTGATGACGTCCAACGCCGCTTCCGCCACCGCACAGGCCAGAGGGTTGCCGCCATAGGTGGTGCCGTGAGTGCCGACCTTCATGACAGAGGCAACGTCCTCGGTGGTCAGCATCGCGCTGATGGGGAATCCGCCTCCTAACGCCTTAGCGGTCGTCAAGATGTCAGGCGTCACGCCATAGTGCATATAGGTGAACAGCTCGCCGGTACGCCCCATGCCACACTGCACCTCATCAAACACCAGCAGCGCCTGATTTTGATCGCACAGTTCACGCACGCCTTCCATAAATGCCTGCGTGGCTGGCAGCACGCCGCCTTCGCCCTGCACCGGCTCCAGTACCACGGCGCACGTATGATCGTCGATCACCGCCTTCACCGCATCCAGATCGTTAAACGGCACATGAATGATATCGGCGGGCTTCGGCCCGAATCCATCTGCGTACTTCGGCTGCCCGCCGACCGAGACGGTAAAGAGCGTACGGCCATGAAATGCCTGATGGAAAGCGATAATCTTGGTTTTATACGGGCTGAAACGTTCGATGGCATAGTGACGCGCCAGTTTGAAGGCCGCCTCGTTGGCTTCCGCGCCTGAGTTGGCGAAAAAGACGCGTTCAGCGAACGTCGCTGCAATCAGCTTGCTCGCCAGGCGCAGCGCGGGCTCGTTGGTGAAAACGTTGCTGGTATGCCACAGCGTTTCGCCCTGCGTCTTGAGGGCATTCACCAGAGCAGGATGGCAATGACCCAACGCCGTAACGGCAATACCGCCGGAAAAATCGATGTATTCCTTACCCTGCTGATCCCATACCCGGCTGCCTTTCCCCTTCACCGGTACGAACTGAGCCGGTGCATAAACAGGAAGAATGACCTTGTCGTAGGTATCACGCGTCACTGCGGTTTTATCTGTTGCCATCTGCTGCCCCGCTTTAAGATTTCATGTTTAATTTGAAATTATAGTCATCAAATATGCATAAAAAATCAAAGACAGGCAATTATTAATCCGCGTGGATAGCAAATAAGCGGCGGACTCATTCTCCGTGCAGAAAATTACGCAACAGCTCATGCCCTTGCTGACTCAAAATGCTTTCCGGGTGAAACTGCACGCCCTCCAGCGGCAGACTTCGATGACGGATCCCCATGATTTCATCCAGGGTTCCTGCGCTATTTTCCGTCCAGGCGGTGATTTCGAAGCAGTCCGGCAGCGAGGCGCTATCGACGATCAGAGAGTGATAGCGCGTCACCGTCAGCGGCTGCGCCAACCCGGTGAAAACGCCGACGTCACGATGGCGGATTAGAGAGGTCTTACCGTGCATGACTTCGCGCGCACGCACAACCTGAGCGCCAAAGGCCTGCCCCAGCGCCTGATGCCCCAGACAAACGCCCAGAATCGGCAACTGCCCGGCGAAATGACGGATGGCCTGCAGCGAGATGCCCGCTTCGTTCGGCGTACAGGGGCCCGGCGATATCACCAGATGCTGCGGCGACAGGCGTTCAATCGCCTCGAGACTCAGCTCATCATTACGCTTGACCACTACCTCCTCGCCCAGCTCGCAGAAGTACTGGTACAGGTTGTAGGTAAAGGAGTCGTAGTTATCTATGATCAGTAACATTCATCACTCTGAAACAGGCTGGCGATAACCGGTAACACACTCGATTATCGCGCAGAAAGAGGATTCAAGACGGGATAGGGCAACCAGACATGCTCCCGATGGTGAGCGTCGGGAGCATGCTGTAAAAGCCTCGGCGAACAACGCCAGAGCCTTAATGGCCGTAATTATTTGATGATCTTGGCGGACTGGATAACGATCGGCTTGATAGGTACGTTTTGGTAAGGCCCAACGTTCTCCGTCTGCACCTGGGAAATCTTATCCGCCACATCCATCCCCTTCACCACTTTGCCGAAGACGGCATAGCCGAAGTCGCGCTGGCCGTGATCCAGAAATGCGTTATCCGCCACGTTGAGGAAGAACTGGCTGGTGGCGCTGTCTTTCTCAGTGGTACGCGCCATCGATATGGTGCCGCGCAGATTACGCAATCCGTTGTCAGCTTCGTTTTTGATCGGCGGGTTAGTCGCCTTCTGTTTAAGATCGCTGGTGAATCCGCCGCCCTGAACCATAAATCCAGGGATAACGCGGTGGAAAACAGTGCCGTTATAGAAACCGCTATCGACATAACTCACAAAATTTTTCACTGACTCTGGCGCTTTTTGATCGTCCAGCGCCAGTTCAATATTGCCGGCCGAAGTGGTAAGCAACACATGCGTTGACGCAGTTGCAGCAAATGCTGGCGAGAACGCAGACAAAGTAAATACGGTCGCTATCGTTGCCAATATACGTTTTGACATGAAGAATTCCTTTTAGGGGCCAACTACAGAAAGCGTATCGATTGTAAATAGCCGCCTGCCCGCGCGCTACCGATTTACCTTTTTTTACGCAGGATTGAGAAACCTGCTGACAGCGGCAATACGGCTGATGCAGCGCTTTCCACGGCGGTAACCTTGATATCGCTGACCTGAAACGAAAAAGACGAGCCGTTTGGCTCGTCTTCGGATCTCATGGATATCCGCCCAACGGGCGCGCTATGGCTTATGGACGAGCGACGAACCCAATGGCGTCATAAACCTTGTTCAGCGTCTGACTGGCGCGCTCACGGGCCTTCTCGGCGCCATCGCCCATCACCTGCTGCAAATAGGCTTCGTCGTTGCGGAAACGATGGTAACGCTCCTGCAATTCGCCCAGCATGCCGGACACCGCTTCCGCCACGGCGCCTTTCAGGTGACCATACATCTGGCCTTCAAACTCCTGCTCCAGCTGCGGGACAGATTTCCCCGTAACGCCGGAGAGGATATCAAGCAGGTTCGACACGCCCGGTTTATTGGCGATGTCATAGCGCACCACCGGCGGCTCATCCGAATCGGTCACCGCGCGTTTGATTTTTTTAGTCACTGCTTTCGGATCTTCCAGCAGGCCAATCACGTTGTTGCGGTTATCGTCCGATTTGGACATTTTTTTGGTCGGTTCCAGCAGCGACATCACGCGCGCACCGGACTTGGGAATAAACGGTTCCGGCACCTTGAAGGTGTCGCCGTACAGCGTGTTGAAACGTTGCGCGATATCGCGGCTCAGCTCCAGATGCTGTTTCTGGTCTTCCCCAACCGGCACCTGGTTTGTCTGATACAGGAGGATATCCGCCGCCATCAGCACCGGATAACCGAACAGACCGGCGTTGATGTTTTCCGCGTAGCGAGCGGACTTGTCCTTGAACTGGGTCATGCGGCTCAGTTCGCCGAAATAGGTGTAGCAGTTTAGCGCCCAGGCCAGCTGTGTATGCTCAGGTACGTGCGACTGTACGAAGATGGTGCTCTTCTGCGGGTCGATGCCGCAGGCCAGATACAGGGCCAGCGTATCCAGCGTCGCTTTTCTCAGCTGTTCCGCATCCTGACGAACCGTAATGGCATGCAGATCCACGATGCAATAGATGCAGTCGTAATCATCCTGCATATGGACCCACTGACGTAACGCACCCATGTAGTTACCAATGGTCAACTCGCCAGACGGCTGCGCGCCGCTAAATACAATGGGCTTACTCATGCTAATGCTTCCTGATTATCTGAATTGGACGGTCCGACAAGGGACAAGAGATCCGCAAAGCGATCCAACACCACACTCGGGTGGCTTAGGGCTATCGCTTCGCCATAGTTATAGCCGTAGGTCATGCCGACGCTCGGGCAACCGGCCGCCTGCGCGGCTTGTATATCATTGCGGGAATCGCCGACGAACAACAGTTCGTTCGCTCGCAATCCCAGCGTTCCCAACACCAGATAAAGCGGCGCGGGATGGGGCTTCTTGCTCGGGACGTCATCGCCGCCAAGCACTAACGTAAAGTAGGCGTCGATCCCAAGCGAACGTAACAGCGGCGCCACGAAAGGCGTTGGTTTATTTGTTACCAGCGCCATAGGGACGTTGCGATCGGCCAGCGCATGCAGCGTATCTTTGACCTCAGGATAAAGCTGGCTGCCAGCATCGACCGTTTGCGCGTAGGCGATATCAAACTGCTTGCGCACGGCCTGCATGCGCTCAGGAGAAGGCTCGATGTTGGCCCAATGCAGCGCTCGCTCGACGACTTTATCGGCACCGTTGCCGATCCAGGTCGTCAATAGAGCTTCACCCGGCGCTGGCAGGCCCTGAGTCTGCATCGCTCGGTCCAGCGCCTGAGACAGGCCCGGCGCGCTGTTAACCAACGTGCCGTCGAGGTCGAAAGCCAGCCCGCGAACGGCGTTGAGTTCAGCCATGGGACACCTTCGCTAATTCCTGACGCATGTTATCGATTACCGCCTGATAGTCAGGCTGATTGAAAATCGCCGACCCCGCCACAAACATATCCGCTCCGGCGGCGGCAATCTCACCGATATTGTCCACTTTGACGCCTCCGTCGACTTCCAGGCGGATGTCATACCCGCTGTCATCGATCAGTTTGCGCACCTGGCGCAGTTTGGTGAGCGTTGAGGGAATGAACGACTGTCCGCCGAAGCCTGGGTTGACTGACATCAGCAGAATGATGTCCAGTTTATCCATGACGTAATCCAGATAACTTAACGGCGTGGCGGGATTCAGCACCAATCCCGCGCGGCAGCCGTGATCTTTAATCAGCTGCAGCGATCGGTCGACATGCTCTGAGGCTTCGGGATGAAAAGTGATGTAACTGGCGCCGGCCTCGGCAAAGTCCGGGATGAGACGGTCCACCGGCTTGACCATCAGGTGTACGTCAATCGGGGCGGTAATGCCGTAATCTCGCAGCGCCTTAAGCACCATCGGTCCCATGGTCAGATTGGGCACGTAATGATTATCCATGACGTCGAAGTGGACGACATCGGCTCCCGCCGCCAGCGCTTTGGCGGTATCTTCTCCCAGCCGGGCAAAGTCAGCCGACAATATAGACGGGGCGATTAAAAACGGTTTCATTCGCTTCTCCAAACCATCAAGTCTGCATATTGCTGCCGAAGCCACTTCGGGTTCAAAAGGACTCGTACAGCCTCTGTGTTGGCGACAATGCGGGGCTTAATTCAGCCCAGCCTAATGTTTTTACCCTAACTCGACGCCGCGGTACAAAGCCAGCAGTTCGTTCACCTTGCTGCGACCAGCGATATTGCGGCTAATTGTCCGCCGGGCCTTGACCACGTACAGGGAAGAGGCCGACTGATACCATTCACGCGTCAGCTCTGTATCGTGATTGGAAATCAGAACCGGTATTTGGCTTTCCGCCGATAGCTGTTCCGCCAGCTGCGCCAAACCGCGCTGATCGTCGTGATTAAAATTATTGGTGTGGTACGCCGTAAAATTCGCAGTGGCGGACAGCGGCGCATAAGGCGGATCGCAATACACCACCGATCCCTGCTTCGCCTTCGTCAACGTGTCCCGGTAGTGCTCGCAGACGAACGTGGCATTTTGAGCCTTTTGCGCAAACCAGCGCAGTTCGTCTTCGGGAAAATAGGGTTTCTTGTAACGCCCGAACGGCACATTGAATTCGCCGCTCATGTTATAACGGCATAACCCGTTGTAACAGTGGCGGTTTAGATAGAGGAACAGTAGCGCGCGTCGGTAGGCGTTATCACAAGCATTAAATTCGCTGCGCAGCAGATAAAAAACCTCCGAGGTATTCATTTCTTGCGTGAATAACTCGCGGGCATCGCGGATGAAATGTTCCGTTTTGGTTTTAACGATATCGTAAAGATTGATGAGATCGCTGTTGATATCAGCCAGGATGTAGTTGTCGTAGTCGGTATTGAGAAACACCGAGCCGGCACCCACAAAGGGTTCGATTAAGCAATCTCCCGCTGGTAGATATCGGCGAATCTCTTCTACCAGCGGATACTTACCACCAGCCCATTTTAAGAAAGCGCGGTTTTTCTTCATGCCGTCGTTAGTTACTCATACTTTTCAGAGCCGCGGATTGTACTCTGTTTCAGACAGCACATCAGGGCTAATTGGTGTTACTTACTTAAGTCCTGCTTCACCTGTCGGATCGGCTTAACCCATGGTTTTTTGGCCTGAACATCGGCAGGCAGTGATGCAACGGCGCGTTTGGCTTCATCCGAGGAAGCGTAAACGCCGCTCACAAGCACATACCAGGGTTTGCCACCCCTTTGAGTCTGATAGACCCAGTAATTCGTCAGCCGCTGCGATTTGGCATAGGCCTGCAGCGAACTCTCGCGGGACGCACCGCTAAGCTGAAGCGTAAAGTGGCCGGCCGGCGCGTTTTGAATCGAACCATTCGCCTGAGCGCCGCCAGCCGATGCAACCGATTTGCCTGACGGCGCTGGTGTGATAGCCGTCGTCGGCGCTTTGGACACGCTGCTGTTCTTTGCGGGAGCCTTATGCGACGAGCCATTGGCATCCGTGTGGCGAGATTTTTCCGTGCCGGGACGCAGCGGCGTCGTTGTCTCACGCGGAGGGCGCACTTTGCTGCCAGGTGACACCGAAGCCGGCGACGTCGGCAAAGTCACCTCTGAGCCAGCGCTGTTCTGTGCTACCGCATTCAACTGCTGCTGTTGCTGCGGCTGAGAGAGCGTATCCATCATATTGCCCGGCAGCTCAATACGCTGCTGGTTCTTGTTCTGGGCGGGCAATGGCGCCTGAGTGGGCGCTTCCGCGACAGGAGGCGCACTCAACGACTGCGGCTCGCCAGCTGGCGTCTGGCCGGGAACCTGCGCTTGAGGTGAGGCCGGCGCGGTGGAGCTATTGGTTGAAGCCGATGGCGATGCAAGTTCAATGCTCTTCGAACCGCCGCTAGGGGCGGCGGGCGGCGTCGCATCCTGGCTCGGCGACTGAAGCGCGGCGCCGACGGCAACAATCAGCAGCACCAGCACGATAATGCCGATGCCAATCATGACATGCTGTTTGGATAACGCCACGCTGGGCAGAGTGATCCCCTGCTTTCTTTTTTGCTGGCGCTGTGGCCGACGATCGCTGGTATCCGGCTTCAGCTCGTCTTCCGGATTGAACTCACCCATCTATACCCCTCCCACTGAACGGCAGCTGCTCGTGGTGATGCACCCGCCGCGAATAGCTATATCATCAGGTATCATAGTACAAATAAAAACCATCGCCCCTACAGGGAGACTTCTCACTAAGTCTATGTCAGGGAAGGCAATCAGCAATGGAAGCCAGAACCACATCATGGGCGACGCCGCTGCGTATTTCAGCCTGGCCGATAGCCATAGGCAATATCAGACGTAGCTCGCCACCCAATACTTTTTTATCGCGCATCATATGCGGCAGATAAGACTCGGGAGTCATTGAAGCCGGCCCCGTGATCGGCAGTCCGGCGCGCGTCAATAACGCCTTGATGCGATCAACCTCTGCCGAACCCAGCAGGCCAAGACGATATGCGGCCTGAGCGGCCATGACCGTACCTACCGCCACCGCTTCGCCATGCAGCCAGTTGCCGTAGCCCATTTCCGCTTCGATAGCATGGCCGTAAGTGTGGCCTAAATTCAGTAAGGCGCGCAGGCCGTTTTCACGTTCATCAGCCGCGACGACTTCTGCCTTGAGTTCACAGCAGCGTCGAATGCAGTAGGCCACTGGGGCGTTTTCCAACGCGCGCACTGCGTCGATATGTGTTTCCAGCCAGGCGAAAAAGTCGCTGTCGAATACGATGCCGTATTTGATGACTTCGGCCAGACCGGAAGAGAGTTCGTTGGCAGGCAGCGTTTTCAGACAGTCGATATCTATCACGACGGAGGCCGGCTGATAGAAAGCGCCAATCATGTTTTTGCCTAAGGGATGATTCACCGCGGTTTTACCGCCAACGGATGAATCTACCTGAGCCAAGAGAGAGGTAGGAACCTGAATGAAGCGAACGCCGCGCTGATAGCAGGCCGCTGCGAAACCGGTCAAATCACCGATAACTCCGCCGCCCAGCGCCACCAACGTGGTGTCCCTGCCATGGGGCTTCTCCAATAGCGCGGAGAAGACCTGATCAAGTATCGTCAGAGATTTGTACTTCTCTCCGTCGGGAAGAATCACCTGATCAACCCGCACCCCTACATTTTCCAGAACGGTCCGCACGGCGTCCAGGTAGAGCGGCGCCAATGTATCATTGGTCACCAACATAACCTGATCGCCCGCTTTTAACGGCAAAAAAGAGTCTGCGTTGCTGAATAATCCAGCGGCTATCGTAATGGGATAACTGCGTTCCCCGAGAGTGACGATAATTCTTTCCATGCGCGTTCCATGACCTGTCGGAAGCCCGTAGAGTGCAGGCGGCTATACAAAATCAGTTGTTTTCCAGCATGCTGATGATCTGGTTAGCAACTACCTTGGCGCTTTGTTCATCGGTGCGAATCGTGATGTCTGCGATTTCTTCGTACAGTGGATTACGTTCTCTCGCTAACGCTTCCAGTACTTCGCGCGGAGGGGCCTCAACCTGCAACAATGGGCGCTTTTTATCACGCTGAGTGCGAGCTAACTGCTTCTCGATGGTGGTTTCCAGGTACACAACAACGCCTCGCGCAGAAAGGCGATTGCGGGTTTCGCGTGTTTTTACCGAACCGCCGCCGGTTGCCAGCACGATCCCTTGTTTCTCCGTCAATTCATTAATGACTTTCTCTTCGCGCTCGCGGAAGCCTTCTTCGCCTTCCACATCAAATACCCAGCCCACATCAGCCCCGGTACGTCGCTCAATTTCTTGATCGGAGTCGAAGAACTCCATGTTGAGTTGCTGAGCTAACTGACGGCCAATAGTGCTTTTGCCGGCACCCATAGGCCCAACCAGAAAGATATTGCGTTTCTCTGCCATTTTTTTGGTATTACTAAGAAATTCGTTAATGATAACCCGCCCCGCCATGTAACCTGCGGCGGAACCTAAACTGAAACCTCATGAGCGATAGTGCGAGAATCAGACGAAAAATTATCTCAATACTCAGGGTAGTTTGGCAACCTAATAAAATTTCACATTATCCAAACAAGGATGATGTAAGTTATCGTCATCGCCGGTGGAACGACACTTCAGTACTCAATTCGCTAATCCTTGTATGCTAAAACCGCCGCATCGTCAAACGGTGAAGGGAATTATTGATAAAATGCGCAGTTTTCCCTCACTACCACCGAGAAAGCTATAACTCGGTCTGTGGCGCGTCGTGAATAAGCGTCGGCGTGATGAAGATCACCAGCTCGCGCCGTGTGTTTTGCTGACTGCGGCTTTTAAACAGCCCGCCGACGACTGGCAACTGACCCAGTCCGGGCACGCGATTTTCAGCCTGATTTTTCTGCTGCTGAAAAATACCGCCTAAAACAATTGTTTCACCATCGGTGACCGTGACCTGCGTTTGAATTTCCTGCTTATCAATCGCCAGTATTTCTCCTTCCCCCTGTTTGATGGCTCTTCCCGGCATGTTTTGGCTGATAAGCAGATTCAGGCTGATCCGGTTTTGGGGCAGAACTCGTGGCGTCACCTCCATACCTAATACCGCTTCTTTAAACTCTATCGACGTCGAACCACTCGCTCCGCTCGACACCTGATAGGGGATCTCCGTCCCCTGCTTGATGCTGGCCGTCTGCCGGTGCGCGGTGAACAGCCGCGGACTGGCAATAATCTCGACCGCGTTTTCCTGTTCCAGCGCCTGTAGCTCCAGATCGAGCAGTCGGCCGTCAAGTCGGGCGAGATGAATGCCCGCCTTAATCGCGGGCGTCGTCACCGGCAGATCGATATTAAAGTGATTCACGCTAAGGCCTTTACCTGGTCCCACGCGCTCACCCAGNCCCCAGTTCACTCCCAACGATTCCAGCTGTTCGCTGCCTATCGTCACGATGTGAGCCGTCAGTTGCACCTGAGCCAGCGGTTTATCCATTTCTCGGATCCAGGCTTCAATCTCCGCTACCGCCGCCGCTTCGTCCCTTATCAGCAACGTATTGGTGCGTTTATCCGCCGTCACCCGACCGCGTTCACTCAATAGCGTGCCGCGTTGCCCCTGTAAACCGGCGGCAACGTCGCTCGCCTCCGCGTACTGCAGCATTAGAGACGCATTTTTCAGAGGCTCCGCATTCTGAGCTTCCCGCTCCGCCTGCGGCATGTCCAAGATCTTCCCGCGGGTGTACACCATCAGCACATCGCCTTCCCTCTCCAACGTCAGATCGGCCATTTTTAGCGTGATATCCAACGCCTGCTGCCAGGGAACGTGATTCAACTGCAAGCTGATGTTACCCTCCACGCCGGGCGCGACGACAAGGTTCAATCGCTGATGATCCGCCAGCGCTTGTAACACGCGCGCGACCGGGACATCGTCGAAGGCTAGCGAAACCGGGAGCGCATCCTGCGCCATGACAGGTCGGTTGACGCAAAGACACACCAGCAGCACATAGCGAAATGTTGCTTTTCGCATGCGCAAAACGTGACAAAACCTCATGGCACAGCTCCTTGTGACCAGTCAGGAAACGACGAAGACAGCGGAATTTCCGACACCGGGCAATCGACTTCTGAAGGAAACAGCCGCAGCGTTCCATGCGCTTGATCCAGCCGGGCCTTTAAGCCTTCAGTTTGGGTTATCGCCTCGTCATACCTCACCCTCAGCCATCCATTTTCCGCCTGCTTTACCCATCCCACCCAGCGCGACGTATCGCCAATCAACCCTTGTAGCCGCCACTGGTTCGGGGACGCCGACATGGCGCAAGGCGCAGCCTGCGGTTGAAACGGATCCCTTTCTCTCTCTGACACCAGCGAAGAGGACCGCGAGGCACCCGAAGCCAGTGCCAGCGACAGGCAAGCCATCGCCATGCCCGATTTGCCGTTGAAAAACGCTGACGCCAATGTCATCGCTGTTCTCCCGTTTCCGGCACGGGAGAACGCAGCAGCAGCTCGGTTCGGATGCCCTCCCCTCCCCGCGTCATCACCAGTCGATCAATACGGGGAACGACAGTGGAACCGTTGAGCCGAGTCATGAAGCGCCGTATGCCCACGTAGTCCGCATTGAAGACCAGCAGCCATCCGCTGTCGTCGCTTTCATTGGCGTCAGGAGACAATGGGGACCAGGCGATCAACTGTCCGCCGGACGCCCGCAGCGCCTCCGTGGGTAAGGCGACACCCGGTTCCAAATGCTTCTCCGCCAACGGCCGCGCCTCTGAATCCGGCGGCAATTCGGCCGGAGCAGGCAATGCCGCCAGCCTTCTCTGCCACTGTGAGACCGCCTTCTGCTCTCTTTGCCGCTGTTCCTGCAACAGCTCCGTTTGCTGGCGCAATACGCTATTTACCGAGCCCCAAATCACCAGCGATAGCGCCGCTACCAGTCCACACTGCGTCGTTAACAACGTTCGCATCGGAGTATTGAACCACCGACAAACGAGGGGGGAGACATGCCTCATTTTTCTCTTCTCCCAACCCGCGTTGTCCCACGGACACTCTCCGTTTTCCCCAATTGCAAAGTGAACTCCAGCAGCGTCGCATCCTTCGAATGGCGACGGGTTTGCCGAAGTTGGGGGGCCGCAGCCAGCGGTTTTCCCGCCAGACGTCGGGAGAAATCGACAATCGCCTGATAATGATGACTCACGCCCGACAGCAACAGGCCGCGCTCGCTGTCGCTGATTTCCGTCAGCCACAACGCCTCCGGCATCAGCCGAGGGAGATATTTCAAGAGTTCCTGATAGCGCCGATTGTGTCTCTTCCCCTGCTCACTCAACGTCTGCTGGACCTGTTCGACCGCCTGTTGCTGAGTGCTCAGGAGAACGCGTTGATACTGGGCCTCGTATGCCTGCCTGGCTGATTGCAGCTGGGTGATGCGCTGCGTCAGCGTCGCGTGCCGTCGTTGAGAGGCCAGGTAGTCTCCCGTGATAACGAACGCCGCAACCGCCAGTTGCACGATCAACAGCGAACTCCATAGGCGAACACGCCGAATGAGCCGACGGCGGCGCCAGGGAAGCAGATTGATAACCGGCATCAGTCATCCCCCGGACGCAGCGCCAGTCCGGCGGCGATGGCGAACGTCGACGGCTCCGTCGGCAACGGCGGTTGCTGATAGCTGAACGCCGCCAGCGGCGACCAAGGGATCAGGCGTTCCGTGTTGCCGATCTCCGGACTTGAGACCGACGAACTCAGGTAGACCGGATAATGCGAAGAAGCCGGGAAACGCTCGTCTATCTCGCTGATATAGTCGAGCAGCGTGGCATCTTCGCCTGAGTCTTGCGCAGTGAAGGTACCAAAGTGCAGCGGCTGTCCGACCGGCGAGATCCACAGCCAGCTATCCTCGAAGCGGTGCAACAGCGGCGCATGGGGCGAAATCCCGACCTGTCTGGCAGCAC
This sequence comes from Lonsdalea quercina subsp. quercina, assembly GCF_000688695.1. Lineage (GTDB taxonomy): Bacteria > Pseudomonadota > Gammaproteobacteria > Enterobacterales > Enterobacteriaceae > Lonsdalea > Lonsdalea quercina_D. The sequence goes on along the minus strand of NZ_JIBQ01000018.1, from coordinate 75,284 downwards.
AGCGCAGAGCGCAGGGACTGATATCCACCACGTCGGCATTCAGACCGGCTTTGGCCAGACAGGACAACCATGCCGCCAGCGCTGTTTTTCTGGCGGCCGTCACCAGCACCGTATCCGCTGTATGCGGGTCGTCGCGATAGTCCAACGTCAGCGCTTCCCGACTCACCGGGAGCGTGCGCGACGCCATCTTCTCGATATATCCGCTGCGTTCCGGCTCGCGCAAGCGCGGATCGGGAGCCGCCATCCGCTGTTGAAATATCAGCGCTGGCGGCAGTGCGATGCGCAGAGAAATGAAGCGCGGCAACTCCCGCCGCCATTGATGAAGCACCTCACAAAGTGAGTCTGGATCATGTAGACTACCTGCGCGTAACGTATCGCCCGGCAACGGTAATTGCCACCAGTGGCGCAGTTGCCAGCCTTCGCGGCGACGTTGCACCGCCAGAGCGCGTACGACGCCATTTTGTATATCCAATCCAACCCGCCAGATGTGGTAAGCCATGTTCGATCTCCTTATCGTCAGCTAAAAGAACGTGTTCTCAGCGCTGGCTTACCTTTATACTTAGCGCCCGATTGCTTATAAACTATTCAACCGCTACTGAATGGAAAATCTCAGGTGAAGCTCGTAAAGTATTTATTCATCCTTGCAGTAACTTGCATTCTGCTGGGAGCCGCCTCGCTCTATGGCCTTTATCGCTATATTGAGCCCCAGTTACCCGATGTCGCGACGCTCAAAGACATTCGTCTGCAAACCCCGATGCAGGTATACAGTGCCGACGGCGAGCTCATCGCTCAATTTGGCGAGAAACGCCGCATTCCGTTGCAGCTATCCCAAATCCCGCCCGAGCTGGTGCACGCGTTTATCGCCACCGAAGATAGCCGCTTCTATGAACACCACGGCATCGACCCCCAGGGCATCCTGCGTGCGGCATCAATTGCGATGCTGTCGGGCCATGCGTCCCAGGGCGCAAGCACCATCACTCAGCAGCTGGCGCGTAACTTCTTCTTAAGCCCTGAGCGCACGCTGCTGCGTAAGGTCAAAGAGGTCTTTCTCGCCATCCGCATCGAGCAGATGATGACGAAGGATGAAATCCTCGAGCTGTATCTCAATAAAATCTATCTGGGGTATCGCGCGTACGGCGTCGGCGCGGCGGCTCAGGTCTATTTCGGCCGCACGGTGGATCAGCTGACGTTGGGAGAAATGGCGATGATCGCCGGCCTGCCCAAAGCGCCGTCGACCTTTAATCCGCTCTACTCCTACGACCGTGCGCTCGCTCGCCGCAACGTGGTTTTGTCACGAATGCTGGATGAAAACTACATCACTCGGGCCCAGTACGATCAGGCACGAAGCGAGAAATTGGACGCCGACTACCATGCGCCTAAAATCGCCTTCTCCGCGCCTTATATGGCGGAGATGGTGCGTCAGGAAATGGTGAAACGTTATGGCGACGGCGCCTATAACGACGGCTACAAGGTCTACACCACTATTACTCAGAAACTTCAGCAGGCCGCTGATGAAGCCGTGCGCAACAACGTGATCGACTACGATATGCGCCACGGTTACCGCGGCGCGGACCAGGAATTGTGGAAAGTCGGTATGCCGGCCTGGCCCGAAAAGAAAATCATTGAAACCCTGAAAAAACTGCCGGTCTACGGGCCACTGCAGCCAGCGGTAGTCACGGCCTCCGCCGCCGATCAGGCCACCGCGACCCTATCTTCAGGCGAAAAAGTCGTTCTGCCGCTGGAAACCGTACGCTGGGCGCGCCCGTTCAAAACCGACTACTTGCAGGGAGCCATACCGCGACGCGTGACGGACGTCCTGCAGGCGGGCCAGCAGATCTGGGTGCGCCAAGTTGACAACGTTTGGTGGTTGGCTCAGGTGCCCGACGTCAATTCCGCCATGGTGTCTTTGGACCCGAACAACGGCGCCGTATTAGCGTTGGTGGGCGGCTTCGACTTTAACCAGAGCAAGTTCAACCGCGCCACTCAGGCTTTGCGCCAGATCGGGTCGAACATTAAACCGTTCCTTTACACGGCGGCGATGGATAAAGGGCTGACGCTCGCGACCCTGCTAAACGACGCCCCTATTACCCGCTGGGATCCGGGCGCCGGTTCCGACTGGAGTCCGAAAAACTCCCCGCCGCAGTATGACGGCCCCATCCGGCTTCGTCAGGGTCTCGGACAGTCGAAAAACGTCGTGATGGTACGCGCGATGCGCGCGATGGGCGTGGACTATGCGGCTGACTATCTGGAGCGCTTCGGTTTTCCACAGCAGAACATCGTACACACCGAGTCACTGGCGCTGGGCGCGGCTGCATTCACTCCGCTGCAGATGGTTCGCGGCTATTCAGTGATGACGAACGGCGGCTATTTGGTCGATCCGTACTTCATCAGCAAGATCGTCGATGACTTCGGTAATACGCTGTTCGCCGCCGCACCGAAAATTGTCTGCGACAGCTGTAATTTGCCGGTAATTTACGGCGAAACCCAACGTTCCGTGGAGCTGTCTCCGGATTCAATGGAGAATGTGGCCACGTCGCAGGAGCATCCACAGCCCAACGCCGCGCCGCAGCCCGACCCAATTACCCCGCCGGAAGCGGCACGGCAAGCCAATCAGCCGTATGCGCCGCACGTCATCAGCACGCCGCTGGCTTTCCTTATCAAGGATGCCATGAACAGTAATGTCTTCGGCGAACCGGGCTGGATGGGGACTGGCTGGCGCGCAGGAAAAGTACTGCAACGTCATGATATCGGTGGGAAAACTGGGACAACCAACAACTCCAAGGATGCCTGGTTCTCCGGCTATGGGCCGAATATCGTGACGTCCATCTGGATTGGCTTCGACGATCATCGCCGCGATCTGGGGCGTTCGACGCTGTCGGGTGCGATCCGCGATCAGATTTCCGGATACGAAGGGGGCGCCAAGAGCGCGCAACCGGCCTGGGATAGCTTCATGAAAGTCGCACTGAGCGGCGTACCGGAGCAGAAAACCTCGCCGCCGCCGGGCATTACCACCGTCACTATCGATCGCAGCACGGGCATGCTGTCAGACGGAGGCGGTAACAGTCGTCAGGAGTACTTCATCGACGGGACGCAGCCGACACAGCACGCGACTCATGATTCCGGCACGACGTTGTACGACGAGGGCAGCGGTCAATCCGAGGAGTTATTCTAATTGCGCTATCAGGCAGGTGCGCTGAGACCAGCGCGCCTGCCTGCAGAAGTGCGATGCTATTTCAGGGAAGACGGCGAGACGAGGTGGGCGTGTGCCAGGAATAGCGCGCTGACGTTGCGAGCCTCGCGGAAATCCGGCTCCTGCAACAGCGACATCATCTGCGCCTGGGGCCAACGGACAGGGATCAACGGCTCCGGCTCATCGCCCTCTAAGCGCTGAGGATAAAGCCCACGGGCAATGACGATGTTCATCTGACTGGAAAAATAGGAGGGGGCCAGCGTCAACGTCGCCAGCAGTTCGAAGTGCTCCGCACCAAATCCGACTTCTTCCTTCAATTCGCGGTCAGCCGCTTCAAACACCGTTTCCCCCGCATCGATCAGCCCTTTGGGAAAGCCCAGTTCATACTGTTCAATCCCGACCGCGTATTCGCGGATCAGCAGCAGGTCATCGCCGATAACCGGCACTATCATTACCGCCTCGCGGCCGGAAGGACGCATCCGTTCATACACGCGGCGCTCGCCGTTGCTGAACTCCAGATCCACCGATTCAACATTAAACAGACGCGAGCGGGCTACGGTTTCAACCCCGAGAATTTTGGGTTTTTGCAGGTTATTTTCCATAGAAGCCCCGGTTACAGAGGAAATTGACTGACGCTGACCGCATATTTGGAAAAATACTGGTACGCTTCACAGCATGGTTGGTACGGGCATTTTGCGGCAATCGCGTTGCCGCCTGCAACTTTACCATACCAAAACAACAACATTGTAACACCTTAAAAACATAAGCTTTACTCATGTAAACCAAAGAGGCACCTGAATGAAAAAAAAATAGGATTATCCTCATTTTTGTTCATGTCTGGCCTTGTTAGCATCCAAGGATCAAGACAAGAATATATAAATTCAGTTAGCAAAGGCAGCCAGCAAAGCTAGATGGGGTAACTTAGCCTATGTATCTTTGTTAGTATCCAAAAAAAAACAGAGGAAACCTGACGCTATTGGATGGTAATGATATGAGTACAATACTCATCATATTGTCTGTATTGTTAGCCTGTCTGATTGCGGTAGGGGGTTTCATTGGCTATCGCATGTATCGTCGTTTTCTTTTTGCTAAACGCCTGCCCGTAGTCTCTGGACATCGCCAGCTGACCTCGACGGAACGCAAGGCTGTAGAACAATATTTGGTGTCGAAAGACGCTGGCAATACGCTGCCGCTTACCGCGTCGGCGTCTTCCCCACGTCTGACACGTTCTCTGCTCAGCAACCGTGTTTATCCCATCACACACAGTATCACCCGCTATGGGCTTAGCACCGATGCGCCGAATAAATGGCGATACTTCATTGATACACAAGAAGTTCACCTTCCTCCCAGTTGGGAACAATACATCACGCAAAATAACGAGATCGAACTCATCACCACACGTTCGATGCCGCTGGTCATTTCGCTTAACGGACACTCGATCACGGAATATATCAACAACCGAGATTCCTCGAACAACCGCGAACTGCCGATTGGCAATGCGTCGATCCTTCCGGAAGAAAACGAGCATACCGAACTGCTCTCCGTGCGGAAGGAAACGCGGGAAGAGTACGCCACGCACCGCTCTCGCGGGCTTAAAGACGCCGCCGTGCTTTGCTGCGCCTTTTTGCTTTTGGTCTTCAGCCTCAACAGCCCGCTGGCAGTGCTACCTTGGCTGGCGGGCACCGCCTGTATCCTGGCCGCATGGAGCTGTTGGCAGCTATTTCGAGCGCCTCGGGAAAAGGAGCTGCAGGACGTTCACTGCCTGAATGGCACGCCACAGTGTCTGGGGCTTTTCGGCGAGTCGAATCAGGGCCGTCTTGGCAACATCTCTCTCGGGAACATCGATCTGATTTATCCGCCGCACTGGCAGCCTTATATCGGTCACGATTTAGGGAAAAAGACCGATGTGGACATCTATCAGAACCGGCAGGTCGTACGGCAGGGAAAATATCTGTCGCTGCACAATGAAGTGAAACGCTTTCCCTTGCAGAAACGCGGCAAAAATATGGTGCTGGCCTGCGGCGCGCTGTGCAGCCTGCTGCTGCTGTTGAGCTACGTTCCGCTCGATCTACCGCTCAAGCTCAGCCTCGCCTGGATCAAAGGCGCGAATAACATCAAGGTCACGCAGGTCGACGAACTGGAGAAGATGCCGCTCCATGTCGGTGATACCTTGCAGGTGCGCGGCACCGGCATGTGTTACGTTCCACCGGTCGATCATGGCCCTACGCCTCCCAGCACGTCGGCCTTCCAGCCCTTCGACTGTTCCGCCATCTACTGGAACAAAGCTGACCCGCTACCGCTGCCTGAATCCGATATCATCGAAAAAACCATCGCCCTGCGCGCCACGGTTAACGATCAGCTGCATCCCTCCACGAGCGGCGACGGGGCCAGCTCACCGCTAGCCAGCGCGATCCAGAAGTCCGGCATGATTCTGCTCAATGATTTTTCCGACATCGTGCTGAAAACCGAAGACTTGTGTGAAAAGGAAGAGGACTGCACGCGTTTGAAGAACGCGCTGATTAACCTCGGTAATGTGAAAAGCTGGAACGTCTTGGTGCGGCGCGCCAGCTCTGGCGCGCTGAAAGGCACCAGCGTCATACTACGCCCGGTGAGTGCCGAAACGCTCGATACTCTGGTCAACAACGCCACGGACTACTTTTATTTGCAGGAGCTTCGCAACGCCACCAATGCGTTGAACAGTCCGCCGCCGGCCGGGTTCCTAATCCGTAGCGATGAAGGCAACCAGTTCGTCACCCACCCAGAGCCGATGACGCCGTTGCCGGAGTATCGACCGGCGGAACAGTGGCAGGAATTGCAGCGTTTGTCCGCTATGCTGCTGCACACTTCGTTCGAAGCCAGTGGCGTGATCACGGCCATCGCGCTTGACGCCAACGGCACACGCCATATCTCCCTTCACAGCGAACCCGATGCGGTCACGCTGTGGCGTTACCTCGGCAGCAGCGTGCTGCTTCTGCTGTTTACGAGCGTGTTCATTATCAACGTCGTGCAGTTGGTCATGAAACACCGCCGCAGCAAACAGCGTATTGCCGATATTCAACAGTATTACGCCAGATACCTGGCGCCGGAGACCTCCGCTACGCCAGCGTTACACGGCAGCGCCTCTCGCCCGTCGTGAAATCATCAGCCTTAAACCGGTATACTGGCGTACAGACACCCTCAGCCTGACGGCCGCCTCCGGCGGCAATGGCCTCTTTGCCGGAGTGATGATGATTTCCGAACTCGACTGGAATGAGATAGATACCGTGCTGCTGGACATGGACGGCACCCTGCTTGACCTCGCTTTCGACAGCTATTTCTGGCTGCAGTTGGTGCCGCAATCACTCAGCGAAAGGCGCGGCATTTCGCTGGAAGAAGCGAAAGAACAGATGGCGCACGAATATCAGTCCGTTCAGCACACGCTCAGTTGGTACTGCTTCGACTATTGGAGCCAGCAGTTGGATCTGGATATACGTCAGATGACGCGCGACATCGCTTCACGCGCCCGGCTGCGGGACGATACCGCGCCGTTTCTTCGTGCATTAAGGGATAGCGGTCGCCACACGGTTTTGCTGACTAACGCCCATCCGCACAGCCTGTCGGTCAAAATTGAACGCACAGGACTCGATCAGCACCTTGATTTATTACTTTCCACCCATACTTATGGCTTTCCGAAAGAAGATCAGCGTTTATGGCAGGCGGTACAAACTCAAATCGGATTCGACCCGGCGAGAACCTTGTTTGTGGATGACAGCGAACCCATTTTGGACGCGGCCAAGACCTTCGGAATCGGCTACTGTCTCGGCGTCAGCAATCCGGACTCCAGTCTGCCCGAGGGAAAAACGTTCCATCGTCATCCGGCGACCAACGATTACCGGACGCTGATCCCCGCCTTAACAGGCGCAACCGGTTTTTGAGGAGCATGTATGAGCAAAGCCAGCCAGCATGAAGACAACGCCGCGGTCCGGCTGGACAAGTGGCTGTGGGCGGCGCGGATTTACAAAACCCGTGCCGTCGCCCGCGATATGGTTGAAGGCGGCAAGGTTCACTATAACGGTCAGCGCAGCAAGCCCAGCAAACTGGTCGAACTGAATGCCGAGCTCAAACTACGTCAGGGCAACGACGAACGCACTATCGTGATCCAGGAAATCTGCGCGCAGCGCCGTTCTGCGCCTCAGGCGCAGGCAATGTACCGGGAAACCGAGGTCAGTATCGAAAAACGGGAAAAAATGGCGCAGGCAAGAAAAATGAACGCGCTGTCCATGCCCCACCCCGACCGTCGCCCAGATAAAAAAGAGCGCCGGGATTTGATTAAATTTAAATACAGCGATGCGGAATAACCCGCCGTCGCCGCGAGAAAATATTATGTCCACACACGATCAATTGCACCGTTACCTGTTCGAAAGCCACGCCGTTCGCGGTGAACTGGTTACGGTCAGCGACACGCTCCAGCAGGTGCTGGAGAATCATGAATACCCGGCCCCCGTACAAACTCTGCTCGGCGAACTGCTGGTGGCCACCAGCCTGCTGACTGCCACGCTGAAATTTAGCGGCGACATCACGGTTCAGCTACAGGGCGATGGTCCGCTCAAACTGGCCGTCATCAATGGCAACAACGATCAGCAGATGCGCGGCGTGGCTCGCTTGCAGGGAGACATCGCCCCTGAAAGCTCGCTGCACGACATGATCGGCAACGGCTATCTGGTGATCACCATCACGCCAACCGAAGGCGAGCGCTATCAGGGCGTCGTCGGCCTCGAAGGCGACACGCTGGCTGCCTGCCTGGAAAACTACTTCCTGCAGTCAGAACAGCTGCCGACGCGCCTGTTTATCCGTACCGGCGAGCACGAAGGCAAACCTTGCGCCGCCGGTATGCTGCTGCAGGTGCTGCCAGCCCAGGAAGGTCACCGAGACGACTTCGATCATCTCTCTCAGCTGACGACCACCGTGAAAGGCGAGGAACTGTTCTCTTTGCCAGCCAACGAAGTGTTATATCGCCTGTATCATCAGGAAGAGGTAACGGTGTATGAGCCGCAGTCGGTCAGTTTCCACTGCCACTGCTCGCGCGAACGCTGTGAGAACGCCCTGCTAACGCTGTCGGAAAGCGAAGTGGACGATATTCTGGCGCAGGACGGCAACATCGACATGCATTGCGATTATTGCGGTAGCCATTACATCTTCAACACGGCCGACATTAACGAAATTCGTCAGTCCGCCTCACGCACCCACCTGCACTAATCCCGCCTATGAAGAGGGCGCCGTCAGGCGCCCTTTCTTTTCAATCTGTGCTCGATATCACATTTTAATTACTTTTACGTCACAAGAATAAGCAAAGTTATTAAAGAATTTATTTAATTTTATGATAGTTCTCGTAGTTAAAATAAGCTCTGGCCCTACACTAATAGGCAGTAGGACAATACCCACTGAGGAGTAGCCACATGGAGATCAACGGCCAGATGTCACAGGCGCTTTCCGCTTACGGCATTCATGACATCCGCGAACTCGTCTATAACCCGAGCTACGATTTACTGTTTGAAGAAGAAACATCCCCTACATTAGAAGGTTACGAACGCGGCATCGAAACTGAGCTGGGTGCCGTCGCCGTCAACACCGGTATTTTCACCGGACGTTCCCCGAAAGATAAATACATCGTCCGTGATGACGTGACGCGCGATACCGTCTGGTGGGCCGATCAGGGCACCGGCAAGAATGACAACCATCCCCTCAGCCAGGACGTCTGGCTACAGTTGAAACAGCTGGTCGGCGAGCAGCTCTCCGGGAAACGCCTCTTTGTCGTTGATGCCTACTGCGGCGCCAACCCCGACAGCCGGCTGAAAGTCCGCTTCATTACCGAAGTCGCCTGGCAGGCGCATTTCGTCAAAAACATGTTTATTCGTCCCAGCGACGACGAACTGCGCGATTTCGTCCCAGACTTCACCGTGCTGAACGGCGCGAAGTGCACCAATCCGAACTGGCGGGAACAAGGACTCAATTCAGAGAACTTTGTTGCCTTTAACCTTACCGAAGGCATCCAGCTGATCGGCGGAACGTGGTACGGCGGCGAGATGAAGAAAGGGCTGTTCGCCATCATGAACTACCTGCTCCCGCTAAAAGGCATCGCCTCCATGCACTGCTCCGCCAACGTCGGCGAAGCGGGCGACGTCGCAGTCTTCTTCGGCCTCTCCGGCACGGGTAAAACCACCCTGTCCACCGATCCTAACCGCCAGTTGATTGGCGATGACGAACACGGCTGGGACGACGACGGCGTCTTTAACTTTGAAGGCGGCTGCTACGCCAAAACCATCAGGCTCTCGCAGGAAGCCGAGCCGGATATTTACGGCGCCATCAAGCGTGATGCGCTGCTGGAAAACGTGACCGTGCGCGCGGACGGCAGCATCGACTTCGACGACGGATCGAAAACCGAAAACACCCGGGTTTCTTATCCGATCGATCACATTCTTAATATCGTCAAACCGGTTTCCAAAGCGGGCCATGCCACCAAGGTCATTTTCCTGACCGCCGATGCGTTCGGCGTGCTCCCGCCGGTGTCTCGCCTGACGTCCGATCAGACGCAGTATCACTTCCTGTCCGGATTCACCGCTAAACTGGCCGGGACGGAACGCGGCATTACCGAGCCAACCCCAACGTTCTCCGCCTGCTTCGGCGCCGCCTTCCTCACGCTGCATCCCACGCAGTATGCCGAAGTGTTGGTGAAAAGGATGCAGGCTTCCGGCGCACAGGCTTACCTGGTCAATACCGGCTGGAACGGCACCGGCAAACGCATTTCCATCAAGGATACGCGGGGCATTATCGCCGCCATTCTGAATGGCAGCATTGAGGAGGCGGAAACAAAAACGCTGCCTATCTTCAATCTGTCTGTCCCAACGGCGTTGGCCGGCGTGGACCCATCAATTCTGGATCCGCGCGACACCTATGAGAGCGCCGCACAGTGGCAAGCGAATGCCGAAGATCTGGCTCAACGCTTTATCGCCAACTTCGACAAATACACCGATACCCCGGCAGGGGCAGCGCTGGTCGCCGCCGGTCCGAAGATCTGATCGTCATCAGCGACCACCACAACGAATGCCTGCAACCGCAGGCATTTTTTTTGATCCAAAGGACAGGCCGTCGCGCCGCCGAAGATCGATGCCAGCCCATTCGATAATCGTTGAATAGTCCGGGGGATTACCGGGAGACTATGCAGGGAGACGAAATGACGCTCGCTGTTTTTGCGCTCTACACTCACCCGAGCAAAGCCCTCCAACGAAGTGGGAGGACTAACCGGGAAGCGAGCTTAACGACGTGTAAAACCCAGAGGTGTCGCCGGTTGGGAAACCGGCGATAGCGGGAAATCCATTATCTTCAGGCGCCGGGGAGATTATCCGCCGTGTCTGCCGGTTCGAGGGCCGTTCTGGCGTAGGTCAGCGGCAGGTAGACTCTGACCAGCAGTCCTCCGCGTTCGCTGCTGCCCACTTCCAGCGAACCGTGATGCGCGTCAATGATGCGCTGCACGATAGCCAGTCCCAGGCCGGTACCGCTGGTACTACGGGCGCTGTCGCCGCGGACAAACGGCTGGAACAGATGTTTGAGGTTCTCGGGAGCGATACCTTCTCCGTCGTCCTCTACCTGGAACCAGGCACGCTGAAGTTCGCTGCCGCTGCTGACGCGGATCCAGCCATTACCGTAACGGGTGGCGTTGACCACCAGATTCAGCGCCGCGCGTTTGATGGAAAGCGGGCTGGCATTGACCAACAGCTCACCTTCCCAAAACTCGCTGTCGATTTGACGTTCATAACCGCTTTCCGAAGCGACCACCTCGCCCAGAATACTGTTGAGGTCGGCGATCTCCATCTGCATCTCCTGACCAGTGCGCAGATAGTCGATGAACTGTTCAATGATGGCGTTGCACTCTTCGATATCTTTATTAATCGACTCCGCCAGATACTCATCCTCTTTATCCATCATCTCCGTCGCCAGACGAATGCGCGTCAGCGGCGTGCGCAAATCATGGCTGACGCCCGCCATTAGCAGGGTGCGATCGTCCGCCAGAAGCTTGACGCCTGCCGCCATCTGGTTGAAGGCGCGGGTCACCGATCGTACCTCAGACGCGCCATACTCCCGCAGCGGCGGCGGGATAATGCCTTTCCCGACCTGTAACGCTGCGTGCTCCAGCTCCACCAACGGTCGGTTTTGCACCCGGATAAACAGCCAGGCGCCGCCAATCACCAGCAGCATAATCGCCAGGGTATAACGGAAGAGCGGCGAGAAGTCGCCCTGATGAATTTCGGTCAGCGGCACGCGCACCCAGATGTCGGGAGACAGCCAGGTTTTCAGCCACACCACAGGGGTATTTTTACTGACTTCGACCCGCACTTCCGTCGGGCCGCCCAGCTGCTGCGCCATTTGCTGGCTCAGAAACTGATAATGCTGCGCCCAGCGCAACCCGCTCTCTTCCGCCGCGGCATTGGTATACAGCGAAATGCCCAGCTCCCGGTAGATTTCTCGCCGAAAGGCCGGCGGCACTTCCAGCGTAGATCCATCTTCCAGCTGCAGCTTATCGGTCATCAGCATCCTGACCTCATAGGCCAGCACCTTATTGAACTGCTGCAAACTCGGCAGGATGGCGAAGTTCAGCACGACAAGATAGGTGGTCACCAGGCTGACGAACAGCAGGGTGACGATCAGCAACAGCGTTCGGGCAAAGGAGCTGCGCGGAGAGAAGCGCCAGCGTCTCATGCCTTACTGCCGTCCGGGACGAAGACGTAGCCCAGACCCCAGACGGTCTGAATATAGCGCGGGTGCGCCGGATCTTCCTCGACCATGCGGCGCAGGCGGGAAATCTGTACGTCGATGGAACGTTCCATCGCGCTGTATTCGCGACCACGGGCCAGATTCATCAGCTTATCGCGAGACAAAGGCTCACGCGGATGACTGACCAGCGCCTTCAATACGGCGAATTCGCCGCTGGTGAGCGGCATCGGCTCATCGTCGCGGAACATTTCGCGCGTCCCCAGATTCAGCTTGAACTTGCCGAAAGCGACAATCGCCTCTTCCTGCGACGGCGCGCCCGGCAGTTCGTTCGCCTGACGGCGCAGTACCGCACGAATACGGGCCAGCAGTTCACGTGGATTGAACGGCTTCGGAATATAGNCGTCCGCGCCGATTTCCAACCCGACAATGCGATCCACCTCTTCCCCTTTCGCGGTCACCATGATGATCGGCATCGGGTTGCTCTGACTACGCAGGCGACGGCAGATAGACAAGCCATCTTCGCCCGGCAGCATCAGGTCCAGCACCATCAGGTGGAAGGACTCGCGCGTCAGCAGACGGTCCATCTGTTCCGCGTTGGCGACGCTGCGTACCTGAAATCCTTGCTCGGTTAAATAACGCTCCAATAACGCACGCAGACGCATATCGTCATCAACGACCAGAATTTTGTAGTTCTCTTGCATTTTATTCTCCAAAGACGGGATGAACGCCTATGTTGATATTGTTCAAAACTTGTTAAACACTGGACAATCTTTTCTGGTATATATTCTAATCATAATTGTTACAAACCATATAAAAATACGTTGTAATCAAACATTTCCTTTGTCCATATTCGAAGAGCATGACATATAGACAACATTAATTCCGTTATCGTTGACAGACGACCGTCGTGACACCGAGATTTAATAACATATATTTTTAACCGAGACGTATGAAAACCGATCTTATTACCCGTGAAGGATACGAGTCCCTGCATCAGGAACTCAATTACCTGTGGAAAGAGCGCCGACCGGAAATCACAGAAAAAGTCGCGTGGGCCGCCAGTCTGGGCGACCGTAGCGAAAACGCCGACTACCAGTACAACAAACGGCTCCTGCGTGAAATCGACCGGCGCGTCCGCTACCTGCGCAAACGCCTACAGGTGGTGCGCGTGGTGGATTACTCGCCGCAGCAGGACGGCAAAGTCTTTTTCGGCGCGTGGGTCGAGGTAGAAAATGAAGACGGCGACGTGAAGCTGTTTCGTATTGTCGGCCCGGACGAGATATACGGCCGTAAGGACTACATCTCCATCGACGCGCCGATGGCCCGGGCGCTGCTGAAAAAAAGCGTCGACGAAGAGGCGGACGTTCCGACGCCCACCGGGAGAAAAACCTGGTACATCAATAAAATCGCCTACGGTACGACAGCCCCATAGCGCCGCTGTCACGCATCCGCCACCCTCATTCACACGTCAGGCGGATGCGTGAAAATACCCTGTTATCACAACAATAAAGCGCCTGATTCCTTTATTAACGGCGGTGCTTTTCACGCAAGAAATAACCGCATTGGCGCGCAAAACATTATTTCCCCTTTCATCAGCGTGTTATTTCTACGCTTTCGACGAAATAAAACGCTCAATATCCCACCGCTTTACAGCGCTATTTTTGCGGCCATAGAAGAGGCCCAAACACGCGGCGAAAAAAGCAAAATCACCGGTTTAATCTAATCTGAAATATATGTGTCATTTTTATCACTTACCGTGACTCTTGTTGATCATGGAGATCCGAATATGTTCAGCTTAGACACCTTATTGCAGGATCTGGCTCCGCATAGACACACGCCAACCTGGCAACGCACGGTATTACGAACGCTGCTGTTTGAGCAGGAGATGCAGCAGTTCGCTCAACGTCATCCCCACCTGCGGGGACTCGATCTGGTTGAAGAAATACTGGACTATTTCGACCTCGACTGTGAAATGGTTGAAGGCGATCTGGAAAACATACCTAGCCACGGTCCGGTGGTTCTGGTGGCGAATCATCCCATCGGCTCGCTGGATGGTCTCGCCTTGCTGCGGCACGTCGCCAGCGTGAGGCCGGATGTCCGCATCGTCGCCAGCCAGCTGCTTTCCTACGTAGAACCGCTGAAATCGCTGTTCTTCTCCGTCGACAACTTCAGCAACCGCACCAACCGTCAGCAAATCGCCCACATCCAAACTCATCTCAATCAGGATGGCGCCGTCATCCTGTTCCCCGCCGGCGAGGTCTCGCGCATCAGCCTGCATGGGATCCGCGACGGCCACTGGCACAGCGGCTTTATTCGGATGGCGGCCAAAGCGCGGGCTCCCATCGTCCCCATCCACATCAAGGGACGCAACAGCGGACTTTTTTACCTCTCGTCGCTGATCTATCGCCCATTATCCACGCTGCTGCTGGTAAGAGAGATGTTTCATCAGCGCGGCAATAAGCTCAGCCTGCGTATCGGGCCGCAGATCCCTTACGCGACATGGAGCCAGGGAGAGTGGCAGGCCAACGATATGGCGGCCCGTTTCCGCCGCCATGTTTACCGGCTGGGTCAGGGCAAACCGGGCTGCTTCTCCGGTGAGAAGCCTATCGCGCTGCCGGAAGATCGGTCGCGGCTGAAGCGGGCGCTGACCGAATGCGACGTACTGGGCACCACCCCAGACGGTAAAACGATTTATCTCTATCAGCGTAAAGACGAAGACTATTCGCCGATTCTGCGGGAGCTTGGGCGCCTGCGGGAGATCGCCTTCCGCGCCGTCGGCGAAGGCTGCGGGATGCGGCGAGATCTGGATCACTTTGACGACCACTATCTGCATCTGGTGCTGTGGGATGAAGAGAAGCTCGATATCGTGGGGGCCTACCGTTTCACGACCACCGCCCATCAGGACCCGCATCAGCTGTATAGCCACAGCCTGTTTCAGTACGGCAGCGAGATGGAGACGATACTCGCCAGCGGTATCGAGCTAGGTCGCAGCTTCATTCAGCCCAAGTATTGGGGAAAACGGGGACTGGAATATCTGTGGCTGGGCATCGGCGCCTATGTGGCGCGCTATCCGCAATATCGTTATCTGTTCGGCCCGGTGTCGCTGTCCGGCACGCTGCCCATCACCGCCCGGGACCTGCTGGTGGCGTTCTATCGGCTGTATTTCCCGCCGCGTCAGCCGCTGGCGCGGTCCCGGCGCCCTTACCCCGCGTCGTTGCCGGATGTCCTGAAGCAGTTCGAAGGCACCGACTATCAGGAAGATCTCACGCGTCTCAAGAGTATGCTCAACAACCTGGGCTGCGCGATCCCGACGCTTTACAAACAGTATTCCGAACTGTGTGAAACCGGCGGCGTGCAATTCATCGACTTCGGCATCGACCCGGACTTCAACAACTGCATCGACGGGCTGGTACTGGTGGACTTACAGCAGCTCAAACCCTCGCGTTATCAGCGCTACATCGCGCCGTTCGCTGCGGAATCCGCGCCCGAGGACGCGCCGCAAAGCGACAAAGCCGAGGTCCCCGGCTAACCGATATCGAACCAATGGACGCGGAGGGGTTGCCCCCCTTCCCGTCTTGTTTTCCCAATCACCTCCTGCGTCATCCCCCGACGCCAGGCTTACGATCACAACATCAGTTCACACTTTTCAGCGCCCCGGCGCGCCCGAGCGGCACGTTATTCAGCTACGCTTTTCTGGAGATACTTCGCCATCGAAGAGATGCCACATCGTCGTAAGGAGCGAAAGCGTATGAAGCAAACCGTTGCCGATTTTGTAGCAAAAACGCTGGAAAGCGCCGGAGTAAAACGTATTTGGGGAGTCACCGGCGATTCTCTGAACGGGCTGAGCGACAGCCTGAACCGCATGGGCACCCTTGCTTGGATGCCGACCCGTCACGAAGAGGTCGCCGCCTTCGCGGCAGGCGCCGAAGCGCAGTTGACCGGGGAACTGGCCGTCTGCGCCGGATCCTGCGGACCCGGCAACCTTCATCTGATTAATGGGCTGTTCGACTGCCATCGAAACCACGTTCCGGTTCTCGCCATCGCGGCGCACATTCCTTCCAGCGAGATCGGCAGCAACTATTTTCAGGAAACGCACCCGGAGGAACTGTTTCGAGAATGCAGCCACTACTGCGAACTGATTTCCAACCCTGAACAGCTTCCGCACGTGCTGGCTATCGCCATGCGCAAAGCGGTCCTCAACCGTGGCGTTTCGGTCATCGTACTGCCCGGCGACATCGCGCTGAAGCCTGCGCCGGAAGACGCATCGACCGACTGGTATCCTATCCCCGCGCCGCGCGTGCTGCCGGTGGACAGTGAGTTGCACAAGCTGGCCGAGCTGCTGAACGCCTCTAAAAACATTACCCTGATGTGCGGCAACGGCTGCGCGGACGCGCATGATGATGTCGTGCAATTGGCGGCCACGCTACAGGCCCCGGTCGTTCACGCGCTCAGGGGCAAAGAGTACATCGAATATGACAACCCCTACAGCGTCGGTATGACCGGGCTAATCGGCTTTTCATCCGGCTACCACGCGATGATGAATGCCGATATGGTATTACTGCTGGGCACGCAGTTTCCCTACCGCGCGTTCTATCCGACGGACGCCAAGATTATCCAGATCGACATCAATCCCGGCAGTATCGGCTCCCACTGCCACGTGGACATGGCGCTGCTGGGCGACGTCAAATCTACCCTGACGGCGCTACTGCCGTTATTGGATCAGAAGGACGACCGCCACTTCCTCGATAAGGCGTTGAAGCACTATGCGGACGCGCGCAAGGGGCTGGACGATCTGGCGAAGCCGAACGACAAACAGGAGATTCATCCCCAGTATCTCGCCCAGCAGATCAGCCACTATGCCAGCGAAGACGCCATCTTTACCTGCGACGTCGGCACGCCGACCGTCTGGGCCGCGCGTTATCTGAAAATGAACGGCAAACGCCGTCTTATCGGTTCCTTCAGCCACGGCTCCATGGCCAGCGCGATGCCTCAGGCGCTGGGCGCGCAGTCGGTCGATCCTAACCGGCAGGTCGTGTCGTTCAGCGGCGATGGGGGCTTCACCATGCTGATGGGCGATTTTCTCTCCGTCGCCCAGCTCAAACTGCCGGTGAAAATCGTGGTGTTTAATAACAGCGCGCTGGGATTCGTGGCGATGGAGATGAAAGCGGGCGGCTTCCTGACGGACGGCACCGAACTGCACAATCCCAACTTCGCGGAGATCGCCAACGCCTGCGGCGTCAAGGGCATCCGCGTGGAGAAAGCCTCCGAGCTGGACGCTGCGCTGCAAGAAGCTTTCGCCCACGACGGCCCGGTTCTGCTGGATGTGGTCACCGCCACGGACGAGCTGGTGATGCCGCCGGAAATCAAGCTGGAACAGGCCAAGGGGTTCAGCCTGTACATGCTGCGAGCCATCATCAGCGGACGCGGCGACGAAGTGATTGAGCTGGCGAAAACCAACTGGCTGCGCTAGCCGCCCGCCAGCGCAACACGGTCAGTCGTTTAATGCGGACCGAAAGTCCCGGAGCGGCTGGCCGTTGTACACCTGACGGGGACGATACAGAGTCAGTCCCTGCTCGTGCATCTCTTTCCAATGGGCAATCCAACCACTGGTGCGGCCCACGGCGGCAATGACCGGGAACATCGCGGGCGGCAGGCCCATCGCCTTAAGGATCACCGCCGTATAGAAGTCGGCGCTGGGGTAGAGCCGATGCTCAAGGAAATAAGCGTCGGTCAGCGCCACATGCTCCAGCTCCATCGCCACCTGCAGCAGATCGTCGGCCATGCCCAGTTCGTTGAGCACCTCGTAACAGGTTTTACGCAGGATCGCCGCGCGGGGGTCGAAGTGGTGGTACACCGAATTGCCGAATCCCATCAGATGCATCGCACTGCCGCCCTCTTTCGCCCGACGGACGAACTCCGGAACGCGATCCACCGTTTTGATTTCGCCCAGCATGCGCATACAGGCTTCGTTCGCGCCGCCGTGTCGCGGTCCCCACATAGACGCCAGACCCGCCGCAATACAGGCGAACGGGTTGGCGCCGGATGACCCGGAGGCCCGAACCGCCATCGTCGAAGGACACTGCCCGTGGTCGGCGTGCAGGATCAAAATTCGGTTCATCGCCCGCTCCAGTACCGGATTCACTTCATACTTTTCCGCCGGAATAGAGAACAGCATGTGCATGAAATTCGCGGTGTAAGAGAGCGTATTGCGCGGGTAAACCGCCGGTTGCTCAATGGAGAATTTGTAGCTCATGGCGGCCAGCGTCGGCATCTTCGACAGCAGCCGCACCGCCGCCAGCTCTCTGTCCTCCGGCTGCTCCACATTCAGCACATCGTGATAAAACGCGGCCAGCGCCCCAACGACGGCGCACATCAGCGCCATAGGATGAGAATCCCGACGAAATCCGCTGCACATCCGGCTGATCTGCTCGTGGATCAACGTATGGCGGGTAATCGTCTCTGAAAATGTGTCGTACTCCTTCCGTGAGGGCGCTTCGCCGTGCAGCAGGATAAAGCAGACCTCAAGGAAATCGCACTGTTCCGCCAGCTGTTCGACGGGAAAGCCGCGATGCAGCAGCACGCTGTCGACAGGGTCGATATAGGTAATGGCGGACTCGCAGCCGGCCGTGTTGGCGAAGCCGGGATCGAAGCTGCACAGATTGCGCTCGCCTAAGGGACGGACATCAACCGCCTCTCTCCCCATCACGCCGCGGCGAATCTCCAGCTCAATGTTTTCCTGCCCGCCCACCGTCAGCGTGGATGTTTTTACTGTCATGCCTCAATCTCCCGACCGAATGAACACACTTACCCCGTCGTACTGGCGTAGGCGGTCTAAAATCACCATGGCATCGCTGCCCCTTGTTCATTTAATACGCTAATTTCGCGTTAAGTCACAACAATCTGGCGTAATTTTGATGCAGATAAACTTTCGCCGCAGCCCGCTTGTGCACCGCGTCTGCGTCGGCTGGCATTTTTCGCCGTCAATCCGTATAACTATCGCAAGCTTTTACACCCCTTAATTGAAGACGAGTGATATCAACCTCATGAATGCCTCATTAAGCCATATCATCGCCCAGGAGCTGAGCGCCCGCACCGAGCAGGTCAGCGCCGCGGTTCAACTTCTGGACGAGGGAAACACCGTCCCTTTCATCGCCCGTTACCGTAAAGAAGTGACCGGCGGGCTGGATGATACGCAGCTGCGTCAGCTGGAAGCCCGGCTGGGTTACCTGCGCGAGCTGGAAGATCGCCGCCAGACTATTCTGAAATCCATCGACGATCAGGGAAAACTGACCGACGATTTGGCGCAGTCCATTCGCACTACGCTCAGCAAAACCGAGCTGGAAGACCTCTATCTGCCCTATAAGCCCAAGCGCCGTACGCGCGGCCAGATTGCTATCGAAGCGGGCCTTGAACCGCTGGCGGACAGCCTGTGGGCCGATCCCGCCCAAACGCCGGAAAACGCCGCCGAGGCCTATGTTGACGCCGATAAAGGCATAGCCGACGTCAAGGCGGCACTGGATGGCGCGCGCTACATTCTGATGGAGCGTTTCTCCGAGGACGCCGCCCTGCTGGCGAAGGTGCGCGACTACCTGTGGAAAAACGCGCATCTGGTCTCCCGCGTGGCGGAAGGCAAAGAGGTGGAAGGGGCGAAGTTCCGCGACTACTTCGACCATCACGAGCCTATCGCGCACGTGCCCTCTCACCGTGCGCTGGCGATGTTTCGCGGCCGCAACGAAGGCATTCTGCAACTGGCGCTGAACGCCGATCCGCAGTTCGACGAGCCGCCGCGTGAAAGCTACTGCGAGCAGATTATTATCGACCACCTGGGCCTGCGCCTGAACAACGCCCCCGCCGACGGCTGGCGTCGCGCGGTCGTCAACTGGACCTGGCGCATCAAGGTGCTGATGCATCTGGAAACCGAGCTGATGAGCAGCGTACGTGAAAAGGCCGAGGACGAAGCCATCAACGTATTCGCCCGCAACCTGCACGATCTGCTAATGGCCGCGCCTGCCGGGATGCGCGCCACGATGGGGCTGGACCCCGGCCTGCGCACCGGCGTTAAGGTCGCGGTCGTAGACGCCACCGGCAAGCTGGTGGCGACCGACACGATCTACCCGCATACGGGTCAGGCCGCCAAAGCAGCCGCCAGCGTCGCCGCGCTGTGTATGAAACATCAGGTAGAGCTGGTCGCCATCGGCAACGGCACCGCCTCGCGTGAAACCGAACGCTTCTTCCTCGACACTCAGAAACAGTTCCCCGCGATCAACGCCCAGAAGGTGATCGTCAGCGAAGCGGGCGCCTCGGTCTACTCCGCGTCCGAACTGGCCGCGCTGGAATTCCCTAATCTGGATGTGTCGCTGCGCGGCGCGGTATCTATCGCCCGCCGACTGCAAGACCCGCTGTCCGAGCTGGTGAAGATTGAGCCGAAATCCATCGGCGTAGGCCAGTATCAGCACGACGTGAGTCAGACGCTGCTGGCTAAAAAGCTGGATGCGGTAGTGGAAGACTGCGTGAACGGCGTCGGGGTGGATCTGAACACCGCCTCCGTGCCGCTGCTGACCCGCGTCGCGGGCCTGACCCGCATGATGGCGCAGAACATCGTCAACTGGCGCGACGAGAACGGACGCTTCCTTAACCGCGCGCAGCTGTTGAAAGTCAGCCGTCTCGGTCCCAAAGCGTTCGAACAGTGCGCCGGCTTCCTGCGCATCAACCACGGCGACAACCCGCTGGATGCCTCGACGGTTCACCCGGAAGCCTATCCGGTGGTAGAGCGCATTCTGGCCGTCACCGAGCAAAAACTGCAGGACCTGATGGGCGACGCCAACGCGCTGCGCTCGCTGAAAGCCAGCGAATTTACCGACGAACGGTTCGGGATCCCGACGGTGACCGACATCATCAAAGAGCTGGAAAAACCGGGACGCGACCCGCGCCCTGAGTTCAAAACCGCCAGCTTCGCCGAAGGCGTAGAAACGATGAACGACCTGCTGCCGGGCATGATTCTGGAAGGGGCCGTCACCAACGTCACCAACTTCGGCGCCTTCGTGGATATCGGCGTTCATCAGGACGGGCTGGTGCATATCTCCTCGCTGGCGAACCGCTATGTGGAAGATCCGCACACGGTGGTCAAGGCAGGCGATATCGTTAAGGTGAAGGTGCTGGAGGTGGATTTGCCGCGTAAGCGTATCGCGCTGACGATGCGTCTGGATGAGCAACCGGGTGAAACCGGCGCTCGCCGAGGCAGTCAGGACACAGCCCAGCCGCGCAAACAGGCCGCCAATAAACCGCGTCCGCGTGCGGCCGGGACACCGGCTGGCAACAGCGCGATGAGCGACGCGCTGGCGGCGGCGTTCAAAAAACGCTAACGCCCTCCCCCTAAGAGGGAGAGCGCGCCAGGCGTTCTCCCTCTGCGTTCAGAGCACCGGCAGCACGTTGCGCTTACGACGCAAACGCGGGTTAAGCGCGGTGTGCAGCGCATCACTGAGTAGATTCAGCGCCATCACGGTCAGCATAATCATCACGCCGGGGATCGCCGTCATATACCATCCGGTCCTCAGCGCATCCCGCCCCGTCCCGATCATCGACCCCCAGCTCACGACATTGGGATCGCCCAACCCGAGAAAGGACAGCCCGGCCTCAGAGAGAATGGCATTGGCGATCAGAAGTGCCGTGGAAACCACCACCGGCGTCCAGGCGTTCGGCAGGATTTCACGGAAGATCAGGTGCAGATCGCTTGCGCCGAGCGAAATGCTGGCGCTCACGAACTCCCGCTCGCGCAGCGCCAAAAACTCAGCACGCACCAGCCGGGCAACGCTGGTCCAGGAGGTGATGCCCAGCGCAAAAATGAGAGTGGGGATGGAGGGTTGCAGCACCGCCACCAGGATAATGGCGAGCAGAAACGCCGGGATGGTCTGAAACAGCGTGGTCACGCTGGTCAATACGCTATCGATGCGCCCCCGATAGAAGCCGGACAAGACGCCGACGGCAATACCGATCAGCAGCGCCATTGCGGTTGATGCGACGCCAACCAACAGCGACACGCGCGCGCCGTGAAACACGCCCGCCAGAATATCCCGCCCCATCAGATCGGTTCCCAATGGAAACTGCGCATCCTGACCCGGCCATAGATAAGGCATGCCGACCATATTCAGCGGATCGTCGGGAAAGAGCCGGGACGCCAGACACGCCATCGCCGCCACGCCCAGCAGGATCGTCAGCCCTATTAGCGCGGAAGGTTGTAATAACCAGCGCATTATATGTCTCCTTTCTCTCTTCGGGCCGCCACGCGCCGCCGGCGCGGGTCCAATCCGGCATGCACGATATCCACCAGAAGATTGGACAACACGACCAGTACGCTGCTGAACAGCAATACGCCCAGCAACACCGGGATATCCCGGCTGCGGATGGCATCAAACGACAGCTGTCCCAGCCCCGGCCACGCAAACACCGTTTCCACTACGATGGAACCGCCCAACAGCGCGCTGCTTTGAAGGCCCAGCATCGTGATCACCGGGAGGACGGCATGACGCAGCGCATGACCGAAAATCACACGGCCTTCCCGCGCGCCCTTCGCCCGCGCGGTACGGATAAAATCCTCCGATAGCGTTTCAATCATGGAAGCCCGCGACAGCCGCGCATACACGGCCATGTAGTAAATCGCCAGCGTCAGCACCGGCAGCACCAGATGCGTCGTCACGTCCCACAGCTGTCGCCAGCCGTGGTAACCCGCACCGATCGCCTGCCAGCCGCTGGCCGGCAGCCACGCCAATTTGACGGCAAACAGGACGATCAGCATCAGCGCCACCCAGAACATCGGCGCCGAATAGCCCAACGTGGAGAGAACCGAAATCGCCGAGTCCGCGATGCCGTGGGGACGACGCGCCGACGCCACCCCCAGCAGCACGCCGCCCACCGCCGACAGCAATAAAGCCGTGCCTACCAGCAACAGGGTGGCGGGTAATCGGTCCACAATCAGGCCCATGACCGGCTCGCCAAAACGGAACGAAAAACCCAGATCGCCCTGCAACAGCTGTCCAAGATAAGCCCACAGCTGAGCCAGTACCGAACGGTCCAGTCCGTACAGTTCGCGCAGGTGCTGAATCAGCTCCGGCGAGGCGTTCCCGCTCTCGCTGGCGATGACATCCACCAGATCGCCGGGCAGCAGCTTGAGGAGAAAAAAGTTCAGCGTGGCGATGCAAACCACGATGCCCGCCAGCTGCATCAGCCGGAAAAAGAGATGTTTCGTCATAAGTGCGTCCGCGCGCCGTACGGCGTTATTTTTTGTCGAGCCATACCTGAGCGAAATTGTTCTGGCTGTGATTGAAGGTGTCCGTCACGTTGCGCAGATTTCTGGCCCAAATGCCGAACCACTTGAATTCGAACAGGTTAATTTGCGGAAGATCGCGCTGCACCACGCGCTGTAACTCATCATAAAGCGCCCGACGCTTCACGGGATCCACCTCAATCTGCGCGGCTTCGATCAGCCTGTCCGCCTCGGGGCTGGCGTAACCGGAGGCGTTTGTCCAGGGCGTGCCCTTGCTCTCTGCCTTCGACCAGTAAAGCTGCTCCACGCCCAGCTGCGGGTCGGTCCAGTTGACGCCCCAGGAGCTAGCCAACTGATAGTCGTAATCCTTGAAGACGTTTTTGCTCCAGGTCGCCAGATCGAGCGCCCGCAAGGTCACATCAATGCCGATGGCCCGTAGGGCCTGACGGACGAACTCCCCGGTACGGCGGTAGTCGTCGCCGAAAGGGATGAAGTCGTGATTCAGCGTGAAGCGCCAGCCGTCCGCCTTCTTAGGGAAACCGGCTTCGTCCAGCAGCGCCTGCGCCTTTCTGGGATCGAACGGATACTGCGGCGTGTCGGCGGTATAGAACGTGCTCAGCTGTGAGGAAACGGGACCGGTCGCCGGTTTGGCGTAGCCGCCCCATACCACTTTGACCAGCAGATCTTTATTCACCGCATGTGCGATCGCCTGACGGACTTTCAAATTGCCCAGAATCGGGTCGCGCAGGTTGGGCAGCAGCCAGAACGAGGTCGCAAACCCGTTATAACCCGCCGTATCCAGCGTCAGATTCGGCTGTTTCGACAGACGGTCGGCGTCCGCAAAGGTGACGGGATTGCGTTCGCCGTACTGGATCGCGCCGGTTTCAAACGCGGTCGCGCGGCCCGAGACGTCAGGGATGATTTTAAATATCAGCTTGTCGAGGAAAGGTCTGTCGGGCTGCCAGTATTTATCGAAACGTTCGAGCGCGATATGACTGCCGCGCTGCCACTCCTTGAACACAAACGGCCCGGTGCCCACGGGCTTGTTGTTGTAGGGGTTGTTGGGGATGTCCGTGCCTTCATACAAGTGTTTCGGCAACACCGGCGTCGCCACGACGTCCAGCGCATTGAGCACCACCGGCGTCGGCTTGGACAACGTCAGCACGACGGTATGCGCGTCGGGCGTTTCGGTGCTCGTCAGGTACTGGAAAACGCGGCGGGCATAGGGTGAATACTGCAGCCAGACGTTTTCCGCAGAAAACTTCACGTCCGCCGAACTGAACGGCTGACCATCGTGCCAAAACACGTTTTTGCGCAGAAAAAGTGTCACCGTCAGCCCGTCGTCCGAGACGGCCACTTTCTCTGCCAGCTGCGGCCGCGGCGTCAGGTCTGGCGCATAGTCGAACAGGCCGTCGAAGATTTTGCTGACGACGGTGCGGCCCGGCGTGGAGGTATTGATGAAGAAAGCCAGCGTCGGCGGTTCCGGATGCACCACCGCTTCCAGCGTTCCCCCGCGGACAGCGCCGGTCACGGTATTCGGCAGGCTGCCGACCTCGGCCTGGCCTGCCAGCGGCCACAGCCCCCCAAATACCCCGGAGGCCATGATCGCGCCGGAGATACCGAGAAATCGGCGGCGGTTAATTTCATAGTCGACCATCGCCTCTATAGCGCGGTCGGTGGAACGCGGCGCGTCCGAACTCTGTTTTGGCATCGTCTGTTTCCCCTGGATGAATAAGTCAGACTTTCCTAAAGCCGCCCGGCCCAAGGTAAGGCTGTTCTCTGTATTGTTGTTATCAAGCGCGGACGGCGAGCTGTCACCGACTCAGGCCTGTACCGCAGCCACTTTGGCCTGCCGCCCCGGCACCGCGTCCAACAGCGCACGGGTGTAAGGATGACGCGGATGCTGCCAGAGGTTTTGCGGGTCGCCCNCCTCCACGATCCGACCGCCATTCATGACCATAATGCGGTCGGCGATGTAACGGACGACGGAAAGGTCGTGAGAGATAAATAAATAGGTCAGCCCGAGCTCGGCTTTCAGATCCACCAGCAGATTAATAATCTGCGCTTGCACGGACACATCCAGTGCCGAAACCGGCTCATCACAAATCAGCAACCGTGGACGCAGCACCAAGGCTCGTGCAATGCCGATGCGTTGGCGCTGACCGCCTGAAAATTCGTGCGGGTAGCGTTCGCGCGCCGAGCGCGCCAGCCCGACATCATCGAGGATCCGCTCGATCCGCCGCTCGCGCTCTTGTTTGTCCTTTACGCCGTGGATCGCCAGCGCATAGCCAAGAATGTCGTCGACGCGCTGACGCGGATTGAGGGAGCTGAAGGGATCTTGAAAAATCATCTGCATCTGCTGGCGCCAGGGCAACAGTTGTCGACGCGATAACGACAGCAGATTCTGCCCGTCGAAGGTCACCCGCCCCTGCTGAACCGGCTGGAGCTGCATGATCGCGCGCGACAGCGTGGACTTGCCGCAGCCGGACTCGCCCACCAACCCCAGCGTTTCGCCCGGTCGGAGGGTGAGTGAAACCTCGTTCACCGCCGCTACGCGTCCCCGCTCCGTGTCATAGCCGACCGTCAAGTCCGTGACCGACAACAGCGGCGCCTGCGCGGGTGTCGCCGTGGTAAAACGCGCGGGATCGACCGGCGGCTGAGAGAGCGAGAATCCCTCGGTCGCGCTGTAATGAATTTCCGCCAGCCGGGTTTCGCGGTAATGCAGGCCGGGGTGGGTATGCAGAGACGCCTGCAACAGCCCTTGGGTATACGTGTGCTGCGGATGATGGAGTACGTCGCCGACCGGGCCTTCTTCCAGCTTGCGGCCGTGATGCATCACCGCGACCCGGTCAGCCCACTGGGCTACCACGCCTAAATCATGCGTAATCAGCAGCACCGCCATATTCAGCTCACGCCGCAGTTCGTCGATCAGAGCAAGGATCTCCGCCTGAATCGTGGCATCCAGCGCGGTGGTGGGTTCATCGGCAATCAGCAGGCGCGGTTCGCAGGCTATCGCCATGGCGATCATGACGCGCTGACGCTGGCCGCCGGAAAGGTGGTGCGGGTAATCGTGGAAGCGACGCTGAGGTTCCGGGATTTTCACCCGCGCCAGCAGCTCGAGTGCGCGCTGGCGGGCCTGTTCCCGACTAAGCGGCTGGTGCAACGTGAGGGCTTCCGCCACCTGTTGTCCAATTGGCAGCACCGGATTCAGGGACGTCATCGGCTCCTGGAAAATCATGGAGACCACATTGCCGCGCAGCGCGGCGATCTGGCGTTCGCTGAGTGCTAACACATCGTCACCGTCCAGCCGAATCGACCCGCGAACCTGCGCCTGCTTTGGCAACAGCCGCAGCACGCTTAACGCCGTGGTGGACTTACCGCAACCGGACTCGCCTACCAGCGCCAGCGTTTCGCCCGCCGCTATTTGCAGGTCGAGATTATCCACCGCCACATGACCGGGAAAACGAATGTTCAGTCCCCGTATATCCAATAACGCCGTCATCCAAATACCTTCAATCAACCCACCCGGTGGAAAGCCGTCGCTCGTCAGGAGACAAAGCGCCTTGCTTGCGATGTCCGCGCAGCTGCGCCGAACATGACCCGCTAATTTAAGCGCCGCCCGAATGATTCCCTATGACGTTTTTTTTATTACTTATAGCCACTAATTATTTAGTGATTGAATGATTATCCGGCCGGAGAGGATCCGCCAAGCGCCGCGTTAACCACATCAATGCGGGAGAGAAAGCGCGGTAAAGACCAGAGGCGGCGAGATCCCGCGTGAATAGCCGCAGCGGGCGGAACAGCGTCAAGGAAACTCACCGGCAATCAGCAAGACCATCGAAGAAGCGGCGACCGCCCATCAGTGAAAGATGACAGGTACAGTGCATGATCGGAAACAGTCGGAAATCAGACGTTCCGCAATCAGAAAAAAAGCCCGCCCCCCTTAACGACGCGTAGTGCGAGCTGATTGCGCAGAGCCTGGACTGCGGACTACGCTTCCCGCAAAGCCTCCGCCGGAGAGTGTCGCCAGGACAACATCGCGGGAACGGTGAGTACCACCGCCGCGATCACCAACAGCAACAGCGAGAACTGAATATCCTCCTCGCCAAGCGTGACGGGCAGAACAAAACCGCTTATCTCACTCATCACCACGGCAATCGTCTTCGCCGCGAGATAGCCGAGCCCGACGCCCGCCAGAATGCCCGAGCTGACCAGCAGCATCAGTCCGGACCAGACCAGCAAAAAGATGCCGGAACGCGGCGCCCCAAAAGCGCGGAGCGCGCCAATCTGCCTGCGACGCTGATGCAGATGCAGCACCGCGACCATCGCGACGGCAATGCCCACCAGCCCCTGCGTGCCCATCGCCACGTAGTCCAGCAGCAGGCGGATATCCCCCAAAATGCCGTAGAGCTTGACCAAGACCTCGCCGGGGAACACCGCCAGCGTGGTGTCCGTGCGGAACTGG
The DNA here is from genome assembly GCF_000688695.1 of Lonsdalea quercina subsp. quercina. Taxonomy (GTDB): domain Bacteria; phylum Pseudomonadota; class Gammaproteobacteria; order Enterobacterales; family Enterobacteriaceae; genus Lonsdalea; species Lonsdalea quercina_D. The sequence goes on along the minus strand of NZ_JIBQ01000018.1, from coordinate 47,621 downwards.
GCGCGCAGCTGATAGGCCCCGGCAATACTTTTCGGTTTCACCACGATAGCCGGCATGCCCGCGTGCGTTTCGGCGTCGTGCTCCTCCGCCTCATCGCCATCGTGATGATGTGCCTCATCGCCGTTATGCTCGTGTCCCGGCACCGCGATGCCATGCACTCGCCACACCGCCGTGACCGGCACCAGTATGGCGCGATCCCAAGCGCTGCCGTCTTCCGGCAGCACGCCGACGACGGTGTAGCGGACATTTTCGTGCGAGTGCGCGCCGCTTTCCCCGACGCGGCCGTGGATCGGACTAAAGGTATCGCCGGGTTTCATGCCGGTATGCGCGCCGACGACGGCATCGAAATCCTGTTCAAACACCCGACCGGCCTGCAACGACCGCTTACCGTTCTCCGTCACCAGCGCCGTCGTCGTCCCCACGACCGGCATGCCCTGATAGAAATCGCCGAACGCCACCGGCGCGGCCCACTCGACCAACGGATGATGCGCCAACGTTTCCAGCACCGATGCCGGGATCAGCGTCAGCGCCGACGGTTGCAGAAAGACCGATGACAGTACCAGCTGCGTTTCGCTGCCCGGCGCGCCAATCACCAGATCGAAACGGTCCGCCGCCCGCGCGCTCCCTTGCTGTAGCGCCCGTTCCTGGAGGCTAACCGCAATACTCAACGCCGTCGCCAGCGCGATCAGCAGCATGACGACCAACATGCCAGGCCACAGCCTGCGCATATCGGCCCGTAATAACGGCCAGGGGATCATTCCGTCTGCTCCTTATTTTTCTCATCCGACACAATTCGTCCTTGCTCCAGCCGGATGCAACGCGCCATTCCGTCGGACAACTGACGATCGTGCGTGACCGTAATCAGCGTCGTGTGCGTATCCCGCGCCAGCGCGATTAGCAGCTCGGCGAGCTGTTGGCCGTTATGGCGATCCAGACTGGCGGTCGGCTCATCGGCGACGATCATATCCGGCTCGCCCAGCAACGCTCGCGCCACCGCTACCCGCTGTTTTTCACCGCGAGACAGTCGTTCCACCGTCCGTTTTCCCGTCTCCAGCCCCACGCGTTCCAGCAGCTCCGCCGCCCGAGTTTTCAGCGCGCGGGGCAGCCGCCAATGGTGAAAGCGCGCGGGCAGCAACACATTCTCCAGCGCCGACAGGCCGGGAAATAAATGAAAGTCCTGCATGACCAGACCGACGTGGCGAGCGCGCCAGCGATCGCGACCGGCTTCGCTGAGGGTTAATAACTCTTGCCGATCCCAGCGTAGTGAACCGCTGGCGCGGCCATGAAGCCCCGTCATCACATTGATCAGGGTGGTTTTGCCCGATCCGGACGGCCCGACGATCGCTACCCGCTCTCCCTCCGCAATATGGAGATGCGGAATGTCTAATACGGGCTCCGGCAGATCGGGAAATGTCACCTGTAATTGCGTCATCTGTATCATCGCAACCGGCTCCTATGGCGTTTTGAAGTGCGCGTCGCGCAGGCGTAGCAGGCTGACGAACCCGCTTTCCGGATCGGTCCACGATCCATATTCCAGCACGCCATCCACCTCGATAATGGTGTTGTTCTGCACGAAGGTCTGCCGCTTGCCGAGATAGACCACGACGATATCTTCCGGCCAGTCCGCATCCGACGAACAAAACGGGCACAGCGCCATCGGCATTTTGGTCAGGACGAAGAATTGCGCCTCCGCCTTCAACGGCGGCGCCATGAATCCCCGCATTTTCACGCGTTGCCCCGACAGCGTTTTTACGTCGTTGGAAAATTCGGCGCCCAGCACGCCGAACGAGGCATACAGCTTGTCGAATGACAGTTCAGGGACCGAGGCCGCACGCACGGGCTGCATCACGCTCAGAGAGAAAATAAGCAGGCACAACGGGGCAATCAGCCCCGTGGCAAAACGTGTTAACCGCGGCATAACACGTTATTTCTTCGCGGTGTTGCGGGCATCGATAGCCAGCGCATCGACGATCACCCGGAACAGCTGCGTGTTGTCCATATAGCCGCGGATGGCTTCTCCGCCGGGGCCGCTGGCCTGAATCACCATGTCGTCCACGGCATGTACGCCGGTATCGACCGAACGCGGCAAAATGCCTTCGCGCAGCACGGCGCCGGGGACAGAGGCATAAGCCTTGTTGGCGACGTACTGGTCCTTTTCATTTTTCACCGACGGGACGAACGTGCCATCCAGCTTCGGACGGAAGGTTTCGTAGTAGTCCGGGTAGTTGTTGAAGAAGACCGCCAGACGTTTGGAGACGTTAACGTCATCCGGATAGCCGTCTTTATTGGCATCCTGATAGTTCGGGTAGCCCGCATCTTCATACACGCCGACCTTCTCACGCATCTCCGTACCCGGCTTATCGTCATCCACCGTACCGATGATGGAGATGCCGTGGGTGTGGTCGCCGGTCACGATGATCAACGTGTCCGGGTGCGTTTCCACAAACTTCTTCGCCACCGCCACAGACTGGTCAAGCATGATGGTGTTGTAGAACGCGCGCTCCCAGTCCAGCGGGTGAGAAGCCTTGTCGATCAACGCCGATTCCACCATCAGGAAGAAACCGTCTTTATTTTTGGACAGCACATCCAGCGCCGCCTGCGTCATTTCCGTCAGATCCGGCTGGTGGGGGAATTTCTTGGCGACGTCGTTTTTCAGGAAGCGACGGTCAAGCACGCCGTCCATGTTGCCGGTGTGGAACAGGCCCAACAGTTTGGTGGCGGTCGCCGCGTTCTGTTTCAGCGTCTGCGCGTCCGTCGCCAGCGTATAGCCGGCCTGCTGGAACTTCTCGACGTAGTTGATATCGTCTTTGCGCTTTGAGCCCGGAATGCTTTTCGGCAGGAAATAAGCCGAGCCGCCGCCCAGCATCACGGTTGGCTGCACGTCGTAAAACATGGACGCGATTTCGGCCTTGTCGGCGCGGCGGCGCGTGTGCGATACCACGGCGGCGGGCGTCGCATCTTCCAGCTCGGCATCGCTGACGATGCCGAGCGCCATATTGGTCGAACGGGTCACCAGCTCTCCCAACGTTTCCTGCTTGGGATGTTCGAGCGAGTTTTTACTGCGGCTGACGTAAACCCCAATCGCGTTGACGCCGGACTTATGGCCAGTCATGTAAGCGCTCATCGTGTTGGCGCTGTCCGCCGCGATGGAGTCAGTACTGGACGTACCGGCGAACGCCATATATTGCAGGTCGTCGATCGCCAGTTTTCCGGCGGCCTTTCCTTCCGTGATCCCTTTGGACAGAATGCGTGCGCCGGNGCGGTGAGCCACCGACAAACCATCGCCAATAAACAGGATCACGTTTTTCGCCTTACGGGTCTGCGGAGCCGGATAAACCTCCCAGCTGACCTTGGCGGTCTTGCCTTTGGCCTGCGCTTCAACGTCATAACGACCCGCCTGCGTCAGACCGACGTCGCGGACCCACACGGTAGATACGGGAGCGCCGTCTTCGCGTTCGACGAACGTGGCCTGTTTGCCCAGCACCTGCTGGTAGTCGCGGCCGTTGATCTGAATGCGGATATCTTCCGGCTTCAGCACCTCGTCGAACTCAACTTTGAAGTCGAATCGCCCACCCGCCGGCATAGTCGCGCGGTCAATGGGATAAATAGCCTGTGCGTGGGAGAAACCGGGCAGAGATGACGCCATTAACAAGGGGAGTAGCCAACGGAGTTTCATTCTATTTATGTCCTTCGCAGTTAATCATGGTCCGGACATAAGCTAGTGATGATTTCTTACATTTTGATGAACCCCGTCACAACTGGCATCACCTGGACAAAACTGCGGGTGCTGCGCATTCGCGCAATAAGAACGACGGGAGATGCCGTTACTGCACCCTTGTGAACGCCAGCAACGCCTCGACCACATCATCAGGATGCGAGATAAACGGCGCGTGCGACGCCTTGGGAATGATCACCGAGGTCGACTGCGGCCAGCACTCATCGAGCAGCGGCACGATAGCGCGAGGCACCAGGCCATCCAGCGCGCCATATATCCGTAGGAAAGGAACGGTGAGCGACGCCAACGGCGCCCGCAAGTCCACCTGCGATAAGATCTGCAGCCCGCCGTTCAGTACGTCCACCGTCGGCATCGGCTGGTCCAGCACCNCGGATTTCAGTAGCCTGGCGTCCTGTTTTGCACTGGCGGTTCCCAGCGTTTGCAGCGCCAGAAAACGCTCCACGGTTCGCTGAAAATCTTCCTGCAACTGCTGCTGAAAACCCGCCAGTACGGTGGGTTTGATGCCCGGCCATGTCTCTTGCGCCTGAAAGCAGGGAGAGGAGGATAACGACACCAGCGCGGTAACGCGCTCCGGGTGAGTCAGCGCGATTTGGCTGGCCACGAGTCCGCCCAGCGACCAACCCAGCCAGATGGCGTTCTGCGGCGCGCGGGCCAGTACTTCGGCGGCCATCTCCGCCAGCGGCATCGGCCCAAACCCCTGACTTTGCCCAAAGCCCGGCAGATCGGCGCGGTGCAGGCGAAAATGCGGCGCCAATCGCGGAACGATGCTGTTCCATACCTGCGCATTCAGTCCCCATCCGTGCAGCAGCACAATTTCTTGTTCGCCTTCACCTTCCGTCTGCCAATGCAACGTTGCCATGCGTTATCGTCCTTCTTCTTATACGTAAATAGTGATGTCGCGTCGTTTTCATCATGAGGGGAAACAGGATGTTCACCTTTTTGGCGCAGTGCCGGCTTTGCCGGCAGCCGCTGTATGATAGTCATCATGGGATATGCAGTCACTGCCTGCGTCGTCTTCCGCCACCGCCCTGCTGTTGTCCGCGCTGCGGCCTGCCCGCGGCTTCGGCATCGCTCCCTTGCGGTCGCTGTCTGCAACATCCGCCGCCCTGGCATGCACTGCTCTTTGTCTCCGATTATCGGCCGCCTTTGGATGGGTTGATCAAACAGCTGAAATTTTACGGTCAGGGAGACATCGCCCCCGCGCTGGCGCGCCTGCTGTGGCTATGCTGGCGCCAACGCTATCGGCAGTCGGCGCTGAGCGCGCCGCATTCGGGGTTTCCGCCGCCAGACCTGCTGTTGACCGTACCGCTGCACCGGGGACGGCAGTGGCGGCGAGGCTATAATCAAACGGCGCTCTTGGCCGCGCCGCTGGCGCGCTGGCTGAACTGTGGCTATGTGGCCGACGGCCTCACGCGCACACGCCCTACTCCGCCACAAAGGTCATTGACCGCCTCGGCCCGCCGCCGTAATTTGCGCGGGGCGTTTAGCTGTACGCTGCCGTTGGCGGGGAAACGGATCGTTGTGCTGGACGATGTGGTGACCACCGGCAGTACGATGGCGGAGATCGGCCGGGTGCTGCTGAGGCAGGGCGCGGCGCACATCCAGGTCTGGTGTCTGTGCCGCACCTTGTAGTGACCGGCGGGATGGGCGTATTATAACCAACTGGCGTAGTCAACTATTGAGTTAAAATTATGATCCATATTACCGACACTGCTCAGGAGCATTTTGTCAAACTGCTGGCAAAGCAAGAGGAAGGCACCCAGATCCGTGTTTTCGTCATCAATCCCGGCACCCCGAGTGCTGAGTGCGGTGTTTCTTACTGCCCGCCCGATGCCGTTGAGCCGAACGATACCGAGCTGAAGTTTGAGAAGCTGTCGGCCTACGTCGACGAACTCAGCGCCCCTTNCCTGGAAGATGCCGAGATCAATTTCGTCACCGATCAGCTGGGCTCCCAGCTCACGCTGAAAGCGCCTAACGCCAAGATGCGCAAAGTGGAAGACGATGCTCCGCTGGTCGAACGCGTGGAATATGTATTGCAGTCGCAGATCAACCCGCAGCTGGCCGGTCACGGCGGACAGGTGTCGCTGATGGAAATCACCGATGACGGTTACGCTATTTTGCAGTTCGGCGGCGGTTGCAACGGCTGTTCTATGGTGGATTACNCCCTGAAAGAAGGGATTGAGAAAGAGCTGCTGCAGAAGTTCCCGGAACTGGCGGGCGTTCGCGATCTCACCGAGCATCAGCCCGGCGAGCACTCTTACTACTAATATCCCCGCGCTCCACATTGCCGACCCAGACGGGNCGGCAACGACCGGAGTTATTTCCCCGCGGGCGCGCCGCCATTCCTGCTCGGCAACGGTCCGTTTCGTCGCAGATCGATATCACGTATTAGCCGTTCCAGATAACTATCGCCGAAAATGGAATCCAGAGTCCGACTCAGCTTGCGCCGCCAGTTGGGATATTGCTGTTCTCCGCCCGGCACACAGACCGGCGTCGCCATATCCAGCCACTCCTCCAGCCGCAGTCCCAGCAGGCCGCTGGCGCTTTCCGCCAGGTAGCGCTGTACGCCGCGATTTAACTGGGCGCTCATCGTCGTCAGCGTCGCGTTGCGCCCAACGCGCTGAGGCAGATGACCATACTGATGCAACGCATCCAGCAATGCCTGTTTAGCCTGCTCACGCGCCTTCAGTCTGCGGCTCAACAGCACGTCGCCGGCGCACAGGCCCAGTTCGTGCGTCAACATGAGATCAATGCTTTGCCAGTAGCCCCTCAGCGTCGGTAAATCGTGCGTGGTCACCGTCGCCATCGAGCGCGGCGGATAGTCCTGCGGCGCGTAAAATTCCCCCTGCTGGTTGCGCTCGAAAAACAGCACCCGACAGGAGTAGATACGGCTATCGCGCAATTTGCTGACCATCCCTTCAGGCAAAACGCCCTGCTCATCGCCCATCACCATACAGCGATGACGCTGACTCTCCAGCGCCAGGATCGCCAGCAGGTCGTCCACGGGATAATAGATAAAGCCGCCGTCCTCCGACGCGCGCTCCTGCGGAACCCACCACTCACGCATCAGCGACGCCACATGATGGAGACATATCGCGCTGGTATGCGCCATGTTGCTGCGAATCATATCGATGAAAGGCTGATAGCCACTGCTCTGCAACTGGACTGGATTGATCGGCGCCAGCGGCCCGCTTTGTCCTTGCGGCATCCGTGTTTGCGGCACGGCGCCAATACTGGCGTCATGGCAGAACAGGGGACGCTCCTGCCAGGAATCGGCGCTGCGACACGCCACGCCTTCCGCCACTTCACGATACAGCCCAAGCGGCATCCCCAGCTGTTTGCTGTGGTCGTAGCAGGCCGCCAGCTGTTCGTGAGCCAGCCACTGTAGCCAGCAATAGAACACGACATCTTCAGCGTGAGACTCCTGAAAGCTGACCACGCTTTCGCCCCGCGCATCCTGATAGCACTCGGGCCATTGGCTCCAATCGCTGAACGCGTCGCCGTCACGTTCCAGCCACGCGTATAACGCATCAAAGGTCGCCTGTTGCCGCAACCTGTCGCCGCCGCGGGCGATGAATTGCTGAAAGGCGAGCTGACGCGGATCGAGCACGCCGCGCAGGTTGAAGTGTTGGAACGACAGGCGCAAAGCGTCCCGCTTCAGCGCGGCGACCGAGCGATAGTCCACCCAGCGGCTGCCGCGAACGGTGGATAACCGACGCTGCGTTTCATCGCTGCGCCACCACCGCTGCGCCTCCTCGCTCTGGAGGAAATCATCCACGTGATTGACGTCGATATAGATGGTGTTAATCCAGTAACGCGATGAGGGGCTGTAAGGGTTAGCGTTATCCGGCCCGGAGGGAGACAGCGCATGCAGAGGGTTGAGTCCGACGAACGCGCCGCCGCGCCGCGCCACCTCTTCCAGCAGCGTTTTTAGATCGCCGAAATCGCCAACACCCCAGTTATGCTGAGAACGCAGGGTATACAGCTGTACGGAGACGCCCCACCAGCGTTTCCCCTGCGAAAGCGCATCCGGTTCGTAGCAACACACCGGCGCGATAATCGCCTGACAGCGCCACCGCCGACCGGCTTGTTCCAGCGTCAGACGATGATACCCCTGGGGTAAAGGCTCGGGCAGCGTCAGGACAGTTCCTCCCGCGATCTCGCCCTCAATCAGGCCGCCTTGCTCGTAATGGAACGTCCAGCGATAGTGGCCGTCGCCCTGCACCCAGATCGTCACAGGTTCACCTTCGCGCCACACTTTCACCGGCGGAATCGGCTGGTTATTGATCCCCTCTGCGCTCAGCAGGCTCAACAGTTTCGCTTGTGTGGACCTGTCGATTCGTTGATGGCGACCGGTGTCGTCAACGTAGGTCTCGGCGATGGAGATTCGCCGGGGTATCGTTTTATTAGCCTCTAACGCCATGTTTATTGCTTCCTTAACAACGCATCTGCCCCATGCGTTTTGATAATCATGAGTCCGATCGGCCTGAACATCTCCATAAAGAGCGCGCGATTCACCTGGCGGCAGCACAGTCGCGCATTCCGTTACGGTACAGCGAGTTCACTCGGCTGTGGATGACTGTATATCAGAGCGGGATTGTCGATAGCTCTCAGGGAAAATACCCACTCAGCCAGCCATTTCCGGGGGCAAGCCAGGCGCTTCACCCTCGTCAGGCTGTAACGATCATACTCCTTCAGTCTACGGCTGAGAGCAGTTCAGTGAGCGATACCGTCGCTTCGCCATGCCGTCGGATCGCCGCAGAGCGGGCTAAACCTCGAAAGCCACGACGGAGTCTGTCGAGCCAATGTCCGGATGGTCGCCGGCGAGAGTGACTGATGTAGACGTGTCGTGCATCACGTCACCGGCGGTAGATGGCAGCCTAATCGAACGCCTGCATCCAAGCAGGGTATATCGGAACTATATCGAGCTGATGATCATCGTGCAATTGCCGCTGATAGGCATAGCAAGATCAACGCGTTATATCTTCGCCGACGAGGAACGCTTACGTTCCCGCATCCGGCCATGGCGGCGATAAAACAGAGGAACCGCTGACACGCTTTACCTCAGCACAGCGACAGCTGCACCTTGGATTTTTCGATAATTTTCAGCACGCCGGCGGGCGGCAGCCGGTCGGTGAACAAATAATCGATTAAATCCATAGTGCCGAGATTCACCATCGCGTTACGGCCAAATTTGGAGTGGTCGGTGACCAACATCACGCAGCGGGAGTTGTCGATGATTGCACGCTTGGTGCGAACCTCGTGGTAGTCGAACTCCAGCAGGGAGCCGTCTATATCGATGCCGCTGATCCCGAGAATGCCGTAGTCGAGGCGGAATTGAGAAATGAAGTCCAGCGTCGCCTCGCCAATGATGCCGCCATCGCGGCTACGCACCTCGCCGCCGGCCAGAATCAGGCGGAAATCGTCTTTGCTTTTCAACAGGGTCGCCACGTTGAGATTGTTGGTGACCACACGTAACCCCTTGTGGTTCATCAACGCGTGTGCGACCGCTTCCGGCGTGGTGCCGATATCAATAAACAGCGTCGCGCCGTCCGGGATTTGACTGGCGACCTGCCGGGCGATGCGGGCTTTTTCATCCGACCACATCGTTTTGCGATCCTGATAGGCGGCATTGACGGAGCTGGAAGGGAGTGCGGCGCCGCCGTGATGACGGTGGATCTGATTCCGCTCGGACAGGTCGTTAAGATCGCGACGGATGGTTTGCGGGCTGACGGAAAAATGCGCTACCAGCTCTTCGGTGCTGACGTAGCCCTGCTGGCGCACCAGTTCGATAATGGCCTCATGCCGCTGCGTTTGCTTCATGATTATCCCCTCTTCGCCGGTACGCGACGCCCGGTATCCCACCACGCCATCAGCAGTCCCACCACTAACCCGGCAATGTGGGCGCCGTTGGCGATGGACATGCCGAAGATATCGAAATAGCCCGCGACCAGCCACAGGACGGAGAACACCATCAGTCCCCGCTGTAGATGCAACGGCCCGTCTGGCTGCCGCTCTCCCCGCAGCCAGACATAGCCCATCAGGGCATAGACCACGCCGGAAAGGCCGCCGAAATAGACGCCGCTGAACCACGACTGCACCCAGCCGCTGAGCGCCGCGGACAGCAGCAGGATCACGGAAAGCTTGCGGGTACCGAGCGTTTTTTCTACCGGCCCGCCGAGATACCACCACCACATCAGGTTGAACAGGATATGCAGCAGCGAGAAGTGCAGCAGGATATGGCTAAACCAGCGCCACAGTTGCATCCCTTGACCACTCTCCGGGTAGGACAGCAGCAGCATCATCCGTTCAACGCCGTAGAACTGCATCAGGAGATAAACGGCGATGGTGACGACCAATACTGCCAACGTCAGCGGCCCCGCGCGCTGACGAAGCTCGCCGACAAAGGAGAAGGCAGGATAGCGCAATCCCGTGCGCGTGGTGCCGCTTTGCCAACTGGCCGCCTGGTATCGCGCGTGCCAAGGCTCTTCCATGAAACGATCCAGCTCCTTATCCACCCGCGCCAGCTCGCTATCATCCTGCAGCCACAGCTCGTACTCGCCGTCGTTGACGCGTATCGCCAGCCGAATGTGCTGAGTGCGCATGTAATCCACGAACGCCTGAGCTTGGCGCGGGTTGGGTAAAGCGATAATCCGGATCATGGTGGCTATGCTTCTCGCTGTATCGTTCAATGAGCTTGATTCTAAAACATTTAGCGCGGGAAAATCAGCGCCATCCCTAACGAATCCTCGTCAGCCCGCCGACGTGTCCTGCGGGAAGCGGCGTTGCCAGGCCTCAAAACCGCCGTCGACGCTGTACACAGAGGAAAATCCGAGGCTAAGCAGGTATTGAGCGGCGTTGCGACTGCTGATGCCGTGATAGCACAACACCATCACCGGCTGCGCGAGATCCGCCCCGTCGACAAAGCCATTCAGCGAGTCATTGGTCAGATGGACCGCGCCCGGCACGTGCGCGGCGGCAAAACTTTGCGGGTCTCGAATATCGACCAGTACCTCACCTGACTGCCAGCGCTGATAAGCCTGCTCTACATCAATCGCCTCAAACTGCTCCATGATTCTCCGCCCCCATTGTTATCAAATTGTGTCGATTGTATCGCACTCCCCACGCCGGACCCCACAAAAGCCGGGAGGAAGAGCACATTTCTCTTACTATGGCCCCATTATTGTTAACTGAGTCACGTATAAATGTATTTATTTGGTTAAACCTTGGCGTGAATGTTTGTTTGCGATTATCATCGTGAGCGAAAACGAACATTTATGCGAAATACGGCGGAGGGGAATGTGGAAACCAAAGACCTGATCGTGATCGGCGGGGGAATCAACGGCGCGGGTATTGCTGCGGATGCGGCGGGCCGAGGCCTGTCAGTGCTGCTGTTGGAAGCGCAGGACCTGGCTTGCGCCACCTCTTCCGCCAGCTCCAAGCTGATTCATGGCGGCCTGCGCTATCTGGAACACTACGAATTCCGGCTGGTTGGCGAGGCCTTATCCGAACGCGAAGTCCTGTTAAAAATGGCGCCGCATATCATATCGCCGTTGCGTTTTCGCCTGCCCCATGAACCTCATCTGCGTCCGGCATGGATGATCCGCGCAGGGCTGTTTATGTACGACCATCTGGGCAAACGCGTCAGCCTTCCGGCCAGCCGCGGTCTGCGTTTTGGACCCGAGTCGGCCCTGAAACCAGAGATGACGCGCGGTTTCGAATATTCCGATTGCTGGGTCGACGACGCCCGCTTGGTGGTGCTGAATGCGCAAGAGGTTGAGCGCCACGGCGGCCAGGTACGTACCCGCACCAAAGTCACGCGCGCGCGCCGTGTCGACGGTCTGTGGCACGTCGAGGCGGAAGATGCGCTGACCGGCGAAACACACAGCTGGCAGGCTAAAGGGTTGGTGAACGCGGCGGGCCCCTGGGTGCGAAGTTTCTTCGACGAAGGGCTGTCTTTGCCCTCGCCCTACGGTATCCGCCTGATCAAAGGCAGCCATATCGTGGTGCCGAAAGTTCATAACGAGCCGCAGGCCTATATTCTGCAAAATCAGGATCACCGCATCGTTTTCGTCATTCCGTGGATGGATGAATTCTCCATCATCGGCACCACCGATATGGAGTACCACGGCGATCCGCGCCATGTCAGCATTAATGACGACGAAGTCGACTATCTGCTGGACATCTACAACCGCTATTTCAAGAAACCGCTGACCCGCGATGACATCGTCTGGAGCTACTCCGGGGTAAGGCCGCTCTGCGACGATGAGTCCGATTCACCGCAGGCGATCACCCGCGATTACACGCTGGCGATCGACGACGATCACGGACGCGCCCCGCTGCTATCCGTCTTCGGCGGCAAGCTCACCACGTACCGTAAGCTGGCGGAACATGCGCTGGACAAGCTGGCGAAGTACTACCCACAGGCCGGCAAAGCCTGGACGCAGCAGGCGACGCTGCCGGGCGGAGACATTCAGGGCTCCCGCGACGATTACGCATCCCGCCTGCGTCAGCATTACAACCTGCCGGAGTCTTTAGCCCGACGCTACAGCCGCACTTACGGCAGCCAGACCGAACAGCTTCTGGGCGACGCGCACAGCGTCGGCGAACTGGGCGAACACTTCGGGCATATGCTCTATGAGGCCGAACTGCGCTATCTGGTCGAACATGAGTGGGTCGTTTCCGTGGAGGATGCGCTGTGGCGCAGAACCAAGCTCGGCATGTGGCTGGACGAAAATCAGCAGCAGCGCGTCAGCGCTTGGCTAGAGCATTACCGGCGCCAGCGCGCGGAAGAGACTATTCCGTCACGGCATGCGGTGACGGCGGGCCCCCTGAGCCATTAGTCCCCTGCCGACAGCCGAGGCGCCAGCGAGAACACGCGTGCAGTAAAGAAAACCGGCAGGAAACAGGAAAAGAGCAGGAAGGGTAATCGCCCCNCCGCGCAGCCTGCGCAGTGGGGCGATATCATTTAGAGCAGGATACGCAGCATGCGACGCAGCGGCTCCGCCGCGCCCCATAGCAGCTGATCGCCGACGGTAAAGGCGGACAGATATTCCGGCCCCATATTCAGCTTACGCAGACGGCCAACCGGCGTAGACAGCGTACCGGTCACGGCGGCGGGCGTCAGTTCACGCATGCTGAGCTCGCGATCGTTCGGCACCACTTTCACCCAGTCATTGTGGCTGGCCAGCAGCTGTTCGATTTCCGGCACCGATACGTCTTTCTTCAGTTTGATGGTGAATGCCTGGCTATGGCAGCGCAACGCGCCGACGCGCACGCACAGACCGTCAACGGGGATCACATCGCGGGTCGCCAGAATCTTGTTGGTTTCCGCCTGACCTTTCCACTCTTCGCGGCTCTGGCCGTTATCCAGCTGTTTGTCGATCCACGGGATCAGACTCCCCGCCAGCGGAACGCCGAAATTGTCGGTCGGCAATGTGCCGCTTCGGGTCAGCGCCGTCACTTTACGTTCAATATCCAGAATGGCGGAGGCTGGACTCTGCAGCTCTTTCGCCACTTCCGCATTCAGCATCCCCATCTGCACCAACAGTTCGCGCATGTGGCGAGCGCCGCCGCCGGACGCCGCCTGATAAGTCGATACGGACACCCAATCCACCAGATTGTTAGCAAACAGGCCGCCCAGCGACATCAGCATCAGGCTGACCGTGCAGTTGCCGCCGACAAACGTTTTGATGCCGTCATTCAGACCCTGTTGGATGACCGCATGGTTGACCGGATCCAGGATAATAATAGCGTCATCACTCATGCGCAGCGTGGACGCCGCATCAATCCAGTAACCCTGCCAGCCACTTTCACGCAGCTTCGCATAGACTTCGTTGGTATAATCGCCGCCCTGACAGGTGATGATAATATCCAGCGCCCGCAGCGCCTCCAGGTCGTAGGCATCCTGCAATACGCCCTGCTGCCCGCCGAGCGTAGGAGCCGGCTGGCCGTGCTGGGAAGTGGAAAAGAAGATCGGGCGGATGGCATCGAAATCGCGTTCTTCTACCATGCGTTGCATGAGTACCGAACCGACCATTCCGCGCCAGCCAATAAAACCAACATTTTTCATGTTTGCTGTCCTGCTTGGGGGTGACGAAAAGAAGTCTGGCTGCCGTTTCTGGCAGTAACATTGTTTAAAGTGATGACGTTCAACCTTACAAAATGTACGTAAAGTCGCAAGTTAATTTATTCAATCTCGTCGGCTTTTTCAGCAGCACAGCTAATAACAGCGCGCGAATTCGCGCCTCATGACGACAGGAGTCAACTCCCCATGACCGAAATGATTTCAGCCACCGTTTTACTACTGCTCATCATGGATCCACTGGGAAACATGCCGATTTTTATGTCGGTATTGAAGCCCCTTCCCGCTAAACGTCGCCGCGTTGTGTTGGTCAGGGAAATGGTGATTGCGCTGGGCGTGATGCTAATTTTTCTGTTCGCGGGAGAGAAAATCCTGGCGGTACTGAACCTGCGTACCGAGACCGTGTCGATTTCCGGCGGGATCATCCTGTTTTTGATCGCTATCCGCATGATCTTCCCTTCACCGAAAAATGAGTCCACCAGCCTGCCGGAGACGGATGAACCCTTTCTGGTGCCGTTGGCGATCCCTCTGGTCGCCGGCCCGTCTATATTGGCGGCGCTGATGCTGCTGTCCCACCAATATCCGCAGAAGCTGGCTCATCTGACGCTGGCGCTGTTTATCGCCTGGGGCATCTCTTTCATGATCCTGCTGATGTCCAACCTGTTCCTGCGACTGCTGGGAGACCGAGGGGTCAGCGCGTTGGAAAAACTGATGGGGCTGGTGCTGGTGATGCTCTCCACGCAAATGTTCCTCGACGGCATTCGCGCTTACCTGCAGCTGTAATCCGATATTCTGCCGGGATCCGCCCGGCAGAAGCCCAGCGTCAGACCACCAGGCTCATCAGCAGACAGCCGAGCAACCCGCAAACCGCGATGATCGTTTCCAGCGCCGACCAGGATTTCAGCGTCTCGCCGATGGTCAGGTTGAAATACTCTTTGAACAGCCAAAAGCCGGGATCGTTAACGTGAGAGAAAATCACGCTTCCGGACCCCACGGCTATCACCATCAGTTCTGGACTGACGCCGGTCGTGGCGATCAGCGGNGCGGCGATGCCNCCCGCCGTCATGGCGGCCACGGTCGCCGAGCCGAGCGCAATGCGCAGCGTCGCGGCAATCAACCAGGCCAGGAACAGCGGCGACAGGCTGCTGCCTTCCATCATGTGGGCGATGTATTTATCCACCCCGCTGTCGACCAGCACCTGCTTAAAGGCGCCGCCGCCGCCCAGAATCAACAGCATCATGGCGATGATTTTGATGGAGTCGGAGACGGTCGCCATCACCTCATCCATCGTGCGTCCGCGGTTAAGGCCGAAGGTAAAAATCGCGATCAGCACCGAAATCATCGTCGCCATCACCGGATCGCCGAAGAACTCCGCGTAAGGCAGCAGCGCGTGTCCGTGCGGCAACACCATTTCAGCAATCGCCCTCACCGCCATCAGAATGACCGGCACCAGCGCCGTACCGACGCTGACGCCGAAGCTGGGCATTTCCTCTTCGGTAAATTGCTTAGGGTTGTACAGACCTTCGGGCACCGGCTTATCGATTTTCTTCAGGAAACGGGCGAAAACCGGACCGGCCAGTATGGCGGTGGGGATCCCGAGCAGCGTACCATAGAGCAGCGTTTTGCCCATATCAGCATGGAAAATGGCGGCGATAGCCGTCGGCGCCGGATGCGGCGGTAAAAAACCGTGGGTGACGGACAGCGCCGCAGCCATCGGCACGCCGGCATACAGCAAAGGAATACGCGCGGAGGCGACGATGCTGAATATCAGCGGCAGCAACAGAACAAAACCGACCTCATAGAACAAGGCGAAGCCAACGGTAAAACCCGTCAGCATGATAGCCCACTGGATGTTTTTGTGGCCGAACCCGTCAATCAGCGTGGTGGCGATCCGCTGCGCGCCCCCGCAGTCCGCCAGCATTTTCCCCAGCATCGCGCCGAAACCCATGACAAGCGCCAGACTGCCCAATGTCCCGCCGACCCCGTTTTTGATGGACGCGATAACTTTATCGACCGGCATGCCCTGCAAGATCCCGACGGCCAGGGCCACCAGCACCAGCGCGATAAACCCATTCAACTTACATCGAATCATTAACAACAGCAGTATGGCGACACCGACAGCAACGATGACTAATGGCATAACCTTTCTCCGGCAGAGCCTCATCGCTCCCGGAAACCACCGGAGAACGAAGGCGAAGGTGATTCTGCTACGGCCCATCAATGGCCGAGTACGGCAGCAGCGATGAAACATCAGAAGCGATGGGTGAAGCACCATCAGGAAAACGGACGATACCCGTAATGTTACCGGTATCATGATACCGGTAACATGTTAAGAACTGGAACTAGCCTGTAGCACTTAATTTACAGTTTGGGATAAAGATCAAATATTGCCAGGCGAGAGGGGCGCTTTTGGCGATGATGAATTTTTCGACAAAAGCGAGTCGACAGCCAACGTTGCCGTAGTCGAATCCGCCCGCGGCGAACGAGCCGGTGTGTCATGAGGAGGGAGACATCGCGTACTGGCGCCCCAATGATAAGGCGCCATGAATGATTGACTTACAAACTGTCGCCGGGCAGCAGTTCGAAACCTTCGTCGTGCAGGGCCGACGTCACCGGCTCGCCGTTCAAACGCGCCAGCAGCATTTCGGCGCCCACTTCGCCAATGCGCTCACGCGGGGTCAGGACGCTCGTCAAGCGGGGAACCATCGCCTGGCCGATGTTGTGACCGTGGAAGCCGACAACCCCCATCTGCCGAGGAATACTCAGTCCTTGACGCTGACACTCGAAAATCGCGCCGATCGCCAGGTCGTCGTTGGTGCAGAACACGCTGTCGATGTCCGGGCACTCCATCTGCGCTCGCCGCAGCAGTTCACCGCCCAGCGTGTAAGACGAGGCGCTTTCGCTCATCACGCTGTGGGGGGTTAAACCCGCCTCCTGCATCGCCAGCTCATAGCCCTGCCGCTTCATCAGGGTGCGTTCATCCAGCCGCGCGCCCAGATACACCACGTGTCGACGTCCTCGCCCAAGGATGTGCCGCGTCATCTGTCGTGAGGCTTCGACGTTATCGAAACCCACCGCCATATCCAGACAGGGTGACACAGAATCCATCAGCTCCACGACCGGGATACCGGAAACGTTGATCATCTGCCGGGTGCGGACCGTATGGGTGCGTTCCGCTAATATCAAGCCGTCGATGTTGTAAGACAACAGCGACATCAAGCGCTGCTCTTCCTTCTCAGGATGATAGCCATAGTGCGCCAGCATGGTTTGATAACCCCGCGCTTCCGTTACCCGCTCAATACCCCGCAGCACTTCTGCAAAAACCTGATTCGTTAGCGATGGCAGCAGAACGCCGATGGCGCGGCTGGTGGCGTTGGCCAGAATATGGGGCGTGCGGTTGGGAATGTATCCCAGCTCATCCAGTACGGCGGCGATTTTCTTTTGCAGCGTAGCAGACACCTGGGAAGGATTACGCAGATAGCGGCTGACCGTCATTTTCGTGACGCCGACGCGATCTGCGACATCCTGAAGAGCCGGTCTTTTCTTCTTGATCATCCGTGGCTATCCAACTCGGGGAAAGTAGTCGGAGTCTAACAAAAAACCGGGGAGTGAGTATCAATACCATACCGGATGACCCCGACTTTCATGACGGGTGAGACCGGCTTCGCAGCATGGGTCGGAACTCGATTACGCGCTGAAACGGCGCCGACACGGTGGTCACTGCCGACGCCCCGGCTTGGCATGATGCGTTTTATTGCCCACAGGCACAGGCCCTTACACCGGCGGTAAATCAAACAGCAGGATTTCACTGTCTTCATCCGTGCTGATCGAGAGCGTGCTTTCGTCCCATAACGCCAGCGCATCGCTGGTGCTCGCCGACTGTCCATTTACCGTGACCGTGCCGCGCACGACCTGGATCCAGACGCGGCGGCCGGTCTCGATGTCATGCTCCGCCTGCTCCTGCGCCTTCAGCGCCCAGCGCCACAGCGACATGTCCTGAAAGACCTTGAGAGAACCGTCGCTCCCCTCCGGCGACAATACCCGCTGTTTGCCTTGCTTATCGTCAAAGCGACGCTGCTCATAGCGCGGCGTCAGGCCTTTACGGTCCGGGATAATCCAGATCTGATACAGATGCAGCAACGCATCCGGGCTGGCGTTGTATTCCGAATGGCGAACACCGGTGCCCGCGCTCATGATCTGGAACTCTCCGGCCGGGATCCGCTCGTGATTCCCCATGCTGTCCTGATGTTCAATGGTGCCGGACAACACATAGGTCAAAATTTCCATATCCCGGTGCGGATGCATGCCGAATCCCTGCCCGCCTTCGATACGATCTTCATTGATCACCCGCAGGGCGGAAAATCCCATGAAGTCGGGATCGTGGTAATCGGCAAATGAAAATGTATGCCAGCTGTCGAGCCAGCCGTGGTTGGCATGTCCGCGCTGCTGCGCCTGACGTAAATAGATCATCGTTGCTTCCTCCGTCGTTTTGAACAGTCTAGCGACGGCGCGTCGGGAAGATAGCGTAAAAAACTCACCGTACCGTTCAAAAAAATAGCGGTATTTATGGAAACTAGTTTCCATAAATAATGCAGACAAAAAAAAGCCAGCACCCGAGCTGGCTAAATAAATACTGGAAGCAATGTGAGCAATGTCGTGCTTTCACAGCAAAACCTCACTGAATCATCGAGATCGAGACAGAGGGGCTTTCCCGGAACGCATGGCAATAATAATCATTATCATTCGCACCTGTAAAGCGTTTTTTTGGTCTTGTCACTCTGCTTACACATCGCACATCTCGACATATCCTGGCACATCACCCATGCATTAGCGTGCGATCAGCGGGGCATACACTCTGCGCAGATAGTTCGGCACCGCGTCATCCGCGTTAGTGCCGATCACTTCCAGCTCTGGCAAACGGTCTTTCAAACGCTGGTGGGCGGCCGCCATGATGCAGCCTTTTCCCGCCATCGAGAGCATTTCCAGATCGTTCATGCCGTCGCCAAACGCGATGCAATCCTTCACGCCGTGCCCCATGAGTTTCGCCACCTGCTCCAGCGCGTGTCCCTTCGATACGCCGCCCGCCATCACTTCCAGACAGTTCACCGAAGAAAAGCTTACGTTGACGCGGTCGCCCCAGCGAGCGTTGAGCGCCTCTTCCAACGGCAGCAGGCGTTCGTGATCGTCGCAGGTGAAAAAGACTTTCCCCACGTCGTCGGTGTCCAGCGCCGACGGATCGAACAACTGGTACTTGAAGACGGACTCCTGGAAGAACTGCTCCTCCTCCGGTCGGGAACGGCTCATGAACCAGTCATCGCCCCGGTAGATGTGAGTGAGGATGTCCTCGCGGTCGTACATGATGCCGAACAGGTCGCGCGCGATATCGCTGTCAAGATTGTGGCTGACCAGCAACTCTCCGTCGGTGTTGTGCACGCGGGCGCCGTTTGAGGTGATCATGTACGCGCTGATCCCCAGCCTGTCGCGGATCTGTGCGACATCCTTATGATGCCGTCCGGTGGCGAAGACAAAATGAACGCCCTGCTCCGTCAGCAGTTGCAACGTTTCTCTGGCATAGGGGGTAAGCGTATGAGCGGGGGACAGCAGCGTGCCATCCAAATCGGAAGCGACAATTGGGTACATACGTTGGAATCTAACCTCCGCAGGTTAAACGCGGCCGGGCCGCAGAATTTAGTGATATTGCGCAAAATGGTGCAGAATCCGGCGTAAAACGTCGGCACGCACCGTATCTTCTTCAAACAGCATGTCATGTCGGGCGCCGCGTATCACTTGCGGCTTTCCTCCGGCCACCGGATGACCCGCCACCGCCATCGCTTTGCAGAATGCATCCTGCCCACGGTTATCCACCACCCGGTCGTCCTCCGCCTGCAGCACGAGCAGCGGCACCGTCATCTTTGCGGCTCTCGACATCAAATCTCTTCCCGCTAACAACGCTTCTCGCACCCAGTGGTAGGNGGGCCCGCCGATCCGCAGAGACGGGTCGTCGGCATAGATGCGCATGCTGCGCAAATGCCGGGCACGGCTGTGGGTCAGCACGTTGAGGACAAAAGGCAATGGCTGCCACTGGCTGGCGCCAATGGCATAGTAGTCACGCAGCTTCGGGTAACGTTCGGTCCGGTCCAGAATGCGCCAGGCCAGCCATTCCGGCATGGGCAGATGGATGTCGCACATGGGCGCGCAGAGCGCGGCGGCATCGAATGCCTCGGGCCTACGGGCCAGAAAATCGGCCAGAATCACACCGCCCATTGAGTGCGCCAACGCAAAGCGCCGTTTATAGCCGCTTTTCGCCAGCTGCAGTTGCCAGAACTGCGCCACGTCATCTACATAGTCGCTGAAATTCTCGACGTGACCGCGATGAGTATCTTTCAGCAAACGTCCTGAACGTCCCTGCCCGCGATGATCCATCATCAGCACATCATAACCATTGTGGAACAGGTCGTAGGCGACCTCGGAATATTTGACGTAGCTGTCGGTGCGGCCGGTGAGCAGCATCACCACCTGATGATGGCGCGGAGAGGCAAAGCGGGCAAAGCGGATAGGAACGCGATCGACGCCGATGAACTCGCCCTCGTCCCGCCGCCGCCAGAAGTCCAGCAAAGGTCCGTTGGAAAACGCAGCGTACTGCGCCTCTCGGTTTAGTAGACACTCAGGGTACTGAGTCATCACACATTCTCGCAGTTATTCATGACGGCTAGACCTGGTTTTGTGAGCTCTGGCGCAAAAATCGGCGTTGGCGTATTGTGGCATAAAAAGCGACATTCAGGGAGCACTGACGCATGACCATCGAGTGGTGGTTTACCTATCTCGTGACCACATTGATTCTGAGCCTTTCGCCGGGTTCCGGCGCCATCAACACCATGAGCACCGGCATCAGTCACGGTTATCGCGGCGCCTTTGCTTCGATTGCCGGCCTGCAGGTCGGGTTGATCTGCCATATTGCGCTGGTGGGCATCGGCCTCGGTGCGCTGTTGTCTCAGTCCGCTCTGGCGTTTGAAGTGCTCAAATGGGTCGGGGCGGGCTATCTGATTTGGCTTGGCATTCAGCAATGGCGTAGCGCAGGCGGTCTGGATTTGAACACGCTGGCAAACACTATGCCGCGACGCAGGCTGTTCAAACGGGCCGTACTGGTCAATTTGACTAACCCGAAAAGCATCGTGTTTCTGGCCGCGCTGTTCCCGCAATTTGTCATCCCGCATCAGCCTCAGACCATGCAATATTTGGTGCTGGGCGTCACCACCATCGCCGTGGATATCGTCGTGATGATTGGTTATGCCTCGCTGGCGACGCGGATCGCCAAGTGGCTGAAGGGACCGCGACAGGTGAAGCGTCTGAATAGAGTTTTCGGTTCGATGTTCATTATGGTGGGAGCGCTGCTGGCCTCGGCCCGTCGAGCGTAATGCCAAGACGCGCAAAAGGTCATGGCGATGCGCTCGTCATGACCTCGCGTTTAGCGCGAGACGATAAGATGAATACCAAATCCCGCGAAGAGGATGCCCGCCACGCCGTCTACCCATTTCGCCAAACGCTGATAGCCCCGGCGCATGACCGGCAGCGCAAACACCATCGCCACCATGGTGAACCACACCAGCGTTTCTAGCGAAATCAGCGCAAATAGCCCCCAGCGCTCACTCGGGCCCACGTTATCGCCGACGAACAGGGAAAAAACGCTGCCGAAGTAGATCAACGCCTTGGGATTCGACAGGTTGGTGACAAATCCACGAATGAAGAACTTGCCGCGCTTAGGCAAATCAACACTGGCTTCAGCGACGTCGGACTGTTGCGCTTTCTGGCGCGCCGAGCGCAACATTTGCCATCCCATCCAGCACAGGTAAAGGCCGCCGCCGACGGTGATGATGCGGTGCAGCCACGCCATCTGCATCAGCAGCAGGTGCAGGCCCATCAGGGCGATCGCCGCCCAGACCATCACGCCCAGTGTGATCCCTAGCACGCCCATCATCGCTTCACGGCGCGAACGGCTGGCCGCAATCTGCGAAACAAAGAAAAAGTCCGGCCCCGGGCTCATCAGGGCGACGAAATGGACCAAGGCTAGGGTCAGGAACAGCATAATGACACTCCCGTTATCGTGGTTCGTTCAGAGGCATAAAACAGCTTAATCGTCGTCTTCCAGATGCTCGCGGATGAGCGTCATGAACGGCACGCCGAAGCGCTCTAGCTTGCGTTGGCCCACGCCGTTAACGTTCAGCAGCTCGCTGGCCGTAACCGGCAGGATTTCCGCCATCTCCAGCAGCGTCGCGTCACTGAAGACGACGTACGGCGGAATGTTGTTTTCATCGGCGATGGATTTACGCAGCTTGCGCAGTTTGGCGAACAGTTTGCGGTCATAGTTGCCGCCGTATGATTTCTGGCTGACGCGCGGTTTCAGGTTGATCAACCGCGGTACGGCGAGTTGCAGCGGGACGTCGCCGCGCAGAACCGGTCTGGCCGCTTCGGTCAGTTGCAGCGCGGAGTGCTGCACCACATTTTGCATCAACAGTCCCAAGTGGATTAGCTGGCGCAGCACGCTGACCCACTGTTCCTGCGTTTTATCTTTGCCGAGACCGTAGACCGGCAGCTTGTCGTGGCCGAACTCGCGAATACGCTGATTGTTGGCGCCGCGCAGCACTTCCGCGATATAGCCAATGCCGAAACGCTGGCCGACGCGGTACACGCAGGATAAGGCTTTCTGCGCATCGACCAGTCCGTCGTAACTTTTCGGCGGGTCCAGACAGACATCGCAGTTGCCGCACGACTGCTGGCGCCCTTCGCCAAAGTAGTTGAGTAGCACTAGCCGTCGACAGGTTTGCGCTTCCGCAAACGCGCCCATGGCATTGAGTTTGTGACGCTCGATATCCAGCTGCGGACCCGCGGGTTTTTCTTCCAGACAGCGACGCAGCCAGGCCATATCGGCCGGATCGTAAAACAGCGCCGCTTCCGCAGGCAGGCCGTCGCGCCCGGCGCGGCCGGTCTCCTGATAATACGATTCGATGTTGCGTGGAATATCGAAGTGCACCACGAAGCGGACGTTAGGCTTGTTGATCCCCATCCCGAACGCCACCGTGGCCACGACGACCTGCAGGTCGTCGCGCAGAAACGCTTCCTGCACCTGAGCCCGGCGCTCGTTCTCCAGACCTGCATGGTAGGCCCCCACGCTTAAGCCGCGATTTTGCAGGCGAGCGCACAGGTCTTCGACCTTCGCGCGGCTGTTGCAGTAAACGATGCCACATTTACCGCGTTGGCCCTGCACGAACATCCACAGCTGATCGAGCGGTTTGAATTTCTCCACCAGCGTATAGCGGATGTTAGGTCGGTCGAAGCTACTAATGTGAATCAGGGGATCGTGCAAATCCAGCAGACGGACGATGTCCTGACGCGTGGTGTCGTCCGCCGTGGCGGTCAGCGCCNCCACCGACAGGCCGGGGAAACGCTGTTTCACCTGCCCCAGCGCCCGGTACTCCGGCCGGAAATCATGCCCCCATTGGGAAATACAGTGCGCTTCGTCGACGGCGATCATCGCCAGCTGCCAGTGAGACAGATGATCGAGAAAACTTTCAGAAGTCAGGCGCTCGGGAGCGATATACAACAGTTTGACGTCGCCGTTGCGGCAGCCGGTCATGACCTGATGCTGCTGCTCGCGCGTTTGCGTGGAGTTAAGGCAGGCGGCGGAAACGCCGTAGGCCTGAAGCTGATCCACCTGGTCTTTCATCAGGGAAATGAGCGGAGACACCACCAGCGTCAGCCCTTCCATGACAAGAGCAGGGATTTGATAGCACAGGGATTTACCGCCACCCGTGGGCATGATCGCCAGGCAGTCCTGCCCGTTGAGGGCAGCGTTGATAATCGCTTGCTGGCCGGGCCGAAACTGCTGATACCCGAAGGTTTCGCGCAACACCTGCGTCGCCAGCGCTTCTTTATTCAATACTTCTGCCGTAGACACGCCTTCACCGCTTTTATAAAAACAAACAGGCGCTATTTTCAGCGCCGTTTGATAAAACTGCAACGTTTGTATGCAGGCTTTTACTTACCACCCTCGACAATCCCGGCCCAACGCGGCCTCAGAACATATCGTTCAGGGTCACGCCGACGCCGACACGCGTCTGACGATGGTTGTAGTCGATCAGCGATTCGCCGTAGCCGCTGAAGACTTTGGTGTAGAAGCGCACGTGCTCGGTCAACGGGTAGCTCCAGCTGACTTCACCGCCGCCGTAGCCGCTGTTCCAGTTGTAGCGTCCTTCCGCGCTGAAAATGCTGTCGCCCCACAGGTAACCGACACGGACACGGTAATGACCCATGTAGCGGGTGATATCCGGGTTGTCGTCTTTGTTGTCGGAGAGACGCAGCCAGGGTTTCAGCTCCACCTGCCAGTTGCCGTTCTGCGCCATCAGACGCGCATAGGCGCGGTTCCAGCTACGTGACGTGGGATCGGAGCGGCCATTGGACTGATGGTTAAAGCCCACTTCCACATCGCGTAAGGTCCAGCCCGCCAGGCTGTAGTCCGTCGCCCAGCCCAGGAAGATCTGCGGCTCGTAATTGGTTTCACGGAAAGGGGAAGATTCGCTTTTGTTGGAAAGCTGCCACCAGGAGCCTTGGGTGTAGGACGCGCCCAGCAGCGAGTTGTCGCCCAAAATACCGCGCCATAGCGGGAAGCCTAAACTGATTTGGAAGTTAACCTCGTCTTTGCGAGCGTTATTTCCCCAGTTGTAGCTCTGAATCGCTTCCCGGTTGATATTGCTGGTATAGGTGTAAAGCAGGTAGTTATTTTCGTATGGGTAAAGAATGAACGGACTGTCATGCTTTTGCAGCAGGCTGGCGATAATGCTGCCGCGGACCGCCGGTTTATCATGAATTTCCTGCACTGTGGCTTCCTGCGCCTGGACCTGCGCCGTTAACAGCAACGCCAGCACACCACCCCAAATTTTACGCATGCACGTATTTCTCCAACTGACCGTAAGGTTATTTTTGATTTGCCGCTGGCATTGTACACAGAAAATAACCGGTTACGTTATAGACAGCCACGAATCGGTATTTTCTGTATGGCGGCGGCGCCCATTTCCCACGTGCCGACCTTATTCACGACGCGTCGCGCAGACTCGGCGCTGACCTTTACCTGCCGGACAACGCCGCATCTCATGCTGGGAAAATCCGCTATTGCCGCCGTGTTAACCGCAATATACGGGTGTTGGCGGACTTTATTTTAAGTAAAATAGCCCTTTCACCCTGTTTATACTGAGCAATTACAATGGAAACGCAGCAAACTCGCCAGGGAGTCCTGTTCGCTCTTGGCGCTTACATCATCTGGGGTATCGCCCCGGCCTATTTCAAACTCATCGAACAGGTTCCCGCCACTGAAATCGTTTCGCACCGCGTGATTTGGTCGTTCTTTTTTATCCTCATCCTGCTCAGCGTCAGTCGTCAATGGAAGCAGGCCATCGCCCTCCTGCACCAGCCGAAACGATTGCTGATGCTGGCGGTGACCGCCCTGTTTATCGGCAGCAACTGGCTCACCTATATCTGGGCCGTCAACCATCACCACATGCTCGAAGCCAGCCTGGGTTACTTCATAAATCCACTGGTCAGCGTGCTGCTCGGACTCGTGTTTTTAGGTGAAAGGTTCCGCCCCATGCAGTGGCTCGCCGTCGCGCTGGCGGTATGCGGAGTACTGGTTCAGCTGTGGAAATTCGGCTCCCTGCCGTCTATCGCGCTGTGGCTGGCCTTTAGCTTTTCCGTCTATGGCCTGTTGCGTAAAAAGATTGGGGTCGATGCGCAAACGGGTATGCTGGTCGAAACTCTGTGGCTAATCCCCGTCGCGTTGGTGTACCTGTTTTGCTACGCCGACACGCCGACCAGCCACTTAACGCAGAACTCGCTGTCGTTGAATCTGCTGCTGCTCTCAGCCGGTATCGTTACCACCGTCCCGCTGCTGTTCTTCACCGCCGCCGCGGTGCGCCTGCGTCTCTCCACGCTCGGCTTCTTCCAGTACATCGGCCCGACGCTGGTGTTTTTACTGGCTGTTGTGGCCTACGGCGAGTCGTTCACACAAGATCAACTGGTCACCTTTGCCTTCATCTGGCTGGCGCTGGCGATTTTCATCGGCGACGCGCTTCGTACCCAGCAGAAGCAGATGCAGAAACGTCTGGCGTAAAAAAAGGCCCCGTCGCTATCGACGAGGCCTGTCCTTTCTCTTTTTCGGCGGTTACAGCCAGTTGCGACGTTTAAAGTACAGATAAGGCGCCAGACCGGCCAACACCATCAGCACCAGCGCCGCCGGATAACCAAAGGTCAGCTTCAGTTCCGGCATGAATTCGAAGTTCATGCCGTAGCTGGAAGCCACCAGCGTCGGCGGCAGGAACACCACGGACACCACCGAGAAGATTTTGATGATGCGGTTCTGTTCGATATTGATGAACCCCATCGCCGCCTGCATCAAAAAGTTAACTTTCTGGAACAGTGATTCGTTGTGCGGCAGCAGCGATTCGATATCTCGCAGAATTTCCCGCGCCTGCTCCAGCTGACCGCTCGGCAGCCGCGCTTTGCGCACCAGGAAGTTCAGCGCACGCTGGGTATCCATCAGACACAAACGCACCTTCCAGCCGATATCTTCCAGCTCCGCCAGCGTCGACAGTGCATCGTCGTACTCGTCGCCCTGTCGGCCATCCATAATGACGCGGCTCAATGCTTCCAAATCGCTGTAGATGTTTTCGATTTCGTCCGCCAACTGCTCGATTTTGGTTTCAAACAGGTCCAGCAGCAGCTCATAGGCGTTGCCGTCAATCAGCGTCTGCGCACGGGCGCGCATGCGGTACAGGCGAAACGCCGGCAGCTCGCGCTCGCGCAGGGTATACAAACGGCCGTCGCGGATGGTGAATGCCACCGTGGCATTACCCGCATGATCTTCCGCATCTTCGTAAAAGAAGAAGGAGTGAATATGCAGGCCGTCTTCATCCTCGAAGAAACGCGCGGAGGCTTCAATGTCTTCCAGTTCGGGTCGAGTCGCCAAGGTTTGGCCCAATTGGGTTTGTACCTGGTCCCGCTCGATTACGTCCGGTTCGACCAAATCCACCCACACAGACGAGGTGAGATCCTGGCTTTCTTCCATTTCCAGACGGGTTAAACGGCTGTTTTCCAGCTTGAATGCGCTCAGCATAGGTCATGCTCCCTAAAGGTGTTCTGGCAGGGACAATACGCGCTTGTAACACAGAAAAGAGGGTGAAAAATCACCATCAGATTCCAGACCGTTTGACGGTGCTGACTCGATGCGATGTGTGAGGAGATCGCTGACAACCACTAAGGCTATCAGCAACAGAGGATAGCCTTAGAAGTTGTACCTAAGAAATAGGTGAGTGAGCCAGTATCGACTGGGTGTGTCCAAGGCGTGGGTCCTCCGGGAATAATGATGCGCGCATGTTACGCTGAGATGAAAAAGGCTGTCAACACGCACGCAGGCCATTAATGCAACAATCTGTTCAGTCACTAGTTTATACGATATCCAGCTTTGCGTAAGCCGCCACCAGCCATTTAATGCCCTGACCGGGGAAGGCGACCTGCACGCGACAATGGTCGCCGCCGCCTTCGAGATTCACAATGGTCCCTTCGCCGAATTTGGCATGGCGCACACGCTGGCCCAGCTTGTAGCCGCTGTCGCTCTCGGAAATGGGCGTCCCTAGCCGCTGCTGATTAACGGGACGCGATACGCTGGCGCGCAGTCGAACCTCTTCCACGCACTCCTGCGGTAGTTCGCCGATGAAGCGCGATGGGCGGTGATAAACCTCTTTGCCGTACAGACGGCGGGTTTCCGCGTAGGTCAACGTCAGTTTGCGCATCGCTCGGGTCACCCCGACGTACGCCAGCCGACGCTCCTCCTCCAGTCGACCGCCCTCTTCGAGAGACATCTGGCTTGGGAACATGCCCTCTTCCATCCCGACGATGAACACTTGAGGAAACTCCAGCCCTTTGGCGGAGTGCAGCGTCATCAGCTGGACGGCATCCTGATAGGCGTCCGCCTGCCCTTCTCCCGCTTCCAGCGCGGCATGGGACAGAAACGCCTGCAGCGGCATCAGGTCCTGATCTTCTTCTTGATAGCTGTACTGACGCGTCGCGGTGACCAGTTCCTCCAGGTTCTCGATGCGGGTCTGTCCCTTCTCCCCTTTTTCCTGCTCGTACATGCTCCACAGACCGGAGTCTTTAATCACGTGGTCAGTTTGTACATGCAACGGCTGCTCGGCGGTGTCGTTGGCCAGCGCGTCCACCAGTTCGAGGAAACGTTGCAGCGCGCCGGCGGCGCGTCCGGCCAGCGCCTTCTCCTGCAAGAGCGCGCGGGTGGCCTGCCACAGGGTCAGCTGACGGTCGCGCGCCGCCTGACGTACCACTTCCAGCGTCCGGTCGCCGATGCCGCGCGTCGGGGTATTCACCACGCGTTCATACGCCGCATCGTCGTTGCGGTTGGCGATCAACCGCAGATACGCCAGCGCATCTTTAATTTCCTGTCGTTCGAAGAAGCGCATCCCGCCGTAAATACGATAGGGAAGGCTCTGCTGTAGCAGCGCCTCTTCCAGCACACGGGATTGGGCGTTGCTACGGTAAAGGATGGCGCACTCGTTCAGACTGCCCCCCATTTCCTGCCACGCCTTGATGCGGCTTACGACAAACCGCGCCTCGTCCAGTTCGTTGAACGCGCAGTACAGGGAAATCGGGTCGCCTTCGACGCCGTCGGTCCACAAGTTTTTCCCCAGCCGATCGCCGTTATGGGCGATCAGGGCATTGGCCGCGTTGAGGATGTTGGCGCTGGAGCGGTAGTTCTGCTCCAGACGGATGGTCGACGCCTGCGGGAAATCGTTGAGGAAGTGCTGGATGTTTTCAACCTGTGCCCCGCGCCAGCCATAAATGGACTGATCATCGTCACCCACAATCATGACACGGGCGCTATCGCCCGCCAGCATACGCACCCAGGCGTACTGAATGCGGTTGGTATCCTGGAATTCGTCCACCAGAATGTTGTTAAAGCGGTCACGGTAGTGCTGCAGAATGTGCGGTTTGTTCAGCCATAGCTCGTGGGCGCGTAGTAGCAGTTCGGCGAAATCCACCAGTCCGGCGCGATCGCAGGCTTCCTGATAAGCCTGATAAACGCGCTGCCAGGTCTGCTCCACCGGATTGCCGTAGCTTTCGATATGCTGAGGACGCAGGCCTTCGTCTTTTTTGCCGTTGATGTACCACATTGCCTGCCGCGGCGGCCACTGTTTCTCATCCAGATTGAGCGCTTTGATCAGACGTTTAAGCAGACGCAACTGATCTTCGCTGTCCAGAATCTGGAAGTCCTGCGGCAGTCCAGCGTCAAGATGATGCGCGCGCAGCAGCCGGTGCGCCAGACCGTGAAAAGTCCCAATCCACATGCCGCCCTGACTGGTGCCGATCAACTGTTCGATACGATGGCGCATCTCTGCGGCGGCTTTGTTGGTGAACGTCACCGCCATGATGGAGTACGGGGAGCAGTTCTCCACCGACATCAGCCAGGCGATACGATGCACTAGCACCCGCGTTTTGCCGCTGCCAGCCCCGGCCAGCACCAGCATGTTGCTGCGGGGAGCCGCGACGGCGTCGCGTTGTTTATCGTTCAGGCTGTCGAGCAGATCAGATACGTCCATAGGCGTCGGTTATCCGTGAAAAGGGCATCCCGTCACCACGCGGCGACAGTTCACCTCTGTTTATGCATACAGTGGAAGGCGTGAATTATAGCAATGCCGTCAGCGAAACCAACCTTGCAATTGCAATATGCGGCAGTAGCCGAGCTTCGCGGAGCTGCATCAGGTTAGTTCCCTGCGGTGCTATCCAGCAGGATTGCATCCCGCAGCGCACGGCGCCGGCCACGTCGGTGATGAGATCATCCCCCACATGTAACAGGTGATGCAATGGTAAATTGAGACGTTCCGCGGCCTGATGAAACATGTCGTGCCACGGCTTGGCGCGGCCGTCCGGACCAGCGCGGAGCACAAACTGGAAGTACTCGCCCAGCCCGCACGCATGAGGATCGGCATTGCCGTTGGTGATCGCCGCCAGCGGCCAGCGTTGGGCCAGCGCCCCGAGCGTATCGTGGGTTTCCTGCGAAATGCTGATGCGGCTGCGCCAATAGGCGAAGTGTGTCATCGCTTTTGCTGCGCCGTCGTCCGCCTCCGCCTCGCTCATCCCCTGACGCCGTAGCGCCAGCACGACCGTGCGGCGACGCCACTCGGTCATGTCGTGATAAATCTCCGGCTCCTGCGCGCGCAATTCGCTACGCATCGTGCCGAATTCCGCCTCGGTCAACGAACGCAACCCCGGATGGAGATCACGCAGGAACTGCAGCGCTTCCCGTGAACTGCGCCGCACAACCTCGAAATTGTCGTACAGCGTGTCGTCAAGATCGAAGGTGATGGCCTCGATTCGGCCGAGGGGACGATAAACGTGCATCAGGATTTGCCTCGTTTGGCGCGAGGATGCGCCGCATCATAGACCGAAGCCAGATGCTGAAAATCCAGATGCGTATAAATCTGCGTCGTGGTGAGGTTAGCGTGGCCGAGCAGCTCTTGAACCGCGCGCAGATCGCCGCTCGACTCCAACAAGTGTGTTGCAAAGGAGTGCCTGAGCTTATGGGGATTGATATGGCTGTTCACGCCCTGTTTCACGCCCCACTCGGCGAAGCGCTTCTGAACGTTGCGCATGGAGATACGTTTGCCCAGACTGGACACGAACACCGCGTCGTCATCCGGCGCATAGATTTCCCGCAGGGCCAGCCAGCGATGCAGCCAGGTGACCGCCGTTCCGCCCAAAGGCAAACGACGCTCTTTGCTGCCTTTCCCCATCACCCAGACTTCGCCGCTGTCCAGATCGATATGTCTAAGGTCCAGACCGACCAGCTCAGCCAGACGAAGACCCGCGCCGTACATCACTTCCAGCATCGTCCGATCGCGCACCGCCAGCGGATCGCTCTCGTCGATGTCCAGCAGACGGTTAACCTCGTCCACATCCATATTCTTGGGCAGATGACGCCCGGCGCGCGGCGTGGCAATCCCTTTGGCAGGATTGGCGTTCAACTCGCCGCGGCTCACCATCCAGTCCAGAAAACTGCGCAGCGCGGAGAGGCGCAGCGCCAGACTGGAGGACTGCAGTCCATCGCGCTTGCTGCGCGCCACCACCGCACGCACCCCGGCGGCGTCCAGCTGACGCCAGTCGCTTATGCCGGAGGCGGATAAGAGGGTGATAACGGCCTGAAGTTGATGCGCATAGCTGCTTTGCGTCAGCGGACTAAGCTGNCGCTCGACGCGCAGATAGCGTAAAAAGGCGTCGGCCTGCGTCAGCAAGGGCGAGTCGGGGACGTTCATAGCCGTTCGATCCAGCGTTGCAGGACCATCGGCAAAATCGTCGCCAGGTGCTG
The DNA here is from genome assembly GCF_000688695.1 of Lonsdalea quercina subsp. quercina. GTDB lineage: Bacteria > Pseudomonadota > Gammaproteobacteria > Enterobacterales > Enterobacteriaceae > Lonsdalea > Lonsdalea quercina_D. The sequence continues at coordinate 16,382 of NZ_JIBQ01000018.1, read as the reverse complement.
CAAGAGTACGGTCCCCATCCCTTCCTGATAATGATGGCTGTCGCGGCTGCTGAAAATCAGCAGTCCCAGATCGCCTTTTTCGCCCATCATGGACAGCGCGACCGACCCCACCTGCCGCGCCTGAGGCAGCAGCAGCAGAAGTTCGGGTCCGTTAAGCGAGCCAAGATAGTGATTACGTTTTCCCAGCCGCTGAATGCGCAAGGGTTCGAACAACGTGCGATTCAGCGCGAGATGCGTGAAATCAGACGGCGCGCCGATACGCCATTTATCGCTGAACAGCCGCACCGTGGCGCCGGACAGCCCCAGTTTGCGCGCCCAGCGCTGCAAACGGTCTAGCAGATCCTGCAGCGAATCCGCCGCCGACAAGGCCAGTTGTAACTGCAACAGCTGATTAAACAGCGCCTCGTTCTGCGCGGCCTGCTCCATCAGCAGCGTAATGTCCTCTTCCAGATGCTGGATCTGGGTGCGCTGACGCGACAGCTGCCACTCGACCAAAGACACGCTTTCTCGCACCGGGTGCGGGATGCGCATCTGTTCAACGTGGCGAGCATTGCGGATGAAAAAATCGGGGTTTTGATGCAGAAACTGCAGCACCATGTCATCCGTTAGTTCAACCTCACGATCGACCTGTTCCTGCTGTTCCTCGACGCGTTTCATAAATGAATGAATCCATCATAAACATGCGTGGCCGGACCGGTCATGAACAACGGGTTTCCCGGCCCCGCCCAATGAATATTCAGCTCGCCACCCGGCAGTTTCACGTTGACTTCCGCCGACAGCAGCCCTTGCTGAATCCCTACCGCGACAGCCCCACAGGCGCCGCTGCCGCAGGCCTGAGTTTCTCCCGCGCCGCGCTCGAAGACGCGCAGCCGGATGGAATCGCGATTAACGNCCTGCATAAAACCAATGTTAGCGCGTTCGGGAAAACGTTCATGACTTTCGAGCAACGGCCCCAACGTTTCTACCGCCGCCGTATCGACGTCATCGACCTGCACGACGCAATGCGGGTTGCCCATCGAGACCGCGCCGCACAGCACAGTGTGGTCTGCCACCCGCATGATGTAGGTTTTCTCGGCTTTCGCAGCGCGAAACGGGATCTGCTGCGGTTCAAAGTTGGGCTCGCCCATATTAACCCGCACCAGTTCGTCTTCGGTGACCGACAGCACCATGCGTCCGCTGTGGGTGCTGACATGGATATCGCGCTTATTCGTTAGCCCCTTCAGCCGCACGAAACGGGCGAAGCAGCGGGCGCCGTTGCCGCACTGCGCCACTTCGCTGCCGTCGGCGTTGAAGATACGGTAATGAAAATCCAGCTCAGGATCGTACGGCGGTTCAACGACCAGCAACTGGTCGAAGCCCACGCCGCAGTGGCGATCCGCCAGACGGCGGATTAGCTCGGGCGAAAAATAGACATTTTGCGTAACGGCATCGACGACCATAAAGTCATTGCCTAAACCGTGCATTTTGGAGAACTGCATTATCCTGACTCCGCTGGCTCAACCGGACGCGGTAAATACGCTATCGTGACCTGTTAAAAGATGGGAAATCCCGTTTGATCGTCTGCCGTTATGGCCGGTTAGCCGATGGTTGCGGTGTCGTATTTTTCTGCGTCTGAGACTCACTCGGCGTCGGGCTTTTCTGCTCCGGCGGAAAGTACAACGGCCCTTTCAGACCACAGCCGACCACCGCGAGTGCAACCAGCGCCAGCGTAGCCTGGCGAAATAGCGTTTTCATAACGTTAAACCTGTCGTTCAGAGACTAATGCTCTCTATAATCGCAGCTGGATCATGAAAATCAACAGGAATCGAAAATCAACGGCGGCGAGTTCAATGAATCGGACCGATGCACGAGGGCACTTCGCTGACGGGGTTCGCTGAGGTCAAGAGAGGGATAAGTATCGCTCGAGTAGCGCCAGAAGGCGGCGCGTCGGGAAACGCCCGTTAATGCCGCGGCTGATTTTCGGTCTTATGTCGGACTACAGCGTCTGAAGCTGTCGCGGGCTCAACCGCGGGGAACCGTCCTGAAACGAGGTCATACACATCGGCGAGAGGTCGCTCTTACGGAATGGAATCACCTTCGTTTGGCCGTCTACCAGGACGATCTGGTAAAACTGCGGGAGATTGAAATTGATCGAGCTGGCGCCGTAGGTAAAACGGTCGTGAGAGGAAGAGTAGAAGCGGCTGACGTCGCGCACCAACTCCTCTTTGCTGCCTTCGCAGTGATGAAACACTTCCACCCGGTTGGTTTCATCCAAAATGTAGATATTGAAACCTTCGTTATCCGTCCGGTTTTCAAAGAAGAACTGAATGATCCCTTCGCTGGCGACGCCGTCTATCACCGGCGGCAGGTGCACCTGCGCGGCGGTTTCCACCTGTATAGGCAGCCCTTGCAGTTTGTTGTTGGAAATCGCGCCGTAAAACTCCACCGCATTTTCCTGCTTCTGCACCGACACGCTGAGCCGTTCAAAGAACAGTCCCCAGGTCTGTCCCGCTACCTTCACCGCTTTGAAGCGGCCCGGCTCCTGTCGCGTGCTGGACAGGCGCAGTTCGATGCACTCAGACACCAGTTGCTGTACGCGCGTGCGGATCAGTCCGCGCAAATGCTGGCTGTAGCAGAAGACGTTCAGCGACTCCGGCAACGCCGCATCCTGATGCATTTTGCCCAGAATGGTTTTCAGCGCTTCCAATACCGCTTGTTCGCCGCTGAAGTGCAGGGTTCTGACCTCATTCCAGGAGTTGCGGTATAGCAGGTCGATGCTGCCGACCAGACACTGCTGCTGCTGACCGAAGCTGAATACGTCCAGTTGACGGAAGTCGAAGTGCACGACCTGATTGCGGAAGGCCGCCGTCGGATCTTGCTCCAAATTGACGATAATCGCCAGATGACGAATTTCGCACGGACTATATAGCGCTTTGGGCGTGGGCGGCGCGACGCGGAGCGGGAAGTGACTCGCGACGTCGGACACGAGCTCTTTGAGCTTGGCTAAATCGCAGCGATCTCCGCCTTTGATATGCAGTTGCGTGGCGGACGTCAGCAGACCGTTGAAATAGGCCCAGGCCACCAGCTTGTTCAGATAGCGGTTATATTCCAGCGGTTGATGGCTGATAATCGCATCCATCAACGGCGCCTGATTATACAGATACCAGCCGCTACGATTGGCGCGCCCGGCGGGGACATAAATGAACGTCAGGTCCGGCTCGGACAAATCGGGAGAGATCTGCGGATTCACCAGCGTCACCTTCCCCGGCAGCGCCTCGAAGGCGGCGTACAGCTTGCGCGTCAGCACGCCGATATCCTGAGGGCTGGCGCTGACGCTCAAGTTGTTGCGCCGGGCGAATCGGATCAGATTTCGATAGCTCTGCATCATCGCATCCAGCAGTTCGTTATGCGCTTCGCGCACCTGCTCGATTTTCCAGTTAGCGCGGTTATCCAGCATTTGCAGACGCTTGTCGTCCCATCCCCATTGCTCAACTAGCTGTGTCAGGATCTGCTCGCGCCAGGCGGTTTTGCCAACGCCAGTAGACAGTTTTTCGCAAACTTTGAGATAGAAGCAGCGGCGCGCCAGATCCAGCCGCGGCATATCGTCGATGGCGGTGAGATAGTGAGTGACGCGCTCCAGCATCATGCAGTACGGATCTAGCCCGAACGACACGATTTCGCCTTTATGCAAGCGCGTTTTGATCTCGGCCGACAGCAGGCAGGTATCGGGATATTCCCAAGAGTAGGCTTCGAGCAGCAGCGTTTTCAGCACTGCTTTATAGGGAGAGTCGATGCTTTTGTAGAGCTGCCACAGGCTGGCGCCGAAATACTCTTCCGCCGACAGGGTGCTGAGGCCGCCCAGATCGAGCCACTCATTCGGCGCCAGTGCGCCCTGCGAATAAAGGTTGATGACGTACTCGTCGTAGCTCGGCTCTTCTTCTATCGGCACCATGTTCCACAGAATACGTTTGCCTGCCATGCGAACGGCGGTACGGTAGAATTCATCCAGCAACAAAATGTGCTGAGTCGAACCGCAATCTTCGCCGCCCAGACTGCCGCTCTCGTTGTGACGGAAGCGATTCTCGTCCATCACGAAGAAACTGACGTCCACCCCCAGCCCCGCCGCCCACTGTTCCAGCAGCGTGCATTTCTGCTGTAAGCGCTGACGCTCTGCGGTATCGAGCCAGGATTGATGGCAGACCCACACGTCCAGATCGGAAGTACAGCTTTGACCAATCGATGAGGTGCTGCCCATCGAATAAATGCCGTTGATGGGAAATTCGCCCTGCTTGCACAGCGGCTCCGCCATCCCGCCAATCAGCTGGGCATCATCGAAATAGCGTTGTTGGTTTTCATCAGGCGTGTAGAGGCATATGCCGTGTGGAACCTTACCTTCAAGGTAGCCCGGCATCTGGGGGTGGTGGTGATGTAATAAAACTGGCAAAAGACTGTAAACCTGCTGGAAAGCGGGTCTCATTGCTGCCAGAGCGCGATCAACTCGCAGTTGGTTAATCGCGTCCAGTCTCTGCTTCAGTGTCTCGATGTAGAGGTACAAGACGTTTCGCCTGATTATCCCAGTGACTAAAAAAAGCCGTTTTTCCAAACCTGTCCTGAGTCATGATTTAGAGGAATGGCGGACAGTTTATTGCTGGAAACGTGATCAATTTAACACCTTGCTGAAAAGGCGTAAAGAAAGTAAAAAAAGTCAGAATTTTCGGTCTACACTGCGGGATTGGTCCTGTTGTCGCTCACTCAGACCCCCGCCAGCATTTATGATTTATGGCTGCTATCATTGCAATCGTCACCAACTGAGGTTTAGCCACGGCCCGGCAACTGACACTGGCGCAGCATCAATGGTACGATGCAACGAAACGATAACAACGGTATCCAGCATGTTAGACAATATTCTCAGAATTGCCACCCGACAGAGCCCGCTCGCCCTATGGCAGGCCCATTATGTACAACAACAGCTGCAGTCTTGTCACCCGGATTTACAGGTGGAGCTGGTGCCGATGGTAACACGGGGAGACGTTCTGCTGGATACTCCGCTCGCCAAAGTCGGCGGGAAAGGTCTATTCGTCAAAGAGTTAGAGCTGGCACTGCTTGAACATCGCGCCGATATCGCCGTTCACTCCATGAAAGACGTGCCGGTAGACTTCCCGCCGGGGCTTGGACTGGTCACCATCTGCGAACGCGACGATCCCCGCGATGCATTCGTCTCCAACCTTTACCCCAATCTGGACGCGCTGCCTGAAGGTGCCTGTGTCGGTACGTCCAGCCTGCGTCGGCAATGCCAGCTGCGCGCGAATCGGCCTGACCTGGNGGTGCGCGATCTGCGCGGTAACGTCGGCACCCGTCTGTCTAAACTGGATAACGGCGAATATGACGCCATCATTCTGGCCGTTGCGGGCCTCAAACGGCTGGGCATGGAAGACCGCGTGCGCTGTGCGTTGAGCCCTGAAGCTTCGCTGCCGGCGGTGGGCCAAGGCGCGGTCGGTATCGAATGCCGATTGGACGACGCCCGAACACAACGCCTGCTGGCCCCGCTGAATCACACCGACACCGCTACGCGGGTGCGGGCGGAGCGCGCCATGAACACACGTCTCGAGGGCGGATGCCAGGTGCCGATCGGCAGCTATGCGGAGCTGGAGGGCGATAGCCTGTGGCTGCGTGCCTTGGTCGGCGCGCCGGACGGCAGCCGCATCCTCTTGCGCGAACGGCGTGGACCACGCGCAGAGGCGGAGAGCATCGGCGTGGCGCTGGCGGAAGAGCTGCTGTCTTGCGGCGCCGCCGAGATTTTGCAGGCCGTTTACGGCGCCTCATCGTCATGACGATTTTAGTTACCCGCCCCTCTCCTGCGGGCGAGCAACTGGTTTCCCGTCTCTGTCAGGCCGGACTCACGGCCTACCACTACCCATTGATTGAATTTACGATGGGTCGCGAACTGCCCCAGTTACCCGCTATGCTGAATACATTGCAGCCGGGCGATCTGGTGTTCGCACTCTCCAACCAGGCCGTAAAGTTTGCTCAGCCGGCGTTATCGCAAGCGGGTCTACGCTGGCCGACAACGTTGAATTACTATGCCGTCGGCCGCACCACCGGGCTGGCGCTTCATACCGTCACCCGTCGGCCGGTCATCTATCCTGAGAGTCACGGCACCAGCGAAACGCTGCTGCATGAGCCGTCGCTCCAGCAGGTTGCAGGCAAGCAAGCGCTGCTGCTGCGCGGGAACGGCGGCCGGGAGTTGCTGGCCGATACGCTCCGCCAGCGCGGCGCGCAGGTCAGCTACTGCGAATGTTACCAGCGGACGCCGGTACAGTATGACGGCACAGAGCAAACGCTGCGCTGGCAAACGCTCGGCGTGGATACGCTGATCGTCACCAGCGGAGAAATGCTGCAACAGATCTATACTTTAGTTCCTGATTATTATCGGGCTTCGTGGCTACTGAGCTGCCGAATGGTGGTGGTCAGCGAACGACTGGCCGCCCTGGCCCATGATTTTGGCTGGCGCGACATGTTGGTCGCCGATAATGCAGATAACGATGCGCTGCTGCGCGCACTACAACAAACCTGATCATAGGATGTCTCATTATGACGGAACGCATTACCCCCACAACTTCGAATGAAGAGGTTGTTGAACGGGCAGAATCTTCCTCTACACAACCCGAACCGACACCGTCAGCACCTCAGCGTTACGGTGTGCTCCTGGGTGTCGCAGCCATCGTTATCGCACTCGGCTTAAGCGGCGGCGTTTACTATTACGCGCATCAACAGACGTCGAAACAGTCGGCGCTCGTCGCGCAATTACAGGAGCAACTTGACGGGTTCAAACAGCAACAGCAGCAAAACCAGCAGTCCTGGCAGCAATCTTTGGCTCAGCAAAGCCAGACGCAAAACGCCAGCGAGCAGCGTCTCACGGCGTTGAACAGTCAGGTGGGCGACCTGCAGGAAAAGCTGGATGCGCTCTCCAATCATGACGCCAAAACCTGGCTGCTGTCCGAAGCCGACTTCCTGGTGAAAATGGCCGGCCGCAAAATGTGGGCAGACAAAGACGTCACGACCGCAGGTACGCTGCTGAAAAGCGCAGACGCCAGCCTGGCGGAGATGAAAGACCCGAGTCTGATTGACCTCCGCCGCGCCATTACGCAAGACATCAGCACGTTAGCCAGCGTCAATCAGGTCGATTTCGACGGCATCATTCTCAAGGTAAATCAGTTGGCCGATCAGGTGGATAACCTGCGCATGGCGGACAGCGATCTGGACGAAGCGCCGATGGACGAGAACGACACGTCCCTGTCCGCCTCGTTGAGCGAATGGCGTCAGAATCTGAGCAAAAGCTGGCACAACTTCCTGTCGGAATTCATCACCGTCCGTCGTCGCGACAGCGGCGCCGAACCGCTGCTGGCGCCGAACCAGGATATCTACCTGCGCGAAAATATCCGCGCCCGCCTGCTGGTTGCCGCTCAGGCGGTGCCGCGTCATCAGAATGAAACCTATCGACAGTCGCTGGAAACCGCCGCGGTATGGGTTCGCGCTTACTTCGATAACAACGACGCGGCAACCAAAGCCTTCCTGGAACAGCTGGACGCACTCAGCCAACAGTCGGTCTCGATGGACGTTCCTACCGAACTGCAAAGCCAGCCTCTGCTGGAAAAAGTGATGCAGACCCGGGTTCGTAACCTGCTGGCGCAACCGTCAGCCGCGCCGCAGGGAGAGTGATTATGCTTAAGGTACTTCTGCTTTTTATCGTGCTGATCGCCGGTCTGGTCGCGGGACCGATGGTCGCTGGCCATCAGGGCTACGTGCTGATCCAGACCGATAACTACAACGTGGAAACCAGCGTTACCGGGCTGGTCATCATGCTGGTGTTGTTCCTTCTGGCCTTTCTGCTGGTCGAGTGGATACTGCGACGCGTTTTCCGCACCGGCGCACGCACGCGCGGCTGGTTCCTCGGCCGTAAACGCAGTCGGGCTCGCAAGCAGACCAAAGCCGCGCTGCTCAAATTGGCGGAAGGCGATTATCGTCAGGTCGAGAAGCTAATGACGCGTAACGCCGATCATGCCGATCAACCGGTGGTGAACTATCTGCTGGCGGCCGAAGCCGCACAGCAGCGAGGCGATGAATTCCGCACCCGGCAGTATTTGGAACGCGCCGCCGAAATCGCCGACACCGACCAGCTACCGGTCGATATCACCCGTGTTCGTATTCAGTTGGCCCGTCATGAAGACCATGCCGCACGCCACGGCGCGGATCGTCTGCTGGAAGTCGCACCGCGCCATCCAGAAGTGCTGAGGCTGGCCGAGCAGGCATTTCTGCGCACCCACGCTTACAGCGCGCTGCTGGATATCCTGCCCGCCATGCGCAAAACCCAGTTGCACGATGAAGCCGAGTTGGCGGCCCTGCAACAGCAGGCGACACTGGGTCTGATGAATCAGGCGATGTCGGAAGGCGGCAGCGAAGGATTGAAACAGTGGTGGAAAAATCAGAGCCGCCGCGTACGGCACGAGCAGGCGTTGCAGGTTGCGATGGCGGAGCATTTGATTGAATGCGACGACCACCAGACCGCGCAGCAAACCATCGTCGACGCTTTGAAACGTCAATATGACGAAAGACTGATCCTGCTGATGCCGCGGCTGGACGCCGGTAACCCGGAACAGCTGGAAAAAATTCTGCGCCAGCTGATCAAACAGCACGCCGACGTTCCTCTACTGCACAGTACGCTGGGCCAGCTGCTGATGAAACACGGCGAATGGGAACAGGCCGCCGAAGCTTTCCAGGCCGCGCTGGCGCTACGCCCGGACGCTTACGACTACGCCTGGTGCGCCGACGTCTACGACCGTTTGAAAAGGTACGAAGACGCCGCCACGCTGCGCCGCGAAGGGCTCCTGCTGTCGTTGCAGTCTACGCCAGCAGCCGAGGCAGACGCCCTGCCGACGCCGCAGGCCCAATAAAACCCACCTCAGGCGCAGGCTCGCTCTGCGCCGCTCTCATACCATCACCGTTTGCTTTCCTGCTCTCGCGGGAAGGCAAACGTCACTCACCTACCGCGGACATGACGCGTAAGCTTCGGCGTTTGCTCTTACGCCCGGCAACGGCGTGGTTTATCGTTAGTTCAGCGCCGTTCGGCAGCACCACCTGTTTCAGTTCACCGGTCCGGCTGTAGCGGAAGGGGCTGGTCAACCCTTCTTCCTTTTCCTCTTCCGACCACAGCAGGGTGCGCGTGACGCTGTGCTCGTCGTAGACTCTGCGCACTTCCGTGCCGTTCTGCCACTCGCGCACCACCCGGTCGCACAGGTCGTATTCCAACTGCACGTGGCTGACCGACGACGTCACAATGAATAAAGCAACCAAAACAGTACATTACTACACGGTGGGATACACTACACGGTGGGATACGCCCCGCATAATGGCAGGCCTAACCCACCGTCCGCGATTAACTTCGAGGGCCGCTGGCTGGAAGCGTTGGGTTTTATCACCGGCCAGCCGGTCACGGTAAATATTGAACACGGAAGATTGATTATTCAGGTGGAGGGAAGCGTATGAACGGAGGCACTATTATACAGGCCACCACAGGCGGATTTATTCCTGAGCTGATTATCGATAGCCAGGATATTATTAAAGCGGGGTTTACGCCGGGTGCAGTATTTAAGATAGAGCCGTATCGGGATGGGCTGATAATAACGTTTGTTTCTGATGAGGCAGAGATTGAGCGGTTATTATTGGAGGTGGACGCAGCTCCTAATATCGGCGTGGACTGGATACGGGATAACGGCGAGTTGTATCTGGCGGGGGATTGGCTGACACAGTGTGGCCTGACCGGGCAACCGCTGGCGATCAGCGTGATGCCTGGTCAGGTATTGATTCGGGTGCAGCAGGGGAATATGCTGGCGTAACCACAGTTCTAAATAACTAGATAGATCCTTCTTGGATCTATCTAGCCTTATATTAAATAGCTATTATTTTTTCTTTAGCAAAGCCAACAGGCCAATGCCCAGCATAATATATCCGCACAACATCCTCCCATCTAGCTCCTAGGTTTAGATATTTTTCAGATACATACTGCCTAAAAGCAAAACATATTCCATTTCTTGCCGCTTGGCTAAAATCATGTGGTAAGCATATAAATTTATCTTTAGGTAACCCTTTAGTTGCATTTAATACTGCTTTATTTACTTTAATTCTAAGCTCTGCAAGCTCTTTAGATGTAGTTTGACCTTTATAAAATGGGTCATCTTGAGTTGGCGAGGTCGGAAGCCACTCAGTACTAGCATAAAGGCCATTAAACTCTACATCAGATGGATTAATGAAAACCTTTTCAACATCTTTAATTAAAATAACCTTTTCATTCTGGATATCAGACATCCCCATTTTTGAAAAGAAGCTTGCCTTCTCTATTTCTTCCAACACTTTATTAATATCAATCATATTACAATCTCAAATCGGTTATGGTTCCTGGCGGTAAAGCTTTCCTACCTTGTTGGACTGTAGTACGAAGCACACCACCTGCTGCGTGTGGGCCAGGTATTCCAGGTAAAGAGTGGTTTGGTAATGCTCCATGTGTAGGCATTAAGTTCCACCATTTATTCGCCCCCCCACTTTCCAATGGAATTATATGATGCGGAGTTGCCCCAGTAGGCCAAACTCTTCCTGTATTCGCTTCCCATTGACTCATAAGATATTTTTGATCTCTCACAAATTCTTTACGTGACAGCCTATTTTGGAAAGCACTACGTCTTTGAACTACCGGTAAATTACCTTTTAATATTTCTGCTTGCTTTGGAGTTATATGCCCTCCAGGTGACGCAACCTTATTAGCATCGGCAATAATGCGATCAAGAGTAGAACATCCAGCTAGCCCTAATGGATCTATCCATCCCAGCGGATTGTGAACGTAAGCATACGGGTTATGTCCCCCCGCCAGCCCTATCGGGTCCGGCGAGATATACCCGCCGCCGGCTGGGTCGTAGTACCGAAATCGGTTATAGCACAGGCCGCTTTCGCTGTCACGGAGCTGCCCGGCGAACGCCAGTTCCGGGTCTGCGCTCTCCGTTTTCGCAACTGTGCGTTGGCCCCACAGCGTCGCTTTCGGGGCCTGCCAGCGCAGTTCGCCTTCGCTATCGTACAGCGCCTGCGGGGCACCATTTGGCGCGCTGCTCACAAAATCCGTGTCCCAGCCGCCCGCCGCAGTGTGCCGCTGCTGCACCACCAGCTCCCAGCCGTTGTGCACCCAGTGACGCCGCGACGTCTGTTGCCCCTGATGATAGTGCCGCACTTCCGCTATCTGGTCGCCGTCCCACAGGTAGCGCACCTCTTCGCCGCGCTCGGCGCAGCGTTTGCTGACCCGACGCCCGAACGGGTCGTAGCGGTAGTACCAGGTCTCTCCGCTCGGCGTGTCCACCGCCCGCAGCTGGTTGCGACTGTCCCAGCGGTAGTGCCACACCTGCGCCCGGAATCCCGGTTTCACCGCCTGTCGGCGCACCAGACGCCCCGCCCGGTCATAGGTGTAATAGGTGTCGTCGCGCTGTACCAGCCTTCCTGCTTCCCACTCGGTCAGCCGTCCTTTCTCCTGCGGCAGGCCGGTGCGGGTGTAGTGGTAGTCGGTCTCGGCGGTCGGCGTCCTGCCCGCGCCGCCGGTCAGGACCGACAGCACCCGCCCGGTCTTGTCCAGCCGATAGCCTTCGCTGTCGCGGTTGGTGCGCACGCCCGTCACGTTGCCCGCGCCGTCGTAGCGGTATTCCCGCGTCTGCTGCGCCTGTAGGCGTCCGTCGTGCGCCTGACCGCTCATCTCGCGCGTCAGCCACCCCATCGCGTCGTACTCGCGCGTCTGCAGGAAGCGCCCGCCCCGGCGTTCGCTCTCGCGCCCGGCGGCGTCGTGGTTTATCGTTAGTTCAGCGCCGTCCGGCAGTACCACCTGCTTCAGCTCACCGGTGCGGCTGTAGCAGAAGGTGCTGGTCAACCCTTCTTCCTTTTCCTCTTCCGACCATAGCAGGGTGCGCGTGACGCTGTGCTCGTCGTAGACTCTGCGCACTTCCGTGCCGTTCTGCCACTCGCGCACCACCCGGTCTCGCAGGTCGTATTCCAGCAGCACGTGGCTGACCGACGACGTCACCTCGGTCAGTCGTCCCACTGCGTCGTAGCGATAGTGCACTGTCTCTTCCGGCGAGGTTTCCTGTATCAGTAAACCGCGTCCGTCGTACTGGAAGCGACGCTGCTCGCCTTCGCCGTTGCGTACCTCGATACAGTGCCCGTCTTCGTCGTAACCGTAGTGGGTGACCGTGCCGGCCATATCCTGTTCGCGAATGACTCGCCCATCTGCATCCAACCACCACTGCCAGCGGCTGCCGTCCGGCGCGGTGACCGATGTCAGCTGCTGCGTCTCCGGGTCGTAGTCGTAGCGCCAGGTCCGGCCCTGTGCATCGGTGCGCGAGCGCAGCAGGTCGAACGCGCCGTAGCTCTGACGCCACATCGCCCCGTTGCCGTCGATATAGCTCAGCAGGTTGTTGTGACGGTCATATTGCCGTTGCTCCTCACGCTCATCCGGGCGCAACAGCTGCTCCGGCAGACGCCAGCTGGCGCGCCGGTAGCCAAACTGATACGCCGCGCCGTCCGGGCGCAGCCACTGCACCACCCGGTCCTGCGGGTCGTAACGCAGGTGCTGCATACGGCCTTCCGCGTCCGTGGCGCTCAGCAGGCGCTGACGATGGTCATACTGCAACCGCGCCTGCACCTCGCCCGCCCGGTCGCTGACCTGAGTCAGCAGCCCGTAGCGGTTCCACGTGAAGTGTACTTCGCTGGCGTCAGGCCCGGTCAGCTGCACCGGGTCGCCCGCCGCGTCGTATTCCCACGCCCAGGTGCGGCCCAGCGGGTCCGTCACGCCGCACAACCGTTCCTGCGCGTCATAGTCGTAGGCCCNCATCTGACCACCGCCGTCGGTGAAGGTGCTGACCAGTCCGGTTTGCTCCAGATAGCTGAAGGCGGTGACGCGCCCCTGCGGCGAAATCTCCCGCAGCAGGTTACCGTGCTCGTCGTACTCGTAGCGGGTCTCATGGCCGAGCGGCGAGCGCTGATAGCTCATCAGCGACAGGTCGTTAAAGCCGTATTCGCTGCGGTGTCCCTGACCGTCGGTCATGATGACGCGGTTGGGGTAATACTCGAAGCGTCCGGTCAGAAAGCCATCGGCGCAGGTGGTGAAGACGCAGCGCCCCTGTTCGTCATACTCGTAACGCGCCCAGGTCTGGTCGTGGTCGTCCCAGCGCGTCAGCCGGTTGGCCGCATCATACTCGTAGTAGAGGTGGTACAGCTGGGTGGCGTCCGCCTCCATCAGGCGGCCCTGCTCGTCCTGACGATACAACGCCAGCTCGGTGTGCTGGGCGCCGTCGGTGCGGATAAGCTGATGCACGAACTCGCCCTGCCACACCAGCCGCACATCGATGCCGTCACTGTGACGCACCTGCTGCAGGCGACCCTGACTGTCACGCAGCAGGGCGATGTGGTTGTCATGGGTGTCGCGGATTTCACTCAGCAACCGCGTATCACCTCGCACCACGCTGAATGTGCGCCAGGTCTGGCTGTCCCGGTGCCACAGGCTGAAACCTTCGCCGCGGCGGTAAAGGGTAAAAGCGGGGTAAAGCGGACAGAACACTGCCTGGATGTCCTGATGAAAGGTGAAGTCGATGTCATAGCCCTGCGCCAGCGTGATGACGACATGGGTATTCAATCCTTCCTGACTGACCCGGGCGACTTCGCTCCAGCTGTCGTGCCAGCCGTGCCCCAGCAAGCCGGTATGCGACGAGGCCGTGCGGTAGGTCCGTTCGAACACCAGCGGCAGGGTCTGTCCCAGCGCGATATCCTGCCGCGACTCAATCACTTCGCCGCTGGCGATATACACCGGGTCTTTCAGAAAGGCTCTTACCGATTCCTTGACGCGCGCCAGGCCTTTGCTATCACGAAAAGCGCGACTGGCGCACCCCGCGATACGTTTTAACTCGCGGGCGGTCATCAACGCACCGGCGTACATTCCCCTGAGCGCGGCTCGGGGGTGGGTCAACAGTCTTCCCAGCCCTTTGAACAGGCCACGGCTCGGTGGCACCAGAAACTCCACCGCAATCAGGATGGCTTTTTCCCACCAGCTAAATTCGTCCTGAATATCCAAAAGGGTCTGCTGTCCCGCGCCGAAATAGACGGTGGACGCCCCCTCTTTCAGGGTGCCGCCGCACACGGTTTTATCATCGATGCGCGCCGCGGCATGCTGATTGACGTACACCGTGTCGCTGCCCTGGGCAATCGGCTGCGGCGAGTTGTGTTTGGTGCAGGCGACCTTATCGACTACGGCACGGGACACCGGCAGTTTCTCGACGAAGACATTGCCGGAGCCGGTGATCACCGGGCCAAACGGCGGCGTCACGCTGTCTACCATCGCGGCGACGCCGCCGGAAATCGCGGCAATCTGATCTTTGAGCAAATAGGTGAGCCCGAACCCAGCCGCCAGCTTGACCGCTCCTACTACCAGCGCCAGCCCCAGCCCTCCGGTAACGCCGGTCAAGGCGACCACCGCCGTCACCGCAGCGGCCGCTACGGCAAAGGCCGCTGCGGCCACCAACGCCCCGGCGATAGCCCCCAGCAGCGCGCCCAGAAAACTGGCGTGCTTGATGGTCTTGCCCGGCGAGGTCGGCGGTTTGCCGTGACACGGCTGTGGTCGTTCCGCCGGCGGCGCGGGCTGACTCCCCGCATGCATGGCCCCCACGCGGGCCACCCGGTTCAGTATGTCGTTCAGCATGTCGACTCCCTTCAGGACGCGCTTTTAAAGCTCTCCACCACCGCTAATAGCGCAGTTTTCTGCTCTTCCCGCAGTTCGCCCGCCGCCGTGACGGTAAACGTCAGCAGCAGTTGACCGCGCACCTGCATCACCACCACCTGATGCATCGGTCCCTCCGTCGAACGCCAGGTATACTCCAGCGCGCGCGCCGGTTCGCCATCCAACGTGAGTTCCCAGGCGGCGCGCTCCTCATAATTTTTTAGGTGCGCGGCGAACTGCTCCAGCGTCTGCTGATACACCGTCTCCGGCGTCAAGCCGAACTCAATCGGCGTACGGTTGACCACCAGATTGGCCGTGTCGCCCGGCAGCACAAAAACATGGAGAGATTCGTCGCGCCAGTCCGCCGGGATCGCCAGGGTGCCTTCATTCATCTGATACATGCTGTTGCCGTCCTTTAGTTCAAATCGATGCGGGTGCCGTTGAGTACGATGTTCTTGCCCACGATATTGATGTTGCCATCCTGAGTGATGAGGATATAGCCGCTACCGGTGCCAATCTGGATGCTGCCTTCCAGCGACTGAATGGTGATGTTGTTTTTTACGTGCAGCGACTCGGCCTCGTTTACCACCGTGCTGCGGTTTTTCGTCACGGCGATGGTCTGCTGTCCCTGAATTTCCGTCACCTGATCGCCCTGTACCGACACCGTCTGATTGCGCTGCACCACCTGCGTCTGGTCGCGCCCGACGTTCTCGCTGTGATCGACATTGACCGAAGTGCTGCGGTTGTTCAGCACCACGGTGTTCATGTCTTTTTGGGCATGCAGGAACAGCTCTTCCTGCCCGGCCTGGTCTTCAAAGCGCAGTTCGTTGAAGCCGACCCCTTTGTGGGTCGCACTTTTGATGCTCATACGGGTCTTGTGCGCCGGTAGCTCATAGGGCGCGGGATTGGTGGCGTGATAGGTGCGCCCGGTGACGATCGGCTGGTCCGGGTCGCCCTCCAGAAAACTCACCACCACCTCATGGCCAATACGCGGGATGGCCATCATCCCGTACTGACCGCCCGCCCAGCCCTGACTGACGCGCACCCAGCACGAGCTCTGGTCGTCGCTCGCCCCGTAGCGGTCCCACGGGAACTGCAGCTTCACCCGGCCGTATTCATCGCAGTAAATCTCTTCCCCCGCCGGGCCGACCACCGTGGCGATTTGCGGACCGTCCNCCATCGGGCGATGCGGCATTTTCGCTCGCCACGTGGTGCTGGCCTTCACCACCCCAAAGGTGTTGGTCAACGTCGTCGGCTCGCCGCCGCCTTCCTCTTCCAGCGCCTGCGGCTGGGTGCCGGTGTGGCTGACGGTCACCACCTGCCAGCCGATGTTCAGCGTCAGGTTCGGGTGCTCCGTCAGGGTAAACGCGCTCCCCGGCATCAGCGCCGCGCAGTTTGACGCGCCCTGTCCGGTGACCGCGTCGGCGCGCAGCGCATCCAGCCGGTGGCCGCTGAATGCCTTGCCGCTCGGGTCTTTCTTGAAGCGTCCCGGGTAGTCGTAGTGCTGATAGCTTTCGCGCTGATGGTCTAACGCGTCNCCCAACTTTTTGTGCGACAGGNCATAGGCCGGGGTCTTGAAGCTGTAGTCTTTTAGCTCCACTTCCGCCGT
>NZ_JIBQ01000017.1 GCF_000688695.1 Lonsdalea quercina subsp. quercina | reverse complement strand
CGAACTGTATGTCGGCGGAGCTGGCGTCGCCCGTGGTTACCTGAACCGGGCGGCGCTGACGGCGGCGCGTTTTATTGACGACCCGTTCGTGGATGAACCGGGAGCCCGGCTGTACAAAACCGGCGACCGGGCGCGCTGGTCCAGCGACGGCGAGCTGGAATATTTGGGACGCAACGACCATCAGGTCAAAATCCGCGGCTTCCGCATCGAGCTGGGCGAGATAGCGGCGCGGCTGCGCCGTCACCCGGCGGTGGACGACAGCGTGGTTATCGCGCGGCAGGACGCCGACGGGGACAGCCGACTGGTGGCTTACTATCTGGCGGGCGAGCCATTGGACGCGCAGTCGTTGCGCGACTGGGTGGCGGCGGAGCTGCCGGACTACATGCTGCCGGGGGCCTGGGTCCNCCTGAGCGCCTGGCCGCTGACCGCGCACGGCAAGCTGGACCGGCGGGNGCTGCCGGAGCCGGACGCCGGGGCCTACGCCGTGCAGCGCTACGAAGCGCCGCAGGGGGAAACCGAAACGGCGTTGGCGGGGCTGTGGGCGTCACTGCTGGGCGTCGAGGCGGTGGGACGGCACGACCACTTCTTCGCGCTGGGCGGCCACTCGCTGCTGGCTATCCAGCTGCTGTCGCGGGTGCGTCAGCAACTGGGACGCGACGTGGCGCTCAGCACGCTGTTTGCCCATCCGGTGCTGGCGGCGTTTGCGCAGGCGGTTGAACAGGCGCCATTGAGCGCGCTGCCGCCGATAGCCCCGGCCGACCGCACGGCCCCGCTGGCGCTGTCGTTCGCCCAGCAGCGGCTGTGGTTCCTGTCGCAGCTGGAAGCGAACGCCAGCGCGGCGTATCACATGGCGGGCGGGGTACGGCTGGAGGGCGAGCTGAACGTTGAGGCGCTGCAGGCGGCGCTCGATGGTCTCGTGGCGCGCCATGAGTCGCTGCGTACCGGTTTTGTGGCGGAAGACGGCACGCCGTATCAGCAAATCCACGCGCCCGCGCCTTTTGCGCTTGTGGTGGACGACCTGCGAGGGCATCCCGAGCCGGAAAGCGCGCTGTCGCGGCTGAGCGCGGAGGAAGCGGGCGCCCCCTTTGACCTTGAACGGGGGGGCCTGGTCCGGGGGCGCCTGATCCGGCTGGACGACCGTCGGCAGGTGCTGCTGTTCACGCTGCACCACATTATCTCGGACGGCTGGTCTGTCGGCCTCTTCATGCGGGAGCTGGGGGCGTTGTACGACGCCTTGACCGCCGGGAAGGCGTCGCCGCTGCCGCCGCTGCGCATCCAGTACGCGGACTACGCCGCCTGGCAGCGCCGGTGGATAGACGGTCCGCGCCTGCAAACGCAGCTGGGTTACTGGCGGGAACAGCTGGCGGAGGTGCCGCCGCTGCTGGCGCTGCCGACCGACCGGCCGCGCCCGGCGGTGCAGGACTATGCGGGCGGGCGGGTCGACTTCACGCTGGATGCGGGGCTGACGGCGGGGCTGAAAAAGCTGGCCGCCCGTCACGACGCCACGCTGTACATGACGCTGCTGACCGGCTGGGCCATGTTGCTGCACCGGCTGAGCGGGCAGGACGATATCGTGATCGGCTCGCCGGNGGCGGGGCGCACCCGCACCGAGCTGGAGCCGCTGATCGGCCTGTTCGTCAATATGTTGGCGCTGCGCTGCCGGATAGCCGACAACGCGACGGTCGGCGAACTGCTGGCGCAGGTGAAGGCGACCACGCTGGCGGCGCAGGCGCATCAGGATCTGCCGTTCGAACAGCTGGTGGAAGCGTTGAATCCGGCGCGCAGCCTGGCGCACAGCCCGCTGTTCCAGACCATGCTGGCCTGGCAAAACGCCGCCGGAGAAAATCTGCGACTTGGCGAATTGCAGGCTGAACCGTTCGCTTTTGAACAGGTGACGGCGCAGTTCGATCTGTCGCTGGCGCTGGGCGAACGTGACGATCGGATCGAGGGTGGGATCGACTATGCCAGCAGCCTGTTCGATCGTGAAACGGTGGAGCGCTACGTGGATCACTGGCAGGTGTTGCTGCGGGCGATGGTGCTGGATGCGGATCAGGACATTGCCCGGCTGCCGCTGCTGTCTGACGCCAAGCGGCGACAGGTGCTGTATGCCTGGAACGACACCTGCGCCGATTATCCGCAGGAACAGGGCATTCACCATCTGTTCGAAGCTCAGGTGCAGCGCACGCCGCAGGCGGTGGCGCTGGTCTGTGACGAGCAGTCGCTGACCTATGACGCGCTGAACCAACGTGCCAACCGGCTGGCGCATGTGCTGATAGCCAAGGGCGTTGAGGCGGATGCGCGAGTGGCCATCTGTTTGCCGCGCGGCGTGGACATGGTGGTGGCGGTGCTGGCGGTGCTAAAGGCGGGGGGCGCCTACGTGCCGGTCGATCCGGCGTATCCCCAGCCGCGAATTCTGTACATGTTGGAAGACAGCCAGCCGCGTGTGCTGATGACATTAGGGGAGCTGTGGGAGAGCCCGCCGGACGTGCCTGAGATTATCGATCTCGCGGCGGCGCAAAACGATGTGGCGATATCGCGCAATCCCGATATCGCGTTGAAGGCAGAGAGTTTAGCCTATGTGATTTATACCTCAGGATCGTCAGGTCAGCCCAAAGGTGTGATGGTGCCTCATCGGGGCGTCGTTAATCTGCTGCTCTCCGTCATGCAACGCATTGATCTGCGCACAGATGATCGTTTGCTCAGCGTCACGACGTTGAATTTTGATATTGCGGCTCTGGAACTGTTCTCGCCTTTGCTGTGCGGTGCGAGATTGGTGCTGGCGGATCGCGATACCATTCTGGACCCCGAACGGCTGGCGCGCTGCATTCGCGATCGGCGGATTAGCGTAATGCAGGCGACGCCGTCGGTGTGGCGTATGCTGCTGGAAAGCCGGTGGCACAAGGGGCTACGGCTGCGCTCAGCGCTGTGCGGGGGGGAAGCATTGAGCCATGAATTGGCGCTGCGGCTGCTAACCCTGACCGATTCGCTGTGGAATCTCTATGGCCCAACGGAAACCACGATTTGGTCCACTGCGCAACGGGTGTGCGAGGAGACCGATAATGCGTCTGCGCCGCCCATCGGCCAACCGCTCGCCAATACTCGCGTCTATATTCTCGATGCACGGGGAGAGCCTGCGCCCATCGGCGTTTTCGGTGAAATTCACATTGCGGGCGACGGCGTGACGCGAGGATATCTGAACCGTCCTGATATGACGGCGGAGCGCTTCGTCCCCGATCCTTTTATCTCGCCGCAACCCGAAGCCGCCGTGCCGCTGATGTACCGTACCGGCGATCTGGGGCGCTGGCGTGCGGATGGCCGTATCGCCTATTACGGACGCAACGATAATGAGGTGAAGATCCGCGGCGTACGTATCCATCCGGCGGAAATCGAGTCGGCGCTGCTGGAACATGCGGGTGTACAGGATGCCGTCGTGATTGGCGACAAGGAAAAACGGCTGGTCGCCTATGTCGTGGCTCCGGCCCAGGCTGTGTCGCAGGATGTGGACACTACGGGCTTCAGCCTCTTCTACTTCGGCGGAGACTCCCGGGACCAGCGAGATAAATATGCGCTGTATCTGGAAGCGGCTCAGTATGCCGATCGCCATGGGTTTGAAGCGATATGGACGCCGGAGCGCCATTTCCATCCCGTTGGGGGGCTCTATCCGAATCCCTCCGTGCTGAACGCCGCGCTGGCGACGATCACTCAGCGGATCTCGCTGCGTTCGGGCAGCGTGGTACTGCCTCTGCATCACCCGGTGCGGGTCGCCGAAGAGTGGTCGATGGTGGATAATCTCTCTCATGGGCGCGTTGGGCTGGCGGTGGCCTCCGGCTGGAACCCGAAAGATTTTGTGCTCGCGCCTGACGGCTATGCGGCGCGCAAACAGGCGATGTTTGACGGCGTAGAAATGATCAAGACGCTGTGGCGTGGCGAAACGATCTCGCTGCCGGACGGCGCAGGAAAAGAGACCGATATTCATCTGTATCCGGAGCCTATTCAGGCGATGCTTCCTATCTGGGTAACCGCGGCTGGCAATCCGGAAACCTTCATACAGGCGGGCAAAGCGGGCNCCCATTTGCTGACGCACCTGATGGGGCAGCAGTTGGATGAACTGGCGGAGCATATCGCACTCTACCGTCAGGCAAGAGCGGAAGCGGGCCACGGTCCAGATGCGGGCCACGTCACCCTGATGGTGCATACCTTTATCGGCACCGATCTAAACGCCACATTGGCAAAAGCCAAAACGCCGTTTATCGACTACCTGAAACTGCATTTCGGACTGAATTTTTTCTCCAAAGACATGGGCATGCCGTCGTCAACGATCTCTGACCACGACATGGACGCGATGACGACGTATGCCTTTGAGCACTACTCCTCCTCCGCCGCGCTGATCGGGACGGCACAAAGCTGTTTGCCTATCGTTCAAGCCATAAAAAACAGCGGTGTTGATGAAATCGCCTGTTTGATTGACTGGATGGACGCGGAAAGCGCGCTGGATGGCCTGCCGCACCTGAACGACTTGCAGCAGTTGGCGAAGTCCACCGCCCCCAGCACCCGAGAGTTGCGCCAGTTCCTGGCGCGGCGTCTGCCCGGCCACATGATCCCAGATAGCGTGATGTTCCTCGATGCGCTGCCCATGACGGCGAACGGCAAAATCGATCGTCATGCGCTGCCCGCCGTGGCCGCCGTGACGGAAACGCACGACTATGCGCCTCCCGAAGGTGAACTTGAATCGACGGTGGTCTCGCTATGGGGCGAGTTGCTCAACGTTAAACGTATTGGCAGGCATGACAACTTTTTTGAACTGGGGGGCAACTCCCTGATGGTGGTCAGCCTGCTTGAACGCCTCCGCCAGGCGGCGATCCCCGCCGAAGTGAGAATGCTGTTCGCCAACCCGACGCCAGCTTCGCTGGCTGAAGCCATTAACCATCATCTACGCCTTGCCGCAGAGGCGAATTCAGGAGATTCCACTCCTGACACAATTGAGGTGACATTCTGATATGCAAACATTGACGTCTGCACCGGCTTATCGACTCGCCGACTCAGTCATAGCCGAACCCCTGATCAATGGATGGAGCGCGTGGTGGTTGAATGTCNCCCCCATTCCCGCCAGTCTGCACTTTGCACAGGTACAGCGCAAAGTCATGCGTCTGTATTTGGACAATCCCACGCTGAACTATCAGATGGCGACCGACCCGGCTCTGAGCGGGAGCGCCTGCATCGGCGTTGCGCCGGAGCACGCCGATCAGATTGCGGCGCTGCTGGCCAGTTCTGAAAGTACGCTGCGCGACTGCGTGGCGCTGTCTGAAGCCGTAGGCAAACTGCATCGGCTGCTGGCGGAACAGGGCAACGGACAGTCCCTGGAGCCGCTTTATGCCCAGATACCCGAGCCGCTTCGCGGGCTGGTCGAGCTGGTCTATGACTATTTTAACCGCCCCTCTTTTCGGATCATTGAAGCACTGACCTACCGAAGTCACTATTACAAACCGGCGTTGCAGAGTCTGCGCATCCGCCCGCTGCGGCACGATGGCGATAGACCGCCTTTATTCAGTACCCCGCATACCATTGAGCCGAACGATGTCTGGTGGCAGGTGCCGTTTGCCAGTCCTCGTTTAGATGCGCTGTTCCAACTGGATACCGCTCCCAAACCGCTGGCGCAGATCTTCGAACTGTGTGGGGCAGACGCCATGATGCAACGTCAACTGCGCCCGCTGTTGACCGAGGCGCCCCTTCCCCGGAATGCCCTCCATGCCGATCCGCAGACGACCCGCATACAGTATCTCGGGCACGCGACGGTGTTGGTTCAAACTCAGGGCGTATCGGTGCTGATTGACCCCTTTATCAGCGCCAGTCCGCTTCAAGGCGACGATGGGCGAGTGACCTTTCAGTCGCTTCCCGAGCACATCGATTATGCGCTGGTGACCCATGCGCATCCGGATCATTTCTCGATAGAAACGCTATTGCGTCTGCGTCATCGCATTGGCTGTCTCGTCGTGCCGAGAGCGAGTGATTTTCTGCTGGGGGATGTATCGCTCCGGCACATGGCCGAAGTCCTGGGATTTAAAAAGGCGGTAGAGATGGAGCCGTTGCAGTCGATTCCGCTGCCTGGCGGCGAAATCATCGGCGTGCCGTTTCTCGGCGAGCATGGCGATTTAGCGCATGCCAAAAGCGCGTACGTTATCCGGCTGGGACGCCAACAAATTCTGTTTGCCGCCGATTCGGCCTGTCTGGACCCGGTTCTGTATGAGCGGATAAGGGATGCGATTGGCCCCATCGAAACGGTGTTTATGAATAGCGAAACCGAGGGAGCCCCGGCGTCTTACACCATCGAGGCGCTGTTCCCGCAGGATCGTGATCGCCAGCCGGAGAAAAACCGACGCTGCCGTGGCAGTACTTCGGGTGAGGCGATAGCGCTGCTCAAGGCCGTCGGCGCCAGGCGTTTGTACAACTACGCCATGGGACTGGAACCGTGGTTCCGGCATGTGTTAGGTCCGGCGTCGGTGCCCGGTTCGGCCCGGATGCAGGATTCGGATGCGTTGCTGAGCGGCGCGTTAGCCATTGGGCTTGAGGTGGTCCAGCGGTTGCAGGGACCTCAGGCGATCCCGCTGCTGGATGATGATGCATCCAGTGATGACGAGGTAACAATATGATCCCTATCAGCCAGAGTTCATCCATCGAAACGTCATCCATCAGCTTCTCGGATCTGCTGCTGGAGCTTGGAAAAAACAAGGTCGCGTTGCGGCGTGAAGGGGACAATATCAAACTGCGGGCCGACAAGGCGGCCCTTGACCCGGCGCTGCTGGCTAGCCTGCGTGAACATAAGTCTTTGCTGCTTGCGTGGATTGGAGAAAGCAGCCCTGCGTGGAAATACCCTGAGTCGGCGCTGGTCAATCTCTCTGAGCCTCAGCGGGCGCAGATTGTGCAGCGCATCGAGGGCGGTGACGATAACGTGCAGGATATCTACCCGCTGACGCCGCTACAGGAGGGGATCTTCTTTCACCATTTGGCCACCGAAGACGGCGCGGATCCCTATATTCTGCCGTGGCTGATGGCCTTTACCTCGCGCGCGGAGCTCGATCGTTTTACCTCAGCGATGCAGAAGGTTATCGACCGTCACGATATGTTGCGCTCTTCAATGGCGTGGGAGGGGCTGCCTGCGCCGGTACAGGTCGTCTGGCGTCAGGCTGTGTTAAACGTTGAGGACATTGTTCTGACCGCAGAGGAGGGCGACGCGGAAGAGTGGCTGCTGGCGCGCTTTATTCGGCGACCTTACCGCCTTGACCTCATCCGCGCTCCGCTGATGCGTGCATTTGCTATTGACGATCGGCAAAACGATCGCTGGCTGTTTATGCTGCTCTGCCATCACCTGATGATTGACCACACGACATTGGACTTCATCGTTGAGGAAGTGCAGGCCTGCCTGAGTGGGGAAAGCGACCGCTTACCGACGCCGCTTCCTTTCAAGCAGTTTGTCGTGCAGTCGCGGCTGGCCGCCAGCGATCCTTCCCACAAGGCTTTCTTCCGTCAGATGCTGTCCGGCGTGGATGAGCCTACCGCACCCTACGGTTTTATCGATGTGCAGGGTGACGGCTCGTTGTTGACCTACGCGACACGGATGTTGAGCGATGCGTTGTGCCGTCAATTACGCGCATTGGCGAAAACGCTGGCGGTCAGCCCGGCCAGCCTGTTCCATGTTGCCTGGGCGATCGTTCTGGCTCGATTGTCCGAGCGCGACGATGTGGTGTTCGGCACCGTATTGTTTGGGCGAATGCAGGCCGGTGAGGGGGCCGGTCGTGTTCTGGGGCCCTGCGTCAATACGCTGCCGCTGCGCATTAATCTCGAGTCGATGTCGGTGATTGAGGCGATCAAAGAGACACACATCCTGCTGTCTGAACTGTTGAGCCATGAACACGCCCCGCTGGCGTTGGCGCAGTCATGCAGCCAGGTTCCAGCTTCGCTGCCGCTGTTCAGCGCTGGATTCAATTATCGTTACAGCCAGAGGCAGCAAGCGCTGGCGGCCAGCCAAGAGGCCGGTTGGGCTAATATGGACGGGCTCTTCAACGAAGAGCGGGGCAACTACCCGCTGCACGTAGAGGTGGATGATTTCGGCGACAGTTTCTCGATTACCACGCATGTTCAACGTCCAATGGACCCTAAACGCGTGGCGCGCTATCTGGAAACGGCGTTGATCGGGCTGGAAAATGCGCTGAGGGAAGAACCGACGGTACGCGTGAACCAGATCGATATCTTACCGGACGAAGAGCGTCACGAACTGCTGGTCACCTGGAATGAGACGTCGACGCCCTTCCCGAATCGGACCTGTATTCATACCCTGTTCGAAGCGCAAGCGGCACGCACCCCACAGGCGCCCGCTTTAATTTTCGGCCAGCAGACGATCGCCTACGCTGATTTGAACGCACAGGCAAATAGGTTAGCGCACGCGCTGATGGCGCAGGGCGTGGGTGTTGGCACCTATGTCGCCCTCTCACTGCCCCGTAGTCCGGACATGGTGGTGGCGATTTTGGCGGTACTCAAAGCGGGCGCCGCCTATATCCCGCTCGATACCCGTTATCCCGTGGAACGTTTGCACTTCATGCTGAGTGACAGCGCAGCGGCGGTGTTGGTGACCAACCACGAGGGTCGCGTGGCGCTAGGTGACCTTCCTGTCAATCTGTCGGTGATCGAACTGGATGGCGAGCACAGACCTTGGCTAGACGGCGAAGCGACGAATCCGGATGCCCATGCGCTGGGCCTGACGCCGGAGTCGATGGCCTATGTGATTTACACCTCCGGTTCAACCGGAACGCCGAAGGGTGTCCCGGTGCCGCATCGCGGGCTGTGCAACCTGATTGCGGCGGAGGTCGAAGCCTTTGCGGTCATGCCCGACAGCCGGATTTTGCAGTTCGCCTCTTTCTGCTTTGATGCCAGCGTTTCCGAGCTGTTTATTGCCTTTATCAGCGGCGCGGCGCTTTACCTACCGCCGGCAGGTCCGCTGGTCGGGGCCGAGCTGATCGACACGCTGAAACGCAATCGCATCACGCACGTCACGCTTCCGCCCGCGGTGTTATCCGCTCTGCCAGAAGGCACGGAGCTTCCCGATTTGCAGACGCTGGTGGTGGTCGGTGAAGAAGTGTCCGAGGCGTTAGTGTGCCAGTGGGCGCCGGGACGCCGTTTTATTAACGGCTACGGTCCCACGGAAGCGACTATCGGAGCGGCGATGCACGTGTGCGATCCTCGGCGGGAAGGAAAGCCGCCTATCGGTCGGCCGTTCGCCAATGTCCGCCTCTATATTCTGGATGCGCAGGGACGCCCTGCGCCGGTCGGCGTCTCGGGCCATCTTCACGTGGCGGGCGAGGGGGTGACGCCGGGGTATCTCAACCGGCCAGAGCTGACGGTTGAACGTTTCATTCCCGATCCGTTCAGCGATGAACCGGGGGCGCGGCTATATAAAACGGGCGATCTGGGGCGTTGGCTTCCCGATGGGGTCATCGAGTTTCTGGGCCGCAGCGATCGTCAGGTGAAAATACGGGGCTTCCGGATAGAACTGGGCGAAATTGAAGCCTGCATTCGCTTCTACCCCGGCGTACAGGACGCGGTTGTGCTGGTGAGAGAAGATGTGCCAGGCGATCGCCGTCTGGTGGGATATTACACCGTCGTTCAGGCCGTTGCGGAAGATCAGCTGCATGCTTTCCTCGCCCAACGGCTACCCGAGTATATGATGCCGTCCGCCTATGTCCGCCTCGATAGCCTGCCGCTGACGCCGAACGCCAAGGTGGATCGCGCGGCGCTGCCCGCGCCGGAACAGGCGGGCGTGGTGACCGCGGGGTTCGAACCGCCGCAGGGCGCGGTTGAAAAAATGTTGGTGGGAGTATGGGCCACCGTCTTGAATCGACCGCAGGAAAATATCAGCCGCGATGACAACTTTTTCGAATTAGGCGGTCACTCGCTGCGTCTGGTCGAAGTGGCCAGTCAGCTACAGGCGCTTGACCTCAAAATAAGCGTCTCCACCTTGTTGACCCAGGCGACCATCAGGCAGTTGGCCGACAGTATTGCTCACGACAACGCGCCAGCATGGGCCCATGGCGCGATTCCATTTCGGGTGAAAAATGATACGTCTACGCTGTTCTTCGTTCATGAGGTGTGGGGGGAGCTGCTTTATGTTCCTGAGATCCTCGCGCATATCGACGGCGATTTCAGCGTATACGGGCTATCGGGCCAGCACGAAGGGGCGCTGCCGACGGACTCTCTGCAACGTCATGCCGCCAATCTGATTCAGGTGATGCAAAGCGTGCAGCCGAAAGGCCCCTACCGATTAGCGGGATGGTCGTTCGGTGGCGTGGTGGTCTATGAGATGGCTTGCCAACTCCTGGAGAGGGGCGATGAGGTGGAATTTATCGGCCTTTTGGATTCGGCAAACCCGTTAACGCAGGGGATCACGTTGCCGGATGATGGCGAGGATCGGGCTCGGCTATGGTGGGCGCTGCATCCGTTGCTGGAGCCTGCCGCGGCGGAGCGGATATCGGCGCTGGTGGCAACCGCTCCCTTTGACGAGCTGGTTAAAGCGTTTCAGACGGAGGCGGTGTTGCCGGAACGGATGAGCACAGAACAGGTACGGGGTTATCTCGATCACTACGAGGGATATATCCGTGCACTGGCTCAATGGTGTCCGAAGCCGCTGGCCGCACCGTGGCATCTGTTCCGCGTCAGCGACGATAAGCCTCCGCTGTTGGGATGGGACGGCGTTAACGCACCGTCGTCGATCCGGGTGATCCCGGTCGCGGGAACGCATATGTCGATGGTGAGCGCTCCGCATGTCAGCACGCTGGGTAAGGCATTGACGCAGGCGTTACGGGCCAACGAACAGGGGCTGTCGTAAATGGTGTTGGTCGCTACGTTGATAAGGCCAGTCCTCCGGCTGGGACGCCCCTTTTTTCTGTTATTGCTGGCGGAAAATAGCGTGATTGCCGGGGCCAACATCGCGGGGTTTTCCATCGGAGCCTGGGTGTATCAACAGACCGATTCGCTGTTCGATTTCTCTCTGGTGGCAGCGGTTGGCGCGTTCTCCACGCTGGGGGTTCTGCCGTTTGCGGGTGCGTTGGCCGACCGTGTCGATCGTCGTAAGGCGATATTGCTGTCGGACGCCTGCGTGTTTTGCCTGTTGGCGATGTTGCTCATCGTAATGGAAAAAATCGGCGTAGCGCTGTGGCTACTGTATGTGTTTACCGTGGTTATGGCCCTGGCGCAGGCGCTGAGAACGCCCGCGTACCGGACGACGATGAGCGCCTTGCTGAGGAGCGAACAGATGCCGCTGGCGTGTGGGGTGATGGGCGTCTTCACCGGGGTGGTCGGTATCGCGGTGCCGATCATCGCAGGGATGCTGATGTATCGCTACAGCCTGAATGGCATCTTCATTTTCAATCTGATCACGCTGTTGGGCAGTCTGGCGCTGGCGGCCGCGGGGCTTTATCGGTTGCCGCCGTCCATACGGAAATCGTCTGGACTGTCGGGTGATAGGGGGCGTTGGCTGAGGGATGTCCTGCGGGCGCTGGCCTATTTCAGGCAGCATCGCCTGATGGCCTTGCTGCTGGTCTACACGCTGATTCAAAACGGCCTGGAAGCACTGGTCTCTACGCTGGTTATCCCCCTGATCCTCACCCATTACAGCGTGCGTGAATTGGGCGTGATTATGGCTTGGGGCGGTTTGGGGGCGGCGCTAGGCGCGCTACCGCTGTTTGTGCCGTGGCTATCGTCGCGTCTGGCGTTGCTGTTGCTGTCCTGCAATTTGTTGCTCTCGCTGTGCGTGGCGATCGTCAGCGTGGTCAATTCCGTTTTTGACTACGCGGTCTGCGTGTTTATCGCCCTGTTTGTCGGCAGTTTGTCGACCGTCTGCGCCCTGGCGCTGTGGATGCGCAAGGTGCCGCTCAGTCAGCAGGGCAGTATCTTCGCGTTGATGGGCTCGCTGACCATGCTCACGCTGCCGGTCGTCGTTCTGCTCGCGGGCAGCGCGGTAGACCGATGGATGGCGCCTGCATTGACCTCAGGCGCTGATTGGACCCACACCGTCAGTCATTGGCTGGGCGGTGCCGACGACGGGGGCGCGATTCGGTTGGTGTTGCTGGGCTGTGGCCTCGCGGGGACGATGCTCTCTCTGCTGGGGCTGACACACCGAAAGATGCGCGATCTTGATGGGCAAATCCCTGATGGGCGCTGAGTTTTTTCACAACAAGGAGGAGGTTGTTCGACGCGTTGCGGCAATAGCGCATATAGGCAGGATTTTCTGTAAACCACGCGGTGACTCACCGAAGGCTGGGAAAAGCTTCAGTACTACGACGTGGTTCTGACGTGTTCTTCTCTGTCNGGCCCTGCCACAAGGCAAGCCGGACGGGGAAAAACACACAATTGGATGAAGTAATCATTAATGAAAAGGAAACGCATATGACTGCTACCCATCGTTCCGCCAATTATTCCAAACCGGCTCAGTTGGATATGCCTGGATTGGCAAACCTGCTTTTTGGACATGCAGCGTTTCAATACCTGCAGGCGGCTTGTGAATTGAATGTGCTTGAAACCGTTAGCACTTTACCCGAACCCACTAAAGAGAAACTGCGTGAGGCGCTGGAGCTTGAGGAGCGCGCGGCGGATATTTTGCTGCTGGGCATAACGTCATTGGGCCTGTTGGTGAAAGACAACGGGATTTATCGTGTCGCCGATGTCGTGCGGGAACTCATGGATACCGATGACTGGCAGCGTTTCAAAGATACGGTGGCCTTCGAGCACTATATTGTTTACGAAGGCCAGATCGATTTCACCGAGTCGTTGCAGAAAAATACCAACGTGGGGCTGCGCCGTTTTCCGGGGGAGGGGCGTGATATTTACCATCGCCTGCACCAAAATCCCAAACTAGAAAAAGTTTTCTATCGCTACATGCGTTCCTGGTCGGAGCTGGCCAATAAAGATTTGGTCCAGCATCTGGATCTCTCCACGACTCACCGTCTGTTGGATGCAGGGGGCGGAGATGCCGTTAACGCGCTGGCATTGGCGCAGGCCAACCCGAAACTTGAGGTCACGGTGCTGGATATTTCCCACTCCATCCCGGTGACGCAGTCGAAAATCGATGAATCCGGACTCGGCGATCGGGTCAATGCCAAGGCACTGGATATCCTGCATGAGCCATTTCCAGGCGGTTATGACTGCATCCTGTTCGCTCACCAACTGGTGATTTGGACGCTGGAAGAGAACACTCATATGTTGAAGAAAGCCTACGATGCGCTCCCGGAAGGCGGTCGGGTGGTGATCTTTAATTCCATGTCCAACGATGAAGGAGACGGGCCGATCGTCGCGGCATTAGACAGCGTTTACTTCGCCTGTCTGCCCGCTGAAGGTGGGATGATCTATGCGTGGGAGCAATATGAACGTTGCCTGGCGGAGGTCGGTTTTAAACATCCGCAGCGTATCCATGTGCCTGGGTGGACGCCGCACGGCATCATTATTGCGCATAAATAAGCGTTAATCGCCACTCGGCCAGGCGGTGATTTCGCCGCTGGCCGAGTGGTATTGCCTGACGTCCTTTCGCCCGTCGTATTGCGTGATAAGCCACGGCAGCTGATTGAGGCGGAATACAGCGCGTTTGAGTTAATTAACGACCGTTAGACTGTCCTTCGGTAGAGGCTCAAGCAAGTCTGCGCTTCCGCCTTCAGCACTGTGAACGCGTTCTCATGTTCAACTGGCCTCCCTTCCCGAGAAAACATTTCCCCCTCTAGTCAAGCGGCATACCCCTTTACCAATCGCCAGTGGCGATAACCGACGCCAGAAGCGTTTTTGTTCGCGCGAGATAGTCGGCGATCGTTTCGGCGGCCTGCGGAGTCGCGGGATGGCGGTAGTTGACGAACAGGCCGTCGTGCGTGCGCACATACCACAGACACACCTCCTCAGGGTCGACGCTACGGCTGCGGAAGCTTTTGACTTGCCACGTTGGCCACTCGCGCGCGCCTGAAATACGCCGCAGCTCCATATAGGAGATCATAAAAGGATCGCGCAGTGGCTGGTCGAGAAGCTCCGCGACCCGGGTCATCGGTATCTGGGCTAACGCTTTAACGCCGACCAGTCCGTCCGCCGCATCACCTATCGCCTGAGTAAATGCGCGTTCTCCGTCGATAGGGAAGGCCACTGGTCCCATGCCGACGTACCAGCCCACCGACGGCTGGCGCTGTCCGGTCTGGGTCTGGAAGGGGATCATGGTGCGAAAGGCCGCCAGGCCCGAGCGTTCATAGGCGGACTTTGCCAGACAGGCCAAAAGTCCGGAAAAAATGTCGCCGCCAGCGGAACGGCAGATCTGCGCAAACGCGTTGGCGTCATTTTTATCCAGCACGTTGGCGTGGCCGCTGGGTTGCTCGGTCAGGCCATCGCCCACCTCTCCCAGCGGGAGGGGAAACGGCGGCAGGCGACCGTCCCCTTCGTTCACAAACGTCTTCCAGCGCCGAATGCCTTCATGGCTGGCGGTAATTTCCTCCGACGCTTTGCGCTCCGCTTCGGCGAAGTCGAGATAGCTGGCGACGGCGGGGAGGACGGGCTGGGCGGCGCGATCTTCCGATGTCGAGAGGGCGGCGGCGTACAGCGTATGGATCTCCCCGGGGATTTGGAACAGGGAGTAGCCGTCGATCAGCGTGTGATCCNCCGCGAGACACACGGTCGTCGCTGCAGAATAGCGGATAGTGGTGAAGAGATAGCCCGGCCAGTGAAGGGGGCCGACTTCACGATCGAACAGCGCCTCAAGCTGGTGCGCCAACGAACGAGCGTCGGTAAAGTCGCCGACTTCGCCGGGGCGCACCTCGACGGAGCCGGGTTTTAGCGTCATGCGCGCTAACCGGCGGTCGGCGCGGGGGATTAGGTGGCTGCGTAAGGTTTCATGCCGGTCGACCCATTGACGGATGGCTGTGATGAATGCCGAAGCGTTGAAGTCGGCCGACATATCAAAGGTGCATCCCAGCCAGGAGGACGTCGACGTATTGTTCTCCCTGTCATCAAGCGCGCCCATGATGCTCGCCTCCTGAAGGCAGGAGGCCCGGCGTGGATCCTTGACCCAGCGGTCGTCGGTGGCGGAGGGGCCGTGTACGCGCCAGGCGGTGAGGTGTCCTGCGGGCAGATTAAGTGAGGCTATATCAGTGAACTTCATGAACGTTTCCCTGTATCGGTGAAGGACAAAAGGCTCAGGCGCGCGCGGGTTCGTTGCGAAGCGCGGCGAGTTGAGGTTCGCGCACCGCCCACAAGGGCGACAGGACAATCCATAGGGCGGCGGCCGCGATCAGCACGCCGGTTATAAACAGTGTCGCCCGCGTTCCCAGCCACATCCCGCAGGTGCCGCCGACCACGGCGCCTAACGGCGCAAGGCCCCAGACCAGCGTACGTATGCTGGCGTTCACCCGTCCGTGAATCTCTGCCGGCGCCAATGCGTAACGGATAGGAACCTGATGGACGTTGTAGGTCTGTATGCCGATCCACATGACGCATTGCGATAATCCGACGATGAGTACGTTCGGCAACAGCGGGCAGAGCATGGCGCCTGCGGCGCTGATGAGGATCGCCGCGACCAGCGTGCGGCCAAGGCCCAGAACTCGCGCCGTCGGGCGGGCCAGCAAGGCCCCCACGACGCAGCCGACCGCGGCAACGCTGGTGACGATGCCAATCTCTGCCGCGGTCATTTTCAACTGGTCGGAGAGATAGAGAATGAACACCGCGGAATAGGCGCTGTAGAAGAAAATCAGCGTCACGGTAGCGAAGGTTGACGCGCGAAGCGGCGGCGTCCGGAGCAAAAATCGCATGCCCTCGGCCGCCTCCTTCAAAATGCGCGTCAGCGCGCTGCCCGTTTGCGGGTCATCCAGAGAAGTGACGTTGGATCGCCGATGCGATGACGCGGTGGCGACAAAAGGAAGCAGGGCTGACATCACCAGGAAGGAGACGGAGTCGGCCAGTATCGCCACGGCGGGCGAGGTAGCCGCGATCAGCCATCCTGCGATCGGCAGGCCGATGACCATGACGGCGGACTGCCCGAGTTCCAGTCGGCTTTGCGCCTTTGTCAGTTGCAGATAGGGCACCAGCGCGGGCACCCAGGCCAGAAAGGAGACGTCGGCGACCACCATCGCGGCGCCGGTCAGCGTGGCGACGGTATAGAGGTGCGACATACTGACCTGTCCGGACACAAAATAGGTCAGCGGCACGCTGGCGAGCGTAAGGGCCATGATGATATTCGCCGTCATCAGCAGCAGACGGTGCGAGTAGCTATCGACCAGCAGACCGGCAAATAGCCCCAGCAGCAGGTACGGCGTTCTGCTACAGGCGAGCAGAACGCCGGTTTCAAACGGGCTGGCGTGATTCAGCGTGATCGCCGTCAGCGGGATGGCAAGGTGCGTGACCTGCGTGCCAACCAGTGAGAGCGACTGACCAGCGAGAAGAAGGTGGAAGCTGCGGGGCAGCCGCTGTGAGACATCCTGGACACTCTGCATCGTCATGCTCTCCGCCGATCTTGATGAGCCTACAGTTCGTAGCCCAGACGTTGCAGTTCCTCGCCCGCGATGTGCTCGAATTCAGCAATTTGCGTTGGGTTGAGGTCCTGCAGATAGCGTCCGTTACGCCCCCGGTAGAGCGGTTGACGCGCCGTCTCTGCGGAAGGGTGTCCCCAGGGTTTGTCGAACAAGGCGTGGTTCTGATCCGCATGGCGCATTAGCGCGTCATTCCACGGCAGCCCCAGAAAGTCCAGCATCCGTTCAATGGTCTCGCGAGGGCGGGTCACCAGATCTTCATAGCGGATTTCCAGATAACGCAAATCCGGCGCGGTCAGACGGGCGTGGGCGACAATCTCCAGCCAGCCGTGGGCGGCTTCGGCGATCGTCTGATATCCCCAATCCGGAACGGTCTTGAGGTGTGAGGCCGCTAAATCCCGTCCGTCCCGGACGATATGAATAAACCGCGCCTCAGGCCAAATCGCGGCGTAGGTGCCGATATCCTTGATTCTTCGCTGTAATTTCAGCCCCCACCGTTGCGTCCCCGTTTGTTTACGTCGGCGTTCACCCATCAACTCGATAAGACTGCAGCGGTCTTCGAGCGCGGAAAGATCCCGGCCGCACTCGTCCATCAGGCTCTTCACCACCGCTCTGACTTCGCGACGGTCGAGGCCGAAGCGCTCACACTGGACCACGAAATGCACGCCGTCGTACCACTCGGGGGCGAACGTCTCCTTCGTGGCCCCGATGAGCAGGCTTTCATTGGCATCCAGAAAGTCGCAGACGGCCAAAATATGCGGACCAAGATTAACCGGCTCCGTGAAGTCGATTTCCGGGCCGACGACAAGGTCCGGATGCGAATCGAGAATGACGCTGAGCAACGTCGTGCCCGAACGGTTTTCGCCCCCCAGCAGCACTGGGTTGGTCGTCAGTACACAAGGCGTGATTGTGGCGGATGGACCAGACATGGAGACTCCTTTCCGTGGAAGAATATTTCGAATGAACCTCACCCGCTGACAAAATAATAGGGTCGTAAAAATAAGCCGGTGGGCGATATCGTCTAGTCAAAACAATAAACGTAATGAGGCGACATTGAGTCGCCCTCGAGAATAATTACGCTAAATACATAATTAGCATTGGCTGTTGTGATAATCAACATGAGCTGAGATTAATTTTTTTATTTTTATGAGGCATAAAAATTAAATAACCAACAGGTATCCATTGACGTCATGAATAAATAAATTTGTCGAGATATTTTCTGAAAATATATAGGGAAAATAACAGGGTTAATTTTATTTTTACTGAAGGTGAATTAATCTTATCTCTATATTTAAAATATGCCTTGTCTTAGGGGGAATTCGTTTCTGATGTGATAAAAGCGCTGACTCTCTTCATGATTTGATCATTTAAGATCGCGTTTTTCTGGACTCTCATGGATGGCGAACGGATATTCATGTAGGCGAGGACGCTCGCCTCTGGATTGGTCACCTGTTCTGGAGGCCGCGTGATACAGCCACCACGGGGAGTCGGGCGCGGTGTTATTCATCATTGTTCGCGAAGGTTGAAGGGAATAGCACTCGACTCGCGGGGACCGAGTGCTATTCATGGTCTTGCTTCAGCGTCTGATAACGACACGTCTCATCCGCTGCCGAGGCGCGGCTGTATCGCTTACCGCCCCCTTGGGGTTATTGGCAATCGCGGGTCCGCACTGTCGCGCCCATCTCGCTGGTCAGCGTGTTGCGCGTGTGTGTGCCTATATAAACCAGCCCACCCATGGCGGCGCTGCCCGAAACTTCCCGCGCGCGGCACAGGTCCGCTTCTGCGCCCATCGCCACACTCATATGGGCGGATTGGATCACCAGATCGTGGGTGCCGTTAATCAGCTTCGCGCCCATCGCCAGCCGGGCATCCAGACGATTTAGGTTGCCGCTCAGCGCTATCGTTGCGCCCATGCTGCCATCCACCGTGACCTGTTCGGTGTTGAGCGCGCAGGCGTCGGCCTTCAGCTTGACGCCAAAGGTGGTTTTAATCGACTGCACGGGGTGGTCCGTAAAAATCGTCAGGTCC
The DNA here is from genome assembly GCF_000688695.1 of Lonsdalea quercina subsp. quercina. GTDB lineage: Bacteria > Pseudomonadota > Gammaproteobacteria > Enterobacterales > Enterobacteriaceae > Lonsdalea > Lonsdalea quercina_D. The sequence continues at coordinate 98,989 of NZ_JIBQ01000017.1, read as the reverse complement.
GTTTTGTTGTCTGAGAGATCCCACCCGTCTACGTCGCGGGTCACTCCCGTCATGCTCAGTTTCTTGCTCGCCGAATTGACCTGCAATTGATCCAACACTTTTTGAGAGGCACTGGCCACCGCATAGGGCTTCTCGGCGCATTTGAGCGTGACGTTAAGCCCTTTGGATAATTCAAGTTCGTTGAAGGAAGCAATTGGTATCCGTTTCTCAACCTCATTCGCAGAAGCGGCGTTGAGGCTGACGCCAAAAAGCAAGGCAAGGGAAAAAACAGTGTTCAAGCGGGTCATGTGACCTCCGTAGCGCGTATTTAGAAAGAATCAGCAGAAATCGGGGCCGCCAGAGGCGTCGCCGTCAGGGAAACATCGCCGCGCGGCGCCAGGTTGAGACCAAACTCCGGGCGTAGGTCCACCGGTCGCGTTCCGGTTGCGAGTTGGAAGCGGCAGCTTAACGAGAGTCGGGCCAGGGTTATCACCAGCTGATGAAGCGAAAGCGACATCCCCACGCAGTGGCGTTTGCCCGTCCCGAAAGGAAAGTAGTGGTACGGCGGGATGGGCCCCTGAAGAAAACGATCGATATTGAACCGCATGGGTTCAGGCCAAAAGCGGGCGTCATGATGCACCAGCCAGGGCGAAAACAGGACTGCGGTGCCGGCGGGAAGGCGGTAACCGTCGATGTCGATATCCTCTAATACCGTCCGTTCCACCAGCGAAGAGACGGGCGTCAGCCGCAGCGCTTCTTTCACGGCGGCCAGCGTGATGGGGCATTTTTGCAGGCCGATCCCATCGTGCGGCAGCGCGCGCGCTTCCTGATAGATCCGCGCCTGCACTTCGGGATGCCGGGCCAGATGGATGAGACACCATTGAAGGCTGGTGGCCGGGTTATCGATGCTGCCTGACAGGTTGCCCATCACCTGATTCACCAGCGACGCTTTGCGCTCCGGGTGGCGGGCGACGTCAAGAGCATGATAGAGCTGGGCCAGCATGGTATCCGGCTCCTCGGCGATGCCGTTCAGGCTTGCGTCCACCAGCGTATGCAGGCGCTGGCGATAATTCAGCAACGTGGGATCGCGAAGCAACGCGTTTCGGTCGACCGTGGCGGCTTTCTGGATCAGCGCGTAGAACGCCTGATGGGTGTCAGTGGCGAAGCGTTGGCCTTCCCGGAGCGTACAGGTATGGCCGATAAAAGGCGGCATCACCGCGCGCACCGCCCACTCGAGCGTCAGCGTGCGCAGTGTCACCGGCGCTGATGTGGCGAACTGTTCAACAATCCAGTCGGCGCTCTCTGTCAGGGCGCGCTGCAACGACGCACACTTCGGGTTGACCTGCGGCAGGGTGAGTTTTCTGACCCGGCGCCATTCGTCGCCGTCCTGGGCAAACGTGAGCGCATCTCCCAGCAGCAGGCGGCCAACGGCTGCGGAGGAGGGCAGCGTCATGACGTCTTTACCGAAACGCGCCTCATTCTGCTGCCAGTCGCGCACATGGCGGGCGCCCCCCAGCACGACCAGATCGGCGCTGTTCGCGAATCGGAGCCGGACGCAATCGCCCTCGGCCGCGACCGTTTCCTCTACCGTTTTTAAAATGCCGATCGCGCGTAAACGCTTCCCATCAACGTCAACGGTGGGNAGCGAGGTATAAGGTCGTATCATCTCTTCTCCTGTTCATCCGGCGATGCGTAGCGGATCGGGGATAACGCTGCAGGCGCCGATAAAGGCCCCTGCGCCGATGGAAAGCAGGCCGCAGCGTTTTGAGAAGGGCTGAGCATTTTGCAGCCGACGACTCAGCAGCAAAAAGGGATCGGCCGCACAGCAATGGCCCACGTCGGGCAGCAGACGGGTATCGATACGTGTTTCGAAGTCAGGGTTGAGCCGCGTGAAGTTGAGCCAGGTCAGGCGGTTAATATTGTGCGGCAGCAACACGTCATGGGTCTGAAATGAAAAATCAATTTCTTCCAGCGCGTGGGTCATCATCGCGTTGTGCTCGGCATAGAACGCGCTCTTTTGCTGCGATTCGATGAATAGCCCAGGCCAGAATTCCGCGCGATGTTCCACAAAAGGGGGCGTCAGCTGTATGCCGTCACTCTGATTGTCCAGCAACATGACGACGAATCCGTCGCCCAGAATCGTACAGCCGGGGATATAACGTTCCTCCAGTCCAAAAGCGCTGAGCGAATCGCCCAGCACCAGCAGCGCGCGCTGCGAGAGTCCGGCCCGGAAGAGCATCTGCAGCATTTTAAGCCCCCAGAACCCACCGCCGCAGTTGTGCTGATCAATCTCGTAGCGGCGTTTTACCTGCTTCAAAGCGGGGTGGCGGCGCACCAACTCCGTCGTCACGCCTTCCCCTTCGGCAGGCTGGATCGGCAGGGCATGCACGTAAATCAGCGTATCCACCGGCGTCTCTTCGGCGCTCACCTCAAGTCTGTCCAGCAGGGTCGAAAAGGTGTGCAGGAGTGAGGCTGAGCGCGGCAGCGCGGCGACATGTTCGATACCGAACAGTTTGCTGAACACGCGCGCTTCGCTGCGGCTGCCGCCAGCTGCGTGAATGACATCGACCGCGTCGACGCGCTCCGTTGGAATCTCGTCCACCATGCGGGTTAGTCGCATGCTTGATTCTCCGTTCCCTGAAAGGCCAGTGCGGTGATCGTCGTCTCTTCCTGCAACAGCAGCAGGTGGTCGTAGCGCGTGTCGCTTTGCTCCAGGGCCGCAAATAGCGAGGNGCATAACAGGCGATCATCCGCGGGAATAGGGTGTCTGTGCGCGGGCAGCGAGGACAGCAGGGTCGGACTGGCCNCGAGGCGGTAGCGATCCGTCAGCCCAAAATGCTGTTTTAACCCTTCGCAATGCGCCGCCAGCCCCAGAGCATCCCGCTCGCGGCGTTGATAGCCCAGATAGCGCCAGCCTTCGCTGCTTTGGTTCACGGCGATGATGCAGGCGCTGTTATGGGGCGCGAGCGCCTGCATCAACGGGGAGCGATAGAGCAGGTGCTTTTGGTCGGCAATCAACAGCAAGGCCCGCCGGTCGCTGTGTCGAAGGTAGCGATGCAGCGCGTCGAAGGCGAAAAGCGGGGCGGACAGCCCGCGGTCGCTGATGGCCAGTGCAAAACTCTGTTCGCTGAGATGGAGCTGGTGGACAACGTGATTAACGACGGACGTCCCCAGATGCAGGTCTGGCGTCCAGTGCGCCATCATCACCACGTCGATATCCTGACAGTCGGTGCGTGCCTGAAGCGACGGCAACAGTGAGTCCATCATGCGCACGAACGGCGCTTTGTCTTCGGCGGTGATGCACTCGACGACACGGCTTTGCGCCGGATCCCACGGCAGTCCGTTCGACTGAAAAAACGCCGCGACATAACCTTCCCAGTGGTCGACTTCATCGAGCCAGACGGGGTTAAACGGTTCAAGCTCGCCAAACGTCTTCCAGAGGATATGGCGGGGATGCAGGCTCAGGCTCATCCCTTCTCCTTACCGGTCAGGAAGCCGCGCCAGCCGTTGAGCAGATGAATATTTGACGTCCCTTCCATGTATTCGAAGGCAAACGCATCACGGTATCTTTTCATGAGGCCCGGCTGGTTCACCCAATACTCCGTGGGCAGAAGGTGAGGAAGCCGATGGGCGACCCGCTCGACGAACGCCGTGGCCTGCCGTTTGATCTGGCTGGTCTGCCAGACGCGCGAGCGCTCTTGATGAAAGTGTTCGCCCACTTCCATCAGGCGGGCATACAGAGAGTGGTACTGCCGCCAGAGATCTTTCTCGTGAATATCTTCCCGGGCGAGCGCCTCCAGAAAACCGCGCGCGGTCCCTAGCGCCATGGCGGCGACGAGGGGGCGATGCTTTTCGAAGACCTGCGTTAACGCGTTGATGCCCTGTCGTAATGGACTGGCGGTCAATCCCAGGATCTGTTCAGGCTGAACGGGAAACGCGTCGAACGTGATCCGGGATAACCCTGCGCCGGCAAGGCCGTAGGCCGCGAGCGGTTCGACGGTAATCGCCTCCGGCGCTTGTTGAGGTTCCACCATGATCAGCTGCGTTCTGTCGCCGTGCCTCGCGAACACCAGACCGATGCTGGCAATCTGGGCACCGCCGATGAACATCTTGCTTCCCGTCAGCGTGAGTCCCTGTTCACCGCTCTCCAGGCGGGTCGTAATCGACGCGGCATCAGAGCCGACTTCCGGTTCGCTTACGGCGAAAAAGGTCCATGACGGCTGTGTCAGGAATCGGGAAAAAAAGTGCTCTTGCTGTGCGTCATCGCCCAGCAGCAGCACGGCCCGGCAGGCGAGAGAGGTGCCGGGCAGGGCCAGTAAACAGCTGGCGTCCGATCGCGAAATATACTCGACGACGCGTAAATAGGTGGGGAAGTGGCGCATATCAAACGGCAGGGAGGCGGCGTGGTCCCGCCAGGGATTGTATTTATCAGGCAAGCCGGTATGCGATAACGTTAATAACAGGTCATCCTTGATATGCAATACACCTTCCTGAACGTTATCTTCGATAATCAAACCCGCGGAATGAAATTTATCCAGGCTGTTATCCAAAATGTTCAGGTTATATTCATCCTTTCTCACTACTGTCCCTCTGCCGATCCATGGTGCCGCAATATATTCGTCAGGTTTCACGTTGCAGGGGCATTGGCTGACCAGATTCACCGATCTCAGCCAGCGCATCCGTGCTCTTGCCGCCGTCCTGCCACTCGAATGATTGAGCGTAGTTCTCTCCTGAATGCAGTCTATTCTTTGTCGATTGATTGAATTGATTCAGATTGCATTTGGACGCGTTAATTAAACGTCAGGAACATATTCCACAATGGCGGAGGCCGCCGTAATGCCTAAGCCAATACTGATTAATAAGACTTTATCGCCAGACTTTATTTGTTTGGTTGTGATCAGGTGCTGCAAATTGATAAAAGGATCCGCGCCGAAGCAGTGGCCGTACAGAGCGATGTTTTCCATGACGATTTTACCGGCGGGCAAAGACAGCGTTCTTTCAATGTGTTTCCAGGAAGCCAGGTTGACGTTATGGGGCGCAATGTACGCAATGTCATTCAGGCCCAGGTTGGCGTGTTTCAGGCTCTCGGTGATATGGCGGCACACAAAATCGGTGTAGCTATGCGGAAAATGCACCGGAAGGGCGTCCGTGAAGTGGCCGCTGTTGGTGCTTAATTGGCCATCGCGCGTCGTTGCCGTACCGATCAGGCGCAGCGGGCCGGGACGTCGCGACACCAACAGAACACAGGCGGCTTCGCCCATGATGGTGGTGTCGGCGATGAGCTGGACTTTGGGATGGAATGCCTTCTCCGCGATGATCACCAGGGCGTATTCATCGTCGCCAAGCCAGCTGGCAACCTGCTCCAGCGCCACGAGTCCGGTGGCGCAATGACTCATGGTGTATCCCGCATATTCGACGTGTTCACCCACCACCCGCCTGACCAGCGAGGGCAGAACCGGCGCGCCGAAGGGCGTGACGGAAGGGATGGTGTGGCAATGTACGCAGAGTTTGATGTTATCGGCGATGGCGGCGTGGCGTCGGACGATATTTTGCAGCGCAGGCTCGATAAGTCCGGTGAGGTCCTGGCTCTCGTCATGAGGAAACTGCCGCAGTCCGTAGAAGCGCTCGAACATTCTGGTTTCTATTCGCGTCAGCCCCAGCGCNCGCGCCGCTTCGTCCAGCGTCTGCATCTTCGGCGCGAAGACGATTTCCATGTCGTTAAGCGTCAAATGCATCAGGTCACCTCCCGCCCGACAGGGGATAAAAACGCGCCACCCTCTCCGCCAGCTCGGGGTGCTGGACCAGCCCCATATGTCCCGTATCGGCGGGGAGCCAGAGCGTGCTGCGAGGGTGCTTTGCCGCTAACTTTTTCGCTTCCTGTACCGCAATGACCCCGTCCTCTCTCCCGTGGCAGATCAGCAGCTTGTCGCCGGATGTGCGGGGTTTGGGGTCGAGCAACGTCAGGGGGAGACGCTGCGCGTCCAGGTAGGCGGCTGCCAGCGACTCGGCGGTAAAACCCTGCTCGCGGGTCTGCCTGAGATAGCGCTGAAACAGGGTAATCAGCGTGAGCGGCGCCGCCAGCGATATGCGGGCGCCAACGAGCAGCGCACCCTGCGCCCGCGCAACCTCGACCAGCAACGCGCCCGCGGAGTGGGCGACGATAAGGTCAAACGGGCCGAAGCGACGTTCAATGACGTTGAGCCACTGGAGCTGGGCGGCGTACCCAAACGGTGTCGCGCAGGCATCGCCGTGCCCCAGCAGGTCGGGGATGATGACGTGCCAGCCGGTGCCCGATAAGGCGGCCGCCAGCGGGGCGTAAAGCGAGGCATCGCCGCCCCAGCCGTGCAGGAGCAGTACCTTTGGCTCATATTCCATGCCGAGTTCGCGCCAGCAGCCCTGTCCATCGGCCATCGGCAGACGGGTGGACGCCGTCGTCCGTCGCCACGCGGTCTCCTGCCTGCGCAGCGGGCGGGGGCGAGGACGCTCGAAATCTGACAGCAGCGCCGCCAATTTCGCGGTTTTCATCGACATGTCCGCCCCATGATTTGTTCGACTTTCAGAGTGACGGGGGGATGTTCGCCCACGGCGTCCAGCAGGACGACNCCTGCCGCGGGCTGCGTCAGCCAGTCGGTCAGGCTCTGGCGATCCGCTTCGGGCTGCGCGGCGATATCCCAGCGCCATCCCCCGGCGTCGCGCGTCGCCGCCTCTGAGGTGAAATGCAGATACAGCACATGGGACAATGCCTGCTCCGGGCGGGGGGTGAAACGGGTAATGGCGTCCAACACCAGCCAGCAGCCGCCATACTCCTGCGCCATGGCGGCCGCCAGCTGCAGTTCTGACCATCCCGGCATCGGCTGATCCACCGACAGTCCAAGGACTTCACTGTAGTGGCCCGTCTGCCAGATAAAATTGGGCAGCAAGGCGGTTTTGCACTCTTTCGCCAGACCGGTGTGCAGGTACAGCAGCGAGTCCGTTTCGTGCTGTCTCTGGTCGCGGATGGTTTCGACGACCGTCGGGTGATGGGCGATGTGTATGTTTTCGCATGCGTAAGGGCAGGTCGCAATGCGCAGGGACTGGGACTCGATGTCCTCGGGGTGCAGCGCGTGCCAGCAACTTAGTCCCGCCAGATCGAAGTCGTTCGCCGTTCGCCACGAGACATTCAGGCGCACCAGACCAGCCTGGCCAATCCAGAATCGTGAAACGTCACGCATGAACCGGCTCGCTTTTAAATACGTGGCTGGCGTTCAGCAGGTGAATATTGCGTGTGCCTTCCGTGTATTCAAAACCGCTGATGTCGCGCCAGGCTTTGCAAAAGAACGGATCGCAAACCACCGCGGGGTCGCAGGCGTGGGTCAGCTCATTGACCAGTTGCTCCGCCAGCAGGGTGGTCTCCGCCTTGGCGAGGCCGATAAGCCGGCCAAGGCGCTCGCCGCGATCTATGCGCTCCGCGACGGTCAAAAGGCGATAAAGTCCGGCGGATAGTCGTCTGCGCATCGTCCGCAGGCGCGCGGCCTGAGCGCGCGGAAAATAGCCCGCGTCGACGACGTGATCCAACAGCGCCCGGGCGACACCCAGCGCAAGCGCGCCGACACAGGGTCGCAGATTATCGAACGTCGCGAGGGTGGCGGAAGAAAAGCGCTGCGCAGGGTTCAGGTGCGCGCCGACCAACGCCCCCTCCGGCAGAAACATGTCATCGAAGCGCAGGTGCGAGATATTACTGCCGGGAACCCCGTAAATGGGGAGACGGGTAGCGTCGAACCCATCGACCTTGCCCGGTTCAAACAGAAACATATTCAGCCCCAGAGGGCCTTCGGCCGTGCGGGCGAAGACAATGCCGATGTCGGCGATGAGGCCGTTGCCGATGAAATATTTTTCACCGCTGATACGCCATCCGCCGTCCACTTTCTTCGCCTGCGTCCGAATATCGCCCGCGTCCGATCCTCGACCCGGCTCGCTCATGGCAAAGCAGCTGCGGCTTAATTTGGTTTTGAAATGGGTGAAGAAGGTCTCCTGCTGGGCATCGCTGCCGATGGCCTCAATCACAAACCCCGCCATGCCGGGAGTCGGGCTGGCGAAGATCAGGTTGGGATCGATATATCCCAGCGCCTCGTAGAAATAACAGCGTTGAGAAACCGTCAATTCATACAAGACGCCGCCGTTTTCCAGAACCAGCGGCGTGGGATTCCACTTTTCGGGCAGCCCCAGACGATTGAGCTGCGGCGCCAACGCATAGTCATCGGTATGCCGGTAATGGCCGGCATCGGCCTCCAACCGTCGCCCGATGTCCCGGCCTGAATCGAACGTCGTCATCGCTAATACGCGAAGCGCATGATGTGTTGAACTGATTTCCATGACATTTCCTCTGTCTGTTCAGACGGCCTGCTCATCACCCTGAGACGCGACAGAATAGAGTGATTAATAACGTTTTTTTTTACCCGGCTTGCAATGAACGCGTGTGCTGATGCGCTTTGAGCGCGGCGGCGACGCGATGCAACAGCGCCTGGCGATCAATTTTTCCGTTTTGATTCAGGGGGAATTCGGAAATAAAGCGAATGCTCGTGGGGACCATGTAGTGGGGCAGATGATGGGATAAATGGACCCGAAGCTCATGCTCGCCGTTTTCGACGTGGGGATGGAGCTGGACGAATAAGAGGACGTCATCCAGTTTATGCGCCTGATAGACAGGCAGCGTCGTCGCCATGACCGTGTGGGCGAAACTGCACGCCACGGCATCGATTTCCTGCAAATCGACGCGGTTGCCATGCCACTTCACCTGCGAGTCGAGCCGCCCTTTGATAAACAGATGACCCCGCGCATCCTGCCAGCCCAGATCGCCGGTGCGATAGAACGGGACGCCGTGACGCGAGCCGAAAGCGACATGGTTGGGGTGAGACTCCGGCAGATAGCCCAGCCCGACCTGATCGCCGTAAATGACGACTTCTCCGATGTCGCCTTCCGGCAGCGCGTTGTGATGCCCATCCTCGATGGCGACGCGCAGCGTGCCGCAAGGTTGGCCCAGCGGGAGCAGGCCCGTCTCCTGCGCGGTGGTGCCATCTACCGGATGGAGATGAGTCAGACAGGTTGTCTCCGTCGGGCCGTAGGCATGTAAGATTTTGAGCGACGGAAAGCGGGCCAACAGGCGATCGATCAGGTTCGGAGAGACGTATTCGCCCCCGACCATGACGGTCCGAAAATGCGGCAACGTCTCTGCGTTAAAACGCGGATCTTTGCACATGATTTCCAGAAAACTCGGGGTAGAGAACCCGCTCGACAGACTGACGGTCGGCTCGGAGAGCATCATGTTGAGGTTCAGACGAGGCAGCGCGTTGTACTCATGCGGCAACATGATGAGCGGCCGACCCAAGGCAAAACCGGTGAAGAAATCCAGCAGCCCCATATCAAACGACAGCCGGGCATGATTGAGATGCCCTTCCTCCTCCGCGCCCGCCTCTCGCAGCACGCGATGATACCAGCCAAAAAACGCGCCGAAATTATCGCAACCGATCTGCACGCCTTTGGGCTGCCCGGTGCTGCCGGAAGTGGAGAGCACATAAAAGAGCGGATTGACGCATGAAGGCGCAGTGTAGCCGCCGACAAAGTCGCCGTCCGGCAGGGCGGGCAGCCACAGGCTGGGGAATGACTCCTGGTCTATCGGCGCGGTTTCCGGCCGTTCTCGCCCGTCGAGAATCAGCTCGGCGGCGTAAAGGGCGGCTATACGCGCCATCCGCAGCGGCGGGTTGACGCTGTCGACGACGGTAAAGGGAATGCCGGACCAGGCGCAGGCGAGCAACGCCGCCGCCGTGTCGCGCTCTTTATGACCGTAGATGAGCGCGCTTTTGGGTTGGATACGCGCCAACTCGCCGCAGATAGCGCCGACCCGCGAGGCTATATCGTCATATCGCCAGCTTCCCTGCGCATTGACGATGGCTATCCCGCGGTTACTGAGAAGCTGCTGACCGATCATCCGCATCATGGACGTAAACATAGTATTTCCCTTTTGACTGAGTCGCGGCACTGACCGCATGTCGATCCAGCTTGCTGTTGAAATTCAGACAAGGTTCACTGATGGCGTACCAGCGCCTGGGGATCATCCAGGGCGGCATGCGCGTCGCCATCGCGTTTCCCAGCCGCGCAAAGTCCGCGTCGTCGCCTTCTTCACTGAGCACAAACGCGCAGATCCCCTGCAGATAGCCGTGTCGGCTCCAGGTATCGACGAACGCTTCGCGCACGCCGGGCAAGGTCAGGAGCACCTGTTCAATGTCGTTGAGGTCGATGCGATAGCCTTGCAGTTTGATCTCGCGGTCGCTTCGGCCCTGAAAATAGACAACGTCGTCCCTGATGACGCCCCGATCGCCGGTCCGGTAGGCTTTTTCGCCCCGGTCATTCAGGAAAAAGCGGGCCTGCAGTTCCGGCGTCGCGTTCAGGTAACCCGAGCCCACCGCATGGCCGCTGATGATCAGCTCCCCGGTAGCGGCTCCGGGCGGCGACAGCGTTATGCGGGTTCCGGGGCGAGCGCCGCCGAGCGGCAGCGGCCATTCATCCTCGACATGGCGGGGATGGATATCGATGGCGGTCACGGCGACGGTGCATTCGGTCGGACCATAGGTATTGGTGATGCGCGCGCCGGGAAAGCGTTGCCACAGGGCGTTGACCAGCGTTTTCGTTAACACCTCGCCGCAGAAAATAAAGTGTCTGAGCATCGGGAGCGCGTCGGCATTGAACTGCCGGTCGTTGAGATAACAACGCGTGAGACTCGGGGTCGAGACCCAACAGGTCGTTCCCGCCTCCGCGTGGCGTTGGATCGCCAGGCGAGTATTGAATAAATGCTGGTGGTCGAGGACGACCAGCGGTTTCAAAAACAGCCAGGAGAGCCACAGCTCGTAGAGCGACACGTCGAAGCAGTAGCGGATATTGCCGCTGACCGCGCCGTCCAGCGGGAACTCGCGGCGTAACCAGTAGGTCAAGTCGGCGACATTGGCATAGCTCACGCCGATGCCTTTGGGATGTCCCGTCGTGCCCGATGAAAACAGGATGTACATATTCTGGTCCGCGTCGACCGTGTGGGCGACGCGGGAAAGGTCCGGCGGCGCTGTCAGATAGCCTGCGTCGCGCACCGTGAGCTGCCGACACGTCGCGGGATTGGCTCGTTGAGTGGTATTGAGCAGGAGAGACGCCTGCGCGCTGTGCTGGATCTGCTGGATCCGCGCGTCGCTGTTGTCGGCCTCTGTCGGGATAAACGTTCTGCCCGCCAGAATGCAGGCCCACATCGCCGTCAGATAGCCGAAGTTCTTGTGACCATAGATGAGGACGGGGGCGTCCCCCTGCGCGCGCAGAGTGACGGCCAGCCGCATCGCGCTGCGGTAGAGCGCATCGAACGTCATACGACGTTCGCCCAGCATGGCTGCCGGCAGCTTGCAGCCGTTGAACCGGGCGAAGATCGCCAGCAGGGCCGATTGACCTTCCATCAGGCCGATGCCGCAGAAGAGACGCGGGTGGCGATGTAGTCCGCAATGGAGCCGATGGACTCAAAATGTTGGATATCCAGCGTCGCGGGATCCAAGTGCAGCGTATCAATCGCGTCTTCCAGATACATGATCAGCTCGATGTACAGTCCGCTGTCGAAGCCCAGATCGCGCTCTATCTGCGTGTCCCGGTGCAGCTCTGAGGTGTCGTCTATCTCCATCACCAGCGCGATCGCGGCGATGACCTGAGATTCATAGTTCGGCATGTTTCTCTCCTGAAAGATCGGCCGCGGGGAATGGGGTCTGGCTGAGCGCGCATAACCGCAGGCGATCGATTTTGTGGTTGCCGTTTTTGGGCAAGGCGTCGCAAAAAAGGAAGCGATGAGGGATCAGGTAATGCTCCATTCTGGCTTTACACCAGTCGCGCAGCGCGCGTGGTTCTATCGCCTGAGCGGTTTCAATCCACGCGACGATTTCGTCACCGTAAACGGCATGCGGGACGCCGACGACGGCCACCTGAGTGACGTGCGGATGGGTGGACATGATGCCCTCGACCTCTCGCGGGGCGACCTTCTCGCCGCAGGCGTTCAACATGTCGTCCATCCGGCTGATGAAATAGACAAAGCCCTCCTCGTCAAGGCGACAGCGGTCTCCCGTATACAACACGGTCTCGCCGGGGAATCGCCCCGGCCGTAGCTTTTCGGCCGTTTTTTGCGGGTTGTTCCAGTAGCCTCGCATCACGGTTTCGCCGCGAATCACCAGCTCACCGGTCGCGTTGCGGCGGTGCGCCGCCCCGGCGTCATCCACCACCCACAGTTCCGTCCCCGGGATCGCCTTACCCACGCTCAGCGTTCTGGCGCCGAGTTCACGTGGGTCCAGCCAGGTGCAGCGATGGCACTCGGTCAGACCGTACATGGAAAAGAGCCGCGCCTGCGGAAATGCCGTCGTCAGCGTGGCGATATCGTTCGCGTGTAGCGCCGCCGACGTGCTGGTCACCGTTTTGACCGAGGCGAAGTCGAAACGCCGCCCCAATCGCGCTATCAGGCTGACCATCGTCGGCACCAGCGGAAAGACGGTCGCGCCTTGTTGGACTAAACGGTTGAGCGCGAACAGCGGTCGGCTGAAGTTTTTTTCGATGATGACCGTCGCGCCGGTCAGTGCCGCCATCGTGATTTGATGCAGGCCATAGTCGAAGCTGAGCGGCAAGGCGCAGTAAATGCGATCGCGCGCGTCCAGCTGCAAATAGTGAGCGACGGACTGCGACGCGGCGACCATGTTGCGCTGGGTGAGCATGACGCCCTTGGGATGCCCCGTGGAGCCGGAGGTGTAAATGAGGCTGGCCAGATCGAGGCTTAACGGCGGCGGCAGCGTGCAGGGGTACGCGGCGCGGGCAATCTCCGCGAACGCGGCGTCCTCCGCGACCAGCCGCTGTGGGCGCCCTTTCATCAGGGGAGCCGCGCGGAGGGCTTCTTCCTCACGCTCCGCATCGACGATCATCAGGCTGGCCGCGCAGTCATCGGCGATCCACGCCAGTTTTTCCGCTTTGGTTTCGGGATGGAGCGGCACATAGACGGCGCCGCAGCGCTGCGTCGCCCAAAAGCAGGCGACAAGATCGATGCTGTTGCTCATCAGCACGATCACCCGATCGCCGTGGGAAAGCGCGTGATGCTGCATCCAGCCCGCGATCTGTTCCGCCCGCTGATGTAATGCGGCGAAGGTTATGGCGGCGCGTTCGTCGATAAGCGCCACGTTGTCTGGATCCTGCTGACGGCGATCGTCCAGATACTGAATAAGAGCCTGAATATTCATCTCGGTGATCGATCCTCTTTACGATGAAATACCCGTGCGCCAAAGCTGCCGGCGACGCCTGCCGCCACCGCCAGAAAGTAGCCCGAGCGAGGGACGGACGGGGAGAAACAGCATTCGTGCAGGTTGATAAAACCGTCGCCGCAAAAACAGTGGCCCAGTCGGTAGAGGTGGGTGCGGAAAACCCGAGAGCGCGGCACATTCAGCTGGTCGGCAATGCGATCGAAGGTGATCGGGCTCATGTGATAGGGCAGGATGGCGTCCAGCCGATCGGCGCCGATCCCGGCGTCGGCCAGCGCCCGATGGATCGCGCGCATCATCGTCGGCATAAAATCATGGTCGTAACGATTTTCGAGCGATGGACTGCTTTGATAAGTTCGGCTGCCGATGCCGCCGATCATCGCCTGCCCGACGCCTTGCACCGTACAGCCCGGCTGCGTGTCATCATCCGTCAACAGGAGTGCGGTACAGCCCTCGCCGAAGATCCCGTTTTGATTGGCATACTGCACGGTCTGATGGAAACNCTTCTCTCCCGTCAACAGGACCGCATACTGCGGGCTGTCCTCCGCCTCGCCCGGTAACAAGTTCGTCAGCAGCGAAAGCGCGTTAAACGACGAGGCGCAGGAGTTTTGCGTCGCGGACAGCACTTCCGTCTGTGCGGGCAGGAGAGTGGCCGCCATTTTTCTCAGACCGTCGGCGTCAAAGGGAAACGTGGCGTTCAGCGAGTGCGCATAGGCCAGATAGCGTATCCGACCGCGCTTGTCGGGATGCCGGGAGAGCAGCTTTTCAAGACAGCCTTTCAACAGCTGCGGCAACGTCTCCTCGGGGAACAGACAGGCCGACTCCAGCTTTAGAAAGCGGGAGAATATCTTGTGGTTGCGCTCACCCCACTGATAACGCGCCTGTAGCGCGTTCAAGGGCGTGAGATCCGGGTTGATGACGGTGGCGACGTCGATGATGTTCATGCCGTTTCCCTCCGGGCCAGATAAATCATGGGGGGCGTTTCGCCATCGGCGATGGAGAGCAGCGCCGTCGGCCCATCGGGACTTGCTTGCAGGTACTCCGCCAAGGCATAAAACGGGGCCGCGCTCAGTCGCGACGGGTCGGGCGCGAGGGTTGAGATCACCGCCTCCGGCGGAAATCCGGGCGGCGGCGTGCCAATCACCACGACCGGTTCCTGTGGGGCGTTGGCCGGGGCCGCGCGCCGTGGCTTATCTGTGTTCTCCCACGCATAGGGCGATAGCGCGACTCGTCCCTCGCCGGGTTGTCGGTCGAGCCACAGCGCCGCGCCGCTGGCCCTGACGCTTTCCTGACTGAAGCAGGCGGTGGGGTGGAGCAGCAGCGGTTGATCGAGGCTCACAAGCAGGGCTTTCCCCTGGTGGGGCGGAAGGTAGCGGTCGATGAGCGACAGCGCCTGAAACGGCGCGGTTAACCCGCAATCGCTGACGGCAAAGGCGTAGGCGTGGCGGGCTTCGATGCGATGCAGAATAGCGTTGGTGACCGAACCGCCCATCACACAGTCAGGGGTCCAGTGGGCGACGACGACGACATCGACCGTTCTCAAGTCGTGGTACGTCGCCAACTGCGCGATCAAGTGCGACGCTATTTGCTCAAAGCTCACTCTGACCGGAACCTGCAGCCAGGCCTGCGCTTCCGTCATTGCGCCATGCGCTTTTCCGTTCGAGGCGTAGAAGCCTTTCAGCCAGTCGGTCACGATGTCAGGCGCGTCGGCAACCGCATCGCGCCTAAGGTGAACGCGATCGGCATGAAAACACTGAATGCCGTGTCGATCGAAATACAAAGGCATGGCTACGCTCGCTGCTTCGCGCGTATCGGGGGCAGCGCGACGGGTTCGGCCCGCTGCTGGCGCAGCAGATGAGCCATGTCGTCAGGCCGCCGGATCATGACGGCACGATCGCCATCGACCAGCACTTCGGCCGGGTAGCCAAAACTCAGAAAATAGACGGGAGAGGCGGTGGGGCCGTACGCGCCCGAATTGAACAGACCGATAAGATCCCCCGCCTGCAGCGCGGGCAGCAGCACATGCTCGCCGATGATGTCGGTGGGCGTGCACAAAGGCCCGGTCAGATCATAATGCAGCTGCGGTGCGCCCGGTGATTCCGCCCCGAGCCGCTCCATGCGAAAGTTCCTTCGGATGACCGCGCCCAAACCGGCGGCGGCGCCGTGGCAGTTCGAGCCGCCGTCGCAGATGGCAAAGTGTTTGCCCCGCGACGCTTTGACGTAGCGGACCCGGGTCAGAAACACGCCGCTGCGGGCGACGATGAATCGGCCTAATTCCATGATCAGCCGAGCGTGTGGATGACGTTGCTGAAACTGCCTGATGGGGTCCTGCAACAATCGGCCCAGTAAGGCGAGGTCCAGCGGCGTCTCTTTGTCGTGATAGGCGATCCCAAGCCCGCCGCCGATATCGACAAACTCCAGTTCATTGCCGGTTGCCTGCTGGAATTGTTCGGCGGTGCGCAGGATGTTGAGGGTGTTGTCGGCGATCGCTTCCGCGTCCAGAATTCGCGTGCCCAAATAGATATGAATGCCGCAAAAATGCAGGTGAGAGTAGGCGTCTCGCTGCGCTATCAGGCTCAGTGCCTGCGACTCATCCATACCGAACTGCCGCGGTTTGCCCGTCATGACGAGACGCGCTTTAGCGGGAACGAAGTCCGGGTTGATGCGCAGTGCAAAACGCGGGCGCTTGCCCTGTTCAGCGGCAATCCGATTGAGCATCGCCAGTTCATCCGCGGACTCCACGACCACCGCGTGGATGCCGAGTTCGACGCTCCGCCAGAGCTCCGCATGCGACTTTGCCGGACCCACGAAGATAATATCGTCGGGTTGAACGCCCGCCATCAGGGCGGTTTCGAGTTCAGGAAGCGAGCACACTTCACAGCCCACCTGCTGTTGGTGGATCAGGCTCACTAATGACAGGTTGGGGTTCGCTTTGAGCGAATAGAACACATGAAGCTCGGGCGGTAGGGCGGCTTTGAGTTGTCGCAGATCGTCTTTTAGTTGGCTGGCGCTATAAATATAACAGGGCGTGCCGACGGCATCAGCGAGGTTATTATATTCGACCCCTTCAATATTAATTTTAGTTATGTATTTGCTGTCGTATTTACAGTGGCGCATGCTGAATGCTCTCTGCCAGGTAATGGCTTAATGCATTAATATTTAAAAAGTTACCGAAAAACTCATTATCCATTCGTTCAAAAAGATCGATATTCTTTCCCGTGATTTTCTCGATGCGGTCATTCAGTCCAGCAATAAGCTCGACTAATTTTACGGAGTCTAAAACGCCGGAAAAACCATATAATTCCCTGCCTGATAGGACCAGGTTAATTCGGTGCTCGTCCAAACCCAGGCTCTCTAGCTCACTGGTTATGATGGTTATTAATTCATTAATGATGTCAGCCATCGCCTCTCCCTGATGAATAAAAACACCCTATATTTTAATATGGCTATTTAGGCGGAAGACTACGCCGTCATTTTTGTGTGAATTTGACTGAAATTGTCATTGAATGAAAGTGAATTAACTTATTTGCAGGCAATTTCAGTCAAGATTCCGCTATAAAAGATGATACTTTCGCCATCACTAATCTAATAGTTTTGCCCGCGAAGGTGACTATTTTTGCAGAGCGGTTTATCGGGTGGAATTAAACAAGGATGAGGATAGATGACGCTCTACATAAAGGATATTCAATGTAGCGATATGCGTTATCAGCAATGCTGCAATCTGAATGAACTTAGCGATTCACATCTACTTAAAGATAGGGATATCAACGTCTTCAGGCGAATTTTTTCACTCGAAGGCGTGGTGATGAATAGGCTTTGTCATAAGCAAATGCATTTAGAAACGATGGCCGCATTATTGGAAAAGTATCCGAAACTGCGTCGTGGCAGCGGAATGATTATTTATACCAAAACGCAAACGCATAATACCTTTTTCGATGATAACTGGCTGGGTAAAATTGCCGTTGAATGCGGTCTTTCCCACTGGCGGTATTTTACGCTCAGCATGAATCATTGTGCGTCAGGCCTGAGCGCCGTTAATTTGGCTTGTCACATGCACGAAAATGGTTATCACTTTCCTGTTATTATTTTGAGCGGAGAAAAAAGCTTCAGCGCTTCGTTTAATCGTATGCCGGTGGGATTGCTGGGCGAAATATCGACAGCCTGCTTATTAAGTTCGGAAGAAGGCGTTTGGGAAATTAGAGATACAAAAATAGAACATATTCATCGCTTCTATAAAAACCAGGACGAGATGACGCAACAGGAACGGAGTGAATTACGCACTCTGTTTTTTGAGGAATTAGATCGGTTTTTAGCGCGTTTTTCCGACGCGAATAAGGAGCCTGATAGCGTTATTCCTTATAACCTGAATATTCCTTTGTTAAAAAGAGTGGCGCAAGCGCGGGGGTGGACGTCGATTATTGACCTTTCTCAGATCTCTCGCATGGGTCATCTGTGGTGCTCAGATATATTTCACCATCTCTCTATCAAAAAAAATGAACCTTCCCATCAAACGGTGATGGCATTTTCCGCCGGAATGGGAATCACTTTATCCGCTATTAGTCTCGTCAAATCTCATTAAGGTCATATAAATGGAAACTTTAAGCGTTATTAAGCAAGCTCTTCAGGACGTTCTCGAAACGCCATCGCTGGAGGTGACGGAAACGACGCGTTTTGAAGAAGATCTGGATTTGGATTCCGTTAACTTCGTCCAATTTCTGTTGACGCTCGAGGACAGCATCGAGGGGCTGATGTTCGACCCCGATCACATCAGTCAGCACTCTTTTTCCAGCGTGGGTTCGCTGGTCGAGTGGCTTGACGCCTGGCAAGGCGCGCAGTCGGTATGATGGCGTTAAGCGTAGAAAAACTCGCCCAGGCCGCGTCCTATGGCCGTCTCCTTGACCCGGTTGATGCATTGTGCCGCTTCACCGAGCTGGTGACGGGAACGCCCGGGGGATTGGCCTGTCACGGGATAGGGCTGCTGCCCGGAGACGCGTCTTCATGTCTCTACCACCCCGATGGTTCGGCGATACCGCTCGACGGCTGCACGCAGCTGCCCGCCGATCGCGTTTTGTCGTTTATGCATCTCCGCAAGGTCGCCGTCACGGGGTCACGCCCTGCGCCTCACTGGCTTTCTCTGATGACCGCCGCGCTGCGGCTGGGCGTGGTCGCCCGAATGCTGGATATCTCCTATGCGCATTTGAATCAACGCACCAGCTTTGGTCAGAAAACGACGCGGCATCCGCTGATCAAGGCCAGCTTCGCCAGTATCTACGGGGAGATCACCCAGCTACAGGGGCAGCTGAGCGTACGTTTGGAGCAGGCGGACTTTGAAGATCTGGAGCAAGAGCATCTCGCGATCACCCAGCTCAGCGGGCAGGCTGAAAAATTGATGGGGGGACACGGTTACCTGCTCGGCAACACCCATACCCTCAGTCATTTTTCCATGATGGTGTACTGCGTGTTCGGCAAAACCGGCTCGGCGCACCCGGCGCTCAATCAGGTGAATGAAGCATGGCAAAGCCTTCGCTAATCAGCGCTGCGGCTTATGCGCCCGGCGGAGCGATCCGGGAGATCCTCACGTTGGCGTGGCCGATGATCCTGACGGCGCTGGTGGTCTCGCTGTCGCAGAACGGGCCGATGTGGCTCCTGGGTACGCAGAGCGGGGGGCAACGGGCGCTGTATACGTTGTCCATGCTCCAGCCTTTCTACTTCATCTTCATTGCGTTGTTAGAAGGGCTGACGATCACGAACCAGATTTTCAGCGCTCGCTCGGTATCGAACTGGGCGCCCGGCCGGGTGCTGCACAGCAGCGCGATTTTCTCGGTCGTCGGCGGCCTGCTGCTTGTCGTGCTGGCGCTGGGGAGCCGCTTAGGCGACGCCGGGTTGCAGGTGATTTACCCGAACGATGAGCCGGCGCTATTCTCCCATTTTCTTCCCGCTTATCTGCTTTCGGTGATCCCTCTGTTGGTGCTGGAGCTGTGTAACGCCGGCCTGAGAGGACAGGGGAAAACCGCCGTCAGTATGCTGTGTGTCTGTCTCTTTATCGTCATCAATCTGACCGTCTGTTTTATCAGCCTGCATTATTACCAAAACGGCTTCATGGCGGTCATCTACGCCAACCTGATTGCTGCCCTTGCCGTATTACCGTTTTCGGCGTTGTGGTTGTTTAACACGGTCACGGGAAAAGCGGACCCGCAGCCGCACGCGTTCTTGCCCAGACTGCTGGCGATGACTGCCGACGCCGGCGTGCCCATTTTCCTGACCATGCTGTTCGCATTTGCCAGCTCCGCCGTGCTGTTTCCGCTGCTCAGTCAGCTTGGCGCGGCCTACGCCAGCGGGTTCCTCATCGTGGTGAAGCTGCGCGCCTTTTTTATTATTCCTGCCGTGGCGCTGGGTTCAGCCATCGCGATTGGGATCAATCAGCGGCTATCCACCGACTCTTCGCAGCAGCTCAATCGGCTGCTGAGGCAGGGACTGGGGGGCATCGCGCTGGTATATATCGGTCTGACGGCGGCGGCGTATCTCGCTCAAACCGGCATGGTGAATATGATGTCCGTTGACAGCGAGGTGCGCGTGAGCGCCCATGCGATCATGCGCTGGCTGCTGCCGACGTTTTTCATCACCTCGCTGATTGCCAGTATCCAGACGATGCTCGAACAGCTCGGCAGGGGAAAGCGGGTGCTGCTGATCACGTTCATCATGGAAAGCCTGATGGTGGCTATCGTGCTGTATCTGGCGACGCAACCTGGGGCGCTGGTGGGGTTGATGAAGAGTATCTTGATTTTTAATATCTTGTATTTATTGGTTTTTGCGTATGAATACGGGATGTTGTGCCGCAGGATAGGTCAGCAACATGCTCTATGATTTATTTCTACCGGCGCTGAAAATAACGGCGAAGTTGCACCGTCGTTATCATGTTTTTCTGGTCCGCCGGAAGCGGCGGCCCGCGCTGCTGCTCAAAAATCCGATCGTTCCTGAAAACCACTACGCGCCGACCTGCCGCCGACTACGCTGGCTGGACTTGCAGCTGCTGCGCTGGCTATCGCCCGGCAAAGCGGCCGCTTACGCCCTGGACTTGTTCGAGCATCCACACCGGATGCCCTGCAAGAAAACCGATGCGCGGTGGCTGAGTTCGCTGCGACGGGAGGTGGTGATTTGCGCCGGGCGGCGCGTCGTGGTGTACGGTTCCGGGGCGTCTTCTCCGGCCCGACGAGTCTTACTGATCCACGGTTGGGAAGCGAGGGCCGTCATGTTGCGACCGCTTATTGAGTCGCTTACGCAGGCAGGATATGAAGTGATTGCCCCGGATTTGCCCGCTCACGGGGAGTCCGAGGGGGAGTGTTGTTCTTTCAGCGATCTGGTGGAAGTCATCCGTCTGCTGGGCGAGCGATACGGCGTTTTTTGCGCGGCGTTGGGCCATTCGTTTGGCGGTACGGCGTTGCTGCATGCCGCCACGCAGCGGTTGCACTGTCGACGGCTTGTCATCCTCAGTAGCCCAGAGTCTCTGCCCTGTGTGTTTGACGCTTACATCGCCTTTCATCGGGTGCCGACGGCGCTTACCGAGCGGATAAAAAGGGTGTATCTCGAACGCTACGACCATCATCCGGACACGATTTCCTATGCAAGCTGGCCGCAGATCGCCGTTCCTACGCTGGTGTGCCATGACCAGGATGACCGCAATATCGCGTTGACGCAGGCTTTTCATTTGCTGAGCGCGACAGCGGCAGGTCAACTCTATATGACTCAGGGCCGCGGACATCGCGGGATTGTCCGTGATCGGCAGTTGATTCAACGTGTGACCGAGTTTATTCAGACTTCGTGAGCGCATCAGAAAAAAGCGCTGAGCGTTTTGACCTGCGACGCAGGCGGCGGTGAAGGCTTTATCGTGACTTCGCCAGCCCTATCGACGGTGGCGTATTGAGAGCGGCGTCACTTGCCGCGTTTACTCCGTCGGGAATTTGATGGTGACCTTACAGCCTGTTCGATCTTCCCGGTTTGTCAGGCTGAAATAACCGCCGTGGGATTCGACAATCTGGCGCGAGAGCATCAGCCCAATGCCGCTCCCATTCTTCTTCACGCTATAAAACGGCACGAAAATATTTTCCGTGTTGCCGATGCCACAGCCTTCATCAAGGATCTTGAGGCAGAACTCGTTGTCCGTGACTCTCCAGCTCAGATAGATGGCGCCTTCGGGAGAGGACATCGCTTCATCGGCATTCTTCAGGATGTTGATCAGCATCTGTTCTATCTGAACGGCATCGATATTGACCACCACATCTTCACTGGACACGATGTGCGTTTTTCGGTGTTCGAATAAGGTGAGGATTTTTCTGATGAGTGAATCGATGTTGTGCGGCGCTTTCTGGGGGAGGGGGAGCGATGTGAGTTTCCGATAGCTGTCCACAAAACTTTTCAGGTTTAAGGCCCGCTCATTAATGATATCCAGGCCATCGCGTAAATCCTGATTCTCCTCCTTGCCATCGTCAGGCACGGCCGACAATAACATCTGGCTCAGCGAGGCGATGGGCGTCAGCGTATTGTTGATTTCATGGCTCATGACGCGCAGCAGGTTTCGCCATGCGCGGTACTCTTCCTCGCGAAGAAGCTGGCTCACATCGGTGATGAACAAAAGCTGCTGCTTTTTTCCATCTTCGAAATACTTTTCCAGGATGATTTTGTAGCGGCCTCGATGCTTCGGAAACTGGTACTCGACGACGCTATTGGCCGGCAGTTCGAAGAGCGAGCGGAATGACAGGTCGTTCAGCGCGAGGCCCTTGAGCGCTTTTGCCGGCTGGCCGAGCAAGGAGACGGCGGTTTCGTTCACGAACGCGATTTCCTGCTCGCTGTTCAGCGCCACGATGGCGACGTCGATATTGTTGAGCACCTTCCGTACCAGGTACTGCTGCTGTTTGACGTGCAGACGCTGTTTTTGCATTGAGGAGGCGAGCCCGTTGATCATATCAATCAGGCCATTGAGCTCACTGTCGGTTTTCTGGCGCTTTCCCCTCAGGCTGAAGTCGTTATGCGTGATGGCTTCGATCAAATTGGTCAGCGTCGTCAGCTGAAAATTCAGCACCTGCCGGGTCATCAGCGAACAGTAGCCGATGAGCGTCAGACAAATCAGCGCCACCAAGGCGATCAGGTATCCGGAGTAGTCGTTCCAAATCATCAGCACAATGAGCGCCAGCGACGAGGGAAGCGAGGCGATGATCAGCAGCCGTTGCTGTAATGACTCCAGTGAGTGCCGGAACATAGAATTCAGCCAGTTCTTTTCAGACGACGATAAAAGGCGCTGCGGCTCAGCCCTAAGGATTCAGCCGCTTCGGAAGCATTGCCGTTGTATACCGCGAGGCGTTTTTGCAGCGTCTCCTGCTCAATATCCTCCAGCGTCAGCAAGTCGCCCTGCTGAGCGCCCGGCGTTTCAGCCTGCGCGCTTTCCCCCGTTTTTTGCGGCTCGCTCTCCGGGTCGACAGGCAGCGCCAGCCGGAGGAGATGCGGGTCCAGCACATGATTGTTGCTGAGTAACACCGTGCGCTCCAGCGTGTGATTAAGCTCGCGAATATTGCCCGGCCAGGGATAGTTTTGCAGCGTCTGCATCGCCTCGTCAGTGATACTGAAAGTGGGTTTGCGATAGCGCTCCGTCAGGGTTTTTAACTCACGTTTAACCAGCTCGGGGATATCCTCTTTCCGTTCACGCAGCGCGGGAATGCGCACTTCGAACGTGTTCAGACGATAGTAGAGATCTTTGCGGAACTCGCCGGCCTCGATCATCGTCGCAAGATCGGCGTTGGTCGCCGAGATCACGCGGACATCGGCCGACTGGGTTTTACTTGCGCCGACTTTCTCGAACTGGCGCTCTTCCAGCATCCGCAGCAGCTTCGCCTGCTGGTTGATCGGCACATTGCCGACTTCATCGAGGAACAGGGTGCCGCCGTCCGCCAGTTCGAAGCGGCCGATACGCTGCGTTTTGGCATCGGTAAACGCGCCTTTGACGTGGCCGAACATTTCGCTTTCGAACAGGCTGTCAGGAATACAGCCCATGTTGACGGAGACAAAGCTGGCGTCGCTGCGGGTAGAGTGCTGATGAATGTAGTTGGCCAGCATGCTTTTGCCCGTTCCATTTTCACCGGTGAGCAGGATGCTGGCATTGCTCGGGATGACCTGCTGCAAAATCGCCATCACCTGCTTCATCGCCGGGGACTGCGCCACCAGTTCATCTTGTAAACAGGGATGGAGCTGCTGTTGCAGCAGGACGTTTTGCTGTTGCAAGGAGCGCTGCTTTTTGAGGACTTCCACCAGTTGCAGCTGCACGTTCAGCGCCTGAATCAAACGCTCGTTGTCCCAGGGCTTTTGAATGAAATCGGCGGCCCCTTTCTTCATCGCTTCCACGGCGATCTCGATCGACCCCCAGCCGGTCATGACGATAATCGGCAAATCGGGCTCAAGCCGTTTGATGTCCGCGATTAGCTCAAGGCCTTCGTTGCCCGAGGTGGTATCACGCTGATAGTTAAGGTCAAGTAACGCGATATCGGGCTTACCTTCCCGGACTTGCATGAGCGCCTCATCCGTCTGGGTGGCGGTGATGACATCGAACTGATGTAGCTTCAGCATCAGTTTCAACGTCTTGATGATGCTGATGTCATCATCCGCCACCAGTACCTTGTAACTCGACTTCATGAGGCCCTCACTCTTTCCTGCTTTGTTATTGATGTCTCAGCGCATCGATAGGCTGTATCTGGATAGCCCGTCTTGCCGGCACCAGCGTGGCCACGGTGACGACGGCGGTAATCAACAAGGCCATGGCGACAAACAGTGCCGTCAATGCCATGCCCTGACTGCCGAAGATGCGCAATATCATCGGCGTGACGACGCCGATCACCGGCAGACTAATCACGAGTCCGATCGCCAGTTGCCACCATCCCTGTATTAAAATCAACGAGATGATGTTGGCAGGCGTTGCGCCCAATGCGCGCCGCGTACCTAATTCGGCATAGCGTTGATGAATCGTCTTCGCCATCACCCCATAGATACCGCTGCCGGCAAGCAATACCGCCATAATGCCAAACATGTTGAATAATATAGATATGTAACTTAAGCCTACAGTATTTCTTCCCACCACTTCCTGTAAAGTTTTCTCATGATAGGCCGGAAGCTGGCTATCGATTCGGCTGAGGCTGGACTGAATGGTATGGCTGAGGTCTTCGTGATTCATCCCTTTGACGATAATCGACATCTGATCTTGCGGCGCTTGCAGCATCGAACGGTAGGCCGTGGGCATGCCTTTGCTGTGTCCGAAAGGCCGTCCCTGAATGATATGGGGAATGACGCCAACCAAGGTATACCAGTCTCGATCGTCGCCTTCGATCCAGCGAATTTTCTTGCCGATGGGCATCGACTCCCCAGGCAGGTAGCGATCGATGAACGAACGGGTAACGACAACGACTTTCTGCGAGCGGCTATCATCATGCAGATTCAGTAAACGACCGAGCTGAGCTTTGACGCCGAGGGCTTCCAGCGTGCCGGGGTAGGCAACCACATCGTTCACGCGCGGATACTGATTGCGGTTAGAACGCAGATAGCTGGCTCCTTCAATTTCAATATTGCTCATCGGCGTGAATTCACCGGGCAAGCGGCTGATGAGCCCGGCCTGTTCTACCGCCGGCTGGGCGTTCAGTTCAGCGACGATGCGATTGTCGAAGTTATAGCTGTCCAGCGCAGTGGGATAGGTTCTGTCCGGCAGGCTGACTTTAGCCGACCAGACGTTCTGTTGTTGCACGCCGTAGTCGATTTTGGATGCCTGCGCGACCACCAGTGACAGCAGGGCGCCGATACACAGTACCGAGCAGGAGAGGGCGACTTCGAAAATCACCAGGGCGCGACTGATACGGCTGCTGCTGCGGCTTTGCGCCCCGCGGGTGCCATCGCGCAGTACGTCGTTGACGTTGCTGTGGACCATTTTCCAGGCCGGCAGCGCGCCGGTAATCAGGCTGGCCAGCGCAACCAGAACGAGCGTTTTTATCACCGTGGCGGCATCGATGCCGAGGTGCCACCAAAAGGGCGGTTGGTCCGGAACCACCCTGACGATCAGTTTATTGGTGAGAGACAGTCCCCAGCCGGCCAGCAATAGCCCAATCACGCCTCCCATGCAGCAGATGATCGCGCTTTCCCACATCATTTGCAGGACCACGCGCAGGGGAGGCGCGCCATGCGCGATGCGAATTGCGGTTTCTTTGCTGCGCTCAATGGCGCGGACCAACAGCATATTGCCGACATTACAGCAGGCCAGAAGCAGGACGAGTCCCACCGCCAGCAGCATGATCAGGAAGATGGGTTTTGAATCTTCCCCCATGAAACTGTCCATGAAGGTAATGACGAAGGCTGAGCGGCCGCGATTGATCTCAGGGAACTGCTGAGCTCTCGCGTCCATGATGTTTTTCAGTTCGGCGTCGACGTCTTCCGCTGAAAAACCGGGCTTAATCTTGCCGAAGGTCTGAATCGACGGCGCATTCTCAACGGTAATGTGCCGTGGATTCAGCGTCGAAGGCTGCCAAATCTGGTTATTCATCGGGAAGGCGAACCCCTCGGGCATGACGCCAATGATCCGGGTACTGATGCCGTTCACGATGAAGGATTGGTCCAGAATGTCCTGACGTCCGCCAAAATAGTTCTGCCACATCTCATGGCTGATGACGGCGACGGGATTGGCGCCTTCCCCGGTGTCCTGCTCATTATAAATACGCCCCAGTTCGGGCTGCACGCCCGTGAAGCTAAAGAGATCGGGCTCCGAGCGAATGGCGATATAGCGCGACGCTTGTCCATCCAGGCTGATGTTGGCGACATCGCCATAGTAGTAGCCGAGTTGTTCCAGACGCTGGCTTTTCTCCTTCAGATCCCTAAAGTCCATGTAGCTGATGGGGGAGTCGCCTAACCGGACGCCATTAATGCTTGGGCTGACGACAACCATCCGTTCCGCATCGTGAAAAGGCAGCGGTTTGAGCACCAGCCCGTTGATGACCGAATACATGTAAATGCACATACCCAAACCGATCGCCATAATCAGCATGGTAAACACGGAAAAACCGGGGCGCTTCAGCAGGAGACGGCATGCATAGCGCAAATCAAAAATCATCGACATCGGTTTCTCCTTAAACCACGCGTGCGAGGTGCTTTAGCTGGTGGTCGTCAATCACCATACCGTCAAAAATTTCTATTTGTCGCAAGGCGCGGGCCGCAGAACGAGGGTCATGGGTCACGATGCAAATGGTGGAACCGGTTTGATGAAGCTGATCGAACAAAGACATCACGGCGTCGGCATTGTGTGAATCCAGGTTGCCGGTAGGCTCATCCGCCAGCAGCAGGGAAGGGTTGCCGACAATCGCGCGCGCCACCGCGACGCGCTGTTGTTGACCGCCGGAGAGTTGGGAAGGGTAGTGCCTGCCCCGGTGTTTCATGTCCACCTTTTCCAGCGCGGCATCCGCCATGGCTTTCATTTGCTTGTTGCTGATGCCCTTGCGGTAGGTGAGCGGCAGCATGACGTTTTCATCAACGGTAAGATCGCTGATCAGGTTAAAAGACTGAAACACGAAACCTATCTCAAGGTTACGAATTTCCGCCTGCTGTTTAGCCGTCAGTGTATTGACGTTATGACCGTTAATCACGTATTCGCCCTCGGTTGCCTTGTCCAATAATCCGAGGATAGACAGGAGCGTGGATTTTCCACATCCTGAAGGGCCGGAAATAGAAACGTAATCCCCTTGGTTGATAGTGAAACTCACATCACTCAGAGCATGGGTTTCCATTTCCTCAGTAAAAAACACTTTTTTGATGTTTTTAAGCTCGACAACTGCTGACATACAAGAATCCTTTTTAGCGAGTGATGCTTATTTGGTCGACGTGTTCCCAGGGTTGATAGCTCGATAAGATAATGTGATCCGCGGCTACCAGCCCTGACGAGATCGCAATTTCATTGGCCGACCCCATCCCAAAGGTCACGGGTACTTTTACCGCACTTTTACCGTCCGCCGCGAGCTTATATACGATCCCAGGGGTATTGCTCTGGGCGTACATAGGCCGCGGCGCGTAAATGACATTTTTCAGGTTCGCTACCTGCACGCGACCTTCGATGCTCAGGTCCGGTCGGGCTTCATTCGGCAGCGGTTCCGTGAACTCGACGTCAACCTGCACCGTGCCATTGATGACGGCGGGATCGATTCGAGAAACTCTGCCGTGGATCTGGTTGGAGTGAGTATTGATCAGCACGGATTGGTCGATCGCGACGTCTCGGATCTGGCGCTCAGGCACTTTTAATTCGGCGATGAGCTGATCCTTACGCGCGACGCGAGCGAGGCTAAATCCATTGGTGATGTGTTGTCCCACTTCAATATTGGTGACCTGAATAATACCGGCTTCGCTCGCTTTTACCGTCAAAGAACGTATCTGCGTTTCCGCTCTGGCCAACATATTTTTCAGTTTACTGAGTCGCGCGTCGTCCGCCTCTCTATTTTCCTTCTGCACGATCTCCAGCTTTTCAAGCTGCTCTTTGGTGTACATCAGGCTTTGCTTGGTTTGCTCGGTGGCGAGCTTTGATCGATGTAAAACCAGAAGGGGAACTGAGCCGTCGTTTCGCTTATTCAGCATTTCGGCGACATCATATTCGAGTTTGGCGTGACGGTACTCCTGCTCGGCTTTGACGATGGCTATCTTGGCGGCCAGATAAGCGCTTTCCTGCTGGCCTCGCAGCGCCTTATTTTCGGCCTCTTTCGCCCCCAGCTCCCAACGCAGTTCTTCCGTGGTTTGAATCAGCTCCGGATTGACTAATACGGCGATGATGTCTCCGGGCTCTACGGCGGCGCCGGGTTTGACTTTCACCGATTCGACGATGCCGTCGATGTTGGAGGCGATCCAGGTCGCATTGCGCGGAGCAAGAATGCCATTGCCCTGAACCTCGATCACCATGTCGCCCTGTTTAACCTGACCAATCAAAATATTGGAGGCCCTGACTTCGAAGCCTCCCGGATCAAAACTGATCAATAAATACCCGGCAATGAGCACGATCAACGCGCTCGCTGCGATTAAAAAGGGTTTGAGACGCCCCTTCTTAATGGTTCTTTTAATATCCATCTCGACATACTCATTCCATTAAACTCGGGCTGATAAAGCATGTTTTATGCCAACTATTAACTCTTTGATTAGTCTATTCTTTTATTTTATTGTTTTTTAATAATTCTCACTTTTGGGATTAAGCCAGCGCTTTAAGTTAAAAATGGGACAGTGAGATAGGTGATTGAAAAATGGGATTAAGTTGACGATTGATCGAATGTTCGCCATCGAACCCGCCGCCGGAATCTTCTCGTTGTTCGGCGCAGGCTTTAGCGAGCGGGAATTCGCGTTGACGTCAGGCACCCGAATATTCAGCGTCGTCCGTTTCAGAAGGGGGGGCGTCAGGAAACGATCAGTGTGGGTAGACGCTCTGTCGCCGCTGAACTCGCCGCGCGGCGAAAACAAAGACGCCTTCACCCCATCGCGGAATGAAGGCGTCTGGCTTGGGGGACTAAAAATCCCAGTCTTCGTCTTCGGTTTCAACGGCTTTGCCGATGACATACGACGAGCCGGAGCCGGAGAAGAAGTCGTGGTTCTCGTCGGCGTTCGGCGACAGCGCGGCGAGTATGGCCGGATTGACGTCCGTCATGCTGGCGGGGAACAGCGCCTCATAGCCGAGGTTCATCAGCGATTTATTGGCGTTGTAATGCAGGAACTTCTTCACGTCTTCCGTCAGACCCACGTCGTCATACAGCGCTGCGGTGTAGTCCACCTCGTTGTCGTAAAGATCTTGCAACAGCTCGTAGGTGAAGGCTTTGATCTGCGCCTGGCGCTCGGCATCCACGCGTTTGAGTCCCTGTTGGAACTTATAGCCGATGTAGTAGCCGTGCACCGCCTCGTCGCGAATAATCAGACGAATCAGATCCGCCGTGTTGGTCAGACGCGCGCGGCTGGCCCAGTACATCGGCAGATAGAAGCCGGAGTAGAACAGGAACGACTCCAGAAACACGCTGGCGACTTTCTTCATCAGCGGATCGTCATGTTCATAATGCTTGAGGATCAGGGCCGCTTTATTCTGTAGAGCCTCGTTTTGTTCGCTCCACAAGTAAGCGTCGTCCACCTCGCGGGTTTGGCACAGCGTAGAGAAAATCGCGCTGTACGACCGGGCGTGCACGGCCTCCATAAAGCAGACGTTGGACAGTACCGCCTCTTCGTGCGGTGTCACGGCATCTTGCATCAGTGACGGCGCGCCGCGCGTGTTTTGCAGGGTGTCTAGCAGCGTCAGGCCGGTGAATACCCGAATCGTCAGCTGCCGCTCCTGAGCGGTGAACTGCGCCCAGGAGGGAATGTCGTTCGACAGCGGAATTTTTTCCGGCAGCCAGAAGTTGGCGGTCAGGCGATTCCAGACCTCCAGATCTTTGTCATCCTGCGGCCGGTTCCAGTTAATCGCCCGCAGCGGGGGAAGTTTGCTCATAGCGTCAGTTCCGTTAATAAAATCACAATGCGCAGGATACGCAGCCTTCAATCTCAGTGCCTTCCAGCGCCATCTGACGCACCCGGATGTAGTAGAGGGTTTTAATCCCCTGTTTCCAGGCATAAATTTGCGCCTTGTTGATGTCTCGCGTGGTGGCGGTATCCGGGAAGAACAGCGTTAACGACAGCCCTTGATCCACGTGTTGGGTAGCGACCGCGTAGGTGTCGATAATTTTCTGCGGGCCGATTTCGTAGGCGTCCTGATACAGCGCCAGGTTGTCATTGGTCATGAACGGCGCCGGATAGTACACCCGCCCGATTTTGCCTTCCTTACGGATTTCAATGCGCGACACGATGGGATGAATGCTGGCCGTGGCGTGATTGATGTAGGAAATAGAGCCGGTCGGCGGGATCGCCTGCAGGTTCTGGTTATACAGACCTTTCGCGATCACGCTGTCCCGCAGCTGCTGCCAGTCGTCACGGTTCGGCAGGCGAATGCCGTTGTCAGCGAACAGCGCGCGAACTTTCGCCGTGGCGGGCTGCCATTCCTGCTGGAGGTACTTGTCAAAGAACGCGCCGCTGGCGTAAGTGGACAGTTCAAAGCCCTTGAAGGTTTCGCCCCGTTCAATAGCCAGTTGGTTAGAGGCGCGCAGCGCATGGTAGGCCACGGTGTAGAAGTACATGTTGGTGAAGTCCAACGCCTCTTCCGAGCCGTAATACATGCCTTCCCGCGCCAGATAGCCGTGCAGGTTCATTTGTCCAAGGCCGATGGCGTGGGAATCCGCGTTGCCTTTCGCAATCGAAGGCACCGCGTTAAGCTGGCTCATATCGGAGACGGCGGTCAGCCCGCGCACGGCGAACTCCACCGCGCGGCCGATATCCTTGCCGTCCATCACATTCGCAATGTTGAGCGAGCCGAGGTTGCAGGAGATGTCCTTCCCGATCTTCCGGTAGGTGAGATCTTCTTCATACTCGCTCGCCTGGTTGACCTGCAAAATCTCCGAACACAGGTTGCTCATGTTGATGCGGCCGTGGATCGGGNTGGCCCGATTCACCGTGTCTTCGAACATCATGTACGGATAGCCGGACTCGAACTGGATCTCGGCCAGCGTCTGGAAGAACTGACGCGCGCTGATGGTCCATTTACGGATCGCCGGGTTATCGATCATCTCCTGATATTTTTCGCTGATGGCGATTTCCGATAGGGGCTGACCGTAAACCTGCTGAACGTCATAGGGTGAAAACAGGTGCATGTCTTTGTTTTCACGCGCCAGATGCAGCGTGATATCCGGGATCACCACGCCGAGCGACAGGGTTTTGATTCGAATCTTTTCGTCCGCGTTTTCTCGCTTAGTATCGAGGAAACGTAGAATGTCGGGGTGATGAGCGCTCAGATAGACCGCGCCCGCGCCCTGACGCGCGCCCAGCTGATTGGCGTAGGAGAACGCGTCCTCCAGCATCTTCATCACCGGGATGATGCCCGATGACTGGTTCTCGATCCGTTTGATGGGGGCGCCGGTTTCGCGGATATTGCTGAGCGTGAACGCCACGCCGCCGCCGCGCTTGGACAGTTGCAGAGCCGAGTTGACGGCCCGGCCGATGGACTCCATGTTATCTTCGATGCGCAGCAGGAAGCAGGAGACCAGCTCGCCGCGCTGCTGCTTGCCGCAGTTGAGGAAGGTCGGCGTTGCGGGCTGGAAACGGCCGGTCATCATCTCATCGACCAAGGCTTTCGCCAGCGTCTCTTCGCCGCGCGCCAGCGTCAGCGCGACCATGCAGACCCGGTCCTCATAACCTTCCAGATAGCGTTTGCCGTCAAAGCTCTTCAGCGCGTAGCTGGTGTAAAACTTGAACGCGCCGACGAAGGTTTTGAAATGGAATAGGTGGCCGTAAGCCTGTTGGAACAGCGCTTTGATGAACGCGGCGTCGTACTGGGCCAGCACGTTGGCTTCGTAGTAATTCTCATCCTGCAGATAGGCCAGCTTTTCTTCCAGCGTGGCGAAGCGCTGCGTTTTGGGCGCGACATGCTGCGCGAGATACTGACTGATGGCCTGCTGATCCTGCTCCAGCTGAATTCGGCCGTCGGTATCGTAAATGTTAAGCATGGCGTTAAGCGCATGGTAGTCGAGCCCGCTGTCGAGGGGCCGCGTCATCACTGATTCTGCTGTAGCCAAAGGTTGACTCCTTTACGCACGTTTTCCACATCTTCAGGCGTACCGGACAGCTCGAAGCGGTACAGGCAGGGGACCTGGCATTTGCGCGCGATAATGTCGCCCGCGATACCGTAGGCTTCACCGAAGTTACGGTTGCCTGCGGCGATGACGCCCCGAAGAAGATGCCGATGGGAAGGGTTGTTAAGAAAGTGGATCACCTGACGGGGCACCGCGCCAATCACGGTGCCGCCGCCATAGCTGGGAACCACCAAAATATAGGGTTGCGTGACCTCTTCCATCACCGCGCTCGGCCGGATAGGGATGCGGATGGCAGGGAGTCCCACTCGGTCGATAAAACGGCTCGTGTTCTCCGACTGGCTGGAGAAATAGATCAACAACGGGTTCATGAGTTGGCCTCAGACGGCAATTGCACGCAGCGCGTGAATTTTGTCAGGCCGAAAGCCGCTCCAGTGTTCTTGTCCGGTCACGACCACCGGCGCCTGCTGGTAACCCAGCGATCGCACATAGGCCAGCGCCTGAGCGTCCTGAGTCAAATCGATTTTATTATAGCCAATCTGGTGCTTGTCGAGCGCTCGGCAGGTGGCATCGCACTGCGGGCAGTTGGATTTGCTGTAAACAGTAATGCTCATGATTCGTATTCACCTCTGGGCGCAAAAAAAGGGGGGCGGTATGCCCGATCGAGAAGCGATGGCGGTCTGCCGCCGTGGCACACGTGGTGTCGTCTTCTGAAAGGTAATACTAGATATAGTGGTGAAAAATATCAACCACGCAATATATGGGATTTATAGCGAAGTTAAGCACAAGAAAAGCCTAAGGGCAGGCGCCCTTAGGCTTGGCGGTCACATAGCGGGGATGTTTCTGCCGTAATAAATTTCCTGCATTTCGCGATACAGCAGATCGGTAATCCGCTGATGCTCTTCCGGAGTCAGCGCATCCGGGCTGGCGTTGAACAGGTAGTGCTTCAGATCGAAATCTTTCAGCAGCATTTTGGTATGGAAAATATTTTCCTGGTAAACGTTCACATCCATCAGGTGATACAGCGACTTCATATCGTCCGACATAAAGTTTTGTATGGAATTGATTTTATGGTCGATGAAGTGTTTAACGCCGTTCACATCGCGGGTGAATCCGCGCACGCGGTAGTCGATAGTCACAATATCCGATTCCAGCTGGTGGATCAGATAGTTAAGCGCCTTGAGCGGGGAAATGACGCCGCAGGTAGACACTTCGATATCGGCTCGGAACGTACACAGGCCGCCTTCCGGATGGCTTTCCGGATAGGTGTGCACGCAGATATGGCTTTTGTCCAAATGGGCGACGACCGAATTCGGCAGCGGGCCGGGATGTTCGGAGGTATCCACGTCACGCGGATCGACAGGTTCCTCGCTGACCAAAATGGTCACGCTCGCGCCCTGCGGCTCATAATCCTGACGGGCTATATTCAGGACGTTGGCGCCAATAATAGAACAGGTTTCGGTCAGGATTTCTGTCAAACGGTTCGCGTTATATTGCTCGTCGATGTAGGCAATATATCCATCGCGATCGGCTGGCGTTTTGGCATAACAGATATCGTAGATACAAAAACTCAGGCTCTTGGTCAGATTGTTAAAGCCGTGTAGTTTCAGCTTTTGCAATTTAATTCACCCCCTTATGGATGCGATTATCAGCGCGCGGCTGACAAAGCATTCAGTAGATACTGCGGCAGGGCAAAGCTGCCGACGTGGATGGCCGGATTGTAGTAGCGGCAGTCGATTCCCGTTGCGGCGAAACGCGCCTGCAGACTTTCCGGGCTCAGTTGGCGTAAAGCCGGGTTGTTGCTCGCCCAGGCGAAGGTCATGATCCCGCCGTAATAGGTTGGGATTGCGGCCTGATAGAAGCTGACGTCGCTAAAGTAGTGGCTCAGCTTGTTGTGGCTGGTGACCGCTTCATCCTGCTGGAGGAAACAAACGCCGTTTTGCGCCACGAAAATACCGCCGTCGTTCAGGCAGCGTGCGCAGCCCTCATAGAAGTCGGAGGTAAACAGGCTTTCTCCGGGACCGATCGGGTCGGTGCAGTCGGAGATAATGACGTCGAATTTTTCCTGGCAGGCTTTAACGAAGTTCACGCCGTCGTCGATGACCAGACGGAAACGCGGATCGTCATAGGCGCCCGCGCTGTGGTTCGGCAGGTACTGACCGCAGAACTCCACCACGCCGGCGTCGATTTCGACCATCGTGATCTGTTCTACGCCGCGGTGACGACACACTTCGCGCAGCATGCCACCGTCGCCGCCACCAATAATCAGGACGCGTTTGGCATTGCCATGCGCCAGCAGGGGCACGTGAGTCAGCATCTCATGATAGATAAACTCGTCACGTTCGGTGGTCTGCACCACGCCATCCAGCGCCATCACTCGGCCCAGTGCGGCGTTTTCAAAAATAATCAGGTCCTGATGATCGGTCTTTTCGTGATAGAGCACGTTGTCTACAGCAAAGTACTGACCGAAGTTGGCATGGAGTGTTTCATACCAAATTTCTTTCTGGGACATGTTAGTGCTTCCTCCGCGATAACAGCCATGAAAATTGGC
Source organism: Lonsdalea quercina subsp. quercina (assembly GCF_000688695.1). Classification (GTDB taxonomy): domain Bacteria; phylum Pseudomonadota; class Gammaproteobacteria; order Enterobacterales; family Enterobacteriaceae; genus Lonsdalea; species Lonsdalea quercina_D. The sequence continues at coordinate 64,469 of NZ_JIBQ01000017.1, read as the reverse complement.
GCGCTATGATAGCTAACTCTTATTAGGCTTGCACGGTCAAATTTCACGCAGTGCGGAGGATTTAGACAATTACTGGGTATTCGCCAGCAGACTGAGCGAATTTCGGGCCAGTGACTGGCATTTTTTGGGGGTGGGAATGGCGATACCGCTCAAATCACGATAGCTGGATTCGCCCAGCGTGATCATGTCGTAGGTGTTGTAGTTACTCAAATCCCAGCGGTTCTGCTGAGCAAATCCCACCAGCGCGCGGCGAATTTGTTCATTGGGCAGATCCTGGTAGCCGCAGTTATTTTTCAGATACACGAAGATAGCCGTTAGATCGGCAAGATCTTCAGCTTCGAATTCGTTCAGTGCTTTACTGGCGGAAGAGACACTCAACAGACTCAGCAAGAGTAGCGCCAGTGCGGATTTTTTCATGGTTAGACCTGTTTCATACTGCCGTTGGTGAGACGTTACCACAGTTATTATCGCGGATTCCAAGTTTTATTATGCGGTTAAGCGGTCCTTCGCCCGCCACGATCAACGCTGGCGCGCAGGCCTTGACCGACCGTCAGGGCTAAGTATTGACCAATAGCCGGATTAGTGCCTTTTTCTCGCAGATTGATTTCATGACGGCTGAGTTATGCTCTGTTATTAATAGTGTTATCTGAAACTTTTTCTATGCTTTTACCTATGAATCTCAGTATCTGGCGCGTCAGTAGCGGGTGGTTGGCGGGGATGCTGCTGTTTCCTGTAGCGGCGGTAGCGGTGCTGGCCGTGATTGAACCCGGCATGAGCATGGCTTCCCTGTGGGCGATGTTGCCGCGCTATGGGGGAAACACCCTGACGATCATGGCGGAGAGCGCGGCAATCAGTTTATTGCTGGCGCTTCCGTTCGCCCTGATCATGGCCCGCTATCGTTTCCGGGGACAGCGTTGGCTACATCTGGCGCTCCTGCTGCCTTTGGCCATGCCCGCCTATCTGCTGGCGGCCGTGTACGGCGAACTGCTGGAGTTCGGCGGTCCGGTCCGGCAGACCTTCTATGCGCTCTCGTTCGCCAGCCTGTCCGGGTGGGGACTCGACTGGAGCCCACCTCTGCGGCAGGTCATCTGCAGTGTGTGTCTTGCGCTGTCTCTGTTCCCTTATCTCTATTTGCTATTGCGCGCCACGCTGATGAGCCTGCCGGAGAGCGTGATGCAGTCCGGGCGGCTGCACTGTCCCTCGTCGCTGCGGCTGTTTTTTCGCGTGCGATTCCCCCTCATTCTCCCGACGCTATGGCTGGGGCTTGCGGTCGTGGCGCTGGAGGCCGTGTCGGACTACGGCGCGGCGAGCTATTTTTCTGTGCCGACGCTGACGACCGCCAGCCTGGATTTCTGGCGTGACAAAGCCCAGTTCGGGACGGCGGCGCGCATGGCGCTGGTCCTGTTGCCGCTCATCGTGCTGCTCGGGGCGATCGCGCGTCACGGTCGTCTCTGGCAAGTGCGTTNCCAACGTCCCGCATCGCCTTACCCGGTCGAACGACCCGAGGCGCCGGTCTGGCTCCGCCGCATCACGCTGTCGGCCGGATGCGGGCTGGTGCTGCTGGCGTTCGGCGTCCCGCTTCTTTGGCTGGCCCGCCACTGGCTGACGACGACGGTCACGCTCTGGACGCTGCCGCTGTTGCTGGCGACAATCAACAGCGTACTGGCGGCGTCGTGCGCGACGCTAATTTCGCTGGGATTGGCGATGATGTACCTGTTCGATAAGCGGACCGCCGACAATCCCGCGTTTCGGCATCCACTGCGCTGGCTGGGGTTCAATCGTGTGTTGCCGGGCAGCCTGGCGGGGATGGGCGTGCTGGTGGCGCTCATGCTGATTGATTCGCGCGGCATGCCGCTGGCGATGGGCGTCTTGTCAGGCTCGGTATTGATGTTGATCCTGGTCTATAGTTTGCGGGGCGCCAGCCTCATCATCGCCCCTCTGCACCAGCAGCTGCGCCAGCTTCCGGCGGGAATGCACGCCATGAGTCGAACGCTGGGTTATTCCACGGCGCAACATGTGTGGCTGAACGTGTTTCCGTCCGTACGCGGTACGCTGCTCGTCGGTGCGCTGCTGGTCTGGAGCGAGAGTCTGCGAGAGCTGAATGCGTCGCTGCTATTGCAACGCGTCGATGTCGACACTCTGTCGACCTATGTGTTCGGCTTTGTTGAATCCGACCAGCTGGCATGGGCCGCCCCACCGGCTTTTCTGCTGGTCTTGCTCGGCGTGCCGCCGTTATTCGGACTTCATCGTCTGCTACAGAGGGAAGGATAAATTCCGCATGAACCAATCTGATATCTTGTCGGTGCGCGAACTGCACTGCGGTTACCCCTCTCATCCCGTCCTGGACGGCGTCACCTTTTCCATTCATGAAAGCGAACTGGTCTGCCTGCTCGCGGAAAGCGGGGAGGGCAAGAGCACACTGCTCAAGGCGATTACCGGGCTGATCGCGCCGACGCAGGGCCAGATTGTGCTGGGTGGAACGCCCGTGAACGGCCAGCCTCCATCTTCGCAGTCCGTCGCGATGGTGTTTCAGGATGACGCGCTGTTCCCGCATCTGACCGTGATGGAGAACGTCCGTTTCGGGATGCAGCATATCCCCGGCAAGGAGTCCCGCCGCGTGCTGGAGGAGTCTCTGGCGCTGATGGGCGTCACGGACGTGGCGCAGCGTTACCCGCACGAATTGTCGAAAGAGCAGTGTCTGCGGGGCGCGCTGGCCCGTACGCTGGCCTGTCAACCCTCGCTTTTGCTGCTGGATTCGCCCTTCACCGGCATAGACAGCCAGCATCGCTACCCGCTGTTGACGCAGTTGCGCCGATTACTGAAGCAGCGCCATATCGCGGCTCTGTTTGTAACCACCGAAAGAGAAGACGCCTTTGCTTTTGCCGACCATCTGATGCTGATGCGAAAGGGCCATCTGGTTCAGCAGGGCGTCTCCGCCGACCTGTATTATCGACCGGTGAATCGTTACACCGCGGACTTTATGGGCTATGGCAATTATTTGCCGGTGAAGATGACGGGGGACAAAGGGTGGAAGAGCTTTCTGGGGGAGCATCATGCGACGCGATCGCTGGGGTTGGAGTCCGGGATGATGCGGGACTGGCTGGTGCGTCCGCAGGAAATCGCGCTGGCGCTAGACCCGGAAGGCGCGGCGGTGATAGAGGATCGCTTGTTCCTGGGCACCAATAACTTATATCGAGTGAGAATCGGGGATGATGTGCTGCAGGTGCAGACTAATAACTGGTTTGAGCCCGACCAGCCGGTCAGGCTCAGTATTCGCACCGAGCAACCGGTCTTTTTCCCTCCGCAGGAGGGAAAGACCGTAATTACAGGCCCGGCGGCCTAGGGACTTCGATGTAATCGCCTTCAATGGTGTGCCGATAGTAGCGTCCGTCTTTGACGTAGAAACGTTCGCCGTTGACGTCGAGCACCGTCATCGTGTTCGTGGTCTCGACATTTTCCGGGTTGTTGACCACGACATACCCTCCCTGATCCGGACGATAAAATATTCCGTTCAGTACGTAGTAGGTCAGTCCGGCTATCAGCACGGTTTCGACACCAGGCGGCAGATGGTCGTAGTGAAAGCCGGGACCCGGACCATGATCGTGACCATGCCCATGCCACATATCCGGGCCGCCAGGCGCGGCAAAGGCCGCTGGCATAAGGCTCAGCACGGCGAAAGCTGTCACTAATCTTTTCATACGAAATTCCTGTGTTGCCATGAGACGATTAAGTAAACCTTAGCAGGTTTATTTATCGGCAGCGTCGGCAGTGCCTTTTTGCGGAGCGGGCGGAGCCGGCGGGACTTCACGTACGCTGACGCTGACTTCATAGGTTTTGCCATTGCCGGCAGGCACGTTGGAAATCAGTTTGTTCACCCCTGCGACCGGATCGCTAGTCTGCAGAGAGGCCTGATACAACGCCGGCGGCATCGGAGGGAACGGTGGATGGTGCGGCATACGGTCATGGTCTTTCTCGCCGTGGCCATGTCCCTCCATCAGCGGCGCGCCCTGTTCCGGATGCGCAAAGGCGCTGGGCAGGGTCGCAAAAAGAGAGCAAGCGGCGATGGCGGCAGCGATGCCATAACGTTGGGTCAATGTTTTCATAAATGCACCTCTTCAGTAGGGATAGCCCTATATAAGGGCATTCCCCGTCTGAGGGGCAACCGGCTTTACCCAGCTTTATTCAGGCATAACACAATCCTGATTATTTTGTTTAAACGTTGCGGTCAACGCGGTTTTTTTAGCGATATTCCTACGATTAGACAGGCGCTTTGTCGCCCGCATTTGGGCCCGATCGTGAAAGCGCCTGTTAGTGGAAGGGGGCTTTTGCTATACTCCGCGGCCATATCTTCTGGTGCGCACAGGTCGCGTATTCAGCATCGGGGTATGGCCCGCGAGGCGATACAGAACACATCCTTTCAATGAGTTTTCAATATGATGAAACACACCGTCGACGTCATGATCTCCGAACAGGACATCAAAGCGCGTGTAGCCGAACTCGGTCGCCAAATCAGCGCGCATTACCAGAACAGCCAGAGCGACATGGTGCTAGTGGGATTATTGCGAGGCTCGTTCATCTTCATGGCGGACCTGTGCCGGACGTTGGAAGTGTCTCACGAAGTCGATTTCATGACGGCGTCGAGTTACGGCAACAGCATGAACTCCACCCGTGACGTGAAGATTCTGAAGGATTTGGACGAAGACATCCGCGGCAAAGACGTGCTGATCGTGGAAGACATCATCGACTCCGGCAACACGCTCAGCCGAGTGCGGGAAATCCTGCAGCTGCGCGAACCGAAGTCTCTCGCCATCTGCACGCTGTTGGATAAACCGTCACGCCGTGAAGTCGACGTGCCCGTCGAGTGGGTCGGGTTCTCCATCGAGGNCGAATTCGTGGTGGGTTACGGCATCGACTACGCGCAGCATTACCGTCACCTGCCGTACATCGGCAAGGTGATTCCGGAGTAAGCTTCTCGCGCTTGCTTGAGGGAAAGAATAAAAAAGCCGCGCCAACGGCGATCGTTGAGCGCGGCTTTTTATTTCGACTAGTCTGCCCGGGTCGATGACAGCAGTGAAGACATCGTCCGGCGATAGCGCTGTTCCAGCGATTCGCGGCTGGTGGCGGTGACTTCCAGATCGCTCAGTCGGCCGTCCTGAATGCCGTAGACCCAGCCGTGGATCATCACCTTCTGGCCCCTTTTCCAGGCGGACTGCATGATGGTGGAGTGGCCGAGGTTATACACCTGCTCTACCACGTTGAGTTCACACAGTTTGTTGAAGCGCTCTTCGGGAGGCAATTCTCCCAGCAGAGAGCTATGCTTGTACCACAGATCGCGGATGTGCAGCAGCCAGTTATTAATCAGCCCCAGTTCGGGGTTTTCCACCGCCGCCTGCACGCCGCCGCAGCCATAGTGACCGCAGATGATGATGTGTTCGACTTCTAACACTTCGACCGCATACTGCACGACCGACAGGCAGTTCAAATCGGTATGGATCACCAGGTTGGCGACGTTGCGGTGAACAAAGAGCTCTCCCGGCTCCAGGCTGGTCAGGCTCTCCGCGGGAACCCGACTGTCCGAACATCCAATCCATAGAAAACGCGGGCGCTGCGCCTGAGCTAATCGTTCAAAATAACCCGGATCTTCCTTCACCATCTTTTCGGACCAATTCTGGTTATTAGCGATGAGCGTTTCGATTGTTTTCATGAAAGTAAATGACCTGTAACAACAAATGGCAGTGGAGTTAATATAGAGCAATCACTGGGGTTTTAACATTGAAAACTGACGTACACACTGACAATAAGGCATCCATTTTCTTATGACGTATGCACTGGAACTAGCGAAATTAAGCAAAACTTACCCAGGAGGAGTCAAAGCGCTGCGAGGGATCGATTTACAGGTGGAGGCCGGCGACTTTTATGCGCTGCTGGGCCCGAACGGCGCGGGGAAATCTACCACCATCGGCATCATCAGCTCACTGGTAAACAAGACCTCGGGCAAAGTTAACGTCTTTGGTTACGACATCGATCAGGACATCGTCAACGCCAAGCGCCAGCTGGGTCTGGTGCCGCAGGAATTCAACTTCAACCCGTTTGAAACGGTCCATCAGATTGTGACGCATCAGGCGGGTTACTACGGCGTCGATCGTAAAACGGCGCAGCAACGCGCCGAAAAATACCTTAATCAGCTCGATCTCTGGGGAAAACGCAACGAACGTGCGCGCATGCTGTCGGGGGGCATGAAGCGGCGTTTGATGATCGCCCGCGCCCTGATGCACCAACCCAAACTGCTGATCCTTGACGAACCGACGGCCGGGGTGGATATCGAGCTGCGCCGGTCCATGTGGGGGTTTCTGAAGGAGCTGAACGCGCAGGGCACCACCATCATTCTCACTACGCATTATCTTGAAGAAGCGGAAATGCTGTGCCGCAACATCGGCATCATCCAGAACGGCCTGCTGGTGGAAAACACCTCGATGAAGCAGCTGCTCTCCAAAGTGCAGTCGGAAACGTTCATTCTCGATCTGGCATCTAAAAGCGCCTTGCCGCGCCTGGAAGGCTACCCCCATCGGCTGGTGGACACGACGACGCTGGAGGTCGACGTGAAGCGGGATCAGGGCCTGAACGGCGTGTTCAGCCAACTGAGCGCGCAGGGCGTCCAAATTTTGAGTATGCGTAACAAGGCTAACCGGCTGGAAGAGCTGTTCGTTAATCTGGTTAACCATCATGGAGAATATGCCAACGAGGAGAAAGCATGAGCAGGTTGTATTGGGTCGCGTTGCAGAGTATCTGGACGAAAGAAGTCAATCGTTTCGCCCGCATCTGGGTGCAAACGCTGGTGCCGCCGGTCATCACCATGACGCTCTACTTCATTATTTTCGGCAACCTGATCGGCTCGCGTATCGGCGAAATGCATGGCTTCACCTATATGCAGTTCATCGTACCCGGCCTCATTATGATGTCGGTTATTACGAACGCCTACGCCAACGTCGCGTCGTCGTTCTTCAGCGCTAAATTCCAGCGCAACATCGAAGAACTGCTGGTTGCGCCGGTGCCGACGCATATCATCATCGCCGGCTATATCGGCGGCGGGATGGCGCGCGGGATCTGCGTGGGGATTTTGGTGACCGCCGTGTCGCTGTTCTTCGTGCCGCTGCATGTGCATGCGTGGTGGATGATTGTGGTGACGCTCTTACTGACGGCGATGCTGTTTTCGCTGGCCGGTCTGTTGAACGCGGTGTTTGCCAAAACCTTTGACGACATCAGCTTGATCCCTACCTTTGTGCTGACGCCGTTGACCTACCTCGGCGGGGTCTTTTACTCGCTCACGCTGCTGCCGCCATTCTGGCAGTCGGTCTCTCAGCTGAATCCGATCGTGTACATGATCAGTGGTTTTCGCTACGGCTTCCTGGGGATCAACGATGTCTCACTGACGTTGACGCTGGGCGTGCTGGTGAGCTTCATCGTCGTCTTTTACGTGCTGGCGTGGTGGCTCATCCAGCGGGGACGCGGCCTGCGCGGCTAATGTGTTCGCCTCCTTCGGGAGGCGTTTTTACTATCGGCATCAATAAGTCAATTCTCTATGCTCGTTCAATCCAAGACGGCCGTTGCGGCGCTCGGCGTCGGCATAGCGCTCCTTGCGTTGCTGACCGGAGCCCGAGCCTTATCGCAGTACGCCGACCCCACTTGCGAATACCGAACGCTCATCCGCGACAGCGACGTCTACGCCTCGGTTGGCGATAGCGTGAAAATCGTCGCCTCCATCAAACGCGGCGAGGTGGTCCGGGTGCGTCCCGGCTCGGAAGAGCGTGATGCGCTGAACTTCGGGTTCGGCACCGGTTTCATTGATAAGCACGCGCTCGGCGCGCCGCTCGACGGCCCTCCGGCGCAACTTCATCCGATGACGCCTTGCCCTCGTCGAAATCTCATCACGCCGCGACCGGTGACGCTCTACACGGCGCCGGATGACGATAGCCCGATGATGGGCGTGATGGCGGGCAACCTGCGCTATCCTATCGCCGGTCTAAGCCACGATCGGTTCAATCACCTTTGGTATGAAATTACCCTGGGCGACAGGCCTGCGTTCATCAGGGCGCAAGACAGTGAACAGGACCACGGTATTCCGGTGCTGACCTATCACTCTCTGCTGACCGACGTCGAAAATACGCATTTTCTGCACACGTCGACGACGACGTCCGATGACGCGTTCAACCGCCAGATGGCCTATCTGAAAGAGGCCGGTTACACGACGCTTTCGTTGTATCAACTGGAAGATTACCTGCACAACCGCATCAATTTGCCGGGCAGGGCGGTAGTGCTGACGTTTGATGACGGTCTCAAGTCCGTCTGTCGTTACGCTTATCCGATACTGAAACAGTATGGCTTTCATGCCACCGCCTTCATCATCACCTCACGCATCAAAGCGCATCCGCAGCCGTGGGATCCGAACTCGCTGCAGTTTATGAGCAGCGGAGAACTCCAGCAGATTGCCGATGTGTTCGACTTCCAGTCACATACCCATTTTCTGCATCGACTGGGTCCTGCGCGTCGCCCGGTTTTATTTAGTCGAACACTGCACAATATCGAGCTGGATTTCGAGCATACGCGGCGCGCGCTGTCGCCGTTTAACGCTCAGGTGTGGTATCTGTCCTATCCGTTCGGCGGCTACTCCCCGACGGCGGTTCAGGCGGCGAAGGCCGCGGGTTTTCATATGGCGTTGACGACGCAACAGGGAAAAGTGCTGCCGGGGGATAATCCGTTCACCCTGAAAAGACTGTTTCTGCTGCGTACAGACTCTATTGAAACGATGGCGGCGCGGCTGGCTAACTAGCGAACTCTTCGGAGGAGAAACGGCGCCGCAGACGCGACGCCGCAGGGGATCAAGCTAACTGCACCGGAATGGCTTTGGCGGTGCGCTGGAGTTCATTGTCGTCGTTGAAATAGGCGACTTTGGGGTGATGATCGCGGGCCTGTTCGTCTGACATTTGCACGTAGGAGCAGATGATCATACGGTCACCGACGCAGGCGCAGCGTGCGGCCGCGCCGTTCACGGAAATGATGCGCGATCCGCGTTCGGCGGCGATAGCGTAAGTGGAAAACCGCTGGCCGTTATCCACGTTGTACAGATCGATGGCCTCGTATTCCAAAATGCCTGCGGCATCCATGAAGTCGAGGTCGATGGCGCAAGAGCCTTCGTAGTGTAAGTCCGCTTGGGTCACTTTGACCCGGTGTAGTTTGCCTTGCAGCATAGTTCTTATCATTAGCGATACCGGGTGTTGATTATGCGGTGAGATCCACCTGCAGGTTGTCGATAAGCCGCGCTTTTCCGAGCCACGCAGCCATGAGAATGACGCCGCGCGCGCTGTCTGTCGTCAGCGGTTCCAGCGAGTCCGCATCGCGGATAAACAGTTCATCCGGCGTAAAGCCCGCATTGCGCAGAGCCTCTTCCGCTCGCCCCAGAATTTCGTCAATCTGCCGATTGCCAGTGGCCAGTTCTTCCGCGATGGTGTGCATAATGCGCGGCAGCTGAGGCGCCAGCTTGCGCTCTTCAGGCGTAAGGTAGCCGTTACGGGAGCTGAGCGCCAGGCCGTCTTTCGCCCGGACAATCGGGACGCCCACGATGCTGATGTCGTATCCCATATCCGCCACCATCCGACGAATCAGCGCCAACTGCTGATAATCCTTTTCGCCGAAGCAGGCGACATCCGGCTGTACCAGATTAAACAGCTTGCTGACCACCGTAGCGACGCCGCGGAAATGGCCGGGACGGCTGGCGCCCTCCAGCATCTGCGACAGACCGGGGACTTCGACAAAAGTCTGCTGATCGAGCCCGGCGGGATAGATGTCCTGCGCGGCCGGTGCGAAGACCAGATCGGCTCCGCGTTGGGTCAGGCGTTCGCAGTCTTCTTGCAGCGTGCGCGGATAGCGATCCAGATCGTCCGCGCGTTCAAACTGCATCGGATTGACGAAGATACTCACGATGACGATATCGGCGCTCGCTTTGGCGGCGTCAACCAGCGCCATATGACCGTCATGCAGATTCCCCATTGTGGGGACCAACGCCACTCTCTTCCCTTCTTGCTGCCAGCGCCGGACTTCGCGCCTTAGCAAAAGGGGCGTTTCAATAATTAACACTCCGCTTCTCCTGCGTTAGTGAAAGGCGTGCTGGTCGTCAGGGTACAGTCCCTGCTCTACTTCCTGCACGTAAAGACGAATGGCCGAGGGGATGTCTTCCGCCAGGGCCAAAAAGTTTTTGGCAAAGCTTGGCGTCTGCTCGCCGCTGATACCCAGTGCGTCGTGCATCACCAGTATTTGTCCGTCAGTCACGTTGCCTGCGCCGATGCCGATCACCGGGATCGTCAGCGCGTCGGTGATGCGCTGGGCCAGCTCGACCGGTACGCACTCCAGCACCATCAGTTGCGCGCCGGCTCGCTCCAGCGCAATCGCGTCTTCCAACAGCTGCTCCGCGGCGGTATCACCACGGCCTTGCACCTTATAGCCGCCGAAGATATTGACCGACTGCGGCGTCAGGCCCAGATGGCCGCACACCGGTACGGCGCGTTCTGTCAGCTTCTGTACAGTAGGCACCAGCCAGCTGCCGCCCTCGATTTTCACCATGTTGGCGCCTGCTCGCATCAATTCGGCCGCTTGCTGACAGGCTTGCTCCGGCGTGGCGCAGCCCATAAACGGAATGTCGGAGAGCAGCAGACACAGCGGCGCGCCGCGTCGGACACAACGGGTATGATAGACCATATCTTCAAGCGTCACGGGGATCGTCGAGTCGTTTCCCTGCACGGTCATCCCTAAGGAGTCACCCACCAACATGACTTTGATACCCTGTTCATAGAACTGACGGGCAAAGCTGGCGTCATAGGCGGTGATGGTGGCGAACTTTTTGCGGGCCTGTTTCCACTGGCGAAGATGGGTGAGGGTCGTTGGTTTCATGGCTGCCTTCCTGAATAAAAATGAGGACGTGAAAAGGGGCGGCGATATTCTACTGGAAATGGCAAAGCGGCGGGCAGCTTTACGGCTGCGGTTATCGCGCTGGGTGATCCCACAGGGTCAGCCCGTTGGGCGGTACCAGCGCCAGGCGATCGGCCAGGGCTTCACCGTCGGGGAAAATCAGCGTCGGGGCAATATCGGCCAGAGGGTAGAGCATGAATTCGCGGTTTTTCATATCGTAGTGGGGGACAATAAGGCGGTCAGTGTTGATCACCTTATCGCCGAACAGCAGGATGTCCAGATCCAGCGTGCGAGGCCCCCAACGGTGCGCCTTACGGACGCGCCCCTGTTCCAGCTCGATGCGCTGCGTCTGATCCAGCAGCGCTTCCGGCTCAAGCTCGGTGTGAAGTTCCGCGACCGCATTGAGATAGTCCGGTTGATCTTGCGGACCCAGCGGGCGGCTGCGGTAGAAGGGCGAGCAGCGAACCAGCCGGGTGAGAGGGATCGCGTCCAGCGCTGTCAGCGCGGCATGTACCTGTTGTAACGGCTGCGACAAATTGCTGCCGAGCGCCAGATACACGCACGTCATTATTGCTGACCTCGGCGCGGCGCGGCCGGGCGCTTGCGCGGACGGCGAGAGCGGCGGTGCGGCGTAGGGCCGTCATCCAGCGAACTCAGTAAGACCTGCTGCCGCGGCGGCGCAGCTACCTGGAATTCGCCCCACCACTGCGCCAGACGCTGCAGCTCCGGCTGATGTTCGATTTCAGCGCGCAGGCACAGCAGGTCGTAAGCCGCTCGGAATTTGGGGTGCTCCATCAGCTTGAAGGCGCGTTTTCCCTGACGGCGAGACAGGCGCAGCTGCAACTGCCAGATATCGCGGATCAGCGAGGTAATGCGTTTGGGGATGGAGAGCGAACGGCATTGCTCGTCGAGCACATCGTTCATCGCCAGCGCGAAGGCTTCGAAATAGGCCAGACCGCTTTCCTGCGCCAGCTTCTGGGCGTGCTCGATCAGCGGATACCACAGCATGGCGGCAAACAGGAATGCCGGGTTCACGCGCATGTTGTTCTGAATACGCTGGTCGGTGTTCTTCAACACCTGCACGATCATCCGCTCCATCGCGGTTTCGCCGGTTTCGGTGAAGTTGCGGCTGATCAGCGGGAACAGCGGTTGGAACAGCTGGTATTCGCACAGCAGTTCATACGTCGGATGGCCGTAGCCTGCCTGTAGCAGCTTCAGCGACTCTTCAAACAGGCGAGCCGGCGGAATATCGTGCAGCAACGAGGCCAGACGCGGGATCGGCTCGGCGGTTTCCGGGCTGATGGTCATATCCAGCTTGGCGGCGAAACGCACGGCGCGCAGCATTCTCACCGGATCTTCGCGGTAGCGTTTTTCCGGCTCGCCGATCAGGCGGATGATGCGCTGATTCAGGTCGCTAAGCCCATGGGTGTAGTCGCGCACGGTAAAGTCCGCGCTGCTGTAGTAGAGGCTGTTAATGGAGAAGTCGCGACGTTGGGCGTCTTCTTCGATTGTGCCGAAAATGTTGTCGCGCAACAGCATGCCGTTCTGTCCCTGCTGGGACGTGTTTTTCAGCAGCTGTTCCTGATGCTGTTCGTGATGACCTCGGAACGTAGCGACTTCGATCACTTCAGGACCGAACATGACGTGAGCCAGGCGGAAGCGGCGTCCGACCAGACGGCAGTTGCGGAAAAGTTTGCGAACCTGTTCCGGCGTTGCGTTGGTCGTGATATCGAAATCTTTGGGCTTTTTGCCTAGCAGCAGATCACGTACGCCGCCGCCAACCAGGTAAGCCTCATAGCCTGACTTGTTCAGGCGGTAAAGTACTTTCAGGGCATTATCGCTAATGTCACTGCGTGAAATAGTATGTTGGTCACGCGGAATGACCGTCATGGACTCGCGCGGTGCTGAGGAAGCGCCGGACTCGTTCTCACGGTTCAGTACCTTACGACAAAAATTAGCTACTCGGGTAAAGATAATACACCTCGATAATGATGAAAAATGAACGGCCCAACCAAAAAATAGCGGCTAATCATAGCTCACCCTCAGCGCTTTGAGAATGCTGATGTGATTTTGGGCAACGGAATCGCCGCTTCCGTTGGTATGGTCGCGAGCGACCAGTGGGTCTCGGCCCACTTCAGGAGCGCCGGCAACGTCAGGTCCTGCCAGCTTTCCGGCAAGGGTTGGCGCAGAAACGCAAGCGCCTGCGCCAACGTCGGCCGCGGATCGCTCTGGGGCAGCGGCGGGGCATGATTTTGTTTGGACAACTTTTTGCCTGCCGCGTCCAGCGCCAGCGGAAGATGTATATAGTCCGGCGCGTCCCACTCAAGTTGTCGAAACAGCGACAGCTGTCGCACGGTGGGCTCGATCAGATCCGCCCCGCGGACGATCTCCGTCACGCCCTGATCGCGATCGTCCACCACCACCGCTAAATTATAGGCGAACAGGCCATCACGGCGATGAATGATGAAGTCTTCGCGCGCCAGAGCCGGGTCCGCGTCCAACCAGCCGCGCAGGCGGTCGTGGAAGCGCATGACCGGGCGGGTCTGCGTCAGCCGCAGCGCGGCGTTATCCGGTCCGTGCGCCAGCGTGCGACAGTGGCCGTCGTACCGGCCGCCGAGACGCTGTATCCGCCGACGCGTGCAGGTGCAGTAGTAGCAGCGTCCCTGTTGTTTGAGGCCGTCGAGGATCTGGCGGTAGCGGTCGTGGCGCTGAGACTGGTAAACGATGTCGCCATCCCAGTGGAGACCGTAGTGCTCCAGCTGGCGCAGAATGCGCGAGGCGGCGCCGGGGACTTCTCGAGGAGGATCGATATCTTCGATGCGGACCAGCCAACGTCCCCCGCAGGCGCGAGCCTGCAGGTAGCTGCCGAGAGCGGCTATCAGGGAACCAAAATGCAGATCGCCGGACGGGGAAGGGGCAAAGCGCCCGACGTAATGATTATCTTGCTGTAATGCGGACATACTACTGCGGGAGCGTCATGTCGATGGACGTCATATAAAGAAACGGGAAGGCCGAAGCCTTCCCGTTCAGGAATAGATTATCCTGCCATTTGTTTTTCGCGTATTTCCGCCAGCGTTTTGCAGTCGATGCAAAGGTCGGCGGTCGGACGGGCTTCCAGTCGGCGGATACCAATCTCGACCCCACAAGAGTCGCAGAACCCGAAGTCTTCGTCTTCGATTTTTTGCAATGTCTTGGAGATCTTCTTGATCAGTTTGCGTTCGCGATCGCGGTTACGCAGTTCCAGGCTGAACTCTTCTTCTTGAGCCGCGCGGTCAACGGGGTCTGGGAAGTTAGCAGCTTCGTCCTGCATGTGTGATACGGTGCGATCAACTTCGCCACGCAGCTGGTTGCGCCATGCATCAAGGATGCGCTTGAAATGCGCCAGCTGAGCGTCGTTCATGTATTCTTCGCCCGGCTTTTCCTGGTATGGCTCCACTCCGGCAATCGCGAGGATGCTCAGAGAGGATGTCTTACGGTTTTGCCCTTCTTGCATGTTGCTTCTCCTACATAACACGACACGCAGTATCGATCCCCGAGGGGAAAAAACAGGCCGCTATAAATAACAGATGGACGTTGGGTTGGCAATCATTCCTGACACCGGCCTGATAAAGTGTGAGGAAGCGTTGAATTCATCCGTAAACATAACGTATCACGCTATTTGCGTATCGCTGTCATGTTATCGAATGGTAACGGGCCATTAACTGTCATCCCTTCCGCAGCAAGATGGGTGCCGTAGCAGAGAATTTCAACCCCTAGTTGCTGTGCTTGCCATAATAATTCGGCATAACGTCTGTCAATGTGGCCGGCGGGAGAGACCCGCGTGATGCCGGAATGCATCACGGCGAAAAAGAGTACAGCGCGCGCTCCGCTGGCCGCCATGTACTGTAGTTCACGGATGTGTTTTTGTCCTCTCAGCGTCACCGCATCAGGGAAATAACCATAGTCTTGTTGCAACAATGTGACTGATTTGACCTCAACATAGCAGTCCGCTTTTCCCGGCGACTGGAGGAGAAAGTCAATGCGGCTGCCCTCTTCGCCATAGCGCACCTCGCTTTTCAGCGAGTCGTAGCTGTTCAATTCCGGGATTTTCTGCCCCAGTATCGCCTCTCGGACCACCTGATTGGCGCGGAGCGTATTGACGCACAGGAGATCGCCGTCCTGCGTCTCGGTGAGTTCCCAGGTGCAGGGGTAGCGGCGCTTGGGATTGTCGGAGGTCGCGTACCAGACGGTATCGCCCGGCGTGGCGCAGCCGGTCATCGCGCCGGTGTTCGGGCAGTGGATCGTCATGACGTCGCCTGCGGGCGTGACCACATCAGCCAGAAAGCGTTTGTAGCGTTTAATCAGCGTTGCGGGCTGCAACGGGGGCGAAAACTGCATAGTGATTACTCTTTGGCGATAAGCGGCCAGCTTGCCAGCGACCGATAGCGGGTTCGGCCGTGTTCAAACTGCGATTCATACAGGGAGAAGCTGTCGACCTGCGTCGACCAGCCGAAGGTGGCGGGCGGCAAGGCCACGGGGTGGGTCGCCCCGCGCAGCAGGGTGACATGCGGATGAAACGGCTGCAGACTTTGGTGGCAGCCGTGACGCGCCGCTTGCGCCCGCAACAGTTCCGCCAGCTGCAACAGACCGCGCGGCGCCCGACGACATCCCAGCCAGACCACGCCTGGACGCGGCCAGTGACCCGCGTCGTCAAGCGTCAGGGTGAACCCCGGCTGACGAATGCGCCCTGCCAGCGTTTGCAGCGCGCGCTGCTGACCGTCGCCGACCTCGCCCAGAAACGCCAGCGTGAGATGCAGATTGGCCGCCGCGATCGGACGTCCCGCCTGCATGGGGAAATGCGCCGCGCGCCAGCGGATAATCTGGCGGCGGGTGTTTTCCGGCAGCGGCAGGGCAAAAAACAGGCGGCGGGTGGCAGTCATGACGCTCTCTCTATAATAGGGGGCTCCGATGCTACAATGCGAGCCGCTTAAAGTTAATCATTACGGAGAATTCTGTGAGTTTACCGCCCGTCAGCGAGGTGCTGGATGACGTCATCCACGCGTTGCGCCAGTCGCCTCAGGTGTTGCTGCATGCGCCGACCGGCGCCGGAAAATCCACTTGGCTGCCGCTACAGCTGTTGCAGACTGCCGAACTGCCTGGTCGTATCATTCTGCTGGAGCCGCGCCGTCTGGCGGCCAAAAGCGTCGCGTTCCGGCTGGCGGAACTGCTGGGAGAAACGCCCGGCCAGACGGTGGGCTTTAGGATGCGCGCCGAAACCTGCTGCAGCGCGCAGACGCGGTTGGAAGTCGTGACCGAAGGTATTCTGACGCGGATGCTGCAACAGGACGCCGAGTTGAAAGGCGTCTCTCTGGTGATCCTGGATGAATTTCACGAGCGTAGCCTGCAGGCCGACCTCGCGCTGGCGCTGCTGCTCGATGTGCAGGCGGGACTACGCGACGACCTCAAACTACTGATCATGTCGGCCACGCTCGACAACGATCGTCTTTCTTCTTTATTACCGGCAGCGCGCACGGTCAGTTCCGAGGGGCGCGCTTACCCGGTAACGCGACACTTCCAGTCGCCGGGCGCGCATGAGCGTTTGGAGGCTTCGCTGGCCCGACTGATTGCGCAGGTGCTACAGCAGGAAAGCGGTTCGATGCTGGTCTTCCTGCCGGGCGTGGCGGAAATCAAACGGTTGCAGCTTCTGCTGAACGAACGTATCGCGGTGGATATCGACCTGTGTCCGCTGTATGGCGCGTTGGCGCTGGCGGAGCAGCAGCAGGCTATCCGTCCGGCGGCGGCGGGGCGGCGCAAAGTGGTGCTGGCGACCAACATCGCCGAAACCAGCCTGACGATTGAAGGGATCCGCGTGGTGGTCGATAGTGGTCTGGAGCGCGTTGCGCTGTTCGACGTCAAAAGCGGACTGACGCGGCTGACGACCCAGCGGATCAGTCAGGCGTCCATGACGCAGCGCGCTGGCCGAGCGGGACGTCTGGAGCCTGGCGTCTGCTGGCATCTGTGCACGAAAGAACAGGCGGAACGCGCGGCGGCGCAGAGCGAGCCGGAGATACTGCATAGCGACCTGTCGAGCCTCTGGCTGGATTTGCTGCAGTGGGGATGTCGCGACATTGGTCAGCTCACCTGGCTGGATACTCCGCCCGGGCCAGCGCTATCTGGCGCACAGCGTCTGTTGCTGCAACTGGGCATTGTCGATGATCGGCAGCAGTTGACGACCACGGGCAGGCAGATCGCGGGTATCGGCAGCGATCCGCGCCTGGCGGTGATGCTGCATGCCGCTGCGCGCGAAGGCGGCGATGCGCTGGCCACGGCGGCGCTGCTGGCGGCCATCATTGAAGAGCCGCCCCGCAGCGGTTCGCCGAATCTGTTCGATAGCCTGCGTCGCCCGGCCGGTCACTGGCAGCGTCGAGCCACGCAGTTGGCGCGACGTTTGGGGGGCGGCAAAGGCCATTTTGATGACGGGCTGGCGGCAGCGCTGCTGGCGAAGGGCTTCGCCGATCGCATCGCCCGGCGGCGCGGTCAAGACGGTCGTTATCAGTTAGCGAACGGCGTCGGCGGCCAGCTGGCGGTGGACGACCCGCTGACGTCCTCCGAGTGGCTGATCGTCCCCGCGCTGATGCAAAGTCCTCAGCATGCCGATGCGCGAATTCAGCTGGCGCTGCCGGTGGATATCGACCGGTTGTTGCAACATTCTCCGGGGTTGTTGTGCGAGCGGAATATCGTGCACTGGGATGAAGAAAAAGGTACGCTGCGCGCCAGTCGGCGTAGCCAAATCGGCTGTCTGACGTTGCACATCCGGCCATTGGCGAAACCCTCCGACGACGACTTGCAGCAGGCGATGCTGAACTGGCTGCGCGAGCAGGGGTTATCCGTATTGAATTGGGACACGGCGGCGTCACAGCTGCGCGCCCGTATTCAGTGCGCGCGCCAATGGTTGCCTGAGGTCGAGTGGCCTGCGGTGGATGACGACACGCTGCTGACGACGCTGGAACAGTGGCTCTTGCCCTCCTTGGCGGGCGTGCGCGATCGCCGAGGGCTGAATCAGCTCAATCTGGCGGAAGCCCTTCAACGTCGCCTTGACTGGCGGCAGAAACAGCGTCTGTATAGCGCGTTGCCCAGCCATTACACGGTGCCCGGCGGCAGCCGTTTGCCTATCCGCTATGCTGAGGATAGCGCGCCGGCGCTGGCGGTACGGTTGCAGGAAATGTTCGGCGAGCGGGAAAGCCCGCGCGTCGCGGAGGGCCGGGTAGCGCTGGTGCTGGAACTGTTGTCACCGGCTCAGCGTCCGCTGCAAATCACCCGCGATCTGGCCGCATTCTGGCAGGGCGCCTATCGTGATGTGCAGAAAGAGATGAAAGGGCGTTATCCCAAGCACGTCTGGCCTGACGACCCGGCCAATGCCGTGCCGACCCGGCGCACCAGAAAGTATCAGAATCAGTAATTTCGGACGTTTCCCCCTTTCTTGAGAAAGGCGGGAGACACAGAGTAGACGGCCAGGTACTGCACGGGTGCCGTTAGCAACCTGATGGAGATGTCACAGCAATGGCTCGGGACGATCGCGAACCTATCGGGCGCAAGGGAAAAGCGCCGCGAAAACCTACACGTAAACAGGTGGTAAGGCGTCGCAGGGATGACGATGACTATGATGATGATTACGAAGAGTATGACGATGATTATGATGACGAGGACGACGAAGAGATGAGCCGCAAGCCTGGCAAAAAGCGCCGCTGGCTGGGGCTAGCGCTAAAACTGCTGCTGGTGTTCGTGGTCGTCATGGCGGTCTACGGCATCTATCTGGACAGCGAAATCCGCAGCCGCATCGACGGCAAGGTCTGGCAGCTCCCGGCGACGGTTTACGGCCGGATGGTGAACCTTGAACCCGGCATGTCCTACAGCAAGCAGGAAATGGTGCATCTGCTGGAAGGGATGCAGTATCGCGAAGTCACCCGGATGACCCGCCCCGGCGAGTTTACGGTGCAGGCCAACAGCATCGAAATGCTGCGTCGTCCGTTCGACTTCCCCGATGGCAAAGAGGGCCAGATCCGCGCCCGTCTGGTGTTCAATAACGATCGTCTGTCGCAGATCCAGAATCTGGATAACCAGCGCAGCTTCGGTTTCTTCAGGCTCGATCCCAAACTGATCACCATGCTGCAATCGCCGAACGGCGAACAGCGTCTGTTCGTTCCTCGGGCAGGGTTCCCCGATCTGCTGGTGGATACGTTGATCGCGACCGAAGACCGTCATTTCTACGAGCATGACGGCATCAGTCTGTTTTCCATCGGCCGAGCCGTGCTGGCCAACCTGACCGCAGGACGCGCGGTGCAGGGCGGTAGTACGTTGACGCAGCAGTTGGTGAAAAACATGTTCCTCACCAACGAGCGTTCGCTGTGGCGTAAGCTCAATGAAGCCTATATGGCGCTGATCGTGGACGCGCGCTACAGCAAGGATCGGATTCTGGAACTGTATCTGAACGAGGTGTATCTCGGTCAGAGCGGCAGCGATCAGATCCGCGGTTTCCCGCTGGCCAGCCTCTACTACTTCGGGCGTCCGGTGAACGAGCTGAGCCTCGATCAGCAGGCGATGCTGGTCGGTATGGTCAAAGGCGCCTCGCTGTACAATCCGTGGCGTAACCCGAAACTGACGCTGGAGCGCCGCAATCTGGTGCTGCGTCTGCTGCAAAATCAGCAGGTGATCGACGAAGATCTCTATAACATGCTGAGCGCGCGTCCGCTGGGCGTCCAGCCCAAAGGCGGCGTGATCAGCCCGCAACCCGCGTTTATGCAGATGGTGCGTCAGGAGTTGCAGCAGCGGCTTGGCGACAAGGTCAACGACCTGTCCGGCGTGAAGATCTTCACCACGCTTGACCCGGTATCGCAGGATGCCGCCGAACGCGCAGTGGAAACGGGCGTTCCTGCGCTGCGTGCCGCGCGCAACGTCGGCGATCTGGAGGCGGCGATGGTGATCGTCGACCGTTTCAGCGGAGAAATCCGCGCGATGGTAGGCGGCGCCGACACCCAATTCGCCGGTTTCAACCGCGCGCTGCAGGCGCGTCGTTCGGTCGGCTCGCTGGCGAAACCCGCGACCTATCTGACAGCCCTCAGCGATCCCGATCACTATCGCCTTAATACGGTGCTGTCGGATGCGCCGCTGTCGCTGAAACAGCCGAACGGCGCGATATGGGAGCCGAAGAACTACGATCGCCAGTTCCGCGGTCAGGTACTGTTGGTGGATGCGCTTGCTAACTCCCTGAACGTCCCGACGGTGAATCTGGGGATGGCGGTTGGGCTGGATCAGGTCAGCGCCACGCTGCAGCGATTGGGGATCCCCAAAGAGGTGATCCAGCCCGTGCCGTCCATGCTGCTGGGGGCGATCAGCCTGACGCCGATGGAAGTCGCGCAGGAGTACCAGACTATTGCCAGCGGCGGCAATCGAGCCCCGCTGTCGGCGGTACGCTCCGTGATCGCGGAAGACAATACGGTGCTGTATCAGAGCTTCCCTCAGGCGGAACGCGCCGTACCGGCTCAGGCAGCCTATCTGACGCTGTACGGTATGCAGCAGGTGGTTGAACGCGGGACGTCCCGCTCGCTGACGGTGAAATTCGGACGCTATCACCTGGCGGCGAAAACCGGGACGACCAACGACCTGCGCGACAGCTGGTTCGCCGGCGTGGACGGCAAGGAAGTGGCAATCGCCTGGGTGGGTCGAGACAATAATGGCCCTGCCAAGCTGACCGGCGCCAACGGCGCGCTGACGCTCTACCGCCGTTATCTGGAAAACCAGACGCCGCTGGCGTTAACGCTGACGCCGCCGGAAGGCATCAGCACGATGACGGTCGACGGCAACGGCAATGTCATCTGCAACGGCAGCGCGGGCCGCGTGCTGCCGGTCTGGAGCGATAACCCGCAGTCCCTGTGCCAATCTGCGCCTCAGACGGTGCAACCGCAGGAAGACCAGCAGGGTGGACAGCAAGACGAGCAGAAAGACGGACAGGGCGTCGCCGGCTGGATCAAAGAGATGTTCGGGCAGTAATGTCGCCTAAGGCGTGACTGTCGCCCTGACCTTCGAAGCCCGCAACCTGGTTGCGGGCTTTTTTGTGGTCAGCTTTACACCACCTCCTCGGGCGGTGGTGATGGTTTATAGCCTTCTATCATCCCCTTGAGAGCGGCAATGATCGATCTGACTAAACCGCCAGAGAGAAGGCGTGAGAGTTTTTGGGCTGAGTCATCTGAATCACGCCTGCGCACTCCTCTCGCTTATAACCGCGCCTTGTTATTGGCGGTGGGCCCTTTGGATGAACGTCGTATGGCTCGAAACCGAGCATTGCTTCGTGATGGTTGGGCGTGATGGGACGGATGCCGATGCCATCAACCCGCTATTGAGACGCGCTGGCATAGATGACGAGTAGGGAGTCAGCTCAATGGCGACTGAGTCAGTTCCACGTGGACCAAAGGCGCTTGCAGTGGCTGGTTCCTTTTGCAAAAATGCGACGCTTATAATAATTATTCTCGTTTGCATTAATCAGTGATTCATTAGAGATGCGACCTATGCCGACGCCCGCTTGCCCGTTATGTCTTGCCGCCTCCCTTTTCACGACGGCGAATACCGCCTGTGCTTTCGCTCAGGGCCTGCCTTATGCCAAATAAATTTCCACTCGATGACGATATGACGTTCTCGCTTGAGGGGGTCAGCTTCAGTGTCGGCAACCGTACGTTACTGCATCCGCTGTCGGTCGCGTTTCCTGCGGGGAAAGTCTACGGGCTTATCGGCCATAACGGATCGGGTAAGTCCACCCTGCTCAAGATGCTGGGCCGTCACCAGCCCGCCAGCGCCGGTCAACTCTCGTTGGCGGGCCGGCCGTTGGCGCTTTGGGGCAACACGCTCTTCGCCCGTCAGGTGGCCTATCTGCCACAGCAACTGCCCGCCGCCGAAGGCATGACGGTACGCGAGCTGGTGGCGGTGGGGCGCTACCCGTGGCACGGCGCGCTCGGGCGTTTCGGTCATGCCGACCGGGAGCAGGTGGAGCAAGCCATTGCGCTGGTCGGTTTGACGCCGTTTGCACCGCGTCTGGTGGACAGCCTGTCCGGCGGCGAACGTCAGCGGGCCTGGCTGGCGATGACGCTGGCGCAGGGCAGCCGCTGTCTATTGCTGGATGAGCCGACCTCCGCGCTGGATATTGCGCATCAGGTCGATGTGCTGGCGCTGATCCGGCAGCTCAGCCGTGAGCGTGGGCTTACCGTGATTGCGGTGCTGCACGATGTGAATATGGCCGCTCGCTATTGCGACTGCCTGCTGGCGCTGCGTCAGGGAAAACTGATTGCGCAGGGAACGCCCGCAGAAATGATGCAGGCGTCGGTGCTGCAGGACATTTATGGGATCCCTATGGGGATCCTGACGCATCCGGCGGATGGCTCGCCGATAAGTTTTGTGTGCTGATGATGACACCTTCCACCGGACTTTTTTCCAACGGACTTTCTCGCCGCCGCCTGCTGACCGCGTTGCTGCTGTCGCCCTGCGCGTATGCGCTACGGGGGCGGGCCGCGGTCACCGATGTGCGTCGCATCGTGGCGCTGGAGTGGCAGCCGTTGGAGCTGCTGATGGCGCTGGGCGTCACCCCGTTGGGCGTCGCAGATAAACATAACTACCAACGGTGGGTGAAGTCGCCGACGTTACCGGACAGCGTGGTGGATGTGGGGCTTCGCACCGAACCCAATCTGGAGCTGTTGACGCAACTGCGGCCATCCCTGCTGCTGTATGCCGACGGCTTTGGTCCTGCGCCAGCGCAGATGGCCCGCATCGCGCCCGGCATGGGGTTTTCGTTTATTAACGGTGACGACGGCCCGCTGGAAAGCGCCCGTCGTTCGCTGCGGGCGCTGGGCGACCGCCTGGGTCTGCGTCCGGCGGCGGAGCAGCATCTGGCGTTGTTCAGTCGTTTCATGGCGCAGGCGCGGGTCAACCTGCAGGCTTATACCCGTCGGCCTTTACTGCTGTTTACCGTGATGGATGCGCGCCATGTTCTGATCCTCGGCCGTCACAGCCTGTTTCAGTCGGTAATGGATGAACTCGGTATCGAAAATGCCTGGCAGGGGGAAACCAATGCCTGGGGCAGTATTATCGTGGGTATGGAACGGCTGGCGACGTTGAGCGCTGAAGCGGAAGCGATGTGTTTTGATCACGGCAATAGCGCGTTAATGGAAGAGGTTGAAGCCAATCCGCTATGGCAAGCGCTGCCGTTCGTGCGTCATCAGCGCTGGCGGCGGGTGGAACCGGTCTGGTTTTACGGCGGCACGCTTTCCGCCATGCGTTTTTGCGAGACGCTGGCTAACGCGCGGGAGGCGTCGCGATGATGTCGACATCTTCCCGGCGTTTTACCGTCTTGGTGGTCGGCGCGTTGACGTTGCTGGTGTTGGCGATCACGCTGAGCCAGCTGAATCGACAACTGCCGTTTGCCCTTTGGCGACAAGGCATTGCAGACCCCTCGCAGGACGATATCCGGCAGATGCTGTTTCATTACAGTCAGCTGCCGCGCCTAGTGCTGTCCCTGTTGATTGGCGCGGGACTGGGGCTGGTCGGCGTGCTGTTTCAACAAGTGCTGCGCAATCCATTGGCGGAGCCTGCCACGTTGGGCGTCGCCAGCGGCGCGCAGCTCGGTATCACCGTCGCGACGCTGTGGGCGCTGCCGGGCGGAGCCATGACTTCGCAGCTGGCGGCGATGTTCGGCGCGTTGCTGGTGGGTGCGCTGGTGTTCGGCGTCGCCTGGGGACGGCGCTTATCGCCGGTGACGCTGATCCTCGCGGGTCTGGTGCTGAGCCTGTACTGCGGCGCGGTCAATCATCTACTGGCCTTGCTGCATTTTGACCAACTGACCAATCTGTTTTTGTGGAGCAGCGGCTCGTTGAACCAGCAGGACTGGCGCAACGTGTCGTTCGTACTGCCGCGTCTCATCCTGGGCTTTATCGCCGCTGCGCTGCTGGTGCGGCCGTTGACGCTGTTGGGGTTGGACGACGGCGTGGCGCGCAATTTAGGACTTGGGCTGGGACTGGCGCGTTTCGGTACGCTGACGCTGGCCATCTTTCTGAGCGCCCAGTGGGTCAACGCCGCCGGCATCATCGGCTTCGTCGGCCTTTTCGCACCGCTGCTGGCGAAAATTTTGGGTGCGCGTCGTCTGGGGCAACGGCTGTGGCTGGCGCCGCTGCTGGGCGCGCTGCTGCTGTGTCTCACCGATCGGCTGACGCTCTGGCTGGCGGACGTATGGCGCGAGGTGCCGACGGGGGCCGCGACGGCGCTGGTTGGCGCGCCGATGCTACTGTGGCTGCTGCCGCGTCTGCGCAATGGCGTGACCGCGCCGGTCAATGACACGCCTGCCGTCGTGCGGCAACGTCGTCTTAGCCCGCTCTGGCTAACGGGCGGCGGCGTAGCGTTGGCGGCGGTGATTGTCGCCGCATTGTGTCTAGGGCAGGACGCGCAGGGCTGGCAATGGGCCAGCGGCAATGCCTTTTCCGAACTCTTGCCGTGGCGGTGGCCGCGTCTGGCGGCGGCGCTGTGCGCGGGGGTGATGCTGGCGGTCGCGGGATGCTTGATTCAGCGGTTAACGGGCAATCCGATGGCGAGTCCCGAAGTGCTGGGGATGAGTTCAGGCGCGGCGTTTGGCGTCGTTATTGTGATGTTTCTGTGGCCGGGTAATGCGCTGGCGTGGCGTTTGCCCGCAGGCAGCATCGGCGCCGCCCTGACGCTGACCGTGATGATGGCGGTGGCGGGCCGGGGCGGTTTCTCCACACAGAGACTGTTGCCGACCGGGATTGCAGTCGGCACGGCGCTGACCACGTTGGTCACGCTGTTGCTGGCGAGCGGCGATCCGCGCATGGGCGCCGTACTGACGTGGATCACTGGATCCACATACGGAGTGGATGGCAAGCAGGTCATCTATACCGGCGCGTTGGCGTTAGCGGCGCTGTTATTGACGCCTCTCTGCCGCCGTTGGTTGCAGATCCTGCCGTTGGGCGGCGTGACCGCGAGGACGCTCGGCGTACCGGTCTCATTGGCCCGTCTGGCTATTCTGCTGCTGGCGGCGATGCTCACCGCCGGCGCGACATTGATCGTCGGACCCATGAGCTTCGTCGGGCTGATGGCGCCGCATCTCGCGCGGATGCTGGGATTCAATCGGGTGATGTCGCACATTGTCTGTGCGGCGGCGATAGGGGGTGGGCTGATGGCAGCGGCCGACTGGGCCGGGCGGATGTTGCTGTTTCCGTATCAGATCCCCGCCGGGCTGTTGGCGACGTTCATCGGGGCACCGTACTTTATTTACCTGCTGAGGAAGCAGACACATTGAGCCTCAGAGCCGGATTCGCTCTGAGGCATCAAAACGTATTACAGCTGTGAGAAGCAGCGACGCGCCGCGGCGATGGTGCGATCGATATCCTGCTCGCTGTGTGCCGTTGACATAAAGCCGGCTTCGAACGCGGACGGCGCCAGATAAACGCCCTCATCCAGCATCAGGTGGAAGAAGCGCTTGAAGCGTTCCACATCGCACTTCAGCACGTCCTGATAACGGGTTACCGTTTCATCGTCGGTGAAGAACAGACCGAACATGCCCCCGGCGCGGTTGATGACCAGCGGCACGTTTTCTGCCCGAGCCGCGTCCAGCAGCCCTTCCGCCAGCCGGTCTGTCAGCGCGGTTAACCGCGGATGGACGTCCGGTTTGGCGACTTCGGTCAGGCAGGCGACGCCCGCAGCCATGGCGATCGGGTTGCCGGACAGCGTACCCGCCTGATAGACCGGCCCGGTCGGAGCCAGCGCTTCCATCACTTCACGGCGACCGCCGAATGCGCCGACAGGCATACCGCCGCCAATGATTTTACCCAGGCAAGTCAGGTCCGGCTGCACGCCATAGAAGGCCTGCGCGCCGCCCAGCGCGACGCGGAAGCCGGTCATCACTTCGTCGATGATGAGCAGTGCGCCGAATTCGTCGCACAGATCGCGCAGCCCCGGCAGGAAAGCCGGCAGCGGCGGAATGCAGTTCATGTTGCCTGCGACCGGTTCAACGATAATGGCGGCGATGTCTTCGGGGTATTGTTCGAAAGCGGCGCGTACCGAGTCCAGATCGTTATACGTACAGGTCAGGGTATGGCGGGCGAAATCGGCGGGGACGCCGGGGGAGTTCGGCTGTCCCAGGGTCAGCGCGCCGGAGCCGGCTTTGACCAGCAGACAGTCCGCATGGCCGTGGTAGCAGCCTTCAAACTTGATGATTTTATCGCGTCCGGTGAAACCGCGGGCCAGACGAATGGCGCTCATCGTGGCTTCCGTTCCGGAGTTGACCATGCGCACCATGTCCATGCCTTTCATCAACGAGGTCACGAGATTCGCCATGGTGACTTCCATTTCGGTGGGCGCGCCAAAGCTCAGTCCGCGCTCCGCGGCGGCGATCACCGCATCGCGAATAGCCGGATGGTTGTGGCCCAGCACCATCGGTCCCCAGGAACCGACGTAGTCGATATACGCTTTGCCATCCGCATCATAGATGTAGGCGCCCTCGGCGCGTTCGATAAACAGCGGCGTGCCGCCGACGCCGTTAAATGCCCGTACCGGCGAGTTCACGCCGCCCGGTATGACCTGCTGCGCCGCCGCGTACAGACTTTCAGATTTATTCATTACAGATTCCTGACTGGGGATTGATGTCACAGAGTATGCCCTCATTCTAATGAAGAGAGGCCGGTTGTGAAATCCTTGTGACCACAATGGAAGGAGGATGTAGGCGAACGACGTTGTTTTGGCGCGGTAAAAGGCCGATAATCGTCGCCAATACCTGCCGAATCGCATGCCTGCCTGAGCGCGGCGTCATTCATTGCCGCCCCGCCGCGAACCGATCGTCTCTTGAACGTTGTCGGGGGCTATTAGATAATCGAAGCATCACCGGGTTGGATAACCACCGCCCGATACTGAGTTTGGGAGTACGAAAGATGAGCGACGTAACAGCACTGCCGCTGCAATTCACTGATGCCGCGGCCAATAAGGTGAAATTCCTGATTGCTGACGAAGAAAATCCCGATCTGAAACTGCGGGTGTACATCACCGGCGGCGGCTGCAGCGGTTTCCAATACGGCTTTACGTTTGACGACAAGGTCAACGAGGGCGATATGATGATTGAGAAGCAGGGCGTGTCGTTGGTCGTGGATCCAATGAGCCTGCAATATCTGGTCGGCGGTTCGGTGGACTATACTGAAGGGCTGGAAGGCTCGCGCTTCGTGGTCACCAACCCGAATGCCAAAACCACCTGCGGCTGCGGATCGTCCTTCAGCATCTGATCCTCAAGCTCAGCCACACGTTGTGGCGTTCATTAAAAAACCCGTGCTCAGCGTGGCTGCCGCACGGGTTTTTTGTTTATGCGCGCTGCATCCACTCGTCAGTGAATGCAGCGGCGATCAGGCAAATCAGCCCTGTTGGCCTAGCGACTGCACAAGGGCTTCCACCATCAGCGTGGACTGCTTGGCCGCCACGCTCAGGAATTCCTCGAAGCTCAGGTGAGACTCCTGATCCGCCACGTCGGAAATGGCGCGCACGACGACGAAAGGCACGCCGAACTGGTGGCACACGTGACCGATAGCCGTGGCTTCCATTTCTACGGCCACAGCCTGTGGGAAGGTATTACGGATGCGGGCCAGCGGTTCCGCGCCGTTGATAAATGCATCGCCGCTGACGACCAGACCGCGTACCGCATTCAGCGACAGCTTGGCGATAGCCTGTTCAGCCTGAACGATCAGGTTTTCGTCTGCGACAAAAGCGGCGGGGCAGCCCGCCATTTGACCGGCTTCATAACCGAATGCGGTGACGTCGGCGTCGTGGTAGCGAACTTCGCTGGATACCACGATATCGCCCACTTTCAGGCTGGAAGCCAGACCACCGGCTGAACCGGTGTTGATCACGACGTCTGGACGGCAGTGTTCCAGCAGCAGCGTCGTCCCCAGCGCCGCCGCGACTTTACCGATCCCGGACTTCAGCAGCGCCACGTCCACGCCGTGCAGCTGTCCGGTGTAAATTTCACAGCCCGCGCGCTGTATGGTCTGGCGATTTTGGATCTGATCCCGCAGCAGGATAACTTCTTGCTCCATTGCGCCGATGATGCCAACTTTCATAGGATTCCCCACAAGTTTTGCTTGAATTAACAGGTGTGTCGTGGCCGGTAGTCTATCATGGCCGTTATGATAGCGAGAGCACGCGAACAAAACGCCTTAACCGTTGTATCGCCCGCTCGGGCATGCTATCACCGGTCAGGGCCAGAAACGGAGAACAGCATGTCCGACATCGATTTTGCCAAGAAAATCAGCTATCAACGGGCGTTGAGCAAGCCTAAAGAAAAGAGCGATGAATACGGCGTCATCCGCGAGTTCGAAAGCGACCGCGGCCGTATCATCAACTCCGCCGCCATTCGTCGGCTGCAGCAGAAGACGCAGGTGTTCCCATTGGAAAGGAATGCCGCCGTGCGCTCCCGTCTGACGCACTCGATGGAGGTGCAGCAGATTGGCCGTTATATCGCTAAAAACATTATCGATAGCCTGAGGCGTCAGGGGAAGCTGGATACCTACGGACTGAGCCGCTACGAGATCCCCTTCGAAAGCATGGTGGAGATGGCCTGTCTGATGCATGACATCGGCAACCCGCCGTTCGGCCATTTCGGCGAATCCGCGCTGAGAAACTGGTTTTCCACACAGATGGATGTTGAGTCCTGCAAGAAACCTATCGGAGAAGACGCCTGTCAGGTCGCCTGTTTGACGTTGAAGGAGGGGGAGGAGGCGCTGAACGAACTCCGCTGCCGCATCCGTCAGGATCTGAGTCAGTTTGAGGGCAATGCCCAGGCGGTGCGGATGGTGCATACGCTGTTGAAACTGAATCTGACCTATTCGCAGGTCGCCTGCATTCTCAAATACACCAAGCCCGCCTACTGGGTCGACGAACTGCCCTCCGACTATGACTACCTGATGAAAAAGCCGGGTTTTTATCTGGCGGAGGAAGCGTTCGTGAGTCAGCTGCGGAGCGAGCTGGACATGAAAGAGTTCCAGCGTTTTCCGCTGACCTACATTATGGAAGCGGCGGACGATATCTCGTATTGCATTGCCGATCTGGAAGATGCCGTGGAGAAAAAATTGTTTTCCATCGATCGTCTTTATCAGCTGCTAGAAGAGGCCTGGGGTGACACGAAAGAGAACGATATGTTCATGAAAACCGTGGGCAAGGCATTCAAATCTCGCCAGCAGCACCGCTGGCGTAGCAGCGACGATCAGTTCTTCATGAATCTGAGGGTTAACGCCGTTGCTTATCTGGTGCCGCATGCTTCGCAGCGTTTTATCGATAACCTGTCTCACATTTTCAACGGCGACTTCAATCAAGCCTTGCTGGAAGACGGCAGTCCGCAGAACCGACTCTTGAAAAGCTTTAAGCGCGTGGCGTTCAAACACGTTTTTAATCATCACGAAGTCGAACAGCTGGAGCTGCAGGGAAGCCGGGTGATGCGCGGTTTGCTCGATATCTATCATCCACTGCTGAAAATGCCCTCGGCCGACTTCAGAACGCTGGTGGAAGAGGAGTTTCATCGCGACTATCCCATCGAGACTCGCCTCTACCATAAGCTGTCGCGCAAGCACTGTCTGGCTTATCGGGAGGCCGTGGAGTCTTTGGAGAAGAAACCGACTGAGCAGCAGGAGTGCCTCGAGTTTTACTACCGTGGTCGCCTGATTCAAGACTACATCAGCGGCATGACCGACCTTTACGCCTACGACGAATACCGCCGGCTGATGGCGGCCGAGTAGGCGAGGGGCTGTAGGTCCCGGGCGGCCATTTTGTAAACAAAGACAATATTTCCTTACGTTTCACAGGATTGCGTAGAGGAACTTCCCCTGCGCATAGTTATCGTATTTGTACGACCACAGCAAAAGGGCCGTAAAATTTGCGTGTTGATTGACTATGAGACCTATTCCTATGAAAAGAAAATCATTGGTTCTGAGTGCATTGACGTTAAGCCTGGCAATGGCTACAGGGACGGTTCCGGCAATCGCGGCGGAGTCGGTCTCTTCCTCCAGCCAACAGCTTCCCAGTCTGGCGCCGATGCTTGAAAAGGTGATGCCTTCGGTCGTCAATATTTCCGTCGAAGGGCATGCGCCGGTCAGCCGGGCTGGCGGCGGCGCTATTCCGCCTCAGCTGCAGCAATTCTTTGGCGAAGATTCCCCGTTTTGTCAGGACGGTTCGCCGTTCCAGTCCTCGCCGATGT
The DNA here is from genome assembly GCF_000688695.1 of Lonsdalea quercina subsp. quercina. Classification (GTDB taxonomy): domain Bacteria; phylum Pseudomonadota; class Gammaproteobacteria; order Enterobacterales; family Enterobacteriaceae; genus Lonsdalea; species Lonsdalea quercina_D. The sequence goes on along the minus strand of NZ_JIBQ01000017.1, from coordinate 34,255 downwards.
GTCAGGGCGGAGAAGACGACGGCAGTGCTAATCCCCAACAGCGTCAGCAGCAGACCTTCCAGGCGCTGGGCGCGGGCGTGATTATTAACGCGGCCAAAGGCTACGTGGTGACGAACAATCACGTGGTCGATAATGCCGACAAGATTCAGGTGCGTCTCAACGACGGCCGTAAATACGATGCGCGGGTCATCGGTAAAGATCCCCGCTCCGATATCGCGGTGGTGCAGATCAAAGATGCCCGCAATCTGACCGCGCTGAAAATGGCGGACTCCGATCAACTGCGCGTTGGCGACTATGCCGTGGCGATCGGCAATCCTTACGGTCTGGGCGAAACGGCGACCTCCGGGATCATTTCCGCGCTGGGCCGCAGCGGGCTGAATATCGAAAACTATGAAGACTTCATCCAGACGGATGCCGCCATCAACCGTGGGAACTCCGGCGGCGCGCTGGTCAATCTCAACGGCGAGCTGATCGGCCTGAATACCGCGATTCTGGCGCCGGACGGCGGCAACATCGGCATCGGTTTCGCCATTCCCAGCAATATGGTGAAAAATCTGGTGAACCAGATCGTCGAATTCGGCGAAGTGAAACGCGGAGAACTGGGTATCGTCGGTACGGAGTTGAACTCTGATCTGGCGCAGGCGATGAAGATCGACGCTCAGCGTGGCGCGTTCGTCAGCCAGGTTCAGCCGAAATCGGCCGCCGCCGCCGCCGGGATCAAGGCGGGCGACGTCATTGTGTCGCTGAACGGTAAAACGGTCAGCAGCTTTGCGGCGTTGCGCGCGCAGGTGGGATCTCTGCCTGCGGGCACGAAGCTCACATTAGGCCTGCTTCGCGACGGCAAACCGGTTTCCGTGGATGTCGCGTTGCAGCAAAGCAGTCAGGCCCAGGTGGCAGCCGGCAATCTGAACTCAGGCATTGAAGGCGCCGAACTGAGCAATACGCAGCTGGACGGACAGAAAGGCGTGAAGGTCGAGAAGGTGAAACCGGGCTCCGCCGCCGCGCGCATCGGCCTGAAACCGGGCGATGTCATCCTTGGGGTGAATCAGCAGGCCGTGGCCAATATCGGCGAACTGCGCAAGATTCTGGACAGCAAACCGCCTGTGCTGGCGCTGAATATCCGCCGTGGCGACAGCAGTTTGTATCTGCTATTGCAGTGATCTGACCTGCCCGGCGTCGTTCTCGGCGCCGGTTTTTCCCCGGTTATTTTCGAGGTCGACCCTCAAATTTAAAACCCCAAAAATTGTGCGAAGAATATAACGGGATAGCATAAATTATCGCGAAACAGTATTTTTGCCGCCCTCCCATATCCTCTATTGTCCAGTCTTACTACCTGCCTGATAACACGCTTAGCCTATCGCTATTTCCAGCTCTGACGCTGTCTTACACGGACTGTCGCAACGCTGGACAATATCAGGAAGGGCCCATAATTAGCCCGGTTGCCTGCGGGTATCGAACAGAATGACTGACTTCTTGAGGGAGTGATAACTATGTCAAAGCGTCGTCTGGGGCTGTCGTTAGCTGCCGCAACCCTGTTGTTTTCAGGCGTTGCCTCTGCCGCGACAGAACTGCTGAACGTGTCTTACGATCCTACGCGGGAGTTCTATCAAGAGTACAACGCCGCTTTCAGCAAGCACTGGAAGGCAACCACGGGTGAAGATATCTCAATCAAGAATTCGCACGGCGGCTCCGGCAAGCAGGCGCGTTCGGTTATCGACGGACTTCAGGCGGATGTCGTCACGCTGGCCTTGGCGGGCGATATCGATGCGCTCAATCTCAATAAAAAACTGATCGACCCGAACTGGCAGGCGCGTTTGCCGGACAACAGCACGCCGTACACTTCCACCATCGTGTTCCTGGTGCGCAAAGGAAACCCGAAACAGATTAAGGATTGGGGCGATCTGATCAAACCCGGCGTGCAGGTGATTACGCCTAACCCGAAAACGTCCGGCGGCGCTCGCTGGAACTTCCTGGCCGCCTGGGCGTATGCCAAGCATTTGCCGGGCGGAACCGATGAAAGCGCACTGAAATTCGTCACGGAACTGTATCGCCATGCCCCGGTACTGGATACCGGCGCGCGCGGCTCGACCGTCAGCTTCGTACAGCGTCAGCTCGGCGATGTGCTGATCGCCTGGGAGAATGAAGCCTACCTGTCTTTGAAAGAGCAGGGCGGCGAAAATCTGGAGATCGTCACACCGTCGCTGTCCATCTTGGCTGAGCCGCCGGTGGCTGTCGTCGATAATGTCGTCGAAAGAAAAGGCACGAAAAAGCAGGCTGAAGCGTATCTGAACTATCTTTATAGCGACGAAGGGCAACGTATTATTGCCAAAAACTTCTACCGTCCGCGTAACGAAAAAATCGCGGAGGAGTTCAAGAGCAAGTTCGCGCCGGTGAAACTCGTGACGATAGACGGCGACTTTGGCGGCTGGAAGCAGGCGCAGCCCAAGTTCTTCGCTGATGGCGGAATTTTTGACGGCATCTTCGAAAAAATTAATCAGTAAGGTATCTCATGATGTAAACCGCCCCGGCGTGGGGCGGTTTTGTCACGCAGGGACGCGGGAGACCTTTGTGGTCTGGTAGATAAAAAGAAAGGCTTGTTATGTCGCGACGTGCTTCGCCGGTAATGCCCGGTTTTGGATTGACGTTAGGTTTTAGCCTCACCTATCTGGGGCTGATTGTTTTGATCCCGCTGGCGGCGATGTTCCTCTACGCCAGCCAACTCACTCTGACCCAGTTTTGGGATTTGATCACCAGCCGACAGGTGTTGTCCTCTGTGCGGCTTTCGTTTTCCACGGCGCTGTCTGCCGCCTTTATCAACGGTATCATTGGCACGCTGCTGGCTTGGGTGCTGGTACGCTATCACTTCCCCGGACGCAAGATTATCGATGCCATGATCGATATGCCGTTTGCGTTGCCCACGGCCGTGGCCGGTATCGCGCTGACGTCGCTCTATGCGCCCACCGGGCTGGTGGGCAGTTTGTTTCCCTTCAAAATCGCCTATACCCCTTTGGGGATAACGCTGGCGCTGATTTTTGTCACGCTACCGTTCGTCGTACGAACGGTACAGCCGGTGCTGGCGGACATTCCGAAGGAAGTGGAAGAGGCGGCGTCTTGTCTTGGCGCCGGACCGCTGCAGATATTCCGTCACGTGCTGGTGCCCGCCATTCTGCCTGCCTGGTTGACCGGCTTCGCGCTGGCTTTCGCTCGCGGTGTGGGAGAGTACGGCTCCGTGGTGTTTATCGCCGGCAATATCCCGTTCAAAACGGAGATCATGCCGCTGCTGATCGTCTCCAAGCTGGACCAGTACGATTACAAAGGGGCGACGGGGATCGGTGTGTTCATGCTGGTTCTATCGTTCATTATGCTGTTGCTGATTAACTTGTTGCAGCGCCGAATTCAACCGAATCGCTAAGGGATGATTATGGACAACACAGTTTCCGTGTCTGACAAGACACGCTCTGTTTCCCGGCGGCCTGTGACTTATTACACCTTGGTCGGGCTTGCCTGGGTGGTCTTCGTGCTGGTGTTGGTGTTACCGCTGGTCATGGTGGTGACGCAGGGATTACATAATGGCGTGGGCGCCTTCTGGAATGCGATTTCCGAGCCAGATGCCGTGTCGGCGCTCAAGTTGACGCTGTTTGCCACCGTGATTTCCGTGCCGTTGAATATGATTTTCGGTCTGGCGACGGCATGGTGTGTGACCAAGTTCGAGTTTCGCGGTAAGACGCTGCTGTTGGCCTTGATCGACTTGCCGTTCTCTGTCTCTCCTGTGGTGACCGGTCTGGTCTATGTGCTGCTGTTCGGGGCGCAGAGCAAACTTTATCCGTTCTTGATGGAGCATGATCTCCAGGTGGTCTATGCGGTGCCGGGCATCGTGTTGGCGACTATCTTCGTGACGTTGCCGTATGTGGCGCGCGAGCTGATTCCACTGATGGAGCAACAGGGATCGCAGGAAGAAGAGGCCGCGCGTCTGCTGGGCGCGAATGGCTGGCAGATGTTCTGGAACATCACGTTGCCCAACGTGAAATGGGCGCTGATTTATGGCGTGGTGCTGTGTACGGCACGAGCGATGGGCGAGTTTGGGGCGGTTTCCGTGGTATCGGGACACATCCGCGGTATGACTAACACGCTGCCGCTGCACATCGAAATTCTCTATAACGAATACAACATTGTCGCGGCGTTTAGCGTGGCTATTCTGCTGTTGGTGATGTCGTTGGTGATACTGCTGCTGCGCCAGTGGAGCGAGGCACGTTTGACAAAACAGTTAGAGCAACAACAGGAGCTGGCCAAAAATGAGCATTGAAGTCCATAACGTTAACAAGCAATTTGGTCAGTTTAGGGCGCTGGATAACATCAATCTGTCCATTCAAAGCGGCGAGCTGGTGGCCTTGTTGGGGCCGTCGGGCTGCGGCAAGACGACCCTTCTGCGGATCATCGCCGGACTGGAGCAGCCGGACAGCGGCAATATTGTGTTCCATGGCGAGGACGTTTCGGTACATGACGTACGCGATCGCAACGTGGGCTTCGTCTTTCAGCACTACGCATTGTTCCGCCACATGACGGTCTTCGATAACGTTGCTTTTGGCTTGCGGATGAAGCCGAAAGCGATTCGCCCGTCCAAACGCGACATTGAAACCAAAGTGCATGAGTTGCTGAACATGGTGCAATTAGACTGGCTGGCGGACCGATATCCGGAGCAGCTTTCTGGCGGTCAGCGCCAACGTATTGCACTTGCCCGAGCGCTGATCGTCGAGCCGCGCATCCTCCTGCTGGATGAACCTTTCGGGGCGCTGGATGCGAAAGTACGTAAAGAGCTGCGTCGCTGGTTGTCACGCCTACACGAGAATATCAACTTGACGTCGGTTTTCGTGACTCACGATCAGGAAGAGGCGATGGAAGTGGCCGATCGAATCGTGCTGATGAACAAAGGCGTGATTGAGCAGATTGGGACGCCCCACGAGGTCTACAACCATCCCGCCAGCGAGTTTGTGTACCATTTCCTCGGCGATAGCAACCGCCTGACGTTGTCTGAATCCGACAAATCGATCTTGTTCCGTCCGCATGAAGTGGTGTTGTCGAAAGATCCGCAGCCGGACTACCAGCCGGTTGCCGTCAAAGATATCCGTCCTTTGGGGGCGTTAACGCGTTTAACGTTGCAGATGGAGGGGAATCCCGAGCTGATTGAAGCTGAAGTGGCGCATGACGACAACACGCTCTCCGGGCTACATCGGGGCGACATCATTCAATTTAAACCTAAAACCTACAACCACGACTGGGAAATTTAACTTCTTTCGAATGACCCGGCGTCGATAAGCAAAGCCGGGTCATGTTATTTCTCAGACGCAGATCAATAGTAGTAACCCCATAAATTATTACCCTCCTACCCAATATGCCTATTTATCAATTAGCGCTCTTCCTCGCTAATATTTTTCATCGCTGACTTTTTGCTCTGGAGATATTTTTTATCTTCAACGCGCGTCGAAAAAATAACGTCTCAGTAACGTCCGTTTTCTGTTCAATTCTGTGTTTATTTTCTGCGTGGTATTTATGGATATATCCTATTGATCCCCACCAATATAATCCCCATCGGAAAAGAGAGATAATGAGATTCGAGAATGCGAGGGCAGGAATGGGAAACTCGGGGGGATGAAACATTTTTTTGCTATGTGAAAAAAGAAATGAATTTGAATAATTATCCGCACGAAAAGGAAAGATGAATTTTTTATTATTATTGATTGCTGGTTGATAATACGGATAGGTACAGAATAATTTCGGGTTTATTTCCTCTTTTTTTGACTAACTATTTCGTTAGTATTTTGTCTGTTTTTTGATAAAAGCGCGTTGCCTGTTTATTTTTTTGCATTCTTTATTTTTCGGTCGACGAGGTATTCAGCGTCGCTGTGGGAACTGGTCCTATCAGTATTTTTATTTTTTGATCGCTTAGCGCCGGGGCTGGCTGAGTGGAAATAGAGGATAGCCATAAAGGCCGTGCGATCGAAGTGGGAAAGCTTTATTCAGCGAATAGCCGCGAAGCGACGCGTCGTATTATACGGGAAATAGAGATTCTCGACGAATTGCAACAGGTCAGAGGACCGTGGAGTCCACTCTGCAGCGGCCAATCCTACGCGGCAATCCATCTGTGAAAAAACGGCAACAGCCGTCATTTTTTGAGCGCGATTTTAAGCGCCTCTGTAGGGGGCGGATCGGCTTTCTCAACCCTGTTTCTCCTTTTATTGCCGGGCCGCGATGGCCCTTTGGGAATCTGCCGCCGATTATGTGATGCATTCACTTTCGGCGAGTTCAGCGGGGGCTTTCAGGCCAGGCGCGGTGGCTGATGCCCCGTCAGCCGGAGTTACCTCCGTGATGCATTCACTTTCGGCGAGTTCTGCGGGCGCTTTCAGGCCAGGCGCGGTGGCTGATGCCCCGTCAGCCGGAGTTACCTCCGTGATGCATTCACTTTCGGCGAGTTCAGCGGGGGCTTTCAGGCCAGGCGCGGTGGCTGATGCCCCGTCAGCCGGAGTTTCCTCCGTGAAGCATTCACTTTCGGCGAGTTCTGCGGGGGCTTTCAAGCCAGACGCGGTGGCTGGCGGCGTTATCAACCCACCAACCCACCAACCCACCAACCCACCATGTCCTCAGACCTTGGGGGTTGAATGCCCCCAACGGTGGGTGGGAGGGGTATTGAAGTGATGGCGTTGCGGCGTTGGAGGGAGCATCGGATTAGCCAAATAGCCAAATAGCCAAATAGCGAAGCAGTGAATCAGTGAATCAGTGAATCAGTGAATTAGCGAATCAGTGAAGCAGCGAAAGCGGTGAGCGAGACGTGAGGCGGTTTTGAGCGGTGCCAGGCGAGGCGTCTTGATGGGACAAACCCCGCCCGGACCGGCGGGGGAGTGCGGTCCAGGCGGGGAGATCAGTCGTCGTCGGCGGTGCTGTCTCTGGCGGCGCCTCCTTCAAACAGCGAGCCTTGTATGCGCGCCTGTTCCTCTTTGCGGACGCGCTTGACGACGCTGTAGATCCACTGCAGCGAAACGCCGTATTTGCGGGCCAGATCGTGATGGTTTTTGCCGTTGAAGTCGTTGAAGATCTCCTGGTCGCGCTGGCTGACTCTCCAGGCCATCCCCATCGGGAAGTAGACGTTTTGCCCGCCCCAGACCTGCATCATCCGGCTGGCGACGGCTTCGCCGATCTGGTCGGCGGTGCGGGTGTCCATGTCGACGGCCTCGTGCAGAATGTTGGAAGTGTGCTGAGCGAGCTCGACCAGCAGCTCCGGGCCTTTACTGCGAAAACTGTTGCTGTTTGTCATGATGTATTCCTCTTTTTGATGTCAAAAATTATTGATTTCACTACGATTTTCCCCGTTAACGGAGCGATGGCGACCGGCGCGGACGCCGGTCAGTGTCTTATGGGCGGGCGCCTCCCGTGTCGTCCGACGCCGCGGCGGTATCGTCGTCCAGCGGCGTGACGGTCGCTTCCGCCACCCGCACCCCCTGGTCTTCCAGCAGCATGACCAACTGGTCGTTGGCGGACTCGATCAGGTCCGGCAGCCCGGCGCCCAGCAGTTGAGTCATCAGCAGCGTCACCTGCTCTTCGTGGTCCTCCAGCTCCGCCGTGACGGCGCAAGACAGGTCCACCGCGCTCAGTCCGCGCGCCGCTGTTTCTTTTTTATGCGTAATGTTGATGATGATTTTGGCCATGATTAGAGTCCTTTAATGACGTCTGAATTGATGAGGGGGATGCCGATGCTGGCTGCCAGATTCATGGCGGCGATCATCAGGTTGCCGATAGCAAGGGGGTAAAGCAGGCTGACCGTCTGACGGCCGCCCGTGTGAAAGCTGAGTCGGGCGCGGAGGGCGTCCAGCGCGCCGTCGTCGATCACCTCGTCGAGCGTTTTGCCGACGCGGCCCAGTTTGAAGCTGAGAAAGTCCGCCAGCGCCCCGTCCAGCGGCCGCAGTTCGACCACTTCACAGCGCTGCACCACTTCGCGCACCTCGGGGTTGCGCTCGCTGAGCTTCGACGCCAGCTCCGGCTGGCCGATCAGCACGATGGAGAGCAGTTTTTTGAAGCCGCTCTCCAGTTCGAAAAAGCGCTTGAGATGCTTGAGCGTGGGGATCGGCAGGCTGTGCGCTTCTTCGATGATCAGCACATGGCTGTATCCGCTGCGGCTGCTGTCGCGCAGCAACCGGTGCATCTGGCGGAAGCGGGCGTCCTGAGTGCGTCTGATGCGTTCGAGCGGCGCCAGCGTGCTGATCACCGCCTCGGCGATGCCCGCGGCCTTCAGCGTTTTGCCTTTGACGTCGTTGTCTTCCATCGCCAGCGTGTAAGGTTCGATGACGACGACCGGGGCGCGCTCGCGCTCCAGACGGTCGACCAGGTCGCGGCGCAGCGTGGACTTGCCCGCGCCGGACTCGCCGATCACCGCCAGAAAACCGCCGTAGCACGCGGTCTGATGCAGCGCTTCCCGCACATAACGGATATCGGGCGTGACGAACACGTCCTCTGCACCGAGCAGTGCGTCTTCCGCAAACGGGTCGCGGAACAGTCCGAACGCTTTGCGGGTCTCGGGGTGCAACACCTGTTTTTTCAATAACATCCTTGCCTCCATAACGCGTGGCGATCGTTTCCTGACGGCGTGCCGTCGGGGCGTTTTGCGGTCTTGCGTTGTCTCTGCGACGTGCCGTCACGCCGAAAAAAGGTTGAGCGTCCCCTGGGCGGCGCGATGACGCGTCGCTCTGGGTCGGCGGGGAGGGCCGCTTAGCGAGTCGGCCCGTTCAGGTTGCGGCGCGGTCGCGCCGAGGGATCAAGGCCCGTTGACGATGCGGGCGGGCGGCGTAAGCAGCTCGCCGGCCAGCGGCTCCAGTGCCTCGATGGGCACGCCGTCGGGATAGCGGTTGGCCAGTTGGCGATAGTGCGCCGAGGTCCAGTCCTGCCCGTGGGCCAGGAAGCGTTCGCGCAGCAGGCGGGCGGCTTCGACGTGGCTCAGCGGACGCTGTTCGACGCGCGGGGCGCGCACCGGCGAGGGCTGGCCGCGCCGTGGCAGATAGCTCGGCAACTCGGCGTCGTCGATCTGCTTGTACGGGTCGAGCCGTCCGCCGAACGGCAGGGCGTGGCGGCGGCGGGCATCGGCGGCGTCCGTCGCGTTTTCCGTCTCGGTGATGCGTTGCTCCAGCTCGGCTTTGGCCGTCTGCGCGGGCGTGGCGGCCTGCGCGCGGAAACGCTCGCCGATGACGGGCGCGGAGGCGGCGAAGCCGTAGGCGTCCTTCTCGACCTCTTCGACCTGCCAGTAGTGCTCGTAGCCGTCCTCGCCCATCATCACGACCTGCGCGCAGCGGCTGCGCCACGGGTTGCGGGTGATGCGCAGCGTCTGGCCGACCATGACGTCCGGCACCGACGACACGTCGTACTCCACGCCGCGGAACGAGACGCGCAGTTTCGGCGTCACTTTGCGGGTCTCCGGCGAGGAGACCGCCAGCTCGCGGCACACGTCGCGCGACGGCGCTTTCACCAGCTCGCTGTCGCTGATGTTCAGCCACGCGGCGGTGCGGGTCATTCCGGTGCGGCTGTGGATGGCGGTGGCGTTGAAGTGACTGCGCCACTTGGCGGCCAGCGCGTTCAACTCTTCCAGGCTGTGGACCGGTTGGAACTTCAGGCCCGGCTCCAGTTTGCGTTCGATGATGTCGCGCGCTTTCTCAACCTGGCCGGTGGCGCGGGCCGAGTGCGCTTTGTGGGCGATCAGCTCAATGCCGAGCGACTGGCACAGGTTGCGGGTCATGCTGGCGGTGTTGGCGGAGCCGGGGTCGAGGTAGAGGATCTTCGGCACGCCGTGCAGGACGTCGGCGCCGCCGCGCGCCTGCATCGCGTTGATCAGCACCGAGCACAGGTTCTCGCCGGACTCCGCGCCCATCACGTATTCCACGTAGATCCAGCCGGTGGCGTGGTCGGTGATTTCGTAGCTCCACACCCGGTCGCTGGCGATGCGCGCCAGGTTGGCGGGCTTGTTTTTGTAGAAGCGCGCGCTGTCCATCACCTGCAACCCTTTGCGGCCGTTGCTGAGGTAGTAGAGCGTGCAGAGCGACGCGTCGATTTCCCAGACGTGGTTGGGGTGACGGCTCGCCAGTTCGGTGACCGGCGCGGGGGCGCTCAGTTGGTCTGGATGCAGGCCGTAGTTGCGCAGCGCGCGGCTCAGCGTGGAGGCGGACAGCGGGATGCACTCGCCGGTGGCCGGGTCCATGCGGCTGGCGTCGATCAGGCCGTTGGCGCGCAGGGTGTCCGCCGCATCCGCTATCGCGTACAGGCGTTTGCCGTTTTTCCGCGTGGCTTCCATCAGCGTGGCGGCCAGCAGGGCGGCTTCTTCGCGGGTCAGGGCGCTGTTGCCGGCGTCGCTGCGCTGCTTGCGAGGGCGGCGGGGCATCGCCACGGTCTTCAGCTTGCGCAGCAATGTCCCGCGGGACATCCCCAGTTCGGCGCACGCGGCGTCGTAGATCGGACCGCGGCTGCCGTGTCCGGCTTCGCGCGCGGCGCGGGCGACAGCGACCAGTTTTTCCGTCAGGGCGGCGTTCATCATCACTCCTCAGACCGTCTCGGTGTGGGGCAGGCGAGGTTCAGGGGCGTCGAGCCAGGCCGGTTTCAGGCTGGCGTTCGGCGCCTCGTCCAGGAAGAAGCGCTCGCGCAGCTGATGGATGGCGCGCTCCAGCTGGCACAGCAGGCCGTTCATGAATTCGGTCGGCGGCGACTGCAGGGCGTCGTGGCTGTTGAGCAGCTCGCTGAAACCGGCCTGCAGTTTGCCGAGCAGATGCGCTTCGGCGTCGAAGGCGATGGCGCTGACTTCGGCCCGCAGTTGGGCGCTCTGCGGGTCTGGTTCGGGAGTGGCGATGCGGGACTTTTTCGCAAGCCGGGTGGCCAGCTCGTCGATTTTGCTGTTTTTATCCGCCAGCACCCGCTGCTGAGCGGCGCTGTTCTCGCGGGATTCGCGCAGGGCGGCCTTCAGTTCGCGGCTGGTCATGCGGTCGATCTCGTCGAGCGTCGCGCCCGCCACCGTGCCGCCTTCCGCCAACTGGTCCAGATCGTCGTCGTCCAGCACCATCAGTTCATACAATTTGGTTTTGCCCAGAACGCGCAGCGATGAGCGTTTTGGCTGCGAGCCGTCGCCGTAGCCCAGAAACTTGACGCTGGCCTGCATCATGCGGCGCGCCNCCTGCGGCGCTAGCCCCAGTTCGTTTTCGACGATGGTCGTAAAGGTGCCGTGCGGCTCGTTTTCTTTGAGGATCACCAATCGTTTACCGGCTTCCAGCATCGCTTCCGCGCTCTGCGCCATGTAAAAGCGGGCTTCGTGAATAATGCGGTCGCGCTCGTAGGGCAGACCTTCGCCGTATTGCTGCATGATGCGCGTCTGGTGCTGCGAAAGCGCGTTCAGGTTCTCGTCCAGATCGCGGGCCAACGCGGCATCCGCAACTAATTCAAGCGGTGGATTTTTTATTCTTGCCATGTGTGTGAGTCCTTCTACTACCGGCTGCCGGCCAGCAAACGCTGGTTCATTTCGTTGATGCGGTCTTGTGCGAGTGCGATTTCGTTGGCATGAGCCTGAGCGATTTGCAGGGTCTGCATGCTCAGTGCGAAACGCCCGTTGTCCAGCCGTTGCGCCAATCCTTCTTCAATCAAGGTGTGCAGCGCGCGATGGATGTTGGCGGGCGACTCATTCAGCGCCGCCGCCAGTTCTCCGTTCGCTACGCCGCCCAGGGTATGGCCGCGCAATGCCTTGAGAACGCGCAGAATACGAACGCCTGCGCTGGATACGTTTGCCTTGCTCATGCCACATTCTCCTTTTTTTAATATGTGATAATCTGTTACGGAGGTTGATAACCATCAAACGGGTTGAGGCGTTTTTAGGCCAAGTTTCACTGCAATTTCATGGCCTTTTCCGTATTTCGCCTTCGTGAGTCCGTTCAAAACGCGGTAGACGTCTGAGGGGCGGTAGCCGTTTTCCTCGGCCCAGCGGTTGAAGGTCCAACCGTTTTGCCGGAACAGCTGCTTGACCTGCTCGGGGGTTTTCATCGAGATGGCTCCTTTTTCTACGAAGAAAGTATCTATTTGTGCAATAGATTTTGTGAACTTTAGTTCTCATTGTCAACGGGGTTTTTGTGAACTTTGATTCTCTTTGTGCTCAGCGTCTAAAATCTGAGCGAAGTCGGCTAGCGTTAAAACAGGACGAAGCCGCGGCCAGATGTGGCGTTTCTCGTGAAATGTGGAGCAAATATGAGCGTGGCGTCGCGGTGCCAGGAGGCGATGTGTTCGCTGCGTTTGCAAAAGCGGGCGCGAACGTGCAATTCATTTTAACCGGCGAGCAGGGCGTGTCATCGGAGACGCGTGCTGGCGCATTGGATGCGGAGCTGCTCGCAAAAATTGTCCTAAAATTGGAAATGCTGGCCAAACATGCGGGACGACGCTGGACGCCAGCGGAACTCGTATTACAATCAGCAAAAATATATAACTTCCTAATTAAAGAACCTGCTATTGATAATGATAGGATTGATAGCGTGCTGAAGTTGGTTATAAATCATTGATAATATAAAGGACTAATCATGGACAGAAGAGATAATGAATTACAGGAGCTTGCAGATCAGGTCGCGGGCAGTTTAAAAATGCTGCCTCAAGAGAACCTGGAGCGACAAATAACGATAAGCGTCGGGGGGGATAATCCTGGCTCCATACATGTCGGGTCCGTCGTGAATATAAATCCCGCGCCGGTAAGACGACCCCCAGAGTTGCACGAGATGGATGACCGCACTTTACTGAATATGAAAAAAGCCTTGATATCAAACCGAAATGAATCCTCGCGCCGCTGTTATTTCAATATCCCATGCATCCTCTTATTCGGATTGATTTCTGGCGCGTTTATTTTTGTTCTGTGGAATATTTTTCTTATACTCCACCAAAAACCCACCTTGTTAGATTTAGACGAAAAGAAACTGATTATTTATGCCAGCTGGGTATGTTTGGTCACCCTGGCAGGTAAAAACCTGGAGAAGATCCGGAAAATCGAATCCCGGATAGCCACGGAAAATCAGACTATTATTGATACTATCGATGTCATTTTGTTTCGTCGAGGCATGTAATGGTAATACCTGACGCCTTGCGGAGTCCCCAGAAGCCTTATCGCGCGGTGGGAGCGTTTTATCCCAGATTTTCGTGCCGAGTACAGACATTCATAATCTTTGCCGAAGCCATTTAATGGCGCCGTAACGTACACGCGTTCCGGCGATGTGCGAAATATGCTGGCGCGGCCGGACCATAAAATAAGCGAAGGCGAAAAAAAGACTGTGGACAGTCCCTATCAACAATAACCGCAGGCTGATGTATTTATTTGATTCATTGTTATTTCCCTGGAATATACCCATAAAGTTCCGCGTGGGAGCGTGGGCGGCAACGGCACCCTCCCGTGCGGAACATGGCCCTTCTTATGACGTCATTTTTCATGTTATTCGAACACGGACCGCTACCCGATATTGTTGCTGCGTGCGGGCGTAAAAGCGATGTCATCATGATGCTTCGCCGCTCGCCGCATAACCCGCCTTAGCACCCGTGCTGGCGTTCGTGGTTCCCCGAGGGCGCACGGACGACGGCTGCGAGCGATTCAAGCGAGCCGTCGTCTTGATCTCCTTTGACTGATGGCTGTACCCGACGCGCCTGCGTCGGTCGATCGCTGCGCCCGACAGGGGCGCGGCGGTGGCGCTCGCGGGGCTTTCGGGCGGCGCGAAATCTCTCCCTAAACGAACGCTCAATCTCACCTCTTTTCTTGATTTTCGCTGCGGTCAATCGTGCTAGCTTAATGCCCTTACTCGTTGATAGACCTTATGGTCCTGGAGCCTGATGATGCGCTTTCGATCACTTTGGACGGCACTGCTTTCCGCGAATCTTCTGGCGTGCGCGCCCTATGACTATGACGCGGAGCGGAACAACCGCTCCTTCAAGCCCGTGGGATATCCGGTATATACCCTGGATAAAAACGGCAATACGATCAAAAGCCGACGCATGGAGCGTATTAGCCAGCAGGAGTGTCGCGAGCACGGTTCGAATTGTGGGAACCATTTCGGTGGGTAGCGGCTGGCCAGTCAGGCTAACCGTCAGGCGATGACCCGCCCAACCTGAACCCGGCGGGCACGGGATAAGCGCCGCTACCGGGTCCCGGCGAGCCCCGCCGACGTCCTTAAGCGCGGTGCCGTTTATCCGCCAATTCTCAGATGTGCGCTTGCGAATCCCTGACGCGTCAGCGTGAGGGGGGCGCTCTTTCCCAAATGGATGATCTTCCGGCTGTGCGTAATCCCTTGTGCTCCTGTGCTGCCGGAAGGCATGTCCGACGAGGGAGGCGACCCGCGCGGACGCAACCGCCGGGGTAAAAACAGACAACCCCGGACAAAAATCGCATGGCGGATTTTCATTCGGGCGTCCAGACTCGACAGGGGTGAAAACGGGCCGGCGTCGCGAGTGTCGCCTTTTGGACGAGAGCTAATGAGGGCGGTGTCGCGAGTGTCGCCTTTTGGGCGAGAGCTGNTGAGGCCGGTGTCGCGAGTGTCGCCTTTTTTGGCAAGAGCTGATGGAGCCGGTGTCATGAGNGTCGCCTTTTGGACGAGAGCTGATGAGGGCGGTGTCGCGAGTGTCGCCTTTTTGGCGAGAGCTGATGAGGCCGGTGTCGTAAGCGTCGCCTTTTTTGGCTAGAGCTGATGGAGCCGGTGTCGTGAGTGTCGCCTTTTGGACGAGAGCTGATGAGGCCGGTGTCGCGAGTGTCGCCTTTTGGGCGAGAGCTGATGAGGCCGGTGTCGCGAGTGTCGCCTTTTTGGCGAGAGCTGATGGAGCCGGTGTCGCGAGTGTCGCCTTTTGGGCGAGAGCTGATGGAGCCGGTGTCATGAGTGTCGCCTTTTGGATAATACGGCTTCCCGCCCTCTGCGCGTTTTACGCTTCGTTGCATTGAATCATCCGTCGAATCCCCCCCCCGCTTAAATAAGCGCCAGCCCTTGAGCCACGCGGCTTGTAAGGCGGTGGACGCTATAATCTCGTTTACAATCACCCCCCGATCGTCTCCGTAATGCTGTGTGCATTTCACTTCTCAAGGAGACTGTTATGCAAAGTAAAAAACGCCGCATCATGCGGCTGGAACGATTGTTGGGCTGGCAACTGACGGCGGTATTGCTGCTGGTGCTCATCGCGCTGGTGTCGCCGCAACAGCTGTCGGTGGTGATCTACAAGATCTCGCTGATTACGCTGGCGGCGGTGCTGGGCTACTGGCTGGATCGTTCGTTGTTCCCGAAAGCCTCGCTGGGGCAGTATCTGGAGCACGATCCGGAGCAGATGGCGCGCGGGCATTATCCGGTGCGGGTCGGCTGTGAACTGATCTTTGCCGCCGTACTGCTGCGCCGCGCGATGATCGTCGCGGCCGTGTGTCTGTCTGTGGCGACGGGGTTGTAATCATGCTGTCGCCACAAACCGTGGGCCTGCTGTTGTCCGCGCTGCTGCTGGCGTCGTGGGGCGGAGCGCCGCGTTTGGTTCATGCCGACGATAAAGCGCCCGCCGCCGCGCAGCGCTATCGCAGCGAGCTGATCCGCAGCGCCCGGATGGAGTGGGGGCTGTCAGCGCCGGTGGCCGACTTCGCCGCCCAGCTGCATCAGGAGAGCGGCTGGAATCCGCAGGCAGTGTCGCCCGTCGGCGCGCAGGGGCTGGCGCAGTTTATGCCCGCCACCGCCGAGTGGTTCAGCGGCATCATGCCCGAACTCAATACAAATCAACCCTTTAATCCCGGCTGGGCTATACGCGCGCTTACGCAATACGACCACTGGTTGTGGGAGCGTCTGCGCGGCGCCAACCCTTGTGAGCGGATGGCGATGACGTTGTCGGCCTATAACGGGGGACTCGGCTGGGTGCAGCGCGACCGCCGTCTGGCGGAAACGCGAGGGTTGAACGGTCAGCGCTGGTTCTCCCACGTCGAAAACGTCAACGCGGGCCGCAGCGCCGCCAACTTCCGCGAAAATCGCCACTATCCGCAGCGCATCCTGAAGGAGCTGGCGCCGCGCTATCTGACATGGGGAGACGCCAGCTGTGTTCACTAATCTGATCCCGTGGCGCTGGCTGGGCGCTTTCATACTGGTGCTGTTGCTGGCCTGGGGCCTGTACGACAACGGCTATAAGCGCGGACAGGCTCAGGCCGCCCGCGACGGCGAACTGGCGCTGAGCGAGCTGCAAAACCGCCACGAGCAGGCGCTGCTGGCGCAGGCCGAAGAGGATAACGAGGCCCTGACGGCCTGGCAGCAGCGCTATCAACAGCAGGTTGTTTCAGCGGCGGAGGCGGAAAAACGCTATCTCGCCACCGTGTCCGACCTGCGTCGTACCCATCAACAGCTACAAAGGAAAATTGATGATGTTACC
The DNA here is from genome assembly GCF_000688695.1 of Lonsdalea quercina subsp. quercina. Taxonomy (GTDB): domain Bacteria; phylum Pseudomonadota; class Gammaproteobacteria; order Enterobacterales; family Enterobacteriaceae; genus Lonsdalea; species Lonsdalea quercina_D. The sequence goes on along the minus strand of NZ_JIBQ01000017.1, from coordinate 17,842 downwards.
CATCGTTGGCAAGATGAACGCGGTCAGAGTCACGCTATCGAGTGCGTGTTTACTGCTGGCTTCGTGCAGCAGTACAACGCCGCCTTCGGCCTGTCTTCCCTCACCGCCAATGCGGGAAACGCCGCCGCCGTTGTCCGCGGCGCTGGCGGCGCGTCCGGAGCCGTTGCCGCCGTTGATCCCCGGCTACGCGATTCCGGCGTCGCCCAGCGCGATCTCCTCGCCCACGCCACTGAAATCGGCGCCGCCTATCAACGGCTCGCCGCCCAGGTGAATGGGCTTTTGGACTATATCGCGGGGCTGGAAAAATGAAGGTCGAGATTGAATTCTGGACGCTGGTCGGTCTGCTTCTCTCCTTCATGGGCTTCGTTTTCGCGGTCGCGAAGATGTTTTTTGCCCAAATGGAGAAGCGTCAGGCCGAGCAATTCCTGGCGCTGGACACCAGTTTCAGAACCAGTATGGGCGACCTAAACAGCCTGGAGCGCGAATTTATGGCGTTCAAGGCCGATTTGCCGCTGAACTATGTGCGCCGCGAGGACTACATTCGCGGACAAACGGTCATTGAAGCCAAGCTCGACGCGCTTTACAACAAGTTGGAGCTGGTGCAACAGCATGGGAGATCCTAGCGGTGGAGATGTCTCGATTGCGTCAGGAGTCCATGCGCTGGCATGTCCTGGTGACGCTAAGCCGTGCGCGGCCGTATCCCGTCAGCCTGTTTTTTCTGCTGGAGGTGATTCGCGGGATCTATCCCGATGTCACGGCGCCCGAATTGCGTAGGGCGCTGGACTATCTGACCGAAAGCCACACGATTTCGGTCAAGCCCGAACCGTACGGCAGCGGGACCGTGAGCCTCACCCGCCTTGGCGCGGATCTGGTCGACTACACGGTCGACAGCCTGCCCGGCATCGCCCACCCCACCAAATATTGGCACGACTAAACCCAAGCGTCTTCGCGCGTCCTCTTCATCGCGGAGACGCTTTCATGATGCGGCGACGTCCCTCCCTCTCCCCCTATGTCGGCATTCCGCGACGGCTCAATCCCGTGTCGCTTTTTGCTTGGGGCATTGTCGTCTGTACCCGACGGCTGAATAGCGGTGTCGTTTTTTGCTTAAGTCGTTGTCGTCTGAACCCGACGGCAGAATAGCGGTGTCGCTTTTGCTTAAGGCATTGTCGTCTGTACCCGACGGCTGAATAGCGGTGTCGCTTTTGCTTAAGGCATTGTCGCCTGAACCCAACGGCTCAACTTCCATGTCGCTTTTTACTTAAAGCGTTGTCGCCTGCGGCTGACATCTCAAATTCTGCTGTCTCCATTTTTCATGCGTCACTTCTCCCATATCCAAACTGTTTACTTCCAGCGTCCAACCCCGAACCCCGAACCCCGAACCCCGAACCCCGAACCCCGAACCCCCCATTACCGAGCCTCCAACCTCAACTTCATACCACGCCTTATCGCCTTTCTGGCTGGCGCTGCGGCGCGGTGGCGCACGTTGACTCCACGACGGACCGCTACTCGGCGAAAATTCGCAACTTATTGATGTCCAATGTGTTTCTAAATAGGGTTAAAAGCCCCACGCCCCATTTCCCGCGATACTGACCTCAGTTTACGAAAACAGGACGGTGTCATGCAGTCGATTCAATTTGTTCAGTTCATCACACGTACCGCGCGGCGCGGCGACGCGCTTCCGGCATTTGCGCGCTGCGGCGCTCAGACGACGAACGGCCTATGTCGCCGCGCCGTGCGGGGGAACGCGTAATGGACGTCTCACCGATGATTGATGCCGTGGTTGCCCGGATTGCCGAGGCCTTTCCCGGCTTGCAGGTGGAATCTTTCCCCGGAAAACCGGCTGAGTATGTCCTCAGCCATCCTGACGGCGCGATTCTGGTGCGCTACGCCGGCTCTGCGTTTCGCAAGCCGGAGGAGTGCGGGATCGTGCTGCAAACGCAGCTTGTCAAGCTGCGCGCCACCGTCGTGTGCCGCGAATCCAGCGGACAAAACGGGGCGCTGACCGTACTGGACGCGCTGCGGCGCTTGCTGTGCGGGCTTCGGCTCCCGAATTGCAGCCGCAAAATCCGGCTGAAGAAAGAGACGGTCGTCGGCAAGGGCAGCAGCGATGGACTGTGGCGTTACACGCTTCGGTTCACCGCGGAAACGCTGCAGACCGAAGACGCGTCGCTGCCCGACGGGCCATTACTCACACAAGTCACTTACAAGGAAAGCGAAACATGAAATACCGCTACAACGGCCCGACCAGCGGCGTCACGCTGGCTGATGGCTCCGAAGTGCTGCTGTTTCCCCAGCATGAGGNGGAACTGCCCGCCGAGCATGATTACGTGAAAACGTTGGTCGCTCTGGGCTTTCTGCAACCGTTGGGAAACGGCGCTTCTACCACTACTAACAACGAGGTAAACCATGGCAGCTAATTATCTGCATGGGGTCGAAACCGTTGAGGTCGAAACCGGCGCTCGCCCGATTAAGACCGTCAAATCCGCGGTCATCGGCCTGATTGGCACCGCGCCCATGGGGCCGGTCAACGACGTCACGCTGTGCGTGTCGGAAACCAACGCGGCACAGTTCGGCTCGCAGGTCAGCGGATTCACCATCCCGCAGGCGCTGGACGCCATTTATGACCACGGCGCCGGTACGGTACTGGTGATCAACGTGCTCGACCCGGTCAAACACAAGACCTCGGTCAGCAATGCCTCCGTCACGTTCGACAGCACGGGCGTCGCCCAGCTGGTAAACCCGGTGGTCTCCAACCTGGTGCTGCGTAAGAGCGACGACGCTCAGCCGTACGTGGAAGGTCAGGACTACACGCTGGATGCGCAGACCGGGAAAATCACCCGCGTCGGCACCAACATCGACAGCGGCAGCACCGTGATCGCCAGCTACGACTTCGCCGATCCGTCGAAAGTCACCGCGGCCGACATCATCGGCAGCGTGAACGAAGCGGGCAACCGCACCGGCATGAAGCTGCTGAACGACACCTACAACGCCTTCGGTTTCTTCGCGAAGATCCTGATTGCGCCGGTGTACTGCACGCAGACCAGCATCGTGACCGAACTGGTGTCCCTGGCCGACAAACTGGGCGCCGTCGCCTACGTCGATGCGCCGATCGGCACCACGTTCCAGCAGGCCATCAGCGGCCGCGGACCGACTGGCACCATCAACTTCAACACCAGCTCTGACCGCGTGAAGCTCTGCTACCCGCACGTCAAAGTCTACGACGCGAACACCAACAGCGAACGTCTGGAGCCGCTGTCTCAGCGCGCCGCCGGCCTGCGCGCCAAGGTGGACAACGAGAAAGGCTACTGGTGGAGCAGCTCCAACCAAGAGATCTCCGGCATCACCGGCGTGGAACGCCAGCTGTCAGCCATGATCGACGACCCGAACTGCGAAGTGAACCTGCTGAACGAACAGGGCATCACCACGGTGTTCAACAGCTACGGCAGCGGCCTGCGTCTGTGGGGCAACCGTCAGGCGGCCTGGCCGTCCGTGACCCACATGCGCAACTTTGAAAACGTGCGTCGTACCGCCGATGTGATCAACGAATCCATCCGCTACTTCAGCACGCAGTTCATCGACCAGCCGATTAGCCAGGCGCTGATCGACGCGCTGACCGAATCCGTCAACGCCTATGGCCGTACGCTGATCGGCAACGGCGCGCTGTTGGGCTTCAAGTGCTGGTACGACGCCGCACGCAATGAAGAAACCGAGCTGGCCGCAGGCCACGTGCTGCTGAGCTACAAGTTCACGCCGCCGCCGCCGCTGGAACGTCTGTCTTACGAATCCGAGATCACCTCCGAATACCTGGTGACGCTGAAGGGGAATAGCTAATGGCTAAAATCGAAGTCAATCGCATCACCAATGCGAATATTTATCTGAGCGGGGCGAATCTGCTGGGCCGTGCGGAAGAAATCAAACTGCCGGACATCAGCATGACCATGCAGGAGCACAAAGCGCTCGGCATGGTGGGCAAAATCGAACTGCCTTCCGGGTTCGACAAGCTGGAAGGGGAGATCAAATGGAACTCCTTCTACCGCGAAGCGATGCTGGCCACGGCCAACCCGTACAGCGCGTTGTCTCTGCAGTGCCGTTCCAGCGTGGAACGCTACACCGCGCAGGGCCGCGTCGACGAAGTGCCGATGATCACTTACCTGACCGTGATGTTTAAGAAGAACCCGCTGGGCACCTTCAAACCGCACGAAAATGCGGAGTTCAGCTCCAGCTTCAACTGCACCTACGTCAAGCAGGTGATGGATGGCGAAGACATCCTTGAGCTGGATTATCTGGCGAACATCTTCATGGTCAACGGCGTCGATCAGCTGAGCGACTACCGCACCAATATCGGCGGCTAATGCCGCGTCGCCTGGGGACGACAGCGAGTTTTTCGAACGTCGTCACCAGGCGACACCCACGGTCGCGGCCGGCCATCACGGCGGCCCGACCGTTCTAAACCAACATGTGCCGCACGGCTTTGGCCGGGCAAGCACCCCGGTTCTTACGAGAACCGACCTGTTTTGGCGAGCAGCACGATTGCGCCGACCGGTCTTTCATTGCTACCGGTTTTTTCTTTGCCGGGCGGCGACGCCGACCGACGAAAGCGCGACAGAACGCGCCGTTCGGCTCGGTCGCCCACGGGCGAAGGCAAACGGAGCGCGCAGGCCGTCTAAAACAGACAAATAAACACGAACGTCGGTGAAACGCCGACCTTTTATCACGAATATCGGCCATCCGCCGTTGCGGCTGGCCCCCAATCACACTCTGGAGCACACGATGTCCGATAGCGAAAAGTACCTGTTGCAGTTTCCTTACACCACGCCGGCTGGCGAGCGTCTGACTGAACTCACGCTGCGGCGCCTGAAGGCCAAAGACCTGAAAGCGGTCATGAAACTGACCGACAACGCTTCCGACTGGGACAGCCTGCTGCTGGCGCGCGCCAGCGACATGGTGCCGGAAGATCTGGATGAAATGGATCTGGCCGACTTCATGGAGCTGTCCAAACGATTTCAAAAACTGTCTGGCGTGGTTAAGTCCGAAGGGACTGATGGAAGCACAGGCGCTGCTGGCGAGGTGGTTTCGGTTTCAGCCGAGTGAGCTGAATAACTTAACGATCGACGAGTTGGAAGACTGGCTGGAGATGGCCAGGGACCAGATTAAACGTGAGCACGGCGACTGAAGGAGGGAATACCGAGACACGCTCCGCGCGGCGTCGGACGAAACGGGGAGAGGGCTTCCGCGTTCGTTCGACCCTCGCATCAGCCGCCGCCGCGCGGGCCGTTCGCAGTCCGCGGCCAACGTCGGTCGTTTTCCCTTCCCGCCCGGCCGGGCACACCCGTATCCCTCTCGCGATCCCTTTTTTTTCATTGGCTTAAGGATAGAACGATCATGGCCAACTTCGATGCATTCTCCAGCGGAACCGCCGCGTTTCGGCAGTCGCTGCTGGAATATCGCCGTTCGATGGAGTCATTCGACCAGGCGTATCAACGCATGATGATGTCGCAGGTGCGGGTGATGGAGTCGATGGCGCAGGCCGCGAGTCAGGGCGCCCGCAACTTTCAGCGGCTCAACGACGGCATGAAAGACGTCGGTCGCACTCAGGACACCCTGATTTCGCAGCAGACCCGGCTGCAAACGCTGGGCGAAAAATATGACGCGCTGTCCCAACGACGGGCGGCGCTGCGCACGGACTGGTCCGAGTCCGTCGCCAACGTCAAAGAGACCGCGGCGCCCGTCGTGGACGGGGTCAAGTCTTACGCGGATCAGCAGGCCAGCCTGCGGAATATCACCGTCAGCCGCGGGCTGTCCGGCTCGCAGGAGCAGCAGATCGCCGACGCGCTGCGGGAGTTCTCGCTGCAAACTAATCAGCGCCAGTCCGTCCTGACTGCCGGGCTGCAGACGCTGATAGAGGGCGGCGTAGACCCGATGAAGGGCAAAGACTTGCTGGGCGTCGTCGGCACGGCCGCTGCGGCCACGCAGGCGGATATCCGGCAGATGGCGCAGGTAGGCGCGGCCTTCAATACCCTCAAGTTCGACGGTAAACAGGCCGTCGCCGGCGCGTTCGACCACATGCTGTCCGGCGCGAAAACGGGCAATCTCAACGTGGCTTCGCTGTCGTCATCGCTGCCGGGTTTGGCGCGCGGCTTCGAACAGAACGGCAGCACCGGCGACGAGGCGCTGAGCCAGATTGTCTCCAGTCTGGCGGTCGGCAAAGCCGCGTCGGGCAGCGACGACACCGCTGTCGCCAATCTCAAAGGGTGGCTGGACACCGTCAATAGCAACGACATCGGCGAGCGCTATGCGTCGGCGGGCGTGAACTATCAGGCGTCGATGGCGGACTACATCAAGCAGGGATTCTCCACCTACGAAGCTTCGCTGATGATCGGCCAACGGCTGATCGACGACAAAGGCGAAAAGTTCAAGCAGGAGTGGCAGGCGGCCGTGGCGAAAGGCGACATGTCGACGCAGGAGCGCCTGATGGCGAAATCCGGGCTGTCCAAGGTCTTCGACAACAAGCAGGCGGTGTCGCATCTACTCAATATGCGTCAGAACTGGAGCGGCTATCAGCAGAACAAACAGGCGATGCTCAGCCCGGCGGCGGAAGGGACGACCACGCGGGATGCGTCCGCGCAGAACAATACGCTGAAGGGCCAGTGGCAGCACATGCAGGTGGCCGCCAACAACATGAGCCTCAGCGTGGGCGAAGCGCTCGCCCCCGCGCTGATGGCGGTCGGCGACGCCGTGATGCCGGTGCTGGACGGCTTCTCCCGCTGGATTCAGCAGCATCCCGGTCTGATTCAGGCTGTCGTTGTAGCCCGACAGGCGTTCTCCGTCTTCAAGGCCGCGATTAGCGGGGTGCGCTATGTGCTGAACCTGCTGCAATCGGGTCTGACGCTGGCGCAATCCGCCGCCACCCGTTTTGGGGGCGCGATGGGACGCGGGATGTCGGCGGTCGGTCGCGCAGTGATGAGCGGAATGCGCTCGGTGTCGGGATGGGTGCGATCCGGCCTGACGCTGGCGCAGTCCGGCATCATGCGTTTTGGCGGCGCGCTGGGACGTGGCCTGTCAATCGCCGGACGCGCGGTGATGGTGTTCGGCCGTGCGCTGATGATGAACCCCATCGGCCTGCTGATTACCGGCATCGCGGTCGGGGCGTACCTGATTTACCGCTACTGGGAGCCGATCAGCAACTGGTTCAGCGCGCGTTGGGAAGACGTCAAAAAAGCCTTCCGAGGCGGTATCGGCGGCGTGAGCAAACTGCTGCTCAACTGGTCGCCCATCGGCATCATTTACAAACTGTTCGCCGCCGTACTGGGCTACTTCAACATCAAACTGCCGAGCAACCTGAGCGAAGCGGGCGGCAAAATGATTGGCGCGTTGTCGGCGGCCATCAGCAGAAAGTGGGAGAGCGTCAAAGCCGTGTTCAGCGGTTTCGGCAGCTCGCTCAGCCAGTGGGCCTCCGAGCTGTGGGAAGGGCTGAAAACCAATTTCAGCGGCGGTATCGGCCGTCTGACCCAAATCCTCGTGGACTGGTCGCCGCTCGGCATTTTCTACAAGCTGTTCGCGGGGGTTCTGAGCTATTTCGGCGTGGATTTGCCCGGCAAATTCAGTGAGTTTGGCAGCAACCTGATCGGCTCGTTAATTTCGGGCATCACGGATAAATGGGAGAAGTTGAAAAGCTTCGTCTCGAATCTGGGCGGCAATATAAGCAGCTGGTTCAACGATAAGGCGGAGGACGACGACAAGGGCTCGAACAAAACGATCACCCAGCGTGAACACGCCGTGGTGACGCCGCCTCCGGCCCGCAAGACCGTGGACGATGTGCCGCAGATGCCCGCGACGACGGGCGCTAACGCCAACGCGAAGACGAGCGCGGGCGAGGGGCTGAAGCTGTCGTTCTCGCCGACCATCCATGTTAACGGCCAGCCCGCGACGGCGACGCCGGAAATCAAAAACGCGCTCAATCTGAGCCTGCATGAACTGGAAAAAATGATCCAGAAGGTGATGGAACAGCAGCAACGCCGGGGGTATGCATAATGTTTGCCGTATTGGGAGATATCGAATTCGAGCTGATCGCCTACTGGGACGGCTTCGAGGCGCAGTTCGGCGCGGATTACGCCGAACACGCCCGCATTGAGGGNAAGCCGGGCCTGCAGTTTATCGGCGAAAAACTGGATGAGATCAGCATCAGCCTGGTGTTCAACCAAATGTTCTGTACGCCGGACGTCGAGCTGGCGCGGCTGCGCAATCTGCTGCGATCGCATCAGGCGCAGGCGTTGGTCTTCGGCAACGGCGACTATCGCGGCTGGTTCGTGCTGACCCAGGTGCGCGCCACCAGTCAGCAGACCGACAAGTCGGGCAACGTGCTGGCGCTGACGGCGGAAGTGACGCTGCGCGAGTACGTCGGCGACCCGAAAAATCCGTTGGCGGCGCCCGCCGTCAACACCGGCGTGCCGAACAGCCAGACGGTAGCGACGGCAACGGCCGCCGCATCCGGCATCGCCAGCGCGATCCGCACGGCGGTGGGCTACGTCCGCACCGCGCAGTCGGTGGTGAAAAACGTCTCAGCGGTGGTGCAGACGGTGCAGAAAATGAAGAGCAACCCGTCGCAGGCGCTGGGCCAGGTGCCGACGCTGTTGACTCAGATCGGCACCGCCGTCGAACCGTTGCAGAAAGCCGTCCCGGCGCTGGCGGCGGTCACCGCGACCTTCCCGGAAGTGAGCCGGGTGGCGAAGGCGGCGGATCAGGCCATCACTTTTGTGAAGAGCGCCCACAAAGCGTTGTCGGGGATTAACGTCAGTACCCTGGACGACCTGTCGCCTGCGCTGGACGTGGTTGCCACGCAGCTCAGCGCCGCCAGCGACACGCTGGAGAAAGTCGCGCCGGTCGTAAGTTCGCTGACCGCCGCTATCACGACGAGGAGGATTTGATGTTTATCGAGCACATCACCACGCAGGGCGAGCGCTGGGACGCGTTGGCCTACCGTTACTACGGCGATCCGCTGGGCTATGACCGCATTATCGCCGCTAATCCGCACGTGGCCGTCACGCCCGTGCTGGATTCCGGCATCATGCTGTCGATCCCGGTGATTGAGCAGGCTGACGTCGTTCTGACGGAGGAGACGCCGCCGTGGCTACGCTGATTGCAGAACAGGCCGCGTCGGCGGCCAACCGCGAGGTGCCGCAGCCGATTTTCACGCTGTGGTATCTGCAAAAAGATATCACCAACGATATCGCGCCTTACGTCACGCGGCTGACCTACACCGACAGCATCAAAAACGAGTCGGACACGTTGGATGTGGAGCTGGACGACACCGAGGGCCGCTGGATAGACGCCTGGTATCCGGGAAAAGGCGACACCCTGTCGCTAAAACTCGGCTATCGCGGCGACACCCTGCGGGACTGCGGCACCTTCAGCATCGACGAGATCGAAGTGCGCTCGCCGCCCTCGACGGTGTCGATGCGCGGGGTGGCGACCTCGGTCAAAACCGCGCTGCGCACCAAATCCAGCCGGGGATTTGAAGGCACCACGCTGGCGGCCATCGCCAACCGCATCGCCAAGAAACATAAGCTGACGCTGGTGGGCAGCATCGCGCCCATCCGCTTCGACCGCATCACGCAGTACGCCGAGACCGATGTCGCTTTTTTGCGACGGTTGGCCAGCGAGTACGGCTACGCGGTGAAGGTGACCAGCACCCAGCTGATTTTCTCGCATCTCGGCGCGCTGCGCAGCCAGGAGCCGGTGAAGACGCTGACCCGCAACGACGTCGCCAGCTTTTCGGTGCGCGACACCATCAGCCAGGTCTATGAGGGAGCGAAGATCAAGCATCAGGATCCGGCGAAGAAGCAGCTGGTGACCTACAAGGCCGACGGGACGCAGTCCACCGATGACAGCGCGACCAGCGCGGATACGCTGAACGTCAACAGCCGCACGACCGACAAGGACACGGCGGAGGTGAAGGCCAACGCGGCGCTGGACCAGCACAACGAACAGCAGGAGAGCGGTCAGCTGACGCTGATGGGCGCCACCTCGCTGGTGGCCGGCAACAAGATTGCGCTGAGCGGTTTCGGGCGCTTTTCCGGCAACTGGCTGCTGAATCAGGTGCGGCATTCGCTCACTCGCGACGGCGGCTACGTCTGCGAACTGGAGATCGTCCGCGGCCCGGTCACCAAGGGCACCCGTCAGGCGACCAGCGGTTCATCCAATACGCTGTCTGTCTATCACCCCGACGGCGGCACCACGCAAACCACGAAAAAAGAGGGCGCGTCATGATGAAAAAAGCGAACCACGCGAGCATTTTTGCCGTGCGAGCACGGGCCAATCGTCAGGAGGGCGAACTATGACTTCGTTACGTGTCGGCACGGTGAGTGCCGTTGATGCCGCGGGCGTACGCGCCCGGGTGCGGCTGCCGGAGTGCGACAACCTGCGCACCGCCTGGCTGGAGGTGTTGCAGCGCAACACGCAAAATAACAAGGACTACTGGTTGCCGGACATCGGCGAACAGGTACGGGTGCTGCTGGACGACAACGGGGAAGACGGCGTGATCCTCGGCGCCATCTACTCCAGCGTCGACACGCCGCCGGTCAACAACGCGCAGGCTCGCGGATGCACCTACTCGGACGGCGCGGCGTTCTATTACGATCGCGCCACGCACACGCTGACGGTCAATGGCGGCATACAGCACATCGTCATCGAAACGCAGGCGGACGTGGTGGTTAAAACACCGCGCGCCACCGTTGACTCGCCCGACACCACCTTTACCGGCAATGTGCTGGTGCAAGGGAAGCTGACCTATCAGGGCGATATGGTCGGTACGGCGGCGACTATCCAGGGCAACGTCACCGTCAACGGCAACGTCAGCGCCACCGGTTCCGTCATGGACGCGGGCGGCAACTCCAACCACCACTCGCACTAACGGCATACGGGGAAGGGCGGGCAGAAAAGGCCCTTCTCCGGCACCGACGCATCATTGCCTCTGACTCTTTCACTCTTTCACTCTTTCATTCTTTCATTCTTTCATTCTCTGATTCTCTGATTCTCTGATTCTCTGATTTTGTGATGGCATCTGGGGGCGATATCCGTTTTTATCCTGCCCGACACCCAACCACCGAAACTCAACCCGTTTTTTCATGACGTCACCTCGCCCTTGACGGTGTTCCCGCTGTGGAAAAGGGGGAGGGGCTGTGGCCGCACACCTTTTTTCGCCGCTTGGGGCGCTTATCCCACACCCGTTTCACTCCTTGTTTAGACCTGTTCCCCACCGCCGTTTTATTCCCTTTTCGACCGGTTTTCGCCCCTCTTTCGACCGTTTTGAGGGCGAGCCTCGGACAAGCGATCCTTAGCTGGGCAAGGGCAGTAAAAGCGCCATTTTTCGCGACGGCGCCTCGCGTACCTTTAACTGTCTTTACAAGCACTGGCGCGGGCTGGCGGGGATACTGAGCGCATGAAAACGAACTCAATCTTCTGGCAACCGGCACTGCAACACCCCGGCGATTTAGTCGAGGGCGCCGCCGATATTGCTCAATCCATTTTCATTATTCTGCGCACCCCGCGCGGCAGCGACCCGCATCGTCCGGAGTTCGGCAGCGATTTGCATCGTTACCTCGACTACCCGATCGACCGGGCTATTCCGCACGTGGTGCGGGAGTCGGTTGAGGCCATCAAGCGCTGGGAGCCGCGCTGCAAACTGCTGGGCGTGAAACCCACGGTGGACGGCGAACATCTGACGCTGCGGGTGCAGTGGCGCACGGTCGCAGGCGTGGAACAACAAACGGAGCTGGTATGGCGTTAACAACAGAGCCTGTGTTTATCGAACGTGATGCAGAGGCGATCACGGCTGAAATGATTGCCCGCTATGAGGCGGACAGCGGCAAAACCCTCTATCCGGCACAGGCGGAGCGCCTGCTGATCGACCTTATCGCCTATCGCGAAATGCTATTGCGCAGCGCCATTCAGGATGCGGCCAAGCAAAACCTGGTGCGCTACGCGCGTGCGCCGATGCTGGATTATCTCGGCGAGCTGGTGGGCGTTTATCGCCTGGCTGCGCAGTCCGCGCAGACGACGCTGGCATTCACTGTCGACACCGCGCCGCTGACCGACGTGCTGATCCCCGCCGGGCTGCGGGTCAGCGCCTCCGACAGCGTCATTTTCGCGACCGATACGGACGCCGTGCTCAAAGCCGGCGCGACGAGCGTCAGCACGACGGCGACCTGCACCGAAGCGGGCACCGTCGGCAACGGCTGGCAGCCCGCGCAGGTGAGCACCTTGCTGGACGACGNGAGCGATCTCCTCGACCTGCAGGTCAGCAACCTGACGGCCACCAGCGGCGGTTCCGAGCAGGAAGACGACGAGAAGCTGCGCGAGCGCATCATGCTGGCGCCCGAAGCCTTCAGCACCGCGGGTTCCCGGCTGGCGTACCGTTACCACGCGCTGAGCGCGCACCCGGACATCGTCGATGTCGCGGTGGTGTCGCCGACGCCGGGGACGGTCGAGCTGTACCCGCTGATGTCCGACGGGCTGCCGGATGAGGCGGTGCTCACCGCCGTCGAGAGCCTGTGCTCGGCCGAGAAGGTGCGTCCGCTGACCGATACGGTCACCGTCAGCGCGCCGGAGCGGGTGGATTATGCCCTCCATGCGCAGCTGGTCATCAAGCGCGGCGAATCCTCCGAGTCAGTAAAAGCCGCGGCGGAAACCGCAGCCGCCGCCTGGGTTCAGGCGCGGGCGGCGACGCTCGGCAAAGACATCGTGCTCAGCCAGATCATGGCGGCGCTGTCGGTGAGCGGCGTCTACGACGTCTCGCTGACGTCGCCCTCGCAGTCGCTGACGGTGGAAGAGCATCAGTGGGCGCACTGCACCGGTATCGAGATTGTGGCGACGGGGGTGTCGGATGAGTGATCTGCCGCTTCCTCCCCCGCTGGCGGGGGACGTCAGCCTGACCGCGCTGGCGAATCTGGCCGAGCGCTGGGATGAGCTGGATCTGTCGGCGCTGATGGTTTACCTCGTCGACATCGTCGACAGCAGCGCCCTGGACGCGCTGGCCGAACAGTTTTCGCTGAAGGAAGACGGCTGGGTGCTGGCGGAGTCGGAAGACGCGCGCCGGGCGATGATCAAAACCGCCATCGAAATGCATCGCTACAAGGGCACGCCCTGGGCGATCCGCGCGGTGATCCGCAGCCTGGGCTTCGGCGAGGTCGAGCTGATCGAGCATATCGGACGCCTCAATTACGACGGCGAACGCCGTTACAACAATCTGTTCGTGTATGGCGACGACAGCAAATGGGCGGTTTACCGCGTGCTGTTGCAACAGCCGATCACCAACGATCAGGCGCAGATGCTGCGCCGCACGCTAGAGGCCATCGCCCCCGCGCGTTGCCATCTGGCCAGCATCGAATATACCGCCGTGCCGATTCGCTACAACCGCACGGCAATCTATGACAATAGTTACAACTACGGGAGTGCCTAATGGCAGAGTTAACAGAAAAAGCCGAGTGGACCGACGGGATATACCAGTTGGAAACCTCGGACCCGGTGGTGGGCGGCCCCGGCGGGATATCCAACCGTCAGGCGCAGGAACTGGCCTACCGCACGCGTTACCTGAAAGACAATTTGGACGCGACCAGCGCCGGTCTGGCGCAGCATGAGGCCGCGGCCGACCCGCATACCCAGTACGCGCCGAAACTGAACCCGACGTTCAGCGGCATGCCGAAAGCGCCCACGCCCGCGAGCGACAGCAACAGCGATCAGCTGGCGACGACGGCGTTTGTGAAAAGCGTGGTGGCCGCGTTGGTCGACGGTTCTCCGGCGGCGCTGGATACGCTGAAAGAGTTGTCCGTCGCGCTGGGCAATGATCCGCACTTTGCGACGACGATAACGAACAGCATCGCGCAAAAAGCCCCGCTAAACAGCCCAGCGCTGAGCGGTATTCCGACCGCGCCGACCGCCGAACAAAGCGTGAACACCACGCAGATTGCGACGACGGCCTTCGTGAAATCGGCTATCAATGCGCTGGTTGACGGTTCGCCGGCCGCCCTGGACACACTGAAGGAACTTTCCGCCGCGCTCGGCAACGACGCCAACTTCGCCGCCACGGTGACAAACTCGCTGTCCGGCAAAATGGAAAAAAGCCAAAACGGCGCGGATATCCCGGATAAAGCGCGTTTTCTCGAAAACCTTGGTTTGGGAGAAGCAGCAAAACGCGGGGTGGGAAACGGTCAAAATCAGCTCCCGGATATGTCGTCTTTTGCGGGTTTGAATGACTATAACGGCTGGCAGCTCTTGCCTGGCGGACTGATTATGCAATGGGGGCAAAGCGTCACAGGGGCTGCCTCGCCGGTAACGGTCAATTTTAATATCCCCTTCCCGAGGATTGCATTTAGCGTAGTGGGCTGCATCTACGATGACGTCAATCCAACCAATGCGACGCTACGGCGCAAAACCTCTCCAGACACGCGCTCCTGCGCTCAGTTCTTTTTAAATAACGGCACCGCCGCCACCAGCATCAACTGGATTGCTATTGGGATGTGAGGACGTATGTATAAATTTTCTAACGGTAAGTTCTACCCCTACGTTTTGGAAAACGCCTACAGGTCAGCAGGTGCGTGGCCGGAAGAAGGAGTGGATGTGGATGAATCGACTTTGCGTCTTTTTTCTGTCGCTCCGGCTGGAAACGAGCTGGGAACCGATGAGCATGGATACCCGTGTTGGATTGAGATAACGGTTTCTAACGATGCGCAATATCGTCCTGAAGAAACAAAAGCAAATAATAATCAAGGAGATATATAATGGCAGAGTTAATAGAAAAAGCCGAGTGGACCGACGGTATATACCAGTTGGAAACCTCGGACCCGGTGGTGGGCGGTCCCGGTGGGATATCCAACCGTCAGGCGCAGGAACTGGCTTATCGCACCCTCTATCTAAAAAATAATCAGGAAGCGACGAGTACGGATTTTGAACAGCATAAATCTGCTGCCGACCCGCATACCCAGTACGCACCGAAGCTGAACCCGACCTTCAGCGGCACGCCGAAAGCGCCGACGCCCGCGAGCGACAGCAACAGCGATCAGCTGGCGACGACGGCATTCGTGAAAAGCATCGTGGCTGCGCTGGTCGACGGTTCACCGGCGGCATTGGACACGTTAAAAGAACTGTCTGCCGCACTTGGCAACGATGCGAACTTTGCATCGACGGTCGCTAATTCGCTGGCGAAAAAAGCGCCGTCCAACAGCCCAGCGCTGAGCGGTATCCCTACCGCGCCAACCGCCGAAGCGAGCGTGAGCACCACGCAGATTGCGACAACGGCCTTCGTCAAATCCGCTATCGACGCTAACTTCGTCGAGACGGTGAGTAAGTCGCTGGCCGGTAAGATGTCTATCGATCAAAACGGGGCGGATATCGCTGACGCAGCTCAGTTTAGAGAGCATTTGGGATTCAAAGAAAACGTTCAAAAAGAGATTGCGCGGGCGCGTGGATTGCAGAAATTTTTGACCAGCGGTCAGTTCATCGTTCCGGAAGGGATAAGCACTGTCTATCTGTCTGGATGCGGTGGCGGCGGTGGCGGTGGTGGCGGTGGATGCCGAACGCTCACTTATGAATGGGGCGGCGGCGGCGGCGGCGGCGGCGCGGGTCAGCCGGTCATCAAGGAAGCCGTGAATGTTACGCCAGGTGAGGTCATTGCTGTCACCATCGGCGCGGCCGGTTCAGCAGGAATAACACGGGCAGCTGATGATGGCACCCCGGGTTCAGGCGGAGGCGCAACAACGTTCGGCAACTACCTGACGTTGGCTGGCGGTGGCGGCGGTGATCCAGGCGGTGGTAGCGACCGTCAATATGGTGGGGCCGGCGGAGTCGGCTATCCAAGCGGCAGTTTCGGTAATGATGGCGTGGGCAGCTCTCCAGTTATCGCCTCAGGCTCCGGTGGGGCGGGTGCTTCCGGTCCGTTCGGCGGCGGCGGCGGTATGGTTCGCTCTGGTGCGGCGGGAAGTACCGTCGGTGTAGCGGGTTATAAGGGATATGGTTATGGCTCAGGCGGTGGAGGCGGTTCTACCGGCCTTTACGGTATAGGCGCCGGTGGCCAACCTGGTATGTTAATTGTGGAGTGGTAAACATGACAAAAAAAGTAGCGTTACTTCCTGAAAATAGTCGGCGCGTGGAAAATGTGATTCTGACAGACGACCAGTTCGCGATGCCTGGCTACCGCGTGGCGCCGATTGCGGAAGGCGTTTTCTGCGAAGCGGGGATGTTTCTTAACGATGCAGACGGTCTGTTTTATCAGGATGCCGATTTCACCACTATCTATCCTGCACGCAATGTGGAAGCCATTGGCTGACGATGCTCTAGCATGATGTTCAGCTTTGAAGACGAAAAACGGGGACTCACCTCCCCGTTTTTTTCATCCCTCCCGGGAGAAGGATCGTGAACGTATTCTCTTCTAGGGTCACCTTCCATATTGATCATGACCGCCAGCCTACCGCACCGCGTAAGACCCCGATGATTTCACGACAAAACGCAGAGCAGGCAGGCGCTTTCCCCATCCGATGTCATTCCCGCGATGACCGCGATGAACACTCAGCGTTATCACTTAAACAAAAGGCCAGCCTGTTTCCAGACTGGCCCACATAGAGCGCTGATGGAGAAATTACTTCTCTGGTTGTGCAGGCCAGCTCACGTCAGGGGCCGTTGATACATCGACGGCTTTGACCGCGGATTTATAGGCCATCCACGCCGACAGTTTGGTTTTGTCGCTGTCGCTGATATCGCCGAGCATCAGCTCGATCCGCCAGTCCGACGTCATGCTATCTGCCTCAGTCAGCAGCGTTTGTCGGCGTTGTTCTGCTTCCGCGATCTCGCCTTCATGCTTTGCAGCAACGTCCAACACCCAGTTTGTCCCGTCCCAGACATCGTATTCCGTCGCGGGCGCAAGCGGCGTTGTATTTTCCGGATACGCCCCCAGCGTCGTCAGCGTGACGGGTTGCCGGGTTTGCGTGTTGTAAACCGTTTCGCCGCGATAGTCGCTGATATATTCCCATGCGGAGCGCTCGGCGTTTCTACAAATGGCGTATCCCTCTTTAGGCACCAGCGGCGCATCGAAACAGGAGTGCGCGGGCAATCCGACGCCCACCGGCAGGTATTGCGTGGTCGGGAAATGATATTCACCGGTTAACTCATCAAAATGGTAGACGGTGATATCCCCGGCCACCACGGCGATCAGGTCATGATTCAATTCGGCTGTCGACATTATGCGGCCCTCACGATGTAGTTAAATGCGATGTTACGGGGTCTGTTTTCAGCCGCCGTAGGCACAGAACGAGATGCATCGAAAATGATATCGTCGTTAAAACTGACAGAATGTCCAGAAGAAGGGGCTGCACCATTTCGTGCACCTGAATCATAAAATGCACCACCAAATCCATCAAAATACATACCGCCTGCACCACTTACGAACCCAGTGATGTTCCTGATAGCATCGCCTTGAGCAGCAAGTAATGCCCGCCCGCCATCAACCCCACGCCCACTATCCCAACCACGAATAAACTCGCCTCGCAGATCCGGTAATTTGAGTTCCGGATAGGCCTGCGCCAGCTTTGGATACTGCGCGGCAGTAAAGCTTGAACCGTTGCACTGGAGCCATCCCGTAGGGACCGACGCGGACGGCCAGGGAATCGGGGTCCCCACCGGTAGCGCAGACCCTTCCCCCAAACCAAGGTTTTCGAGAAAACGCGCTTTATCCGGGATATCCGCGCCGTTTTGGCTTTTTTCCATTTTGCCGGACAGCGAGTTTGTCACCGTGGCGGCGAAGTTGGCGTCGTTGCCGAGCGCGGCGGAAAGTTCCTTCAGTGTGTCCAGGGCGGCC
>NZ_JIBQ01000016.1 GCF_000688695.1 Lonsdalea quercina subsp. quercina | reverse complement strand
TGCCAGCCGATGTTCAGCGTCAGGTTCGGGTGCTCCGTCAGGGTAAACGCGCTCNCCGGCATCAGCGCCGCGCAGTTTGACGCGCCCTGTCCGGTGACCGCGTCGGCGCGCAGCGCATCCAGCCGGTGGCCGCTGAATGCCTTGCCGCTCGGGTCTTTCTTGAAGCGTCCCGGGTAGTCGTAGTGCTGATAGCTTTCGCGCTGATGGTCTAACGCGTCGCCCAACTTTTTGTGCGACAGGCCATAGGCCGGGGTCTTGAAGCTGTAGTCTTTTAGCTCCACTTCCGCCGTGCGCACCGCTTCCCGGTAGCTGAACTGGCGCACATAGGCGCCTTCCGACAGCCCCTGACTGGCAAGGTTGAAGAACAGGTCCGGGCCTTTGCCCAGCGCCACCGCGTCGTCCGCGAACACCACCCGGTGTTTTCCCGCCTCGAATTCGTGGAAGTAGAACAGCCCTTCCTCCGCCGCCAGCCGGTCGATAAACGCCAGGTCGCTCTCCCGGTACTGCACGCAGTATTCCCGCTGGGCGTGCTCGTTACGCAGCGCAAACGCGAAGTCGGTAATGCCCGCTTCCTGCAACAGGACGCTGATAATCTCTTCCGGCTTCTGCGCCTGGAAGATGCGGGCGTTGGTACGCAGGCCCAGACGCCACAGCGCCGGACGCACCACCGCCTGATAACGCGTGCGCCGAAAGCCGGTGTCGCCCTGACCGAACTCGCTGACGATACCGCTCACCCGCCGCTGCAGCTCGCCTTCGTACCACACCCGCAGCTCGCACGGCTGGTCCAGCACCGCGCCGAAGTCCACCGCCGGCAGCGCGCTCGCCAGCGACAAACCCAGCGCAAAGGGCTGGTTCAGCCCCTCGTCCAGCTGAAAATCCACCACCGAGAAGGTGCTCTCCGGCAGTGCGCCTATCGTTACGGTAAACTGAAGCCCGGTCATGCTTGCCACGTTATCCCTCTCCTTTATTCCCTGACGCCACGGCTACCGCACGCCCCGGAGTGTGGCTCCGTGCGCCTGCGATGCCGCCGTAATGGTGGACGGTACTCTTGTGTGCTTTTTGTTTTTGCGCTTTTGCTGTGGCCTGGGTCTGCCCACGCCGCAACATCAGGCGGTCATGACGGTTGTCGTCGCCCTGAGTAGAAAACCCGGGCCGTAGCCCGGGTGGTCGGCATTACGCTTCGACCGGCGCACGCCAGTCGTCGGAGCCTGAAGTCCCGGCGACGGTGTGTTCCCAGTCGATTTTGCGGTAGGACAGAGACACCTGGATCAGCTGGGTGTAGTCCAGTTTGGACGGGTCCTGGCAGTGCGGCATCTGGCAGTCGATGTCCACGATGGTGGCGTCGGTCAGCTTGGTGGAGAAGAAGNGCTCCTGCTTACCTTCGACAGAGGTGCGGTACCATTTCAGGGTCACGGTCGGCAGCATTTCGCCGGACGCCAGGGCGTTGTACATCAGCGGAACGGCTTTGTTCAGCGCCACGGTGAATTTGAACGGCTTGTGCACACGCTGGCCGGACGGCTGACCGGACTGCGGGTCAGTCGGGACGGTCACGATGTGTTTGAATTCCTGCACCAGCATTTCATCTTCGTGGCCCTGCACGTAGATGTTGCCGACGGAGTCGGACGTGAAGGCACCGGCGGTGATGTTGCCCTGAGTTTTCCCTTCGATGCTGATATAACATGGGGTTGGCATGGTCTTGCTCCTTGTTGTTGAACGGTTTTTACTTTCGCCGCCCATAAATGCAATGACCATGCCAATTTTTATCTAATTGTTTTATAAAGGAATTTAAAATACGGAATTTTCCCTATCCAATACCTGAGCAAAATATTGCGCAAGATGCGCAGATCGTTTGCAAACATTGCGCAAAAAGAGAGTTATGCTGGAAAGTGCGCAAGAAATTGCGCAGATTTGGCGATTATTTTGGTGTTGGCGACAAACCACCCAACCAGCGATGATTTATTCGCCTACACTTTGTGGATTTATTGACCTACGACGCCAACATCAGGTCAATTCCCTTCCCGCCGCCCCCGCAGTCAGTATTCCTGCGTAAACGTTACCTCGCCCTTCAGTGGCTCTCCGGAATGAAAGCGCGACACATTATCGGCCAGCAGCCGCGCCAACAATGCGGGCACCATCGGGCCAGCCACGTGCGGACTAATCGTAAGGTGAGGCGTCTGCCAGAAAGGATGCGATTCCGGCAGTGGCTCTTGTCGGAAAACATCCAGCACCGCGCCCGCAATTCGCCCCTCCTGCAAGGCGGAGAGCAGATCCGCTTCCACCACCGCCGTCCCGCGCCCGACATTGATGAACAACGCGGAGGATTTCATCGCCGCAAACAGCCCGGCATGATAGATATCCGTAGTGCGGGCCGTATCCGGTAGTAAATTCACCACGTAGTCGGCTCCGGCCACCGCGTTCGGCAAATCCGCCAACGCCGCCACGTGTTTGAAATGAGGTAACGGACGAGGCGCATTGACGATAGCGGACAGTTCGACGCCGAAAGGCTCTAGGAACGCCGCCACTTCACCGCCGATATCTCCGGCACCGACGATCAACACCTGCCGCCCGGCCAGCGTTCCCGGCGGTCGGGGCTGCCAGCAGTGGCGGCGCTGATACTCTCCACGCGCCTCAAGCTGTAATTCATGGCGCAGCAGATAGGCCAGCACATATTCGGCAATCGGCTGACCGAACACACCCACCGCGCGAGTCAGGCGATAGTCACGCGGCAACCCTTGCGCTAGATAAGGTTTGAAACCGGCCCAGGTCGATTGCAGCCACTGAGGACGCACGCCCTGCGCCAATAGCGGGACAGCCTGCTTCGGTTCCCCGACCCAGATGTCGTATTGCGCCGCCTGAGCGGCGGAGCCATCGGAGGTCACCAATTCAATGTCCGATAACGCATCGCGCAGAGCGCCTTTGATTTCATCCGCACGGGGGTCCAGCACCAGCAGAGAGGTCATCATCAGATTCCTTATCAAGTAGAGGGGACGCGTCGTTGCCCAGGGACTATCGCACGCCATGCGTCACAAGCCGCCTCGTTCATGTGAGAAGACGCACGCCATCGTAAGATGGCCAGACGACAACAAGCATGAGAGCGCTTGCGCGTTCTGAGAGCGGCAAACGTCTTAAACCTTATGCCATTAACGCCGGGGAGACCAGAGCCGCTTCGGCGTCACGTACGCCTTCCGCAGGCAGGCGGCGACAGGACACGGGCGGGAGGAGAAAAGCGGGAACGAAGAGCGGTCACGGTCGGACCGGCGGCGTCACGACGCCGCCGGTCGCGCGCGCTTACAGATAATTCAAGGTAAAGGTCACATCGCCGTTGGCGGTGCCTGCGGTGACGCTGCTTTGCGTCGCGATATATTGACCATAAAACACCAGCTGCGCGTTGCTGGCGCCGGCAGTGAGCGGATATTGCTCGCTGGCGTTGCCAAGCGGGATGCGTTGACGATCCTTATCCAAAATGGCGATCCCCACGTGCGTCGCGGTGCTCCCCGAGTTGAGCGCCAGCAGCGTCGAATCGTTCGCATCCGCCGTGCCGGAGAAAGTGGCGGTGACCGAAGACACCGCCGAACCGCAGCTTTCCAAGTTCACCACGAATCGTACCGGGGCCGCGCCTGTCTTATTGACGGCGAACTGCTTGGTCGCCAGCGTACCCATATTCACGGTTTGCTCCTGCGACCCCACGCTGACTGAACAGCTGTTGGACACCAGCGTCGCGCTGAGCTGGAGGTTGGTCGATCCCAGATCCGCGCGAGCGGGCGGTAAACATCCCCACAGCCCAACGGCCTGCACGATGAAAGCGGCGGTGGCGAGACCGCGAAAATTATCCGGCGACATGAATATTATCCCTCCCTCAATCGAAATCGACGCGCAGGTAGGCCAACGCGGTGACGACGCCCGCCTGCGGCGTATTGCCGGTCACGCTGACCGGATAAGCTTTCACCGTGACGTTGGAACTTTCATTATCGTCCAGCGTGAAAGGCAGTACGCTGGAGATATCGTTCGGCGTCAGCGCACTGTCGCTGCTATTGGTCACCACAAAACCGACGTCGCTGTTATTCGAGACAATCGCATTGCCCGACACCGTATCGGCCTGCACGCGCAGCGACAAATTGGACTGAGCCTCAATGCCATTGCAGGCAATCGCGATCGTGCGGGTCACGGCGCTGACGCCGTCAGGCTTGGCACCCGCGGTTTTAAACGCTCCGGTGGAGATATTGCCGAAGTCGATGGCGACCACCTGCCCAGCATTCAATTCACAGCTTTGCGGCNCCGTCATCGTGCCGCTCAGGTATCCGACCACGAGCGGAGAGCCGGTGCCCTGTCCCGTTCCGCCCTGATTGCCGTATAAGGAAAAAACCGGGATCGACGGCAGCGTCGTCATGCCGACAAACTTGCGTTTGATACGGAAACTGACCTGTACCCGACTGCCCGTCGTCGCCGTCCCGCCGCACTTTCCATTACAGTTATTCGATAAGTCGGTAAACGGAACATTATGGTAAGTGCTGCCGCCGGAAGCGTTGTAGACATAGATCTGCGAGGCAATCTGCAAATAATCATTGCCGGTGATGTCGTACCAGTTGGCGGAGCCGTCCGAGAAAGAGAAACTCAGCGCCGAACCGGCCTGAGCGGTGTAGTAAACGGTATCTTTGTTATTGCATCCCCCGCTGACCACATAGGAGCCGCTGTCCGACTTCTGATTCCAGCCGGTGGTGTAGCCGACATAGTTTTGCTGCGAGGAAAAATTGAAATCAAAGTCGTAACTCACTGGCGAGCCGGTTGCCGTATTACACAACGTGGCAAAGGTTGTCGGGGAAAAAAAAACGCTCGCCGCCAAACATAGCCATCCGAGCTGTTTTTTTAGGCGTTCGATGAGTTTCGCCACCGTCAGGTTCATCAATATTCGTCCTTATCGTCGTTATCTTTCTGTCTGCGGAAGATGCATCACGTGATTGCCGTTCCCGGCAAGAAAGCAGGACGGCTATTCTCGTCCCGCCAATGCCCAGTACTATGGGTGCTCAGAGCATGAAATCGCCGCGCCGACGCACCGCCAGCGCATGTCGTTATGGCTAAAGACAACGATGGTCCCGCCGTTCGCACATCATGGGCGCGGTCTTTTCCCTATGCGTTTTCAGACGCTGTTACTGATAGGTCAGCGTGAAAGTCGCATCGCCATTGGCCGTACCCGCGGTCACGCTACTCTGCGTCGCCACGTACTGGCCGTAAAACACCAGTTGCACGCTGCTGGCACTGGCGGTCAGCGCATACTGCTCGCTGGCGTTGCCAAGCGAGATGCGGTTGCGATCTTTATCCAAAATCGCAATCCCGACGTTGGTCGCGGTGCTGCTGCTGTTCAGCGCCAGCAGCGTTGCATCATCTTTATTCGCCGTACCGGTGAAGGTGGTGGAGACGGCGGTGGCGGACGCGCCGCAGTTCTCCAGATCGAGGGTGAAACGCACCGGCGTCAGCGCTCGGGAGCCTCCTTCAAAGAATTGTTTCGTCGCCACCGAGCCAAGATTGACCGTTTTGTCCTGCGAAGCAGTACTGACCGAACAGGTGTTCGACGTCAGATTGCCATTGATCTGGATATACGAGTCATAGGCGGAGGCAACCGGCGAACCGGCCATGATACTGAGCGCCACGCTCCCCAGAATTACTCGATAAATTGTCATAATGGCCTCACTGATAGGAGAACGTCACACCGACCAGACCGTTGGCCGTTCCCGCGGTCATATCGCCGGTTCGTACATATCTGAACGTGAGCGGAACCGTCACAGACTGCCCCTGAGTGGAAATATCGGCGATGGAGAACTGGTTGGTGTTCCCCTTACTGGAGTCGTCCGGCCCCAGACTCACCGGCGAGGAGCTGCCGTTATAATACGCCTGAATGCCGATGCCTTTAGCCGTTGAGGCGCTGGTCAGCCCGATGATGTTGCTGGTATTCGCGGTATTGCTCTGGTCGGAGATCGTCGCCGCCACGTGGATGCCCGTATCGCAGGACAACCCGATAGACGTCGATTTCGCCGCCGACTGGCTGCCCACGGAGGTCAGGCTGCCGGTAGAGACATTCCCCATGTCAATCACGCGATTCGCGCCGGACTGCACGGTACAACCGGTCGCGGCAACGGTAATCTGGGTCTGGGCGATTTTGATGTACGCGGAGTCGGTAGCGGAGCCGTCGGTTCCATAACATTGCACGATCGCAATATTCTGCGCAGCCAGCGTTGTCGTCCCGGTCTGTAAGTGACCGGTGGTTTTAACCAGCGTGACCTTACCGTAGCCGCCGATGCCGTTATATGGCACGGTGTTGGTCCCCGGGGCCGGATACCACTGGTTTTGCGTCGTCGTCAGCGCGGAATAGTTCGTGGCGTTCGAATCCTTCACGCCCACCACCAAGCCGATGCCCGGCGTGCCCGAGTCGTAAATAATATAATTCACGCCGTTGATGGTCGTCGTTAATCCCGTGCTGGGACGCACGGCGGAGACATAAGCTTTGGCCGTGGCCTTGCTTGAGTTGTTACACATATAGACGTTTTTGTTGCTCGCCGACCAAGCCGGGCCGATCTGCTGGCCGACGGACACGTCATCCGCCGGGCCGGTATAGCTGATTGCCCCGCTGAAAGTCAGCGTCAGATCGCTGCCGCATTCACCGATAAGGGGAAACGCCAGTAAGGGAAACATGATCGAAAGCCGTTTCGGCCACCCAGCTCTTCTAGCCGTCCGAAGCGATGTCGATGTTGTTAATTGACGCATTACTGGCACCTCACTTTGGCATAACTAATCGCTTTCGTTGCACTATCTTTCGGCAGTGAATAAGGAACAACGCACTGTTCAGTCGTCGCATCGCCCCACTTCACGTTGAGTTTGCCCGTGGACGGCAAACCGGATAAATAGACCTGGCCATTATCGCCGACGATGCTGTCGGAGCGGCCGTCATTGGTTGAAACCGCAGACCCGAACGGCATCGGCTGCCCGTCAGACCGGATCAGCGTCAGCAGTGCGCGTGAACCGATGTGCGTTTTGAATTCGGCGCGCACCAACGCCCCTTGAGTCGGCACCACGTTCACAACGGCGTCATCCAGATCGGCGTTATCCTTCAGCGTGGTGGTATCGAGAGCAATACGGTTGCGGTGGTAGGTCATCGCGTAGGGAATAACGGCGTAGCCGCGCCAGTCGGTGCTCACACCGGTCACGCTTTCTACGTTAACGTCGCTGGCGCCCGGCGCTTTAATCAATACGTTGGTAGCTCCCAGCGGCTGGCTTAGCGTGAGGCCGCTGTCATGCCCCACAATGCCGCCGCTCAGGCCGTAGTTGACCTGCCGGTATCCCTTGCCGTAGTTGTAGCCGACGTTGGAGTTACCGTGGCGGCCCTGATAGTTCAGGCTGGCATAGCCGCTGCCGCCGACGCCGTGATTGCCGTAGCCTTGCAGCACGCTGTAGTTCAGGTTGTTATCTTCCAACAATGTGCCGTTAATGCCGGCCTGATGCGTTGTCTGTCCGTGCCAGTCGGTATTCGCCGCATAGGTGGCATAGGCCGTGTTACCCGAGCGGGTGATATCCGACTCTTTGCCGCCGCCGGACAACCATTGTCCAATAGGAATGGAAACGTTGAAGGCGGCGCGTTTGTCTGGCTCCACCAGTCCGGGACTTTTGTTGTAGTTGAAGGACAGGCTGTAACTCACCCCCTTCAAGTGGCCGCTGTACCCCACCTGCCACAATGAGTTGGTGTCATTGGTACGCCAGTAGGTTTGGCGGCTGCCGCTCAGGAAAACGGAGCCGTAATCGCCGAGCTGCTGGGTGATGTTGACCTGAATACGCCCTTTACGGTTGTAGTTAAGGTTGTAGTAATTGTTGTACTCCACCGTTGGGTCGACCAGTCCGTCATCAGTATCGTAGTTCGTGCCGATCATGCGGCGATAGCTGGTTTCATCGAGCGTGTAGTAGCCCTGCGTGGAGTAGCGGTAGCCCAGCAGCTGGAAGTTGGTGCCGACGGTGTTCAACGACTTGGCGTACAGGAAGCGCATTGACTGCCCTTGATGACGGCTGTCATCCGCCAGCTTACTGTATGCTTGGGTTACATCCGCCGACAACGCGCCCCAGTCCCCAAAGTTTTTACCGGCTCCGATCGCACCAGCCTGATATTTCTTCGCCACCTGCGTACCGCCATACAGCGTGAAGCCGCCGGGCAGACCCCAGATCACCGTGCCTTGCCCGAACTCGGGTTTTTCCTGCTCGGTGTAGTTGCTGCGATATTTACCTGCAGTCACCGCGTATTTCACGCGCCCTTCGCGCTGTAATACCGGCACCGCCGAGTAGGGCACGCTGAAGGTGCTGGAGCTGTTGTCGCTTTCCGTCACCGTTACCACCATATCCCCGCTGGAGGAGGTCGGATAAAGGTCGGTGATGGCGAATGCGCCCGGCGCGACGTAAGACTGGTAAATGATAAAGCCGTTCTGCCGGATCGTGACTCGGGCGTTGCTTTTCGCGACNCCGCGGATGGTGGGGGCGAATCCGCGCATGCTGTCCGGCAGCATATTATCGTCCGACGCTAGCTGCGCGCCGCGAAAGCCCAACGTATCGAACACATCGCCCGGCGTATTGCTGTCGCCGAGGGTAAGTTCGCTTTTAAGCGGAATAATCGCGTGCTGCAAATACGTATTAATATGCTGCCAGTTGCGCGTATGCCGCCCCTCAAAGCTGTAGTAGCTCCAGGTGGAGTAATCCCGCAGGCGCCATCCGCGCCAGTTAAGGCCGCTGTTCAGATTGAGGAAGTAGTTGTTGCTGCTGTCGTCGCCGGAGCTATTGCTACCGGTGAAGTCATAGTTCAGCAGCGCGGCGGAGATACCGTCATCCCACTGTTCCGGCGGAATGTAGCCGCGGCCGCTGTTATTGAGCGAAGCTTGAGGCAGGCTGATATTTAGGCGTTGCAGTTCGAAATCAAACGTCATATGGGAGTCGGGGATGATGTGCGTCAGCGCCACGCACTCCTGCCCCGAGCTGCCAGCGGCGGCCGGGAAGGCCGACATGTTGATGTTGAGCGACTCAACCTGCGAGCGGGTAATGCAGGGCACCAACCCCGTATCGTCCGACTCGTGTTCGAGCGGCGTTACGCCAGCGGCTGTCGGTTTGCGCGCATCAAACCGGATATTCCGCGTTTCGACGAATTCATCGTTCACATAAACATCGACGTGATAGATCCCCGGCACCTGCCCTTTTCCCTGCTCGAACCGCGACAAATCCGCCACCGCCGAAGGATCGCTGGATAAGAACGCCGGGTTAAAGAACAGTTCGGCATTAGCGCCGGCCGAAGGTAATGCTACGCATAGCGCGATCGCCCGGCACAGCGGCGACAACCGCCATAAAGGCGTGGCGCGCGACTGTCTGAAATGGGGCTTCCGATATAGTGGCCGCATATGAAAAACTCCTGAAAAAAACTCCTGAAAAAAGTGACGGAAAGCAACCTGAAGGGTATGCACCCTCCTTTTTCATGCCCGGTTCGGGATTTGCCGTTCACTGTTCGGCGCTATTGCATAACGCCGGTAATGCGAGCGCTGTTGGCCCCATAATCATTGATTGACTGGAAGAACACCTGGCCACTTGCATCGGTAGGCAACGCAACGGTGACATTTCCTTTAGGCGGCGCCATGGTGTTAGGCAGTTTTCGGGTGCCGAGGTTGAAGTTCACTAACGTGACGAAATAAGGCGTTGGGTTGGTGATGATGAGGCTATCGCCCTGACGATGGAATCGCAGATGCGTGGGCGCTTCGGCCGGGCTTTCCGGCAGGCCCGCGGGGCGGACGAACAGTTTGATGCGGGAGAGAACCGCCAATTGCAGAACGTTTTTATCCTGAATATCTTTGCGATCGACGGACGGAATCGCCTTAACGTTCATCCAGAACACCGATTCGCGATCGGTCGGCAAAGGCGCGCCGACGTACATAATGCGTAAAATGTTTTCGCCCGATGGTTTGGCGACGAACAGCGGCGGTGTGACCACAAAGGCCTCGCTTTTCTTGCCCGTCGTATCTTCCACCCAAGACTGAATAAGAAATGGATTTTTGGTATCCGTATTGGTCACGCCCAAAGAGGTTTGGGTCGCACCGGCGGAATAGATCACCCTCGTCGCGCCCAGCGCCACGCCCCCGGCCTGCGCCGCCAGCGGAATGACGGACAAAACGGACAGCGCCATACCGGCCAAAGCGCGGCGGAAAAAAGTTGAATTAAGCACGCTAAACTCCATGTACGAAAATGACTGATTGACAGCTACAGGTTGAGCATTACGCGCGAGGTCGGATTACGTCAGACGCTAAATCCGCCTCCGCTAACACGGCAGATGTCGGTACAGAAACGCGGAACCGGCGTTTGTTTGTCGCAACGTCGTTTCCACAAAAAGTCAAAAATGGCGCCCTCCTTGGCGGCCATAAAGCATCCCTGCCTGCGTGAGTAGTTATTCGTACTGCATGGTAAAGGTGGCATCCGCATCCGCTTCGCCAGGGGTTACGGTAGCCAGAGTCGATTTATAGCGAGCGTTGAAGTTCAGGGTGTTGCTACCGGTGATCAGCGTCTGCGGGCTAGAGAAAGCGGCGCCGGTCGGGGACAGCACAGTGCCTTTGCTATCGGAAATTTCGATACCTACGCCAGCTGCCGCGCCGGAGCTACCGCCGCTGATGTTGCTGGTGGACAATACGGTGTTGTCGTTACCATCGGCAGATCCGCTAAAAGCGACGGCGGCTGTCGTAGAAACGGTAGGATCGCAATCTTCAAGTTTGATCGTGAAAGGCACCTTACCGGAGTAAGCCCCTACCGCAGTAAAGTTCGCGGTACGATACTGTCCGAGGTTAACCGTCTGGTTAGCAGAGGTTGAGCTGACCGCACAAGCCGCATTCACGATCTGGCCTGTAAAGTGTACGGTACCACCGGCAACGGTCGTCGCAGCGCTGGCATAACCGGCTGACAGAATAGACGCGCCGATTAAGGCGCCGAGTAGAGTTTTACGCATAGTCACTATTCCTTATTACCAATATAAAGGCTATGTAAATAGTCTAAGAGTGTGATTTTTAAACACAGGGGTATTTCCCGCCCGCCGGAACCTCTGCATCATGAATATAAAGGCACGCCGAAGACGTGACTTTATATAAAGACAGAAGCGGCAAAACTAAGAAATCATTGCAAATGAAGAATTCCCCCTGCCCTTTGAGTATTTTCTAAAAATAATAAATCGCGAGATTTAACAAAAACTTGTTAAACTCAGGACAAAACCCATACGTTCATCAGTATGAGCACAAAAAACAAGAATAAAAAACTAAAAAACAATAATTGACAGCATAAAGAATGGAATTCTGGGGATCTCATCGGCATTTTTCAGGTTTTAAAAACAAATAAAACATTGCATATGAACATACATGTTTATTTATTGTTTAAATTAACAGGCAATACATAATCGATACAAAGAATAATGACGAATTAATAAGCAAACGATGCGTCAATATGAAAATAGTCTTCCTATTGAGGATACGCTTAATAGGAAAATACGATAAGAAAGAGATGAGAGCGCTGAGGCAGACTTAAAGAATAAAAATAAACGGAATGTCTGATGAGAATGGGTGGAAAAAGGCTATTTATCCTAGCGCTTCCGCGAGTCTGTCGTTAACGTTATTTTTCATCTCGACGAGATGCAGAGCCTATCGTTTGCATAGCACGTAGGATTTTAAATACGACTCCGGGTGATGCATCACCCGGAACAAAGAAGACAATTCATTGATAATAAAAGATAAAATTAACATCACAGCGTGACGCGTGCAGTGTTACTCCCCTCTCGACGCTATACCATCGCGCCCGCCCATCCGACGCGAAGAAAGGCGCGCCTGCTCTGAGGTCATCCCGTAGTGAAAAGAGAGTGGTCAAAGGAATATCATGCCATTTCCACGTAAGAATAAGGGAGAATAAAATAACTCAGAATTCCTCACCCGAATAGTCTGATTATTTTAAAGGTGGTTATCATGGTTCAGTCGTTGTTTGCATGACACCCTGAACATTTTATAAACACCCCCGATACAATAGCAGATAATAATATTTACCGTCAGCATTTACACCCCGTAGCGCCTCATCACATTTATTCTGAGACAATTATTTTTCAACCTAATTATTCACAACTTAAAATAGGATTGAAGAACCACCTGTCGGAACCGTTATTGCCGGGGGAAACACAACGATTATTATGTGTTATTGCCGTGTTAATATCGTATTCCCTTTGGTACGGGGAAAATGATGAAATGGCCACAATAATGTCATTAGCATACTAATAAGCTCAAAAGCCGATCAGACGCCGGCGAAATGGCGTAATACCTTATTTTTTCCTTGATATGCGATAAAGAATAAGACCCCTTGATGACTTATTTTCAGCTATCCCCGGCTCCGGGCCACCCTAATAAGGCTCATATTATGACGGATGTTAAATACCAAGAGGAAGGCGCAGCCCAATCCTTGGCATTGCCGCATCTCGTCTCCCATTGATATGTGGCATGCCTCACAGGAGCGCTGAGCGACGAATTATCTCCCAGCGAAGACCCTCAGGTATCGTAACGGTCCCGCGTGAGCGGAGGTATCGGATCGGTAGGTTTCCTGAGAACGTTGGCATTTGATGACGGCGGATGAGGCATGGTGATGGCTCAATGCGTCAAGCAGCCGATCTGCCACTGACGTTGCAGTGATTCAAGGACATTTCCCGCCCATTGAAAAATGCATTTTCTGAACACATTGGATGAGTTTCGTCATTGCCGATTTTCACGCGCAACGTCGATGTAGCTGGAGCGAGTTTTATGCTTAGTGGATTTTTCTGGAGGCTAAAAACAATTGATGGATTGAATCAGAGAGCTACAGACTTTGGTGACTGTCTATAGAGAAAGAATTGGAGCGGGAAACGAGACTCGAACTCGCGACCCCGACCTTGGCAAGGTCGTGCTCTACCAACTGAGCTATTCCCGCTTGGGTGGTGCTGTCAGTACCGAAATTTCTTTGCCGGTACGGGGAGCGCATTATACGAGGAAAGTTTGGCGGCGCAACCCCTGAAACGTAATTTTCTTCTAACCGAGTAGAAAAACGCCAGATCGAGGAAAATCTCGCCGCGACGGGTGTTTTTTCGTCGCGGCGCGCTTCCGTATAACACGTTACAGCTGAATAAAATGCTCGCGGTAGTAGGCCAGCTCAGCGACCGACTCACGGATGTCGTCCAGCGCCTGATGCGTGTTTTGCTTTTTGAAGCCGGTCAGAATCTCCGGTTTCCAGCGGCGCGCCAGCTCTTTCAACGTGCTGACATCCAGATAGCGATAGTGGAAGTAGGATTCCAGTTCCGGCATGTAGCGGAACAGAAAACGGCGATCCTGCCCCACGCTGTTGCCGCAAATCGGCGACTTGCCTTCCGGTACCCACTGGCGCAGAAATGCGATCGTCTCCTGCGCGGCGGCGTTCTCATCATACGAGCTCGCCTTCACGCGTTCGACCAACCCGCTGCCGGTGTGCGTACGCACATTCCATTCATCCATCAACGCGAGTTGGCTGTCCGGCTGATGAACCGCCAACGTGGGGCCTTCAGCCAGTATGTTCAGGTGCGCGTCGGTCACCAGCGTCGCAATTTCGATGATGCGATCGCGTTCCGGATCGAGTCCGGTCATTTCCAGATCGATCCAGATCAGATTATTTTCGTTTACCATTTTATCGCTATTCCTGTAGGGCTTTTCGTCCCGCCGCCGACGTGGCTTCGCAGACACGCTCGGCATCGGTTAATTAAAGTCAAATAGGGTGTATTATAGGCATATCTCATGTCATGAGCGATAACCACGAATCTAGAGAGGTTGAGTGAGCAAAAAGAAACTGTCAAAAGGTCAGCAACGTCGGGTCAGCGCTAATCATCAGCGCCGCCTTAAGCATGCCGACAGTAAAATCGAGTGGGATGACAGCCAACTGGGCGACGCTCAGGAAGGCACCATCATCAGCCGCTTCGGCATGCATGTCGACGTGGAGGCCACAGACGGTACGCAACGTCGCTGTAATATCCGTCGTACCATAAAATCGCTGGTCACCGGCGACAAGGTCGTCTGGCGCCCCGGTAATGAAACGTTGCGCGGCATCAGCGGCATCGTGGAAGCGGTGCATCCACGCGAGTCAGTCCTCACGCGTCCGGACTTTTACGACGGCGTCAAACCCATCGCCGCCAACATCAATCAAATCGTGATTGTCTCCGCCATCCTTCCCGAGCTGTCAATCAACATCATTGACCGTTATCTGGTGGCCTGCGAAACGCTGGAAGTTGAACCGCTCATCGTTCTGAACAAAATCGATCTGCTGGATGAAGAATCGCTTAAATTCGTCGACGAAGTCATGGATATCTACCGTGCGCTGCATTATCGGGTGCTGATGGTCTCCAGCAAAACCGGCGACGGCATGAAGGAGCTGGAAACCGCATTGACCCACCGCGTCAGCATCTTTGCCGGCCAGTCCGGCGTCGGCAAGTCCAGTCTACTCAACGCCCTGCTCTACCCTGAAGAAGGCAAGATCCTGGTCAACGAGGTATCCGATAACTCCGGACTGGGACAACACACGACGACCGCGGCCCGCCTCTACCACTTCCCGCATGGCGGCGACGTCATCGACTCCCCCGGCGTGCGCGAATTCGGCCTATGGCACCTTGACCCCGAGCAGGTGACTCAGGGGTTCATCGAGTTCCGCGACTATCTGGGCAGCTGTAAATTCCGCGATTGCAAACATGACACCGATCCCGGCTGCGCCATTCGGGCCGCGCTGGAACGCGGAGAAATCGCACCCGAGCGTTTTGATAACTACCATCGCATCCTTGAAAGCATGTCTCAGGTAAAAACGCGTAAATCCTTTTCCGATTCGGATAACTGACATTTATTGTCACCATCGCTACAATGCGCCGCTTTTGATATTGGCGCATCACAACACCCAAGAGGCTCACTGTGCTGGATAGAATCAAGATTGCTTTACAACATCTGTTGCCGAAAATCTGGCTGACCCGGCTCGCAGGCTGGGGAGCCGAACGACGGGGAGGCGCACTCNCCAAGCTGGTGATCGACCTGTTTGTCCGCGTTTACCACGTCAACATGCAGGAAGCCCAACAGCCGGACACCGCGGCTTATCCGACGTTCAACGACTTCTTCACCCGTCCCCTGCGTCCCGGCGTTCGCCCGGTAGACCCGCACGATCACCGCCTAGTCCAGCCCGCCGACGGCGCGATCTCTCAGTTAGGAGCCATCGAAAACGACACGCTGTTGCAGGCAAAGAATCATACCTATTCACTGGAAGCCCTGCTGGCGGGCAACTACATCATGGCGGATAACTTCCGTGATGGTCTGTTCGTCACCACCTACCTGTCGCCCAAAGATTACCACCGCGTTCACATGCCTTGCGACGGTACGCTGCGCGAGATGATTTACGTGCCAGGCGACCTGTTTTCGGTCAATCCGCTGACCGCCGCCAACGTGCCCAACCTGTTCGCCCGTAACGAACGCGTCATCTGCCTGTTCGATACCGTATTTGGCCCGATGGCGCAAATTCTGGTTGGTGCGACCATTGTCGGGAGCATTGAAACCGTGTGGGCCGGCACCGTGACGCCGCCGCGTGAAGGCATCATCAAGCGCTGGACCTACCCCGCAGCGGGAGAGACGGGCGCGATCACGCTCGATAAAGGCGAAGAGATGGGACAGTTCAAACTGGGTTCTACCGTGATCAACCTGTTTGCCGCAGGCAAAGTGCAGCTGATGACCAATCTGTCCAGTCAAAGCGTCACCCGTATGGGTGAACCCCTCGCGGAAGCCACGAGCGAGGACGCCGTCGTCCCTACGACAGCAGGAAATACGCCTTAAACCGCGACATTGTAGAGGTAAGTTAGCGTGCGTCTGATACTGATCTTTCTACTGGGATGCCTGCTATCCGCGCCGGCGCTGACCGCCCAGCTTCCCAGCGAGGCCCAGCTACGGCAGGATTTACAGCAGGCGGAAGCGAATAAGTCACAGCCGAATCAAGCCGATATCGTCAAAGAGCTGCAATCCGCGCTGCGCATGCTGGATGAGCGCAAGGGCGCTCTCGAACGGGTGGATCAGTATCAGCGTGTGATCGAAGATTTCCCCCGCCTCACACGCGGACTGCGTCAGGCGCTGGCGGCGGAAGACGCCAAATCGACGCCCGCGGTCCATAACCTTTCCGTAAACGAACTCGAACAGCAGATCGTCCAAACCAGTAGCCAACTACTGGAACAATCCCGCCAGCAGCAGTTGGAGCAGGATCGCCTGCGAGAGATCAGCGACTCGCTGGCGCAGTTGCCGCAGCAACAGNCGGAAGCCAGTCGCGCGCTCAACGACGTCGAACGCCGTATCCAAACGCAAGGCACTGCCGCCACGCCGCTGGCGCGAGCGCAGCTTGCTTCGTTGCAGGCGGAAGCCGCGCTGAGCAAAAGCCGGGTCGATGAACTGGAGCTGGCACAGCTGTCCGCCAACAATCGCCAGGAGCTTTCCCGTCTGCGAGCGGAGCTTTTCAAGAAACAGCGGGACTACCTGGACGACCAGTTGCAAACCCTGCGCAGCACGCTTAACGGCATGCGGCAGCGAGAAGCCGAAGAGGCGCTGGAACGCACCGAGCTGCTGGCGGAGCAGAGCGGCAATCTGCCTTCTGCCATCGCCAGCAAGCTGCAGGTGAACCGTGAATTGTCCGTGGCCCTGAATCAGCAGGCGCAGCGCATGGACTTAATCGCCTCCCAGCAACGGCAGGCTGCTTCACAAACGCTGCAGGTGCGTCAGGCGCTCAGCACGCTGCGCGAACAGGCCCAGTGGCTCGGATCGTCTACCGCGCTGGGCGAAACGCTGCGGGCGCAGGTCGCCCGACTGCCGGAAATGCCGAAGCCCCAACTGCTGGATGGCGATATGACCCAGCTGCGGGTGCAGCGTCTGCAGTACGAAGATACGTTTTCCAAGCTGCCGAAAAGCGAGCAGGCGCAGCAGGATGACGGTTCGCCGCTCACCGCCTCCCAGCAGAAGATCTTTAACGATCAGCTACGTACCCAGCGAGAGCTGCTGACCTCGTTGATTTCAGGCTGTGACACTCAGATTCTGGAGCTGACCAAGCTGAAGGTCGCCAGCAATCAGCTCGAAGACGCGCTGATTGAGATCCGCGAAGCCGCCCACCGCTNCTTGTTCTGGGTGGCGGATGTCGATCCGCTGACGCTCTCTTACCCGCTTCAGCTGGTACAGGACCTGTCCCGCCTCCTGTCTCTGGACACGCTGACGCAGCTCAGCAGCGCCATGGTGATGATGGTGACCAGTTGGAGTACGTTGCTGCCGTTGATTGGCGCACTCCTGCTGGTCGCGCTCAGCATCAGTTCGCGCCGCCACTATCATGCGTTCCTGGAGCGCGCCAGCGGACGCGTGGGCAAAGTCACGCTCGACCACTTCATGCTAACGCTGCGCACCGTATTCTGGTCGGTGATGGTCGCCATTCCGCTGCCAATCTTGTGGGCGGCGTTGGGCTATGGCCTGCAAAATGCGTGGCCCTATCCGGTCGCCGTCGCTATCGGCGATAGCGTCACCGCCACCGTACCGTTGATGTGGGTCGTGATGATTAGCGCCTCGTTCGCGCACCGTCAGGGCCTATTCATCGTGCATTTCGGCTGGTCGCCCAAGCGGGTAGAGCGAGCGATGCGCTACTATCGGCTCTCCATCGGACTGATCGTGCCCCTGATCATGGCGCTGATAACCTTTGATAACCTCAACGATCGTCAATTTTCCAGCACGCTGGGACGCCTCTGCTTCATTCTGCTGTGCCTGGCGCTCAGTCTGGTCACCACCAGTCTGAAACGCGCTGGCATACCGCTGTATCTGGATAAGGAAGGTTCAGGAGAAAATCCCGTGAACCGCGCCATGTGGAACCTGCTGCTCTGCATGCCGCTGATCGCGGTATTGGCTTCCTGCTTCGGCTATCTGGCCACATCGCAGGCGCTGCTGGCGCGCTTGGAAAAGTCGGTGGCTATCTGGTTCTTCCTGTTGGTGATTTACCACATCATTCGCCGCTGGATGCTGATTCAACGCCGACGCATCGCATTTGACCGAGCTAAGCAGCGCCGGGCCGAAATACTGGCGGTCCGTGCGCGTGGAGAAGAGGAATCGACGCCACAGAGCAATGAAGCCGGGGGTGAAGTGGTTGAAGAGCCGGTCGTCGATCTGGACGCCATTAGCGCGAAATCCCTGCAGCTGGTGCGCTCAGTGCTGACGCTGATCGCGCTGGTATCCGTGCTGGCGCTGTGGTCGGAAATCCACTCGGCATTCTCCTTCCTCGAGAACATCAGCCTGTGGGATGCCACCAGCACGATAAACGGAACGGAGACGGTCCAGCCGATTACGCTGGGCGCCGTGCTGATCGCCATACTGATCTTCTTTATTACGACTCAGTTGATGCGCAACCTGCCCGCGCTATTAGAGCTGGTGTTATTGCAGCACGTCGAGCTGTCGCCCGGCTCCGGCTACGCCATTACCACGGTCAGCAAATATGTGTTGCTGTTGATCGGCGGGATGTTCGGCTTCTCCATGCTCGGCATCGAGTGGTCCAAGTTTCAGTGGCTGGTCGCCGCGCTGGGGGTTGGGCTTGGCTTCGGGTTGCAGGAAATTTTCGCCAACTTTATCTCCGGTCTGATTATCCTGTTCGAGAAACCGATACGCATTGGCGATACGGTGACAATTCGCGATCTGACCGGGAGCATTATGCGCATCAACACCCGCGCCACCACCATCTCGGACTGGGACCGCAAAGAGATCATCGTCCCCAACAAGGCCTTTATCACCGAGCAATTCATCAACTGGTCGCTGTCCGATGCGGTGACACGCGTTGTACTGACCATTCCAGCCCCGGCGGACGCCAATACGGAAGAGGTCACCGAAATGCTGCTGGATGCCGTCAAACACTGCTCGCTGGTGTTGGACAACCCGCCGCCCGAGGTTTTCCTCGTTGATTTACGTCAGGGGATTCAGCTGTTCGAACTGCGTATTTATGCCGCCGAGATGGGGCACCGGATGCCGCTGCGCCACGAGATTCATCAGTTGATTCTGGACGGCTACCGTAAGCACAATCTGGTGATGCCGTTCCCGCCATTCCAGGTCCAGATGAGCTCCGTACAGATCGACGGCCGCAATGCCGGTTCCGCCACGCGCACGCCGGGCGGTCTCTAATCGTCTGACCGCGCCTGGTTCCCGGCGCTGAACGACACCCATAAAAAAATCCGGTGAGGCGATGCCCGCACCGGATTTTTTTCGCCCATGCCGCGGGCCGTTCGTCAGGAGCGATCCACGGTGAAAGCCATCACCTCGCTGATAGACTCGGCTTTCAATGCCAGCATGATCAGGCGGTCGACGCCGAGCGCGACGCCCGCGCAATCCGGGATCCCCGCAGTCAGCGCATCCAACAGATTTTCATCGATGGGTTGAACCGGGAGGCCGCGCGCGGCGCGTTTGCGGTTGTCCTGTTCAAAACGCTGACGTTGCTCGGCGCTGTCGGTCAGCTCGCGGAAGCCATTCGCCAGTTCAATGCCTTTGAAGTAGACCTCAAACCGCTCAGCGACCCGGTGATCTTCCGTGCTGATTTCAGCCAGAGACGCCTGTGTGGCCGGAAAATGGTAGACGAAGGCCGGTTTGTCACGGCCGATATTAACCTCGACCCCCACCGCGAACAGCAGTTGCAGCAGCGTATCGCGATCCTCTTCCTGATGAGCGACGTCACCCACGCCCAGCGTCTCGGCGACTTCACGCAGTTGAGCCTTGTCGGCGGAGAGCGGATCGACGTCCAAATGGCGCTGGAAGGCCTGCTGGTAGGTGAGCATCTCAGCGCTTTCGCACTCCAGTACCTGTTGCAGCAGATCGTCCACCTCATTCATCAGGCGGTACATATCGTAGTGAGGGCGATACCACTCAAGCATCGTGAATTCAGGATTATGATGACGGCCGGATTCTTCATTACGGAAGCTGCGCCCCAGCTGATAGATAGGACCGCTGCCCGCCGCCAGCAGGCGTTTCATGTGATATTCCGGGCTGGTCATCAGGTAAAGCTTCAAGCCGTCTGCCGCGCCGGGCCCTACATATTGGGTATCAAAGGGAACCAGATGAACGTCTGTGACCGTTGCCTGACTCATGGCGGGGGTTTCCACCTCTAGCNCGCCGCGATCGGAGAAGAAGCGCCGAATTTCGTTCATGATCTCCGCCCGCTTCAACAGATTGGCAATTGGGGCGCTGGGTTGCCAACTTGCCGTTTCGCTCATGGTGGTCTACTCCAAAGTCAAAGAGGGGGTGAAGTCTACCCGCATCAGTCCGACCAAACAAATCATATCCAGTTGAAGATGTTTCAATCGGCAGTGATATGTATTTATTAAAGCAATAAAAGTGCTGTTTTTACTTTAATTGCATTTTCGATCACGTTTTACGAACTATTCCTCCCCGCTGGTTAAAAAACAGCAAAATGCTGGATCACATCAAATTTCAGCTACCTTTAAATAGCTATAATCATTTCCACACAAAAAAGAGTGATTTAACGGTTATCCTCGGCCGTCAGACTTTTTTTCTGCCCCTCCCAACTCACTAAAAACTGGGCAGAAATAAATCCAATATTCGCATTACGCATTAATTTCTTATTTTATCTTATTTAACTTATGTAACTGGAGGAATGCAGTGCAGACCTTTAATGCCGACTTGGCCATTATCGGGGCCGGGGGCGCTGGCTTACGCGCAGCAATTGCTGCAGCCGAAGCTAATCCCCAACTGAAGATTGCGCTGATCTCAAAAGTCTACCCAATGCGGAGCCACACCGTGGCCGCAGAAGGAGGATCGGCTGCGGTCACTCAGGATCACGATAGCTTTGACTTCCATTTCCAGGATACTGTCGCCGGCGGCGACTGGCTCTGCGAACAGGACGTCGTCGACCAGTTTGTTCACGAGTGCCCACGTGAAATGATCCAGATGGAGCAGTGGGGTTGCCCGTGGAGTCGTAAACCAGATGGTTCGATCAACGTACGCCGTTTCGGCGGTATGAAGATTGAACGAACTTGGTTCGCGGCGGACAAAACCGGTTTTCACATGCTGCACACCTTGTTCCAGACCTCGCTGAAATACCCGCAAATTCAGCGTTTCGACGAACACTTCGTGCTGGATATTCTCGTCGATGAAGGCCATGCGCGCGGCGTCATCGCCATCAACATGATGGAAGGCGAACTGGTGCAGATCCGCGCCAACGCCGTCATTATGGCGACTGGCGGCGCCGGACGGGTGTACCGTTATAACACCAACGGCGGCATCGTCACCGGCGACGGCATGGGTATGGCGTTCCGCCACGGCGTGCCGCTGCGCGATATGGAGTTCGTGCAGTATCACCCAACCGGCCTGCCCGGCTCCGGCATCCTGATGACCGAGGGCTGCCGCGGCGAAGGCGGCATCATGGTCAACAAAGACGGCTACCGCTATCTGCAGGATTACGGCATGGGGCCCGAAACGCCGCTGGGTCAACCGAAAAACAAATACATGGAGCTGGGTCCGCGCGATAAGGTTTCTCAGGCGTTCTGGCATGAGTGGCGCGCCGGGCGCACCATCTCTACCCCGCTGGGCGATGTGGTCTACCTCGACCTCCGTCACTTAGGTGAGAAGAAGCTGAAAGAGCGCCTGCCTTTCATCTGCGAACTCGCCAAAGCCTACGTCGGCGTCGATCCCGTCAAAGAACCTATCCCGATTCGCCCTACCGCGCATTACACCATGGGCGGCATCGAAACCGATCAGCAGTGTGAAACGCGTATCAAAGGCCTGTTTGCCGCCGGTGAATGTTCCTCCGTCGGCCTGCACGGCGCCAACCGTCTGGGCTCCAACTCCCTCGCAGAGCTGGTGGTCTTCGGCCGTTTGGCGGGTGAACACGCAGTACGACGTTCTCAGGAAGCGACGCCCGCCAATACCAGCGCGCTGGATGCGCAGGCACGCGACGTGGAGAAGAAGCTGCATGATCTAATGAATCAGGAAGGCACGGAAAGCTGGTCGAAAATTCGTGATGAGATGGGAATGACGATGGAAGAAGGCTGCGGTATCTATCGCACCACCGACCTGATGCAAAAAACCGTCGATAAGCTGGCCGAACTGAAAGAACGTTTCAAACGCGTCAAAATCAGCGACCACTCCAGCGTGTTTAACACCGACCTGCTCTACACCATCGAACTCGGCCATGGGCTGGATGTGGCGGAATGTATGGCGCACTCCGCGATCAATCGTAAAGAGTCCCGCGGCGCCCACCAGCGTCTAGACGAAGGCTGCACCGAACGCGATGACGTAAATTACCTGAAGCATACGCTGGCGTTCCATAGCCAGGACGGTGCTCCGCGTCTTGAATATAGCGATGTGAAGATCACCAAACTGCCGCCAGCGAAACGCGTTTACGGCGGTGAAGCCGATGCTCAGGAGAAAAGTAAGAAGGAGCAAGCGAATGGCTGAGATGCAAACCCTGAAAATGGAAGTCATGCGCTACAACCCCGAGCAAGACAGTGCGCCGCACTTCGAAACGTATGAAGTGCCGTACAACAAGCAGACCTCCTTGCTTGATGCGCTGGGTTATATCAAAGACAACCTGGCGCCGGATCTGTCTTACCGCTGGTCCTGTCGTATGGCGATCTGCGGCTCCTGCGGCATGATGGTCAACAACGTGCCGAAGCTGGCCTGTAAGATCTTCCTGCGCGACTATACCGACGGCCTGAAGGTGGAAGCGCTAGGTAACTTTCCTATCGAGCGCGATTTGGTGGTGGATATGACTCACTTCATTGAGAGTCTGGAAGCCATCAAGCCGTATATTCTCGGCAATGATCGCAAACCGGAAGACGGCGCCAACAATCAGACACCGGCGCAGATGGCGAAATACCATCAGTTCTCCGGCTGCATCAACTGCGGGTTATGCTACGCCGCCTGCCCTCAGTTTGGTCTGAACCCGGAGTTCATCGGCCCCGCCGCCATTACGCTGGCGCACCGCTACAATCTCGACAACCGCGATCACGGTAAGAAAGCGCGTATGCCGCAGTTGAACAGCGATAACGGCGTATGGTCCTGTACTTTTGTCGGTTACTGCTCCGAAGTGTGTCCGAAGCACGTCGATCCCGCCGCTGCCATCCAGCAAGGCAAGGTCGAAAGCGCCAAAGATTTCATGATCGCTATGCTGAAACCACAATAAGAGAGGGAGGCAAACAATGACAACCAAACGTAAAGCGTATGTCCGTGGCATGACGCCGACCTGGTGGCAGAAGCTGGGATATTACCGCTTCTATATGTTGCGCGAAGGAACCGCGGTTCCTGCTGTGTGGTTCAGTATCGTGCTGCTATACGGCGTTTTCGCACTGAAACACGGCGTAGAAGGCTGGGCGGGCTTCGTCAGCTTCCTGCAAAACCCCGTGGTGCTGTTCATCAACATCATCGCGCTGCTGGCGGCGGCTCTCCAGACCAAAACCTGGTTCGATCTGGCGCCAAAAGCCACCATTATCGTGATCAAAGATGAAAAGATGGGTCCGGAGCCGATCGTTAAAGCGCTGTGGATCGTGACCGTAATAGTCACGCTGGCGATACTGGCTATCGCCTTGCTGTACTGATCAGGAGGAATAACGTGATTAATCAAACGCCAAAACGTTCCGATGAACCGCCTTTCTGGGGGCTGTTCGGCGCCGGTGGCATGTGGAGCGCCATTTTCGGGCCGGTCATCGTCCTGCTGGTCGGTATTCTGCTGCCAATGGGTCTGTTCCCGGACGCACTGTCCTACGACCGCATTTCGGCATTTAGCCATAGCCTTATTGGCCGGGTGTTCCTGCTGCTGATGATCGTGCTGCCCCTTTGGTGCGGCTTGCACCGCATCCATCACGCCATGCACGACCTCAAAATTCACGTGCCAGCAGGGAAATGGGTCTTTTACGGACTTGCCGCCATTCTGACGGTCGTCACCGTTATCGGGCTCGTCACGCTCTAAAACCCCGTACCCAAAGCAACGGCCTGCCTGTGCAGGCCGTTTTTCATTGCCAGTCCGCCAAACGCTTCCTACCCTTAACGTCATCACTCTCAAACCATGGTTTATCCATGGAGGACAAAACCCGATGAAAAGATGGAAAACGCTGGTGGCGGCAATGACGTCATTGCTCTCCTCCGCCTGCAGTACGACGCCGCCGGAGAACGTCGATGTCGTAAAAAACTTCGATATTCACCGCTATCTCGGCACCTGGTACGAAATTGCCCGTCTCGACCACCGCTTCGAACGCGGGTTAGATCGCGTGACGGCGACGTATCACCCGCGTGAGGACGGCGGCATTACCGTGACCAATCGCGGCTTTAATTCGCAGCAGCAGCGTTGGAAAGAAAGTACGGGGAAAGGATATTTGACTGGCGATCCCGAGACAGCATCGCTGAAGGTCTCATTTTTCGGGCCATTTTACGGTAGCTATAATGTGATAGCGCTGGACGAGGCTTATCGCTACGCCATGATTTGCGGGCCTAACCGCAACTATCTGTGGATCTTATCTCGCACGCCCACGCTGGACGACGCGGTGAAACAAGCGCTGCTGACAACCGCCAGACGCTATGGTTTTGACACGGAACAACTTATTTGGGTTAATCAATCAGATGAGGATGTTGCGGGGGCGAAGCATTGACGGGACTCGGTGCCGGGATCCAGCGGTATGAATCATACCGCTGCAGAAACGCAGCGGTATAATGCGGAGAGATTATTTTACGCGGGACACATATTCGCCGGAGCGAGTATCCACTTTAATCACTTCGCCGATCTGAACGAACAGCGGAACTTTGACCACGGCGCCCGTCGTCAGCGTCGCAGGTTTACCGCCGGTACCCGCCGTATCGCCTTTCAGGCCCGGATCGGTATCGGTGATTTCCAGCTCAACAAAGTTCGGCGGCGTAACGGCGATCGGAGCACCGTCCCACAGGGTCAGTACGCACTCTGCCTGTTCAACCAGCCATTTGGCGTTGTCGCCAACCGCTTTTGCGTCGGCAGCCAGCTGTTCGAACGTTTCATTGTTCATGAAATGCCAGAACTCGCCGTCGTTGTACAGGTAAGTCAGGTTCATATCCATGACGTCCGCCGCTTCAACGGAATCACCGGATTTGAAGGTTTTTTCCAGCACTTTGCCGGAAATCAACTTACGGATTCTTACACGGTTAAACGCCTGGCCTTTGCCCGGCTTAACAAATTCATTTTCAATGATCGCACACGGCTCACCGTCCTGCATGATTTTAAGACCGGAACGGAATTCATTGGTACTATAAGACGCCATGTTGGTCCTCTTATTACTGGTAACTTAGCCAAAAAATGGCACACATTATAACCCGAAATACGCTGTCTGGAGAAGATTGGTTACAGCAACTCGCCGACGTTATTACCGATCCGGATGAATTACTCCACATTCTCGCACTCAAAGAGCACCCTCAGCTGACAAAAGGACGTGATGCCCGCAGACTTTTCCCCCTGCGCGTACCCCGCGCATTCGCCGCGCGGATGCAGCCAGGCGATCCTCTCGATCCGCTGCTGTTGCAGGTGATCACTGCGCCGCAGGAATTTATCGAGACACCCGGATTCAGTCACGATCCGCTGGAAGAGCAGGACAGCGTCGTTCCCGGCCTGCTGCACAAATACCGTAACCGTGCGCTGCTGCTGGTTAAAGGCGGCTGCGCCGTCAACTGCCGCTACTGCTTCCGTCGCCACTTCCCCTACCAGGATAATCAGGGTAATAAATCTAACTGGCGGCAGGCAATGGACTACATCCGCCAACATCCTGAACTGGATGAGATCATTTTTTCCGGCGGCGATCCGCTGATGGCAAAAGATCACGAACTAGACTGGCTGATCGCCGAATTGGAAAGCATTCCCCACCTTCGGCGCCTGCGCATCCATAGCCGACTACCGGTGGTGATCCCCGCAAGGATCACAGACGCGCTATGCCAGCGCTTTCAGCAATCCAGACTGCGTGTCGTGCTCGTCACGCATATTAATCACGCGAATGAAATCGACACTGACGTAGCACAAAGTATGGCGAGATTGCGCTTGGCGGGGGTCACGCTGCTGAATCAGAGCGTCATGCTACGCGGCGTGAACGATAATGCGACGACGCTCGCTACGCTCAGCAACGCACTGTTTGACGCGGGGATTTTGCCTTATTACCTGCATGTCTTGGATAAAGTGCAGGGAGCTGCGCATTTTCTGGTGCCGGATGATGAGGCGAGAAACATCGTTAAAACGCTGATGACGCTGGTGTCAGGTTATCTGGTACCCCGCTTGGCGCGAGAGATCGGCGGAGAAGCCAGCAAGACGCCGCTGGACCTTGGCATGCGGCAAAATCAGGACGACGTCGCCGGATAAAACAGTCGCTGGATAAAGCAAAGGCCGACGAAAACGTTCGTCGGCCCCTTTTGTTACATCGTGGTCGTTAACGACACTTATAAACCTCACCCTGCATCTTGCTATCCAACGGAGCGAAACTGGACAGGAACGTCTCACTCGGCGACGTCGCGCCGAAAATAACATTCCCTCCCATCTCAGCAGCCTTATTACGTAGGTCGTTAGCCGCGCCCCGCATCGAACTGCCTTCATCGCCGTTGCCCGACAACCAGTTGGATTGAGTGCCGGTCACAACGCCAAGCCGCTGACATTCCGCGCCTGGCAAGCTATCCGTAAAACGCACCGCCTGCCCTGCGGGGGTAAGCGAATGAGTCGAGCTACATCCGGCCACCAGCAAAGCGCCGGCTGCTGCCATAAGAATACGAATCCGCATGTTCCCTCCGAGATGATTAAAATCGCGGTCTGACGGTCATTGTTTCGATAGCAGGTACCACGATGTCACGATAACGGGCCTATCGGCTCTCTTTCCCACACTCTGGTTGAGCCTAGAGAGACCACCCCGCCTGTCTGTCGCTTTCTGCTCGCCCGGCAAAGCTACGGGCCGCGCGAGCAGCATGGCTCATGCCCGGCTAATTATGCCTGACGCCATTTTTTGAAGTTGTTGATCAGGCCGTTGGTGGAGCTGTCGTGACTG
Source organism: Lonsdalea quercina subsp. quercina (assembly GCF_000688695.1). Classification (GTDB taxonomy): domain Bacteria; phylum Pseudomonadota; class Gammaproteobacteria; order Enterobacterales; family Enterobacteriaceae; genus Lonsdalea; species Lonsdalea quercina_D. The sequence goes on along the minus strand of NZ_JIBQ01000016.1, from coordinate 7,732 downwards.
CTCACCGCAGAATCATCCAGCAGTTCCGGCAGGATGCGGTTGGCCAACTGTTTACCCAACTCAACGCCCCACTGATCGAACGTGAAGATATTCAGGATCGCGCCTTGCGTGAAGATCTTGTGTTCGTACAGCGCAATCAGCGCGCCCAGGCTATACGGCGTGATTTCACGCAGCAGGATGGAGTTGGTCGGGCGGTTGCCTTCAAACACTTTAAACGGCGCAACGTGTTCCACATCCTGCGGTTTTTGACCGGCGGCGGCGAACTCTGCGTCGACCGTTTCACGGGATTTCCCGAACGCCAGCGCTTCCGTTTGCGCAAAGAAGTTGGACAGCAGTTTGCTGTGATGGTCGCTCAGCGGGTTGTGGCTGACGGCAGGCGCGATGAAATCACAAGGAACCAGCTTGGTTCCCTGATGGATCAGCTGATAAAACGCGTGCTGGCCGTTGGTGCCAGGTTCACCCCAGATGATCGGACCCGTCTGGTAATCGACCGGCGCGCCGTTACGATCAACATACTTACCATTGGACTCCATGTTGCCCTGCTGGAAGTAGGCGGCAAAACGGTGCATGTACTGGTCGTACGGCAGAATCGCTTCGGTTTCCGCGCCGAAGAAATTGTTGTACCAGATGCCGATCAGCGCCAGTAATACCGGCAGGTTCTGCTCGACAGGCGTGGATGCGAAATGCTTATCCATCGCGTGAGCGCCGCTTAGCAGCTGTTCGAAGTTGTCGTAGCCGATAGACAATACAATAGACAGACCGATAGCGGACCACAGAGAGTAACGACCGCCGACCCAGTCCCAGAATTCAAACATGTTATCGGTATCAATCCCGAACTCGCCCACGGCCTTGCCATTGGTGGACAGCGCGGCAAAGTGCTTGGCGACAAATTTCTCGTCACCCGCCGCTTTCAAGAACCAGTCACGTGCGCTGTGGGCGTTGGTCATCGTTTCCTGAGTGGTGAACGTTTTAGACGCGACGAGGAACAGCGTGGTTTCCGGGTTCAGCGTTTTCAGCGTTTCAGCAATGTGAGTACCGTCAACGTTGGAGACGAAGTGCATGTTGAGATGATTTTTGTAAGGCTTGAGCGCTTCCGTCACCATGAACGGGCCCAGGTCGGAACCGCCGATGCCGATGTTCACCACATCAGTGATGGTTTTACCGGTATACCCTTTCCAGTCGCCGCCAATAACGCGTTCGCTGAACTGCTTCATTTTCTGCAGAACGGCATTCACTTCCGGCATCACATCTTTGCCGTCGACCACGATCGGGGTATTGCTGCGGTTACGCAAGGCAACATGCAGAACAGCGCGGTCTTCAGTACGGTTAATCTTTTCACCGGAGAACATGGACGAAATTGCGCCAGCCAAATCGGTCTCGCGCGCCAGTGCCTGCAATTTTTCCAGCGTCTCATCCGTGATACGGTTTTTTGAGTAGTCCACCAGCATCAGGTCGTCAAAGGTCGCGGAAAACCGCTTGAAGCGGGCATCATCCTGGGCAAACAGATCGCTGATTTGAACGTCCTTCATCACGGCAAAATGCTGCTGCAGAGCTTGCCAGGCGGCCGTCTGCGTTGGATTGATATTTTTCATAACGGTACTCTTTGTCTAAGAATGAATGGTCAGTAATCAAGAGATTGTATCCCTTAACGCCCCGCTTGAGATCCCTTTTCTTGCGAAATGCCCCGCAGGGAACCCGGCGAATCATTGACAGCCGCCGCGTAACCCGTTATTTGTAATGGCCTACTTACGAGCCCATTGGGTTCGCAAGCCAGAAGAGGTGCGTCGCCCAGGTAAGGTGTCGGAGGAGCCGTTTTCCGAAGAAGATACCCGAGGGGGAGCGTCGCCGAGATGAGATCAACGACGGCATTGATTTCATCGACCACAGGGGCTGAATCCCCTGGGTTGTCACCAGCTCATTCTGCACGCAGGATGTTCAGCAAGGTGGAGCGCTTCTGGGTGTATCGTAGCTTCTCTCTACGTCTGCTCCCTGCTTATCGCTCTTTCCTTGTGCACAGGCTTAACGATGGACGGCGCCACGCTTCAGCGATGCCGTCTCCTGACACGAGGTTTTAGAAATGTCTGCTCAACAACAAAACGCGTTGATTATTGCCAAATTCGGCGGCACCAGCGTCGCTGATTTTGACGCGATGAACCATAGCGCCGACGTGGTGCTTTCCAATCCTCAGGTACGCGTCGTTGTGCTGTCGGCTTCTGCCGGCGTCACCAATCTACTCGTCGCACTGGCGGAGGGCGTAACGTTAGAAGAACGCGACCTGCATCTGAATAAAATCCGCCAGATTCAATATGCCATTGTCGATCGTCTGACGCAGCCGGACGTCATCCGTGAAGAGATCAACCGGATGCTGGATAACATCTCCCGGCTATCGGAAGCGGCGGCGTTAGCCNCCTCTACCGCACTGACCGACGAACTGGTCAGCCACGGCGAGCTGATGTCCACGCTGCTGTTCGTCGAGATCCTACGGGAACGCAGCGTCGAGGCCGAATGGTTCGACGTACGTAAAATCATGCGTACCAACGACCGCTTCGGCCGCGCCGAGCCTGACTGCGAAGCGCTGGGAGCGTTGACCCGTGAGCAGTTGCTGCCTCGTCTTGCCGATAGCCTCGTCATTACGCAAGGCTTTATTGGCAGCGAGTCCAAAGGGCGTACGACCACATTGGGACGCGGCGGCAGTGACTATACGGCCGCGCTGCTGGGCGAAGCCCTCAACGTCAGCCGGATTGATATTTGGACGGACGTTCCCGGTATTTACACTACCGACCCGCGCGTGGTGCCCGCGGCCAAACGCATCGATCAGATTACGTTCGAGGAAGCCGCGGAAATGGCGACCTTCGGCGCCAAGGTGCTGCATCCCGCCACGCTGTTACCGGCCGTACGCAGTGATATCCCGGTCTTCGTTGGTTCCAGTAAGGATCCCGCCGCAGGGGGAACGCTGGTCTGCAACAGAACAGAACATCCCCCGCTGTTTCGCGCGCTGGCTCTGCGTCGCAAGCAAACCCTACTGACGCTGCACAGTCTAAACATGTTGCATGCGCGGGGGTTTCTGGCGGAAGTTTTCAGCATATTGGCGCGTCATAATATTTCCGTGGACCTGATTACCACGTCCGAAGTGAACGTTGCACTCACGCTTGATACGACCGGATCGACATCGACCGGCGACAGCCTGCTGTCCAGCGCCATGCTGACGGAGCTGTCTTCACTGTGTCGCGTTGAAGTGGAAGAGAACATGTCGTTGGTCGCCCTGATCGGCAATAAACTGTCACAGGCTTGCGGTGTGGGCAAAGAGGTATTCGGCGTATTGGAACCCTTTAATATTCGCCTAATTTGTTATGGCGCCAGCAGCCACAATTTGTGCTTCTTGGTACCTTCCAGCGCCGCCGAACAGGTCGTTCAAACGCTGCACCACAATCTGTTCGAATAACACTTTCCTCTCTCCTGATGGCCGGCCGCTTAATACCGGTCATCGTCTATTTCCTTTCATTGCCGTTTCGTCAATGAAGGCTCTAAAATAAATACTTTAAAAACTCCTTACGTCAATAAGACGCATATTTTCACTTTCCCAGTTATTCATTAGCGTTATTCTTAGTTCACTCCCTAACCGATATTAGGGCTACATACGCGCAATATCTTCAGACCTTTGTAAGGAAAACGGATGAAGACCAAAACGTCTTATGGCCTGAATTGGCTTCCCTTAGTAGTCATTGTCATTATTGCAACTTTCTTCTGGCAACTTACTCCTCCCACCGGCCTGACTCCCGCAGCCTGGCACTCTGCCGTGATTTTCGTCGCAACCATTGTCTGTATCGTGGCAAACGTATTACCGATAGGGGCTATCGGTATCATCAGCATCACGCTGTTTGCCTTGACCTATGCGGCGGGCGACAAAACGCCTAGCGCCTCCATCCAGACGGCGCTGAGCGATCTCAACAGTTCGTTGATTTGGCTGATCGTCGTTGCCTTCATGATTGCCAGAGGATTCATCAAAACCGGCCTGGGGCGGCGTATTGCACTCCAGATGATCCGTCTTCTAGGCAAACGCACATTGGGCCTGGCTTACGGGCTGGCTTTTGCCGATCTGGTTCTGTCCCCGGCGATGCCGAGCAACACGGCTCGTTGCGGCGGCGTTATCTATCCTATCGCGGACTCGCTGGCACGCAGCTTCGACTCCAAACCGGATGACGCTTCTCGTAGTAAAATCGGTACGTTCCTGGTCACCTGTATCGGTAACGTCAACGACATCACCGCAGCGATGTTTATGACGGCTTACACCGGCAACCTGTTAGCGATAAAACTGGCGGCCAACGCCGGCGTCACGATCACCTGGGGCAGTTGGTTTGTCGCAGCGGTGGTGCCATGCCTGATCTCCCTGCTGGTAATCCCGCTATGTGTATATTGGCTGGTTAAACCGGAAATTCGTCATACGCCTGACGCTCCTAAACTCGCCGTAGCCGAACTGAAAAAGATGGGTAGCATGAGCCGCGGGGAGTGGCTGATGGCTGCCACCGTGCTGATTCTGTTAGTGCTGTGGATTTTCGGCGACAAACTGGGCGTTGATGCGACAACCGCCTCCTTCGTCGGTCTTTCTTTCTTACTGCTGACCGGCGTTTTAAGCTGGGATGATATTAAAAGCGAGAAAGGAGCCTGGGATACGTTGATCTGGTTTGCGGCGCTGTTGATGATGGCGAACCAGCTCAAGAATCTGGGCTTCACCACTTGGTTCGGCGATCTCATCGGTAACAGCATCGGCCATATGATGCAGGGAACCAGCTGGGTATTGGTGCTACTGCTACTCAATGCCGCCTACTTCTATACTCATTACTTCTTCGCCAGCGGAAATGCGCAAATTGCCGCCCTTTATGCCGTGTTCCTGGGCGTGGGCATCAACCTGAATATTCCTGCAGTACCGATGGCGCTGATGCTGGCGTTCACCAGCAGCCTGTACTGTTCTCTCACCCAGTATACGCATGCCCGTGGTCCCATCCTGTTCGGCGCAGGCTATGTGCCAACCGGCGTCTGGTGGCGAACGGGGTTCATTATCAGTCTGATCAATCAGGCCATTTTCATGTCTGCCGGCTTGTTATGGTGGAAGGTGATAGGTCTGTATTAATCACGCACGATATTTAATTCCGTCGGGGGCCTAGCGCCCCTTTTTTATTGCAAAGCAGCTTGTGTTGACCTCATTATTCCCCGACAGGCCCAGAATCTTCTTCGGCAAGACTTAGCAACTCATCATCAGCCCAGAACCGTGTTATCCACCTGCCCTGCAGCAGGGTGTTCCCTTTCCCAGTTTAAATCTACAGGCAGATAAAACCGCGTCATTCTTATTCATCTAAACCCGTTAAGCGCAATTTTCATGCGAGCTGGCATTCTCCACGCACAATATTTTGGGGAATAAATACTGCGATAAAACATGATAAAAAGAAGGGGGATTACGTGAGAAAAATAATGAGAATATAAAGGCACCCGCAGGTGCCTGAATAAAGAATATCAATCCAACGTAGGATTCATATTACGTAAATCAAACGGCGTGATCTGATAGACGTAATAGTTCAGCCAGTTTGAAAACAAGAGATGCCCGTGACTGCGCCAGCTTGCTTTAGGCGCTTTTTCGGGGTTGTTATCCGGGAAGTAGTTCACAGGAACAACGGTGTCTAACCCTGCTTCAATGTCGCGGAAATATTCACTTCCCAGCGTCAGCGCATCATATTCTGGATGACCAGTAACGAACGCAAGACGCTTATCTTTACTCGCGAACAGATAAGCACCAACTTCGTCTGAACCCGCCAGAATATCGAGATCGGTGTGTTCGCGTATGACCTCAATGGGAAAATCGGCATAGCGTGAGTGGGGCGCCAGGAACGTTTCATCGAAACCACGCGTCATCAGCGCGTGTGGCTGAAAGGTATGGTGCTCATAAACACCGGACAGCTTAACGTCACGCGTCAGTTTGGGAATGCCATAAAGGACGTTCAATGCTGCTTGCACGGCCCAGCACACAAATAATGTTGAGGTCACATGCTCTTTAGCCCAACTGACCACCTGTGAAATTTGCGGCCAATAAACCACGTCACAGAAGTCGACCAATCCCAATGGGGCTCCCGTAACAATCAGGCCATCAAAGTTTTCATCTTTGATATCTTCGAAATTGCAGTAGAAGTTATTGAGATGCTCGGTCGGCGTGTTTTTGGACTCACGACTATCAATTCGTAACAGTTGAATATCGATCTGCAGGGGTGAATTCGATAGCAACCGCAGAAACTGATTTTCAGTCTCGATCTTTTTTGGCATGAGGTTAAGTACCAATACCTTAAGCGGACGAATTTCCTGAGTTTTCGCACGAGACGATGTCATCACAAACACGTTTTCATTGCGCAAAAAATTCACTGCGGGCAATTCATCGGGGACTCGGATTGGCATAACCTTATAACCTCACTGCATACGTTTATACGTTTAGACTTCCAGACAGCCAAAGATAGCCATTTTCCAAGTTGATGTCGATAGCGAACAGGTGCAGTTGAAAATCTTTCATTCAAAACGATATGTACTTATGCTTTTTACGAATAAGCAGGTGCCTATCCCCCCCATTGTGCAGATAATGTAGCCGGCTAAACACGGTTTAGTACGAAACCACGAGCTAAAATCTTTATAGAAATCTGTGATATAGAGGCTGTTATCTCGCTAGGCAAAGTTAGAGTGACGATGATATTTTGCTATACGCTATCAACTATCCTTCAACCACGCTGGCTTGATGCCCGGCAGTCTTGGCTGTAATGAGTTCGATCCCTACTTCATCGTGTCATTCGGATAAGCAGGTGATGTCATTCCGGATCGGCTGCACCCGGTGAGGGAAAGTCGGGAACCTGGGCCCCATAACAATCGCGTTATATTGCGAGTTCCCTATAAAACAGCTGACGCCACCCCACCTCAATCCCTGGATAACCGGGAGTTAAGTTAGGTGCCCAAGAGTAGACCAGACCGGGTGCGACGTAGCGGCGGCTAAGTTTGGTTATCCCTCATGACCGACCTCAATCTTGTTTGCGCCCCGCTCTCTGACGGGGTCTGTGCGCGGCGCTTCATGCCCTGCGAGGGAAGAGGTTCATTTAGCGCAGGTCAGGGCGATACCGAATAGTAGAGGTAGGAGAGCACGGTCAGTGAAAGAGGATAGGCAGGACGATGAACACACATCGCGACGGCTGTTTTGAGGGGGCGGCACATGCCCACGTGACCGACCAGTGGCCTCTAACGAGGCGGGCGGGCGTGACGGCGTGGCGTCGGGCCGCGGGTGCGCGCGCTTTTTTCGCCCCAATGCAAAAACCCCCAGCTTTCGCTGAGGGTTTCTACGGGTTTGATGCCTGGCAGTTCCCTACTCTCACATGGGGAGACCCCACACTACCATCGGCGCTACGGCGTTTCACTGCTGAGTTCGGCATGGGGTCAGGTGGGACCACCGCGCTATCGCCGCCAGGNAAATTCTGTTTCATTCCAGCCGTTACACACTCTCTCCGTGCAACCACCAGAACCAATCTTTGAACAAGCTGAATCGTCTCTCTAAAAACACCTTCGGTGTTGTAAGGTTAAGCCTCTCGGGTCATTAGTACTGGTTAGCTCAACGTATCGCTACGCTTACACACCCAGCCTATCTACGTCGTCGTCTTCAACGGCCCTTCAGGGGACTCGAAGTCCCAGGGAAGACTCATCTCGGGGCAAGTTT
>NZ_JIBQ01000015.1 GCF_000688695.1 Lonsdalea quercina subsp. quercina | reverse complement strand
TAAGCGCTGGGCATACCTCGCCGTTGTTCTCGACCTGTTCGCGAGGAAACCGGTGGGCTGGGCAATGTCGTTCTCACCGGACAGCAGACTGACCATCAAAGCGCTGGAAATGGCGTGGGAAGTTCGCGGCAAACCAGCCGGAGTGATGTTCCACAGCGATCAGGGCAGCCATTACACAAGCAGGCAGTTCCGGCAGTCACTGTGGCGGTACCGGATCAGGCAGAGTATGAGTCGTCGTGGAAACTGCTGGGATAATAGTCCGATGGAGCGCTTCTTCAGAAGCCTGAAGAACGAGTGGGTGCCGGTGACTGGTTACACAAGCTTCAGCGATGCTACCAGTGCAATAACGGACTATATCGTTGGGTATTACAGTGCGCTCAGGCCACACGACTATAACGGAGGGTTACCACCAAACGAATCGGAAAACCGATACTGGAAAAACTCTAAAGCGGTGGCCAGTTTTAGTTGACCACTTCACATCCACCACGGATAGACGCTCCGCATCTCTTCCTATCCCGCGCAACGCGAATAGACGCCGCCTACATAGAAGGCGGCTTTATGACACCCCCTAAAATCGGGCTTACATTCGATGCTTTCAACCCACGTCACACTCGTCTCTTAGCCTCCTCCGTCCGCGACATTTTTTTCGTACCTGAATATCTGCGAATGGCCACATCTTGCGTTCTACCGGGCCCATACAATATCGCGCAGACCAGAATGTATTTTTCCTACGACATTCTGTATTCAGATAAAGATATTTTGCGAACAGACGGCACTGTATCGAAAAGTCGATAGCGGTGAAACACTCAGGCTCGGCGTGGTGCTCACCACCCAAGGCATATTCCCTATGCGAGATGGGCTTTAACTACCGTCCCTTTTTCATATCATGTTTTGCCGGGAGAAAATTTAAGCGTGAAAAAAAACGCCCGATGATATCCATCGGGCGTTTTACCTATATCGATCCTAAGCGCTCAGCAGAGTCACATTACGATTTCACCGGCGGAGCCGATAGGGTCTGATAGTACTCAGCCCAATTATTGTAACGTTCTGGCTCCTGCCACACATGATAATGCAACCGCGAGATCGTTACCGGGTCGCTAAGCAGCGCCAGTCGTTGGTGACTTTCAACCTCTTGCGGTTTGAGGCTCAAGGCCTCCGCCACGCGCTGTTTACGCACATCTTCGATAGGCTGGCTGAAGCCGTGTCGAGCTGTCGCCATTCCGCTCGCTAACGCATTAATCGTCGGGTCAAAGACCGCATGCATGAATCCGTCGTTCAGCTTGCGTTCGCGATTGAGGCGGAAATACTCATCCGTCGCCACCAGTTCGCGCGGCGGATTGTACTCTTCAGGGATCAGCAGCAGCTTCGCACGTTTGCAGGCCAGCCCAAGATTGGCGCGGCTGGAGTACACCGAAACCCAAGGAGACAGAATCAACGAGAAGACGATCGGCGCCAGCCACCACAAGAAGCGGAGATCCAGCCAAGCCATCCCCAGCGCCCAGACCAGTCCCAGCACCAGTTGAGAACCATGGCGGGTGAATGCTTCGCCCCACGAGGTTGCATCATCATCACGCTGCGGCGAGTTCCACTGTACCGACCAGCCCAGGAAAGCACTGACGACGAATACCGTGTGGAACAGCATTCTGACCGGCGCCAGCAAGACGGAGAACAGCATTTCCAGCAGCAGTGAAATGAATACCCGGATGACTCCACCGTAGGGCTTCGCCCCTTTGGCACAGGCCAAAATGACGCTCAGCAATTTCGGCAGGAACAGCAAGACCAGCGTGGTAGAAAACAGCGCGATGGCCAGCTCAGGTCGCCACTGCGGCCAGACCGGGAACAACTGCCGGGGCTGCAAGAAGTACTGAGGCTCCATCAGCGTGTGCACCACCTGCAACGCGGTCGATAAGGCCAGGAACATAAACCATAACGGCGCGGAGAGGTATGACATCACCCCGGTCAGGAACACGGCACGATGCACCGGATGCATGCCTTTGACCAGGAACAACCGGAAGTTCATCAGGTTGCCATGACACCAGCGGCGGTCACGCTTCAATTCATCCAGCAGGTTCGGCGGCAGCTCTTCATAACTGCCGGGAAGATCGTAAGCGATCCAGACGCCCCAGCCGGCTCTACGCATTAGCGCGGCTTCGACAAAGTCATGAGACAAGATCGACCCGGCGAAAGAGCCTTCTCCCGGCAACGGCGCCAGCGCGCAGTGCTCAATGAAGGGTTTCACACGGATGATGGCATTGTGGCCCCAGTAATGAGACTCCCCTAACTGCCAGAAATGCAGCCCGGCTGTAAACAACGGCCCATAGACCCTGGTCGCAAACTGCTGACAGCGCGCATACAGAGTGTCCATGCCGGATGCTCTCGGCGATGACTGGATAATCCCGGCATTCGGATTCGCTTCCATCAGTCTGACCAGATTAGTCAAACAGTCTCCGCTCATTACGCTGTCGGCGTCCAGCACCACCATATAGCTATACTGACTACCCCAGCGACGGCAGAAATCATCGATGTTGCCGCTTTTCCGTTTTACGCGACGGCGACGACGGCGATAGAAGATATGGCCTTCTCCCCCGACGTCACGACACAAATCCATCCACGCTTTTTGCTCTGCGATGCAGATATCGGGATCGTTGCTGTCACTCAACACATACATGTCGAAATGCGCCAGTTGACCCGTCGCTTCAACAGACTCGTATGTCGCCCGCAAACCGGCAAACACGCGCTCCACGTCCTCATTACAAATCGGCATGATTAACGCAGTGCGATGTTCGGGATTGAGGGCTTCATTGCCGACCGTGCTGGAAGAGATACTGTATTTATCCTTACCGATCAGCAACTGCAGGAATCCCATGAGCGCGGTCCAGAAGCCCGCGGAGACCCAGCAGAACAAGATGGCGAATAAAATCAGAATGCCGCTTTGCAGCACATAAGGCAGCAGCTGCATAACCGAGCGCAGCCAATCCTGGTGCGCCATCTCGAACGGATCGATCAGCGCCCATCCTTGATACGGCAGGATGGTCTTCATGTACCAAGTGGCAATCGTCGTTTGAAACAGCGTCAAAATCAGGAGGATATAGCGACGAATCGTACCCACGGTACGCCACCGGCTCTCTTCCTTATTTTCTTGCGCGGTGATTCGGCGTCGACGAGGCGCAGTCGATTGCCCCAAAATGCCATGCCACCAGCGCACAAGCGGGTTGGTTTGCCAGGCATCAGGAAACATGACGGCGCGTTTGATTTTCGGCATCGCCTGTATCGCTGTGCGCCCTTCCCGATCGTTGAGCAGCTGTTTTTCCTGAGACGGAGTGTCTCCCCAGCCCATTTCCAGGCGCCGCTTCACGGAGATTAAGGGTAAATCATCTTCGGACCGAAGATTCACCGTATCACCATTGGCTAAAGCCTGATGTACTTCAGAGGGGTTCGTGGGAGTCGTTGAATGCGGGAGGGATTCACGCAACGCCTCTGCCTGCTCAGCAGGCAGAGGCAATTTCTCGACATAGTCGAGAGAGGAAGTTGACTTATTCATTGGCAGGCAACTGATAGCTCCATGTTTCAGTCAAAGTAGTCTCGCCATTCACCAACGCTGCACGCATTTCCGTTGGCTTTTTGCTGTCCTTCACGCGCAGACGGATTGTCAAACGCCAGCCTTTGGTCACAGGGTTGTAACGCACGCTGTTTTCAACAATTTCACCGTTATCACCGATGCTGACCTGAGGCGCGACCGGCGTATTCGGATCCATGTCTTTCATCTGCGAACCGACGAAATCCACCAGGAAAGCAATCGTCCCATCCGGCTGACGGATCAGGTTCGACTGTTTTACGTCCCCCGTAGAACGCATGGTCTGTTTGACATAGGCAATTTCAGGAGAGTGCAATGCATCTTCATCCGTTGTGAAATGCAGACGGTATTTCACATCCAGCGGCTTGCCTTTTTCCGGCAACGTGTCCGGCGTCCAGAAAGAAACGATGTTGTCATTGGTTTCATCCGCCGTCGGGATTTCTACCAGCTCAACCTTGCCTTTGCCCCAGTCGCCCTTAGGCTCAACCCAACCACTCGGACGCTGATCGTAACGATCGTCCAGATCTTCATAGTCGGTGAAATCGCGACCGCGCTGCAACAGACCAAACCCTTTGGGGTTCTCGACAGTATAGGTGCTGACGGACAAATGTTTCGGATTGTTCAGCGGACGCCAGATCCATTCACCGTTGCCGGCATGAATAGAAAGGCCATTTGAGTCATGCAGGTTCGGACGGTAATTCAGCGTCGGAGACGGCTGGTTAGGCCCAAACAGGAACATACTGGTCAGCGGCGCAATACCCAGCTTGCCGACATTGTCACGCAGGTAAACTTTGGCCTGGACGTCTACGACGCTATCGCGTCCCGGGTACACGGTGAAGCGGTAAGCGCCCGTGGAACGCGGCGAATCCAGCAGCGCGAAAATGACCAGATGCTTGTCATTCGGTTTAGGACGCTCGATCCAGAATTCACGGAAACGCGGGAATTCTTCACCGGACGGCAGTGCCGTATCGATAGCCAGTCCACGAGCCGACAGACCATAAGTCTGCCCTTTGCCAATGACGCGGAAGTAGCTCGCGCCCAGCATGCTGACGATCTCGTCGTTTTTATCCGCCTGATTGATGGGGTACAGAATTTTAAAACCGGCGAACCCAAGGTTTTTCACCGCATCAGGATCGTGGTTGACTGAACCAAAATTAAAGTAGTCAGGCGAATATTTGATTTCTTTTACCGAGGTAGCGGTAACTTCATTGATTTTGACAGGGATATCGAAGTACATCCCCTGATGATAGAACTGCAGCTTGAATGGGGTAGGCGTTGCGTTCCAGTATGATTTATCCTGATTGAAACGAATCTGCTGATAGTCAGCGAACTTCATGTCGCGGAATTGATCGGGCAGATTACTTTTCGGTGCTTCAAACCCCTTTGCTGCCAGTTTTTCCGCTTGTTGCGCGACATCATCAATGGAAAATGCCCACGCAGGCAAAGACGTCAACGACAGCATTACAGCGGCTGAGAGCAAGCGAAGATTGTTGACTCGCTGTTTAACCTTAAATTTATTAACCAGCACATCTCCCCCTGTATGTGTGCTTCAATCAACTAAAATCCATATTAATGGATAAGTTAGCTATCCGACAACTTCATAAAGATTTGGTTCATTATGATAGGTCAGCGTTTAAACAACGGCTATCTCTATTCGTCATTTAATCCCGATTTAAACGGGCGTCGGTGATTCGCGTTGCCATTTTTCGGACATTAGAACGTCGATTCTCACTGACCGCTGCTATCTCATTCCTAAAAGCGCTGCATGCGCCTGATTCATTATCAAGCCGTCATTCCATGACAGGGCACTACCATAACGGAAATTGTAGGGATTTCGCCTAGGAATAGTCCGTTAGGCGTAAAAGCAGGGATTCTCCTCTTAGATTTGGTCTTGAGCAAGCGCAATCACGGCCGACACAAGCAAAGTCTTTCTATTTGAAAAATCGCGAGTGACAGGAACGTCATAACACCTATAAAACACATTTGTGTGACGTTTTTTTCCCTAAATACGCTACAGTCACGCCATCAAAATATGCTCTATGCTTAAGCGCGCTATGTCACTGTTCGAGTTAAGGCGAAAAAGCGGGCCATATTGGCTCGGTATTTTTGCCGTCATCATCATTTTTATCTCTCCAGTGGTTGCCCAACTTCTGGCGCGATGTCATGACGCCCGGAATCAGACAGAGCTTCATCACAGGCATGTCGGTGTAGCTACGTCAATGCACGAGCATGCCCCTTCGCCCTCTCCCGCAAGCCATGATGTAGCGCAGGGACACAGTGCGTGCGGCTATTGCGTACTGTTTTTGCATCTTCCCGCGCTGCAACCGCCCAGCAATGATCTGATGCCGCGAACGCACTGGCACACCGCGCGAACACTGAAAACCGAATGGCCGCAGCGCATTTCTGATGCGCATTACCCCTCCCAGTTAGCTCGCGCACCACCGTGCTCTTTCGCAGTGAATTCGCTCACCGCGCGCTCACATATCTGAAACATCGATTCTGCGCGCCTGTTTTCATTTTCTTTGCGGAAACCCTATGACTGCTGCCAAAAACGGGGAGAAACTCCCGAGCCCCGAACAGGATTACCACCTAGCATCTTCCGGGCTAAGGTCGTTTTTCCTGCGGATACACTTTTATATTGGCCTGTTCGTCGGCCCGTTTATTTTTATCGCCGCATTAACCGGCACGCTGTACGTAATGACGCCTCAGCTCGAAAATCAGCTCTATGCGCATGCGCTCTACACCGAGACCGAAGGCACGCCACAACCGCTGTCTTTACAGGTTGCCGCGGCGATGCACGCACTCGGCGATAGCAAAGATACGACGCTATCCGCGATCAGGCCCGCCCCGCTTGCCGGCGAGACGACTCGCGTGATGTTTTCGTCTCCTGATCTAGGACCTTCGGAAAGCCGATCCATTTTTATCGACCCAGTTTCGTTAGCGGTCAAAGGCGATTTGACCGTTTACGGCACCAGCGGAATTTTGCCCTTCCGTCTCTGGCTGGATAACCTGCATCGCAGCCTGTTGCTGGGGAGCGTGGGCAGAAATTACAGCGAGCTGGCGGCCTCATGGCTATGGATTGCGGCGCTGGGCGGCGCTTACCTGTGGTGGACAGGACGTCAGCCGCGCGTCACCGCCGCAGAAAAGCCCAATGCCGCACGCAGCGCGCGTCGCCGATTACGGCGCTGCCATTCGGTCACAGGGTTGGCCTTGCTCGCAGGGTTACTCTTTTTTTCTGCGACGGGGCTTACTTGGTCGCGGTGGGCGGGAGACAATGTATCGCAACTGCGGTACGCCCTGGGCTGGCAAACGCCTGCGGTCGCCACGCAACTTTCAGGACCCGCTGAGTCATCCCCGCAAAGCGAGCACGCTCATCATATGATGATGGATATGCCGGATATGACGCCTGTCGATCCCGCTCGCGTTGATCGGGTATTAGCATCAGCACGTGCCGCGGGCATTGAAGCCGCAAAAATCGAAATTCGCCCGACGTCAAAACCACATCGCGCCTGGACGGTCACTGAAATGGAAAGAACCTGGCCCACCCAAGCCGATGCCGTAGCGGTGGATCCCGACTCAGGTCAGGTCGTTAGCAAGGTCGAGTTTAACCATTTCCCGCTGGCGGCAAAGCTAACCCGGTGGGGCGTCGATATTCACATGGGCGTGTTGTTCGGTTTGCCTAATCAGCTATTGCTGGCATTTTTCGGCATAGGGCTGTGCTCGATGATTGTGTGGGGGTATTGCCTGTGGTGGATACGCCGTCCGCGCGGCTCGGTTTCCCAAAACCCACTACAGTCAGTGACAGACGCCTTTCTATCTTTATCGCTAACATCACAAGTCTTGATTGCCATTGCCGCATTAGGGATCGGCCTTTTTCTGCCGGTGATGGGGATCAGCGCAGCGATATTTATTTTGATCGATAGCCTTCGCTGGCTGCGATACCGCGCATCTTTGCCCGCGCCGGATATGCATGGCTAGCAGAGAGAAAAGCGAATCAGGCGCGAGATAACGCGTCAGCTTGAGACAGAAATGAAGTAAAGCATCCACACAGAAGCAGGTCGCTGGCTTGCTTCTGTGCTCCGGATTTATCTATTCAGTCACACGGCTCTCAATGTCTTTCCTTCGGCCAGCTCAAACGTATTTTTCCAATGCGCCTCACACTCCATGCGCGCGTTGGGAATATATGAAGCGCGTAAAGGCAAACAGGTTTCTTCGATGTTCCATGCCAAGAATACCTGATGATCTATACGCAGTGATTTCAGCGTATAAATCATTGCAAAAAAACCGCCCCGGGAATCTGATTTGTAGATTTCATATCGATGGCTCGCTGCGCCAGCGTCTTCCCCAAACAGTAATGTTTCCTTCAAAGTACCGAGCGGCATATCTCCTCCCGTTTAATGAGAACCTTTCAGTGCTTCTATCGGCAACTCCAGCGTGAATTTTAAAGTTGTGTCGGCAAATAACCCGGTAGATCACATTAAGCAAGAGGTGTGACGTCGTAGATGACAGACGATAATCTCGGAAGAAAAGGAGTGAGGAAGGTCAATGTATGCCTCCCTTGTCACAGGCAGGCATAAAATCGGTTTTATTTCTTTTTGACAGAACCTTTGTTTTTTTCCTTAATTAACTGCCGCAATTTTTTCAATTCTTTCGCTGACAACGGCTGCTCTACCCGCTCTTCCGTATGCTGATTATCAATGGCGCTGGCTTGTTGGGTATCTGACAATTCCGGTTCAAAGCTTCTCAGTAATCGATCACTGACTTCCGCACTGATCGTAACCCCATTTGCCGCGGCCGCTTCTTTGATTCGTTCTTTAAGTTCGTGAGCGATTTTTAGCGATAGACTTGATATATCGTTCATTTTATTCCCTTTTAAACAGGATAAAAAACCAACCTATTCCAGCAAGTCGGTTAAGTCCATATAGTCACTAAAAATTAATATTACCGTCACAATTATTCGACTGGTATTCAGGTCGCCGAGCGCGTCCCGTTTTGGTCTCACAGAGCGGTGTAAAGCCCTTTTCCGCCTCATGCTCTGTTAATCGAGTTAATTTAATGTCTTGAATTAGCGCGATTCACCGCGTCCATCGGCTCGAACCGCCAGCCATAAGTAAATCTTTTTTTTCGACTGACTCATCAGAATTCCCATCAATTTGGCACTATCATTAATCGGGCCGGGCAAACGTTCAACGCTTCCCCATTGTGTTAAAGGATTGATCACAAATTGGCAACGCCTTAAACTACGCGCCGCCTGCAACTATAAGGAAGAGAACAAAGTGGCTCACCATCATCTGTGGGAAATGATGAAAACTATTTATTTCGTTGGATTTGCTCTGTCTCTGGTTTTCACTTTCTTCGTCAGTAAAGACCGCTCGATGTTGATACGCCTGCTTTGCGCGGTTTTGATCGGCCTGACCTGGCCACTCAGTTTTCCCGTTGTCCTGATGTTCTCTTTCTTCTAATCATTTCCCTTCGCCTTATCAGCATGTTTATTATTCCCCTGCTATTTCGTGAGACTCGTCTTTAACGGCCCCCTTATCCCTCGACGCTAAAAGATCTCTGTGATGAATAAGATTTTGATCAGCGCCTGCCTCGCAGGTTTTCCCGTTCGCTATAACGGCTCAGACAAAAGCACGGTTCGGCGCTATCTCGGCCAGTGGCAACGTGAACAGCGTCTGGTCGTATTTTGTCCTGAGCTGGCGGCAGGATTTTCCACACCACGCCCTTCGGCGGAAATTATTCCAACTCGCAGCCATCACGAAGTCATCACGTCAGGTGCGCGAGTTGTTGAAGAAACAGGAGGCGACGTCACAGAACACTATATTTTGGGCGCCTGGCTGGCGCTGGAAATGGCTCGAGAGCATCAATGTCGATTCGCGCTGCTCACGGATGGCAGTCCCTCCTGCGGCAGCCAGACTATCTATAACGGTCATTTTAACGGAGAAACCGTTGCAGGCCGTGGCGTCACTGCCGAACTGTTAAGATCGAAAGGGATAGAGGTATTTTCGGACCGGGAAATCCTGACGCTGATTGAGCGGGTCAACCAAATCGGTTAATCACCGGCTCCTCAGCGGTCGGACTTATTGTTGAGCATGGCCTGCAAATCCTGTTTTAACGACGACATCTGAGTGGCATATTTCTCTTTATGCTCAGCGTCTTCGATCAGTTGGACAATGGTTTCCGACAGCGTACAGCCGCGGCGATGCGCCAGCCCTGCCAAACGCTGCCAAACCAGATACTCAAGGTCGATGGATTTCTTGCGGGTATGCTGATGTTCAGCATTGAAATGCCGTTTACGCCGAGCGCGAATGGTTTGCTTCATCCGATTTTCCAGCGCGGGATTGAGGTACGCGTCAATCCACTGAAGCACTTTCGCTGGCTGGTCTTCCATCCGCAATAGCGAGTTGACCGCTTCATCGGCCGCACTCTGCTCAATAAAGCGCGTAATGGACTCGCCTTCACGGTGCTTTTTGACCAGATACTTCCATTTCCAGCCGCACTCAAGATTTTCTAATTGCTGGTATTTCATAATAAAGTCTTCAGTGACCGTGTAACGTGCCCGACATATCTCCATTGTGGCCTGAGTTTCCTATTTCAGGCAAACTTTTTACTGTCCATTTTTCAGCCAGAATCGCTATTCTGCCTTTGTCGTCTGTCTGCAAGACGCAGGCTCTCATGTGCATCAGGCATTATTTTTGTATAATCCCGCTTTCCCTTTTGACGAGTGCTGTAGATACTTTGACCAACAACCGACTCGAATGGCAGCAACTGTTGCCTGATCTTACCCCGTATCAGACGTTATTCTCTCAGGCAGCGCAGCTGGCGCCCGCTGAGTTTTCAGCGATCCAGCCCCGTTTGGCCAATGCGCTGACACTCTTTTGCCAGTCCCGCTCCCCTTCTCGCTTTATGTTGTTAAAAGCGCAGGAGAGTGATGACTACCTGCGGCTGATCGCCCGAGCCGTCAACGCAAATACGTCAATGGAAAAAGCCTTTTACGGCAGCTTGTATCAGATTTCCGGTCGTCGTATCAGCGTTCAGCCAGCCCTGCGTCAGGATGATAATTTCGCGGCCAAAGTACGGTGTGGATATCAGGAATGGATTGAGCCGGAAGCGCTATTCGGTTGCGTCCGCGTGTTTCAGGACGATATCGAGCTACAGCCCGGTCTGATCCATCACGTCAACGGCGGCGTATTGATTCTCTCCGCACGCACGCTGCTGGCGCAGCCGCTGATGTGGCTTCGCTTGAAGCAGACGATAGTTGCAGGGCAGTACTCGTGGCTTTCACCTGATGAACGCCGCCCGCTACCGTTAGACGTGCCGCCAATGCCAGTCGACCTTCGTCTGATCGTCGTGGGCGATCGCGAAAGTCTGGCCGACATCCACGATATGGAGCCGGAGCTCAGCGGAGACGCTATTTATGGCGAGTTTGAAGCTCAGCTATCGCTGATCGCGCCTGAAGACATGGTGCGCTGGTGTGCTTACATCAACGCGCTGTGCCGGGAGAATCAACTTCCTCTGCTGGCGGAAGACGGTTGGAGCGCACTGGTCACCCACGCTGTCCGTCACAGTGACGATCAGGGCTGTCTGCCGCTGTGTCCTAAATGGCTGACTCACCAGTTGAAGCATGCGTCTCTCTATGCACAGCAGGAAACGCTCTCCGCGCAGGCAATTAACGATGCCGAAACCACTCGCCGCTGGCGCGATAGTTACCTGTATGAACGGCTGCAGGATGATATCGAGCTTGGTCAGATTCTGATTGAAACCGACGGCGCCGTCGTCGGTCAGGTCAACGGACTTTCCGTGCTGGAATATCCGGGTTACCCGATGATGATTGGTGAACCGACCCGCATCAGCTGCGTAGTACACCCGGGCGATGGCGAACTGACGGATGTCGAGCGCAAGGCCGAACTGGGTGGCAACCTGCATGCCAAAGGCATGATGATTATGCAGGCTTTTTTGATTTCTGAACTACAGTTGGAACAGCAGCTGCCGTTCTCTGCCTCTATCGTTTTCGAGCAATCTTACAGTGAGGTGGACGGAGATAGCGCTTCTCTTGCGGAGCTTTGCGCCCTGATCAGCGCACTGGCCCTTCAGCCTATCAATCAGCAACTGGCCGTTACCGGCTCGGTGGATCAGTTTGGACATGTTCAATCCATCGGCGGCGTCAACGAAAAGATTGAAGGCTTCTTCGACGTGTGTCAGCGTCGCGGCCTGACCGGCCAGCAGGGCGTTATCATCCCCGCAACGAATCAGCGCCATCTCTGTTTACGGCCGGACGTGGTTGAAGCAGTGAAAAATGCGCAATTTCACCTCTATCCGGTATCCTCTGTCGCAGAAGCGGTTACGCTGCTGACACAGGTTGCTTACGATGAAGAACATCGCCCCAGCTTGTTGGCTGCGATTCGTGAGCGTATCGCTCTTTTAACACCGCAGGAACGCCGTCGCTTCCCTTGGTTTTTCCGATAGCGGAACTGGTATGTCCAGCGGTAACAGGCTTGCTCAGCGTACACGTGTACGCTAACCTGCTCGCTTCACAAAAACAGGACTTAAAGAAACATGGTAGATAAACGCGAATCCTATTCGAAAGAAGATCTTTACGCCAGCGGACGCGGTGAACTGTTTGGCCAACAGGGCCCGCAGTTGCCCTCTGGCAATATGCTGATGATGGATCGTGTCATCAAGATGACCGAAGATGGCGGCGAGCATAATAAAGGCTACGTCGAAGCCGAGCTGGATATCAATCCCGACCTGTGGTTCTTCGGCTGCCATTTCATCGGCGACCCGGTTATGCCAGGCTGCCTGGGACTTGATGCCATGTGGCAATTGGTGGGCTTCTACCTCGGCTGGTTAGGCGGAGAAGGTAAGGGCCGTGCATTGGGTGTTGGCGAAGTCAAATTCACCGGTCAGGTTCGTCCTGAGGCCAAAAAAGTCACCTATCGCATCCATTTCAAGCGTGTTATTAATCGCAAGCTGATCATGGGTATCGCAGACGGTGAAGTTCTGGTCGACGGTCGCCTCATCTATACGGCGAGCGACCTGAAAGTTGGACTGTTTAAAGATACCAG
Source organism: Lonsdalea quercina subsp. quercina (assembly GCF_000688695.1). Lineage (GTDB taxonomy): Bacteria > Pseudomonadota > Gammaproteobacteria > Enterobacterales > Enterobacteriaceae > Lonsdalea > Lonsdalea quercina_D. The sequence continues at coordinate 233,314 of NZ_JIBQ01000015.1, read as the reverse complement.
CGCGTTCTAATCCCCCGCTTTCGAGAATAAAGGCATTCTGGGTCACTCCAGGATGCCTTTTTGCTATCGGTAGCAGTGCTATCTCGTCTCGTCCCCCGCGCAGTATTTGCGATGCGGATATAGCGTCACGAATCACGTCGCCCGCGCGAACAAGCCCCTTTCACCCTCTTCCGTAACGAACAAAAACCCTCTATTGGAAGGAAGTCACCGACCAAACGCACAATGCTTAACCAGATGTTTAAAAACCACTAAATACTGCTTGACCGTGATAGGCCGACTCCCTATAGTAGCGCCCCGTTGCTGCCGAGCGCGGCAATACGGTGAGGTGTCCGAGAGGCTGAAGGAGCACGCCTGGAAAGTGTGTATACGTGAAAACGTATCGAGGGTTCGAATCCCTCCCTCACCGCCATATTCCATAAGAAAGCCTGAGCGAAAGTTCAGGCTTTTTTGTATGCAGAGATCCCCTTGAGGGAGGGTGAGAACCCTCGTCAGGGTTCGACAAAACGGCAACGCCGTTTTGCATGGCCGTCAGGCCACCCGAAGGGCAAGGCGCGCAGCGCCGCTGTGAATCCCTCCCTCACCGCCATATTCCATAAGAAAGCCTGAGCGAAAGTTCAGGCTTTTTTGTATGCAGAGATCCCCTAGAGGGAGGGTGAGAACCCTCGCCAGGGTTCGACAAAACGGCATCGCCGTTTTGCATGGCCGTTAGGCCACCCGAAGGGCAAGGCGCGCAGCGCCGCAGTGAATCCCTCCCTCACCGCCATATTCCATACGAAAGCCTGAGCGAAAGTTCAGGCTTTTTTGTATGCAGAGATCCCCTTGAGGGAGGGTGAGAGCCCTCGTCAGGGTTCGACAAAACGGCATCGCCGTTTTGCATGGCCGTCAGGCCACCCGAAGGGCAAGGCGTGCAGCGCCGCAGTGAATCCCCCCCTCNCCGCCATATTTAAAGAAAAAGCCCCGAACACAGGTCCGGGGCTTTAAACAGTAAACGTGCGCTGGCAGCGTTTGAATCAGGCGTAAGCCAGTAAGGTGCGCTGACACAGTTCTGAACGGACACAATCGTGTTTGTTAAACGAGATCACGCCCACCATTTCATCTTCCGTGAACCGTTCCAGCGCGTCGCGCAGACCCGACCTTACGCCTGAAGGCAAGTCGCATTGGGTGATGTCGCCATTAACAATAACGGTGACATTCTCCCCCAACCGCGTCAGGAACATCTTCATCTGATTTACCGTGACATTCTGTGCTTCATCCAGAATGACGACGGCATTTTCAAACGTTCGCCCACGCATGTAGGCGAAAGGAGCAATCTCGACCTTCGCAATCTCTGGGCGCAGGCAGTACTGCAGGAAGGAAGCGCCCAAACGTCGCTGCAAAATGTCGTAGACCGGGCGGAAATAAGGTGCAAACTTTTCAGAGATATCACCAGGTAAAAAACCAAGATCTTCATCTGCCTGCAAAACCGGGCGAGTCACGATAATCCGCTCAATCTCTTTATGAATCAGCGCTTCCGCCGCTTTGGCGGCACTCAAAAACGTCTTACCACAACCGGCTTCTCCGGTGGCAAAGATTAACTGTTTGTCGTCTATTGCAGACAAGTATTGTTCCTGGGCTTCAGTGCGGGCTTCAATCATGGAGGTGTCACGATTTTCTCGCGCCATCCCGATGGACTCAATGCCCCCCAACTGAACCAGAGAAGTGACCGAATCTTCTTCACGCTGACGATGATTGCGGGCTTCACGTCTGATAACGCGTTTCGCTTCACGGCGTGCTTTGATCACTGCTTTTTGTCTTCCCATAGTGCCACCTTACAGTTTGTTTCACATACCGCATGAATGCGTTTCTGCGGCGTTGCATGTACAAATGAGGTTTGGCTTCCTTATTAAGCCACTCGACAACACAAGAGGGGAAAAGCCGCCTGCAGGCGCGGTTAAACCACCGAGCGTCAATGCAGTCGGCTTTCGATATAAATGGATAATTCTTGAGCGGAGATAGGAGATTGATGATTTGGGATAGAAATGTTGAGAGAGAACGATGAGGGTAGAATACCCGCCGCAGCAGTTGTGCGGTAAATCACGATGAAGCTTCGAACTATTTCGTCCCTTTAAGGACTTCACCATTCTCACTCCTTACTGTGACAACAACTATTCACAAGAATAATAATTGACAGACTAAAATCCTTGCTAAAAAAATACGGCGAAAGGATGTCAGCAATATGACAGTGCAATATTCTTTCCCTGCTGACAAGACTTTTCACACCGTCATATTATAAACGTATAGTTGAAGTCTCCCGGTTTACAACATCAACGCGGTTTCCCTGGAAAAATTTTTCTCCCAGTCCAAAAACTGATCGTATTTACGCAACGCGCTGCGGTAGGTATTTTGTTCCAGATTGGGTATATCGCTGCAAATTTGCTGCTGAATACTTTCGTTTTCAGCAAGACGCTCGGAAGGATAATGACGGGTAATAAGTAATTCATCCAATCTACGCAGACGAATGACATATTCTCGCATCGTGCTGTATTGCACTTCCGTTTGGTCGATAAGATAGCGGGTAAATGATTTGATATTGAAGTAATGCGCTGGCGGCTTGCAGAAGACTTCGCTGCAGAATCGGCACAGAGGTATTAACTCCTCCTGCATAGATTCCCAGGTATCGTCATCTATCTTCCGGTCCAGATATTCAAGCGCTTTTTTATTGAGGGGCTTGGATTGGTAAACCAATGAGACGCGGTCAAGCGATTTACCGCAGTTGGAACAGTGACTTTGTTTGTGTTTAAAATCTTTTAAATAACGACTAAGAAGCAGTTTCTTCCTGGCTGACTGAGACATGAATCCATTCCATGACAGTAAAAAGGGATAGCGACTTGCCTACGCTTCCAAATTAACTTTCATTCATTAATTTAACGCGCAGGCGCTTAATCGCTTGGCTATGTAATTGACTCACCCGTGACTCCCCAACCTCCAGAACCGCACCGATCTCTTTTAAATTGAGCTCTTCCTGATAGTAGAGGGTCAAGACGAGTTTTTCGCGTTCTGGAAGGTTATCGATGGCGTCCATCACACGCTGACGGAGGTTGACATCCATAAGTTGTTGCAATGGATTAGCATCTTCGTTGCCTTCCAGCAATGCTTCGGCGCTGTCGCCATGTTCCTCACGCCATTCGTCGTAAGAAAAGAGCTGGCTGTTGTTGGTATCGAGCAGGATCTGACGATAGTCCTCAAGGGAGATATCAAGAATTTGCGCGACTTCTTGTTCCGTAGGCGCTCTTCCCAGCTGTTGCTCGGCCTGTTGCATGGCATGAGCAACTTCCCGGGCGTTACGACGCACGCTGCGAGGAGCCCAGTCGCGGCTTCGTAACTCATCCAGCATCGCGCCTCGTATGCGCTGAACGGCGTATGTGGTGAACGCCGTCCCTTGCAAGGAGTCGTAGCGCTCCACTGCGCTGAGCAGCCCGATGCCGCCGGCCTGAAGAAGGTCGTCAAGTTCCACGCTTGCGGGCAAACGCACCTGCAAACGGAGAGCCTCATGGCGCACTAACGGTATATAGCGCTTCCATAAGGAATTTTTGTCCATGGTTCCTTCAGCGGTATACAGCTCACTCACAGTGACAAACACCTAGATAATAAAGTTATCGGTACTATTATGCGTTCGTATAGTGTAGACAATCGAATGAATAGGCGTGAAAAAAGCATGCTATTTAAGATATACAAGAAAGGTAAGGAAGTTTTGCGCCACAATCTGACTGAGGCCACCTTATTGAAAATAAAAAAGATAAAGAATCATACTCCGCAATGACTGGGACAACATGAATGTCCGAAATCCAGATTTTTGGCGGCGTATTTTAACCTCTGTAATTAAATATGTCTTTACGCTTTTAAAAATGATTTTCTTAATTAAAAATCGTTTACCTCGAAAACCATCACGCCAAAAACCCCTCCCCCATTTTATTCCGAGCGCGGAAACGAATTCGGCTGTTCTCGATAAACTGACGGAGGGATCGGTAACCAGCCACTACCGTCTGGTCTGACGCGTTTTAGTTTGAAACAGCACGGGCTTGGCGTGCCGCCGCTTAATATCTTTCAATATTTTTAACGTTTCCGTTGGACCTAAGTCCGGGACATCCTTCACGCGCACACCATGTTTATCACGAAAATAGTTAAGGGCCGCTTTTTGATTCTTCGTGTAATTTTCCTGAGAGAAAATCGTCGAATGCTCAAAGTCCTTGTGGTCAAAGCCGATAAATTCTTTTGAGTTATCAATGTCAGCGAAATACCAAAATGGTGGATGCATGCCCGCGTTAATTATCGCTAACGTATGATCCACATGCTCCAAGGCGTTGTAATAGGTTTCGTCCATATATCCCACACGGTCAATGCACGCCTTCGAGTAGTAAACGAATGCGCCGTCACACGTCTGGTAAAGCTGGATACGTCCGCCAGCATAATCCGCGTTCATTTTTGGTTTGACGACGTCATCGAGACAGGCGGGTGTCGCCTGACTGAACATGAAATGTTGAATGCCACTGATCTTTGACGCCTGGATATATCGCTCGAATACCGATTTATTTTTGATAAAGACATCATCTTCAATTAAGAAAAAATGGTCGACATTGCGTTCATGTAAATAGCGCAAGGCAATGTTTTTACTTTTCCCTACCCCCAGATTTTCGGGGTTATTGATCAGCGTATGCGTGATCTCATGAAACTCGGAGAAAAGACGACCATCGTTAACAATCACGATTTCATCCAGAATATCCAGAGGCAAGGAACGATAGAGCTTGATTAACTCATCTGGACGATTATGCGTTATTATTCCTACCCCAATTGTTTTTCCGTTAATCATATTTCTCTGCTCAATAAGCCCAAAAGAAACAGCCGGGGTCAGCGACCATCGCCTTCCCCGGAGAATGTCACATCAATCCGGCAACCAGGCCTTCTGCCACAGCAGTAAATTGTCTCCGCTTAACATCCAGTCGCGGTAAACCGCCTCGCGCAATTCGTCGCCCATTCGCGCAGTCGCATCGAGGTCGGCCAGATGCATCCGAATCGCATCCATCCAGTCTTTATAGCGGTTCCGGACGCGCGTGACCGGCAGATCGCACCGATAAGGTTCGATATCCGTACAAATCACCGGATAGCCACAAGCGCCGTATTCCAACAAACGCAAATTACTCTTACAGCGGTTGAAGATATTTTCTTCCAACGGCGCCAGCGCCAAATCCAGGTTCAGAGAGGCCAGTTTTTGCGGGTAAATATCGATATCTACCCCTTTGTGGAATTCATGGATATAAGGGCGCAATTTCTCAGGACACATCCCGAAGAACACCCACTCCACGTCGTCCGCCAAATCTCGCACGATATCGGTAATGAGCTCGAGATCGCCGGTATGGCTGCTACCGCCCCCCCACCCAATGCGGGGTTTCTTACCCTGACGCCGCAGAGCGCTGAGATTAGACCACCATTCCACCGGCAGACGGTTTTCGACCACGTGAATACGGTCATGAAGGCCAGCGAACGCCTCCGCCATCGGCTGCGTCGACACCACAAAGCGATCCATGAATCCCAGGCTCTTACGCATCGCTTTCAGCGCATCTTTGGGGAGACCGGCTCGGTGCACGCTTTTCAGCGGAATATTGGGAAGATAGTCATCCAGCTCATAGACCTTGAAGGTATTGCTAAGCTTGCTGATTCTTTCAATCCAGTCATGAAAATACGCCGACACCTGTTTTTGCAGTACCAGGACCTCGGGTTCATAGCGCGCTAACGTCGGGGTGTTCAGATAGACGTTGGAGAGTTTGCCATCAATCATATTGGCGTCTTTCAGCGCATTAAACGGCTTGATAATACGGTAGTGCCCGCAGCCGGTTTGGTCAGACATATGCGCCATCACCACCGGCAATGGTCGCCAGGTCAACGGGCGCCAAATCAGGCCGGCGTCCGGCTCGACTTCGAACCCGCGACCATTCAAAGACAGATTGATATTGTAGGCGGGGTCGCGGGCGATGACCGGCAACCACTTCTCGTACATGGCCATCTGTTCGCCCTGGAAGCGTTTTCTTTTCGCCTCCTGCGCAGCGGTATCCACCTTTTTCTGACTCACGCTGCCTTCATGCATCACCGTGGCAAATGGCGTCCATACGGTGAGATACCCCGCTTCACGCACTTTCAGGCACAGATCCACATCGTTGTAGGAAACCTTGAAAGCCTCTTCATCCAACCCATTGACCTGCTGGTAGACGGACTTTCTAATCATCAGACAGGCCGCGGTGACGACGCTGTAGTTCTGATCCACTTTCAGGCGCTGCATATAGCCGGGATCGTCCATCGGGTCGCCGTTAAACGGATGTTCCGCCGGTCCGCGTAGTCCAAGAATGACGCCGCCATGCTGAATACGCCCATCCGGATAAACCAGCTTAGCCCCGACGATCCCCACTTCAGGACGCAGCGCGTGGTTTAGCATGTTATCCAGCCAATCCGGCTGCACGACGGCCGTATCGTTGTTGAGCAGCAGCAGATAGTCGCCGCGCGCCTGCTCGGCGGCCATGTTGTTAATCGCCGAGTAGTTAAAGGGATGAGGATAACGAATGACACGGATACGGTTGGGATCGACCTTCGCCACCCCGTCCAGCCAGGCTTTCGCTTCAGGCGTTTCGCTATTGTTATCCACAATCAGCAGTTCATAATTCGGGTAGCGTGTTTTCTCAAGCAGGCTGGTGACGCAGGCCACCAGCACCGGGAGCTGATCTTTGGTCGGGATGATGATCGAAACCAGCGGAGACTCCTGATGACCGTAAATCATCCGGTAGTGTCCCGGCAACGTGGCCACCGCTTTACCGGCATTGTACCCTCGACGCTGAAGATGGCGCTCGAGGACAGCAATTTCCCCCTCATGGGTAGAAATCGACAACTCGTCTGAAATTGTCAGGAATTCCGCCAGATGCCCGATAGAGCCCATCCCCTGCTGTTCAATCAACCGCAGGATGTACTCCAGCTCCATGCAGCTGGCATGCTTGGTATCAAAGCCGCCCAGCGATAAGAACAGCTCGCGGTTGAACAACCAGTGCCGCGTCATGACGGCGGGAAGGCTCAGCAGATAATCAAGGTTGAAATCCGGACGGCAAGAGAGTCCCAGCTGCCCGTCTTTACCGTATAGCAGCTCGTCGCCGTAAATCGCGCTGCAGCCCTGAGCGGTAACCAGCCCTAAACTGGTCATCAGCAGGCCGCCTGCGGTAAAGATCTCACCCGCCTGAACCAACATCAGCCAGTCGAAAGTCTGTTCGCGCACGACGTCATTGATAGTCCTGACGAGAATTTCCTGACGGATTTCCCGCACGGTACAGGTGGGGAAGCGCGCCGCGATTTCCGAGGAAGAAGTCAGGATGATGCGCTTAAGCAGGACGCCGTCCGACTCGATGGTCTCAAGACTCTCGACGGTCGCCTTCAATTTCTCTGCGTCGCCCTCGGTATCCATGATGAGAATGCCGAATTCGCGGCCTTCCAGATGCTGACCGAGATACTCCTTAATCAGCACCGACTCACTGGCCGTCGGATAACGACTGGCGATCCAGTCCGGCGTAGTGTTCTCTTCTGGTTTACCCTCTAAGGCGGCTTTCATACCTTCTTTGAGATCAAAGGGGTAAAAATGCTCTTTTTGATCCAGGTCAGCGACCTCAAGCAGCTCGGGGTTTTTGACGTCCGGCGAGAAAAAAATCGAATTCTGGACCTCACGAAAATACACCGCCTGCTCCTGGAACTCCGGACCGCTGATCGAACCATCCGCCCTTTCCGCGGGAATGCGCCTGTCGGTCAGCGGTTCGGACAGCATAGCGAAGTCGCCGTCACGTAGCAGTGAGAGGTAGAAAGCGAGCGGTGCCGTATAGTTCAGCTTGACGCCGTTGAGGGTAAACATCGTCTTGGGAGACAGCATTTCCTGCCGCAGCAAAACACAGCTCAGTTCACCAATGAAATTGGTCGCATACCGAGTCAGATAATGAATGACACTCTGTCCACGAATCTGCACGTTGCCGGAAAATGGGTATGCAGTTTCAGCAATGTCATTGAGTATCTGCCCCTCTCCATCTATACGTCGACGGCGTGACGAACTGAACACCACGCGATCGTCTTCTTCCAATACCGCGGTCAGTAGTCGGACATGATCTTCCCTCAGTACATCGCTATCACTCAGGAAGTTAATGTATTTTCCTTCCGCGAGTATGAGGCTTTCTGCGCAGAGATCGTATTCAGAGACGTCGACGGACTTGCTACGGAAATAACGAATGGTATGGCGAGACGCATCTATCGCCTTATAGACGGCGCTTTCGATAAGCGTGTCGGCGCTGGCATCGTGCACGATGATTTCTACATTGTCGTAATCTTGAAGGGTCGCACTCAGCAGTGCGAGCTCAAAGTATCGTGGTTCCTTCGCTGGAATAATGATACTGACGAGTGGGGACTTGTTCATGACTAACCCTTATATGCATTCGATGTAACCGGAGCTGACTCTAAATTGGCGCGATGTACCCATGATGGCCGGGACATCCCCAGAGTAATAATACGGCGCTGAATGCCAGCTCAAAGACGTGAATTCATCTTCTTTATACCGGCTAATCCCGGTATTGCTCGCGCCGCAGACGATATCCTCCATAAAAAAAGCCCCGCCAGAGGCGGGGCTTTTTAGACAGAAGAGGAAACAGATTACTGCAGCAGAGACAGAACGGTCTGCGGAACCTGGTTCGCCTGCGCCAATACTGAAGTACCAGCCTGTTGCAGGATCTGAGCCTTGCTCATGTTGGAAACTTCTGTAGCGTAGTCAGCATCCTGGATACGAGACTGTGCTTCGCTCAGGTTGGTAGACGTGCTGGTCAGGTTGTTGATGGTGGAGTCAAAACGGTTCTGAATCGCACCCAGGTTACTACGCATGTCATCTACGGTGGACAGCGCTTTATCCAGCGTGGTCAACGGGTTTTCCGTCGCAACACCAGTCAGGTTGTCGTTAGACGCAGTAACTGTAACGGTCATCGCGCCATCGTCAGTGATGGAGATGTCGTTAGAAGTCAGTTTGTAGTAAGCAGTGTCGCCAGAAGCGCCAACGCCGTCAACGTCAGAAGTCAGAGTACCGCTAACGAAGTAGTTGCCGTTAGAGTCGGAAACCAGACCGGTTGCGTCCAGAGCGGAAGTGCCAGAGAAAGAGACAGAAGCGTCTGCGCTCAGCGTGATGCTGTTGTAAGTAGAACCGCTTGCAACTGCAGTCGTTGCGCTGGAAGCAGGACCGTCAACGTTGAAGCCAGTCAGGTTCAGAGAAGCAGTGTTAACTTTCTGCAGGTTGATGCTGATGGTCTGGCCATCCTGAGAACCAACCTGGATAGAGATGGAAGTTTTGCTACCATCCAGTACTTTAACGCCGTTGAAGTCGGTCTGCTGAGAGATACGGTCAACTTCAGACAGACGCTGAGTGATTTCGTCCTGGATTGACTGCAGGTCGGAAGCAGAGTTAGTACCGTTCTGAGACTGTACGGTCAGAGTACGGATAGCCTGCAAGTTGTCGTTGATTTCGTCCAGTGCGCCTTCAGTCGTCTGCGCCAGGGAGATACCATCGCTTGCGTTGCTGGAAGCCTGGGTCAAACCGTTGATGCTGGAAGTGAAACGGTTGGAGATAGCCTGACCAGCGGCGTTATCTGCAGCGCTGTTGATTTTCAGACCAGAGGACAGACGTTCGATCGCGGTGCTCAGAGAAGACTGAGATTTGTTCAGGTTGTTCTGTGCAACCAGCGAGATGCTGTTGGTGTTAATTACTTGTGCCATAAGAGATTTCCTTTTAGATATCCGTCAGGACTTAAATCGTTAGGGTTCAGGCTTTTCCGCCCACGGCGTCAACCACCGTCTACAGAAATATCGGCGTTGCCCTAATGATCTTTAGTAATTAAACCCAATATTTTTAAAACCTATGCTTTTCAGCAAGTTAAAATAAAAAAAACCAGCAGACAACGTCTATTTTAACAAGCTAAAGCGACTGAATCGCGGTAAGAAGGTTATTTATTACTCAGTATTGCGTAATAAAATCGACAGGTTTTCGTTTGCAAACGGCTAAAAAAACGCATTGGTCTGTCATTAAAGATTAAAGTTTGTCACCAGCGTCGCAATCATATCGAAGAACTCGCCAAATAAATGCTCAGCGAATTGGGGTATCAGCGTCATCAGCGTACCAATGGTCATTATCCCCACCGTCAGCGTAACAGGGAAACCGATGACAAATACGGATAGCTGCGGCGTCATTCGGTTTAACAGACCTAGCGCGAGGTTGAGGACCAGCAACAGCGTCACCAACGGCAGCGCCAGCATCAAACCATTAATAAAGATAAGGCTGCCTGCTCGTGCAATAGAATAGAAGACATTAGTGTCGATAGGTGCTGTATCGATCGGAATAACATGAAAACTATCGGCCAGCATGGAAATCAGCCACAAGTGTCCATCAAACGCCAGAAACAGCAGCATAGCCAGCAGATTGAGAAAGCGCGCCAGCACCGGCATGTTCGGGCCGCCGGACGGGTCGAAGAACGTCGCGAAAGACAGCCCCATCTGTAACCCAATGATTTCCCCAGCCATACGAAAGGTCGCGAATGCCAGCTGCATCGTGAAACCGATGCACGTGCCGATCAATATTTGTTTGACCAACAGCCAAAGCCCTTCGGCAGAAAATATGGGAACCGGTGTAATGGTCAGATGCGGGCCAATCAAGAACGTCGCCAGCAGTCCAAGACCAATTTTGGCCTTGGTGGTGATTTCTTTTTCGTTGAGTACGGGAGCTGTGGAGATCAGCGCCATCAGGCGTATAAAAGGCCAGAAGAACTGATTAAGCCAGTAATAGATATCGGCGCTGGTCAGGTTAATCATGATTAGCCAATCATGTTAGGCAAATTGCTAAACAAGGTACGCATGTAGTCTAGAAACAACCCGAGCATCCAGGGACCGGCGATGATGATAGTCAGGAAAACGGCCAGAATTTTGGGAATAAAAGAGAGCGTCATTTCGTTAATCTGCGTCGCCGCCTGCAAAATGCTCACAATCAACCCGGTAACGAGAGCCGCCAATAAGAGAGGCGCCGCCAAAGCCAGCGCGATCTTCATTGCTTCGTTACCCAACGCCATGACCGACTCAGGAGTCATAAAATATCCTAATGCTGAATGTTAACTGTAAAAACTCTGCACTAATGAGCTTAGCAGCAGCTGCCAGCCATCAACCAGGACAAACAGCATCAGCTTAAACGGAAGAGAAACCGTCGCCGGCGGCACCATCATCATCCCCAACGCCATCAACACACTGGCGACCACCAGGTCAATGATCAGGAAAGGGATAAAGACGGTAAAACCGATTTGAAACGCCGTTTTAAGTTCGCTGGTCACAAACGCAGGAACCAACACCCGCATGGGGATGGCTTCCGGACCTTCCAGCGGGGGAATATCCGCCAGTCGGGTAAATAGCGCCAAATCTGTTTCACGCGTCTGGCGCAGCATAAACTGACGCACCGGCGCAGAACCACGATCGATCGCCACTTCCATGGAGATCTTATCCTGACTGAACGGCAGATACGCGTCCTGATACACCTTGGTGATCACCGGAGACATAATGAAGAAGGTCAAAAACAGGCTCAGTCCAACGATAATCTGGTTGGGCGGCGCCGTGGCGGTCCCCATGGCGTTTCTTAACAAACTCAGCACGATGATGATACGGGTAAAACTGGTCATCATCAGCAATACGGCAGGGATAAACGTCAATGACGTCAGCAGAACCAGCGTCTGCACCGGGAGGGACCAGCTCTGCGCGCCGTTGGCCATCGGCTGACTGATGATGCCCGGCAGTTGCGCCCAGGCGTTCGGCGCGATAAATACAATCACGCCAGCAAAGAAACCGCGCCGCAACAGCTGCGCCCATCGAGATGAAAACCTGTTCATTCTGACTTTTCCGAGCGATTCATGACCTTACTGAGGAGTTTACGAAAGTCGGCAGGATTGGCTTGAGCGGAAGCTTTAGCCTCATCAATCGCTTTTGCTGGCAGGGTATGAAGCGGAGTTACCTGCTGAGCGGTGACGCCAAGAACCAACCAGGTGTCGTCGACTTCAACGATCACCACCTTTTCGCGCTGCCCGACCGGACAACTCGACACGACTTTCATCATCTGATTATTGCGGGCCTGAGGCGTTACGCCGAGTTTTTTGGCGAGCCAGGCTAACAGAAGGATAAACAGGAGAATGCCTCCCAACACAGAGCTAACCTGAGTGAGCGCCGAGCCGGGAGTTTGCGACGGTGCCTGGCTATGCGCCGGCACCGTAACGGATGCGGAGGTCTGCTCCTGAGTTTGCGCCATAGGTTAGCGGCTCAGGCGACGCATACGCTCAGACGGAGTAATGATATCAGTGATACGTACGCCGTATTTATCGGCCACCACCACCACTTCGCCCTGCGCGATCAGATATCCATTGATCAAGATATCCAACGGCTCGCCGGCCAGACCGTCCAGCGCAACCACCGAGCCTTGGGATAGGCGCAATAGTTCTTTGATGGTCATTTTGGTACGACCCAGCTCAACCGTCAGCTTGACCGGAATATCCAAAATCAGATCGATGTCCTGAGACAGTCCAGTCGCTGCATCGGCTTCCAGAGACTTGAATACGCCTTCGCTACCGCTTTCTTCTTTTTCCGCGGCTTGCTGCTCATTAAATGCATCAGCCCACAGATCGTCCACGGATTCTTTTTCTTCGGACGGGTTCTTGGTGTCACTCATGGGGCTGTCCCTCGTTGTTCAGAGAAGTCAAAATTGGATTCACTAACTGTTCGACTCGAAGAGCATATTGTCCTTTGTAGGTACCGTATTGACCGGTCAATACCGGAACACCGTCGACATGGGCAATGATGCTGTCAGGTTTTTCTATAGGCAATACGTCGCCCGGCTGTAGCTTCAGCACTTTGGACAACCGCAGCGACACATCGGTAAAGTTGGCGACCAGTTCCAGCTCGGAATGCTGAACCTGCTTAGCCAAGGTGTCCCTCCAGCTCTGATCTTCCTGTCGGGAATTCTCCATCGGAGGATTCACCAGCAGTTCGCGCAGCGGTTCGATCATGGCAAAAGGAATACAAATATTAAATTCGCCGGTCAGATTGCCGATTTCCACATGGAAAGGCGTGGTGACCACAATATCGTTAGGCGACGTCGTGATGTTGGTAAACTTGACCTGCATCTCGGAGCGTACATATTCCACGTCCAATTTGTAGATCGCGTTCCACGCATCCCCGTAGGCTTCCAACGCCAGGCGCAGCATTCTTTTCACCACGCGCTGTTCGGTATGGGTGAACTCTCGCCCTTCCACCTTGGTAGGAAAACGGCCATCGCCGCCAAACAAGTTGTCTACCGCGATAAAAACCAGGCTCGGAGAAAACACGAACAGCGCGGTGCCGCGCAGCGGCTTCAGATGAACCAGATTGAGGTTGGTCGGCACCGGCAGGTTACGCGCAAAATCATGATACGGCTGAATTTTGATAGGTCCGGCAGTAATATCCGGGCTACGACGCAACAGGTTAAACAGCCCCATGCGGAACTGACGTGCAAAACGCTCATTAATGATTTCTAACGACTGCAGGCGCTCACGAACAACACGACGTTGCGTATTGGGATCATAAGGCCGGATATCGCTCTCGGGGCCAGAAGCCGACTTAGCTTTGCTATCGCCGTCGTCACTGTCACCGTTGAGCAATGCGTCAATTTCTGCCTGGGAAAGAATACTGTCACTCATAATATTTATCGCAGTATGAAAGCGGTGAACAGAACATCCGTGACCACCTGGTTGGGTTGCCCTTGAACCAGCGGCGGGCTAAGAACCTGTTTAATTTCATCAATCAGCTTCTGCTTACCTTGTTCGTTTGCCAACGCGGCCGAATCCTGTCGGGAAAGCAGCAGCAGCAAGCGGCTGCGCNCTTCCGGCAAATAGCGGGTCAAGCGGCTCTTGGTTTCTTCATCTGGCAAACGCAGGGTGAACCCAACGTACAACACACGATCGGGATTGTTATCCGGATTAACCAAGTTAACAGTAAATGTATCCAATGGCATGAATACAGGTTCCGGGGGAGGCACTTCTTTCGCCACCGTTGGCTCAGCGTTTTTATGATAAAAGAACCACCAACCCGTGCCAGCAGCACATGTCGCTACCAATGCGATAACGATCAGCAGTATTAACAAGACAGAACGCTTGCGTCCCGACTGTGATTTTTCTTCAGCCATAGACTAAGATAATTCCTATACTCATTGCCATTGATGCAGCTCTGTGCTGCATATACCCCGTAATTATCCCGTCTATTCCGCCGTTCAATAGGATGAATAGACGAGGAAAATCACACTAGCTTACTGATTTGCCTCACGCAAAGGTATCAACGCCGCTCGAAGAGGACGCGATTCTCTGCAGTGAAGCTGGCACATCCACGATGTCCATGTGGCTGTCCAGGCTGCTCGAATACTGAGACGAAGACGAACCGCCGCCGGCGCTCTGCTGTTGGCCCTGCTGCCATTCGGAGCCCCCGAAGGTCTCGCTGCCCACACTACTCTGGTTTAGCGTAATACCGCTTTCAGACAACGCCGTTCTCAGCTGCGGCATTGCAGCTTCCAACGCAGCTCGAACCTGACCATGCGCGGACGCAAGGTGGATTTGAGCCTGGTTATCATCCATCTTCATGCTGACCTGAATTGCGCCAAGCTCCTGAGGGTGCAGACGCAGCTCAACGTTTTGCTGATTGTTACGTGTAAACATCACAACCTGCTGGCTGAGCGCCTGTTGCCACTCATCGCTGCCCAAACGGGATGTCAGCACCGCAGTTTGTGGCGTCGCGGCGGCGGTGGTGTTGGCCTGAGTGCTGTTCAGCGCGCCCAAGGCACTATTCACCGTCGCGGCGCTAGAATTGCTGTTGTTGGCAGATGACGGCTCTTGGGTCACCTTGAACGCGTTGCTCACGGCAGCCGTGATATCAGAAGACTGCACCTTGTTCGACGTCGCAGTCGTATCTACCACAATATTTTTCAGGTCGGTCGAATCGTCTTTCCCGTTCCCTTTGGACGCCGTTTTACCGGAAGCGCGACCCAGAATATCGGTCAGCGCCGCATCGTCATCCTGCCCTGTCGTCGCATCATCAGCGACGGCATTCAGCATCGAGGTTAAGGACGTGCTCTGCTGATCGTCGGTCAGCGTCTGCAAGGCATTTTGTCCGTCCACACTTAGAGCGGCTACGCCTTCACTCTGGCTGGTTATCGGCTGAGCGGTGACTTTCTGTAACTGCGGAGCCAATCCTGCCCCCAGCATGGCCATAATCGTCGACGAGGCATCCTGATCGGTCGTCACGGCGGAGATGTCAGTATCCGCCGTTACCTGCTCGCCCAGCGTCAACGCTGCGTCATCGCTCGTGTCGGCAGCATCCGTTTTCGCGGTCGTCGAGGCATCCGCGTTCGCTGACGTAGACTTGCCGTGTGTTGCGTGCGATTGCTTCAACAGCGCGCTCAGCGAAGACTGAACGGAGGACTCCGTTGTGGCCAACTCGTCGCCCACTTCCGCTTCCGCCGACTGCGCATCCTCACTTCCATCGGCCTGTTTGGCCGACGTGTTTTCGGTGTTAGACGTCGACTGAGTCGTGGGATGTTTCACCGGCTGCGGCTGTGTTTCATTGTTCTGAGTATTTTGAGAAGCAGCGTTCGACGCGTTCTGCTGTGTCCGATTTTGCTCTTCATTCAGGTGTGACGAAAACAGCGCCGTAAAGCTATTAGCCTGTGACGCATTACTGTCTTGGCTGCTGCTGGACGAGTTCGCATCAGTTCGAGCCGTCTCAGACGCTGAAAGAGCAGTAACAGTAGTTAGATTCATGGATTCAGTTTCCTCAATGACGAGCGCTGTGCAAATTCATCCATCAGTTTCTGGTCTCGACGGTTTTCACGAACCAAAAGTTCCTGAGCCGCCCGTTCTTTTAATGTTTCAAACGCATTCAGCCGTTGGCGCTTGGCCTGCCAGGTTTTCATGGCCTGCTCAAGGCGCTGTGCCCATACGGCCAGCTGTTTGCGATGTTGTTCGATGGCCAACTCAAGAGTTTTGATAAACTGCTGATAGTTGTACCAATTCGCTGCATTGATACCGCTGCCCATACTTTGTTGCAGCTGTACCCGGTAGTCATCTTCATAGCCGAGCAGCATATCTAGCTGCTGCTGTGCCTGTACGTGCGACTGACGGATCTGCCCCAGCAGAGTAGCGGCATCGTCCACTTCCTGCTGAGCCAATTCGCGAAGTTTGTCGAGAGGAGTTTCAGTTTTCATAGTACCTCAATCACGTACAGTTACCGGCGGCCTGCTGGCACTGCCCTGCCGGGCACAGCTCTTCGCCTTGGTAATCGAATACACTACATGACACTACATGACACTACATGCCGAACAGCGCATTCAGTTGCTGCAATGCCTGCTGTTCGTCGCAACGTTCGAACATCCCCTGCTGTAAAAACGCTTCCATCTGCGGATAGATCTGAATGGCCTGATCCAGCAAGGGGTCGGTTCCCGATGCATAGGCACCCACGCTGATCAAATCTTTGTTCCGCTGATAGACGGATAACAACTGCTTAAACTGCCTTACTTTGGCGTAATGTGATTCGTCGATCAAAGCAGTCATCGCACGGCTAATCGACGCTTCGATATCAATTGCCGGGTAATGACCGGATTCAGCGAGCTGTCGGGACAGCACAATATGCCCATCCAGAATGGCCCTGGCGGAGTCGGCGATCGGGTCTTGCTGATCGTCGCCTTCCGTCAATACGGTGTAAAACGCGGTGATAGAACCGCCGCCATGCATTCCGTTACCCGCACGTTCGACCAGCGCAGGCAGTTTGGCGAACACAGAAGGTGGATAGCCCTTGGTCGCCGGTGGTTCGCCGATGGCTAGTGCGATTTCTCGCTGCGCCATCGCATAACGCGTTAAGGAATCCATGATCAGCAGAACATGGTGTCCCTTATCGCGAAAATCTTCCGCGATGCGGGTAGCGTAAGCGGCCCCTTGCATACGCAACAGCGGGGAAACATCAGCCGGTGCGGCAATCACAACCGCTCTGGCACGGCCTTCGGCACCCAGAATATTCTCGATGAAGTCTTTGACCTCACGGCCACGTTCCCCGATCAGTCCCACAACGATGACATCAGCTTCAGTATAGCGGGCCATCATACCCAGCAGCACACTTTTACCCACGCCGGAACCGGCGAACAGGCCCATACGCTGCCCTCGTCCGACGGTCAGCAAGGCGTTGATCGCCCGGACGCCGACGTCAAGCACATGATCGATAGGCGTTCTCTGCAAGGGGTTAACCGGCGGCGTAATCAATGGCGCCTTGAATCCGGTTTCCGGCGGCGGCAGTCCATCCAGCGGTTTACCCGCGCCATCCAGGATCCTGCCGAGCAGTTCGGGGCCCAGCGGAAGCTTTTTGCCTTCGTGCTTTTCTCCGCCGCGAGCATAGACGCGCGCGCCGGGGATGATGCCCTCAACTTCCTCAAGCGGCATCAGAAACAGTCTTTGCCCGTTAAAACCAACGACTTCACTTTCGACTTCTTCGATCTTGTCGCCGTTAACACGTTCTACATAGCAGGTCGCGCCCAGCGGCAAATGCAGACCCGAGGCTTCAAGCACCAGCCCCGTCGCGCGAGTCAAACGCCCGTAGCGACGAACGGTGGGCGTCGTGGCGATCTTCTTCTCGAACGCATCCAGCGTCGTCAGCCAGCGAGAGAGTCGGTTCGTCATCACACCTCTCCCGGCGCAGCCATATGACACAGCTCGTGCCAACGCGTCGCGATGCTGGCATCCAGGTCGCCGTCTTCAGCGCTGACTTTACAACCGCCCGGATGGAGCTGGTTGTCCGCCAGTAGACGCCAGCCGTGCTGCGCCAATGTCGGACCTAACTGTTTCTCTACCCTTTCCATATCGGACGGATGTACGCGTAAATTAGGCTTACCGCTAAATAAAGGTTCTTGCTGAATCATCTGCTGTATCTGATTGAGCAAGGCCGTGCCGTCGCATACCGGCGCCTGACCCAACACCTGCTTCGCTGCGGTCAGCGCCATCTGCATCAGGCGTGCAGTGATCACGCTGTCCAGCGAATCGAGCGTCTGCTGAAATTCGGTCACCATCTGCTGCATCTGCTCAGTCAGCTTTTCTTGCTGCTGTTTCTCTTCCTGCGCGCCCTGCTGACGACCTTCGGCCAAACCGACTTGGTAACCTTCATCGTAGCCTTTCTGCTGACCGTCTCTGTAGCCAGCATCTTTGGCTTTTAGCTGGATCTCTTCGCGCAGCAGTTCCAGTGACTCCAACGCCTCAACGGGAGAAGTGTCTTCTTCCTCCGAACGGGATGGCGTCTCCTCTTCCTGCTGAGCCGACGGCGGTGGTGCCGCCAGATCGGTCAGTGTCCAGGGGCGCCAAGGTAAGTCATTGGTATTAGACATACGCATCCTCGCCGCCACCGATGATCATCTCGCCGCTGTCCGCCAGACGACGAACGATAAGCAGGATGGCTTTCTGCTCGTTTTCGACCTGAGACATACGTACCGGTCCACGCGTCGCCAGGTCGTCGCGCAGGATTTCTGCGGCACGCTGGGACATGTTGCGCAGGAACTTCTCGCGCAGCGGCTCTTCCGCCCCCTTCAGGGCTATCAGCAGGGACTCGGACTCCACTTCCTGCAACAGACGCTGAATACTGCGATCGTCCACTTCGACCAGGTTTTCGAACAGGAACATTTCGTCGATGATTTTCTGCGCCAGCTCGCCGTCGAACTCGCGTACGGCGTCGATAACCGCTTCTTCCTGCTGCGTTTTCATCAAGTTGATAATTTCAGCCGCAGTACGAATACCCCCCATCTTGCTGCGTTTCAGGTTCTGGCCGTCCAACAGACCGTTCAGAACTTCCGTCAACTCAGCCAACGCCGCCGGCTGTACGCCGCCGAAGGTCGCGATACGCAGCATGACGTCATTACGCAGGCGTTCGTCGAACAGCGCCAGGATATCAGCGGACTGCGCGCGTTTAAGATGGATAAGGATGGTCGCGATGATCTGCGGATGCTCATCTTTGATCAGGTCAGCTGCAGTCTGCGGCTCCATGAAGTTGAGCGTTTCCATCCCGGAAGAGGTTTCTTTGCTTTCCAGAATATCTTCCAGCAAGGTCGACGCCCGCTCTTCGCCCAGCGCTTTAACCAGAACGGAACGCAGGTAATCGCCTGCGTTGACGCTCAGCGCCGCGTACTGCTCTGCGGAAACTTCGAATTCTTTCAGCACTTCCATCAGCTGCTGATTGGACACCTGTTTCATGTTCGCCATGGCGGCACTCAGGTGCTGAACTTCACGCGTGGAAAGATGCGTGAAGACTTCAGCAGCGCGGTCTTCGCCGATGGTCATCAGCAAAATAGCGCTCTTTTCAGTTCCAGTCATACTCATAGTTCAGTACTCATCCATTGGCGAATAACCAGAGCGCAGACGCGAGGATCGTTCTCGGCCATATCGCGAATACGCTGGCTTTGCAGCTCGGTATTGACGCGCTGCTGCGATTTACGCTGCAAGTCTTGCTCTTCTTTGCTGAGCTTGACGATAACGTCGTCATCGCCATCCTGACCGCCAGACACACTTTCCGCCATCGCCTGCTGCTCTTTCTTCTTGAGCTGCAACTGCGGACGTACCATTTTGCGCCACAAGATCCAGGCCACAATCAGGACAAGCAGCCATTTGCCTGCGCTTATCAGCAGATCGAAGAAGGCTTGCTTCTGCCAGAAGGGCAATTCGCTCGCAGCATCGTTCGATTCCGTAAACGGCGCGTTAACCACGTTGATGGTATCGCCGCGGTCGGTTGAGAAGCCCATGGCTTCGCGCGTCAGCGACTCAATCTGTTTGATCTGCTCTTCGTTCAACGCAGCAGACTTGCCTTCAGCGTTAGGCGCGTAGTTAACGACGACCGCAACGGAAAGACGCTGTACGGCACCGGCGCTTTGCTTGGTGTGACGAATGGTGCGGTCAACCTCGTAGTTGATCGTCTGGTCGCGGCGGTTGTTGGAAGACTGTATTCCGCCGTTCGCTCCGCCCTGATTCGCCCCGTTCGCGTTGTTAGCACCGTTCGCATTCGCCTGCTGCTGGCCGTTCGCGTTGTTCTGCGCGCCATTAGCATTATTGCCAGCGTTTGGCGCGACAATCGGCGCCGTCGGCGTCGCAGGAGGCTGATTCGATAAAGCGCCAGGCACGCCGCCGACGTTCTTTCCGCCTAACTGTTCGCTCTGGCTAGACTGCTGAGAACGAACCGCGGCCTGATTCGGAGCCTGGTTCGGCTGGTACTGCTCATCGGTCTGCTCACGATTGGAGAAGTCGATCTGGGCTGTGACCTGCGCGTGAACGTTACCGGTGCCGACAATCGGCGCCAGGATAGCTTCGATGCGACGCTGGAAGCGGTTTTCAACTTCGTTGGCATATTTCAGCTGTGCCGCATTCAGGTCACGGCCTGTACCGTCCGTTTGCGTCAGCAGTCGGCCATTCTGGTCGACGACGGTGACATTGTCCGGCGGCAGGCCAGCGACGCTGCTGGACACCATGTAAACAATGGCGTTGATCTGCCCTTCGTCCAGCGCCCTGCCCGGCTGCAAGTTCAACGTCACCGAGGCTGAAGGGGATTTTTGTTCACGCACGAACAAGGAAGGTTTCGGGATCGCCAAATGAACCCGCGCTTTCTGCACAGGGCCAAGCGTCTCCATCGTTCGGGATAGCTCGCCTTCCAGAGCACGCTGATAGTTAACCTGCTCGCTAAACTGACTGATGCCGAACTTCTCTTGATCGAGCAGCTCAAAACCTACAGAGCCGCCCTTGGGCAGCCCTAACTGTGCCAGTCTTAACCGGGTCTCATAAACATTTTCCGCCGGTATCAGCAAAGCCCCACCGTTATCGCTGAATCGATAAGGGATGTTCATCTGCGTTAGCTGGGTGACGATCTCCCCGCCGTCACGATCGTTTAGATTGCTGTAAAGCACTCTATAATCGGGACTTTTTGCCCATAAGACTAACGCTGTAACCACAGCCACAGCAAAGGCTGCGGCGACTAATAAGGGTACTTTCGGATTAGCACGCAGCCGGTTAAGCACAGCAGTAAATCCGTTGATACTCATTGCGGGCGAACTGCTTTTAGCGGAGCTCATGCACTATTCCTGCCAATTAACATTTTGATAGTTATTAATAAAAACAAAATATACTCCCTGAATAAGCAACGGTTGTTCTAAACATCAACACCCGCCTTTGAGATTTGGGCGATATATTATTTATCCCATGAGGCCAATTCTATAGGTGAATTAGCCAAGGTTTTTATGCCTATTTAGAAGCTTAGGGTTGCTGGTATTCTGCTAAAGTTATCGCCTGTAAATAATTGGTCACAGAGAAAACCCGAGGGTTTAAATGTCTATACAGGGAATTGAATCTGTCGTTCAGCAGTTACAAAGCGTAGCACTGCAGTCAACTGGCAGCGCATCTAACGCCATTGCGGAACAGCAAAGCGGCTTTGCGGACGAGATGAAATCCGCGCTGGGAAAAATCAGCGAGCAGCAAACCACAGCACGTGCGCAGGCGCAGAAATTCGAGCTGGGTGAGGAAGGCGTCGCGTTGAATGACGTGATGGTCGACCTGCAAAAAGCATCCATTTCGATGCAAATGGGTATTCAGGTGAGAAATAAACTGGTGTCTGCTTACCAGGAAATCATGAATATGTCGGTATAAGTAAAGACGACTATTTTTATTTACCTCGCCTATTAACCATCGAATTATAAGCCTCCTTCGGGCTATTCGCTTTCGCATAGCCTGGTCCTACCCTTCCCCGAATGGCCTCTCAGCCTTTTTTTATGCCCCCGATTGCTATTGCGCACCCTCGATTTTATTTCCGTTGACTGATCCGCACGCAAAAAACACGCCTAAGATGCGCTTTTAAACTTATCCAATCGTAATTTCCAGGGGAGGCTTGGATGGCGGAAGGCATAAACTCAGGGAGATAATCGGATTTAACATCTGCAGGCAGGAGAGCCAGCGTGTTCGGGGACAAAGTGTCATCGTGAAATTGCTGAGGGAGCCCGTCGGCACGTTGACCGACGAGACGTACAGGAATTGAGCTCGATTGGCTTATTCTTTGCCGCCGCCTGGCAACATCGAATCATGATCGGCGAATTTGTGGTACGCCTCATTCACCGACTGCTGCCTGACGGATTGACCTATAAGCCCCTTCAACTCTTTCATACGCGATTCCAGCAATTGAGTTATCGCGGCTTCGTTGCTCAATATTGTGTCGAGGCAATGCTTTATTTGGCGTTGTTCCGCGTTAGACACTTTATTGTTGTGTTTAATCAGGTCAGGAAGAAGCCCCACCGCTTCAAGATAACGCTGTTCAACTTCGATCAATTCCGCCCATTCTGCTTTTTTTGCAAGTGCCAGCATACGATCGCTTAGTTCAAGGATTTGCTGATAACAGACAAGAACTGATTTGCTGACTTCCATTATGGTTTCCTGACCTACACTGTGAGTTATGTTTAACGCAAAACGGCAAAAAACTGAAACTGTGCCGTACACAAAGCTATTCCGATGATATTTCCGGCACAGACAGAACCAATCACTAATCAATCAGCAGCGTTATTCTTTTCAGGACTTATTTCTTTCCAGGAGTCAGCAATGCCTCGCAAAAGTTCCGTGATATTTTCTAATAGCGCACGATCGTTGTGCAGATTGGCCTGAAGCAACTGTCTAATCATATAGTCATACAGCTGCGCCAGATTCGTGCTGATCTCACCACCTTTCTCCATATCAAGAGAAGCCAGTAATCCACTGTCAATGATTCTGATGGCCTTGGTAATCGCGTTACCCTTTTCCACCGTGTCCCCTTGTTCCATGAAGATATCTGCACGAACAAGGGCACTGATGGCGCCATCAAACAACATGGTGATCAGTTTATGCGGGCTGGCGCTCATCACGCCGCTTTCCAAACCGACCTGCGCATAAGCCTGTGAACCATACATCATGGCCATAAAAAACTTTCCTTACACTACGCGTTAACTGCTGGAGCTGCTGCTAAGCTGTTCGAACGCCGACGTCAGGTAGTCACCTGTGCTGTTCAATTGCTGTACCAATACGTCCAGTTTGGTGAACTGAGTCCTGTAGCGGCTCATGGTGTTTTCAATGCTGCTCTGAACATCAGTATACTGAGACTTAAGCTTGTCGATGATAGACGTAATACCTGACTCAGCGTTATCGATCAAACCTTTACTTTTCGTATAGGTCGATACGGTAGATACCAGCTGCGTTGCAAGCCCCGTCGTTTTACCATCGCCCATGAAAAACTCACCAACTTCAGTACCGTTATCCGTCAGCGCATTGACCAGCGTGGTGTTGTCGACGCTTAACGTTCCTCGCACAACCGTTCCGGTCGTGGAGTCCGTGGTGGTACCCAGCGAGACACCCATCTCAGAAAGCACCTTGAAAGTATCGCTGCTTTGCGCTGAGCTGATAATCGTTTTCAGCTGGTTTTTGATACTGCTAAGCGTAGAGTCCCCAACCAGAGCACCGTTGCTCGTGGACTGAGATTCGCCTGCACTCACGCTGCTGTAGGCGCTCAACGAGGCGAACGAAGTCAACAACGTGTTATAAGCGCTCACCCAATCGGTGATCGCACTGGCAGCATCCGTAACACTCTTGCTAACGACCAGGTTTTCCGACGAGCTGGAAACTGAACTCAACGTCAGCGTCACGCCTTCCGTCGGAACATCGGTCACTGTATTGCTGCTTCGCTCGATGGCGATGCCGTTAACCGTCAGCTCAGCGTTTTGCGCCGCAACCTGCTGGGTCATCCCGTTAGACGACGAAGTGCTGTCATATCCCAGGATACTGTTCAACGTACTATCGTTTGAGCTCACGCTCATCGTCGACGATTCACCGGTAGTATCTGAGGTCAACGTCAGCTGATAGCTGCTATCGCCAGACTGTACGATACTGGCAGTCACTCCTGCTTTCGCAGAGTTGATGGCGCTAGCGATACCTGAAAGCGTAGTTTGATCGTTAGTCAGCGCGATATTGACCGCACTACCGCTACCAACCTGCAGGGTAAGATTACGCGTCGTCAGGCTACTATCGCCCAGCTGTGTGGTTTTACTATCCTGCGCGGCAGTCGCCAACGTCTGAGCCGTTGCCAGCTGTGTGACTTTGACCGCGTACGTTCCCGAGGTTGCGCTGGAAGTGGCCGTACTCGTGAACGCCGTATTCGTCGACGTTTTCTTGGTCGCATAAAGCGAACTGTCGCTCAGCTTCTCCGTCGCGGTAGAGAAGGTTTCCAGCGAGCTTTGCAGCGTTCCATAAGCGGTGAGCTTGGACTCATAGCTGGTTTGTTTA
Source organism: Lonsdalea quercina subsp. quercina (assembly GCF_000688695.1). Lineage (GTDB taxonomy): Bacteria > Pseudomonadota > Gammaproteobacteria > Enterobacterales > Enterobacteriaceae > Lonsdalea > Lonsdalea quercina_D. The sequence goes on along the minus strand of NZ_JIBQ01000015.1, from coordinate 208,874 downwards.
GTGGTGATCGCGGTAAGTTTCTGGTTCTCGACTTCTTCCAAAGAGTCCAAAATGCCAGACAAGTCCAAGCCAGATCCGACGCCCAATGATGTAACCAATCCCGTGCTGGAACTCGTTGTGCTTGATGACGTACTGCTGGTCGTGCTTGATGTCGTAGCCATATCCTCTTACCCCTTAATAAATGTGTTCATCCATCTGCATAGATTATCGGCAGTACTTTTTAAAAGTTTATGCGACTGTCAACATTTAGAAGTTAAAAAGTACAAGGTCGCTGACGCCAGCATGGGTTGGCGGCACACGTTACCCAAGAACGGAATCGGTGCCTACCCTGTCTGACATGATTAGGACCGAACAAAGCCCTAATCGTAAAATAAAAAAACGGCCGTATCGCCTGCTATTAACAGGACGATACCGCCTAAACAAATACGCCCGGTTTAAGCGTATTCCAAAATTCGAAGCTAATTAACTATTCATCTCAAACAGCGACATGCCTTTCATGGAAGAGAATGTGCTCTGCGCTGCCTGCAGCGCCACCTGTTGCATGGTGACGTTAGAAATCATTTCATACATATCGTCGACGTCAGACCCTTGCAAACTGGTCATCCGGTCTGAATAAATCAGATCGCGGCTGTCGCCGATACTGTCTAATGTGGTCAATTCATTAAGCTTACTACCCACGGAGGCTTGCACCGTTAACACATTATCCAGCGAGTTAGACATTCCGCGGTTAGCTTTATCGAACATCGCCTGGTAGGACTCGCTGCTCGTAGTGTCGTCACCGGTGTCATCCAGCGGAATATCGAGCGCCGTCAACGCATAGTCGATGCTGTTGAACATGTTAGTTTCACTGGCAGTGCCGTCCGGCTCGGTTTTGTAACCCGCCGCCAGGCTCATAAAGACGGTTGTCCCCGTATCGCCCGTGGTCATGGTTCGGCTGGAGTCCACTTTCTGACTCACGGAGGTATCGCTGCCGACATAGCTAACGTTACCTTCGCTGTCTTCAACAAAAGGGGCGGTATCGGTCTTGTAACCCGCGAAGATGTAATTACCGTTGCTGTCAGTGGTGTTGGCCAGCGTCAGCAACTGATCTTTGTACCCTTGCAGTTCAGTCTTCATCGACTGGCGATCCGAGTCGCTGTAAGTGGTGCTCGCCGCTTTAACCAGCAGGGTCTGGACGTTTTGAATCACGTCAGTGACCTGGTCCAGTACGGTGGTTTCCAAAGACAGGTTGGTGGTCGCCGTGTCACGCGCCGTAGCAAACTGCTCGTTGGTTGACTGTGATTGCGCCAGCACCACGGCTTGTGACGAAGCAATCGGATCGTCCGATGGTTTGTTGACCAGCTTCCCATTAGACAAATCCAACGCCGCGCTCTGATATTTCGAGTAGGCGTTCGTAATGCTCTGCATGTTCTGCTGATAAATCATCGATGAGCTAAGACGCATAACACAGTCCTTAAATTGAATTTATACATTATTTTCAATAAATTAGTGAAGCACTCGTTAGCCTGAAATTGCAGCCAGCAAGGAGTCAAAAATCGATCCGGCGGTCGACAGAATTTTGGCGTTCGCCGTGTAGTATTCCTGATAGCGCTGCAGGTCGACATATTCTTCATCCAGGTTGACCCCGGAGATCGACTGCTGCTTCTCAGTCAACTGATCCACGATGCTGGATTGCGTCGTGGCGGTAGTTTCAGCGCTTTGCGTTTTAACCCCGATTTCGCTGACCAGTGATGCATAGGCTTCGCTAAAAGTGGAATTACCATTGACCTGATTGCTGCTTTGCAACGCCAGCAATGCCGCGGCGTTTCGGTTATCGCTTTCGCCGCTGCTATCGTCATTGAGCGCGGCGGCGATCTTCGCCGTGTCAGTAATCGCCACCGACATATTCGAGATCACTTCGCTAGTGGTGTTCAGCGTAAACTTGTCACCGGAGGTCGCTGTACCGCTGACGGCCACCTGGACGCCATCAAAGCTCAGCGTGGGATTTCCGCTGTCATCCGTACCGCTGGTATAGTCAACACTTGCACCGTCTGAGTTACGCGTAACCGCCCAGGCGCCATTGGTATACTTCAACGTATAATCACTGGCTTTTACTGCTGTCGTATCCGAATAAGTCGCCGTTAAGGCAGCGCTGCCGGTGTTGTTGGTATTGCTGACGACACTGGGCTGCGTAAAGCTGAAAAAGTCCGTTCCAACATCCCCATTCAGGTCAACGCCTTCCTTGTGCTGGGTGTTGAAGCTGTTAGCCAGCGTCAAAGCCATGAGTCCCAGCTGGTTGCGTGCGCTGTCCAGCGTTTCGGTACGGAACGTGAGCAGCCCGCTAACGCTGCCGCTTTCCAGCGAGTCAGCGCTCAGCTGAATCGGGTCGCTAATACCATTGTCATACGCCACCTCAACTCTGGACGGATCGTCAGGAGACGTGACGGTCACCAGGTCGTAAGACTTATCGCCCTGTACCAACGTCATGCCGTTAGACAAGCTGACGCTCACCATGCTGTCCTGCGTTGTCGTCGTGACGCCAACAAACTGGCTCATCTCAGTGATCAACTGGTCACGCTGGTCCAGCAGGGCGTTGGCGGAACTAGAACCGCTGCCGAGCTGAACGATTTTTTCGTTCAGATCCGCGATCTGCTTGGAATAGGTATTGATCTGCGACACGCTGGTTTTCAATTCAGAGTTGATCGACGAATCCATATCTTGCAGATATTTATCCGTGCTCTTGAACTGAGTCACCATGCTTTGCGCGCTACTGATAACCGTCTGACGCGCAGAAGAGTCACTCGCATTGGTACTGAGCGACTGCAATGAAGAGAAGAACGAAGACATCAGCGTAGACAGGCTGTTGTCACTGTCGGACAGCAAGTTGTCAATCTGTGAAACCTGATCAGAGTAAGCAGAGGTGCTAGCGTAGTTGCTGGATGCAGCGCGCAACTGACTAGTGACCAAAGAGTCATAGGCCCGATCGACGGAAACAATACTCACGCCATTGCCGACCGTGCCATAAGGTTTTTGCGTACCGGCGTTCTGAGCCAGGGAAACGCTCTGTTTGCTGTAACCATCAGTGTATACGTTGCTGATGTTATTGGACGAAGTGCTAAGAGCCACATTCGCAGCTTTCAGGCCTGACGACGCAATGTTTATCAATGAACTGGCCATGAAATTTCCTTTATATTACAAATTCTAACCGGCAATGGTGTCTGATAAAGTTATCGGCTGGGGCCACATAAACTTGAGCAAGAAATCAAAAAATAAAAGCGGTTTAAAATAAGTTACTTATATCGTGTGTATACGCCTTCACCGCTTTCTCGGTGGTGTTCTTTATCTGCCCGATAATTTGCACCAGCTTGTCTCCGTAACGCGGATCGGTCGCGTAACCGGCCCTCTGCAGTTCATAGGCCGCCGCTTCTGCGCTATTCGCATTTACGACACCCTTATAACGCGCGTTGTCGGTCAGCAGGGAAATGTAGTCGTTGATCGAATCCAAATAGGTATCGTAGACGCGGAACTTCTCTTTGACCTTGTAAGCCCGACCGTTTTCGAACTCGGTCGTAACGATTTCCGTGACTTTCCCGTCCCAGTTGCTGCCCGCTTTTACGCCGAACAGGTTATGGCTGGGTTTGCCATCGCTGGTTGTGATTTCGCGTTTACCCCAGCCCGACTCCAGCGCAGCCTGCGCCATAATCAGATGATGTGGGATACCGGTTTTCAGACTGGCGATCATGGAAGGCATCGACAGGCGGTTAGTGAAGTCTTCAGACGACGGCGGCAATTCCGGCTGCGACTTCGTTGCGCTCTCACCCTGATGATCTGGATTGTTACGCTTCAAAAACTCGCCCATCAGCGCAGGGGTGAAAGCGGACGACGTTAAAAAGTCGTCCTTGCTGACCGGCATCGGCGTCGTTCCCACCGCGTTGCCAGGCAGTTCATTCACATTGCGGCTAAGCTGCTTCACCATCATGTCGGCCAGCCCCAGACCTTTCGCAGACAGGTCTTGGGCAACCTGCTGGTCATACATGCTGGTATAAAGCCGCGTCTGATCGCTGCTGAGCAAGCCGTCTTTCGGCAGCGCCGAACGCATGCTCTTCAACATCATGTTGACGAACAAACCTTCGACCTGCTTCGCCACTTTTTTCAGCGCTGACGGATCGTTTTTGACCGCATCGTTGCGTAGCTTGTTCAGCGACCTGACGTCATAGGCCGCGGAAGCCTGATCGATCGAACTGGTGTTATCGAGCTTCATCATTAGATGATTTCCACTTCCGCCTTGACGCAGCCCGCGCTGTGCATCGCCTGGATGATGGACATCAGATCCATCGGCGTCGCGCCCAGCGAGTTAAGCGCACGAACCACGCTGTTCAAATTGGTGCCCGCATTGACGCGCTGAAGCGCCCCGCCTTCCTGACGCATATCGATCTGCGTCTGCTGGGTGACGACAGTTTGCCCACCGGCCAACGGCGTGTTCGGCTGATTCACATTCTGCTGATTGTTGACCGTAACGGACAGATTGCCCTGCGCGATGGCGCAAGAGTCCAACGTCACGTTGCGGTTCATCACCACCGAGCCGGTACGAGAATTGATGATGATCTTCGCGTCCATTTCGCCAGTGTTGATATTAATGTCCTGAATCTGGGCCAGAAAACGCACCTGAGACGTGCTGCCGGACGGTAAAGTGACTTCCACGGTACGACCATCAAGCGGTCTGGCGACGCCGGAGCTATTGAACTGATTAATCGAGTCGCTGATGCGCTGCGCCAGGCTGAAGTTTTCCTGCTTCAGCTGCAGCGTAAGATTGTTGGAAGCGCCGAACGTGGTAGGCAGCTCGCGCTCAATGGTCGCGCCGCCGTTGATTCTGCCGCCGGACAGTTGGTTCACCTTAACCTGACTCCCGCCGGAAGAGGCGCCCGCGCCGCCGACCAACATGTTGCCCTGCGCCAGGGCGTAGACCTGATTGTCGACCCCTTTCAACGGCGTCATCAACAGCGTACCGCCGCGGAGGCTTTTCGCTGAACCCAGCGACGACACGACGACGTCAATTTTCTGCCCTGCGCGGGCAAATGCCGGATAGTTCGCGGTCACCATGACCGCTGCCACGTTCTTCAACTGCATGTTGGTGCCGCTAGGCACGGTAATGCCGAGTTGTGACAACATGTTGGTCAAACTCTGCGTCGTAAACGGCGTCTGAGTGGTTTGGTCGCCCGTACCGTCGAGACCGACAACCAGGCCGTATCCAATCAGCGGGTTATCACGTACGCCTTGAATATCAACCAAATCACGTAAACGCTCGGCGTGTGCTGATGACAAGAGCGTCAGTGATAATGTGATAAATGAAAAAATAAGGTGACGAACCCGCATGATTAACCTCTTAAAATGGTGAAACGTTCAGGAAGAAGCGCTGTAGCCACCCCATTTCCTGGGCTTCATTAATATAGCCTTTGCCGACGTACTCAATCCGGGCATCAGCAACCTGTGTGGATACCACGGAGTTGGATCCTGTGATCGTTCTTGGATTCACAATGCCGGAGAAGCGGATATATTCTGCGCCTTGGTTGATGGCGATTTGTTTCTCGCCCACAACCTTCAGGTTGCCGTTACTTAACACGTCTTTCACCGTCACCGTTATCGTACCGGTAAAGGTGTTTTTCGCGGTCGCTCCACCGGAGCCGTCGAAGTCGTTCTTACCTTCTACGTCGAAGTCGGCGCGCTGGTTACCGAACAGGCCTTGCAACAGACGAGGCGCCGTAGTGACACCCAGCGATCCAGAGCCATCACGGGATGAGTTCGCACTCGAACTTTTGCTGGCGCTGACATTTTCCTGCAGGGTAATCGTCAGGATATCGCCGACGTTACGGGGACGACGGTCCTCGAACAAAGGCTGGTAGCCGTAGTTCATCGGCTGAACCATCTGAAAGATCGATCCGTTGGTGGCAACCAGGTTAGGCGGCGCAGGCTGCGCCGTCGTTTCGCCTTCGACCAGCTCTTTGTGCGGGAAATAGGCGCATCCGGCTAATGAAGCGCATACCGACAGCATAAGCGCCGGTGCGACGACATTTTTCCACCCGGCACGGCATAGGCGAACACCGCGCATGCGCGGTGCGTTCACTTCTTTTTTCATTAACACCATAAATGTGCTTTCTTAAATTTGCGTAAGCCGCTGCAGCATGGCATCGGAGGTCGACACCGCCTTACTGTTTATTTCATAGGCACGCTGTACTTGGATCATATCGACCAGCTCTTCCGCCACGTTGACGTTAGAGGTTTCGACATAACCCTGATAAAGCACACCGGCGCCGTTCTGACCCGGAGTCGACTCTGTCGGCGCGCCGGAACTCTGCGTTTCCTGATACAGGTTCTCACCCAGGCTCTGCAAACCGGTCGGGTTGATGAATGTGCTGAGCGTCAGCTGGCCGATCTGCGTGGCAGCCGCCTGACCCTGTTCAGTCACGCTCACCACACCGTCACGTGCTACCGTCATGGATACCGCGGTGTCTGGCACCGTGATCGCCGGCTGAACCTGGTAGCCGCTGGATGTCACCAGCTGACCATTCGCATCCAGCTGGAAAGAGCCATCGCGGGTATACGCGGTGGTGCCGTCCGGCAGCAGTACCTGGAAGAAGCCCTGACCATTGATGGCGATGTCTTTGGTGTTTTCCGTCTGTTCCAGGTTACCCTGGCTGTGCAAACGTTCTGTCGAAACCGGACGAACCCCTGTACCCAGCTGCAAACCAGATGGCAAGTTGGTTTGTTCCGAAGACTGAGCACCCGGCTGACGAACCGTTTGATACAGCAGATCTTCGAAAACCGCGCGCTGACGCTTAAAGCCGTTGGTGCTGACGTTAGCGAGGTTGTTCGAGATGACATCCATGTTGGTTTGCTGAGCATCAAGCCCGGTTTTTGCAATCCACAGTGAACGAATCATAGTGTTACCCTTAAAATTGATTAACTAACAGACAGCAGCTTGTTGGCGCTCTCGGCGTTTTGATCGACGTTTGTGATCACTTTCATCTGCATTTCAAAGCGCCGGGCGCTGTTGATCATGTCAACGAGCGTTTCGGTCGAGTTCACATTGCTGCCTTCCAGGACACCTGGCATCACTTTCACTGTGTCATCCGCCGGCAAGGCATTGCCGACTTGCTGCTGAGCCTGCGGAGAGATGTGAAACAGGCCGTCATCACCACGAACCAACTGGTTCGGTTCTGACTTGACCAATTTCAGCGCGCCCGCCGCACCAACCGTGTTTGGCGCATCACCGTCGCCTAAAGCGGAAATCGTCCCGTCTGCGGCGATGGTGACCGTGGACTGCACCGGCACCGTCAGCGGACCATCGTCGCCGACGACCGGATAGCCCTGAATGGTGAGCTGACCGGTTTCATCAACCTGAATAGCACCGTTGCGGGTGTAGGCTTCTTCGCCGTTAGGCAGCTGTACGGCCAACCAACCGTCGTCCTGCACAGCCACGTCCAGAGGACGAGACGTATAGTTCAGCGGCCCCTGTGACATATCTGCACCCGGAGTCGACGCCACGACCAGCGTACGGGTTGGGAGCGTAGGCCCCTCGACCGGCACCGCGCGCATGGCGTTCAACTGCGCCCGGAAACCGGGCGTGGACACATTGGCCAGGTTGTTGGCGATGACCGACTGCTGTTCCATCGTCTGGCTAGCGGCGCCCATCGCTGTATATATGGCGTGATCCATATCGTTACCTTGTGTGGCTTAATTAACGCAGGTTGACCAGGGTGTTCAGGATGGAATCCTGTGTCTTGATGGTCTGGGCGTTGGACTGATAGTTACGCTGAGCAACGATCATGTTGACCAATTCAGAGCCGACATCGACGTTGGATGATTCAAGCGCGCCGCTGGTCAGAGACCCCAACAGGCCCGTGCCTGCTGTGCCCAAAGAGGCTTCGCCGGAAGAGGACGTTGCGCTCCAGACGTTATCCCCTTCTGATTTCAGGCCCTGGTTGTTAGAGAATGTCGCCAGAACAATCTGTCCCAACAGCTGAGTCTGTCCATTGGAGTAGGTGCCGCTGATGGTGCCGTCATCGTTGATGGCGTATTCGACCAAGTTACCGGTGGTGTAGCCGTTCTGCGTTTTGCTCAGCTCGGAGCTGGACGCGTTCTGCTGCGTTGAGCCGGCAAAGTCGATGGNGAATGTGTTAGCGGCGGAGCCGTTCAGCGAGTTGGTCGTAACGTTGAAGGACGTCGTTCCGGTCAACTGACCGCTGGTGCTGAAGTTCAGCGTTCCCAGATCCTGAGCGGTCGCGGTGCTATCGCTGCTATCCAACGCGTGCACTTCCCAGGTATTGTCAGCCGTTTTAGAGAAGTAGAGGTTCATGACGTGGGTGTTACCCAGGCTGTCATAAGTGGTCATCGACTTGGTCCAGGAGTAAGTGCTGGAATCGGTCGCGTCAAAGGTAGTACCGGCAGCCAACGCATCGGTAGTGGAGTTCAGGTTGGCGACGTAGGTAGAAGTTGACGTTTGCTGAGCGGCGATGGAACCCGCAGAGATATTGATCGTAGTCGGTTCAGCGCCCGCAGCGATGGTCGGCGGCGTACCGGTAGCGGCATAACCCGTCACGTAGTAACCAGTTTTGGTGGTCAGGTTACGATCCGCATCCAGCTGGAATTCGCCGTTACGGGTGTAGTAAACCGAACCCGCGTCATCCGCCACGCGGTAGAAGCCATTACCGGAAATAGCAACGTCGGTGCCGACGTCGGTGTTTTCGATCGTCCCGTCGTTAAAGTTCTGCGTCACCGCGGCGACCTTGACACCCAGACCGACGGCCGAATCGGCGAAGATATCCGCGAAGGAGACCGTTGCGCCTTTAAAGCCTGTCGTTTCCGAGTTGGCGATGTTGTTACCGATGACATCCAGATTGCTGGAAGCTGCGTTTAATCCGCTGACCGCTTGTGAAAAACCCATTTGGTGATGCTCCTAAAAATAGTTGTTTTGCTGTGTGTTGTTTTGGCGGCTGGTCTNCTTGTCTTGTCAGCCGCACGATTCACAATCAAATAATCTGTTTCACGTCGCTGAGCGACGCTGTGCCTGACAGGCCGAGGTTAAGCACGGCTTCAGAAGAGTCCGTGTTAACGCCGTAAACCAACGCATATTTCAGCGGGGTCGCTGTCACGCTGGCGCCGTCGGAGCCTGTCGCACTCACCGTGTAGGTGTAAGTGCCGGCATCGACGGTGCCGCCGCTGTCGTTGGTTCCATCCCAGGTGTAGGTCTGTACGCCAGCACTTTGAGCACCGAGATCTACGGTTTTCACCGTATTACCGCTCGAGTCTTTAATCGTTACATTGACGTCCGTAGCTGCATTGGCCAGTTCGACACCAAATGCAGTGGTCGAGCTGTCAGAGCCGACGACAATGCTGTTGCCCTGGATCAGAACGCCGTTGCCGATCAGAGAACTCGCCTGTAAGGTTTCGGACGTGTCCAACTGGCTAGAAATCGAGCCGAGCGTGGTGTTCATGCTTTCTATGCCGCTCAGCGTACTGATCTGGGCAAGCTGTGTAGTGAGCTGGCTGTTATCCATAGGATTGGTGGGGTCCTGGTTTTGCAACTGCGCAACCAGTAAGGTCATAAATTCGTTCTGCAGGTCGGCACTGCTGCTCGCACTGGACGAACTACTTGTTGTGCTAACGCTACTGCTATCTGTTGATTCTGTAAGTGAAACTGAGACGCTCATGGCTATTCCCCCACGTTATTATTGGCCTATTGTCAGCGTTTTCTGCATCAATGACTTAGCCGTATTAAGCACTTCCACATTTGCCTGATAGCTACGGGATGCAGAGATGGAGTTCACCATTTCAGCAGTGACATCCACATTAGGCATACGTACGTAGCCACGTTCATCAGCCAGGGGGTTACCCGGTTGATAGACCAGTTTATCTGGAGAGGTGTCCTCAACGACGTCGTCCACTTGGACGCCGCCGATGGCCTGTCCATCTGGAGCAGCCACTTTAAAAACGACCTGCTTGGCACGGTATGGCTCGCCATCGGGTCCGGTCACGCTGTCCGCATTCGCCAGGTTACTGGCGCTTACGTTCATGCGCTGGGACTGCGCGGTAAGCGCAGAACCTGAAATTTCGAAGATATTAATTAGCGACATACGCGTTATTTATCCTGTAACACTGACATCATGCTTTTGATTTGGCCGTTTAACAGCGTAAGATCCGTTTGATACCGCAGACTGTTGTCTGCGAAATTTGTCCGTTCTCTGTCCATATCTACGGTGTTCCCGTCCAGGGCCGGCTGATCGGGTACGCGATAGAGCAGATCTAAATCAGGCATTGACGTAGTAGATGCTGGGATATGACGGGTCGACGTGGTGGCCAACGACATCGTTGTGCCGGACGCGCGACCTTGCTTCAGGGCTTTATTCAGCTCGCTGGAAAAGTCTATATCCCGGGCTTGATAACCTGGAGTGTCCGCATTAGCGATATTCGCAGAGAGGATCTCCTGGCGTTGAGCCCGTAAATTCAACGCTTCCTGCTGGAAGCGGAATGAAGCATCTAATTTGTCGAGCATGCTTTCCCTCAGGAAAAGTAATTAAAGAAGAGTGACGATAGACAGGATAAACTTCGCGCGGCAACTTTATCGCCGGAATAGACGGGAAATGAGTGGCTATTTTCTCGTTTGGCACAGACCGCATCTCTGTAAACTGCACAGGCGATGTTGTGTACGTCAGCGGTCGGCTCGACTTCATTTAAGAAAACGGACAGGGGATTTTTTGATGGGATTTTGGCGCAAATTAATCTTATGTAAGATTTTTTTCCTTATCTCACTGACCCCGGCAGTGGCCGCTGACCGCGACCAGGTTACGGCTCAAATTAAGACGTTTATTCAGGGACAGCTCGACGTTCCCTCCGCTGAAGTTAATGTCATCGTTAAAACACCGGTCGAAAGACTTGAATTATGCTCTGAGCCTCAGCTGTCGTTGCCTTCGAGAAAGAAAATATGGGGCACCCTCAGCATTCGAGCCATGTGCGGGACCACTCGCCATTTTCTGCAGGCGAGTGTTCAGGTGACTGCGCCATATCTTGTCGCCACGCGTCCAATTCCGCCCAAACAGAAAATTCAGGCTGAAGACGTCACGCTGCAACGCGGCCGACTTGACGCATTGAGCGTATCGCCGTTGGCGGATTCCACGCTCGCCGTCGGCGCTATCAGCATTCGCATGATTGGCGCCGGACAGCCTATTGCTGCCAGCATGCTGCGAAATCCCTGGGCCATCAAAATGGGCGAAACCGTGAAAGTGACGGTTTCGGGGGACGGATTTAGCATTGTCAGCGAGGGGAAATCCATGGATAACGCCGCGCTCAACGACGCCGTAAGAATTCGCATGGAGTCTGGACAAATAATTACTGGAATAGCGGCTGAAAAAGGGCTGGTAAAAATTGTACAATAAGCGTTAAAGCTTCGGGTGAATCGACCGATATAAGTATTCAGTCACTATACCGATATCATATTTGTAAGTAGGGAGGCCTCATGAGCATTGATAGTACTCGTCCGGTATCTGGAGTAAAATCAATACAAAATACGGAAGCGGATTTACTTCACTCCACAAAAAGTAAATCTACTTCATCCAGCAGTGCAGCGAGCACCACCAGTCAGACGCAGGTCAGCCTGAGCGAGACTCAGTCCACCCTGATGCAGCCGAGCAGCCAGGACATCGATATGGAAAAAGTCGATACCCTCAAGCAGGCCATCAAGGAGGGTAAACTGGAAGTCGACGTGGGTAAAATCGCCGATGCACTGCTGAGCGAAGTACAGACAACATTCTGATTAGATTATTAAAAGGCAACGTTGGCCCATGCAAATGAATGAAGTTTTGGAACAGATGCTGAATAGCCTGGTGTCACTCAAAGAAATCTTGTCTCAAGAGCAGGATGAACTGAGTTCACGCCAGGTCAATCCGTCGTTTTTGCACCGGGTAACTGAGAATAAAAATGAGCAGTTATCTATTCTCAAGCATTTTGATAACCAGCGTTTGGCGCTGGATGAACAGTTGTCGGTTCGCCCTCCCTACCCCGACTCTCCGCAATTAAATGCACAGTGGTCTCGGATACATGAGCTTACCCGCGAGCTGAGTCAGAACAACCACCGCAACGGCCTGTTGCTCAATGCGCAGTTGGAAAATAACCAGCAGTTGCTGGGTTTTCTGGAACAAAAACAGCGTCAGGGAATTTATGGCCCGAACGGGCAGGCCAAGAACACGGGTACACACCTGGGACGCAAGTTCAGCGTCTAAAACACCATCCAAAGCAACGACGTTACTTTTTGGCGTAGTTGACAATCAACTGGTATTTCGTGACTCGCATAGGCTGCCGTAAAGCGCCTTTCCCGGGAACATGGAATACCAGATAGAAAGGCGTCTCCGCCGACAATCCCGCAAACATTTCCGTACTTCCATTCTGCCCATTCAGACGCACACACTGCCCCGGAATACAGAGAGAGGCGTGAAGCCCCGTCGAATTGCGTGACAACAGCTCATAGCGCCAGAGGACCGAGGTCAAAACGGCCCCTTTGGGGAAGGAGCCGTTGGCATGAAGTAAAGCGGAACGTTTAGCGATGCCTTTCTGGCTGATCAGTAAATTAGCGCCTTCCCATACGGGCTGCTTATTGGCGGAAGCCGCATTAGGGAGGCCGGCCGCCAATAACAGCATCAGGGCAAAACGTTTCACTGCCCTGACCCGCCAATGACTGACGTCATGCGAATTTGACGAGTGTCGGTGATTTCCTGATTGGAAAGGACAACCAGCTGCGGCAGGCTGCGGCGCAGGAATCTCGACAGCAGCGGACGAAGCGCGTGCGTGACCAGCAGAACCGGCGGAGCGCCCAGCGCTTCCTGATGTTGTACCGCGTCCTGAGCCTGTGAAAGCAGTCTGTCGGCCAGTCCTGGCTCCAAACCGCCGCCGTTCTGCATCGCCTGAAGCAGTACGCGCTCCAGCGACGACTCCAGACCAATCACCTGGATGTCATCATTACCAGGGAACCATTGCTGGGTAATCGCGCGGCCTAGTGCCACACGAACGACCACGGTAAGTTCGTTCGGGTCTTTCTGGATCGCGGCATGCTCTGACAGCGTTTCCAGAATCGTACACATGTCACGGATGGACACACGTTCGGCCAGCAGATTTTGCAGCACCTTATGCAGCACCGTCAGGGTCACGACATTCGGGATAAAGTCATCGGCCAGCTTCGGCATCTCTTTCGTGACGCGATCCATCAGCTGCTGCGCCTCCTGACGACCAAACAGGTCGCTGGCGTAGACATTGATCAAGTGGTTCAGGTGCGTCGCCACCACGGTACTAGACTCAACCACCGTAAAGCCCTGCGCCTGCGCCTGATCTTTCAGCGCACTCTCAATCCACACGGCAGGCAGACCAAATGCGGGATCTTTGGTAATTTCGCCAGCCAGTTTACCTATGGCGCTGCCGGGGTTAATCGCCATCCAACGACCCGGATGGGCTTCGCCACTGCCGATTTCCACCCCTTTCATCAGGATGCGATAACCTGCGGGCTGCAGTTCGAGGTTGTCTCGAATATGGACAACCGGAGGNAAGAAGCCGATTTCCTGCGCGAATTTTTTACGAATACTTCTGATACGTCCCAACAATTCGCCGTTTTGTTGGAAGTCCACCATCGGGATCAAACGGTAACCCACTTCGAGTCCGAGCTGATCTTCCAACTGTACGTCATCCCAACTCGCTTCAACAATTTGCTGCTGCTGACTTTCCGCCAGAGCAGGTTCTGCCGCCGCTGCCGTCGCTTCTCGTTCGGCTTTTCCACGCGTCCACCAGGCGACGCCCAGCAATATCGCGGTAAACAGCAGGAAGACAAAGTTAGGCATGCCCGGAACCAGGCCGATCAAACCCAGCACGCCGGCGCTTAGCACCATCACCTTCGGATTATTGAACAGCTGGGTGACCATCTGCTCACCGACATCCTGCTCGGTGCTGACGCGGGTTACGATGACACCCGCCGCGGTGGAAATCACCAACGCCGGGATCTGTGCGACCAGACCATCACCGATAGTCAACAGCGTATAGCTCTGAGCCGCGTGCCCCAGATCCATGTTGTGCTGAATAACCCCAACCAACAGACCACCGATAATGTTGATGGCCATGATCATCAGCCCGGCGATCGCGTCGCCACGCACAAACTTACTGGCACCATCCATCGAGCCGTAGAAGTCGGCTTCCTGAGTCACTTCCGAACGACGCTTTTTCGCTTCGGCTTCACCGATGAGGCCGGCATTCAGATCGGCGTCGATCGCCATCTGTTTACCCGGCATCCCGTCCAGCACGAAACGCGCGCCGACTTCGGCGATACGCCCGGCACCTTTGGTGATGACCATGAAGTTGATCAAGACCAGAATGATAAACACCACGATACCGATGGCGAAGTTACCGCCCACCAGGAAGNGGCCGAACGCTTCAACCACCTTCCCTGCAGCACCGGCTCCCGTGTGCCCTTCCATCAGAATGATTCGTGTGGAGGCCACGTTGAGCGACAGTCGCAACAGCGTGGAAAACAGCAGAATCGTCGGGAAGGCGGCAAACTCCAGCGTCCGCTGGGTAAACATGGCGACGAGAAGCACCATGACGGAAAGCGCGATATTGAAGGTGAACAGCAGATCCAGAATAAACGGTGGCAGCGGGAGCACCATCATCGACAGGATCATCAAAATCAAGATCGGTCCTGCCAAGACCTGCCACTGCGTGTCTTTCAAGTTGCCTGGCAAGCGTAGCAATGAAGCCAGATTAGCCATCAGTCGTGTTCTCTTTTGCGAAGTCCAGTGAATCTGGCACAGATAAATGAGTTGGTTTCTGCGGCGTCAGGCCGCCTTCACGTTTCCAACGTTTAATTTGATAAACCCACACCAGCACTTCGGCCACGGCCGCATACAGTGTGGCTGGGATGCTTTTTCCAATGTCAGCGNGCTTATAGAGCGCCCTCGCCAATGGCGGCGCTTCCAGCGTCGGCACGCGATGCTCGGCGCCGATTTCACGAATCTTCAGTGCGATATCTCCGGCGCCTTTTGCCAACACTTTGGGCGCGCTCATCTTTTTGTCGTTGTACTGCAGCGCGACCGCATAATGCGTCGGGTTAGTCACAATCACATCGGCCTTAGGAACATCAGCCATCATGCGTCGCTGAGCGATCGCCCGTTGCATCTGACGAATACGTCCTTTGATATGCGGGTCACCTTCGTTCTGTTTGGACTCGTCCCGAATATCCTGCTTACTCATACGCAGTTTTTTCAAGTGACTCCAGATCTGCCAAAAGACGTCAAAGGCCACCATCGGTATCATGCTGAGCAGTACCAGAAAACCGCAGTAAATCGCCAGTTCCAGCGCGTCGCCAAGCGCCGTGACCAGCGGTTCGGAAATCAAACGCAGAATCTCAGGCCACTTGTGCCAGAGAAACAGCCCCGTCACAAAACCGACGACAACCGCTTTGATGATCGCCTTAAACAACTCGGCCAGCATCTGTGATGAGAACAGTCGTTTAAGCCCCGCAATCGGGTCGAGCTTTTGAAGATTGAACTCGAAGGACTTGGTACTAAACACCAGACCGCCCAGCACAATCGGCGCGCCAATGGCGACAAGAACCATCCCCAGCATGATCGGGACCAGAGCCATCGCGGCCAATTTCAGCAACGCGAAAACATGGCGACCCATCTGCTTGTTGTCATTAATAATGTCGTGATTGAAATACAATCCCTGACTCAGCATCGTGCCAAGTCGCTGGTACATCATTTCACCGGTCATCCACAATATTCCCAGCCCAATAATGAGCATGAGAATAGATGTCAATTCTCGGGATCGAGCAACTTGACCTTCCTCGCGGGCTTTTTCCGTTCGGTGGGCTGTGGGGGCCTCTGTTTTTTCCAGATCGCTATCGTCTGCCACGTTAGCTATTCCTGTTTGTTACTGACCAAAACGAAAAATACACGCGATTAGCATGACAAATAAGAAAAAACTTGATGGGTGGAAAAAAGAAGAAAAGAGGTGGCTATTTGATGCATCAGTCAAAATAGAGGGGATTTACGGTCGGGAGAGNCCCGACCGTAAAAATCCACATACCTTTGCCTGATATTCCCCAATCTACACTCTGTGGGGGATCGGGCGAATCAGAAACCGAGGCTGTCGAGCAAATCGTCGACCTGGTCCTGATTCGAGACAATACCAGCGGCGGTTTTGTCAACTTGAGGACCGTTGAGCAGTCCATCGTCAGCACGCTTCGGTTCGGCCTTTTTCTCTGGCATGTTTTCCAGCAAGACCATCAGCAGCTGTTTCTCAATCTCCTGGACAACATCCATCATACGTTTGATGACCTGCCCCGTCAGATCCTGGAAGTCCTGCGCCATCATGATTTCCAGTAACTGAGCGTTGGTGAAAGAGGTATGTTCGGGAACTTCCTGTAGATAACTGCGGGTATCCGTTACCAGCTCACGTGCATCGGCTAACTCAATCGGGTTTTCAAACCACTCATCCCAGCGCGTGGTCAGGGATTTAGCGTCTTCTTCCAGCTTATTCTGACGCGGCTGAGAAGCCTCAACACAGCTCAGAGCACGCTCTGCCGCCTGTGCGGTCATCTGAACAACATAATCAAGACGATCCCGAGCGTCAGGAATCGCTTCCGCCGCTTCGGCAATAGCATGATCCAAGCCTAGCTCTTTCAGGCTATCACGCAGCATACGAGTCAGCTGACCAATGCGAGAAATAATCTCGGTCGCTGACGCGTTATCGTTAACAGGGGGCACCGGATGTGGATTCATGACATCTCCTTACATACCCAGCTTTTCGAAAATTTTACCCAGCTTTTCTTCAAGCGTAGCCGCAGTAAAGGGTTTAACCACGTAGCCGCTGGCGCCAGCCTGCGCTGCTGCAATGATGTTCTCTTTCTTCGCTTCTGCGGTCACCATCAGTACCGGAAGTTTAGAAAGCGTGCCGTCGGCCCGAATGGTCTGCAACAGTTCCAAACCATCCATATTCGGCATATTCCAGTCGGAAATAACGAAGTCAAAACCACCGGTGCGCAGCTTGTTTAAAGCATCGGCACCATCTTCTGCTTCTTCCACATTGTTAAAGCCCAGCTCTTTTAGCAGATTTCTTACGATGCGACGCATCGTCGAGAAATCATCAACCACTAAAAATCTGAGTTCTTTATCAGCCATACCTACTCCTACAGTTATTATTGCTCACTCGGAGCTGCTATATACGTAATGCCTGTCCGGCAGAAATTTGAGCCAGCATTCGCTGACTTACCTGGTGCAAATCCACCACTTCGTCGACACCACCGAGCGCAATAGCCTCTCGAGGCATACCGAAAACTACACAGCTGGCCTCATTTTGCGCCATCGTGTACGCGCCGGCCTGATGCATCTCCAGCATTCCCATCGCGCCATCATTGCCCATTCCCGTCAGAATGACGCCGACGGCGTTGCGGCCCGCGTATTTCGCCACGGAGCGAAATAACACATCAACGGAAGGACGATGCCGGTTCACCGGTGCCTCGTCATGTAGCTTGACCTGATAGTTTGCTCCACTGCGCGAAAGCTCCATGTGACGAGCCCCCGGCGCAATATAGGCATGCCCCGGCAGAACACGCTCTCCGTCTTCCGCTTCCTTCACCGTAATCTGACAAAGCTTGTTCAGACGTTCGGCAAAAGATTTGGTGAAGCCCGGGGGCATGTGCTGCGTGATGATGACCGCAGGGCAGGTCGGAGGCAGCGGTTGCAGCACATGGCGAATCGCCTCTGTGCCGCCGGTTGACGCGCCAATCGCGATCAGCTTTTCGCTACTCAGCAGCGGAGAGCTGAGCACTTTGACCGGCGCCGCAGCGCTCTGGCTATGCTGGGGAAGACGCGCTTTGGCGGCGGTACGGATTTTGTCCGCAATGAGCTCGCTGTACGACAGCATCCCTTCACGAATCCCCAACTGGGGTTTGGTCACAAAATCAATCGCACCCAGCTCAAGCGCCCGCAGCGTGATTTCCGATCCCTTTCCAGTCAGCGATGACACCATGACGACCGGCATCGGCCTCAGTCGCATCAGCTTCTCAAGAAAATCCAGTCCGTCCATGCGCGGCATTTCAACATCCAACGTCAGAACCTGTGGATTGAATTTTTTGATCAGGTCGCGCGCCACCAACGGATCCGGCGCAGTCGCCACCACTTCCATATCGGGATGGCTGTTGATGATCTCAGTCATGATTTGGCGCATGAGCGCGGAGTCGTCAACGCACAATACTTTTATCTTGCTCATTATCTTTCCTTAGCCAGCCCATAAACAGTCTGCCCGCGCAGATAGAATTCCCGACTGATCTGACTGAAATTCTCTGAATGACCAGCAAATAGTAATCCGCCGGGTTTAAGCAGCGGGACAAAGCGACGCAGGATGCGTTCCTGTGTTTCTTTGTCGAAATAAATCATGATGTTGCGGCAAAAAATGGCATCAAACGGCGCGGGGACAGCCCACTCCGGCGCCAAGAGATTCAACTGCTGGAAATGAACCATTGAAGCCAGCTCAGGGCGCACGCGAACCAAGCCGCTATGCGGGCCGGTGCCGCGTAAGAAGAAACGCTGCATCTGTTGTGGCGAGAGCGAGCGTAATTCGTCCTGCCGATATATGCCGGCAGAGGCCTTTTCCAACACCTGGGTATCGATATCGCTGGCAATCACCTGGCAGTGATTGTGTGATTTTTCACCAAAAACCTCTGCCAGCGTCATTGCTAACGAATAGGGCTCTTCACCCGTAGAAGCGGCGGTGCTCCAGACGGAGTAATTCCCCTGCCGCTTGCGAGCGTGCTCGGCCAAAATCGGAAAATGATGCGCCTCACGGAAAAAAGCCGTCAGGTTGGTGGTCAATGCGTTGGTGAACGCCTGCCATTCAGCACTGTTGGGATCAGACTCCAACAAGGCCAGGTATTGACCGAAATCGTTGATGCCCAGCAACCGCAGACGCCGAACCAAGCGGTTATAAACCATTTCGCGCTTGTGGTCGGCCAGCACGATGCCGGCGCGTTGATAAATAAGCTGGCTGATACGTTTGAAGTGCGTATCAGAGAGCGGTAACCGTTCAACCATCTGCGACAGGATTGACGCAGATCCGGAATGATTTGGCGATGTCGTATTTTTCATTGTCTAACTGCCCGAAAATGGATAGGTTATCTTCTTGTTTTTCAATATGGGCTCATCCCTAACAGCAATTACAGGCATACCATTTATCAGATATCCATCTTCTGCAGATGTATGGCACAGCCACTGCGCCTTACTGGTAAACATTCAACCCTGTGCCTCTCAACCTCAGAGATGCTGCTGATGTTTTTTCTACCAACGCCGAATTAGCTCAGGTGACATGTCCATCTTAGTCACTGCGTTTACCCACTTCGATACCTCTGTACTTGCTGCCAGAGGCTACAGTAGCCATGTCTACATATTGTCAACTACGGCCATCAATCAAAAAATTGCTTTTATAATGCGCTACCGGCTTACCGGCAGCGCTGCCTTTCAGGCTATAAGTTTGCTGTGTGAACTGCGTCTTTGCCCAACTCTCAAAGAGCTGTCAGCCAATGTTCCGGCTCGACAAGTCCCCTACACTAACTCCATCGGCTGATGCCGGCCTTTCTTTAACTCAATCCGCATTTTCAGCGGGTAATAGCCGAAAATATAACCTTTCGACTCGCAAAAACGATTTTGCCGGCCTCAAATGGAGGCCGGACAAACGGTCTTTAGTACAGATTTAAGCGCAGCAGTCGTTCATGGTGAACATCCCGTGACGCGAAGGGAAAGGATTAAAACTTTTCCCAATTATCACTGGAGTTACCTACCGCCCCGGCATTTTTTTTGCCAGAAGATTTTCCCACCGTTGGGCTCAGCAGCGCCGTTTTAGCCGCCGCAGGAGCGATAGCAGGACGGAAGGAACTTCTTTCTTCCGGCAAACGGAACAACGACACCGAATGGTTCAATCCACGAACCTGTTCTTCCAGTGCGACCGCTGCAGAGGCTGATTCTTCCACCAACGCGGCGTTCTGCTGAGTCACCCGATCCATTTCCGTTACCGCCTGACCGACCTGATCGATCCCTTTGCTCTGCTCATCAGATGCGGAGGCGATTTCGCCCATGATATCGGTCACTCGGGTTACCGCGCCGACAATCTCACCCATGGTTTCACCCGCCGTTTCGACCAGTTTTGAACCTTCGTCTACACGTCCGACAGAGTCGTCAATCAGGGTTTTGATCTCTTTTGCCGCTTGGGCGCTGCGCTGCGCCAGGTTACGGACTTCACCGGCTACTACGGCGAAACCACGACCCTGTTCGCCAGCACGCGCCGCTTCAACCGCGGCATTCAGCGCGAGGATGTTGGTCTGGAAAGCGATACCGTCTATCACACTGGTGATGTCAGAAATTTTCTGTGAGCTGCCTGCGATATCGTGCATCGTTTTCACCACGTTATCGACAACCTGACCGCCCTTCTGCGCCGTTTCGGAAGCGCTCAGTGCCAGCTGGCTCGCCTGCCGCGCATTCTCGGCGTTCTGTTTAACCGTTGCAGTCAGCTGTTCCATACTCGCCGCCGTTTCTTCGAGGGAAGCGGCTTGNTGCTCGGTGCGGGAAGACAGATCGTTGTTACCAGCGCTGATTTCCGTTGAGCCGGTGTAAATGGCTTCCGCCCCCTGACGTACGGCACTCACCGTGGTAATGAATTCACTCTGCATATGACGAAGGCTGTCAGCCAGGATGCCCATTTCATTGGTGCCCTGGAACTCCAGACGATGAGTCAGATCGCCTTTCGCCATATAACGGATATTTTCGACAATCTTGTTCAGCGGTTGGATAAGCGCACGGCTAACACCCAGCCAAACTACGCCGGACATCACCAGAACGAAGACCACGATCGATCCGAGAACCCACAGTGCAGACTTATAAGCCGACTCATTCTCTTCTATGGCGTCTTTATAAATGGCGTCATAAGAATCACGGTAAGTCATGTAGGTTTTTTCAAACGTGTTCTGATAACTCTGCGTTGGCTGATCGAGGAACGCCTGCAGCTTGCCAGTTGTAATAAACACAACCAGTTCGCTTAACGCGCCATTTAATGTATTAAAATCGGTTTTGACCGCCGCCTGAATAGCTTTGCTTTGTTTTGGCGAATACGGGATGTTTTCGTACCTGCCGAAACGTTCGTTAGCCATCTGCAGCTGTTTTTTTGCTAATTCAATAAGCTCATTCGCGACAGAATTGTCCGTAGATTGGGTGCTCTGATTCAGCGCCAAACGCGATCCGGCCCGGTTCAGGGTATTACGCGCCTGCAGCAGGTAGGTCCAGGTGGCGTCCAGCTCCGATTTTTGCTCATTGAGAGTGCGTGTATCGCGAAAAATATCACGGTCCGTTTTTAACGCATTGAAAAACAAGCCACCAGAGACGAATTGAAGAGCACTGAATAATGCCAAGATAAGAACTAAACTCGTTACCACTTTGATACGATTAAGCATGTGAGTCTTTTCCATAGTTCCATGACCCTATCCCTGTAAAAGGACATTACCTGGACAGGTTTCCGTATAAAGAAAAATTCATTACATATGACTCGGGCCATACTTTGATGNCCCGCCGTTATGTGTTATGTCAATCAACCTTTCAGAACGCTATCAACCAGCGCCATTTCTTCGCTGCTTAACAGCTTTTCGATATCCACCAGAATCAGCATCCGTTCGCCCAGAGAGCCTAAGCCGGTGAGATATTCCGTTGAAAGCGTCACCGCAAACTCAGGAGCCGGACGGATTTGATCCGCCGTCAAGGACAACACATCAGACACGCCGTCGACGACGATCCCCACAACGCGCTGCCCAAGATTCAGGACGATAACAACCGTGTTGTCATCGTAGTCAACTTCTTGCTGTGCAAATTTAATGCGTAAGTCAACGATCGGAACAATAACGCCGCGCAGGTTGGTTACACCTTTAATAAAGGAAGGCGTATTGGCAATGCGAGTCACCTGATCGTAACCCCGGATTTCCTGCACCTTCAGAATATCGACGCCGTATTCTTCGTCGCCAAGCGTAAAGATCAGGAATTCCTGCCCTACGGTTTCACCTGCCAGTTTTGTGACGTTTGCAAGTCCAGTCATGTTACTCACCTTATTATCAATAGCCGTTATTATTTGTTAAGCGGTCTCTACCACACGCTTTTCACGATAAAGCGCCTGCAATGCCGACACATCAACAATCAGCGCAACACTACCATCGCCCAGAATCGTTGCGCCTGAAACGCCCGGCACCTTGCGGTAGTTGCTTTCCAGGTTTTTCACTACAACCTGATGCTGACCAATCAGTTGATCAACCAGCAACGCGTAACGACGTCCCGCACTTTGCAGAATGACGACAATGCCCTGAGTCGCATCCGTCTTCGCATTTTCTACATCAAATACCTGATAAAGCTCGATCAACGGCAGATATTCGCCGCGAACTTGCAACACTCTCTCGCCGCCAGCCAGCGGGTAGAGATCTTCAGATTGAGGCTGAAGAGATTCCATGACCGCATTCAGCGGCAGAATGAAGACTTCGCCGTTGACCTTGACGGACATGCCATCCAGAATCGCCAGAGTCAATGGCAGCAGGATACGGATAGTGGTCCCCTTCCCTTTCTGGAAGTAGATTTCCACGTGTCCGCCCATCTCCTGGATATTTCGTTTAACTACGTCCATACCCACGCCGCGGCCAGAAACGTCAGTGACTTTTTCCGCCGTGGAGAAACCAGGTGCGAAGATCAGCATCCCGACTTCTTCATCCGTCATGCTGTCGCTAACGGAGAGTCCCTGTGAGAGGGCTTTGGCGAGAATACGTTCACGGTTTAGCCCGGCGCCATCATCAATAACTTCAATGCAAATGTTACCGCCCTGATGTTCAGCGGACAGGGTCAGGTTACCCACGGCTGTTTTACCGGCGGCGACACGATCCTCTGGATGCTCAATACCGTGGTCTAGGCTGTTACGCACCAGGTGAGTCAGCGGGTCAATGATGCGTTCGATTAGGCTCTTATCGAGTTCCGTAGAGCTACCTTGCAACGTTAATTCGACTTCTTTGCCCAGCTTGGCGGCCAAATCGCGCACCAGACGCGGGAAGCGGCTGAAGACATATTCCATCGGCATCATACGAATGGACATGACTGATTCTTGCAGATCACGCGCGTTACGCTCGAGCTGCCCCATGCTGTTCAGCAGGTCGCCGTGAACCACAGGGTCCAGCGCGCTGGAGCGCTGAGCCAGCATCGATTGCGTGATCACCAGTTCACCGACCAGGTTGATGAGCTGATCGACTTTTTCGACCGCCACTCGAATGCTGGTATCGCCGGTTTTGGGTCGTGCCTTGGCCGCTTCCGCCGGTTTGGCCACTGGCGCGGCAGGTTTAGCCGGCGCGACCTCAGCCGGAGCTGGCGTAGGTTCCGCAGCTTCAGGAGCTTCTGGCTTAGCAGCCTCTTGCGGCGCTGCCGCAGTGGGAGCCGCCTGCGCGCCAGCGGTTTTGAAGTTGATCTGTTCTGGTTCCAGTACGAAACACAGCACCGCGGTGATGTCGTCCTGGCTTTCAGTCGTCACCAGCGTGGCTTCCACGCTGTTTGCCGTCTGATGCAGATCTTTTACCGTCCCCAAATTGGCCAGTTCTTCCAACAGTTGCGGAATTTCCGGCTCTTTCAGGTTGGTCAACGCAATATGAAGTTCATTATGTCCCGCTGGCGTCGAGGACGCTGCCGACGTATTGGAAGCACTTTCGTTGGTCGCAGCGGCAGGAGCAGCTCCGCCCTCAGCTTCTTTAGACTCAAGCGCAAGCTGACGAAGGGCCTTGCAGATGTACTCGAAGCTCTCGGCGTTCGGTTCCTGCGCGGTTTTATAAGCGTCCAACTGATCCTGCATAATGTCTTTTGTTTCCAGAAACAGGTTGATAATGTCAGTGCTCAGTCGCATTTCGCCGCGTCTGGCACCATCTAACAGGTTCTCCAGCAAATGCGTGGTTTCCTGTAATACCTTGAAACCAAACGTCCCGGCGCCCCCTTTGATCGAGTGAGCCGCTCGGAAGATCGCATTCATCTGTTCGGTATCTGGGCTTGACGGGTCGAGCAGCAATAAATGCTGTTCCATATCCGCCAACAATTCGTCTGCTTCATCAAAGAACGTTTGATAGAAAGCACTCATGTCCATGCTCACGTGGGTCACCTCTGCTGTGAATCGTGGCTTGTTGAAGAAGGCGTCGCCTGGCTATCAGGAGAAGCGGGCAAAGCGGTAGTCGGCTGTGGCCGACTAGCAGCAGATGCGCTATTCGTCTCGATGACGGAAGCGGACCCCGGCGTTCCAGCCGCGCCTTGTGCCGGTGCCGGTGCCGGTGCCGGTGCCGGTGTGCCATTTTCGGCCCCAGGCGCAGCGCCGCTACTACTGTTATTGTCGGCAGGTGTCTGGGTAGGTTTAGCGTTATCAGGTTTGATATTTTGTAAATTCTCAGCTTTATCAATATCAACCGCATTGCTTTCCGCGTTTTCACGCTCAATGCTCTCTTGAGTCTGCTTGTTCAATACGACCAAGCTGATGCGTCGATTTATCGCATCATCTCCACCCTGTGCCTGCTTCAGCCCCATAGTGGCGGCCATACCGACCACGCGCAGCACCTTGCCCTCGGACAAACCGCCGGCAATGAGTTCACGTCGAGATGCATTAGCGCGGTCCGCAGACAATTCCCAGTTGCTATAACGCCGTTCGCCGGTCACATAAGGCGCATCGTCTGTGTGACCAGATAAGCTGATTTTATTGGGGATATCATTCAGAATCGGTGCGATAGCGCGCAAGATATCGCTCATATAGGGCTCTACCTGAGCGCTGCCACGCTTGAACATCGGCCTTTTCTGGCTATCAATGATCTGAATTCTCAGGCCTTCTTCGACCATCTCAATCAGCAAATGCGGACGCAATGCACGAAGTCGCGGGTCGGCCTCAATCAGTTGATCGAGCTTGTCCCGCAGTTTGTTCAATTTGGCTTCTTCACGCTGACGTTGGTCGTTGGAAACATCCATCTGCTTCCTGACTTCGCCGTCTTGCTGGGTCGGATCTTGTCCGCCGCCAGGAATAGGGCTGGACGCGTCGCTGATGCGTGTCCCATTGGTCATTGCGACCTTTAGCGGGGTGCGAAAATACTCCGCAATCTGCACCAATTGGGAAGGTGATGAAATAGCGATAAGCCACATCACCAGAAACAGCGCCATCATGGCGGTCATGAAGTCGGCATAAGCAATCTTCCAAGCCCCGCCGTGGTGGCCTCCATGACCTGATTTACGCTTTTTACGAATAATGGGGTGCTGATGTTTCATGCGTCATTTTCCGCTGACTGCGCCGCCGGCGCCTTCACATTGCGAATGTGCTCCTCCATTTCCGTGAATGAGGGACGAATCGTGGAGTACAACGTCTTACGACCGAATTCGACGGCAATCTGCGGCGCATAGCCGTTGAGGCTGGACAGCAGTGTCACTTTGATGCACTGAAGCACTTTTATTTTTTCGGCGTTTTTCTGACGAAGCAGTGATGCGAGGGGGGATACGAACCCGTAGGCCATAAGAATACCCAGGAAGGTCCCCACCATCGCATGCGCGATCATCATCCCGAGCTCTGCGGCAGGCCGATCTACATAAGCCAGTGAATGCACTACGCCCATTACTGCGGCGACGATACCAAAGGCGGGAAGACCATCGCCAATCTGAGTCAAACTGGATGCAGGGACTTCGCATTCATGTTCGACAGTCTCGATTTCCTCATCCATCAACGTTTCAATTTCGAAGGCATTCATGTTGCCGCTAACCATGAGACGCAGATAATCCGTTACAAATTCAACAACATAGTTGTCTGACAATATGCGGGGATAGCTGGAGAAGATTTCGCTCTCTTTGGGATTGTCGATGTCGAACTCGAGAGAAAGCATTCCTTGTTGGCGTGATTTGGCCATGAGTCGGAAGAGCACAGCCATGAGGTCCATATACACAGCTTTGGTATATTTCGAACCTTTGAAAAGCAGTGGTAAAGCCTTGATTGTGCCTTTGATTGCCTTACCGTTGTTTCCCACGATAAACGCACCGATGGCAGCGCCACCGATAATCAGCAACTCGGAAGGCTGATAAAGTGCACCTAGCTCTCCACCGACGATAAGATAACCGCCCAGGATGGAGCCTATAATGACGATATAACCCAATATAACCAGCACAAGCATTCCTTATAGTAACAAGGGGTAGTGGAGTGAGGTTAAAACGCAGTCTTATCGCGTACGACTTTAGAAGGAAAGAGCCCTGCCATTATGCCTAAATGCTCAATGACAGGTTCACTAGCGCTACCAAGCTCAGACTGCGTGCTTAACCTGCTCGTCCAGCAGTTGAGGTAGGATATCGGCAACGTTCGGAGAAAGTTTACGTCTTTTTACTGCCCGGGAAGGCGGTTGGCATAAACTACAGACGAAAACGTTTTTAGGCTGGTGCGCATGGGTAATAAACATCCCATTACAGCAGTTGCAGGCCGATAACTGCAACATGCCGCTGTCGACAAAACGCACCAGAGTCCATGCCCGCGTTAGCGCCAGCAAGGGAGTTTCGTTATGTGGGGAGCATTGTTCGATATAAAGGCGATACGCTTTGATGACGGCTTCCACCCCGCTGCATTTACTGATTTTAAGTAAATACAGGTAAGCGTTGTAGAACATGGAAGAGTGGATATTTTGTTCCCACGTCATGAACCAATCAGTGGAAAACGGCAGCATGCCTTTGGGCGGAGGACTGCCTCTCAATTCTTTGTATAACTTGATGAGACGTCCGCGGCTCAGCTGCGTTTCACTTTCCAGCATTTGCAAACGTGCACCAAGCGTGATCAGTTCCATAGCTAACTGAATATCTTTAGCTTCCTGAACAATACTTTTCTCAACCATTATTATGCCCTTTTCTTAGGCACGTTCTCTTCTTTTGAAGACAACTGTTGAAGTAAATGACTCGACAGAAGAATACCAGTATGGATCTGCTGCAAATCATCCACACGGGATTCTTGAGTCAGTTGCTTAATAGTCGTGTGATCGCTGAAACGGAAATGACAAATCAACTGATTTGTTTCAGCCAGTTTTACCATTTGAGGCAGTGTTAGCTGCATCAACGCATCAGCCATTTCATCATCAATGCCCAGACGAAACATCGCAGAAGCTTTTTCGTCATTAATCAAACGTTGTGCCAGTAACAAATAAGACAGGTTTATGTCATAAATGTGCTTGAGTAGTTCAGAGGTACCCATAATTCATCCCAACAGGCTATGTTTCAAACATAAATCAGGTGATATTAGCTATCGCCCAGTTCAATAATCACTCTCCATAGGTGGCATGAAAACTATCGGTGCCAGATGTGCCTACTGCTTTATGCAATTTTGTTTCGACGTGTTTTACCATGCCGATTTCAACATCTTTTAGGCTCCTATTATCCATCACCTCACCAGCTCCCTTCCGTCAATTATCGTCCTTAAACGAGGCATAGGATTAATCCTAAACGGTTGTCACTCTACCGCCTATGCCCCAACACATACAACGCAGCCGCATGTGAATTTTGACAATTATGTGATCTACGTCACGAAAATGAAAGTTTTTGCTTTCATCTGTGCGGTTTTTTTTTCCGCACACTGAAAGTTTTTTATACGAAAAACAGACAGAAATCCAAAAAATCCGCATTTTGTAAATATCTTACAGGTTGCCACGATAATCACAACCACCTGTTTTTAAAAGAAAAACAAATTAATCTTATAACGCAGATCATCTTGAGAACAAAAAAACATCAAAATTCCATTAAAAAAAACGAACTAATAACTACAGTTATTATTGTTCCGATAATTATTTATTAGGACAAGGTATAAGCCAAATACATGTATCTCTGACCTGAACCCACAAAAATAAGAAACAAAATTTCCAAAAATCCACACGGGTTTTGTGGTAATAACTCACTGCGAAGCATGATGAAACTAAAAGACAATTCACGTGCGCTGCCGCTCGCTGGCCTGCTTTCAAGCCTGATAACGACTCGAAATAACGACAAAGTTTAATACCTAACAAGTGACTGCTTTTCTTGAAATATAAATCTTTTTATAGAGCCACTACCGATATAGAACTTAGAAAGCGAACTTTAGGTAATCTGACGAGATGAATGTTGTTAACCACAAAATATTTATAACCTTATCGATAAAGTTAACCTTTTTTCATCACATGGCGACGCAATTCGTTAGCGGGCTTATAAAAATACCCAAAATTATTCTTCTATTTTTATTCCTGATTTTTTATCCTTTTGCTTACTGCAAAGATATTGAACTATTGCTGATTCCACATTTATTTTGTGTCGTCTAAGCCAGATAAAAATTCGAATCGATTATTAGCGTCTTCATTATATTGATATCATTAGCTTGACAGGATTTGTCATACACGAAACACAGGTGCCATTTAGCCGTTGACGGACATCCGGTTTGCGATGGTACTTCGTCTGCCACGCCAATCGCGCAGGATAAAATCTTCTTATACTTAATATAGGTAGACTATTTGGCGATCATCGCTACTTTTTAGTGGCTTTTTTTATCAAAAGGATCAAATTTGACTTCGATTCTGGTAATTCCTTCATACATTGGTATCTGTCCTCGACCTATTTAATTAGAATAGCAGACATGCCGAAACCGTTATGTTTTATGCTCCCCTTTTTACCTATCATTGGGATAGCCAGTCACGGTTTAGGCGTGTGCTATATCGACCGCAACTGATTCCATCTCTACTCGGTGATTTGTAGTGCACGCGCTGTGGGATATGCTTTTGCATCTCGTTTCACTTAACGCCCTCTATCGTCACGCGCCATCACTTAGTGATTAAAAAATTCACCTCCCGATAGTCACGAGTATTCTGATTAATTATTCAAGACAGGCGCGGCAAACAGCTATAAAGAAATCGGCCCTAGCCTGCCTGTGCTTTAACGTCGAATACATACCGGAGGCAAAGCCGGAATCACAAGGCCGAACTACACTTTTAAGGTTTTCGAAATAACAATTAGACGGCGCTCTCAGCTTATTAAGTCATCGGGGACGAACATCGTGATCGCTAATACGCATACATGTGATGAAAATGGATGAGGCAGTTGGGTTCAAACATAATGATGCACATCGCCTCACCCCAGCAGTTTCCAATTTATAGTCAAGTCGCATACCTATGCCAGGCCAGGAGGTTAGCCTCTAAGCACCTCCTCCGGGACACAACATCGCATTCAGATATAAATGTGCTGGTACACTGATGATTGCGTCAGTCGACTCACGCTGAATGCAGAGACTCATTCAATAGATCGGGTATCAAAACTTGTGTCTAGAGCTGGCACTGGATAAATCAGCGACAAGGGCAAGACAAAACTCTCGACATAGCTGTCTTACAATAACAGCGGTAACATCTATAAATGCCATCACCCCTCGGCATATCCCCTAAGCGAACGCGTCAGTCTGACACCACACGCTACAGCAAAATCCGGCTTGAACGATTGATCGCTCATACCGATCGAAATCGAAAAATTGATCTGTAGAAACGTTTATAAAATAAACAGCCCTGATGTCATCATGAGTCTGCATACTAAAAACACATGCTGACACCCGGGAAAATTAAACCGCCGATTTGGCGGTTTTTTCGTGGCATATCGTTCATTTACATAACTATAAGTTGCGCATAGACTATCCGCGCTTCACAGGGATAGATCTGTTTACAGGGAATGAAACATGCTGATCACCAAGCGTCTGGATGAACTCACCCCAGATGAATTTACGCGTATCCTGTCGCCCGAAAAAGGCAGTGCGCTGGACGCCCAAACCGTCGTATTAGGCTCGCAAGAGCACGCCTGTTGTTCATTAACGGCGGGCACCTTAGACATCAACGCCCACCGCGATTTCGCCAATACCGTCCGGAATGCCTATGACCGCGCCAGAGTGAATGCGCCGGCGCAGAAAGCAGGCTGGGGATTTGCGCCCCGACCTGCCACGCCGCGAACCGAACCCGAGCCGACGCTCAAGGTCTCCGAAGTCACCGACACCACCAGTGCGACGCGGATTGATCTCCCTATTCTGGTTTATGAGACTAAGCATAAGCCGGGACTGAATGCCGATGGAACGCCGGCGGCGGATATGCTCTACGGCGATATGACCAAAGAAGAAATCACCGCCATTCCCACCTATATGCATACGCACATGTTTGCCGTGGATGATTGGATGGTTGACTTTGAATCCCCGGATATTTTCTTTGATAAATTCAGGGAAATGGTGACCTCACTTTTTTCTTCAGGCGATTTGAAATTTGTTATTCTCGCAATGATTTCACAATTTCAAAAGAAGGAAGGCGGGGAATTCAGGCACCCAGATTTGACACGCGCGGTGCGCGCGCATCCGGGCACACAAGAGTTTGTAACAAGATTGCTTGAAGGCGTTGATACCACTATAAAAAATAACAGTGGCGAAATAAGTAAACATCCTTTAGGAGATTGGATGCCACAGTATCAAAAACCAGGAGAGAGTGTTCTTCGCCCCCCGGCATTCCATTCTGTTAGCGATATCTATAAGGGACTGACCATCACAATTAATGATGTCTGGGCAGCCAAAGCAGAGCTGGTTCAATATGACCGTGTCGGGCGTTTTTATACTGGTAAGGTCCGCGTCACGTTCTACGACCATTTTGGGTTGGACTTACCCGATGTCGGACCCGACCCGACCAACGGTTCCATAAAAAAATATGGCTTGCTTGCGGGATTTCGAGGCTGGTTTATCCTGCAACATCTAAAGCAGTTCGGGTATAAACCGTTTGTCACCGTCATGGAAATGGACTACCCCATCAAGGGATCGCTATGAATTTTACTTTTGCTTTTTTGGTTGTGAATTACCTACTTCTCATCGTGGGACGACTTCATCAATTCGACGAAGATTCCTTTTTGTACATGCATTATTCAACGATGCTCCCACTGATATGGGTGGTGAGTCCTGTCTCGACTCTTGTATTTATATGCAGCCGGCACCGTCTTAAATGGCGCTACGCGGGCGGCAATATTCTACTGCATGTGTTTACCGCATTATGGATTAACTACATTGGTCCAATATCGGCATCGATATCCTTTGCCCCCCCCACCATTGTGCCCGTCGGTGACGATGAAAATTATGTAGTAATTAACGCGCCTAAAGGCCAAAAAGCAATAATTGATTTGGTTATGGCGTATTTCAAACAGCATCCTTTCGATAAAAACCAGGAAGAATTTAGTGCTGTTTTTAAGAAGAAAAGTATTGATACTCCCACGAATGGTAAAAGACCTCTGGCACATTGGTGGAATGAGCCAATGACGGGGCCGGCGCCAAAATATATTTATACTGGGGATTATGAAATCACTGCGATGACATACTTCAATAAAAAAAATGATAGATATCTTAAAGGGATAACACGTTTTTGGTTTAACAACAGCTACAGAAAAAGCTGCACAGAGAACGAAAATAATATCGTGGATCTCAAATCCAATGGCACCCAAGACCCCACCTGTAATTAAGCACAATACATTATGAGAACCACGCTTATTTTTCTGGTGCTTAATTATTTATTGCTCATCATCGGCCGTTTATATCAGTTCGACGACAGCACGTTCCTGTGGACGCACTACTCCACCATGCTACCGCTAATCTGGCTTATCGCCCCAATATGTATCATCGTATTTCTATGCCGCCGTTTCCGGCAGAAATGGATTTACATTGGCAGCACGCTGGCGCTTCACGTCTTTATGACGGTATGGATCAATTATATTGGTGACATTTCCGCAAAGTTTACCTTCGGAACAACTACCATTTATCCAGGTCAGAATGGGCGGTTTGTCGTCGTCAATCCACCGAAAGGGCAGCAGGCTCTGATTGACCTGATAATGAAGTACTTTGAACAGCATCCCTTTGACAAAAAAGAGGATGAATATTACGCCAGTTTTTATCACCGTAGCGTGGATTCCCCCGTAAGCGGTGAAATTCCTTTAACGCATTGGTGGGATCAGTCTCCCACAGGCCCCGACGAAAACTACCTAGACATTACCAATTATCGGAGCGCTTCATTTGCTTCTTTTCATGGCCCAAACACCGGAGAACCAAGCGGAACCATGAGAATCTGGTTAACCGGCGATTATGATTATTCGTGTGAAAAAAATCAGACCGCAATTGTGACCATAAAACCCGATGGCACTCAAAAGCCCACCTGTGATTAGCCCTTTGACGCGATGAAGTTGACCTTTACTTTTCTGGTGATTAATTACTTATTACTCATCATCGGCCGTTTATATCAGTTCGACGACAGCACGTTCCTGTGGACGCACTACTCCACCATGCTGCCGCTAATCTGGCTTATCGCCCCAATATGTATCATCGTATTTCTATGCCGCCGTTTCCGGCAGAAATGGATTTACATTGGCAGCACGCTGGCGCTTCACGTCTTTATGACAATATGGATCAATTATATTGGTGACATATCCGCGAAGTTCGCCTTCGGCAAACCTGCTATCTATCCAGGTCAAGGGGAGCATTTTGTGGTCGTCAATCCACCGCAAGGGCAACAGACTCTGATTGACCTAATAATGAATTACTTCAAACAACACCCGTTTGATAAGAATAGTGATGAATACTCTGCTGTTTTTTATGAGGAAAGTGTTGATTCTCCGCTAAGTGGTAAGAGGCCATTAGCTCACTGGTGGGATCAGTCCATGTTGAGCGAATATCAAAAATACCAAAATACCGAAGACCATCAATTAGCTTTTATGAAATATTTTAATAGAAGTAAATATAAAGGTTTCAATGGTCTTACACGGTTCTGGCTTTATAACGGTTATGCATTTAACTGTAATGGTGACCCGTCAGAAATGAATCTTTTCGATATCAAAGCCGATGGTTCTCGTCACCTCACCTGCGATTAACCCCCCCACTAGGCAAAAAACAGCGCGACGCTGAGCACCTCGTTCAGTGCCGCTTTGATATTCGGCAGCGGATCGGTATGCGGGGGAATAGCCTGCTCCGCCTACCGATGTATCGCCTGCAGCCGTCATCGTTGAATACCGTAAAGCTATAAACCGAACAGTCGATCAAGACGGCCGAATCATCCAGCACTTACAAGCTACTCAAACCATTGTCGCGTCTGGGGGCATACACCTGCAGCAACGCTCCGCCGTTCGCCTTTAAGTTCATACCCAAAACACGTTTGGTATAGGGATTTTTTTTGATAAGGGCAGAAACAGATGCGTGAAGCGGATTTGTTCATTTTTATGATTTAACGGCGAAATATCACAATCTTAAAAATTTCTGTCGCCATTTTGTCGCCACTTTTGATTTCGGGGGGAATTTGAAGACACAAAAAAACCGCCATATGGCGGCCGATGACTTTTGCTAGGAGATTGATTATTATGGGTTTTATTCAATGGTGCCCAGGGCGGGACTTGAACCCGCACAGCGCGAACGCCGAGGGATTTTAAATCCCTTGTGTCTACCGATTCCACCACCTGGGCCAAAAGCTGGAGGCGCGTCCCGGAGTCGAACCGAGGTAGGCGGATTTGCAATCCGCTGCATGGCCACTCTGCCAACGCGCCTTAATTACTTACCTACACTGATAACGATAATGTAGTTTTGAATGGGGACCAGATTGTCATTTCTCTTCTAACCAATTGATTAGAATCGACTTTCTTATTCCCTAACCAGGAATGGACGCTATTATGGACTGGTTAGGAATGGATGGCAAGCCCTTTGTACCCCACAAAATATCAAGTGCCTAAAAGTTGATCTGCTCGCATTATTTAGCCCGTCACCGCAGCAAGGGAGCACCATATCATCGACACGAAACGCCTGTGCGCCTGACGACCGCTCGCCGCCTTCGCAACGCCCTCCCCCCTATCTCTTGGTGTCATACAATGATAGGCGCAAGCAGACCAGCTCGTTCCCCAAAGCGGGACTTTAAGAATAGACGATATGTCGCATCCCAAATCGGCTCGCCCCAATTTATCGGGTTTGCCACATCGGCTTCGCCTCCCGAAGGCCAATGCTTCGACAGCCATAGTCCGTGATCAGGTTGACGGGTGATCGCTTTACACAAGTCGGAGTATTGTCCGCTGTCGTTTATCCCCTCCTCTATATATAGAGAATCATAGGTCACCAAGCAGGAGGGCCTGATCTTGCAAAGCCAAAAACGAAAAGAGCCTCAATGGAGGGAAACATAAAAAGAATACGATGAGAAATAAACGGATGCGTATTGATGCTTAAATGAGAAGCCAATTATTTTGGCTGATTATTTCTTATTCAATATGTTCAGAATTGGTTGAATAACACGCCGGACTGGACTGTATAGTCATCCCCGTTTAGCGGCGGGATAGAAAATATAAATGACGTGATATTCATTGTCTATCAAAGGCTGTCGCTGCCGTCACATAGTGAGCTTTAATTAGCAAGTGAAATAAAATATGATTTTATTCGAAACGTTCTCTATTTTTGACCAAGAACAGGATGTTTATACAAAGACTTGTTAAAATGTACGTGAATGGAGAATTGGGGTTTAAGGAAGACAGTTTTATAGACTGTCAACAGTACAAATAAACATACAATCCTAATAAATTGTTTGCTGCGCATTGTGATATTAAATGTAGCAGCTACTCCTTCATTCCACTGATACGGATTAATAATAATTAGAGGGATGCATATTAAATACTGAGTTAGCTAATAATATACTCTTCGAGAGATCTACCGCGTTGTTTATCAATCGAAAAAGTGGGTCACTGTGAGATGATGCCGCCGTGAGTCTTAGCACTGACAGGTATTTCACCTGTTAAGCGGATGTAAGCTGGCCTGACTGCGGAAAGGCGTTATTTACGCCAGCGGTAAATTATTTTCTCGTGACAACATTCGCGACAATAACAGTAATATTGACCGAACTTTATCCAGCGATAACGATGGATAATAACTTGTGCGCGATTGTCATCCGTAGAAAATACAGATTTCAAAATAATGGCGAAACGTTATTTACATCGATTTATCGATTGTGTTCTCCCGGACTATCGAGATCACAACCGATAAATTGATGACAACATAAATCAAATATCACCGCCGACATACTCTGTTTTTTCGATGTCAAACCAGACATTCAGAAATGAGGTATTTGGGTGGCCGTCATTTTAATGACAGATAACAGAATTGTTAATTCATAAATACTTAGAGGTCATAATGAAAACTCAATTGAAGAATAAATCGGCAGAGGCTTGCCCTTTATCTCAACAAGAAGAGAATCAGCGCACGCTTTCCCGGCGAAAATTCCTGCTCTATGGGAGCTGCGTCGCCGGAACGGTCGCGCTGGCTGGCACCGCTCATAAGACGATGGCAAAAGAAGCCGCATCCACCGCCGCGACTACGGCGAAATGTCCTCCCGGGGTGATTGCCTCCTCGTGTGTCGCCGCTGACCCGACATTGGCTCCCGGCGCGAACCCCGCGGCGCCCAAAACCGTCACCATCACTCCCCGAGCTGCCGAAAATGTCGTGACCGAGTACCCTTTCAACGGCGGACTGCTGTTCGGGGTTATGGTCAGTAATCTGCACGAATTCGATACCACCGGCCTTTTCGCTCATCAGGACAACACCGACGTCATTCTCACCAATCTGGGCACTCAGCCGGTCTTTGTCGCCGCGACGTCGCACGTCAACAGCGACCTGCACAATGACACGCCGCTGCGTCACGCCGTCCCCTCGCTGCAAAGCATCATCATCCGCGCGGGCGCGGTGATTACGACCGCTGACGCCTCGGCGAACGGCGTGATCTCGCTGATTCAAGTTCGCAATACGCGCAATGTCGAATCGGACGTCTTTTCGCGCGATACCCAGTGGGCGAAATACGCTTTCTCGGCCGGAACCCCTGCGCTTCCGCTGTGGATCTCCAATCAGCTTCATCTCAACCACAAGATTCAGGTGAATCCGTGGCAGTTGACCGGTTTGCCAGCGCCTGCCGGCAGCAAAGTCTTACCCTACGAGCTGTACGTCAATCTGTGGTGGTTGCCGGCTGGCTCTGATGCGGGGATCCACGCCGCTCATGGCAGCAACCTGTTCGAGGTCCATACGCAGTTGATTGGCTGCGGCCGCATGCAAAAGTTCACCGATATAAACAAAGCCCGCGCCGCGATTGCCGGCAAACGACCCGTACTGCCGGAAGGCGGTGTGGTATCGCCGTTTGATACGGGTAAAGCCTTCCCTGAACTGTATGAAGAATTCAGACTGGCGCCCGGCAACACGCATTTGCCGATGCCGATCGTGACAGAATATGACGCCTGGAAAGGCGTGTCGGACATTGCCAAGAATGCCAGCATGGACGATCCCTGCTTCTTCTACCCGCCTCATCAATATTACGCCGATACCGATAGCGTTTGGATTGCCTTTGAATTTCACCGTTCAGCAGACAAGCACTAATCGAATATCAAGGACAGCGTAATGATGAAAAACAGAGAACTTCCCGCGTCGTGGCGTGCTTATAACACCTATGACTATGTCCCTGTGGACGATTGGTCCGTCGGCGACGATATTGAACTTTATTCGGTTTACTGGGACGGTAAGCCCCACTCTCCCAACGGTTTTGACACGGACTGGACGATATATATCAATGCCAAAGCCAAACCGAAATCCGGCTCGGCAACCGCCGAGCGGGACGTGTATCTCGTACTGCAGGTCACATCCTGTGAGAAAGACGCCTTCCGGGTTCGGTTTGCGCCCGCCGCCGCCAGCATCAACGACTATCCGGACAAGGTATATGGGCCCATCGTCGTAGAACGTCTTGAGCAAATACGTCGATATGAACAGGCCGCCGGCTTCCATCCCCTCCTGCGCTGGAATCGGGATGGCGTCAGCATCCAGTTACGGTCTATTCAGATTCAGTTTTTACGAGACAAAGACGATTTACTGTCGATCCAAATCAAGCGGCTGTCAGACGGCGCGGTCACGGATATCTCGTCCGGCCCGCTATGCCACGCCAAACCCGGCGTCGGCACCGTCGCGAATATGAAACGTAAAGCCGAGTCGGCGACACACTATTTCGGTCTTGGCGAAATCGTGAACTACAACCTGACCGGGAAAAGCAATGCGACCGTTGGGCACGCTATCGAACAGTGCTATAGCTACAGCGGCTATTCCCTGTTGGATCATACCGGCTCGCAGGTGACCTGCTACAANTATGACAACCTGTGGTACAACCAGCCGGAAGTCTTCCCAATCAAAGCGGAGTACAAGGATTCGTTCAAGGCCAATGCCAACATTCCGCTATACCTGAACGCCCCCTTCTATATTGAACGCGCCGTCGTGGAGGGTCAGCAACAGTTTCTCGGCGTGTTCCTCGATAACACCGGACAGAGCTATTTCTCCCTGAAGCACCCCTCTCGCGACGCAAATGGCGTTGAGGCCGGGGTCCAACACGGTGAATTCGACTGCCACTATATGTTCTCGGAGCAAGGTTCAGGCGTCATGGATGCCTTCACATTCCTGATGGGCAAAGGCAATCTGGATGCGCCGAGCAAGAAAGAGATCACGTTGAACGATCGCGCGGTAATGCCGCCCAAATATATCTTCGGTTATTTCCAGGCCAAATACGGCAGCCCGGGCCTGCTGCGCCCCGATGATGTCAACGATCCGATCAAGGTTTACGTTGAAGATATCGTCAAGGGACACCAAAAAGCAGGTATTCCGATCGAAGGTTTGGGGATCGACATCGACATACAGGAAGACAAAAAAGTCTTTACCATCAAAGACAGCTTTTGGACGAAGGGTAAGGTTGACGAAGGGATCTCGGTATTCGATTGGGCGGCCAAGTTCAATCTACAGTGCCAAACCAACATCACGCCGTTTATCCGCGCGGACAAGGTCGCCTATAATCCTGCGGACAAATCGAAGAAGCAGTATGCCACCGCTCAGGGGCTGATCGAAAAAGGCTATTGCGTCGCCAATGAAGGCGAATCCAATATCCCTAAATTCCGTGGTCCGAAGCATGAGAGCGACTATCCAGGCCTGACGTTCACCCGCATTGGGGAAACTAACTACCCCGATCAAAACCTGCTGGTACTGGATTACGGCATCAACGCCCAAACCGCCGAGCGCGACATGATTGGCGCGGTGGTCACCGACTACGGCAATCCGGATGCGGCGCGCTTTTGGGGCGAGCAGTACACCTATCTGCTGAAAAATGGGCTGGGCTTCATCTGGCAGGACATGCCCGCACCGGAC
Source organism: Lonsdalea quercina subsp. quercina (assembly GCF_000688695.1). Classification (GTDB taxonomy): domain Bacteria; phylum Pseudomonadota; class Gammaproteobacteria; order Enterobacterales; family Enterobacteriaceae; genus Lonsdalea; species Lonsdalea quercina_D. The sequence goes on along the minus strand of NZ_JIBQ01000015.1, from coordinate 170,567 downwards.
TCCATGCCTCACGTCGAAGACGGTAAAAATTTCGCGGATACGGAAGCGCCGCGTAACCAATTCGGTTGGTCGCTCACCGGCGAGCCGCCCAGCGACGACAGACGGAGAACCAACACCTTCAACTGGCGCAGCTACCACGGTCAACTCCATTTGACCGATCCCCGCTTCGGCGACGGTCGTAAAACGCCTTATGTCGAACTCCGCAATTTCCATGCGTATATGCTGGCGAAATCCAGCTACGAGCATGGGCTCAGCGCGCATGAAGATTTGCTTAAGGGTTACAAACGCAGCTATATCATCTGCCGCAGCGGCTATCCCGGTTTGCAACACTACGCCGGCCACTGGGTGGGCGATAACGCCTCGACCTGGCATCATCTGCAGGCGACGCTGCCCATGGTTCTTAATCTGGGGATGTCCGGCCTGCCGATTTCCGGTTCGGATGTTGGGGGGTTTGCGCCGGGCGAAGCGCCGGAAGATCCCGCCAGCGTATTCTACGGCGACCAACACTGTCGCAACCATAACCCCATGGTGTATGACCGGCTGGTGCTGGGACCCGACGACATCGACATCGGCGACATCTGCGAACACGAGCTGATGACCCGCTGGACCCAGGCTGCGTGCCTGTTGCCCTGGATGCGCAACCACTACGATGCGATGAAACCCTATCAGGAAATTTATCGCTTTACCGAAAAGGCGCCGGTCAGCGGTACTCGCACATTCGCCGATATCATGGCGGCCTTTGTCTGCTTCCGCGTGCGCTGGCATCACCTGCTGTATGACGCCATGTTTCAAAATACTCAGACCGGTATTCCGATCTTACAGGCGATGTGTTTGTGGCAGGGCGATGACGGGATCTTCGATAAACGCAACAAAGACGTACTGGCGACGCAGTGCTTTATCGACAGCTCAGTGCTTTATGCGCCAATCATGACGCGCAGCACTGCCGGTAGCGAAGCCGCCTACATGGCTGAAAAAGAAGTCTACTTCCCTAACGCGGTCAAAGGACAGACGCTGAACTGGTATCGTTACCATGTCATCGAAGACACGGTGGATATCGCGAATCCCATCAAGGGGGGACAGCGCCTTTCCGTCAGTGCCGATATCACCAGCATGCCGCTGTTTATTCGCGAAGGGGCAATTATCCCTGAGCGACATACGCAGTCCGATCTGCAGGCGCCGTTCAAGAACATTCAGGTAATGGATAAGTTCGAGCAGCCGCTGGTATTGGCGCTGTATCCGCTCGGGGAGTCCAGCGAAGGCCACCATCAGCTCTACTGGGACGATGGCGGTGTGACCCGTTCGGCAGAACGGCAAGGAGAGTTCTCGGTGATCGACGTTCGCCAACGCCGTGCAAAAGGTTCGCTGGAAGTGAGCCTGACGCCGCGTAAGTATGACTATCCATTGCACGAATTCGTCTACCTTCGTGTTCGCACGGACAAGCCTGCGCCGCAGCGCTTAACGGTGGGCTCCGCCCCCCTCAACGCGCGCGTCGACTCGACGGATGCCCTCTTCAAGCACAATGGAGAAGCGTCCTATGTCGACCCGCGCGGCAGTGTCTGGATTAAAGTCAGAACGCGTTCGTTATCCGCAACCAACGCGTTGGTGCTGAATATCGCATCGTAACGCATTAGGTCTTATAACGGGCAGGCCTCTCGCCTGTCCGTTATTTCTCGCCCCTCCACACCCTCCGCCTCAACCTCTTCTTAATCGCCTGCTTTAATCGGCAAGGCCATTCCACGTATCACGACATTATGTCGCTCTCACCAACGATCAGAAAAAAGAGCCAAGAGAGGAATGGAACGAAGAGGGACTAACGACGACAGATGAAAATACGGGCCTTCCATGTAGCATGAAAAGCCCGGGTAACGAGTGTTACTCGCCGAAGTTAATCGGCGTTGTGGTTCGGTTAGGCCAGGCACATACCCGCGTCGAAACCTTCACGCGCAGCCACCAGCGCATTGCTGGTTTTCACGGCGCCGCCGATGACGATCGCATCGTCCACGACCCCTTGCAGCTCTTCAGCCAGCTCTTTTACCGGCGCGTATCCCAGTGCGATAACGACCGTATCCGCTTCCAGCTCCATCCGTCCTTGCGCATTTTCAAGGATCACCTGATTTTCGCCGATCTCACACAGCTTGGTGTTGGGATATTGCTTCACGTCGTACTCGTCCAGCACGGACATCAGATGCAACTTGCTGACGCCATCCAGCTCCTGCAGCAGGCGATCGCGCATTTCAACAACGGTCACCTCTTTCTGCTGCATGGCCAGGTGTGCGGCGGTTTCGCCACCCACTTCACCCCCGCCCGCGATAACGACACGCTGGCCAGTGACCACGTTACCCAGCAGGACATCCTCAGCCAGCACCACGTGCGGCTGGTTAATGCCTTTGATCGGCGGAACCGCAGGTTTACCGCCGGTCGCGACGATGACGGAGTCCGGACGCGCATCCGCGACGATCGCTTTGGTCAGCGGCGTATTCAGTTTGATCTCCACGCCCAGTTTTTCCAGTTCCCGGCCTAGCCAGGCGGTGTAGGTCGCCAGTTCGCCTTTACCCGGAGGGAAAGCCGCAGAGCGGAACTGACCGCCCAGATAGCCGGTTTTTTCAAATAGCGTTACTTTGTGGCCGCGCATCGCCGCCACACGCGCCGCTTCCAGCCCTGCCGGACCAGCGCCTGCGATGAAGACGCGTTTAGGGCTGTCGACTTTGCTGTAATCCAGACTGTTTTCACGCGCCAGCGACGGGTTGACCAGACAAGTGAACGGCACGCCCAGCGGCAGACTGGCGAGACAGCCCTGCATGCAGCCGATGCAATAACGAATCGACGCCACATCGCCCGCTTTCGCTTTGTTAGGCAGATGCGGATCGGCCAGCGAGCCACGTCCCATCGCGATGAAGTCCGCTTTGCCCAGCGCCAGAACGTTGTCCGCCATACGCGGATCGTTGATGCGATTCACGGTGATGATGGGCATATTCACCGTTTTCTTCAGTTCTTCGGAGAAGGAGACGGCCCAAGCATGGCCCACATACATCGGCGGCACGGTACAGGCCTTGTTGTGATCGCCATAGACACCCATGGTCATATGCAGAGCATCCACGCCCCACTCTTCGAAGATCTGCGCCAGCACGCGCGTTTCAGAGATATCGCGTCCGCCGAGGAAACCTTCGTCAGCGGAAAGTCGGATGGTGACCGGATAGTCCATCCCGACTTCTTTACGCACCGCCTGATAGATCTCTTTCAAGAACAGAATACGGCCATCAAGGTTACCGCCATATTTGTCGGTACGTTTATTGGCGTAAGGCGATAAAAATTCGGCAATCAAATAACCGTGGCCAGCATGGATTTCAACACCGTCGAACCCAGCCTCTTTCACCCGGCGTGCGCAGTCGGCGAATTCCGACACCAACTGCTGGATTTCGTCGATACCCAGTTCCCGGGGCATTTCTTTTAACGCAGGACACGGGATCGCGGAGGGCGCCACCGGCTGCACACCGCCGTTCACATGCTCTGACGTCTGGCGACCTGCGTGGTAAATCTGGCAGAAGATTTTGCTATCGTATTTATGGATAGTGTCGGTGAGTTTACGATGGCTGGCGATTTGGTCATCACGCCATAACCCACCAATGTATTTACAGCCCATCGCATTTTCGTTGATAGCGTAGTTCTCGGTGATAATCAGCCCCCAGCCGCCCTTTGCTTTTTCTTCGTGATAGGCGATATAACGGTCTGACGCAGTACCATCGCTATTACACAGGTTGGTGACCATCGCGGGGACAACCAGCCGGTTAGGAATAACGCACTGGTTAATCTTTTCGGGTTGAAATAATTTTTTGAACATATTTTATATTTTTCCTGCTAATGAATATAAAAGATATTATTCTAATAGCATCAGAAATGCCTTTTAAAAAATATCGTCCTCAAATTTCATTATAATAATTCACACCATTCCCAAACAATGACTATTTATTAATACCCATCCCAACATTGAAGCATGTCAAAATAACGCTAGAAATAGGACCTGAATTTAAAATAAATAAAAACAAAAAAGATAATAAGATGTTTTGTAAATGGAGAGAATGTCGTTATCGAATTGTGTTGAATGAATAGGAGGCAATTAGTCAGTCATCAATACCATTTGAGCGGTAATGAATCCCGATCCCAATCTCACACGATGCATTTGAGTGTAATAGCCCGCAATGTCTGTAAATGAGGCTTCTGCACCACGGTGTCAGGCTTAGCATGCACTGACGGCGCGGCATGCTGCTCCATATGCCCAGGCACTGGCCGCGCTGCCCGAGCTCACACGCTCTGACACTCTGATTTCGATTGCCGCTGAATCAATAAGGCCGCCATGATGGCGGCCTTATTCCCGAGGATATGACTTTTCCTGATAATGATGATTATTTTTGCTCGGCGGGAAGTGATCGCCTTTATTGACGTAGCGATCGTAATCTGAACCAGCATATGAATTATCCGTATCATGATACTGTCCATAATTCGCTGTTTTGGGACATGTTTGTCCTGACCAATGCTTAGCCATTTTTTACTCCTCATTTGAATTTACTCTGAACAGTTGTAATGTAATTATTAATTATGATGTTTTTGTGAAGGTCTATATCTTATTTTCTAATAAGCACGTAAATAAATATAACCAAGGATTCATGAACTATATTCCCTTAACATTATTTATTAACGTAATGAGAACAGATTTCCGTTATCTTATTCACTGTGAATATTGACAATATCGTGGCGTTTCGTTTACCGCCATAGCGAGTGCTGCCTTTTCTGTTTTTATTCAACGAACCAGGGTTAAACCACCGCCATTCAGCACGTTAGCGGCTGCCGCTACCGTATCGAATTGATATCTCCCTCGCGCCTCTTCGCCGTTGCGCTGTGGTCTGGATGCTATTTTTTGTTGGATTATCAGTTGTGTTAGGTCTGGTGATTGGCGCCGCTAATTAGGTGAAGAAATTCACTCGACCACGGCAATCTGCGCGAATTTTGTCAGGAGCTAACGAGGAAAACATCAAAAGAAAATGCGCAGCGGAAATAGAATGATTTCATCAACGCTGCGCCCGACTTTCCTCCGCGACCAAAAGCATGCTATGACATGTTTTTATTTCCTGCGCGACTGCAGACTCAACGAAAAAACCAGGGGGAAAAGATGTATAAAGTAGAACAGGTTGGCTCTTTGCTTCGACCGGAATGGTTAAAAGAGGCGCGTGCGCGTTTTCAGGCGGGAGATCTTTCAGCGGTGGAGTTTAAACGGATTGAAGATCGTGCCGTACGCGAGGCCGTTGCCGTTCAGGAAGCCGCCGGCGTAGAGGTCGTGACCGACGGCGAGCAGCGTCGGTCGATGTTTTTCTCCTGGTTTTTTGATGCGCTGTCCGGTTTTGATCTTACGGCATCGTCTAATTTTCCCGGCCTGCAATGGCGTGGTTTGAAAGGCACAGCGCAGGCGGAAAATGTCAAAACGCCCGTCGTCCCCGTCGTTACACGCAGGCTGGCGCGTAAGAAAGCGGTATCGGTTGAGGAGTTCACTTTTTTACGTTCCATTACCGATCGCCCCAAGAAGATCACGCTCCCCTCTCCGCTTCTCGCCTGGTCTTTCTGGTCTGCGTCGCATTCGGCGGAGGCCTATCCCGATATCTTCGACCTTTTTCATGACGTCGCCAGACTGCTGCGGGAAGAAATCGAGGAGTTACGTGATCTCGGCTGTGAATATGTGCAGATCGATGCGCCGGAACTGGCGATCCTCATCGACCCTCAGTTAAAAGAGGCGGTTAAAGCCCAGACGGGCATCGACACGGAGCGCTTACTCAACGAAGGGATTTCCTGCATTGACGAAGTGGTCAACGGCCTGGAAGGGATAACCACCTGCCTGCATATCTGCCGCGGAAATAATGCCGGTCAATTCTATGCCGAGGGCGGCTATGAGAGCATCGCCGAGGCCTTGTTCAAGGGCGCGCGGAGTTTCGACCTTTATTCTCTGGAATACGATGACCCTCGTTCGGGCAGCTTTGACCCCCTGGCGCGGGTTCCCAAGGGCAAAGGGGTCATTCTTGGCTTAGTTTCAACCAAACACCCGGATTTGGAAGCTAAGGACCTGCTCAAAGCGCGTATTAGCGAAGCGACCCGCTTTATCCCGCTCGAACGCATCGGGCTTTCACCTCAATGCGGCTTCGCTTCAACCTGGGAAGGCAATCCGATGACCATGGCAGNCCAGACCCAAAAACTACAGCTGGTCCGCGAGGTGGCGGAAGAAGTGCTGCAAGCGCCTTCCAGTCAGTCTTCCTCGGACTAACAAAAACTAATGAATAGATGGGGGGCCTCTACGGGCGGACTATTACCCCCACCTACTACCTTCAAAGCCCTAGGATGTGAAAATGTCTGTGGGCCGTTTGGTTTTGTGTCTGGGATCGTCGAGTTAAAGGGATTTATATTGGATGGTTATGTTTCGGCGAGGTTGATGGAGGTTTTCAATGGTGTTTTACAGAAACAAAAAAAGAGCCTTTCGGCTCTTTTTTCATCATCCTGCAGAAGTCAGTATCCATCTGCAGAACAAAATTTGGAGCGGGAAACGAGACTCGAACTCGCGACCCCGACCTTGGCAAGGTCGTGCTCTACCAACTGAGCTATTCCCGCGTAACCGACTGACATCGTCAATTTGAAGTGACTGGCAAGCCATGCTTGCTGTCGATGCGGTGCATTCTACTGACCTGAGGCGACGAGTCAATGAAATTATCGGCCAGGATGACTCGCCCGCTGATTTTTACGCCAGCTAGATTAATGTTCGAACAGATCGTGCCGTGACGCGTTCAAATATTGGAACATCGACCAGAACGTTAACACCGCAGCCACGTACAACGCCGCAATGCCAATGCCTTCGGCCAGGGGTTCGGGACGCCACAGCAGCGCGAACAGCGCCAACATCTGGGCCGTGGTTTTCACTTTGCCGATCCAGGAGACGGCCACACTGCTCCGTTTCCCGATTTCCGCCATCCACTCGCGCAGGGCGGAAATGATGATTTCACGCGCAATCATCGTCGCCGCAGGCAGTGTGATCCACCAGGAGTGGTAATGCTCGGCGACTAAAACCAAGGCGACGGCAACCATCACTTTATCCGCCACCGGGTCAAGAAAAGCCCCAAAGCGTGTCGTCTGTTTCCAACGACGGGCCAGGAATCCATCAAACCAGTCAGTGACGGCCGCGCCAACAAAAATGACGGCGCATGCCAGAGGTGCCCAGGCGAAAGGAAGATAAAACGCCAGCACAAAGAAAGGAATTAATGCAACGCGAAACAGGGTAAGCCACGTAGGTATATTAAATTGCATAGTTCTTTTGATAACTGTCTGGCCGGAGTGGGTATTGTGAGTATGTTGCTACATTGTCCCTAGTGTTTCAATGCATAGTAAATTTTTTCTGCCAAAGAGGAAGAAATGCCCGGCACATTAGCAATTTCTTCGATGCTGGCATTCTGAAGCGGTTGCAGCCCGCCCATGTACTTAAGCAACGTTTGACGACGCTTCGGCCCTACGCCCTCGATCAATTCCAGACTACTGGTATTTTTAACCTTGGCTCTCTTCTTCCGGTGGCCGGAGATCGCGTGATCGTGGGAATCATCACGGATATGCTGAATGACATGCAGCGCAGGCGAGTCCGGCGGTAAAGCGATGCCTTCTCCCGTAGCCTCGAAAAACAACGTTTCCAAACCGGCTTTGCGGTCGCTTCCTTTCGCAACGCCGAGAAGCAACGGCTTCGTCTTATCCCAGGGCACCTGCAGTTGATCGAAAACGGCTTTCGCCTGACCCAACTGCCCTTTCCCACCGTCGATGACGATGACGTCCGGAATTTTACTGTCATCCAGCGCCTTGCCATAACGCCGTTTCAAAACCTGCGTCATCGCTGCGTAATCATCGCCTGGAGTGATCCCGGTAATATTATAGCGTCGATACTCAGAACGGAGCGGTCCATTGGCGTCGAAGACCACGCAGGAAGCGACCGTTTGCTCCCCCATCGTGTGGCTGATATCGAAACACTCCATTCTTTTGATCACAGGCAGTTGCAGAACGCCGGCTAAGGCGGTCAAACGCTGATGGATGGTCGATTGTTGGGAGAGCTTGCTGACCAGAGCCGTATTGGCATTCGTTCGCGCCAGCTTGAGATATCGAGCGCGGTCGCCGCGCGGACGACTTTGTATTTGCACTTTGCGTCCGGCAATTCCGGTCAACGAATCCGTCAGGAGCTGTTGCTCGGGCAACGAGAAATCCAACAGGATTTCTGTAGGCAGCGTCCGGGAAATGCTTCCCTGAAGGTAAAATTGCCCCACAAAGGTTTGGACGACCTCAGCCAGCTCGGTGCCTCCCGGAATTTTGGGGAAGTAGCTGCGGCTGCCAAGTACTTTACCCTGACGAACGAACAAAACATGTACGCAAGCTAGTCCCGCATCGAAGGCAACGCCGATGACGTCAAGGTCTTCACCATCGCCCGCACCGGAAACAAACTGTTTTTCCGTTACCCGACGCACAGACTGAATCTGGTCGCGTATCCGCGCCGCCTCTTCAAAATTCAGCGTCTGGCTTGCGGCTTCCATCTGAGCTATCAAGCGCGTCAACACCTGCTGGTCTTTGCCCAACAAAAACAGCCGGACGTATTCTACCTGCTGGCGGTACTCTTCATCGCTGACCAGTCCAGAGACGCAGGGCCCAAGACAACGACCAATTTGATACTGCAAACACGGGCGGGAGCGGTTGCGATAGACGCTATCTTCACACTGACGAATAGGAAACAGTTTTTGCAAAAGCATCAAGGTTTCGCGTACTGCATTCCCATTGGGAAAAGGCCCGAAATACTCGCCTTTTGCATGTTTGGCGCCGCGGTGGATGGATATCCGAGGATGTTTATCGGAGCTCAGGAAGATGAGCGGATAGGATTTATCATCGCGCAGCAACACGTTGTAGCGGGGTTGATAGCGCTTGATGTAGGTATGTTCGAGCAGTAAGGCTTCCGTCTCGGTGTGCGTGATAGTCACATCGATCTGGTGAATGCATTTGACGAGCGCTTCCGTCTTGCGACTACCCACGTTGCGGCGGAAGTAACTGGAAAGACGCTTTTTCAGGTCCTTCGCCTTACCCACATAGATAACCGTGTTGTCAGCATCATACATACGGTAAACGCCAGGTTGGCTGGTTACCGTTTTCAAAAACGCCGGGGCATCAAAGCTTTCACTCACTACTGGTCAACGTCTCCGCATTAAAAAGACCATGCCGGATGGCAAGGTGGGTCAACTCCACGTCCCCGCTGATATTCAGCTTGCTGAACATTCGATAACGATAACTGTTCACCGTTTTAGGACTGAGGTTCAGTTTATCTGAAATCTCGACCACTTTCTGCCCCTTAGTGATCATCAGCATAATCTGTAATTCGCGGTCGGAAAGGCATTCCAAGGGCGTTTTTGTTTGCGGAGCCAGCTGACTCAGCGCCATCTGCTGAGCGATATCGGAGGCGATGTAACGTTTCCCGGCATGAACAGAACGGATGGCGCAGATCACTTCCTGAGGTGTCGCGCCCTTGCTGAGGTAACCTGCCGCGCCGGCCTGCATAACCTTGGTGGGAAGAGGACTCTCTGTATAAATAGTCAGCATGATGACTTTTATTTCAGGAGAAAATCGCACGATTTTGCGTGTTGCTTCCAGACCGCCGATACCCGGCATGTTCATGTCCATCAGGACAACATCCACGCTATTGTTACGACACCACTTGGCCGCATCCTCACCACATGCGGCCTCGCCTACCACCTTGAGGCCTTTGATGTCGTCAAGAATGCGCCGTATCCCTGCTCGCACCAATTCATGGTCATCAACAAGAAAAACGCTAATCAAAGAACAATTCTCCAAAAAGAGAGTAACACTTAAAATTGCTAATTCCCGTGGTGATACTCTATGGCTTAATTACGATGAATACACTTTTCCATCAAAAATGTATTTTTATTGACTGTGTGTAATAGATTTCATATTGGTTATATGTTCTCGCGACGTCAACAGCAATCGGTTTGACCACGATACATCATGATTATTACAAAAACCGGATTTTTAAGGGAAAGGGGCTACCGCCACCTTAAAATAAAAAACAATGCCAAATCAACATATTAAGAATAATCTTTCTACATATATATGTTATGACTCAGCTAATGGGACGATTATAGCCGCACTTGTGCCTCAGGGCGACTATTTTCTACAGCATAAAATGCGTCCTAAAAATACCAAAATAGTGCCATACATATACATCTTTTCGGTATTTAAGCTGAAAAGTACATTTATAAAAATATAACCACCAGCGAAATAATATCTCTAATTCCATATATAAAAACAGGCTATTCATTAACTGAAACCGTACTGCGATTACCTATGTTATAATGCGCCCCAATTTTTTGGTATGTCCGTCATTTCAGGGTCTTGACGGCATAACAGTTCGATCTTACTAGACTTATCTTTATAAGGAGCAAATATGAATAAGGCCGATTTTTCGACAGAAACCTCTGTCGAAGCTCTCGCTCATGAGGTGACCTGTCTTAAAGCCGTACTTACACTGTTGCTGAAATCCATCGGTCAGGCCGATGCCGGTAAAGTGATGGTGAGAATGGAAAAATATATTGATCAGTTGGAAGATCAAAATCAGTCAGAGGTTCTTAGTCATACGATGACACAAATAAAAACGGTATACCGCAGATAACTCTCTCCTGCCGGTCAGTATCTGCCGATCGGCAAGACTTCCTTCACTTTGGCTCGATTAGTACGTCAAGAATCATGGTACACCCGTACCCAATGGCATCCTGATGAAAGCTTACAGACCCAAATACAGTACAGAGTCGATCGGTTTTCTTATTATACGCTTAACATTCCAAACACATATTAGAAATAAAATACATTTTGTATAACAATGAAATTTTATTGTCACAAGGAATTTGGTTTTTCAGATAAAAAGGGGGGAAGAAATATAATAAAACAAGAAGTGTAAAAGGAGTGTTGGTGGGTCGTCGGGGGCTCGAACCCCGGACCAATTGATTAAGAGTCAACTGCTCTACCGACTGAGCTAACGACCCAACGGGGACGGATTATTACCTCCCCATCGCCTTCTGTCAAACAGTTATTATTATTTTTTTGAACCTGAAGACGAGAAAAAAATGAATTGATGATGGATGACAGAGTCGCTGGTATCTTCATCGCCAACTGCTTCAGTTTTATATTGTATGACCCTGTCTAAATCTCGATTGCTATTATTTTCGCCTGTCTGAGCATTATTTCATCATGCTTAAATCACGTCATTTTCTCTCTATATAAGCATCACCGTCACAGTGTGATATTATTGCCCGCTTTCAACATGAAAAGCCAAGAGCCACGCAAGAGCTCAATAAAACACCACATCACGGACAAGAACAGGAAACATACTTGAATGTCTGAACAATCAAAAACGGTTACCCAGACCGCCGAAGCGAAACCGCATGGCGACCTGCGGAGAAACCTCAACAACCGACATATACAGCTCATTGCTATTGGGGGCGCGATCGGTACCGGTCTTTTCATGGGGTCGGGGAAAACAATCAGCCTAGCCGGGCCCTCTATCATTTTCGTCTACATGATCATCGGCTTCATGCTGTTTTTCGTCATGAGAGCGATGGGTGAACTCTTACTCTCAAACTTAAACTATAAATCCTTCAGCGATTTTGCCGCGGATTTGTTGGGCCCCTGGGCCGGCTTCTTCACCGGTTGGACGTATTGGTTCTGCTGGGTCGTCACAGGGATCGCCGACGTCGTGGCCATTAGTTCCTACGCCCAATTTTGGTTCCCCGGCCTATCACAGTGGATATCCTCCTTACTGTGTGTGCTGCTCTTATTGACGTTGAACCTGGCAACGGTAAAACTTTTCGGCGAAATGGAATTTTGGTTCGCCATGATTAAAATCATCGCCATCGCCGCCCTGATTATCATCGGCGCCGGGCTGGTCTTTATGCACTATCCGTCCCCCTCAGGAAATACTGCCTCCTTCACTAACTTGTGGAGCCACGGCGGCATGTTCCCGCAGGGTCTTACCGGCTTTTTTGCCGGTTTTCAGATCGCGGTGTTTGCTTTTGTCGGCATTGAACTGGTGGGGACCACCGCCGCCGAGACCAAAAACCCGACGGTCGTTCTGCCGCGAGCTATCAACGCGATTCCCGTCCGCATCATCATGTTCTATGTTTTCTCTCTCGTGATGATCATGTCGGTCACCTCTTGGGATCACATCGCGCCTGACCGCAGCCCGTTCGTAGAGATGTTCATTTTGGTCGGTCTGCCTGCAGCGGCAAGCGTCATCAACTTTGTCGTATTGACTTCCGCCGCATCCTCCGCCAACAGCGGCGTATTTTCCACCAGCCGTATGCTGTTCGGACTTGCCAAACAAGGTGACGCTCCGCGACGTTTCAGCGTGTTATCGAAGCGTGCCGTCCCCTCTGCCGGACTCCTATTTTCCTGCACGTGTATGCTGTCCGGCGTCGTGCTGATTTACCTTATCCCGAACGTAATGACGGTATTCACTCTGGTCACTACCGTCTCGGCGATCCTGTTTATGTTTATCTGGAGCATCATCCTCTGCTCGTATCTTGCCTACCGTAAACAGCGACCGCAGCTGCATAAAACGTCGCAGTATAAAATGCCGCTGGGCAAATTGATGTGCTGGGTCTGCCTTGCATTCTTCGCGTTTGTTTTGGTATTGCTGACTCTTCAACCGGATACGCGTCAGGCGCTTATTGTGACCCCAGTATGGTTCCTGGTGCTAACCGTCGCTTACGTCTTGATGCGCAGGAAAAAACGGCACGCCTGATTAACAACGGCCATGAAAACCCCAACGTTTCATGGTCGATTGGATATCTAAAAGGATTGTCATATCAGGTGGGCAATACGAAAAACGGCCGGCAATGGATGATTGCTGACCGTTTTCATTTTTCAGACGTTAACAGTTTGTCGTACTCCGTTAACGGCCGTCTTAGCTTGTTCGCACTGGTGTAAAATGGCTTGCGCATGGGAATATAAAACTTTACCTGCATCAGTCGGGGTAACGCCACGGCGACTGCGCACCAGCAATTGCTGTTCAAGCTCGCTCTCCAACGTGGCGACTTGTTGACTCAGCGCGGGTTGCGCAATGTGCAGCAACTCTGCTGCTTGCGTGAGGCTACCGATATCTACAATTTTCACAAAGTATTTGAGCCGTCTCAGATTCATGCGTACCTCCAGAATGGTTACCTCACAAGAGGTAGCAAGAACTACGCCAAATCAAAAACTTTTAGTAAAAAAAAGTGTTCTGGGACTTAACTGACTTATAAATAAGTAAAAGCAATGGTCCAGGCGAGTGGCGCTTCACTGGCCTGACCGGCATATTTCAGCCCAGCCAACCGAATCGCACCATGATGGTGCGACCGCTGCCACGGTGAAGTGCATTTCCTCTACTGCCGCCATAGTATTCCTGACCAGATATGTCCACTAAATCCGAAAATTCAATGAGTTGATTATAAGTTCATCAAACGAACATGGAGATACGTATCTTGCTTTGACAAGGCCCGCCGCTGCCGCTATTATCCTCCGCACTTACCGATTCCTCTGTAGTTCAGTCGGTAGAACGGCGGACTGTTAATCCGTATGTCACTGGTTCGAGTCCAGNCAGAGGAGCCATATTAGAAAAGCCCGCTTAAGGAAACTTAAGCGGGCTTTTTGCTTTTATGCGTTCTTAACAACTACTGGTATTTACCAGATTAGCGTGAGGACTTCCCGGCACGTTTCCCATTTATCCTTAGTATCGACATGCTTAGTTGGTCAGATTTGGGGCTAAGTTGGTTCGACGACGGAGTGACCCCCACAGGTCTCTTAACGACTTAAAAATTCGCAAATTAAAACCATCCGCTAAACCCTTCAAAGTTTCCAATCCTCACGGTCTGTATCTGTTGGTTAATCCCGGGGGTTCAATCTCTGGTATCTCAAATATCGTATCGACATCAAAAAATCCCATCTTGATTTAGCCGTTTATCCCAATGATCCGCTTTTAGATTCTCGTCAACAGTGTTGATGGTATCTACCAGCCCATAGCCACACGACGACCACTATTTTCACGTTTTACCTCAGGCCCTACACGCTCGTTCGTCCGGCGTAGCTTGGCCCGGTTGAAGCCGTCACGAATAACACGGTCACACTGTGACCTATGCTGCCGACCTACACTCAGGATGCTACGACGTTTGTGCCAGGCATATCAGACACTGAGGGAGGCCTGAAACCCATGAGCCGTCGTCCTGATGCTGAATTCAGCCTGATGATTTCATAAAGACATGCTGCATTTCAGTCGCTTCGCGACGTATGTCCCGGCCTTTCAAGAATGCCCAGTTTCTCTGTCGCTCAGCCAGTTTGAGGGCTTTATGAAGAAATTCAGGCGTGTGCTGCTTACAGCGTTTCTTGGTGGTCGACAGTGAAATGCAGCAGCTTATTATGTCAATGGCTCAAAATGAGATGAACGAGATGATTATCTCTTTGAAGGGCTTCAAAGAACTAAAATTAATAACTGATTCAGATATATGGCTACACGATCTATAACTTAAGTGACATCTTAAGAGCCAGGAATAGTCTATACTAGTGGGATAAAGCAGCGGATCAAGTGGCAAAGTCTCTTTCTGAATACCAATGAGTTGATAGGATGTTGAAAATAGGCCGCATAAGTGCGCTTTTTCTTACTCCCTCTAATTTTTCTTCAGTACCTTTGATTAATGCTATTGGGTGACGGCTGGTAATAAATGACAGGCCTGACTGCAGGCCTGTCAGTTGCTACGAGTCAATACTCATATAGCTTAACCCTAACTGAACAGCTTACCTTTCAGCAGATTAAGCCCCGCAGAGACCAGATCGCCATGGGCCGGCGTTTCGCCCTGCGGTGACAGACCATCTACGATTTTTGGCAAGTATTCGGCAATCAGCACCGAGGCGGTATGCAAATCAACGCCCAGTTTCGCGCCGAGATCCTGCAACGCAGGTGAACCAAACACCGAAGTGATCTGCTCGCTATTCACCGACAGATTGCTCTGTTGACTGAGCCACGACTCAAAAATTTCCCCTAAGCCGCCGTTGCGAAACTTTTCCATAATGCCTTGGATACCACCCTGCTGTTCAACCCAGGTCATGATCGCCTGTAGTTGTTCAGTCTTACCGGCCTGCCCGCCGAGCATGCCGCCAATTTGATCTAATAATCCCATGACAAACTCCCTACTATCATTGCTACAACTCTTTGATTTACGGCTTACTTCGTCGGAATAATCAGGACCTGACCCGGATAGATCTTGTCAGGATGCGTCAGCATGGGTTTATTGGCTTCAAAAATACGCTGATAGTCATTGGCGGAACCGTACATCTCTTTAGAGATTGCGCTCAGGGTATCGCCGGATTTCACCGTGTAATAACGGCTCTCCGCCCCGCTTTGCGTGACAGTAACGCTATCGTTGACTTGACTAACCCCGGTAACGTTACCTACCGCCACCAGAATTTTTTCTTTATCTTCCTGTGAGCCGACGTCGCCCGCCACCGTTGCGGTACCATCGTCCGCAATTTCAATCTTGACCTTTTCGGCGCCAGGCAGGTTAAGGCTATCAATATGTTTTTTCAGCTTCTCGGCCTGATCTTCCTTGCTACCGCCGGATACGGCATCCCAGATTTTCTCGCCCGCGTCTTTCACAAAACTTAATAATCCCACGTTCCATACCTCCGTTACTGTTTCACAATGAAAATTTTCATAAGACCCAATAACCATATACCAATATGCTCAAAAGCGCCGGGTATGCGTTTCGATACCGCAGTCATCGCCGCAACATCAAAAAGATAAATATCAACGTCATCTGTTTCGTGCCGCAACCATAACAGCATTACGTTGGCGCTCGGAAAGGACACGACGCTGCCTCACAAGATTTGGGGCTGCTGTGAGCAGGATCACTTATCCTAGCGGTTAGGGGAAAAATAATGACGTCACTCGCAGAATTGTTTATTAAGCAAGAGGAGCATTTCAGGAGTGAGGTAAGCCCTGCGCCGTCGGGCTTCGCACGGCCCGGCATTGCCTTAGACAACCGGGACATCATCCAAACCGTCCCCTCGCTCCTTCTGTCTTACCCGCAAATTCACTCGGTGCCTTTCTAGACCCGAACGAAGAAACCGTCTGGTTGATCTCTGTTGAAAAGAGATACCATAATGAGTCCACAGGGGAGCTTAGGGCTTCCCTTTTGTTTGTACTCAATCCCCTCTCGACGCATTCGGTCTGCTAATAAAAAGTGCCGCTCTCGTTATCACGACGACGGTCTGGAGATGTTCGTAACAATGAAACCTTCGTCAACTGCACAGACTTCCCTCCCCTCTCAGGAAGAGGGTCTGCCCGGCTCGCGGCGCGTGTGGGCTGTCCTGTCCGTCTCACTGGCTGTCGTGCTAAGCGTACTTGACGGCACGCTGGCGAATGTTGCACTCCCCNCCATCGCGCATTCCCTAAATGCCAGCGCGCAAACCTCGGTATGGGTGGTCAACGGCTATCAACTGGCCATCATCGCCACGCTGCTGCCTATGGCCGCGCTGGGCGAGTTCATCAGCTACCGTAAAGTTTTCAGCGCGGGCGTGGTGGTTTTTACGCTGTCATCATTGGGCTGCGCACTGGCCGACTCCATGTCTGGCCTCATCGCCGCACGCGTCATTCAGGGCGTGGGGGCCGCCGCCATCATGTGCTGTACGTCCGCGCTTTTGCGCCATACCTATCCGGCGAAAACATTCGGACGAGGGCTCGCGCGCAATGCCTTTGTCGTGACCGCCTCTTCTGCCGCAGGGCCTTCCATCTGCGCCGCGGTGCTCTCCGTCGCCCCCTGGGAGTGGTTATTCGTGATTAACTTTCCCATCGGGATTTTGGCGCTAATCTGCGCCCGTGCGCTGCCCGTAACGCCGCGTCAGCCGCGCAAATTCGACCTACAGGCCATCGTGCTCAATGCGTTGGGCATGAGCCTCGGCGTGATCGGTCTCAACCAGCTCAACGAATCCCCCGCGCTGGCCTTGACGCTGATTCTGTCTGCGGCGCTATGCCTGTGGCAGCTGGTGAAGCGCTGCCTCGGCGACGAGTCGCCCTTACTGCCGCTCGATCTCTTCAAGCTCCCGCGCTTTCGCTGGGCGATCGCCGCCTCGTTTTGCATGTTTGCGGCGCAAATGTGCGCTTTCGTCGCCCTGCCCTTTTATATGCAGCACACCCTCGGACGAACTATCGTGCAGACGGGGCTGTTGATGACGGTGTGGCCTGTCGGATCGTCGTTGGCGAATCTCGGCCTGTCTTCGTTCGTAGACCGGGTTCAGGCCGGGAGCCTGTGCGCCATTGGCGCCGGTCTACAGATTATCGGACTGGTGCTGATCGTGGCGTTGCCACATGGCACCACCGATCTCTGGCTGCTCTGCGGACTATTTTTAGCCGGTGTCGGATTCGGTTTTTTCCAGTCGCCGAACAGTCGCGACATGCTCTCCGCACCACCGCGCAGCCGCAGCGGCGCCGCGGGAGGGATGCAGGCCGCGGCCAGAGTAAATGGCCAAACGTGGGGCGCCGCGCTGGCGGGATTGTGTTTTTCTCTGTCCGCCAGCGAAGGCGCTTACGTGGCGCTGTCGGCATCAATTGGCTTCAGCCTGATTGCGCTGATGCTGAATTTAAGACGTCGTCGGTTGTTTCAGACCGGCCCGGTGGCGGATTAAGGAACGCGTAAGGAACCCCCGCGAACGGCCGACGAAAGTCGAGCGATTGCCGCGAAGTCACGTGAATAGCCGGATTGTCAGGAAAAAACGTCGGAGAGAGGGATTTCTCCGCCCGCATCGCGGACGTGATGTGGGCGGAGTTGCGCGAGTCTAGCCCGGCGTTTACTTCACCAGCACGCTTTGAACCGCGGCCGCCAGCTCGTTGATCTCGAACTTCGCCACATAAGCGTCGGCGCCGACTTTGCGCACATGATCTTCGTTGGCGCTGCCAGACAGCGAGGAGTGGATAATCACCGGAATATGCTTCAGGTAGGGGTCGCCCTTGATGTGGCGAGTCAACGTAAAGCCATCCATCTCCGGCATTTCCAGGTCGGTCAGTACGAAGGCAATTTTATCGGAGATAGGCACGTTTTCCGCCTGGGCCTGTTTCGCCATCAGCTGGATCTTGTTCCACGCCTCCTGACCGGTGATGTGCATTTGACCGGGGATCTGCATCAGTTCCAGCCCCTGTTCCAGCAGCGAACGCGCGACCTTGGAGTCTTCGGCGACAATGGCGACCGATCCCGGCTTGATGGGGAACGCTTTGTTTTCCATATCGTCGATCTGAATATCGCGATCGACCGGGATCATGTCGTGCAGGATCTGCTCAACGTCCAGCACCAGCGCCAAATTGTTGCTCTCTTTGTCGCTGTCCAGCCGTGCGATACTGGTGATATAGCTGCTGCCGACGCCCGCCTCGGCGGTCAACACCTGGCTCCAATCAAGACGAACGATATCGTCGACGGATTCAACGGCAAAGGCCTGCGTGCTGCGCGCATATTCCGTCACCAGCAAAATATTCAGCCCGGTTTCCGGCTTGCATCCGGCCACCGCGGGCAGATCGATCACGGGAATGACCTGTCCGCGAATATTGACCATGCCCATCATCGGCGGCTTCATACCCACGGCTTTAGTCAATGACGGCATGGGAACAATTTCACGCAGCTTGAAGACGTTAATGCCGAACAATTCGGATTTGCCCCCTTGCAGCTCGGAGCCTCCCAATCTGAACAACAAGAGTTCAAACTTGTTGGCGGATGTGAGGTTGGTCCTCTCATCGATATCTTTCTGAAAATTATCCATGCAGTCCTCAATAATACGAATACTTAATTAATTGTCCGGCCAGACGTCGTAACGTAAGAATAAGCGCTTAATCAACGACGTCCGGCCAAAGCCGCGTGCACTCAGTCATTTTATTCAAGTTACTCTTGCCTGTTATCGGCTAAAGAAATGAAAACTATATGCTAACAATAGCCGTCTTTTCTTATCCATCTGACAATAATTATTATTGAGGGAAAAGTGCACGATAACGGGATTTCGTGAGCGTTGAATGACGTCATTATCAATCACACCCATAGAGATAACCTTAAGACACCTGACGGGGGATTGCTTAAAAAAACACCGTTTGTTTTTTTAATTCGCCATAAATCAATCAGCTAGCGCAGCACCTTCCCACCGTGCCGGGGCGGCGGCCACATTGACGCCCCGTTCACGTAAGCCGCCGTCAGGGATTGCCGATTGAAATCAGGGGCATCCGCCAGAAAAAAATCAAAAGACTGTTAGAATTGTTGAAGGAAGATGGTACTGCCCCTCCGGCTATACAGGGACAAAATAATATTACACGGAATAATTTGTTAATAAGGATCCAGTTACCTCTTTTTACCTTTTTCAGTCTGGAGGTTTCTTATGTATTCATTCGTTGCACGGCAACCCATTTTAGACCAGCGTTTACAACCCGTAGCTTATGAGCTTTTGTTTCGCCAAGGTATTACCAATAAATTTCCTGACGTCAGCCCGGAATATGCCACCGCCCAGCTAATATCAGAACAATTTCTCACCACCCCATTGAATAAACTGACCGGTGACCACCCCTGCTATATTAATTTTCCGTATCAGCTTCTTATCGACGGCCAGGCGGAGATCTTACCGGCGGATAAAGTCGTGATAGAAATTCTCGAAAACTCCACGCCGGATGAAGAGCTGTTCGCGGCCGTGAAACGGCTGAAGAGAAAAGGATTCACGCTGGCGCTGGATGACTTCAGCATGGATCCCAGCTGGGACCGCTTCCTGCCCTACGTGGATATCATCAAGTTCGACTTACAGCAGTCGACCTTCGAAGAGATTGGGCGCTACATCAGCACGCTGCGGCACAAGCACCTTAGCTATCTGGCGGAAAAGGTCGAGACCAACGAGCAGTTCCTGCGCGTCAAAGCCATGGGATTTACGCTGTTCCAAGGCTATTTCTTCAGCCATCCGCAGATGTTCAAAGCCAGACGGCTTTCAAACGATCACAAGAACGCCATTCAACTGCTCAAAGAAGCAAACGAACGAGAGCTGAACTACGACCGCATTGAACGGCTGATCAACAGCGACTTATCTCTGGCTTACAAGCTAATGCGGTATTTCAACAATTTCCGCTACAAGGCCAACCTTTCCGTCATCACGACATCCATGTCGTTTCGCAGCATCGCCATATTCCTGGGACAACGTGAATTGCGGCGATTTATTTCTCTGATCAGCATCACGATGGGGAGCAAGGACAAATCCTGCGAGCTGTATCGTATGAGTCTGATCCGCGGAAAATTCTGTGAATTGCTGTCGATCCGCCTGCACGGCCGCGAAGATCCCTTCGAGGCCTTTTTATGCGGCCTCTTTTCCATGCTGGACGCCATTTTGGACTCGCCGATGAGCCTTTTGCTGGAGCAAATCCCGGTGTCGTCGCATATCAAATGCGCGCTGATGGAAAACACCGGGGAGTTGGCGAGTTATCTCAGCGTCATTTCGTATTATGAAAAGCAAAATTGGGAGCAGCTGAACACCTACATGGAAATGATGGAGATTAATGAAGACCAGATGCTGAAACTCATCACCGAAGCGACCCTCTGGGCTGACGAACTGTTGGATTTATAATTACTCTCCGCGTTGCCTGTCCTGCCGATAGCCCCTCCTTCACCCTATTCTGCTCCCCCCTTTCCTCGGGCTTTCAGCGAGCGCGATACCGCACGCCCGGTTTAAGGGCGAGGGTTCATTGCGCAGACGCTGCGGCGGGCGGTGAAGCGTCATCAGCATCGCGACACGTCGTCACCGCATACGCTGAATCACCTGCAGCAGTTCGGCAATGGCATCTTCGCCGCCATCCGTCAGCACCGCCTTGCGGACGCAGCCGTTGGCATGATCGGCCAGCATCTGGTTAGCGACGGCACTCAACGCTGAGCGTACCGCGGTGATCTGATTGAGGATATCGACGCAATACCGATCCTGCTCCACCATCTGCGTGATGCCGTTAACCTGCCCATTGATCCGCTTTAAGCGGTTCAACAAGGCTTTTTTGCGCGGTTGCACCACCTGCTTCGCGTCAGCCTCGCCCGCGCTGGCGTCGAGGCACGCGTCGCACTTAGCCCGCGACATCGAAGCCCATCTCTTCAATGGCGTCGCGGAACGCGCCGGGGTTGGCAGCTGCTGTTTCAGCATACTCCACGTCGACCAGCCCCTTTTCCAACGACACATTAACCTGAGTCACGCCGTCCAAAGCCTGCAACGCGTCAGTCACCTTGCTGGCGCATCCGCCGCAAACCATTCCCACAACCGCTAATGATGCATGAGACATCGTCACACTCCTCTGTTCTGAACGTTGGTTAAACCCTTATCGTGCTTGCCCCGCGGCTTCCAGCGGCGCAACCACAGTGAATTACTCAAGACGGAGACGGAACTCAACGCCATCGCGCTGCCGGCGATAACCGGACTCAGCAGGCCGAAGGCGGCCAGCGGGATCCCCAGCACGTTATAGAAGAAGGCGAAGAACAAATTCTGCCTGACCTTATTGAGCGTCGCGCGCGACAGGCTGATGGCGTCGGGCAACCCGCCAAGACGGTTTTGCATCAGCACCACATCCGCCGTATCCAGCGCGATATTTGACCCGGCGCCAACAGCGAATCCCACGTCGGCGATCGCCAGCGCGGGCGCATCGTTGATACCGTCGCCGACCATCCCCACGCAGTGCCCTTCCGCCTGCAGGCGAGCAATCTGCTCCGCTTTCTGTTCCGGCAAGACTTCGGCGATACACTGACGGATCCCGGCCCGCTCGGCCACTCGCGCCGCGGCACGGGCGTTATCGCCCGTCAACATGACGACGCGGATCCCCTGCCGGTGTAGCGCCTCCACGGTTTCCGCCGCGTCTTCGCGTAGCCGATCGTCGAAACAGACATAACCAAGCAGCTGCCCGTCGCGAGCCAGCCCCACCACCGTCCGCCCCTCTTGCTCCTGCTGCGCGGGCGTCGCGGCATCAAACGCTACGCCGCGCGACGTAAGAAACGTGGGAGAACCGAGTATTACCGCGCTGTCGCCCGCTTGCGCGCTAATGCCGCGCCCTACGATAGCGCTAAAGCCGTGAACCTCTGCCGCAGTCGTCCCAACCTGCTGCGCATATTTCACTAGCGCCTGACCCAGCGGATGTTCGGAATGCTGCTCCAGCCCCATCGCCAGACTGAGCAATTCGTTCTCCGAGACGCCGTCAGCAGGCAGAACGTTGACCACGGAAGGTTGCCCTTCGGTCAGCGTCCCGGTCTTATCCATCACCAGCACCTGTAACCGCCGGGCGTTTTCCAGCGCGCTCGCATTGCGAAACAGGATCCCGGCGCGCGCGCCCTGACCGGTCCCGACCATAATCGCGGTCGGTGTCGCCAGCCCCAGCGCGCAGGGACAGGCTATCACCAGCACGGCGACGGCGTTGATCAGACTGGCGTCCCACTGCCCTGTAACCAGCCAGTTGGCGGCAAACGCCAGCACGGCGATGGCGATGGCGATGACGACGGGAACGAAGATTGCGGAAACCCGGTCGGTGAGCCGCTGCACGCTGGCCTTAGAGCCCTGCGCCTCTTCCACCAGCCGTACGATACGTGACAACGCGGTATCGCTGCCGACGCCGGTCGCCCGCACGCGTAGCGCGCCGCTATGATTCTGCGTGGCCGCATAAACCTGCGCCTCCGCCTGCTTCACCACGGGCTGACTTTCCCCCGTCAGCATCGCCTCATTCACCTCGGACAGCCCGTCAATCACCACGCCGTCAACGGGTACGCTCTCCCCCGGTCTGACCAGAAACACCTCGCCGCAACGCAGCGAAGCGACGTCACGGTCCTGCCACTCGCCGTCTACGTCGACGTGGGCTATCCGCGGCTGCAGACGCAAAAGGCCCTCGATGGCGTCGCCGGTTTTGGCCTTGGCCCGACCTTCCAGCAGCTTGCCCAGCAGGACCAGCGTGATAATGGCGGCGCTGGCCTCGAAGTAGAGGTCGCCGTGCTCCGACATCAACAACGTCACTAGGCTCGATAGGTAAGCGACGCTGGTGCCCAGCGTCACCAGGACATCCATGTTGGCCGTTCCGCTGCGCAGTGCGCTCCAGGCCCGGCGATAAAAGTGACGGCCGCACCAGAACTGCACCGGCGTCGCCAACAGCCATTGGAACCATCCCGGCAGCCAGTGCGCCTGTCCGAAAAACATGGCGGCCATTTCAAACAGCAGCGGAAACGACAGTACGGCCGCCACCACGCACGCATTACGATCTTTATTCCATGCCTGCGCGCGCCGCCGACGTTCGGCCTCCCGATCGCCGACCGTTACCTGACGGGCCGTAAACCCGGCGCGTTCAATGCGCGCAATGAGGAATTCCGGCGTGGCGCTGCCGGGGGTGACGCTAACCTGCGCCCGTCCGGCGGCGAAATTGACCGTCGCCGTCACCCCATCCACCTTATTCAGTACCTTCTCAATGCGCGCCGCACAGGCTACGCAGCTCATGCCGTCTACGGCCAGCGATACCCGCTGGTCCGCCACGTCGAACCCGGCTTTGCGGATAGCGGCGATCACATCGCTGGACGAACTGCGTGCGTCATCAAGGCTGATCACCGCTTTCTCGCTGGCGAAGTTCACGCTGGCGGAGACGCCATCCAGGCGATTAAGGACGCGTTCAATGCGGCTGGCGCATGCGGCGCAGGACATGCCGGTGACGGCAAGATGCAGAGGCTGGGATTGGCTCATGTTGGGGCTGTCCTGATCTGTTTGCAGACAAGGGTGTCATTGCGCCGACGGCCGGCAAAGCGCGAGAATTACTGCGCGAACGACTGTGAAAACTACCGCGAAACCGCAGGGCCGCTGTTGACGCACAATGGTTGAAACCTGCCTATCAAGATACGCCCTGAAGACGCTTAATCATACCCCCTTAGGGTATTTTCTTCGGCAGGGCTCTCCTTCTCGCACGCTTGACCCAGTGTAAGACATTACCGGCAACCTATTTCCCCGATCGAAAACACTTATTTATTCCCTCACCTCAGAGATAAATTCCACACTGAAAAACGGCCACGCTACAATCAGCTTAAATATAAGTTTTCGTGATGGACGCCATTCAACGGGAATAGACCGCTGTTAATTCAAGGCGATTGCGCCGTGCATCGACCTTAGAATCACCACCGATGCGCGGCTGACGATGAGGGATTTAAAATGACCGTTAATCGGCATATTGACTGGCGCAAGAATAAGGCGAAATGCGGACATATAACCGGGATAAAAATAAAACAATTCTTTCCTCATCGCATGATAACGACAGACCTATTTCGGCGACCAAAAAGGGAAAACGACATGCAATTTCCCGCCTTGCCAATTCGTGGTGGGTGACCGTAAAAGTAATAACAGCGAAAGTGAAAGCCTTGCTCATTTTACCGCCGTCTAACCCTCGCACTCACAATAACAAAAAACCCTTTATTTACAGATAAATGAATCACGATGGACTTTATTTTTAATCAGCCTGCTGATGTCAATTCCTCCTCTGCCGTTTTTGGATTTCAAGACAGCGTTATTTATCGACGTCAAGCGGCGCTTTCTGATTCATTATTTTTTTGATATCAATGGGCGCCTCGGGAATAACCACAGATGGCGCATCACTGACCCAACCCGCTATTTTTCACCCGTTCAATGAACCGCCAAAATCGCCACTAAGACAAAAAAAGAGGTGACGCCAACAACGCCTTACCCCTGTACAAATCCCCGCGGGAAATAGCCCTTTCAACCAAACCCATTTCACGATATTGCCTGCTGATTTTCCTCACCAAGATTTCTCTTCTGACGTCGTCGATTAGAAAAACGGGCCTGTTTGCAGTATCCTGAGCCGCGTTTTGCCATTATTGGATAGAGAAAACAGAAAATATAAAACATCAGTAAGATGACGGGACACGTACTTATTTCACTCCTCGACGAGTGGTCAATACGCTTATGAAACCAACACCATGGAGAGAAATAAATGAAAAAAGAGCATTCGGACTTACAGAAATGGCTCGGGCAGGCTCAGTTCAGCCGCCGGTCGTTTCTCAATACTGCCGCACTCCTTGGAGCGAGTAGTGTACTTTCTTCATTTCCTTTGAGTAGTTCTGCCGCACAAGCCGTGCCCAAGCGGGGCGGCACGCTCAAACTGGGCATGTCCGGCGGTAATACCAGCGATACGCTCGATCCCACGCTGTTCAGCGACTGGGTGCCGCTCAATCAGGCCTACATGCTGATGAACGGCCTGGTCGAAATCGACGAGAACAATCAGGCCACGCCTGAGCTGCTGGAGAGCTGGCAGGTCGAACCGGGCGCCAAAGAGTGGCGCTTCAAGGTGCGTCAGGGCGTCACTTTCCATAACGGCAAAACGCTGGACGCGGATGACATCATCTACTCCATCAACCTGCACCGCGGCGAAAACTCGCGCAGCGCCATCCGCTCCCAGTTGGCCAGCATCACCAAACTCTCCCGCACCGCCCCTGACGAAATTGCCATTACGCTCGACAGCGGCAATGCGGATCTGCCTTACCTGTTGGCCGACTATCACCTGCTGGTCGTGCCGAATGGCTTCACCGACTGGTCGCACCCCATCGGCACCGGCGGATTTACATTCGACTACTACCAGCCGGGCGTGCGCTCCCGCTTCAAACGCAACCCCAATTACTGGAAGCCAGACCGTGCGTTCGTCGACGCCGTGGAAGTGCTGGTCATCAACGATCCGACGGCCCGCACCAATGCGCTGATCTCCGGTCAGGTTCATGCCATCAACCGCGTCGATTTCAAAACCGTCGACTTCCTCAAGCGCAGCCCGATGCTGAATATCGTGCGATCTTCCGGCGGCCAGCACTTCACGTTCCTGATGGACTGCCGCGCCGCGCCGTTCAACAACAACGACGTGCGCCTCGCGATCAAGTACGGCATTGACCGTGAAAAAATTCTGGCTACCGTGCTGCGCGGCTACGGCAGCCTCGGCAACGACCACCCGATTCCGAAAACCGACCGCTTCTTCAACCACGAGCTACCGCAGCGCGCATGGGATCCCGATAAGGCCAAATTCCATCTGAAGAAAGCCGGACTCACCACGCTGCCGCTGGAACTCTCCTCTTCCGACGCCGCTTTCGCCGGGGCGCTGGACGCGGCGGCGCTGTTCCAGGGGCAGGCCAGTCAGTCGGGTATCCAGGTCACCATCAAACGCCAGCCGGCCGACAGCTACTGGGAAAACGTGTGGATGAAAGCCCCCTTCAGCATGGGCTACTGGGGCGGCCGTCCGACTGCCGATCAGATGTTCTCCACCGCCTGGCAGTCCACCGCCAAGTGGAATGACTCGCACTGGAAAAACGACCGCTTCGATGCGCTTCTCTTGCAGGCCCGTTCTATGTTGGACGAGAAATCGCGCGCCGACATCTATGGCGAACTACAGAGCATCGCACGCGATGACGGCGGCGCGATGATTCCGCTGTTCGGCGACTATCTCGATGCGACCAGCAAAAAACTGGGCGGCGTGACTCCCCATCCGTTATTCAACTTTATGGGGGGACGTCTGGCTGAGCGCGTCTGGCTGGAGTCGTAATGAAAAAGCATATCCTTCATCGACTGCTGCTGGGGCTATTGACGCTCTGGCTGGTTTCCATGCTGATCTTTCTCGGCACCGAGCTGCTGCCCGGCGATATCGCCAGCGCGCTGCTCGGGCAGAACGGCACTCCGGAAACCATCGCCGCGCTGCGCACCCAACTGGGGCTGGACCAGCCCGCCATCGGCCGTTATCTGCACTGGCTGACCGGCATACTGCATGGCGATCTCGGCACCTCGTTGGCTAACGGACGTCCTATCAGCGAAGAATTGCTGCCAAGACTGGAGAACACCCTGTTCCTGGCCGCCTATGCTGCGCTCATCGCCATCCCGCTGGCGGTGGCGCTCGGTATCGCCTGCGCTATCTGGCGCGGTTCACTGTTCGATCGCCTCGCCAACTCGTTGACGCTGTTGAGCATCTCCGTGCCGGAGTTTTTCGTCGGCTACCTGCTGGTGATCTTCTTCGCCATCCACTTCGCCTGGTTCCCCAGTCTGGCGATGGTCAGCCCGGACGACTCGCTGACGCAGCGGCTCTATAACGCGACGCTGCCGATGCTCACGCTGGTGCTGGTGGTGCTCGCGCATATGCTGCGCATGACGCGCGCCTCCGTCGGCGCGGTCATGTCCGCCAGCTATATCGAAACCGCCCTGCTGAAGGGCGTGCCGCGCTGGCGTATCGTGATGGGCCATGCCCTGCCCAACGCGCTGGCGCCCATCATCAACGTGGTGGCCTTTAACCTCGCGTATCTGGTCGTCGGCGTGATCCTGGTCGAAGTCGTCTTCGTCTATCCGGGGATCGGACAGCTGATGGTCGATGCGGTTAGTAAACGCGATCTGCCAGTGGTGCAGGCGTGCGGACTGCTGTTCGGCGGCACTTATATTCTGCTGAATACCGTCGCCGACCTGCTGGCTATCTGGTGTAACCCCCGTCTGCGACATACGAGGTAAGCAAGGCATGAACATCACTAAAATGCGCGGAGTGCCGCTCTCCGCGTGGATCGGGCTATTGATTATCGCCGCCAATCTGATCGGCGCGCTGTTCGCGCCCTGGCTGGCTCCGCATAGCGAAACGGCGCAGGTCGGCGATATCTGGATGTCGCCTTCGGCAGACGCCCTGCTCGGCACCGACAGTCTGGGACGCGATATGCTGTCCCGCATTCTGTTCGGCGCCCGCACCACCATCGCCATTGCGCTGGTGATCACCTTCAGCTCCTTCGTCATCGGGATCATGACCGGATTCACTGCGGCGATTTATGGCCGCTGGGTCGACGTCGTGTTGACGCGTATCGTCGATACGCTGATGTCGATTCCGGTACTGATTTTGGCGCTGATCGTCCTCTCTGTGCTGGGAACGTCGATTCCGGTGCTGGTCGGCACCATCGCGCTGCTGGACGCCACCCGCGTCTTCCGGCTCGCGCGTCTGGTCGCGCAGGACATCGTGTGTCAGGAGTATGTGGAACTGGCCCGACTCCGGGGCGAAGGCCTGCGCTGGATTTTGACGCGGGAAATCCTGCCCAACGCCATCCCGCCGCTGCTGGCCGAATTCGGCATGCGCTTCTGTTTCACGTTCCTGTTCATCGCCGGTCTCAGCTTCCTGGGTCTGGGCATTCAGCCGCCGTACGCCGACTGGGGAAGCATGGTGCGCGACAACGCGCAGGCCATCAACTTCGGGCTGCTGGCGCCGCTCTATCCGGCGGCGGCCATCGCGCTGCTGACTATCGGCGTCAATCTGGTCGTGGACTGGCTGCTGCTGCGCAATAACCTGTCACTGGGGGATGAGGCATGAATCAACCTGTACTCGACATCCGCAACCTGCGCATAGAAACCGAGGACACCGGACGCGCGCTGGTGCAGGACATATCGCTCACCCTGCAACGGGGCGAGGTGCTTGGGCTTATCGGCGAGTCCGGCGCGGGCAAGTCCACCATCGGGCTGGCCGCGATGGGCTATACCCGTCCGGGCTGCCGGATCGGCGCGGGCGAAGTCCGCATCGACGACCAAGACATCGTACCGCTCTCCAACGCGCAGAAGCAGGCGATCCGCGGCCGACGCGTCGCCTACGTGGCGCAGAGCGCCGCCGCCGCGTTCAACCCGGCGCTGACCATCGGCAAACAGGTCTGCGAAGGCCCGTTGCGCCACGGTCTGATGAGCCGCAGCGAGGCGAACGCGTGGGCCACCACGCTGTTTACCGCACTGGATCTGCCCGACCCGGAAAACATCGGCAAACGCTATCCCCATCAGCTTTCCGGCGGACAGCTGCAACGCGCGATGGCGGCGATGGCGATGTCCTGCAAACCCGACCTGCTGATCATGGACGAACCCACCACCGCGCTGGATGTCACCACGCAGATCGAAGTGCTGGTGATGCTGCGTAAGCTGGTGCGGGAGTTCAACACCGCCGCGCTGTACATCACGCACGATCTGGCCGTCGTGTCTCAGATTGCCGACCGCATTCTGGTGCTGCGTCAGGGACGCGCCGTTGAATGCGGCGCCACGGACGTCATTTTGCAGACCCCGCAGGAAACCTATACGCAGCAGCTGGTTTCCGAGCGGACGCACGCACTGACGCCGGGTGAACAAACGCAGTCCGACGCTTCCGCCCTGCTGACGCTGGAACATCTGAGCACCGGCTACAGCGGCAAACGGGTGGTTCACGATGTGTCGCTAACGCTGCCTAAAGGGCAAACGCTGGCGGTCATCGGCGAATCCGGCAGCGGTAAAAGCACGCTGGCGCGGGCGCTGTGCGGCCTCTTAAACGATACCGAAGGCGATGCGATTTTTGACGGCGTGAAACTGGCGCACCGCTATCAGCAGCGCGACAAAGAGACGCTGCGCCGCATTCAGATGATCTACCAGTTGCCGGACGTCGCGCTGAATCCGCGACAGACGATTCTGGAAGCGATCGGCCGCCCTGTCGCCTTCTATTTCGGCTACAACCGCCAGCAGGTGCGCGCTCGCGTCGAGGAACTGCTCCAGCTGACCGAACTGCCGATTTCGCTGGCGGACCGCTACCCCGGCGAGCTTTCCGGCGGGCAGAAACAGCGCGTCTGCATCGCCCGGGCGCTGGCCGCCAATCCGGACCTGATCATCTGCGACGAAGCGACGTCCGCGCTTGACCCGCTGGTCGCCGAAGGCGTGCTGAATCTGCTCAAACGGCTGCAAGAGCAGCTGGGGCTCTCCTATCTGTTCATCACGCACGATCTCGGCACGGTCAAACGCGTCGCTCAGCAGGTCGCAGTCATGTATCAGGGCAACATCGTCGCGCAAGGGCCGACAAGCCAGGTCTTCAGCGCCCCGATGCACCCCTACACCGAGAAACTGCTGACCTCCGTACCTGAAATGCGCAGCTCCTGGCTCGACGAAGTGTTGGAGACTCGCAGCAATGAAATTTCGACAGGAATATGATGAAAGAAACCGTAACCCACTTTCCGCACAACGTCGTTGTTACCGAACATTTCTGGATCCCGCTGGCCGACGGCACCCGTCTGGCCGCGCGGATGTGGCTGCCTGAGCAGGCGCATCAGCAGCCGGTTCCGGCTATCCTGGAATACATCCCCTACCGCAAGCGCGACGGCACCCGTACGCGCGATGAGCCGATGCATGGCTGGTTTGCGGGCCACGGCTACGCAGTCCTGCGTGTGGACATGCGCGGCAGCGGCGAATCCGACGGGCTGATGGCCGATGAGTATCTGCCGCAGGAGCAGGAAGATGCGCTGGAAGTCATCGACTGGATCAGCCGTCAGCCGTGGTGCAGCGGCGCGGTCGGCATGATGGGCAAATCCTGGGGCGGCTTTAACTGCCTGCAACTGGCGGCGCGTCGTCCGCCGGCGCTGAAAGCCATTATCACCGTCTGCTCGACCGACGATCGCTACAACGACGACATCCACTACAAAGGCGGCTGTCTGCTGAACGATAACCTGTGGTGGGGCGGCATCATGATGGCGTACCAGAGCCGTCCGCAGGATCCGGCGTTGGTCGGCGAGGGCTGGTATCAGGACTGGATGCACCGGCTCGACAACATGCCGTTCTTCCCCGCCCAATGGATGGATCATCCGCTACGCGACGCCTACTGGCGCCACGGCTCCGTGGGCGAAAACTGGTCGGACATTCAGTGCCCGGTCATGGCGATTGGCGGCTGGGCGGACTCTTACACCAACGCCGTCTTCCGCCTGATGGACAACCTTGAGGTCCCGCGCAAAGCCATCATCGGCCCGTGGGCGCACATTTATCCGCAGGACGGCACGCCGGAACCGGCCATCGGCTTCCTGCAAGAGGCCGTGCGCTGGTGGGACCATTGGCTGAAAGGCGAGGACAATGACGTGCTGGACGGCCCGCGCGTACAGGCCTGGATGAACGACAGCCAGCGCCCCAGCTCGCAGCGGCCCAAAGCACCGGGCGAATGGATCGGCATTGACGGCGATACGGCGTCCGCCACAACGCCGCGCACCTTCTGGTTGCAGCGCGGTCAGTTGAACGACCACCCGGATGAGCGCGCCGGCTGGCAGAACATCTGCTCGCCCCAGAGTCACGGCGTGATGGGCGGAGAATGGATGGGCGCAGGCGTGTTGGGCGAAAGCCCGAGCGACCAGCGCATCGACGATGGTCTGGCGACGTTTTATGAAAGCGAACCGCTGCCGGAGATGCTGACGATCTACGGCCTGCCGCAGTTCAGCGTCGCGCTGAAAAGCGATAAGCCCGCCGCCATGCTGTATGTGCGCCTGTCAGACGTTGCGGAAGACGGAGCGGTGACCCGCGTCTCGCACGGCTGGGTGAATCTAAGCCATTTGCAGGGGCAGGATCGCCACACGCCGCTGACGCCGGGCGATACCGTGCAGGTCAACGTCCAGCTGGATGGCATCGCCTGGCGCTTCCCCGCCGGGCATCGTCTGCGGGTCTCACTGGCGACGACCTACTGGCCGATGGTGTGGCCGATGGCCGAAGCGGCGACGCTGAGCGTCGATCTGGCGAGTGCGCAGCTGCGCCTGCCGGTCTGTGACTCCGTGCAGCCCATCGCCGGCCCCAACCCGCAACCCAAGACCGCGCCGGACACCCCGCTGACCGTGCTGTCGCCGGGACGGGTCGATCGCCATGCGTCTTACGACATCGTCACCGATACCTGGACCTACGTCACCGAAGGCGTCGGCGGCGTGTTCGGCGAGGGGGTTTACCGCTTCGACGATATCGATACCACCGTCGACCACAGCCTGCGTCGTGAGCTGACCATCAATAGCCAGGACCCGCTGTCGGCCCGCTATCTGTTGACGCAGTCGATGAAGATGGGGCGTGAAGGCTGGTGGACCGAGGCGGAGATCACGCTGGAACTGCGCGGCGATCTCACCCACTTCATCGTGACGGCGGATATGCGCATCCAGCATAACGGTCAGGAGGCGTTCAACCGCCAGTGGGATCGCCGTATCCCGCGTTGATCAACGCCCGCAGCGGCGCGGAGTCACACGCCGTTTAACGCCGCGCACGTTAGCTCATGCTCAAACCGCCCGACTGTCGGGCGGTTTTTTATTGCGGTTATTTCAACGCGCCGGACAGAAACTGCCGCAAGCGGGGACTTTGGGGATGGTTAAACAGCTCATCTGGCGGGCCTTGCTCTTCAATCACGCCCTGATGCAGGAACACCACCTGCGTGGAGACATGACGAGCGAACTCCATTTCGTGCGTCACCACAATCATGGTTTTGCCCTCCTCCGCCAGCTGCTGCATGATTTTCAGGACTTCCCCGACCAGCTCCGGATCCAGCGCCGAGGTCGGTTCGTCGAACAACAGCACCTCCGGCTCCATCGCCAGCGCGCGCGCAATGGAAACGCGCTGCTGCTGTCCGCCGGACAGGCTGGAAGGGTATTTTCCGCGCGCCCGTTCGTCGATGCCGACTTTATCCAGATAACGAATGGCGCGTTCGCGCGCGTCGGCGCGGCTGATGCCCAGCACCTGAATCGGCGCCTCCATGACGTTTTCCAGCACCGTCATATGGCTCCACAGGTTGAAGTGCTGAAACACCATCGTCAGCCGCGTCCGCAACAACTGTAGCTGTTTCTTATCGAACACTTTCAGCTGGCCATCTTTGTCCCGCACCAGTCGGATCTCCTTCTCGTTGACCCACAGCGTGCCCTCCGTGGGCTTTTCAAGAAAGTTGATGCAGCGCAGCAGCGTACTTTTACCGGAACCGGAGGAGCCGATGATGGAAATCACGTCGCCGGCGCTGGCGGACAGCGAGACGCCTTTCAGCACCTCATGTTCGCCGTAATACTTGTGCAGTTCGGTCACGACTAATTTTTTCTTCTGAGACATATACATTCTCCTGCTATCCAGCGCGGATGATTAAGGTTTGAGATGGATCAGCCAGCGTTTTTCCGCTTTGCGGAACAGGCGAATCAGGCCGTAGGAAACGGCCAGGTAGAGCACGGCGGCAAGGCCGAAAGCATAGAAAGGCTGATAGGTGGCGGCGTTGATATCACGCGCCACTTTCAGCAGATCCGGCACCGTGGCGGTAAACGCCAGCGCGGTGGAGTGCAGCATCATAATCACTTCGTTGCCGTAGGCCGGCAGCGCAATACGCAGCGCGGACGGCAGGATGATGCTGCGATACATCTTGGCGCGCGAGAAACCATACGCCTTCGCCGCTTCCACCTCGCCATGCGGCACCGCGCGGATACCGCCCGCGAAAATTTCCGAACTGTAGGCGCAGGTATTCAGCACCAGCGCCAAAATCGTGCAGTTCATCCCGCTGCGGAAAAAGGCGTTGAGCACCTCAGTGCCGCGCACCGCTTCGAGGCTGTAGACGCCGGTGTAAATCACCAACAGCTGAACGTAGAGCGGCGTACCGCGAAAAATATAGCTGTAGAGCCAGGCGGGAAAACTCAGCCAGCGCGACGAAGAAACCCGGGCCATCGCCAGCGGCAACGCCAGCAGGCCGCCCAGCAGCACGGACACGATTAGCAGCCACAGCGTGATCGCCAGACCGGTGATCCGATAGCCGTCACTCCACAGCAGCGGCTGCCAATACTGTTGCAGGATCTCGATCATAGTTCGGCCCTCTTTACACCCAGAGAGTAACGCCGCTCCAGCCACAGCAAGACGCCGTTGGAAACGGTGGTCAGCAGCAGATAGATCGCCCCGGCCATCAGGGTGTAGAAGAACGGCTGCCAAGTGCCTTTACCAGCCAACTGAGTCGCTTTGACCACATCGTGCAGTCCCAGAATGGACACCAGCGCCGTCGCTTTAAGAATAATCATCCAGTTGTTGCCAATGCTGGGCAGGGCGAAACGCATCATGGCGGGGAACATCACGCGGCGGAAAACCTGCATCCCGCTGAAGCCATAGGCCTGCGCCGCCTCAATCTGTCCGCGCGGAACAGCCATAAAAGCGCCGCGAAACGTCTCGGTGAAGTAAGCGCCGTAGATGACGGCCAGCGTGATCACGCCCGCCGAGAGCGGGTCGATATCGATTTGGGACATGCCCAGAGACTCCGTCACGTGGTTGAGCGTGATTTGCAGCCCATAGAAAATCAGCAGCATCAGCACCAAATCCGGCACGCCGCGAATCAGCGTGGTGTAGGCGTTGAGCGCCGCGGCGAGCGGACGGATGCGCGAGAGCTTGCCGCTCGCGCCGAGGAGGCCGATGATCACGGCCAGCAGCACCGAACTTAGCGCCAGCGCGATCGTCACCAGCGTGCCTTCGAAGATCAATTTATTGTATCCCTGCAACATTCGTCGTCCTCTCTCTGTTATTGGATGTGTGGCTGTTGCCGCGCACAAGGCGCTTAACACGCCACTCTGTCGATGCTCTCCCCGGCATTGACTCAAGCGGCGCGCAGCACAGCGTAAGGACGTTCCGCGATCAGAACGGCGCGCTCAGGCTGTCCCACTCGCGTTCGGTCAGGACAAGTCCCGCCCGCAAACCCAACGCCACGTTCGGATTGGGAAACAAAATCCACGCGTGACGAGGTTGGACCCGATAGCTTTCTCCCGCCTGCTCACACAGCAGCGTGCCGTGATCGATGCGGGTGAAGTTCGGCGTGTCGTCCGCCAGAAACAGCTGAAAGTCGTCGCTGCGCTTGATCAGCGAGCTATCCACGCCGAACACCCGCAGCGGCTCGCCGGTGCGCGGCGGAATATCCACTGCGCTCACCAGTGCCCGCAGCACGCAATCGATCGCGGAAAACTGCCCGAGATCGTTTTGGCCGAACGGCCGCGCCTTCCCCAGCTCCAGCGTGCAGCTCTCCGCCTGAAAATGTTCGCTGCTGAAGTGGCTGAAGGTGCCGCCCGGCTCGCTGTGCACCACCAGCGCGTCCAACTCCGCCCCCGCCAGCGCCGCCAGCAGCGCCGGGCTGTATGGCCGCGGCTGGTAAGGCAACACACCGAAACGCGGCAGCAGCGACTCACGGATAGCCGTATGCAGATCGTAGTGATGCCGTTCTATGCCGCGTTCCGGCGCATCCGCCTCGAAGAAAGCGGCCAGCAGCGGCTCCAGACGGCGCGCGCGGGTCGTGTCTTCCCCCGGCGCGAACTGGGCATGACGACCACCGAACATGCGGTTCATATCGCTGTGGAGATAGCGTTTCCCCACCCGTATCGCCGCCGGATTGCCCAAGACCGCCAGCAGCCGCACGCCCAAATTCAAGCGCCCCGCCAGCAGGTCGCCGACCAGCGCATCGAGCAGTTCAATCGGCGCCGTTTCGTTGCCGTGGACGCCCGCCGAGAGCACCACCGCCCGGCGGTAGCCTGCGCGAGGAGTCAGCTCCAGCACGCCTTCATCCCGCCAGCACCAGTGCAGTGCGGCGGTCTCGCCTGCGGTTGTCGACGGCCGCTCGCCGCGCAGCGTCAGCGCTAAAAAGTCGTTCATGCGCCGCNCTCCTTACCGTTGAAATTCGTAGACGGCGCCAAGTCCGAGGATCGACGTTAATGCGTCCAGCGCTTCGCGCCCTTCCCGCAGCAGCTGCGGGTCGGCCAGATCGCCCGCGCTCAGCCGGTCGCGATAGTAGCGGTCAACCCACTGATTCAGCGTGTCAAACAGGGCATCGTTCATCATCACCTGCGGATTGACCGCCTGACGCTCCTCGTCGGTCAGCGCCACGCGCAGCCGCAGGCACGCCGGACCGCCCCCATTACGCATACTTTCGCGCAGATCGAACACCTGGATATCGTCGATCGGGCCGCCGGACGCCGCCATTTCGCTCAAATAGCTCCACACGCCGCGATGGCTGCGCGACTCTTCCGGCACCACTATCGTCATGCGGCCGTTTTCGCGGGTCAGGATCTGGCTGTTGAACAGGTAGGTTGCCACCGCATCCTTCACCGACACCCTGTTTTCCGGCACTTCGATCGCCATCAACTCCTGCTCGATGTGCGCCATCTTGCGGCGGATCTCGTCCAGCGCCTGCGCCTGATGCAGAAACGCAAGCTGATGATGGAACAACACCTGCTGATTGCTGACGGCGATCACGTCATTGTGGAACACGCCTTGGTCGATGACCGCCGGGTTCTGCTGTACGAACGCCGTAGACTGTGGGTCAAGCTGATGCAGACGCGCGATAGCCTCGCTGGCTTCGCGGGTCTGGCGCGCCGGATAGCGCTGCGGTCCCGGCTCGGTCCCGTAATAGTGCTGCCCATAGACAAACACCTGCACGCCGCGGCTGGCATAGTCGCCGCCCAATCGGTTGTGGTTGGCGGCGCCCTCGTCGCCCAGCAGCGCCACCTGAGGCAGCGCTTCGTGATGCACGAAATGCGCCTCGTCACGGAAAATGGCCCGCAGAATGGCGGACGTCGTCGGCGCTTCGATCGCCCGATGGAACTTGTTGTTCAGGTTGGCGGCGGTGAAATGGACACGGCCATCCGCGCTGTCCGCCGAAGGCGATACCGTGGCGGCGTTCGCCGTCCACATGGAGGACGCGGAGCTGAGCGAGGAGAGCAGACGGGGCGAGTCGCGCATGGCCTGCGCCAGCACGTTTTCGTCGCTGCCGCTGAAGCCGAGACGACGCAACGTCGGAATGTGCGGGCGCTCCTGCGGCGGCAATACCGCCTGCGGATAGCCGAGATCCGCCAACGTTTTCATCTTCAGCAGCCCCTGCTTCGCCGCCAGCTTCGGATTAGAGAGGCTATTCTGATGCTGAGTCGAGGCCTCGTTGCCGAATGACAGCCCCGCATAGTGGTGCGTCAGCCCCACCAGCCCATCGAAATTGATTTCATATCCACGCATGTTGACTCCGGAAAACAGAAAGTGGNGGTGTGGCCCCGCTCGCGACGCGCCGTGAGCGGGGCGGCCGATCAGGCATCAGACTCGTCAAACGAGACGCCCGGCGATAGCGCCGTGGGCAAAGACAGCGTTTCGCTTTCCAGCGAGGCCATCGGCCACGCGCAATAGTCTGCGGCGTAAAACGCGCTGGCGCGGTGGTTGCCCGATGCGCCCACGCCGCCGAACGGCGCGGCGCTGGAGGCGCCGGTCAGCGGCTTGTTCCAGTTGACGATACCCGCGCGCGCTTCCAGCAACAGGCGGTCGAACAACGCGCGTCGCGTCGACACCAGCCCCGTCGCCAGACCGTACCGCGTCGCATTGGCGAGACGCAGGGCCTCGTCGAAATCGTCGTAGCGAATGACGCAGACCAGCGGGCCGAACAACTCTTCATCCGGCAGGTTGGTCGCCTCGGTAATATCCAGAATGCCCGGCGTTAGCAGCGCGTTGTTCGTTTCCGGGCGCGTCATCGGCAGCAGCGCTTTCCCTCCTGCGGCTAGCAAAGTTTGTTGCGCTGTCATCAGGGCATCGGCCGCCGCCGCAGAAATGACACCGCCCATAAACGGCTGCGGCTCCGCATCCCAGCGACCGATGCGCAATGTCCGCGCGACCTGGATGAAACGTCGCAGGAACGCGTCGCCCTCGGCTCCGCGTTTGACCAGCAGACGACGCGCGCAGGTACAGCGCTGTCCAGCGGAGACAAAGGCGGACTGGATGGCGAGATTGACCGCCGCATCACGATCCGCAAAATCCTCCACAATCAGCGCGTTGTTGCCGCCCATTTCCAACGCAATGATTTTCTCGGGCTGCCCCGCCAACTGACGATGCAGGAGATAACCGGTGTGGGCGCTGCCCGTGAACAGCAGTCCGTCCGTTTGTCCGTGTCCGGCCAGCGCTTCGCCGGTGGCGCGACCGCCCTGCACCAGATTCAAAACGCCCGCTGGCAGACCGGCCTCGTGCCACAGTTTCACCGTCTCTTCCGCCGTATGCGGGGTCAGCTCGCTGGGCTTGAACACCACGCAGTTGCCCGCCAACAGCGCCGGGACGATATGTCCGTTCGGCAAGTGGCCGGGGAAGTTATAAGGACCGAAGACCGCCAGCACGCCGTGCGGACGATGGCGTAACGACGCAGCGCCGTCCGCCATCGGGGTCACGCTTTCGCCTGTGCGCTGTTCGTAGGCGCGCAGCGAGATAGCGACCTTACCAATCATCGCCTGAACTTCAGTCAGCGTTTCCCAGCGCGGCTTGCTGGTCTCGCGGCTAATAACCGCCGCCAGCTGCGGTTTGTGCGCCTCCAGTAACTGAGCAAAACGCTGGATGATCTCGGTCCGCTGAGCCAGCGACAAGCGGGCCCACGCCGGAAAGGCCGTCCGTGCCGCCGCGCAGGCGTCGTCGACATCCCCCGCATCGGCGGCCGCGCCCTGCCATAGCGGCTGACCATCCAGCGGATCGGTTTTCTCGAATGACGCCCCGCGCCCTTCTCGCCAGGCGCCGTTGATATACAGAGCAGGATGTGACATCAGTGTTTCTCCTCAACGTTGAGCGGTATGACGCGGGCCAGTTCGCCATGTTTAAGACATAGGGCATCGGCCGTCGCGGCATCCAGCCTCAGCGTGTCCTGAGACAGATCGGCCAGAACCCGCATGGCGCGGTAGTGACGGTAGTTATCGTTAGCCACCAGACACACCGTCGCGTTGCTGTCCGCCGCACGATCGTCGATCTCCACGGCTTTTAACTGGCTGTCTTTCACCGCCCGCAGATCGTCGATGTTCGCTTCCAGCGTCGACCCGCCGTCAAAAATATCGACATAACCGCGATAGCTCAGCCCTTCAGCCTCCAAGAGTCGGCGCGCCGGCGCGGTATGCGGATGCACGCGGCCGATGGCGTCGCGGGCGGCTTGGTCCAGAAAGTCCACGTACAGCGGATGTTTCGGCATCAGCTCGGCGATGAACTCTTTTTGACCGATGCCGCTGAGGTAGTCGGCCTGAGCAAAATCGATAGAGAAGAAGTGGCTGCCGACGCCTTCCCAGAACGGCGAGCGGCCGTTCTCATCGGAGTAGCCGCGCATTTCGGCGATCACCCGCTCGGAGAAGTGTTCGCGGAAGGCGGCCATAAACAGAAAGCGCATTTTGGATAGCAGTTTGCCGTTCTGGCTGTGGCGGTAGTCCGGGTCAAGAAAGAGCGTGCACAGCTCGCTGCAGCCGGTATGGTCGTGGCTCAGAGACAGCGTCGGCATCGCCTTGTAGACGTTCAACGCTTTGGACGCGTGCACCAGCGTGCCGAGGCGAAAGTTGTACCAGGGCTCGGTCAGCCCGACCGCGACTTCCAGCGCGCTGACGCCGACCACCCGGCCGCAGGAAACGTCTTCCAGCACAAACAGGTATCCCTGCTCGCTTTTCGGCAGCTCGCCCTGCCAGGTTTTCTGCGCCCGGGAAATGCGGGCGGATAAAATCGCTTCGTTATGCGGCAGCGTGGTCAGACCGACACCGGACTTCTGCGCCAGCGCCATCAGGTCAGGCAGGTCGCGATGCGCGACGGGGCGAATCATCATCATTGTCATATCAACCTCTCTTTCTCTGTCCTTGCGCCGTATTCATCCCCGAAAACGTGCGATGGCGCGCTCAAAGCGCTGTAACCCTTCCTCAATATCAGGTTCCGGAATGACCAGCGACGGGGCGAAACGCACCACGTCCGGACCGGCGATCAACGCAATCAAGCCCTCTTCCGCCGCCAGTTGGGTCAGCGCCTTGGCTTTGCCCGCGTAGTCGGCGTTGAGCTGGCATCCCAGCAGCAGGCCGCGTCCGCGGATGTCTGCGAAGATGCCGTGCCGCTCGTCGATCTGCCGTAGGCGTTCAACGAAAAGCGTGTGCCGACGCTGAACGCCTTCCAGCACATCCGGCGTATTGATGGTGCGGAAAACGGCGCTGGCCACCGCCGTCGCCAGCGGGTTACCGCCGTAGGTCGTTCCGTGCGTACCGACGGACAGCGTGGCGGCCAGCGCATCGGTGGTCAGCATCGCGGCAATCGGGAAACCGCCGCCCAGCGCCTTAGCCGTGGTCAGCACGTCCGGCACAACGTCATACTGCATGTAGGCGTACAGCGAACCGGTACGGCCAACGCCGGTCTGCACCTCGTCGAAAATCAGCAGCGCGCCGTGGCGATCGCACAGTTCGCGCAGACCGCGCAGGAAGGCCGGATCCGCCGGGATAATGCCGCCTTCGCCTTGAATCGGCTCGATGATGACGGCGCAGGTCTGTGCATCAATACCCGCTTCCGCCGCCGCCAGATCGTTGAAAGGCAAATGTTCGATCGCGCCCGGCAACGGCGCGAAATCTTTCGAATATTTGGGCTGCCCGCCCGCGCTGACGGTAAACAGCGTGCGGCCGTGGAAGGCGTTGTTGAACGCGATAATGCGGTTTTTATCCGGCGTGCCCCGATCGTGCGCATATTTGCGCGCCAGCTTTAATGCCGCCTCGTTCGCTTCCGCGCCGGAATTGCAAAAGAACACTTTGTCCGCGAACGTGGCATCGATAAGCTGACCGGCCAGTTGTAGGACCGGCTCATGGGTATAGCCATTGCCGATATGCCACAGCTTCGATGCTTGCTGCGTCAGCGCTTCTACCGCAACCGGGTGACAGTGCCCCAACGCGTTGACGGCAATGCCGCCGGCAAAATCGACATACTCTTTGCCCTGGTTGTCCCACAGGCGCGAGCCTTCCCCTCGATCCAGAATGAACCCGGCGGGGGAATACACCGGCACCATACGTTCATCAAAATCCTGACGCGTTATTTTTGCTGAATGTTTCATCGTGGCCCCATCTCGGTCGGCGGTTCACCGACGTGAGCTCTCATCCATCGTTTCGATCTCAAAGAGCGTTTAAGAGAAAATAATGACAAAGAGACGCGCTTTCTCATTACCCAAGTTCGATTGAAAAAATATTTTATTTTCAAATGAATACATAGAAATCAATCCCGCAGCGCGATGATTGTCGCCAGAGATCAGCGAGAAAAAAGATATCGATGACAGGAGTGAGAGCAGGCATCGTGCCAGAAATGAATAAATGATGCATAAGAGCATTTTTTTTCTTAAAAACAACCAATTACAAATGCATAATTATGCACTCATCTTGAATTCAAACTTAAAGTCAAAAAGAATTCTTCGTAAAATCCCCGATTGGCGGAAAACTTATTCAAAAAAAGAGAAAAGAAATTATTTTAATTTGACGCCTCATCCCCTCCTCTCGCTTGCACTAATAGCGAGCATGAAAATCGATCTCGACCGTCGTCACGCACCACGCCAGAACATGAGTTGCACCAAATTGAGGCACGGCACTTTCGTTGGGAGGTCCGACTCACAACACGGACCAATGAAAGCAAGGGTTGAGAGGGGTACAAGGCATGAGGACGCCCCCGCAACGCATTGGCATCGCCGGATCACGCCAGCGTCAGGCCGGAAATAGGTGGGGTCGGCAGGATAAATATCAGGAGGACGGACTGTTTGGTCAGACATGGCCGCGCGTCCTGTCGCGATACGCGCAGCCTGTGTTGGGAAGCATTAATGGCGGGGTATAAAGCGCTCCAGCTGTCGGCGCAGCCGCTGATTTTCCTGATTGAGGCGCTCCATTTTATCCAGCAGCGACAGCGTCATGGCAATACCCGGCCAGTCAATATCCAGCTCGTAGCGCAAACGTCGCGCTCGCCGCAGTTGGCTCAGTGCATAGGCATCAAAGCGCCACTGCATGCTGCTCTCTTCCTGAGGTGCGATGACCCCCAGCGCAACCACTTCGCTGAGTTCATCTCTGGAGAGCCCGACGATCTGGCACACCTCGATCACGGTGAAGGTGACGTCGATATCATCCATAGCATTACTCCCATACTGTCCGAGGATTAAAGGCCGCTTTTTCCGCTAACGAAGTCCAGATCGCAGCCGTGGATTCATCCGGTTTTGGCGGCATCACAACTTTCAGCACGGCATAGAGGTCGCCCGCGCCTTTTTTGCTGACCAGCCCTTTTCCTTTGATGCGCAGGCGCTGGCCGGTCTGACTGCCTGCCGGGACGGNGAGGGTAATGCGCCCCGATAGCGTCGGCATTTCGATGTTCGCGCCCAACGCCGCTTCCCAGGGCGCCAGCGGGACGACGATTTGCAGATTCTGACCGTCAATATCGAACAGCGGATGCGGCGCCAACCGAATGATCAGATAGAGATCGCCATTCGCCCCGCCGTTAATCCCCGCCACACCCTGATGTTTGAGGCGGATCCGCTCGCCGTCACCCACGCCCGCCGGGATTTTGACGTTCAGTTTTTTCGTGACCTCGTCCACCACGCGACCAAACGCATCGTGAACCGGTAGCTGATAGGAGATGGTGCGGCTTTGCTCTTTCAGGGTTTCTTCCAGGAATAGCGGCAGCTCCATTTCAACATCCTGCCCACGCTGCCCTTGAGACGCCCGACCGGCGGATCGCGGCTGTGCCTGATGACCGAAAACAGATTCGAAGAAGTCGGAGAAGTCGCCGCTGTTGTGCCATTCCTGGCCGCCTGCGGAGCGAGATTGAGATTGAGAAAAGGGCGAATCGTTGAAGTGGGGATCGTGACGGTGCAGTCTGATTTGGTCGTATTCCGCGCGGCGTTCACTGTCTTTAAGGACTTCGTAGGCTTCCGCCACGCTCTTGAACTTTTCCGCCGCATCCGGCTCGGTGCTGACGTCGGGATGATATTTCCGCGCCAGCTTCCGATACGCTGCCTTTATGGCCTTGATATCGTCTGAGGGCTCAACCCCCAGCAAGGCATAATAATCTTTGAATTCCATCGGCCCACATCCTCATTTTGCCATGCATAAATAGAGGATAGTCCTATCGGCGGCTGAATAAACGGTTTTCACTGCATTCGTTAAATCAGCCGCCTGAGAGGAGATTAGGCGGAGGTGCGATCTTTCTTCGAGGGCATCATGCGCAGCATGGTGTTATCGCGCATGAAGTAGTAGTGGAACAACGCGGCCGCCGCATGTAGCCCAATCAGCCAGTAGCCGAGCGGAGCCAGCGTTTCATGCGTCTGAATCAACGACACCGCCAGATCGGGATTCGGCGTGGCCGCGACCGGCATACCGATGCCGAACAGCGCCCAGTCCTGTCCACGAAGGTAGCGTGAGCTGACGGCCAGCACCGGCAACGCCACGAACAGCGCGTAAATCAGAATGTGCGTCAGGTTCGCCAGAAAGTGCTGCCACTTGGGCGCTGGCGGGACAATCGGCGGAGAAGCGTATTTGATGCGAAAGTAAATGCGCGCCACCATCAGCACCAGCACGGTGACGCCACAGCTGAAGTGCGTCGCCATCACCAGCTGACGCGTTAGCGACCCTCTCGGCGCCAGCCCCCGCAGCTCGACGGTCGCATAGGTAACAATAAGAAGAAGAAAGACGGCCCAGTGCAATGCAATTTGCACATTCGAAAAACGCCCTTGGTTCTGCATGACGACATCCTTTTGACGGTGATTTACCCACACCTTAACCGATGTTTTTCTCAATCGATCGAAACTTTTACATTTATTTTAACTCGTGGAGCGCTTCGCGCCAGTCGGTCCGGTGAAACGAGAAAACCGGCGAGTTTCTTTGGGGGATGTTGCCGTTGCGGGCGGATGGGAGGACGCTAGGTCAGCCTTGATCTTCTTATTCGGCAAAATTGGCGACGGCTGAAAGCAAGGTTGGAGAATATTCGTCAACGACTGGAAGTATTAATTAAAGGCGTGTTTGGGGATTGTGTTCTTTTGATTTGGCGATGGGCTATTGGAAGTCCGCTTTGAGCGAGGAGCGGCCAATCTTACGATATCTGCTACCGAGAAAGATTTCGGTTATCTTCGATGGAAACTCTGATAATGTGGTAAATACCATTTTCAGCGATCACTTTTCTAGCGTGTATAAAATGATATATGGTAAAAAATTGATTTCAATGAAATAAGATTATTGGTTTTTTTGGGTGATCATTACTGGTTTTGTTTATTTAAGGAATTTAAATGACATACGCACTGATTGATAATTCAACTCTAACTGCAGTCCAAAGAATCGAGGGGCTTGTCAAAACCAAATCGAAGGACTCGGTAGATACAGATATAATCGCTTTCGAGAACTATATACAGTCAATTTTGTTCTATGATCGTATGATCGCGGTGGATGATTATATTCCAGAGTATCGTGAAGGTAGGATTTCAAATTTCAAAGAGATATCATTTCTTGATAAAGCACAATATGGTCTGGATGCAATTGAAAGTGAAGCAAAAAGAATCGCTGATGTATTACAACCTAAAATTAGAGGCGGAACATTTGTTAATGACGATTTTAAAAAACTAATTGAACTTCTTCAGACACATATCATATGTACATGGGACATTAGTTCAAGTGTTTATCATCTAACACTGAAGAATCTCTCTGATGGAGGTAAGGAGTTTGAAAAATATGGTAATATAGCTGCCGCCATTTTTTCAGAACTAGGGGATGCTACTGAGTCTGGTAATAGAACAAGTGGCGATGTTGAACTCCTCGATCGATTTGGTAACCCTATTCGCAAGGGCTACAAAGTTCCCGGAGCAAGATGGGGTGATGGTACATCTGCTGGTGAAGCAGCAGATGTAATCAAGGCATTCGTTGCCTCACTTGTATGGCTGGCTAATCGATCAGTATTTTATTCCCTCACAGCTAAGCACCTTCAAGCAGATACTTTTTTATACCCATTACGTCAGGCGTATCAACAAACATATTTAAGCCAAAACTGTCAGTATGGTTTTGACTATGCTAAACATATCGTGGAACATTTTTCCACTTCGCTAAGTCATGATTTAATTGATATTCAATCTGGTGGTAAAGCAGTAGCAACTGCAACTTCGCTTCCTTTATTTTCGGCATGGCTCGCAAAAGAAACTGGTGATCCAAGTTGTATTGTTGAGGCGGCTTATAACATAAGGAACAATAACGA
Source organism: Lonsdalea quercina subsp. quercina (assembly GCF_000688695.1). GTDB lineage: Bacteria > Pseudomonadota > Gammaproteobacteria > Enterobacterales > Enterobacteriaceae > Lonsdalea > Lonsdalea quercina_D. The sequence goes on along the minus strand of NZ_JIBQ01000015.1, from coordinate 125,684 downwards.
ATTTATTAGGGCTCGTGAGAAAATGCGGGATATAAGGCGCTTGTTTGATGAAAATGAATTGCCTCAAGCTAATAAGTCAGTAGGTTCATTACTTACTGAAATTTCAAAAGAATCAAATGATATGCGAATTAAGTATGGACTTAAGACTAGACAAGGTGTACCTGTAACTAAGCTTGTACATGTTTACAACACTGTTGCAGCTCTTAATTCTCTTCCAAAACTACCAGCCTTTAACTTCAGAGTTAAAGTTCCTGAGTTTTTATATAATCTTAAAAAACCCAGAGGTTTTCGCGCTCTCTATCGAAATTTGACTAATGATCTTTCGACTGTGTGGTCGTTAGGAGAGGCTAGAGATATTCTTGGAAGTAAAGTTGTGATAGATGATGATGCAAGAACTTACAGTCCGAAGCATGAACAACCGCGTTTCAAAAATTCTCATTCCCCATATAAGAGCCCGATGTAGCTTAAGAAAAGGACGCACCCGCCTTGTGCGTCCGCTGTTGGCACATAGCAGCCAAAATAAAGGGCACATGGTGAACTTCAAAAGGAGCCGACGTTATTCTCTCGCTCATGCCAGTTCAGATTACTCGGACGTACGAAGCGCTTTAATGTCATTAGACATTATTGCCGTGAGGTGCCTAGTGATCTTTTCTACAGACCAGTCCCACCACGCTAATTGCTCCAGCTCAGCGACTATTTCATCTGAAAATCGTTTCTTAATCACTTTTGCAGGATTACCACCAACTATGGTATATGCGGGCACGTCTGTAGTGACAACAGCCATAGAGGAAATAATAGCGCCATCGCCAATCTTCACACCCGGCATGATAAGCGCTTTGTACCCTATCCAGACATCGTTCCCGATAATCGTATCGCCTTTGTACGGTAAATCTCCAGGCTGTGGCGTGGCCTTTTCCCAACCATTCCCAAAAATATAAAATGGGAAGGAAGAGAAACCCGATAATTTATGATTTGCACCATTCATGATGAATTGAACGCCTTTTGCGATTGCGCAAAACTTACCGATAATCAGCTTGTCGCCGATGAAAGGAAAATGGTAGAGAACATTGCGTTCAAAATCCTCGGAGTCTTCTGGATCATCGTAATAGGTGAAATCACCAATAATAATATTTGGATTGGTCACCGTATTTTTGATGAAACAAACCTGCGGAAATCCCTGCATGGGATGCTTATTTGTTGGATCTGGTCCTTGCACTCGCCCTCCGACTCAAATTGTTTAACTGGCTTCGGATTAAGGTCAGCTAATCAGACCACTCTATGCGATTTTTCAGCATCCCCAGTGACATCTGATCTTCTCCCTAAAAATAGTTCCCAAAGGCTACCATGATCAAAAATAGACTTTCTGTTTAAGTCAGATAAACGTTCTGTCGTTTGGAGTTGCACCTCAGCTCAGCCCATTTCATCAAGAATATCTCGCTTTGCGATACGCCACATGCTGAGCAACTTTTGCCGAGAATAAGGATAACCCGCATCAAGAAGTTTAAGAGAACGTAATTGTTCCACATTGAAATGACGAAAATCGTCACGCATTTCACACCAGGCTGCGAGGATAACTTCGCCTGAAAAGTAACCCAATGCAAAAGGCCATAGAATTCTTTCAGTATCATTACCCAAACGGTCTTTATAGCACGCTTGGACTTTTAATCTTCTCCTGATAGCACTTCGCAGCGGAATCATATTCTGATGGCCTTTTTTAATGGATTCGGCCTTTCCAACCAGCAACGTCGAGTTTTCGAATATAGCGTGCAGTTGCGGCGGTATGCTTTGTATGACTTTCCCGGCAACCTCCGAAGCAGCGTTTGCAATATCCGCATCACCATAAACAGAGACCCAGCGCAGGCCTAACGCCAGCGCATCCAGTTGCTCAGGCGTGAACATCATGGGTGGTAAAAGGTAACCCGAAGAGAGGATATATCCTGTGCCCGCTTCCCCTTGAATATCGGCTCCCTGCGAACGTAGCGATGCAATATCACGATAAAGTGTGCGAAGGCTGACTGAAAGTTCTTCAGCTAGTCTGCTGCCACTGACTGGATAGCGATGTCGATGCAGAATTTGCAAGAGACTCAATAGGCGCTCGGCGCGCTTGGGTCCGGATACTGACATAAATTGTCATTGCTCCCTGCCATAGTGATGTCTCTGTGAGATTAAGGAGACGTACTCGCAATGATACCTAATTTGTTTATTCTTTATGTTTCTAACCCGCCGATAAGCAGCAAGTTTTATCAAAAATTATTTGATAAAGAGCCAGACGTGGTGCTTCCCACCTGGGCTGCTTTCTCTTTCGACAATGGCCTTAACCTGGGATTGTGGTCAACAAACGCGCATGATTTTGCATCATGTGGAGAGGGTAACCGAACGGAAATCAGTTTTATGGTTGAAAACATCCAGGTGGTCGATGAGCTATACCAGCGATGGATAACCTTCGGCGTTCAAATTGAACAGGAACCCAAACAGGCGGTATTCGGTAAAACATTTGTGGCACTTGACCCCGACGGGCATCGCCTCAGAGTCTGTATTCCAGATTGATGAGATGAAGAGGCTCAGATCTCCCCCTTTGCGCCGAACAGCGCGCTTTACCCCACTTACAACGTAAAGCGCGTGATTTAGGGGATTCGGCGTCAGCAATTGTTGCTGACGCTTAGGGCAATCAGTCATGCCGTCGATGTTCACTGAACTCAACACAATGGCTGACTGGGTCTGTCTTTTCCTCAGTACAGGATCACACCCGCACCAGCGGCTTGCCGGAAAATGAGCGGTGGCGCAATTCGTCCAGCAGCAGCGGCAACTCGGAAAAATCACGGACCACCCGAGACTCTGCCTGCAGCCGCTCTTCCGCTAGATCGATCAGCAGCAGTTCGCCCGCCGCCGTCAACCGCGCCCACGCAGCTTCATCCCCGAACTGATGCAGCGCGCCCAGCGCCACTTCATGCAGGGAGATGGCACGTCCAAACGGGGCGCAAGGCCAGTTCGCAACGCGGTCCTGAATGCAGACCAGATGACCATTCGCTTGCAGCATCGGAGATAAGCGCTCGGCGTGATCGGCGCTCACGCTGTCGATGACGGCAAAGAAGCCAGCGTTCTCGCTCATCCACTCGGGATCGTCGGCCAGATCGCTCGCGACGCAATCCTTCGCACCCAGCGTCCGCAGCCGTTCCCAGTGGCGGGAATGGCTCATGGCGGTTACGTTGAATCCATAGGCGGCGGCCAGCTGCACCAGATAGTGCCCAACGGCCCCGCCCGCGCCGCTAATCAACACCCGCTGCCCCGCCTGCGGCGGCAGTTTATCCAACGCCAGCCACGCGGTGAGCGCCGGGCAAGGAACGCTGGCGGCAATGGCGAAATCCAACGATTGAGGCAGGNGCAGCAGTGCGCGCATATCGACGGGCGCGTACTCGGCAAAGCTGCCGGGAGACTGCAAATTTTGGTGATAGGCGACACGCTGTCCCAGCCAGCGGTCGGACACATCCTCGCCGACCGCCACCACGACGCCCGCGCCGTCGACGCCCGACACTTTCCCCGGCTGCCAACCGAGTCTCTCCACGCCCAGCACCTTCCAATCCACGGGATTCAGGCCAATCACGACGTTGCGTACCAGCACCTGATCGGCCGCCGGCGGCGGTAAGGGAATGTGTTCGAGAATCAGATCGCGAGGATCTGTGCCGTCATGCCAGGTCCATGCCCGGTAAGTTTCAGGAAGCACTTCGCGCTGTTTATCCGTCATCTTTCTTTTCCATGATAAAGGTCTTGTCGTAGCCGAGGGACAGATGCCCTCTCCAACTCAATAACGATGAGATATCCGTTTCATTTTTCCAGCTCCGCTGACGGCGTCGCCCCCGACGTTTTCTGCGACGAAGGCCACACTCAGGCGCATCAACGCGGTGCAGATTACTGCGCAATATCCGTTGTTCAAAGGGGGACGGCATTGACTCGCCCCCCACGTCCAGCCCATCCGTGATGCTCCAATGCACATCCATCACTGATGGACTCAGGATAACGTTAGTTGGCTATGAGACAGCGAAATTTCACAGATGTTGCGTCAGCTCTCTCGCCTATCCTGCGCGGCACCGAAAAACAAGGCAGGTAAGGAGGCATTCCCCGTGCATCCACGCAACAACAGCACAAGGCTGTTCCTGCCTGTTCACGATAGGGGTCTGGCCGCTGGAGAGCGCGCTCGTCGTTAGCGGCCGCGTGGTCTGGCCGGTTGGTTGTCGATAGCGCTTGGGTTAAGGATGTGAACTGAAGGAAGCGTGATAATCACTTTGGGCAGGCGTCGGCGCTTGAGAACATGGTTTATCCTTTTGATATATATCGTTATATAGGTTTTTATATTACGGCTGTGCCCTCCTGCTTTTCATGACTCAGATCACTCTTTTACCGGTCAACCCTCGCCGCCATGCCAATACCGATCTGAGTTTTTATTTTTTATTCAATTAATTCAGTTAGATATCATCGCCCATTCTATTCTGGTTCACCCGCCGCGCGCCCTGGACGTTAGCGAAAAACGCCAAAACCGACCCCGGCCTTAAGCAAAACGTGGCAAAGCCCGCGTAGTGGCTTGACAGTGGAGTGATGTCAGCCCATAAATGAACCGTACTGTACGGTATATTTATAAGAGCAATCACACTACGGCATTCATTTAATGAAGGAGAGATTATGAAAGGGGTCATGCTATTGAGCTGTATCGCATCGGTATTGATGCTGACGGGCTGTGTCTCGTTATTTTAAGCGAACGTGTTGCTGCGATCGTCCAAATCTACGTTGACTAAACGCACTGGAGATTCAATGAAAGGTCTTTTCTGGTTGAGCGGCACGGCTGCCGTGCTGATGCTGACAGGCTGTATTGCGCTCGGCACCCACATTTAATGCTACCCAGATTGAGGGAGGTCATGCGCCGCGGCGAGTGCCGTGGTGATTGATGCGACCCCGCGCTTCTCCACGAGAAGGCGGGGTCGTTTGTATTACAGCGACGCCAGCGTGTCGGCGATCACTTTTTGGTAGGACGCTGTCGGGCGTCCCAGCAGGCGGCTCAGCGTTTTACTGTCATCAAACAGCGCGCCTTTGGCGGCACCCGCGTCGGAGTCGGCCAGCACATCGGCCAGACCTTCCGGTAAGCCTGCGCCCTTAAGCGCATTCGCAAACTCGGCGACCGGCAGATTGACATAACCCACCGTTTTTCCAGACTGACTTGAAATTTCCGCCGCAAACTCCGCCAGCGTATAGCTGTCGTCGCCTGCCAGTTCATAGACTTTCCCCGCCTGATCGTCGCTCAGCAACACGACCGCCGCCGCCTGTGCGTAATCCGCACGCGTCGCCGATGCGATGCGTCCTTCTCCTGCCGAGCCGATATAGGCGTCATGCGCCAAAGCCGGGGCAATGCTGGCGGCGTAGTTTTCGGTATACCAGCCGTTGCGCAGCAAGACGAAAGGCACGCCGGATGCCTTCAGTGCAGCTTCCGTCTGGCGGTGTTCTTCGCCCAGCATCAGCGGCGAGGTATCCGCACGCAGCAGGCTGGTGTAGGCGATCAGCCCAACTTCCGCGACTTTAGCGGCGTCAATCACCGCACGATGCTGAGCAGTGCGCTGGCCCACTTCACTGGAGGAGATCAGCAGCAGTTTGTCCACGCCCTGAAATGCCGTGGCGAGCGTGGCGGGCTGATTGTAATCCGCCTGACGCACAAGCACGCCGCGATCGGCCAGGTCCTGCGCTTTCGATGGGTTGCGAACCGCGGCGACAATCTGATCCGCCGGGACTTTTTTCAGCAATGCTTCAATGACTAGACGACCTAACTGACCTGTTGCACCTGTTACTGCAATCATAATGACCTCCGTTTAAGGTGTCGGCACGCGGGACTCCCGCCATGCCTACACAGCATAGAATAAACATGCACTTCGTAGACAAGGAGGACTATAATGGATGCACTCTCTTTTAGTAAGTACTTACCTTTTGGTAAGCTTAAAATTTTTAGCAGGAAATGTGATGCGCCCCCAAAGAAGCCCTGAATTCGGCCCCGATCATGAAGACATTCGCTACGGAAAATTGCTGGACGCCAACTGCCCTTCGCGGGATGTACTGCAACATATTGCCAGCCGCTGGGGCATTCTGGTGCTGATCGCCTTGGACGAGGACACGCTGCGTTTCAGCGAGCTGCGCAGGAAAATTAGCGGGATTAGCGAAAAGATGCTGGCTCAGACGCTGCAGATGTTTGAGCAGGATGGATTCGTGCACCGTAACATGCTGCCCGTCGTTCCGCCGCATACGGAGTACTCGCTCACGCCGCTCGGCCGCGAGGTCTACGAGCGCGTTATTCAATTGGCGGATTGGATTGAGCTGAACTTGCCGAAAATCATGCAGGCCGGGCAGTAGCGCTTTGCCGCTACGGCTTCTCGTCAGACGGGAACCCCGCCAACAAGGCGAAGGGAAGGAGAAACAGCGATGGCGCTACCTCAGATCCGCCGGTAGCGCCGTTCAGAGATTATTGCGCCGCGCCTTGCTGCAGATAATCCGTCAGGAAGTACTGCGCATTGCCGGACTGTGACAGCGTATCGTCATAGCCGACCATTATCTCCTGCGCTTCGCCCGGCAGGTACAGTTCCCCATAACCGCTGCGAACAATCAGTACGACGAATTTTTTTCCATCAACCTGCGTCGAGTAACGCGTATCTTTGCTGGTTTTCTCAACGTCCATCTTCTGGATACGCATTTTCCAGTCGTGATCGATGCCATCGATCTGCACCAACGCCTGATTGGCGGCACGTTCGCCATAGCGCAGCGTCCAGACCTTAACGCCTTGCTCGCCGCTGTAAGCCACTACGCGGTCGCCGACCGGCGGACGCGGAGCCTCCGTGGCGGCACACACCGCCGTCGTCATAAAAAATCCCAGAATCAACGCCATCCAGTGTATTTTACGCATGTTTTTTTCCTCTATTTAGCGGCGTACGCCTGCCTTGGTGCGCGGGATTGTTCCATTTATCAGTAGGAGGTTCAATGACGCAACGCGAGGAAACGAATAATCAGTCTGCGATATTTCACTCCCTCATAAAATACCCACGACATCCGTTGCCCTTTAATTTCTTGCGTCTTAAATCAAGCGAACTGATCGGTATCAAGGTTGAAAGGCAGGATGCCGTTTTTATTTAAGAGGGGAAAAAGGAATAAAAAGACCTTTTTAATCACCCAGGAATTCACAGATGAGACAATCAACCTGCTGTAATAGTTAATAGTGCTACATAGTCCTATTCAACAATACATAGGAGACTTATGTTAAAGAGGAAAATCAATTAACGATCTGGCCTTGATGTCTTTATTGATGATGCCGATAAAACCCTCGAAAAACCCAAAAGAAAAAACATAAAATAATGGCGAAAAATGCCGTCAATTGTCGTTAAAAGCCGCAATATGCCACCATAAAACAATCCAGCTGCAACCCCCCTAAAAAGGCGATATCATCATGACTCTATTGCGAATAAAATAATCGTACTGGGCTTTTTTCATCGCCAGCGATCGCCGCCATTTGATTAAAAAGCCATGAACAGACTTATTTATCGCACTCATAGGGGGACAATAAAATAACGCCGCCGATCCGCTATCCACTTAGCAGGATCATATAACCTGTTGGTGAATACACCGACGGTGACGATATCCCTGACTCCTCGTCCGCCATCGAAATAAAAAATCTTTTTAAATCAGCACGGCATCAACTCGACGTCGATTAAAGAAAAAGGAATATCTACACAAGCCGTGTGAGGTGTGATTATACTGTATAAAAAACCAGTTAAAGAGGCTTTCATGCGTTCATACCGTTTGCTCCTTCCGCGGTTGGATCCCCCTAAAATCGTTCTTCCCTTATTCAGCGACCATTGCGCAGCAGGCTTTCCTTCTCCGGCACAGGACTACGTCGAAAAGTCGCTGGATTTGAACGAACTCCTGATCAAACACCCCAGCGCAACCTATTTTGTGCGCGCCAGCGGCGAATCGATGGTTGATGTCGGCATCCATGACGGCGATCTGCTGGTCGTCGACCGCTCGATCACCGCCTCTCATGGCGATGTGATCATCGCGGCGATCGACGGTGAATTCACGGTGAAGACGCTGGCGCTGAAACCCCGGCTGGCGCTGCTGCCCATGAACCCGGCCTATGCCCCGCTCTATCCCGACCCCAACGCGCTGGAGATCTTCGGCGTGGTGGCGCACATCATTCATAGTCTGCAGAGGTAATTATGTTTGCGCTGGCCGACGTCAATTCGTTTTACGCCTCCTGCGAAACCGTGTTTCGCCCTGACCTGAAGGGCAAGCCGGTGGTGGTGCTGTCCAATAACGACGGCTGCGTGATCGCGCGTAACGCGGAAGCCAAGCGGCTGGGGATTCCGATGGCGATGCCCTATTTTAAGATGCGGCAGTGGCTGCAGGAACAGCAGGTGTCCGTCTTCACCTCAAACTATGCGCTCTACGCCGATCTCAGCGCCAGAGTCATGACCACGCTGGAAACGCTGGCACCGCGCGTCGAGGTCTACAGCATCGATGAAGCGTGGATGGACATCACGGGCATTGATGTCGCCTTGTCGTTTGAACAGTTTGGACGGCAGGTCAGAGAAGCGGTTTATGCCGCCACGGGCCTGACCGTCGGCGTGGGAATGGCGAAAACCAAAACGCTGGCCAAGCTGTGCAACCACGCCGCCAAGCGCTATCCGGCGACCGGTGGCATCGTGGCGCTCACGCACCCGATCAGGCTGCAAAAGCTCATGTCGCTCACCCCCGTGGAGGATGTCTGGGGCGTCGGCAGAAGAACGACGCGCAGGCTGCACACGCTGGGTATCACCACCGCGCTCGATCTGGCGCGCGCGCCGACGTCGTTTATCCGCAAGCACTTCAGCGTGGTGATGGAGCGCACCGTCCGCGAACTGCGCGGCGACCCCTGCATCGAATTTGAGGAGGAGGCGCCGACGAAGGAGCAGATCGTCTGCAGCCGCTCTTTCGGCGTTCGAATCACCCGGTTGGAGGATATGCATCAGGCCGTTTGCCGCTATGCGGAACGCGCTGCGGAAAAGCTGCGCGCAGAGAAGCAGCTCTGCCGGCAGGTCGCTATCTTCATCCGTTCGTCGCCCCACGCGCACAATGAAATTTACTACGCCAACAGCGCCAGCGAACAGCTGCTGTCGGGCACGCAAGATACGCGGGATATCATGGCCGCCGCCGTGCGCGGTCTGGAGAGAATCTGGAAGGAAGGGCCGCGCTATATGAAAGCCGGCGTCATGCTCAACGATTTTTCGCCGCTGCACCGCACCCAGCTGCATCTCTTCGATGACAATCCGCCCCGCCCCAACAGCACGGCGCTGATGAACGTGATCGATAAAATTAATCACGCCGGAACGGGCAAAGTCTGGTTCGCCGGTCAGGGTATCTCCCCGACATGGCAGATGAAAAGAGAGATGCTGTCGCCCGCCTATACAACACGCTGGAACGAACTGCCCGTCGCCAAAATCGCCTGACGGAAGAGCGAGGCCGTCGGACAATGACCAACGCTTCACCGTTGCTGAGCGCCCGCGATGCGGGCTGAAAACGGGGTCGAGGTAATGCCGTATTCCCTCAGCGTCACACAGCCTCGTCAATACGCCTCGACGCCCGCGCGCACGTTGAGTAACCGGCTGATGTCATTTTCTTAACCAATATTCAACCACGGACGTTTAGTGACCACCATGACGGAAAGTTCTGGTAAATCTGGAACTCTATTCCACCTGATGAAGGAACCACGATGAAAATCACAGCCACTCCTGCCGTGCCGACGCCTGAGCATCAGACGGCCTGTACATCACCGAATTCATCCCCCTATCGCATCGAAATGGACGGCGTCACCGCAGGAAAAGTGGATCAGATTATTCAGTCGGTGGTTCACCCCTCCGCACGTGAGCGCCACGGTGAAATTATCGGCCATATATCGTCGGCTTTTCTGGACACGCCTTATCAAGCCGAAACGTTAATTGGCGGCGTGGATACGCCCGAAGCGCTTGTCGCCAATTTTAACGGCGTGGACTGCTTCACGCTGTTGGATTACGTCGAAGCGCTTAGCCGTAGCCACGACCAAACCTCTTTCCTGAACCAACTGGTCCAGACTCGCTACGTCAACCACGACGTGGAATACCTGAGCCGCCGGCACTTCTTCTCCGACTGGTCTGCCACCTCTTCGCCCAACGCCCGCGACGTCACGACGGAAATCAGTCAGGAGTCTGTCCTGACGGAAAAGCAGCTTAACCGCAAACCCAACGGCGAAGAGTACGTGCCAGGTCTCGGCATCACGCCACGCCAGATCCATTACATTCCGGGGAACGCGATCAATCAACAGGTGCTGGATAACCTGAAAACCGGCGATTACGTCGGCATCTATACACAGCTCGAGGGGCTGGATGTCACGCATGTGGGCATTGTCATCAGGCACGACGGACAAGTGTGGTTCAGGAACGCCTCCTCGCTGAGCGCCAACCAAAAAGTCGTCGACACTCCGTTGATGGAATACGCGCATGCCAAACCGGGCATCATCGTGTTACGGGCAGAGTGAGCCCATGACGAAGGGATATCCAGATGAAAAATAAACACATATTCTGCCGCCTAAAACCCCTGTACCTGATTTTCCCATTGCTGTTATCCGCATGTCATACCGCGCCAATCCGACCGGGAGGTCATGACGCCCTCACCCCGAACGACGCGAACCCCGGCTATATTGACCCAACCAAAACGATTTTTCCGCTGGACGGCTACTCCCAGTCCGTCGACAAGTGGCTCCCTCCCGATGCAGAGAACGCCCACACGCCTGTCATCGATGACGCCACTCAACAGCGCTATTTTTCCGACCTGAAGTCCCGTTATTTCGGGATGGGGACAGACGAAAAATCGCCCTGGAACCTCCATTACATCGCTGCCACCCTGAAGAAAGGCGCGGAACGAGACCGCGACATCAACATAAACTCGTTTCTCAGCCCCCAGAGCCAATATTGGGGTGAAAACTTCAGAGTCCATTCAGACCGCTGGAAGGCGGAGATAAGGCACAACGCGGATACTCGCATTGATGCGGTTTATCAGGCTTCCCGCCGGGGGATCGCCGTCCGGGAAACGCTGGTCAGAGTGCTTCCGACGGCGCTTCCTGCTTACAGCAATCCTCGCCTGGCCGGACAGGGCTACCCCTTCGACAATTTACAGATGTCCGCTATCCGTCCCGGCACCCCCGTCTACGTGCTGACGGACAGCCGCGACAAACGCTGGAAATACGTCACGTCACCCACCGTCACCGGATGGGTACACAGCGAAGATATCACCAGCGTGGATCAGGCGTTCATCACGCAATGGGCATCACAAGCTCGCACACATCTGGGAGCCATCATTAAAAATCCGGTCTCCATCCATCAAGGCGACCAGTATTACTTCACGGCCCGTCCCGGCACCGTGCTGCCCTTCAGACAGGAATCCTCAGGGCATTTTCTCGTTGCGGTGCCGGTAAGCGACGATAAGGGCAGCGCGAAAATCCGCTGGGTCCGCCTGCAAGACAGCGAGTTCGCCGCCATGCCGTGGAAAATGACGCCAAGCAATATGGCGACGCTGATGAAGTCAATGAGCGGCAGGCCCTACGGTTGGGGAAATTATCTATTCCATAATGATTGCTCGGCCGAAATGCGCAGCCTGCTGATGCCCTTCGGTATCTTCCTGCCCAGAAATTCCGCCGCGCAGATCCAGGCCGCCAGCCGGGTGGTAGATCTCACCGACAAAGACATCAGTACGCGAATCAGCTCTCTCAAAGAACACGGCAAGCCGTTCACCACGCTGATTTATATTCCCGGTCACATCATGCTTTATATCGGTAACGCTATGATTAACGGACAGAATGTCCCCATGACCTATCAGAATGTCTGGGGGCTGCGCCCCGCTGACTCGAAGAGCAGAAGTATTATCGGCGGCTCCGTCTTCTTCCCTCTGCTCACCGCTTACCCGGAGAACCCGCAACTCAAGTCGTTGGTCGATAAGCCGCAGTTCAAGTTAGGTTTTATCGAATAGCCGATCCCCCAGGCGTTACCGCCCGAAGCGCTATCCGGNAAACAGGGGGAAAGTCACAGGGAGGGCGTGGGGTCAGACGCACCCGAAAATGTTTGAAGACGGCCTTCGGTGTGAACGCCGTTCTCCGCGCCAGGGCGGGAGTCATGCAGCAAGCCCTGGCGCGTTCACCGCCATCACCTCAAGGGGCGTAACGGAGGGGTCTTCACAGGGAAGTGATTAGCGTAGATCGAACGGCGCGCTGCGGGTTAAGACCCGATCGATGACGTTAAGCGCTCCTTCCTGCTCGTTGCTTTCGGTATGATATTTCGCCATTTCACGGATTTTAGGCTGAGCATTCGCCATCGCCACGCCGAAGCCCGCCTGCCTGAGCATTTCTTCATCGTTACCGCTGTCGCCTATCGCCACCACCTCGTCATTGCCGATCTGCCACCGTTTCTGTAGCAGCGCGATCCCGTGAGCTTTGTGCACGCCGGGGATGATCAGATCGACAAAGCCGAATCCGCTGGACACCGGTTTGACGATGCCATCGAGCGCATGGCCGATATGCGCCATCAGGGCCGGTATCTGGTCATCGGGTACGCTCAGCGAGAATTTGAAGATCGTGTCCGTCAGCCCGTCAAAATCGTCGCGCTGCTCGATGCGGTAATAGTGTTTGGCAATCAGCTGGAGGAAGTCGTCGGTGGACGACGCGTAAACATAGGCGCTGTCTTTACCGCACACCACGAACTGGATGTAGGGGATGGCGGACAGCACCTCAATCACCTTCCGCACATCCGCAGGGGCAAGCTCGCCGCAGAAGATCGGCTCCCCGGCAGTGACGACATAGGCGCCATTTTCCGCCACAAAAGCGATTTCATGACGGATGTCTGGAAAGAATGAGAGGAGCTGATAGTACTGATTACCACTGGCGACCACGAACTGAATGCCTGCCTGTTTCAGCTGTGCGTACTGTTTGAAAAATCGGGCCTGATTGAACTGCTTGTCGTGATTAAGAAACGTACCGTCCATATCAACTGCAATCATTTTGATCATACATCTCGTCCCCGGATAAAAAGGTATTACTGCGGGTTTAGTCTATACAAAAGCCCTCTACAAGCAATCGGCCAGACACGTGGCAGAGCGGGACGCAACGGCCTACGGCGCCTAAAATCGACGCTACCGTTTGGTGAAAAAGCTTTGCAAATCTTTACACCTTGTTAACCGGGTTCCGCCACGCGCCGCCGCCGCTGACAGCCCCGCAGGTCGCGGGATCTCAGGCCGATATCACCCACCGATTACCCGCTGTGGGCATGCTCGACATCCGTTAACCTTCTGTTAAATTAAAGATCAAAATAGGGACAAAAGGAGCGAGCGTATGACCCGTCTTACCGCAAAAGATTTCCCCCCGGAGTTGCTTGAACTCTATGACTATTATGCGCATGGCAAAATTACCAAGCGTCAGTTCCTCGAAAAAGCCGCGAAATATACCGTCGGCGGTCTGACGGCGGTGGCATTGCTCGGTTTGATGAGCCCCAACTATGCGCTGGCGCAGCAGGTGGAGTTCACCGACCCGACGATCGTTCCGTCCTACATCACCTACCCGTCGCCCAACGGCCACGGCAGCGTGCGCGCCTATCTGGTGGTGCCGGCGGGAGCGAAGGGCAAGCTGCCAGCGGTGGTGGTCGCTCATGAAAACCGGGGGCTGAATCCTTATATCGAAGACGTGGCGCGGCGCGTCGCCAAGGCGGGTTTTATCGCGCTGGCCCCGGACGGGCTCAGCTCCGTCGGCGGTTATCCCGGTAACGATGATAAGGGACGCGAACTCCAGCAACAGGTCGACCCGACCAAGCTGATGAACGACTTCTTCGCCGCCGTCGAATTCCTGCTGCAGGACGAACGCACGACCGGCAAGGTGGGGATCACCGGCTTCTGCTACGGGGGAGGCGTGGCCAATGCCGCCGCCGTGGCTTATCCGGAGCTGGCCGCGGCCGTCCCCTTCTACGGTCGTCAGCCGAAAGTGGAAGACGTCCCTCGTATCAAGGCGCCGCTGCTGATCCACTACGCCGAGCTGGATACGCGCATCAACGAGGGGNGGCCAGCCTATGAAGAGGCGCTCAAGGCCAATAACAAAACCTATGAGGGCTACATCTATCCCGGCGTCAATCATGGTTTCCATAACGACTCCACGCCGCGTTACGACAAGGCGGCGGCCGACCTGGCCTGGGAGAGGACCCTCACCTGGTTCCGCCGTTATCTGGTCTGATTTCCCGCCGACGTCGGCGATACGGCGTCGGCGCTCCCCTCCCAACCGGTCTCCTCGCCCAGCGGCTCGCTGTGCGTGAACGGATAGCCATCCTGAATAATCTCAAGCAGTTCCTGCATATAGGGCGTCGCGGACATCTTGACCATCGCGGGGAAAAAGACCTGCGGAGAAGGAAAGACGTCGATGACGTGACAGTGCTGCAGCCGGTCGCCGTCAACTTCCGACGAGGGCAGCAGCGTCGCAGCCTCCAGACCGGACTCCAGCCAGTCCATAATGACGCCGGGCTGAGTCACATGCATGATGACGTCCGGGTCGACGCCGCCTTTGCGAAAATGATCCAGTAGGCTCTCATAGGTGCCGGGATCGCGCGCCCGGTGTAATAACAGCAGCGGCCAGCGTCCCACATCCAGATAAGGGAAAGGCCCTTCCGGTTTTTCCGGCAGCAACGCCTGGTTGACGACCGCCACCAGCCTCACCGGGTTGAATGCCAGACAGTCGAAGCCTTTGCGATGATAAGGCTTTTGAATCAGCGCAATATCGATCAGTCCATCGTTAAGCGACTGTTCAAGATGACTGGAATCCGAAACGGAAATATTTAATATCACGTCGGGATGACGTCGGTGTAATTCCAGAAACAGCGGTTTGAAATAACATTGAAATAGGTGCGACAGCCCAATCTTTAATACTTTATTTTCTTTATTGGCGATTGAAATCGTCTCATGCGAGGTGTCATTAATCAGACGAAATATCTCGCAGGCTTTTTTATAAAGATAATAGCCCGCTTCCGTGGGTTCGATTCTTTTTGCCGTCCGTACAAAAAGGGAAACATTTAATTCCGCTTCCAGTTCATGAATGCGTTTGCTCAACGGCGGCTGCGCCATATTCAGCTGCCGGGCAGCCTGGCTGATGGAGCCCTCTTCTACCACCTTGCAAAAATACTTCAGTCTTTTCAGATCCATACCAGCCTCTTTATACAGACAGAATGAAAAAATGCTGTCAGCGGCTTCAGTCTACCATGCAGGGAAACGTTCGAATGCGTCGCCACGTCGCAATTATTACGTTTATTTCATCCGCCTGCGGTCAAGCGTGAATGATTGTTGCATTCATGTTGCAAAATATTGAGTCGTTTTATTTTTCATGTCGGAAATTTCACAGGTATTTGAATCAGATCACTTATTTGAATGGAATAAGAAAGAACAACGGCGACATAGATCGCTTTGATATGAGCGCTACTACTTAAATGGTATTTGTCGGCGAGTCCGCGCGGCCATATATTTTCCCACAACGAATATATGACCTTTCCATAAGGAGTCTCATTATGTCCCACGCTAAAAATAAACCGGATAATCAGGTGCACGATCTGCGCTCCGCGCTGGCGTTGCTAAACACGCTGCCGGGCGAGTTGGTCTCAACCGATGTCGAAGTCGATCCCCAGGCGGAACTCTCCGGCGTCTACCGTTACGTCGGCGCGGGCGGAACCTGTATGCGCCCGACGCGCAAAAACGGTCCGGTCATGATGTTCAACAATATTAAGGGGTTCGACGATATCAGCGTCGCCATCGGCCTGAATGGCTCTCGCCAACGCGTCGGCCATTTCTTGAGCTGCGAGCCGGAACGTCTGGGACACCTGCTGAAAGATTCCGTCCAGCATCCTATTCCGCCGGTCAAAGCCTCTGCCGACAAGGCTGTTTGTCAGGAGGTGGTGCATCTGGCGAGCGACGCCGACTTTGACCTGCGCACCCTGCTGCCCGCGCCGACCAACACTGCCGAAGATGCCGGTCCTTACATCACGATGGGCCTGTGCTACGCCTCCGNCCCCGATACCGGCGAGTCCGACATTACGATCCACCGCCTCTGCGTACAGAGCCGCGACGAGCTGTCCATGTGGCTGACGCCGGGCCGTCATATCGACGCCTTCCGCCAAAAAGCGGAGGCAGCGGGCAAACCGTTGCCCATCTCCATCAGCATCGGCGTGGACCCGGCCATCGAGATCGCGGCCTGTTTCGAACCGCCGACCACCCCGCTTGGCTTTGACGAACTGAGCGTCGCCGGCGCGCTGCGCGGCCACGCCGTCGAGCTGGTGAAATGCATGACCATCGACGAATATGCCATCGGACACGCTGAGATCGTCATTGAAGGCGAGCTGCTGCCGGATGTCCGCGTCCGTGAAGATCAGAATACCGATACCGGCAAAGCCATGCCGGAATTCCCAGGCTATACCGGGGGAGCCAAACCCGCGCTGCCGGTGATTAAAGTGAAAGCCGTCACCCATCGCCATCACCCGATCTGGCGGACCACCATCGGTCCCGGCGAGGAGCATGTCAACATGG
The DNA here is from genome assembly GCF_000688695.1 of Lonsdalea quercina subsp. quercina. Classification (GTDB taxonomy): domain Bacteria; phylum Pseudomonadota; class Gammaproteobacteria; order Enterobacterales; family Enterobacteriaceae; genus Lonsdalea; species Lonsdalea quercina_D. The sequence continues at coordinate 109,055 of NZ_JIBQ01000015.1, read as the reverse complement.
CGGGCATCCCGACCGAAGCCAGCATTCTGGATATGGTCAACCGGGCGATGCCGGGCAAACTGCTCAATGTGTTCGCCCACTCTGCGGGCGGCGGCAAGCTACTGGCCGTGATGCAGTTCAAGAAATCCGCGCCGGTGGACGAAGGGCGGCAGCGTCAGGCCGCGCTGCTGGCTTTCTCGGCGTTCCCGGAACTGAAACATGTCATTCTGGTCGACGAAGACGTCGATATCTTCGACAGCGACGATGTTATGTGGGCGATGCAGACCCGCTATCAGGGCGACGTCGACACCGTTTTCATTCCCGGCGTACGCTGCCATCCGCTGGATCCGTCGCAGGTTCCCGAATACAGCCCGTCGATCTTGCAGGAAGGCATGTCCTGTAAAACCATTTTCGACTGTACCGTGCCGTTCACCCTCAAACCTCACTTCGAGCGCTCGAAGTTCAAAGAGGTCGACGTTAAACGCTTCCTGCCAGACTTCGAATAAGGGGAAAACATGTCCACCCGACGTATTATCGTAGGCATTAGCGGCGCCTCGGGCTTTCAGTATGGCGTCAAAGCCCTCGAACTGCTGCAAGGGCAGGATCTGGAAGTCCATCTGGTGGTGTCCGCTGGCGCAGAGAAAACCTGCGCCCTGGAAACCGACTTCAGGATGGAGGAGGTCGTCGCGCTGGCGGATGTGGTGCATGAGTGTAAAAATCTGGGCGCCTCGATTGCCAGCGGATCTTTCAAGACGCTGGGCATGCTGGTCGCGCCCTGCTCCATGCGCTCGCTGGCCGCCATTGCCCACAGTCTGACGGATAACCTGCTGACGCGCGCCGCGGACGTCGTGCTGAAAGAGCGCCGCCGGCTGGTGCTGATGGCGCGGGAAACGCCCCTGAACCTGGGGCATCTTCGCAACATGCAGCAGGTGACGGAAATGGGCGGCATTATCTTCCCGCCCGTGCCCGCGCTGTATCAGCGGCCCAAGACGCCGGATGACATCATCACCCACAGCGTGGGACGCGCGCTCGATTTGTTGGGTATTGAAGTCAAAACGTTGCCCCGCTGGGGGGAAAGCTCAGCTAACACCCGGCCGTAGGCAAACTACGGAACACGCTGAAAACCATAACAAGGATAACGAAAATGCTAATCGGACCTTATGTGAACGGAGCGGCTATCGTGATAGGCGGCCTGCTGGGCGCGCTGATCAGTACACGGCTTCCTGAGCGGATCAGAACCGCATTGCCCCTGACGTTCGGCCTCTGCTCCATGGGCCTTGGGATCATGCTCATCATCAAGGTGAAGTTCATGCCCGCCGTCGTGCTGGCCATGATCCTCGGCGCCATTGTGGGCGAACTGTTGTACATCGAAAAGGGCATCGGTAAGGCGGCTGGCACCACTCGCGGGCTTATCGACCGCGTCTTCCCGGCGGTTGAAGGCGTCACGCATACCGAGTTTACGGATAAATTCGTGGCGATCCTGGTCCTGTTCTGCGCCAGCGGCACCGGGATTTTCGGCGCGATGCACGAAGGCATGACCGGCGACCCGTCGATTCTGTATATCAAAACGGCGCTGGATCTGTTTACCTCGGCGATTTTCGCGACGCTGTTGGGGTATGCTGTCATCACCATCGCCGTTCCGCAGCTGATCATCCAACTGGGATTGGCGATGCTGGCAGCCATGATCCTGCCGCTGACGACCCCCGATATGATGGCGGATTTCTCCGCCGCGGGCGGGCTGATCATGCTGGCCACCGGGTTAAGAATTTGCGGTATCAAGCCATTTCCCGTCGCCAACATGCTGCCGGGACTCTTTCTGGTGATGCCGCTCTCCCATTTGTGGTCGACCTACGTCGCCTGATGTCAGGCCCGCGGACCCGGGGCCGATAACCGGGTCCACACACTAAGAGGCAAATGATGCAACCATTACCGGCCCCCGCCGCCGACTTTATCGCAGGCCACCACGTGTTATCGCTGACCACGCTGGACGAAGACGGCCTGTGGAGCGCCAGCTGTTTCTATGCCTTCGATGCCGCCAATGCCAGTCTGATCGTTCTTTCCAGCAGTAGCACGCGCCACGGCGGCGCCATGGCGGCCGGGAGCCGGATCAGCGGCACCATCAGCGGTCAGCCCGAGAAAATTCGCGACATCCGCGGCATTCAATATCTGGCGACCGTCGGTAAGCTGGACGGGGCGGAACGCCGGGACGCGCTCAGCCTCTACGTCGCCCGCCACCCCATCGCGCGCCTGAAGCCCCTCACTGAAGTGTGGCGGCTGACGCTGCAGACGATAAAGTTCACCGACAATGCTACCCTGTTCGGCGCGAAGGAACATTGGTCGCGAGAGTAACGACGCCGCCAGCGTTTGGTCGCTGAAAGCGGTAATACATAAGCATTGAGGACTCCCATGACTACCCCACTGGAACACGTCGTATTGCTGGATGCCGACAGAAATCCCATCGGTACGATGGACAAAAGCGTGGTACATACCGATAAAACGCCCCTGCATTTGGCTTTTTCCAGCTATTTATTCTCACCCACAGGCCAGTTTCTGACCACGCGCCGCGCGTTATGCAAGAAGGCCTGGCCGGGCGTCTGGACGAATTCGGTCTGCGGTCACCCCCAATTGGATGAAAAAATGGAGGCGGCAGTCCATCGTCGCTGCCGCTACGAGCTGGGCGCAGACGTCGATCGGATCACGCTGGCGGACGACGAATTCAGCTACTGCGTCACCAGCGCCTCCGGCATTATGGAAAACGAATATTGCCCGGTATTTATGGCAGTGATCACCAGCGACTTGTCGCCGCGTGACGACGAGGTGCTCGACTATCGCTGGGTCGATCTTCCCGATCTCATCGATGCCGCCGCCAAAACTCCATGGGCATTCAGTCCGTGGATGGTGCAACAGCTCGCCATTCCCGCGCTGCAACGTCGGCTCAGGTCATTTGCCGCGGCGCTGACCGCACGCTAAAAACTCGCTCGGCGACGGTCAGGCGGGGTCTCAAGCGACCTCCGCCGACGAGCTCATCGCGCGTCAGATCCCGGTACGGCCGAGCTCCGGATGGCGTATGGACATAATCTGAAATATAAAACAACGCGCCGCTATCACTTCATTACGCCCTTCTGCCACGGACTGCGTTGACGGCTATTTTCGCCAAGATATATCTTAGACAGACAGCAGAAACGGAATGATTTTCACACCTAACGACCATGAAAAAGTCATTGTGTCACGCCGATGCCCTACCCGGAGGGATTGGTACTCAACCTCCACAGCGCGCTTCACGACGGGCGAAAGTCTTCAATCGGCATGAGCTGTTTCTGCTAATTTTATATTTGATCCGCATTAACCCGACACACGGCTACGAAATTATCCGTTCGGTCGAGGACTATTCACAGGGAGCTTACATCCCTAGTCCGGGGGTCATTTATCCCTTGTTATCGACGCTGGAGTCCGAAGGGCTGGCGTCAGGGCATGAAGAGAACGGTAAGAAGCAGTTCGCTATCACGCAGCGGGGCAGGAAATATCTTGATAAGCAAAATGATCATTTACTGACAACACTCGCCAAGTTAAAAGCGCTGGTTTTAACTCATAATCCCCGGCGGGTTCCAGATATTGATGATGCGATTGAAAATCTGAAGGCTTGTATAAGAAAAAAACTCCATCGTGGGAACCTGAATTCAGAACAAGTTAAACACGTAAGGGATGCCATTGATGCCGCGGCACGGGCGATTGACGCACTTTGACGTCACCGTGCCGCTTTTCACTAAATGACTGATACAGGCTTATACGTATGACATCGGAACCTACCCACCCCATCAATACGATCAGCGATACCAGAATCCTTGCCGTCATTGACAAACTGAACCGCGAACGGCGATTTCCCGCCAAAGGAACCTCGCCCGAAACCCTGGCCGACCACCCCACGGACTTCATCGACTGCGGGTTTTCCATCCATCCCACACAAGGCGAGTTGATCTATCTCCTCTGCCGCTCTCTGCGTGCGACGCGGGTGGTCGACTTCGCCACCTCCGTCGGGATGTCCGCGATCTACTTCGCGGCGGCGCTCAAAGATAACGGCGGCGGCAAGGTCATCGGTTCGGAGCTGGTGCCGGAAAAAGCGGCTATCGCCCGACGAAATCTGGCCGAAGCCGGACTAGCCGACTACGCGGATATCCGCGTCGGCGACGCCCGAGAAACGCTGCAAGACCTGGGCGGAGAAGTCGACTTCGCACTGATCGATGGATGGCCCTCCAGGCGCGGTACGTCGTTGGCGCGCGACGTCATCGCCCTCGTCGCGCCGCAGCTGCGCATTGGCGGCATGGTGCTTAACGACAACGCCGAGCCGGATTTTCTCGACTATATCCGCGCGCCGGAAAACGGTTTTATCTCCGTCAGCCTGCCAATCAAGGGCAACACGGAGCTGGCGCTGAAAGTGCGTTGACGACCGCGGCGCCGGTGCCGCGCCAACCATGAAAAATGCTTCTCTTGTTACGACTTAACCAGTCACCGACTTTATCTCGCCGAATACGGGGAAATGTTATGCAGTTACGCATGCTATGTCTTTTAACATTGATTGGTCTTAGCGGTTGCGACGACCGTAGCGCGAAAACGGAAGACGCCGGGCCGACCGAGGTCGGCGTCGTGACGCTAAAACCCACGACCTTTACGCTGGAAAGCGAATTGACCGGCCGCACCGCCGCTACGCTGACGTCTGACGTCATTCCCCAGGTCGGCGGTATTATTCAGAAGCGCCTGTTTACCGAAGGCGATGAAGTGAAAGCCGGTCAGCCGCTGTATCAGATAGACCCGTCCAGCTACAAAGCCACCTACGATCAAGCCGCCGCCGCGCTGCAAAGCGCCAAGGCGCTGGTGCTGTCTGACTGCCTGAAAGCCAAGCGCTACGCGGGACTGGTGAAAGAACAAGGCGTGTCGCAGCAGGATGCGGACGATGCGCGTTCCACCTGTGAGCAGGATAAGGCCAGCGTGCTGGAGAAAAACGCCGCGCTGGAAAGCGCCCGTATCAATCTGCAATGGACGACCGTCACCGCCCCTATCGCCGGGCGCATCGGGATTTCCAGCGTGACGCCGGGGGCGCTGGTCACCGCGCAACAGTCCACCGCGCTCACGACGATCCGCACGCTGGACAACATGTATCTCGATCTGACTCGCTCCAGCGCCGACCTGCTGCGCTTACGCAAGCAGGCGCTGGCGACCAATAGCGACACGCTAAACGTCACCCTGACGCTGGAAGATGGTACGGTTTATCCGCATAAAGGCCGTCTGGAATTGACGGAAGTCGCCGTCAACGAGTCCACCGGATCCGTTACGCTGCGTTCCGTGTTCCCCAACCCCGACCATGTGTTGCTCCCCGGTATGTTTGTCCGTGCCAAAGTCGATGAGGGCGTGATGCAGAACGCGATACTGGCGCCGCAGCAGGGTATTACGCGCGATGTAAAAGGCAATGCCACCGCACTGATAGTGACGAGCGACAACAAAGTGGAACGCCGCAGCGTCGTCACGGCGGAAACCGCCGGCAGCAACTGGTTGATCGCAAGCGGCCTGCAGAGCGGCGATCGGCTTCTGGTCGAAGGCAGCGACAAGGTGGCGACAGGCAATACCGTTAAACCGGTCGAAGTTCAGCTGACGGGGGGCACAGACTGATGTTCTCCCGCTTCTTTGTGCGACGCCCGGTTTTCGCCTGGGTGATCGCGATACTCATCATGATGGCGGGGCTGATGTCGATCCGCACGTTGCCGGTCGCACAGTATCCCGACGTCGCACCTCCTTCCGTGCGCATCAAGGCCACCTACACCGGGGCTTCCGCGCAAACGCTGGAAAACAGCGTCACCCAGATCATCGAACAGCAACTGACCGGGCTGGATAACCTGCTGTATTTCACCTCCACCAGCAGCTCGGACGGCGAAGTCGAAATTCAGGTGACCTTCGCACAGGGCACCAATGCCGATACCGCTCAGGTACAGGTTCAGAACAAAGTGCAGCAGGCGGAGTCGAGGCTGCCCTCCGAGGTCCAGTCGTCCGGGATCACCGTGACCAAGTCCCAGTCCAACTTCCTGCTGATCATGTCGCTGTATGACAAGACCGACAAAGCCACCAGCTCGGATATTGCCGACTGGCTGGTCAGCAACATGCAGGATCCGCTGGCGCGTGTCAGCGGCGTCGGCAGCCTGCGAGTGTTCGGTTCCGAATACGCCATTCGCATCTGGATGGACCCCAACAAGCTGGCGTCCTATAGCCTGATGCCTTCCGACGTCGAGTCGGCGATCGAGGCGCAGAATATCCAGCTATCGGCCGGTAAAATCGGGGCGGAACCCTCCTCAGCCGACCAGCAGTTGACGGCGACAGTACGCGCGCAGTCACGCCTGCAAACGCCGGAACAGTTCCGCAATATCATCGTGAAAAGCGAATCCAACGGCGCCGTGGTGCATATCGGCGACGTCGCCCGCGTCGAAATGGGCAGCGAAGACTATACGTCGTCCTCGCGGCTCAACGGCCATCCGTCCGCCGGGATCGCGGTCATGCTGGCGCCGGGCGCCAACGCGCTGGATACCGCGGAGCTGGTCAAGGCCAAGATCAACGAATACAGCCACAGCATGCCTGAGGGCTATGCGGTCGCTTATCCGAAAGACAGCACCGACTTCATCAAGATCTCCGTCGAGGATGTGGTCAAAACGCTGATCGAAGCCATCGTGCTGGTCATCATCGTCATGTACCTGTTCCTGCAGAATCTGCGGGCGACGCTGATCCCCGCCCTCGCCGTGCCGGTCGTCCTGCTGGGAACCTTCGGCGTTCTGGCGCTGTTCGGCTACTCGATCAACACCCTGACGCTGTTCGCCATGGTGCTTGCTATCGGGCTGCTGGTGGATGACGCCATCGTGGTGGTGGAAAACGTGGAGCGTATCATGCGCGACGAGGGGCTCCCCGCCCGCGCGGCCACCGAAAAATCGATGGGCGAGATCTCCGGCGCGCTGGTCGCCATCGCGCTGGTGCTTTCCGCCGTCTTCCTGCCGATGACCTTCTTCGGCGGTTCGACCGGCGTTATTTACCGTCAGTTCTCCGTCACCATCATCTCCGCCATGGCGCTGTCCGTGGTGGTCGCGCTGACGCTGACGCCCGCCCTGTGTGGGCTGTTGCTGAAACACAGCAAACCCCATAAGAAGGGCTTCTTCGGCGGCTTCAACCGGTTTTACGCCCGCACGCAAAAAGGCTACAGCCATCGTGTGGTCTCCGCGCTGCGCCGCCCGCTGGTGATGTTGATCGCGTTCGCCGCCATCGTCGCGCTGATGATCCTGTTCCTGTGGCGGCTGCCCAGCAGCTTCCTGCCGAACGAGGATCAGGGGCAGATTATGGTGCAGTACACCCTGCCGGCGGGGGCGACGGTTAACCGGACCAACGCCGTCAACAAACGCATCACGGACTGGTTCCTCACAGAGGAAAAGGACAACATCAGCGTCATCTATACCATCACCGGCTTTAACTTCAGCGGTAGCGGGCAGAACGCCGGTATGGCATTTGTCGCGCTGAAAAACTGGGACGAACGCCCCGGTTCGAAAAATACCGCGCAGGCGATCGCCAACCGGGCGATGAAAGCGCTGTCCACCGAACGCGACGCCCGCATTTTCGCCTCCACGCCACCGTCGGTGCAGGGGATGGGCCAGACCAACGGCTTTACCTTTGAACTGTTGGCCGACGGCAGCACCGAACGCGCAAAACTGATGGAGCTGCGCAGCCAACTGCTGAAACAGGCGGGCGCCAGCCCGGAACTGCAGTCGGTCCGCGCCAACGATCTGCCGCAGATGCCGCAGCTACAGGTCGATATCGACAACAACAAAGCCGTGGCGCTGGGCCTGTCGCTAAGCGACGTGACGGACACGCTGAGCAGCGCGTGGGGCGGGACTTACGTCAACGACTTCATCGACCGGGGTCGGGTCAAGAAAGTCTACATTCAGGCCGACAGCCCATTCCGCTCTAAACCGTCGGATTTGAATCAGTGGTACGTCCGCGGCAGCGACGACAGCATGGCGCCGTTCTCCGCCTTCGCCTCGACAAGTTGGACCTACGGCCCGGAAACCTTGACCCGATATAACGGTTCCGCCTCGTTCGAAATCACCGGGGAAAACGCCGACGGCGTCAGTTCCGGCGATGCGATGAATAAAATCGAAGCCATCGCCTCTCAGTTGCCCTCAGGCTCGACCTGGGCGTGGAGCGGACTCTCCCTGCAAGAAAAACTGGCGAGCGGTCAGGCGCTGGGACTCTACGCCATCTCCATCATGGTGGTGTTCCTGTGCCTGGCGGCGCTGTATGAAAGCTGGTCGGTGCCGTTCTCCGTCATCCTGATCATTCCGCTCGGGATCTGCGGCGCGGCGCTGGCCGCCCTGCTGCGCGGCTTGAGCAACGACGTTTACTTCCAGGTGGCGCTGTTGACCACCATCGGGCTGTCGTCGAAGAACGCCATCTTGATTGTGGAGTTTGCGGAGTTGGCGGTGCGGCAAGGCAGCACGCTCAGCGCCGCGGTACTCTCGGCGGCCAAAACGCGTCTGCGGCCTATTATCATGACCTCCATGGCGTTCATCGCCGGGGTGATTCCGCTGGCGATAGCCACCGGGGCTGGCGCGAACAGCCGCATCGCCATTGGCACCGGAATTATTGGCGGGACGCTGACGGCCNCGCTGCTGGCGATTTTCTTCGTGCCATTGTTCTTCGTGCTGGTGAGACATTATTTCACCCGTCGCCATGACGTTCAGGAGTAAGACATGTTTTCTCGAATCACGCTTCTCTCGCTGTCGCTACTGCTGACCGGCTGTATTTCTCTGGACCCGGACTATCAGCGCCCCGCGGCGCCGGTACCCACCACCTGGCCGGGCGCCGCCGCGCAGCGCGATCAGACCGGCGCGGTGTTAACCGACTGGCAGCACGTCATGAACGACGCGCGTCTCAAGACCGTGGTGGAACGCGCGCTAGCCAGCAACCGCGACCTGCAGAAAGCCATCGCCGACATTGAAGCCGCCAAAGCGCTTTACGGCGAAGAGCGCGCCAGCCTGTTCCCGACGCTGAACGCAGAGCTGAGCCATACCCGGAGTCGGACGGTCGACTCCGGCGTCAGCGGAAGCAGCGAAGCGCAGGGCGCGGTCAGTAGTTTTGAAATCGATCTGTTCGGTCGTAACCGCAGCCTCTCTCGGGCGGCCAGGGAAACCTGGCTGGCCAGCGAGGCCACGGCGCAGAATACCCGCCTGACGCTGATCGGCGAAACCACCACGGCGTGGATCACGCTGGCGGCGGACAAAAGCAATCTGCAGCTCGCCAAAGAGACCATGGAGAGCGCGGCAAACTCCCTGCATATCACGGAACGCCGCATGGCGGCGGGCGTCGCGGCGGCAACCGACGTCAGCGATGCGATGACCGTCTATCAATCCGCGCGCGCCAGCGTCGCCAGTTACCAGACGCTGGTCGCGCAGGATATCAACGCGCTGAACCTGCTGGTAGGGGAAACGGTGCCGGAGAACCTGCAGCCCGCGCCGCTTGACCAGCTCAGCGACAGCGCGATCGCGCTGGTGCCGGCCGGCGTCTCCTCCGAGGTCCTGCTGCGCCGCCCGGACGTGCTGGAAGCGGAATACAGTCTGAAGAGCGCCAACGCGGATATCGGCGCCGCCCGCGCCAACTTCTTCCCGACCGTCTCGCTGACCGCCAGCGCGGGCGTCGGCAGCAACTCGCTGTCCAACCTGTTCAGCCACGGGGCCAATATCTGGTCGTTCGCCCCGAGCGTGACCCTGCCACTGTTCACCGGAGGCAGCAATTTGGCGCAGTTGAGATATGCTGAGGCGGAGAAAAAAGGGTTGATTGCAGACTACGAGAAAGCGATCCAGAGCGCCTTTAAAGACGTGGCGGACGCATTGGCGCGTCGCGAGACGCTGGCAGAGCAGCTCGACGCTCAGCAGCAGTACGTGGCGGCGGCCCAGCGCAGCTTCACGCTGGCTCAACGCAGCTATCAATCCGGCGTCGGCGATTACCTCAATGTTCTGACGGCTCAGCGCACGCTCTGGTCATCCCAGCTTGAGCTTATCGCGCTGCGTCAGACCGACTTTGATAATCGCATCACCCTCTGGCAATCGCTGGGGGGCGGCGTCAGCTCAACGACGGAAAAGTAACACCCACGACGGCGGCGGTTGTCGCCGGATCCGTTCATGGCCGGNCATCTTGCCCGGCCTGTGCTTAATGACTTGAACACGGGGTACATCATGACGACTGAATCTTCTCAATCCAGGCAGCCCACCCGTATACGTCTGCCGCTGGTATTTCGTACCTTAACGGTGAAAACCACCTCTCGCCTCCCCGGCCCATTCCAGCGCATCGTCTTCACCGGCGACGATCTCGACGGTTTTCACAGTCCGGGATTCGATGACCATGTGAAGCTGTTTTTCCCCGACCGTGAAACCGGCGAACTTCATCTACCCAAGAATGGTCCCGACGGCCCGATCTGGGGCGACGTGCGTCCGGCTAACCGTGATTACACGCCTTACCAGTTCGATGCGCTCGCGCGCGAACTCACCATCGACTTCTATCTGCACGCCAACGGCGTCGCCTCCGACTGGGCCAAAGCGGCCAAAGCGGGTGACATCATCGGCATGGGCGGACCGCGCGGCTCTATTCAGATCCCGGCGGATTACGCCTGGCAGTTGTTGATCTGTGATGAAACCGGGATCCCTGCGCTCCTGCGTCGACTTCAGGAGCTGCCGGACACCACGCGCGGCGCGATAGTTATCGAAAGCGGAAGTGAAGACGAACGTCCTGCCATTCCGGTTAAAAGCGGTATGACGCTGGAATGGATCGCTCGGGACGGCAATGACGATGCCCAGAAATTGATTGCGGTCGTGGATCGCCTGACATTTCCCACCGACGATTACTTCGTCTGGGCGACCGGCGAGAACCACAAGATATTCACGCTTAAAACCTATCTGACCGGCGCTCTGGGACTGGACGAGGACTACGTTCGCGCAGTGGCCTATTGGAAACGCGGGGCCGAGTAGTCGCGATCCCCTTTCGCCGCTGTCAGGGCACGAGTGCGGAACGAGCGGCAATGATGCCGCCACAAACGGCAACACGCCGATATGAATGACAGAATTTGGCTCTAGAAACAGCGTCAGCCACCGCTTGACGATGGCGGCAAAGCTGTCAGGCCGCCCAAATATGATGGCGCCATACCCGGCTTCGTTCGCGGAGCCGCTGGCGCCATCATGGACGTTAAACCAGGTTTGGCGAATTTTCGCGCTGGTTTAAGGATAAATCATGACAAACAAGGATAATTTATGCGAATAGCATCCCCTCTACTCTGGCTTCTGGCCTCGGTGTCCCTGTCAGGGATCGCCACGACGGCGCAGGCCAAACAGAACCCACATGTCAATCAAACCACCCTCGTCAAGCAAGCCGTGTCCTGCGCCTCGCTAGCGAAAGNGGATCTTACCGACATCGGCGGACAGGGAAGCCGTATCACCGCGACAAGCGAGTCTACCTCCAATGGAGAGACCCACTGCGTCGTCGACGGCGTACTCGCCCCCGCCATCCAGTTCAAGGTTCTGCTGCCCTCCACCACCTGGACTCAACGCTTCCTGCAGCTCGGCTGCGGAGGTTTGTGTGGTCGTATCAGCCTGGATGTCGGCGCGGCGGCAGGCTGTGCTCCGCTGAATGCGAGCGGCTTTACGGTCGCGACCACCAATATGGGGCATGAGTCAACGGAGACGAATTTCGGCGATGATGATCAGAAGCGGCGCGACTTCGCCTACCGAGGCGTGCATCTGACCGCGGTCACGGCGAAAAAGCTCATGAGCGTGTTTTATGGACGTTCGCCATCCTACTCCTACTTTAGCGGCTGTTCCGACGGCGGTCGTGAGGCGCTGATGGAAGCGCAGCGCTACCCTGAGGACTTCAACGGCATTATCGCCGGGGCCGCGGCCATGAACTTCCAGGTACAGAACAGCATGTATCACGGCTGGCAGGCGCTGAGCAATATGGATTCGGACAACAAAGCGATCATCGTTGCCGCCGATTTGCCGCTCATCCACAAAGCCGTCATTGCGCAATGCGATGCGTTGGACGGACAAACGGACGGGCTGATTTCAGACCCAATGAACTGCCATTTCAATCCATCCGTGTTGCAGTGCAAAAAGGGGGAAAGCAATAGTTCGGGCACCTGCCTCAGCGTCACGCAGGTGAATACGCTGCGTAAACTCTACGCCGGACCGCGCGCGCGGGTGACCGGAGAAAAAATGACCGTCGGAGGTCCGCAGCCGGGTTCCGAACTCTCCTGGGCCGGCGTCTTCGTTCCGCAGAATGCCAGCGACACGCCCAGCAGCGCGACCATCGCGTTGGAAGCGCTGAAAAACGTCATTTTTGAAAAAAATCCGGGGTCAAATTACACGCTCAAAGATCTGAGCTTCACCACGGAGACGTTCGCAGAGCTGCACGCATTGCATCCGCTGAATGACGCCACCAACCCAGACCTGTCTGACTTCAAAGCCGCAGGCGGCAAACTGATTGTCTGGCATGGCTGGTCCGATCCCCATATCAGCCCGATCAACAGCATCGCTTACCATGAAGCGCTGGGGAAAACCCTGGGCGTCGCCCAACGCCACGCGTTCGAACGCCTCTATCTGCTACCGGGTCTCTATCACTGCTCAGGCGGCGACGGCCCGAGTCAGGTAGATTTCCTGACGCCGATGCTGAACTGGGTCGAACAAGGCGTCGCGCCGGAGAGCATTGTGACCTGGCAGGCGGCACAAGAAGAAACCAGCGGCTTCGGTCAGCCGACTCAGGGCGATAACACGCAAAGCGCGCTGAAGCTGGAAACGATCTCGTCCACTGCGGCGTCACGTCCGGTATTCCCTTACCCGTATTACGCGGTCTACAGCGGTCAGGGGGATGAAAACGTCGCGTCCAGCTACGTGAGCAAACCCATCAGCCCGCTGCCGACGTCATTCCGCTGGCTTGGGAAAACGTTTTATACGCCTTACCCACCGATGCAGTAACCTGCTGTAGTCCCTACCCTACGGAGGGCCGCCTCCGTAGGGCCTCATCGCCCCTCTCGTCTCACACTCCGTCATCTAAAACGTCGCCTCGCCTGCCCTCATTAATATTCCATCATCGTGAACATATGTTCACATTTTTTGCTAACAAAACTGAACCGATGTGTACATTTTATTGACAACCTATTCGCGCCGATCAAAACTGAACCGTACGGTATGCTTTTGAACGCGACACGCTACCGGTCTTTATTGACGACGGCCCGGTCACTCAAGGCGACTGAACTCAAAATGCGTTAACACGGCGTCTCCCGCACGACGCTTTCCGACCCACATTGGTGATCTTTTTAGAAGGTTTTACGAATGAGCATATTGACCAAGGTAGTCCGTTCCTCTGCAATGATCGTCGCCATCGCCTTAGCCGGTTGCGCCGGCACCCAACCCGCCCGCTACGCCGGGATTGAGTCCTCCTCTCAATGGCAGCCCAATACCGGTGCTGAATCCGATCGTATTCCTTTCCGCTACGCCGCGCCGGTGGACTGGACAAAGTACACCCACGTCATTCTCGACCCCGTCACCGTTTATCCGGGCAGCGACAATCAGTTTGGCGATATGGATCCGGACGATCGCCTGGCACTGGCGAAATACATGCAGGATCGCTTCAGTGAAAGCCTGAGATCGCGTTTCACCGAAACCAAAACGCCGACGCCTGCAGCCATCAGAATCAAGCTGACGCTGACGGGGGCGGAAACCACCACGCAGGTGGTGGGGACGGTGACCAAATTCGATCTCGCGGGCGGCCCCTACAACATTGTGCAAGCCCTTCGCGGTAAGGAAGGCATGCTCAGCGGGTCCGTTAGCTATGCGGTGGAAATTTACGACGCCGCCAGTCATCGCCTGCTGAACGCCTACGTCGCCAAGCAGTACCCAAATGCGATGAACGTGGGCGCCACCATCGGCTCACTCAGCGCGGCGGAAGTCGGCATCGATAAAGGGGCCGATGAACTGGTCGACATGCTGAAGTCATCCGCACCGGCGGAGTAAGACGCGGATGCCGGCGTTTCGTCCGGTGGAGAAAACCGTGACACGCAATTGCAGCAGGCGAAACCGAGCGGTTCATCAGCTGCTTTTGCATGACGCTCACCCCCTGATAACGTCAATGACAGGAGCCCGACGATGAAAATACCACGCTTAATGATGTGCCTCGCAGCGATGCTCCTGCTGAACGGGTGTATCGTTGTCGGCGGTCACCCACGGGATCATCATTCGCGTCCGCACGATGACGACCCTCGTTCCTATGACGTTCGCGATCATCATCGCGGGCGTGATTATCGCTAAGGCAGGCAAACGCGGGCGGCACTGAACTGGCCGCCCGTGTTTCCTTTGCTGGTTTTTTTACTGACCCTGCCGAACGCGCCGGAACCCTTTCAACTAGCAGAACAAACGGCAAAAAGGACGACATTGTCGACCATAGTCAAGCTGGCGGCACGTCCCAAATCTGACACTTGTGTCTGAGCGGGTTGTCTTATTGGAAGGGAAATGGATTCAAACATGAAGAAAATTCTGGTCATTGCCTCTCTGTGAACGAGTGACAATGCCAGAAGCGGAAGCGACTTATCTCGATGAGATCAGTCGAGTTTTTTCGTATTGACGAACTTTTCCTGCAGCATGCGATGGACAAGATCTTGCAGCGCGGAAGCCGACCACCGGCAGGCCGGACCGCTCATCCCCAGTGCCGCGGCAACCCGTCCTTGTTTATACAGCGGTATGGCCACGCAGCACAGGCCCGGCTCTACCTGTTCCAGATCGAGCGCAAAGCCCTGCGCGGCGATGGTCTTCAGCTCCGCGCCCAGCGACGCGGACACTTTCCCCGCTCGCCGCAGACTACGCACTAATCCGACATCGTTGGCCAGAAGGATTTTACCGATGGCGGAGGTGGTCAAATCTTCGCGATTCCCGCAGGGACAGGTCGCCCGCAGTAAGCTGCCATCACATTCGACGGAATCAATACAGAGATACTCGCTTGTCCCGCACGGGACGGCCAGGTAACAGGTTTCGCCGCTGATCTCGGCGAAGCGCCGCAGTACCGGCCCGAACGTGGCTCGCAATGCGGTATCTTCGTCAGTCAGCGGCTGCGCCAGTTCACGCAGACGTAAGCCCAGCGCATAACGTGTGCCGTTACGGGTGACATAGCCCATCGCCGCCAGCGTATTCAGCAAGCCGTGCAGCGTACTTTTGTTTAATCCCAGCTGTGTCGTCAGGTCGACGAGACGGGATTCCCCTCCTGCCGCGGCAATGGCTTCGAGTAACGCCATTGCTCGCTCAACAGACTGGATCTTTCGGTTATCGTCGATCATCCTTTCCCTCTCAAACCGCGACTGCGGCAATCCGTCACTTAATTAAAGATAGAGTCTCGAAAGATAACATCGTAGATCGTTGATGTCGCACACCCGACGACCGGTTAAAACTAATAGGAATATTAAAAAATATTTCATTATTTTAAGGTTATAAATTCTCTCTGATAAGGTTTTTGCTTAATTTGCCTTAAGAGACGACGCCATCATGAAAACCTCCCTACGTCATACCGCGCTCGCGCTGCTGTTGGCGGGGCTGTCCGCCTCTGCGGTCGCCGCGTCCCAGCCTGAAGCCATCAACATTGGTTATCAGAAAGCCAATATTTTCGCCCTGCTGAAATACCGGGGAACGCTGGATGAAAAATTTAAACAGCAGGGCATTCAGGTGCGCTGGATCGAGTTTCCCGCCGGGCCGCAGATGCTGGAGGGATTGAACGTCGGCAGTATCGATCTGGCGGCGACAGGCGATGCGCCGCCCGCCTTTGCGCAAGCGGCGCAGGCCGATCTGATTTATCTGGCGCACTCGCCCGCCAATCCGAAAACGGAAGCCATCGTCGTGCCGGGCGACTCCCCCATCAAAAAGGTGGCGGATCTCAAAGGGAAGCGCGTGGCGCTGAACAAGGGCTCGGACGTCAATTACCTGCTGGTGAAAGCGCTGGAAGATGCCGGGCTGAGCTATCGCGATATTACCCCGGTCTACCTGACGCCGAGCGATGCGCGCGCGGCGTTTCAGCGCGGCGCGGTGGACGCCTGGGTGATTTGGGACCCGTTCCTGGCCGAGGTGGAGAGCAATGCGGGCGCCAGACAGATTCGCAATGCCGAGGGGTTGGTGCCGCACTACACGTTCTACCTCGCCAGCCGGAAATTCGCCGAAACCTGGCCGCAGACGGCGGAACAGGTCGTCAACGAACTGGCGTCGCTCAGCCAATGGGCCAACGCTAACTCGACCGATGCCGCCGCCATCCTGTCTCAGTCGACCGGCTTGGATCGCGCCATCTGGAGCAAAGCGCTGGCAAGAATGCCTTACGGCGCCGAGCGGATGACGCCGGAAGTTTTCAGCCAGCAACAGGCGCTGGCGGACAAATTCACGCAGATCGGCCTGCTGCCGACAAAGGTCAACGTGACCCGCGCCACCTGGTCATTGGATAAACAGTGATGAGTCTTACTGACCACAAAAAAGCGGGCGCTCAGGCCCGCCTTTTTGTTCGTCCACACGATTAAGCGGTTTTCTGTTCCTGCCCGCCATTGCCGACCTGCCAGATAAAGGTCGGCGCATTGCCGTTAACCAGCCAGTCGCCGATATTACGGGCCTTATAAATCACCGGATTATGGGACGCCAGCGTGCGCGCGTTGCGCCAGTGGCGATCCAACGCCTTGCTCACGCGCGTATCCGAAGCGCCAAGCGCGTTGAACAGCTCGGTCGCCGCCCGCGGCACCAGCTCGCTGGCGATCACCTGCGCCTGCGCCGCCTCCACTTCCGCGATGCTGTTGATGCGCAGTTTGAGGGCGTCGTCGCCCGAAGCATGGACCTCATACGCCTGCTGCAGCGAATGCGTAGCCGCGATCACCGCCGCTTCCGTGGCGTAAGCCCAACTGGAAACCTGACCAACGACCTGCAATACCTGCACATCCTCTTTCGGCAACGCGGCATTACTGTGGCTGTAGATACGCTTACGCTGTCGCACCCCCTCAGCCGCATCGCGCGCAACCGCCCGCCCGATGCCGGCGAGCGTCGCTAATAGCATGTGCTGGTAAAACGCCGTCTGATACAGAAAGCGGTCCGCAAAATCGTATACGTGCTCGGCATCGACCTGTGCCTGTGTGAATCGAGTCGTGCCGCTGCCGGTCAGCCGCTGACCAAAGCCGTCCCAGTCGTCCTCGCGCAATACGCCGTCCTGATGGGTACTGACGATGGCAATCACATCCCGGCCGTTATCGCTGCGACGCGCGTAAACATCAATCCAGTCGGCGAATAGCGTGCCGGTGCTGTAAAACTTTTCGCCGTTCAGCGTCCACCCCTGCGCCGCTGGCTCGACGTGAGTGATGACATCGCCGAGTTTGATGTTGCCGATCTCGGTCCAGCCGCTGCCGACCAGCTCACCGTCCAGGAAACGCAGAAACCAGCGGTCGCGCTCCGGCGAGTCAGGCGCATTAAGGCGATCTTCCACGAAGGCGAAATGCGCCCTCAGCGCCTGCGGCAGGTTAGAATCCGCTTCCGCCAGCTCCGTCAGCAGACGGAACAGCTGAGGCAACGATGCGCTCTGCCCCCCCTTCTCCTTAGGAATACGCACGGCACCAAATCCCGCCTCCTTTAACCAGCGGATAGGCTCATGGGGTAGCTCCCGACGCCGCTCACGGTCGGCGGCGCCAGCGGCGATACGGGCGAAGATAGGGCGGAACTGCGCCGCCAACGTATCGTAATCAGTCCCGGTCGAAAGTAAGGTCATGATGTGCTCCTTGATCGTGATGATCGTCAATGTCCTGACGGGTCGGTTCGTGGCGAACCGCGAGCAGGAAGAAAATGGGGATAATGGCGCTCAACGAGACTATCCAGAACATGTTGGTGCCGTAGGCCGCCTGCAACAGCGGCAGAATAAACAGCGCCAGCGCGCTGCCGATGCCGGAGAGCGAGCGGCTGAAACCAACGCCAGTCGCGCGGATAGACGTCGGGTAAGACAGCGCCGGATAGATCATCAACTGCGCCCCCGGCCCGAACCCTTCCGCAAACAGCCACAGGCCCAGCATCAGAATGGCGATGACCACGCCTATGGTCGCCTGGGGCTGGCCAATCAGCGCCAGTGCGATAAGCGCGATGAACTGCAGGGCAAAGCCCGCAATCGCCACATGACGTGAAGGATATTTCCAGGCCAGCCGCATCCCCAGCAGGCCGCCGGTGAAGGCAAATAACGCATTCAGCCCCAGCGAAGCCGAGATGGTTTCAAACACGCCGGCCCCGAGAAATTGCGCCAGAATGGACGGCAGGAAGAAGGCGATGGCGGTGTATTCGAAGGAGATACACACGTTCATCACCCCCGCCACGATGGTGCGTTCACGGTACGGTTTCTGGAACAGCACCCGGAAGCTGACCTTCGGCTGATGAGACGTCTTGCGCTGCGTCTTATCGACAGCTTCGTGGGCGGCAATGCCGTAGGAGTCACGCAAAATCCGCGCCGCGCCTTTGAGATCGCCCTGATTCGCCGCCCACAGGGGAGACTCATTCATAAACTTGCGCCGGACCGCGATAATCAGCAGGGCCGGCACCGCGCCGAACAGCAGCGAGGCGCGCCATAGCCAGTCGAGATGCTGTTCAGGCAGTAGGAAGTAGAGACCGAAAATGATCAGGAAGCAGGCCGACGACGCCGCGTACCACATCGGGCACCACGCCGCCAAGCGGGCGGCCTTGTTGCCCTTGCCGGCGAACTTGGAGAATTCAGCCAGATAGGACATCGCCACCGGCAGGTCGATCCCGACGCCAATCCCCATCAGGAAGCGCGCGCCAATCAGCACCCATACGTTCGGCGCCAACCCGGCGGCGATCGCCGAAACGACGAAAAACAGCATATCCGCCATGAAGACGGAATAGCGGCCATATTTATCCGTCAGCCAGCCGCCGATCAGGTTGCCGATGATGGTGCCGATCATGATGGAAGACGTGACCAGACCGGTTAGCACCGGCGTTAATTGAAACTCTTTGACGACATCATCAATGCCGTAAGACAGCGTGGTGAGATCGTAGGCGTCGAGAAATACTCCGCCCAGCGCCAGAAAAATGATCATTCTGGCGTAGCTGTTTTTCTCGCTGCGGGTGTTGATCAACCTTGCCACGTCGCTCACCGAGCTAATGGGAATGGACCCTGGAGCAGAAACCCCGATGTCGTTATCAACCGGAAACGTACTCATACTATTGGCATCCTCGCTATTATTTTATGTGCAGGTGAAGCTACGGTTATAAGTCGAAGATCTGGCGTTCACAAACAACATTTATGTCTTTGAAATCCATTAAATAACAATAAGATAAACACAAATAACCACGAAAACCGAGCCGCTATCCAGCGGCCCGGCGACAACGTTGAAACGCACGAGAGCGGCGACTATTCGGCCGATACCGGCACAAGAACGCCCTTGACCAACGGGTCGTCTGTCTCCTTCAGCCACCGTTGCAGGCGCGGGTCTGAAAACGCCTGTTGCAATTTGACGATAGGCGCGTCGTTAAGATACGGCGTGCCGATCACCAGCTGTGAGGCGAAGGTGGCCGGGGCCGGCGGGAAGAGAATCCCCTTCTCTCGCGGGATCTTGCCGGCATCGAACTGGGAGACGTAGCCGATGGCGGCATCGACCGAATTTAGCGCGCGCGGCATAGTCAGCAAATCCAGTTCCTTAAAGACGAAGCCTTTAGGGTTGTCCTGAATATCCTTTAGCTTCGCCGTACGCGGCTCGACCGCCGGATTCAGGCGGATGAGCCCGATACGTTGCAGCAGCCACAACGCCTGTCCCTGATTGGCGCCGTCGTTCGGCACCACGATCGTCGCCTGCTCCGGCAGCGCG
Source organism: Lonsdalea quercina subsp. quercina (assembly GCF_000688695.1). Taxonomy (GTDB): domain Bacteria; phylum Pseudomonadota; class Gammaproteobacteria; order Enterobacterales; family Enterobacteriaceae; genus Lonsdalea; species Lonsdalea quercina_D. The sequence goes on along the minus strand of NZ_JIBQ01000015.1, from coordinate 89,146 downwards.
TCGACCGAGGGGTAGCGGTCCGAGTAGATGCCGAACGCCCACTGGAATACCGGCACCGTCGGGGTCAACTTGAAGCCGTTGGCATCCACCACCTGTTTTAACCACCACTGATGCTGATACACCGTGGCGGCATAGACGCCATCCGCCACCGCCCGGTCCGCCTGGACCGGATCCTGCAAGCCTACGGCCCTCAGCTTCAGGCCGTAGTCGGGGGCGATGTGTTCGCCGACGTACTGAATCACCCGCTCTTCCCCCGCCATCGCCGGTTCAAAATGGATGTCCAGCGTGGAGCCGAACGTCACCGTCTGCTGACGCTGCGTCAGCCAGTACCACGCGCTGNCCGCCGCGGCGATAATCACCACGCCGCCGACCCACCACGGCCAGCGCCGCTTCTGACGAATTTCGAACTGCGGTGTATTCATGCTGACTGCGCTCCCTGTGAATGACGCAATGCCGCGACCAGTCGGTCACCGGCGAATTGAATAAGCTGTATCGTGGCGATCAGCACCACGATGGTGGCGATCATGATGTGGTGATCGAAACGCTGGTAGCCGTAGACCACGGCGAGGTAGCCGATGCCGCCCGCGCCGATGGTCCCGGCGATGGCGGAATATTCGATCATGGAGATCAGATTGAGCGTGATGGCAGAGACGATCGCCGGCAGCGCTTCGCTCAACTGCGCCGAGACGATGATCTGACCGACGGACCCGCCGGACACCAGACCGACCGACGTCACGTCTTCCGGTAGTTCCCGCAGCGCGTTTTCCACCAGCCGGGCGAAAAACGGAATGCCGGCGATGACCATCGGGACGACCGCCGCCGGAATGCCGATGGTGGTGCCGGTCAGCCAGAAAGTCACCGGGATAATCGCCGCCATCAGCACCAGAAACGGCAGGGAACGCCCCATGTTCACCAGCCAGTTCAACATTCGGTTTACGGCCGGGCGAGGAAACAGCCCCCGGCGCGAGGTATTGAACAGCACGACGCCGACCACGCCGCCAAGGCTGACCACGAACAGCATGACGATGGCGACCATGAGCCAGGTTTCGCCGTAAGCGGGCAGCAGCAGCGTGTGGATTTCGCGCCAGGGCGTGTCCTGACTCATCACCGCCGTTGACGTTGCAGTCGTCATATCGCCTCCCTTAGCGCCGGAGCCGTAGCCATCACCTCCGCGACGACGCCCTGCGCGTCGAGCAGCCCGACGATCTGAGCCGCAGAAAGTCGCTCGCCGTGAAAACGCACCGCGATCTCCAGCCGTCCCGCCAGTTGCTGGTTGACCCACTCGACATGACCGCCCAGCATGTCGATCTGCAACGCGAACTGCCTTGAGAGCCGACTAATCCAATCCGTCGCTACCGCCCGGTTCGCGCTATAGCTGACCCGCAGCAAGAGGTCGCCGCGCCCCGGCTGTGCCGTGACCGGGAACAGTCGCTCGCCGAGTGAAGAGCCCGGCTGCGCCAGCAGGCCCCGGACGTCGCCCTGCTGGACGATGGCCCCGTCGCGGATCTCCGCCACCGCATCGGCGGCCGTGCGCACCACGTCCATTTCATGGGTAATCAACACGATGGCCAGACCGAAGTCATCCCGCAGCTGTTTAAGCAGTTGCAGCACGGCCGCGGTCGCCTCAGGGTCGAGGCCGGACGTGGCCTCATCCGCCAGCAGCACCGTCGGATTCAGGGCCAGCGCCCGGGCGATGCCGATACGCTGTCGCTGGCCGCCGGAGAGCTGCGACGGGTAGCTGTCCGCCTTGTGGCTCAGCCCCACGCTGTCCAGCAACGTGCCGACGCGCTTCTGGATGTCACGCTTCACCACGCCCAGAAACTCCAGCGGCAGCGCGATGTTCTCCCAGGCGGTTTTACGCTGGAGCAGCGCTGACGACTGAAACACCGTGCCAATCGCCCGGCGCTCCCGGCGCAGCGTCTCACCGGTCAGCAGCGAGAGATCCTTGCCGTTGACCCGCAGCGTGCCGCGGTCAGGTTTTTCCAGCAGGCTGATGCAGCGCGCCAGCGTGGATTTCCCCGCGCCGCTCGGCCCGACGACCGCCGTGATGGTGCTTGACGGCACCTGCAGCGAGATGTCCTTCAGGACATCCGTCCGACGGCCCTGCTTGTCGTGATAGGTTTTGTACAGGTGTTCGATTTCAATCATGACACCCGCTCCCGTACGCGCGCTTCGGATGAAGCGAGATCCCGATAACCCGCCGCCGGGTGCGGGGCGGCCAACCGCGGGCCGGCGTGAAATAGTTTTTCCCGCAGCGTGCCCGCCGAATAGTCGCGTTTGAAGACGCCGCGCTTTTGCAGTTCGGGGATCAGCAACTCGACCACATCGGTGAACGTTTCGTGCGTCAGGGCATAGGCCAGATTGAAGCCGTCCACGTCCGTCTCTTCCACCCAGCTTTGCAGCTCGTCGGCAACGGTTTCCGCGCTGCCCACCAGCAACGGCCCAAAGCCGCCGATACCGACCCAGTCCGCCAGCCCCTGCACCGTCCACTGCCGGTTCGGATCGGCGGTCGAGAAGGTTTCCACCGCCGACTGGATGGCGTTGGTGTGCAGGTGTTTCAGCACCTGATCCGGCGGATACTGACCAAAGTCGATCCCCGTCCAGCCGGAGATGAGCGCCAGCGCCCCTTCGTAGCTCACCCAGGAGGCATNCTCCCGCCACTTCGCCTGCGCCTCGCGATCGGTCTCGCCGACAATCACCGTTTGCAGGTTAAAAATCAGAATGCTGCGCGGATCGCGCCCGGCCTCCGCCGCCCGGCGTCGGATATCCGCCACCGTTTTCTTTAGCAGCACCTTGGAGGGCGAAGCCACGAAGACGCACTCGGCATGATGGGCGGCGAACTGTTTGCCGCGGCTCGATGCGCCCGCCTGGTAAAGTACCGGCGTCCGCTGAGGAGAGGGTTCGCACAGGTGGATACCCGGTACGTTGAAGAACTCGCCGTGATGATTGATGGGATGGATTTTGGTCGGATCGCTGAAAATCCGCCGCTCGCGATCCCGCAGCACCGCGCCCTCTTCCCAGCTTCCTTCCAGCAGCTTGTAGACCACCTCCAGATATTCGTCGGCGTAGTCATAGCGTGCGTCATGATCGGTCAGCGCCTTCTGCCCGATATTGCGGGCGCCGCTCTCCAGATACGAGGTGACGATATTCCAGCCGACGCGGCCTTTGGTCAGGTGATCCAACGTCGACAGCCTGCGCGCGAAGGGGTACGGATGTTCGAACGACAGCGACGCCGTCAGCCCAAACCCCAGATGCTCCGTGACCAACGCCATCGGCGTGACGAGCGCCAGCGGATCGTTCACCGGCACCTGCGTCGCCTGACGAATGGCGGCGTCGCTGCTGCCGTGCAGTACGTCATAGACGCCCAGCACATCGGCAATAAACAGACCGTCGAATTTGCCGCGTTCCAGCAGCCGCGCCAAATCGACCCAATATTCCAAATCCTTATACTGCCAGGAGCGATCGCGCGGATGCGCCCACAGGCCCGGGGACTGATGTCCGACACAGTTCATATCAAACGCATTAAGGCGAATTTCACGTTGCGATGGCATAGCGCTCTCCATAGAGCTCCCGCAGCCGAACGGCGTTCGGCCGGAGTCTCGATTTATTATTCGTTGAGTCAGTGAGTCGTGAGGGTTCAGGTAGAGACGGGACATCGCGCCGAGACGGCCGCGGCAATCACCGAAGTCATCAGGTGTCGCGCGACGCTTTCCGCGTGCTGCGACACCTGCGGCAGTCCCATCAGTTCGCCGAAACGGCCGCGGGCGGCAGGGCCGACGACCAGCAGGCGCGGGTTGGGCTGACCGAGGATATCCAGCGTTTCCGACCGCTCGTTGACCAGAATCCCCAGTCCCAGCGGATCGGGCTGCAGCACGCCGCGCTGCGACAAGGAGTGCAGCAACGGCTGACTTTCGGTGAGCGACGCATGCGCCGGACCGGTGGTTACAATCAGCTTGTCGACCGTCGTGGTTTCAACCTTCCCCTGACGCGGCTGGAGTCGCAGCGTCAGCGTCGTTTCGTCGGCCCCTACGCCACACAGTCGCGCCGCCAGCACGCGCAGGTCGCCGGATTCGCGCCGCGCCGCGATCACCTGAGCCACCTGCGGCGCGGTGCGATAACGATGCACGTCCCACCAGCTGCGAAGATGGCGCAGGAAACGCTGCTGCTCTTTCAGTGCCAGCGCCTGCCACAAGGTCTGCCCGTTGGCGCGGATCTCATCCATAACCGCCTGCCAGGGAATGCCCTGTTCGGCGGCGGCGGCTACCTCCCGTCGCGCCTGAGCCAGCGCCCCGCGCGCCGTCGTCGGCCAGGGTAACGACAGCGACCAAGGCGGCGGCGGCGCGTCAACGCTCAAATTACTGCGGGACAACAGGCCGTGCCGGGAAAAGGCGACGATCGGCCCACGGTGGCCGCGCGTTTGCAGCGAGGCGACGACGTCGGCCATCGTCAACGCGGTCCCCATGATGCCGACGCGTTGAGTCGGCTCCACGGTATCCAACACGCCCGGCAGCCACGGGTTGGAGACCAACGCTGGATGCGTCTGCCAGTGACGCAGTATCTCGGGTAATGCCGGCGGCGGATGGCTGACGGCCAGCACCACGACATCGGCGCGTAATGCCAGACCGCTTGCCGTCGTCACGATATTATCCTGCAGGCCGATCGCCCGGTCCCAGAGATGGCGGAGCTGAACCGGGCCAGACTTGGCGACGTCGGCGAACAGGCCCTCCATGTAGCGGCCAAAGAGTCCGCGCTGCGGATAGGCGCTGCCGTCACGCCACAACGCCGCGCTATCTTTGCGGAAGTCGGGCTGACGTTTTAGCCAGCGTTCGAAGTGGGTTTTGTCCTCGCTGAACAGCGACATCCGCGCGGCGGGGACGTTGATGCGATGCGCAGGCTCCGGGGTGGAATAGGCGACGCCAAGCCCTAGCCGCTCCCGGGGTTCCACGATCGTGACGCGCAGCGCGCTTTCAGCCATCCGGGCTAGATGGATCGCCAGCGCCGCGCCGCTCACGCCGCCGCCGATAATGATAATGTGGGGTTTAGTCATAGCTCAGCTCCTTTGCCGTGTGTTGCTCCATTTTTCTTACCCGCGGTATGATTTCCCGCCCGAAATAGTCCACTTCTTCCTGAAAATGCAAAAAGCCCAGCAGCATCAGGTCCACGCCCGCGCTTTTGTAGTCGATAATGCGCTCCGCGATCTGCTGCGGCGTGCCGATCAGGTTGGTTTTGAAGCCGTCGTTGTACTGCACCAAATCGTCCAGCGTAGACTGCGCCCAGTTGCCCTCTTTTTCCGGCGAGGCGTTGCCCGCGTTCTGCACTTCATGATGAAAACCTTTCACCGCCGCCGGGTCGGCCTGATCCAGAATATCCTGTAGCTGCTGGCGCGCCGCCGCCTCGGTGTCGCGCGCAATCACGAAGCCGTTAACGCCGATTTTTACGCGGCGTTGATGCGACTGCGCCTTGAGCTGGATGTCCTCCACCTGCCGCCGGATCCCCTCCACGCTGTTGCCGTTGGTGAAGTACCAGTCCGACACCTGCGCCGCCATGTCGCGCGCCGCCCGTGAACTGCCGCCCTGGAAAATTTCCGGCAGCGGATCGCGCGGTTTGGGTTTCATGACGTAGTCGCGGAAGCGGTAAAAGTCGCCCGCGAAGGTAAAGCTGGGCTCGGTCCAGATGCCCCGCAGGCAGCGGATAAACTCTTCAGAACGCAGGTAGCGCTCTTCGTGATCCAGCCACGGTTCGCCAATGGCTTTGAACTCGCCGCGGAACCACCCGCTCACGATGTTGACGGCGATACGCGGGCCGTAAATCTGGCTGAGGGTGGCGACCTGCTTCGCCGCCAGCGCGGGTTTCCACGGACCGGGCAACAGCGCGGCGATCACCTTCAGGCGCTCCGTAGCGGCCAGCAGGTCCTGCGAAAAGGTGACGGATTCGTGCTGATTGTCGGCGCCATAACCCGCGGTGAAGCGAATTTGCGTCAAGGCGTAGTCGAAACCGGCGCGCTCGGCGATCTGCGCCAACTTGCGGTTGTAGTGGTGATCCCACTGCGTGCGCTGAGGTATTTTGCTGACGACCAGTCCGCCGGAGACATTAGGCACCCAGTAGGCGAACTGGATTGGGCGGCGCGTTTCGTGCTGTGACATAGCGATCTCCCGTGATTAGCTGGCGCTGACCTGTTTGACCGGTCGGCGGTCGCCGCCGATAGTTTCACCGAAGGGGCCGGTATTGACGGCGCGAGACGGCGGGCGGGACGACTGCGCCAACGGCAGCAGCGGCATGACCAGCTCGGCGAAGCGATGCGCCTCCTCCAGATGGGGATAGCCGGACAGAATGAAGTTTTCGATGCCCAGCGCCTGGTACTCCCGCAGGCGATCCGCCACCTGCTGCGGACTGCCCACCAGCGCCGTCCCCGCGCCGCCGCGCACCAGCCCCACGCCCGCCCACAAATTGGGGCCAATACGCAGATCATCCCGCGAGCCGTGATGCAGCGCGCTCATTCGCGCCTGTCCGGTCGAATCCATTCGGGCGAAAATTTTCTGCGCCTGCGCGATGGTGTCATCGTCCAGATGGGCGATCAGACGGTCGGCCGCCGCCCAGGCCTCTTCCTCGGTTTCGCGAACGATGACATGCAGGCGAATACCGAAGTTCAGCGTGCGTCCATTCGCCAGAGCGCGTTCCCGCACGACCCGCAATTTTTCCTCGACCTGCGCCAGCGGCTCGCCCCAGGTGAGATAGGTATCGATCTGCTCCGCCGCAACGTCGATGGCCTCCGGCGAAGAGCCGCCGAAATAGAGCGGCGGGCCGTTTTCCTGCACCGGCGGAAACAGCACCTCCGCACCTTCCACCCGAATATGTTTACCGGAGAAATCCACTTTCTCGCCCTTCAACAGCCGCGTATACACTTGCAGGAACTCTTCGGTGACCTCATACCGTTCGGCATGAGTCAGAAAAATGCCGTCGCCTTTGTTTTCCACCGGATCGCCGCCGGTCACTACGTTGATCAGCAGCCGTCCCTCCGACAGCCGGTCGAGCGTGGCCGCCATGCGCGCCGCCAGCGTCGGCGGTTGCAGCCCCGGACGCACAGCTACCAGATAGCGCAGCTTACGGGTCACGGGCGCAAGCGCCGAGGCCACCAGCCAGGAGTCTTCACAACTCTTGCCGGTAGGAATGAGGACGCCGTAGTAACCGAGGTTATCCGCCGCCAGCGCCACCTGCTGCAAATACGCTAGATCCACGGGACGGCCGCCGTGAGACGTCCCCAGATAACGCCCATCGCCATGCGTGGGCAGGAACCAGAAAACCTTGATATTGCCGTTATCAGATTCAGCCATTATTCGATTCCTATATAACTATATTCATTATTTATACAAAGAATGTTTCAGTTTGGTTATAAAAATCAAAGCAGGAACCGTGCCATGAAGTACGGGATTTTTTATTCATAAAAATCAGGGGATTAACCACCGTCGATCGACAGTGAAAATGGTGCATTTGCAGCAAATCGGCATCACCCACTGCTGCGTTTGCAGCAAAGGGCTCAAATGGCCCTCTCGTATCGCTTAGGGCGCTGAGATAAGCTCAAGCCATCCCATTTCCTGCCGCGAACGCCATCGATGAAAAACCCTCAGCCCTTTGCCGCCGATACGCCCGTGTTGATCGACCCTGCCTCTCTGGCCTTCCAAAGCATGCTGGATAAGCTGGCGCCGACCGACGCGACCGTGCTGATCGTGGGAGAAACCGGAACAGGAAAAGAAGTGGTGGCGCGCTATCTGCACCATCACAGCACCCGGTGGCAACAGCCGTTTCTGGCGGTCAACTGCGGCGCGCTGACGGAAAGCCTGGCCGAAGCGGAGCTGTTCGGGCACGAGAAAGGCGCGTTCACCGGCGCCACCCAAACCCACCAGGGCTGGTTTGAGGCGGCGGAGGGCGGCACGCTGCTGTTGGATGAAATCGGCGAGCTGAGCTTACCGTTGCAGGTTAAATTGCTGCGGGTGTTGCAGGAACGGGAGATCACCCGCGTGGGTTCGCGCAAATCGGTGAAGATGAACGTGCGCGTCATTGCCGCCACCCATGTGGATTTGGCGCAGGCGATCCGCGAGCGGCGCTTTCGGGAAGATCTCTACTATCGCCTTAACGTCGCCGTCGTCGACCTGCCGCCGCTGCGCCACCGCACCGGCGATATCCCGGTGCTGGCGCAGCATTTCCTGTCGCTGTACGCCCGCCGTCTGGGCCGCCCCACCCGGCAGCTGTCGCCGGAAGCGCTGGACACGCTGATGGCCTACAGCTGGCCCGGCAACGTGCGCGAACTGGAAAACACCCTGCATAATGCCGTACTGCTGAGTAAGGACGGCGATATCAGCCCGGCGCAGCTGCGGCTCAACCTGACGCTGTCGGACCTGAATGTCCCGACGTGCGACGACGCGATCGACCGCTTTATCCGCCAGCAGTTGGAAAGCGAAGCGGAGCGGCTGTATGACCGGCTTCAGCATGCCCTCATCCGCAACGCCTTCGAAATGAGCAACGGCAATCAGACGCAGGCCGCCGCCCTGCTGGGCGTCAGCCGGAATACCCTGCGCACGCTGCTGGCCAATCAGGGGCTAATCAAAGGCCGACGTAAAACCACGCCCGTCCCATCCGCGTCCTCCGCCACGTCATCCTCTGGGCATACGGAGCGGGAACTGCGCATCGGCTACCAGAAGTTCGGCATTCTTGGCGTCCTGAAAGCGCGCCAGAGTCTGGAAAACCAGTTTGCGCGTCAAGGCGTCAGCGTGTTGTGGAGTGAGTTTCCCGCCGGGCCGCAGCTCCTGCACGCGCTGCACAATGATGAAATCGACTTCGGCACCACCGGGGAAGTGCCGCCGATTTTCGCTCAGGCCGCCGGCACGCCGTTGGTGTACGTCGCCTACGAGCCGCCCGCGCCGGAGAGCGTGGCGATGCTGGTCGCCTGGGACAGCGATATCCACACGCTGGCGGATTTGCGCGGCAAGCGGATCGCTGTCAATAAAGGCTCGAACGTACACTATTTGCTGGTACAGATGCTGGATGAACAGGGACTGACGCTGAACGACGTCCGCGTGGTGTATTCCCCGCCCAAATACCCGCTGACGCCCAGCGATTACCACGCCGTAGATGCGTGGATGTTGTGGGACCCGCTGCTGAGCGATGCCGAGCGCGACGGCGCTCTGCGGGTCATCGCTGATGGGCGCAGACGCGTGCTTAACCATCAGTTTTATCTTGCGCGTCGCGATTTCGTCGTTCGTCATGAGGATTTGCTGGAACCGCTGCTGGAATTACTGACGCAGACCGGCCACTACATCGACAGCCAGCGCAGCGAGGCGGCCCGGAGCCTCTCGGTGGAGCTCGGTATGGCCCCCGCCTCGCTGGAGCGCGCGCTGCGGCGGCGTAGTCATCGAACCCGACCGATGGATATTGCGGTGATCCGCGAGCAGCAGATTATCGCCGACCGTTTTTATGCTCTGGGGCTGCTGCCCCGTCCAATTACCGTGCGGGATGCCGTCTGGCTGCGGGGAAACGCCCGACCACCGACGACGACGATCGCCAACGTCCGCTAGCGGGCGCGGCTCTCCGCTGGCATCAGAGTCGATAGATACGCCCGGCTGAGCGTCGCCTCTTCCATCAGTCGAGTCGTCAACGCGCTGAGTGCCGGCGTTATCTCTGAAGACGCCGGGTACGCCAGATAATAAGCGGAGCCGCTCGGCACGCAGAGCGGGAAAGGCGCAACGATCCGTTGCGTTCTCACGTCGTCCTCCAGCAGGCAGAGATCGCCGATGGCAATACCGAACCCCTGCTGCGCGGCGCTCATCGCCAGATCCAGCGTATCGAAGTGCTGCGCCTTGCGGGAGGGCAACGCATCGCGCCCCGCCGCCCGCAACCATAACAGCCAGTCGCGGCGGTCGCGTGTGGGATGGAGCAGCGTGTATTGCGACAGATCCTCCAGCGTCATCGCCCGACCCGCCGGAAGCAGTGAGGGCGCGCACACCGGCGTCAGCACTTCATCAAACAGCGGATGCAACGTCAGCCCGCGCGCCGAGGGACGGCCAAACACCACCGCCGCGTCGAAATGTTCGTGATCAAAATCCAGACCGTGCGAAATCGATGACGTCAGCTCGATATGGACGTCGGGCATGTCGTTTTGCAGGCGAATGACCCGCGGCAGCACCCAGCGCATGGCGCAGGTTGGGCATTTGATGCGCAGCGTTCCTGGGCGGGCAGCCGCCCGCACCAGCGCTTCATCGATGGTCGCCAGCGCCTGCCGTACCGGCGTCAGCAGGCGTTCCCCCTGAGGCGTCAGAATCAATCCGCGCGCGTGGCGTTTGAACAACGGGTAGCCCAGCTGACGCTCCAGCCCCAGAATCTGGCGGCTGACCGCGCCCTGCGTCAGGCAGAGAGCCTGCGCCGCGTGGGTGAAATTGAGATGCTGGGACACCACCGCGAAGGTTTGCAGTACGTCCAACGAAGGGCGTTTCTGGGCCATGAGACTCCTTGTGCAACCGGTTAAGCTATGATTTTTGTGCATGGCTAGTATGACAAAGTTTCCCTTGTTGCCCAGGGTTTTCTATTACTTAATGGCCCTATTCTCGATGACAATCAGGAGCAATCCATGCAGAGCGCATGCGCCACCCGTTCCAAGCTGCCGGATGTCGGCACCACCATTTTCACCGTGATCGGCCAACTGAGCGCCGAGCATAATGCGCTGAATCTGTCGCAGGGCGCGCCCAACTTCGCCTGTGCGCCTCAGTTGATCGACGCCGTTTCCCAAGCCATGCGTGAAGGACATAATCAATACGCGTCCATGACCGGTCTGGACGCATTGCGCCACGCGCTGGCGGAGAAAACCGAGCGACTGTACGGCGCCCGTTACGACGCCGATACGGAGATTACGATCATGGCCAGCGCCAGCGAGGGACTTTACTCCGCCATCAGCGCGCTGGTGCATCCAGGCGACGAGGTGATCTATTTCGAACCGGCGTTTGACAGCTATGCGCCGATTGTTCGGCTGCAGGGCGCCACGGCGATCCCCATCAAACTGTCTCTGAGCGATCTGCGTATCGACTGGGATGAAGTGGCGGCGGCCATCAATCCCCGCACCCGAATGATCATCGTCAATAGCCCGCATAACCCCACCGGGATGGTCTTCGACGATCACGACATTGAGCGACTGACCGCGCTGACCCGCGGCACCCCTATCGCCATCCTGTCTGATGAAGTGTATGAGCACATGGTCTTCGATAAGGGGATTCATCACGGTATGGCGCGTCATCCGGCGCTGGCGGAACGCAGCGTGATCGTTTCATCGTTCGGGAAAACCTATCACGTCACCGGCTGGCGCGTGGGCTACTGTCTGGCGCCGAAAGCGCTGATGGATGAAATTCGGAAAGTGCACCAGTTTATGGTGTTTTCGGCGGATACGCCGATGCAATATGCGTTCGCCGCCATGATGGCGGATCCGCAGAGCTATTTGGGATTGGCCGAATTCTATCAGCATAAGCGAGACCTGTTGGTGGAAGCGCTGCAATCGTCCCCGTTCGAACTGCTGCCCAGCCGCGGCAGTTTCTTCCTGCTGGCACGTTTCCAGGGGTTCAGCAATCTGAGCGATGACGATTTCGTCCTCAGGCTGATTCGGGACTATAAGGTCGCCACCATCCCGCTATCGGCGTTTTATAGCGAAGGCGCTGACACCGGACTGATACGGTTGAGCTTTTCGAAAGATGATGAAACGCTGCGCGAAGGCGCGCGGCGTTTATGTCAGGTGCGGTAGTGCGCCGAAGACGTAGTCTGGAACGCGTCGGAGCCGGGCGCTCACGCCCGGCTCCTCAGGAGCTTGCTACTTGGCGGTGACGTCCAGTCCACCAAAGTATTTTTTAGACAATTCGTTAATCGTACCTTTGGCTTTCACTTCAGCAATCGCCGTATTTAAACGCTGACGAAGAGCGTCATCGCCTTTGCGCAGGCCGAAGGCGATGCCGCGACCCAGAATGCTTTCGTCTTCTACTGCGCCGCCCACGAAGGCAAAGCCTTTACCCATCGGCTGCGACAAAAAACCGCTCTGCCCTGCCGCCGCCATCACCAGCGTGGCATCCAGACGACCGGCCTCCAGATCCTGATAAACCTGATCCTGGTCCTGATAAGCGACCACGTTCACACCTTTTGGCGCCCAGTGCGCATTGGCGTAGCTTTCCTGCACTGAGGACTGCAATACCCCGACCTGTTTTCCGCGCAACGACGCGACCGTCGGCAACAGTCCACTGTCCGCACGGGCGATCAGCAAGCTGGGAATGTGATAAATCACATCGGTAAAATCAATCGCCTGACGTCGTTTTTCGGTCACATTCATGGCCGAGTTAATCACATCGAATTTACGCGCCTGCAGCGCCGGTATCAGGCCGTCGAAGGAGGCTTCGGTCCAGGTGCATTGCACTTTGGCCGCTTTGCAAACCGCATTGCCCAGATCCACGTCAAAACCGGCCAGATCGCCCTCCGGCGTTTTATATTCAAACGGCGGATATAGGGCTTCCAACCCAAAACGCACCGTGGTCTGTTCCGCCCAGGCGGACCCCAGAGTGAACAGGCACCCTGCCAGAAGTAGGGAGGTCATTTTCTTCACTGCTACAGTCTCCGTTTTTATCTTTCATGAGGGGAATAGCGCTGATGATTTTACAGTCTGTGTATTGCGCGTGGCAGTGGCGAGCCCCATGCGTAAGCACGCCATCGCCGTGTTCAGCATACCGCGAATAATGGAATAGTCGACGAAGTTGAACCATGAAGATGGCATACACCCTCACGGAAAGAGAAATTCACCTCAGTGGCGGAGGGGCATCACTGTTTTACGGGTGAAAGGTTTTGACCGCTCACGACTTCGCGGCGTTATGCCGCATCCCACCTTTAGGGAAGGTAAATCGATTCAGGTCAGCATCTTTAAGTCGGCGAGGCAGATATCGCTCGGGTCACGCCGGCAGTAGCAGTAGCAGTAGCAGTAGCAGTAGCAGTAGCAGTAGCAAAAGGAATGTCTCAGAGCAGGGGCGAGAAACTCATTTTGTTTGGCGTGCAGAGGAACAGGCAATGTCATGGGGCTGCAAAGCGAGTAAGTCGGAGACAACCATGATGGAGCATAGCCCCCTCTATGCTCGGTATTTTTTACCTTAATCACGGGTTATTACATCACTCTGCCAATCGCTTACCTAAAGAAACAATTAGTAACAATAAGACTGGAGTGTGTGTGCCGTATTCCCTTTGACTATTATTTTTAACATATTCATCGCATTCGAAAACAACCTGAATTCATAGCGTTGATGCCAAAATATTATCTCAGTGAATAGAATTTTGTTTTCCTTCAGGGTATAGAAAAGAATTTCACCCATTGTTAACGGGGAAAACCATTTAATATAATGAAAAGTTTTTTAAATTAAAAAATAAAACAGCTATTTTGAAATAATGTTCTGAGTGTGTATACGATATGAAGATGATTTGTTTATATGCGATTTACGGCTTCAATAATATTTTTTGCGTTAAGTTTTCTAAGAATATTTTTCTTATGACTGCTGATAGTTTTCTCACTCAGGCACAGCATCGTGGAAACTTCTTTATTCGATTTCCCTGTAGCAAGTTGCTCAAGAACAAACATTTCCCTGGACGACAGTCTCCTTGGTTTAGGCTCAGTGTTAGAATAGAGTGGTGATTGAGTGGCATTCTTTATCGAAGAGACTATCTCAGCAATGGGACTTTTCAGTCCGATAACCGAGTCGCATTTCTGATAATTTAAGTTATAGCACGATGCGTTGTTTTTAAAGAGAATAATTCTATTTTCCTTATTGATAAACTTTATCACGTCGACAAGAGATGCTGTTATCGGACATTCGTTTGACGTTCCGATAAAAAAAACCTTACTGACCTCTCTATTGGGATATCGCATCAAATCACTCACATCCGTAGCGACATAGCTCATGTCGGCCGTGGTCATAATCTTACTACGAATTATTTTTTGAAGCGAATAAGTTATTATTTCATCTTCGAGAAAAAACACATAATCCATTGTTTCTTTATTACCTCCAACTTTAGTCACAACTAGCCATAAATCGCCATTAGCATAAAACAGGCGATGCCATAGATTTATATCTCTCGTTTAGGATTTTTAAGAAGTATAACACCGAATAAAAAGAATGAACATCGGTCACATTATTTCAGAATTTTTTCAGAAATTACCCCTTACCAAGAATTTTCTTAACAATACGGAATTTTACCCCGCCTTTTTTAAGACCGATTTCAAGCGCCAAACCTCATGATCAAATTACCCCACAAGTGCCGCCATCACTGGATTTCAGCGCCATTCATACACGCGCCGCATATCTGTCAGTCGCCTCGTAGAGCAGGTTCCTGCCCAGCACATCAGGTTGGCCCGGCGTAGGCCGTCAGGCGATATTCCTTTCAGAATCAGAACCCATTCTGATAACGAATTATCGTTTTCCTATTCCTGTTAATTACTTGTAAACGACCACCTAATTTCTATGGGCTTTAAAATTAAGACCTCTTTTTTATTTAGCATGTCTTATCTTTTGTCTTATATTGCGCCTATTTATAATAACATTATGGTAGTTATTTTATGACAATTCAGACACGCATCCTCTTTTAATGAAGTTCATCCCTGCCAACAAAACAAGGGGGCTATGGATAAATCATTTCCACTATCTGTCTATTTTTACGTTCATTCTTAAGTTTTCTTTTGGGTAACAATAGCCACACCCTACAACACGACTTAAATCCAATTATTCCGAGTAAATCCCTCGGGTTTTCCTCTTTTTTCCTTTGAGGTAAAAAAGCCCGTATCGCATTGACCGCGTCGATGCGATTTCTTTATTTTTTGAGGTCAAAAGATAATGGTAAAAATACTTTATACTTTGAGTTACATTCCGGAGCAGATCAATTCATCTCACGTCTGTTTTTCAGGGTCTATCGGTTGTTTTTATTTCATCGCACGGCTCATGTTAGATAAATAGAAATAATATGAGACAGATGCATAGACCTTCTCTACATTAAGTCATAAGAAGAAGCAATATAAAAAATATAATGCCATTGATGCCGCTAGCGTTAAAGCACCAGGAGATTGCCCCTGTGTCAAAGCGATGTCCGTCAACATCGAAAACCCGGCGGCTGATATTACCATAGCCTTTCTACCACTTCTTAACATACCATCGCCAAAGAGAGCGTTTATGAGCTTAGACTCATGGATTACATTAACGCCGATTCCGGTTACAGAAATAGAATAACGGCGGGACGGCCTATATCTTTATAGCCAGGTCTGTTTTATCGAAGACTGAATAGCGTCAAGATATTTCATTCGTGATTAATACGGTAGGTAAAGGCAACAATAAAAATTGCCGGGATTCAACAGGGTGATGATGAATCTCGGCAGTAAAGTGAGTTATCTGCAAATAAGACTGCTAGCGCGGACCGGCCCCCATCAGAAACATATCGACCGCCCGTCGAGTCAGTTGACGAATTTCCTCGGTGCTGAACGGTTCAGGGTCACATTGGAAAATGCGTATCTCCGTTTCAGCCGTGACTAACGCCAGAAACTGTAGCGCGCGGAGATGGGGATCATCCTGATGCATTTCGCCTTGTTCCATTGCGGCCGCCATCACAGTGGACAGCACATCCAAACACTCGCTGGGACCGGATTCGTAAAACAACATACCGATATTCGAGCGCCCTGCTTCCGCCACCACCATGCGATAGACGGCCAGCGCGCTGCTGTCGTTAGTGAGCACCGCCAGCATGCGTTCGCCGAATCGCATCAAAATGTCATCAAAGGAGATGTTCGTTTCAATTCTTTCCGCCAACTCGGCAACAGCGTCTGACAGATGCATCGTTGCATGAGCACGCACCACCGCGATGAACAGTGCTTCTTTCGAAGGGAAGTAGCTGTAGAGAGTGGCTTTCGAGCCTCCTAGGCGCTTCGCCAGTTCATTCATCGACGCACGTTCATAGCCCATCTCCTGGAAGAGTTGGGCCGCGGCGCTGATGATAGATTCACGACGGGCCTGAGTCCGTACTTTCATTATCTCACCTGCAATAACGACATTGGTATGTCGCCATGTTCTTGACAGCGAAAAAAAATCGGTGCAAAACTGAACCGTACAGTCTGTTTTTGCTAATTATCATTAATGTACAGCGGTGGTCCGACCTTGTAAAGGCTGGCCGCATCCCGTCATCGAGTCGGCGTTGCCCGCTGTTACCGCTCGGTTGAATATAGTTCAACGCCGTGCTCATGAATTGATGCTCAGCATGACGATTTAGGGGCGAATTCGTGGACGCGGCAGGGTTGAAATCATCATGTTCGGAGACTCGGACATCCCGCTGTCGGGATTTCTAGATATACTGCCTGGCTTAAACTACGGAGCGATGGCGAAACCATGATGCTTCTTATGATGACCAGCCATCGTAATGCGCTGACTTTGCGACACGCTTCCCCTCTCTCGCTAGCGAGCGCTGGCGACGCACGCCAAACGGTGAGCGAACAAAAAAATTCAGAAAGACCTGTCACACTTTTTGTTCGCGTTGCCAAGAGCGGACATTCCCCCTCAAACATCCTCAATTTTACCCTGAAATAGAATCATGCCAGTGCATTATTACGCCAGACTCCCACATGACAGCACGAAATCTCAGCCAAAAGATGAATCCAAGTAAAATCATTAAAAAACAATAAAATACAAAAACAACGAACGGTGATGATATGCGTCTAAACTTACAGTATCCGAACTATTTCATCCGAAGGAGTTGATTATGTCTTTATCAGGAAAAGTCGCGCTGGTTACCGGCGCCGGACAAGGTATTGGTCGTGGGATTGCACTGCGTCTGGCGAAAGACGGCGCGGATATCGCATTGGTCGATGTCAAGGATGACAAAATCAAATCCGTCGCGGAAGAGATCCGCGCATTGGGCCGTAAGGCCACGACCTTCAAGGCCGATATCAGCGTGCGCGAGGAGGTGTTCGCCGCCGTAGATTTCGCAGAGAAAGAGCTGAAAGGCTTCGATATCATCGTCAATAACGCCGGCATCAGTCAGACGAAAAATCTGCTCAGCGTGACCAAAGAAGACGTGGAGAAAATTTTCCAGATCAACGTGCAAGGCACGCTGTGGGGAATTCAGGCGGCCGCAACGAAATTTAAGGCGCGTAAGCAGAAAGGTAAAATCATCAATGCCTCTTCCATCGCCGGTCACGAAGGATTCGCCCTGCTCGGCGTCTACTCGGCGACCAAATTTAGCGTACGTGCGCTGACCCAAGCCGCCGCCAAGGAGCTAGCCAGCTTCGGTATCACCGTCAACGCGTATTGCCCCGGCGTCGTGGGCACGGATATGTGGGTCGAAATCGACAAGCGTATGGCTGAAGAAACCGGCGCGCCGATTGGCGCAACCTACAAGAAATATGTCGACGGCATCGCGTTGGGCCGTGCGGAAACGCCCGAGGATGTGGCGGCGTTTGTTTCCTTCCTTGCAAGCCCTGACTCCGACTACATGACCGGGCAGGCACCGCTGATCGACGGCGGACTGCTGTTCAACTAATTTGTTCTCATCGATCCGGAATGGGCGGCCATACCGCTGCCCTTTCACGGCGGTTCCGATTACGACGACGTTGCCGAGGGCAATAACAAAGGATCCACGGATATCTCTCTCTTCAACGTGCGTAATGCAAATGTCGAGCGAGTTTGTCGGATCCCTTTGACGCGGTACAGCTTCTGGCGCAAGAACCGCTCGTAGTGCTCGGCGTCGGCCACCACAATCTTCACCAGATAGTCATAATCTCCCGTTACCAAATGCGCTTCCAGCACTTCGGGCATCTCCATCAACGCCTGGCCGAACTGTTCCAGCATGCGATCATCATGATGTTCCAGCGTGATCTCGATAAAAAAGACCTCCGAGGCCCCCACCGCTTTGGCATTGATGACCGCCACATATCCTTCGATCGCTTTCGTCGACTCCAGACGTTTGAGGCGCGTCCAGCAGGGCGACGAAGAAAGCCCCACTTCTTCGGCCAATTCCGCCACCGTCAGGCGGCCGTTACGTCGCAATGCCGATAAGATTCGCTTATCGGTGATATCCAGCGTTTTGTCTTTGTTCGCCATCGATTCCTCGCCTCAGCATAGGCATGCTGAAATTTTCATTATTCCCATCAATATTTACCGAATTAATGCATAAATAAAGAAAAAATCAGGAAAAGTTTAGCGAGCAGCCCCTCTATACTGAAAAAAGCGGTTAGCTCGTCCACTGGCTGACTCTCTTCAGGCCCTCGCGGAAACCCCCAGGGTTGCCTTCAGGCACAAATTTAACGTCACGACGGAATATCGCGCCCCCACTTTTCCAGAACGATGCTCGCCGGTGATAAGAGGGAAAGATGATGAATAAAACATCGCTGTTATTTGTTCCAGGACTCTTCCTGCTGGCTCCGCTGCTGTTCTCGGGCAATATGGTGGTCGCGCGCTGGATCAGCCCCGAACTCCCTCCGCTGACGCTGGCTTTCGCGAGATGGCTCATCGCTGCCCTCGTGATTTTCCCCTTTATTCTGTCCCCCTTGCGCCGGGCTGCGCCGACGCTCCGCCGTCGCGGGAAAGATGTGGCGCTGCTCGTCTTGCTGGGCGGTGTGCTCAGCGTCGCGCCGCAATATGCCGCGGCGCATCACACCAGCGCGGGCCATATCGCTCTTTTGTTTTCGCTCTCTCCAATCATGGTTTCGGTTATTGAGCGCGTCGTATGGCGCATCCCGCTGCACGCCAACTTCTTCGTCGGCGCGAGCATCGCCATACTGGGGATTTGTGTGGTGGTTTTCGAAGGGGATGTCACTCACCTGCTACAGTTGAAGTTCAACCAGGGCGACATTATTGCTTTTATCGCATCGACGGCCTGGGCCGGTTATACGGCGCTACTGCGTCAACGCCCGATTGCCGTGTCGGCCTTTGTGCTGCTGTGGATTATTGCTATCGGCAGTTCGGTCATTCTGCTGCCCTTTCTGCCGCTGGAATGGCGAATGACGCATGCAACTCCGGAACTCTCGTTGCATCTGCTATACGCCATTCTATTTCTGGCGCTGGTCGCCGGTGTCGCCGCCTACAGCGTCTACTCTCGCATCGTGCGCCTGCTTGGCGCGGCGCGAGCCAGCACTTCCATGTATCTGGTGCCGGTGTACGCGTTTATCCTCTCCTCCGTGTTCCTTCAGGAACAGCTGTATCTCTATCATCTGGCAGCGACCACGCTTGTCTTGCTGGGCGTGACGTTGACCACAATGCGCTCCATGCCTCATCTTAAATTCCATGCCGCCAGGTCTATTGAGCACAGAACGCACTAACGTTTAAAACAAGAAAGCCCGCCGACAATGTCGGCGGGCTTGGTGATACGCTTGCGAAAACGCCCCTTTACGTCATTCAAACCGGGGCGAGTAGCGGAACTTAACGATCCAAGGTGTGATGACCCAACGCGGCCGTAGGACGCTCGAGCTTAAAGAACGCCATCGTTTCATCCAAATTGACCGCCTGGTCGTTCAGAGATGCGCTGGCGGAAGCGGACTCTTCGACCAACGCCGCATTCTGCTGCGCGACTTGCTCCAGCTGAGTAATAGCCACGTTAACCTGCTCGATGCCTTTCGCCTGTTCGGAAGACGCCAGGGAAATTTCCTGCATGAACTCGTTAACCTTCTTAATCTCACCAACCAGCAGATTCATATCAGCGGACGAATCGGACGCGACTTTAGAACCCTGAGAGACTTCGTTCGAGGTCTCTTCAATCAGCGTTTTGATTTCTCGCGCTGAACCAGCGCTGCGCTGCGCCAGACTACGCACTTCAGCGGCTACCACGGCAAAACCTTTACCCGCTTCGCCTGCACGCGCAGCTTCCACAGCGGCGTTCAACGCCAGAATGTTGGTCTGGAACGAGATACCGTCCATGATGGAGATGATGTCGTTGATCTTGTTCGAGCTGGTGGCGATACCGTCGATACGCGCGATGAGCTTGCCGAAGTTGCTGGCATTCTTTTCCGCCAGTTCGGCGACGGTCGCGGTCAACGCCATAGCGCGTTGAGTATTCGCCGAGTTTTCATGAACTGAAGACGTCAGCTGTTCCATGCTCGCGGCGGTCTCTTCAACCGATGCCGCCTGCTCTTCCGTACGGGAAGAGAAATCGCGGTTAGCCGCGGAAATCTGCTGTGCGCCGGAGGCCACGGCCGCCGAAGAGTCACGCACATCGGCCACGATTCGACGGAAGGCTTCCTGCATATCTTTCAGCGACTGGAGCAGATTACCCATTTCAGTGTCGTGCTGCGGCGGGATATCCAGCGCCAGAGAACCGCTTTCCATCATACCGAAGTAGCGGCGAACGCGTTCCACCGGCGACAGTACCACAGTACGAATAAACTGAATCGAACAGATGCTTAGCAGCAGAACCACGACAAATGCGGCGATAAGAATCGTCAAGGTGGTTTTATAGAAGCTTTCTGCGTGATTGATTTCCCCATCACCCACATTCTGTGCGAAGTCGATGAAGTTCATCAGCTTCTGGCGGAATACCTCGCCTTTCTCGGCGGCCAGCGGTTCGATCTGACCGTAGAACAAAGTGACATTGCCCTGATTCAGAGCAGTCACTAACGGATCGATAGCGGTAGAGATGTAGTCATCGAATGCCGTGTCCAGGTCCGCACGCAGTCTGCGTCCCTCAGGCGTCAGCGCACGGGTTTTACGCAGGTCCGTCATCGTCAGTTTGGCTTTGTCGACGTATGTATTGAGTTTTTTTAAATAGGGCGCTACGACATCTGCATTCTCTTTTTTATCAAGAGAGAGGGCAACATTCATCGACAGAAGGCGGGCACTCAGTAAATCCGTGTAGGTAGAAGCCAGCGGGATAACCTGGTCGCCCTGAATGGTATCCACTTTTTGAATTGAACTGTTGCTCTGAATAGAAGAATAGAGACTAAAGACACATAGCGTGGTGAGTAATATAAAGAATATAGCGATAACGGCATAGAGCCCGTTCCGAATCTTAATTCGTTCGTACATTTAAAATTCCTTGGTTATTATCAGTATTCCTAGGCCCTATCGACTAGGTTATTTAAATCTTTAACAACTCCTTAAAACAAAAATACTTATCACGCCAAAACGCAAACTGACAGGCCATTCATCTAACGATGGTGGTAACATCAGGATAATTAACCATCAAACTCCATGATACGTGGAGATATCATCGAATCAGGAAAGTTTAAAGAAATAATAAAAAAGTGCGACAAAGTATGTGCCGCACCAGATTGAAACCCTGTGAATGATCATTCCGCTAAAATAATGTTTTTTTAGCCGGTGTTAGTGGATAGCCTATATTTCACGCGAAAGAGATCACGCACATCGAATAACCCTAAAGTCGAATGCATTGATTGCGCCCTTTTTTCTTGGCCAGATACAGCGCCTGATCCGCGCCTTCCTTCAAACGCTGTGCATCGCAGGAATGTTGGGACGTGTAGGAATAAACACCGACACTGACCGTCACAATCTTTTGCGGCAGCTGAGAGCCGCAATGCTCGATGGCACGCATTCTCATCGCCTCAACCATATCGTTACCCACTTTCTCCGCCTGCCTGCCGGAAAGTCCCGGCAAAATAATCGAAAACTCCTCTCCGCCGTATCGGGCAGTCTGTGCGCCCGACGGCAGCGGAAGCGAACGAAGGATGAGGCCGATTTCAGCCAGACAGCGGTCGCCTTCTATGTGGCCATAGGTATCGTTATAGCGTTTGAAAAAATCGACATCGATCATAGCAAGCGCCACGTCGCTGCCCTCAACGTCTGCCGTGGTCAGACACTGTTCAAGATAGAGATCAAATCGTCGACGGTTCGCCAACTGGGTCAGCGGATCGACCAGCGCCAGCTCCTGTAGCACCTGATTCTGGTCTTCCACTTCCCGATGCATCATGGAAAGCATCTCTTTATTGCGCACCGTGATGCGGATCTGTTTAAGGACAAAGGTGCCCAACAGCACCAGAGAAACCAGAACTAAAAAGTTGACGGCTATCGCGGCGATATTGTCCGCTATCCAGCGCCGCTGCAGCTCATTTTTATTCACGCTGGCCGCCGCGATGAGGGGATATCTTTTGAGTTTAACGTAACCCACCACGCGCATCTCACCGTCAAACGGCGTATGCCAGGTACCCACGCCGACGGATTTGCTTTGCAACGCCTTTTCCGCCAGCACGCCCGGTGAGTATTTCTCGATCAGCATTTTCTGTTCATCCGGATAAACGTACAGCGGGGAGCCGTCAATATTCAGCAAAGACAGAATCGAGTCATAATTCAGACTGAAATAGCTGTAAAAACGGCCGAAGTAACCCGGGTCGACCGAGGCCAGGAAAATGCCTTTAAACTCGCCGTTTTTGCCGTTGATGCGCTTCGATACCGGAATGACGGATCTCCCCGAGATCACGCTGATGCGCGGCTGACCGATAAACAGCTCCTCGCTGGTACTATTCTTGTTCCAGATGAAGTAGCTGCGCTTGGACACATTGTAGACAAAACGGGAGCCCTGCCCGGTTGAGGCAATCAGGTTGCCTTTCTCGTCGAAGATATAAAGGCCGATAATTTGTGGAAGCAATACTCGGTGAGATTCGAGTACGGAGGTGATCTTTTCAGAACTCAGCGAATTAATATCACCGTGGATCTCACGCATAGTGTCGATGATGGCCAGCTCTATCGGCAGAAAGGTATCTTCAGCCTGACGCGACAATATCACCGAAAGGTTGATGACATCCTGCTCAACTTCCAACACCTGCCGATGATAGGACTGCCAGAAGTTCCACCCGTTGGTCGTGGCTAACACAATGAAACTCACGACCAGGAAACCAATCATGGTTTTTCCCGGAGCAGAAGGATTGTTTTTCCCTAAGAGACGACGCAATCCGCGCGGTGTGAACGAAACAAAAGATTTATAAGGCATACGTTTTCCTGAAACCATGAATCGCCTCAGGGCGTTCATGCGGGCACATCCTACTAAATCGCACCGTTATTGTGTACCAACTCACGACGATGGCTCGCTATTCCGCGGTGAGGGTCCTAAATCAAAGCCTTAAGTCGGGTGCGCATACAAGAGACGCAAATCCTCGTGTAGACTCAATACATCAGGATTAGCATAGTTTATGACATAGCGCCGCGTGACCTGCCGTTACGATGACAGCACCGCATTTCGCCGGACGCCGTTGCGCCCGGCAAACCAAGGAGAAAAGATGAGTAAAGCATCCGCTGCCGGCCTCACGGCCACCGAAGCGCTCGACAAACTGGAAACCCTGTATGACGAAGCGGTCGCCTCGCTGCGCGCCGCCATCAGCGCTTTTATCGATGAAGGCACGCTGCCGGACGCCTCGGCGCGCGCCAACGGTCTTTTTGTTTATCCCGAGCTGCGCGTCAGCTGGGATGGACGCGCCCCCTCGGAGAACAAAACCCGTGCCTATGGTCGACTGACCCACGGCGGCTGTTACAGCACCACTATCACCCGCCCCGCCCTCCTCCGCGGCTATCTGTCCGAACAGCTGGAAATTCTGGAAAACGACTATGACGCGGTGATTGAAGTCGTGCCTTCGCAGCAGGAAATTCCCTATCCGTACGTCATCGACGGCGCGAATCTGGGGCTGAACCGCTCGATGAGCGCCGGGCTGGCGCAGTATTTTCCCACCACCGAACTGGCGCAGATCGGCGATGAAACGGCGGATGGCCTGTTTCATCAGTCCAAAGAAAACTTTCCGCTCTCCCACTTCGATGCGCTAAGAACCGACTTTTCGCTGGCGCGCCTCCGACACTACACCGGCACGCCGGTCGAGCACTTCCAGCCTTTCGTCTTGTTCACCAACTACACCCGCTATGTGGATGAGTTTGTGCGCTGGTCCTGCGAACAAATTGCGGATGAAAACAGCCCTTACTATGCGCTGTCCTGCGCCGGCGGCAGCTACACCACGGCGGAAACCCGCAATCCCGAGCAGGCGGGCACCGATCTGGCCTGGAAGAATCACCAGATGCCCGCTTATCATCTGCTGTCTCGCCAAGGTCGCGGGATTACGCTGGTGAATATCGGTGTCGGACCGTCCAACGCGAAAACCATCTGCGATCATCTGGCCGTTTTACGTCCGCATGCGTGGCTGATGATCGGCCACTGCGGCGGTCTGCGCGAAAGTCAGTCCATCGGTGATTACGTACTGGCTCACGCTTACTTGCGCGACGACCACGTGCTGGACTCCGTGCTGCCGCCGGATATTCCGATCCCCAGCATCGCCGAGGTGCAACGGGCGCTGTATGACGCCACCAAGACCGTCAGCGGTATGCCCGGCGAGAAGGTGAAACAACGCCTGCGTACCGGAACCGTCGTCACGACGGACGACCGAAACTGGGAACTGCGCTACTCCGTGTCGGCCCGCCGCTTCAACCTGAGCCGTGCCGTCGCGGTAGACATGGAAAGCGCGACCATCGCCGCTCAGGGGTACCGCTTCCGCGTGCCTTACGGCACCCTGCTCTGCGTATCCGACAAGCCGCTGCACGGCGAGATCAAACTGCCCGGTCAGGCCAACCGCTTTTATGAAGGGGCGATTTCCGAGCACCTGCAGATCGGCATCTGCGCCGTCGATCTGCTGCGATCGGAAGTTGACCAACTGCACTCCCGCAAGCTGCGCACGTTCGACGAACCGCCGTTTCGCTAATTCGCGCGGCGCTGTCTGCCCCATCAAAACCAGCAAGGAGCCGCCAACGGCTCCTTGTTAACCTCTCCCGGTGAACATCTCCTTCTCTCCCGCAGCCCGCCTCCTGCCGATGAAATTAACCCTCGTCTCGGTTGACGCCCTGTTTTCGCGTAAACGAAAAAACCCCGGCTTTCGCCGGGGTCGGGACCGAATTTCAGTCTACGTTTGCTGACAGGAATCCCTGCCGATCAATACGATTTAGAAATCCACGTTGATGCCCAGTTGGAAGGTTCTGCCCGGCATAACCGCGAGCTGCTGGTCATACGCGTCCTGGTTGTTGGTGCTGGTCAGCTGACGGCTGCTCAGATAATCCCAATATTTGCGATCGGTCAGGTTATAAACGCCGCCGCTGAGTTTGACCGTCGGCGTGACGCGCCAGTAGGCGGTCAGGTCCACCAGACCATAGCCGGGAACGCGCATATACTCGGTGGTAGAGTCGGTGATGGTCGTCCCCGTGTTGCTGTAGGTCTCACGGTTGGTCGCCGTTGCCTGTTTGCCTTTCTGGAACGTCGCCGTCAGCGCCGCGCCATAGAGGTTATCCGGCGCATCCCAGCCCAGTCCCACGACGGCTTTCAGAGGCGCTACGCTATCAAGGTCGACATATTTGTCGCCGGAATAGCTGGACTTGGACTGCCCTTCGCTATAACCGACCCCCAGCGTGGTGCTCAACCCCTGCAACGCGTCGAACCAGGTTCCCCACTGTACTTTACTGCTGAACTCCGCGCCGTAGATAAAGGCTTTGTCGCGGTTTTCCGACTGGTAGGCAATGTTGATATTCGACGGCACGTTGGAGAACTTGTCAGGGTTATTCGCCCGGGTATACCGCGTGTAGGCGATAAAGTTTTTATACGTGTTGTAGAACAGCGCTGAGCGGAAGGTTACCCCTTCGGTCATTTCCCCTTTCAATCCCAGCTCATAGTTGTTGCTGGTCTCCGTTTTCAGCTCGTTGTTGCCGATCAGCGCATACTGCGACGCTCCCGCATAGGAAGAGCCCAGCCCCCACGATCCGTACAGCTGGCTGGCATCCGGGAATTGTGCGCCGCGCTTGTACTGAATGTAGCTGGTCAGACGCGGCGTCAGCGCATACTCAAGACTCAGCGACGGCAGCACCTGCGTATCGCTGTTGGTGCCGTAGAGCTTCGCCACCTCGTCTTCGGTCAGCACCGAACTGTTTTCGGTCAGGCTGCTCAGGTTCTGTGGTTTCGTCCGCTGGTAGGCGACGCGCACCCCTGGCGTAATCGCCAACGTTCTGCCCGCGACGTCCATCTCCATACGGTCCTGAACGAACCCGCCCAGCGTATCCGTGCGGCTGTCCGCTTCGGGCTGCATGATGGCGTAGTAGGTGGTCTGAGCCGGATCCTGGGTAAATGGCCGTTTGGTGTCAGATTGCTGGGCATTGAACCCCCAGCTGAACTGATGCATGCCCCAAGTTTTCATCATGGTGGTCTCGGCGCCGTAGGTATCAACCTTGTAGTCCGAATTCACCGTATACATACTGCTGGCGGTCAGCGGCATGTAAGTTTCGTCTTGGGTTTTGGTGTTCTGGTAATAGATGCGCGAGTCGATAGCGTCTATCCATGAATCCACCGAGGACGCCGTCCAGTTATGACGCAGACTGCTGCTCCAGCGGCGGGTATCGCTGTCCTGCTGCGCGTTGCCTAAAATCGAACTTCCCGTGGCATCCCATGAGTCGTAGTTGGAATGGGACGTCTTGGTGTAGTACTCCAAGGTACCGGTGAAGCGGTTCTGATCGTTCGCCTGCCAAATCCCTGAGGTCATCACAGACGTGGAGTGCCAGTTCATCGGATAAGCGGAAAGCACGCCGCTGTTGTTCTGGGTTTCCTGCCCGTCGCGACGGCTGATCACGACGATACCCCGCAGCGTCTCATCGCCGCCCGCCGCCGTGATGCCGTTGTGCCAGCTGCGGTTGGACGAGTCATAGTCGCTCTGGTAGCCGAAATACGTGTGTTTCGACGGCGACAGGTATTGGTCCGGCGATTTGGGACGGAAGGAAACCGCGCCGCCGATGGCGTTATTGGCGCGCTCTACGCTCGTCGCCCCCTGGTCGATAATCACCAGACCGTACATGTACGGGTCGATGTAGTCACGGCCGATCCCGAACGTATTCAACCCGGCGCGTCCGGCATAGCTGCGCGCGGTCGCATTAGGCAACGGAATACCGTCCACGTCGATGGCGACGCGGTTGCTTTCGAGACCGCGAATGTTATAGCCGGTGTAGCCGGAGCGGTCGAACCCGCTCTTGCCGTTACCGGAACCCGAGCTGGCGCTGGTGGCGCTGACCAGCGGCTGATAGCGCATGATGGTGCCGAAATCGTTCCCGCCGTTTTTCTGCACTTCACTGGCGTCCAACGTTACGCGACTTCCAGCCTTGGTATCGACGGGGGCGGAAATCACCGTCATCTGCTCGCCCGGATTGTCGTCCTCCGGCTTAGCGGCGGTAGCCGCCGCAGCCTGGGTGGCAGATGTGGTCTGCTCTTTCTTGGCTGCCTGCGTTTGATTATCGCTATCGGATAGCGCGGCCATCGCATTGCACGCTGTGCTGGTCAATACGCCCGTCAGGATAATCCTGATGAGACCTGAGAGATGTTTTTCTTTTGTATGCAAGAACATACTGAAACCTCAAATGTTGAAATCGTTATATTCTTGCTCAGTCATTGCTTTGCAGTATTTTTGCTCATTATTTTTGTAGTTATCAGGGCGCGATCAGACCCGCGTTTCCGCTGAGAGTCACATCGCATCCCATCATCAATCAAACGCTATTCCTTCCCCGATTCAACGCCGTAGCGACACCTGCGGCGTTGCGGTTTCACGGTGAGGACTGACAACGACGTCGGCTTGATACCAACGTTCAATCGCCGGCTGGGTGATAACGCCCTCCGGCACGCCTTCCGCGACGATCCTGCCCTCGTGCAGCAGCACGATCTTATCCGACCATAACGAGGCCAGATTCAGATCGTGCAATACGCAGCACACCGCCAGCTTTCCCGTCGAGGTCAGCGTTTTCAGCAGCCGGAGCAGCTGCTGTTGGTGATACAAATCCAGCGCCGACGTCGGCTCATCCAGAAACAGCCATCCGGCAATGCCGTCAGGCCGCCATAGTTGCGCCAGCGACCGAGCCAGCCGCACCCTCTGCTGCTCGCCGCCTGACAGCTGCGGATAAAGCCGGCCGCGCAGCGTCTCACAGTCGGTCAACGCCAAAATCTCATCCAACACACGGTCATTCGCGTCTGAGGGCCAGGGCGAACGCCCCATCGCGACAACCTCTTCCACCCGAAACTGGGCCTGCAGCACGCTGTCCTGACGCATCACCGCGCGCTGACGGGCCAGCACATTCGGCGTCCATTCCGCCAACGGGCGGCCGTTGAGTCTGCACTCGCCCTGGTGGGGGGAGAAAAACCCCGTCAGCAGGCGTAGCAACGTCGACTTACCGGCGCCGTTAGGGCCGATGACCGTCGTCAATTCGCCGGGCGTTAACGTCAGCGACACGTCGGACAGTAGCTGCCGCCTTCCCGAGCGGTAGCTGAGGTTATGAGCGGTCAGGCGCAGTTCACTCGTCTCAGCCATGTTTGTGCCTCAAAATCAGCCATAAAAACCACGGGCCGCCCACCAGACTGGTTAATAGCCCCACCGGCATTTCCGCCGGAGCCACCATCGTCCGCGCCAGCGTATCGGCCAGCAGCAGCAGGAGCGCGCCGCCAAGCGCCGATCCGGGCAGCAACCAGCGGTGATCGGCCCCGAGCGTGATCCGAATGAGATGGGGCATCACCAGACCGACAAACCCAATGATGCCGCTGACCGCCACGGCTGCCGCCACCAGTACGGCGCTTAGGATCACTATCTGCCGCCGCGTCCGGCGAACGTCCACGCCAAGATAGTGTGCTTCTTCGTCGCCCAATTGAAGCAGGTTGAGCTGCCGCGCCAGGCGCTGCAGCCACCACGCGCAGGGCAGGACCAACGAGGCGACGACCGTCACCGACGACCACTGGGCCTGTCCCAGACTCCCCATGCCCCACAACGACAGCTGGCGCAGTTGCTGATCGTTGCTGATCCAGGACAGCACGCCGGTCGCCGCGCCGCNCAGCGCGTTGATGGCGATCCCCGCCAGCAGCAGGCGGGATAGCGGACTGGTGGCGGAGATACTGAGCGAAAACAGCAGCAGCATGATCGCGACGCCGCCTGCGAAGGCGGCCAACATCGGCCAGTACAGCGCAATGACCGCCGGCAGCGCGACCGGGACGACCACGGACAGACCGACGCCCAGCGCCGCGCCGCTACTGACGCCGAGCAATCCCGGATCCGCCAGCGGATTGCGAAATAACCCCTGCATCGCCGCGCCGGAAAGCGCCAGCGCGACGCCGACCAGCACGGCCAACAGCACGCGCGGCAGCCGGATGTTCAACCAGACCTGCCACGGCAGGCTCTCCGACGACGACGTCATCAGTTCCGACAGCGTGATCGGCATAGCGCCGATGTTCGCTGCGATAATCGTTAGCAGCCCCGCGGACGCCGCCATAATGAGCAGCGTCATCGATGGATTGAACCTCACTGCTGCGCTTCCACCGCGTTACGCAGACGCAACAGCGCCGCCGGCGTATCCAGATCGAAGCCCAGCATCGCCATGTCGTCGACCACCAGCAGCCGTTTGTGTTGGCCTGCCGGCGTCAGCGCCAGACCGGGCAACTGCCAGATTTGAGCTTCGCCACCGAGGGTTTTCACGCCCTGACTGCTGATGACCACCCAGTCCGGCTGGCTGGCGACCACCCCTTCCTGAGATAACGGCTGGTAACGGTTGAATCCCTGCATCGCATTTTGCAACCCTGCCGCGCGGATCGCGGCGTCCGCCGCCGTGTTCTGCCCAGCCCCCATCGCCGACATGCCGCTGTGGCTCAGAATGAACAGGACCTTGACGGGCAAGGGTTTCGACGGCAGTTCGGCGAGCTGCTGATTCACCTGCTGCACCAATGCTTGTCCTTCTTTCTCCTTCCCTAACGCCTGAGCGATAACCGAGATCTTGGCGGCGATGCTCGCCACGTTCTGTCCGGCGGGCACGGTCACTACCTTCACGCCGCTTTTCGCGATCTGCTCCATTGCGGCGGAAGGCTGGGAAAGCGCGCTGGCCAGCACCAGCGTCGGCGTCATCGCCAATACGCCTTCCGCATTCAGCTGTCGCATATAGCCGACATCCGGCAGCGCCAACGCTTCTTTTGGATGCAGGCTGGTGCTGTCGCGGGCGATCACATCGTCGCCCGCGTGCAGAGCGAAGACGATTTGCGTGACATCGCCGCCAATCGTCACCAACCGCGTCGCCGCCAGTAGCGAGAATGGCAGGCATAGCGCCAGCGTCAGAAGGATTTTCTTCATGCTACGGCTCCCGGCGTCACCAGCGATGTCACCTGCTGTCGCCACTGTGCCTGCTCCGGCTGCCCTTCCGTACGCTGACCAAACAGCTGCGCAATCTGCGTGCCGTCGGCGGCGAACAGTTCCAGACTGGTGACGATACCGTCGCGCGTAGGCTTACGCGTGACCCAGCTTTCCGCAATGGTATTGCCCTGCAGATGCAGCGTGAACGTCTTGTTGAACACGTTCAGCCAGTGGTCCATCGGCACCACTTTCTCAATCACGCCGGTAAAGATCTGAACGCAGCCCCGGTTGCCGACAAAGATCATGATTTCGTTGCCGTCCTGATGCGCCGCATTCAGCAGCGTCGCCAGCGCCTGGTTGTCCACCAGGCAGGCCAGATCGTCACTTACGTGGCGGAACGCCTGCTGACGCGTCAAATTGTGCCGTTTCAGCAGGGGGAAAAATTCATGCACGTCTTGCATCTCCCGCCACTCTTGTTCCAGCCGCGCGGCGTCGACAACGACGTCGGATGCTGGGGCGGCATAAGGNGTGAGCGCCAACGGGACATTTTCGGCAGCGGTGAAACGCTCGACGGTGGCCTGCCATGCCGTCCAGTCGGTGTGCTCCGTGCCGTAGACCTTCAGCACCGCGTCGCCCTGACGGTCATAGAATTGAATACTTTGGCGCTCGCCGCGCGCGGTCTGCTCGATAAAGGAAAATACGCTCGCCCACTGCTCGGGGAACACGCGCAAGTCCAGGCCACGTGGATTCAGCACCACTCCCGCGTGCCCGCCAATGCGTTGATTGCGGTAGAACCCGACCTGCTCATGCACGGCATATTCGTTCCGCGTGATGGATTTTGTCTCCCCCACGCTTTCAAGCGCCGCCAGAATCTGACGCGGATCGCCGGTCAGTCGACGCGCCTCATGACCCACACGCAAGTCAGAGAGCTCCGCTTCACTGATATTCATCAATTGGGCCAGTTCACGCGCGTATTTTTTGGGATGCTGCTCTTTAAGTTGCAGATAATCTTGATAATCGTATTGCATGAATAAAAAACTCCAACATTCGCGCTTCTTTCGCAGGATTGTTTTAGGTGACGACACCGACTGTAATGATAATTATTACCATTGCCATAAAAATTTAACAAGCCAATATTCAGCGAATGAAGAAACCTTAATTCCACAATTCATTAAGGGGTTAGCAATCGAAAAATCATGACTAATCAGATGAGCTAATCGATATTGAAATAGGAAATCGAGGGATGAGTCAGACGGGAAACGTACCATGGGTGAATGAATGCGCCAGAGCAAGACGCTTCGCTCGTGACGGTTCGCGTACCAGTACGCGAACGGCGTGGAGATGCCGCGCAGCGCGTCTTTCGCGCGCTTAGGGGTTCAAAAACAATGTGCGCATTTAACCTCATCCTAATAAATGGAATTTAAATAAAAACCAAACAAACTAAAAATCACACTGTTATTTCTCATCCCATAAATAAAGTCTCAACGAAAATGGACTATAACTCACAATATATTTATTCATGACTGAGTCCTTTTATACTTCACCTTACTCAGTGCTAATTACCTGCCGAAAATAGGCTTATATCTTTATTATTATTTGCCGCCGTACATTTTTTTATATTTGCGGTAATGAAATAAGGCTATCACCCTATTTTTCGAAAAAATATGACAAAAAATCGTTAAACATCGTGTGGAGCATATGAAAAAATTATCCCGAGCTTCGCTGTTCTTTCAGCTATTGAGCGGCCATTTTCGTTCTGAAAAAATAGAGTTTAAGAATAAGATAAAAGCGAAATTTTTGTTGCGATCGCTGATGCTGCCGTTCCCCACCTATTACTTCTTGGGCAGGATATGCTCGATGCCTTGCATGCAGAGATTGATTAAAACGCATCCCTGCCTGCCTACGAAAATTCATCGCCCTTATTTGCATGTCGGACTCAATGCGGCTGAGCGCGCTAAAGCGATTTGTCACCATTATACCTTTGTGGAAAGCCTGTCTTCGCCACGTCTGCATGATGCCTTTCTGAGCGAAACGCCCTTCCGACTGGCTGAATTTTACGGCAAAGGTGGCGAGAAATTCACCATCGTCAGCAGCGTGTGGCGTTATGACAAGGAGGGTGAAACGACCCTGCAAATTGTGATGGATGAAACGCCGTTAATCTCATTATCGTTCAGTATCATTAATGTCTTGGGGCAACCCGCCATTGTCATTGGCGGTCTGCAGGGTCAGGGCAAAAAAACGACCCGGGACCTGATCAAGCAAGCGACGAAAGCCTGCTACGGCTTATTCCCTAAGCGCATGCTGATTGAAAGCCTGCTGACGTTGGCCGAACTGGCGGGGATTCGCAGCGTGCTGGCCGTCGGCGATGGCAGTCATGTTTATCAGAGCCGACGCTATCATCGCAGCAAAAGAAGCGTACTGTTTTGCAGCTATGACGAATTCTGGACCTCGCTGGACGCGACCCAAACGCACGACAACCTGTACCAGCTGCCGCTGCACATCGCCCGTAAACCGCTGGAGGAAATACCCAGCAACAAGCGGGCGCAGTACAAGCGCCGCTATCAGTTGTTCGATGACCTGCACACGCAGTTGGCGGACAACCTAGGCGCCGTCACGCACTACAAAACGGACCCTGTGGAGCCACGGCTCATAAAAAAAGCCAGTGCAAACGCACTGGCCTGAATAAACGGGTGTCGAATCAGTTCGACGTTAACGCCAGCCTCTGCTGGCGTTATCACATTCTTAACCTCTCGGATCCTGGAAATGATGACCGCCGCCATGACCACCGCCGCCACCGTGACCGCCGCCCCACGGGGGTGGGAAGATGCATCCGCTCAGGGTTGTCAGCAGCGCCAGTACACTTACCAGTTTTAATACTCGTTTCATTTTAACCTCATCTGACTACTGTTTCGCTGCATCATAGTGAAGCCATCCCCCGGCCAACAAGCGTCCTATTCTTAAAAACCTGCCTATTAATAACGGGTTAGACTATTTACCTTCTATCACCACAAAACAAACAATTTCCTTACATTACAGCCCTTAAAAACAGGCGGTCCGCGAGCGGTTTTAGCCGCCGACACGCCATAACACGAGAAAGGCGGCAGGGGGATGATCCCCTGCCGCCTTTTCTCCGCCGCTCATATCCAGGCTGGGGTTTATGGCTGTTGGACGACGTTGTAGAGCACGTTGCGACGCTCTAGCATCTGGCCGCCGTCACGCGTCAGCGGCACCCAACCTACCGAACCACGATTCGTCGTCGGCGAGGCGAAGAGGAGATTGAACGGTATGGAGACATAGAACCCTTTGGTGAAGCTCCCTTCCCCATACTCTTTGGCGCTGACGTTGGTTTTTGTCGCAAAGGCGCCCGCAACAATACCGCTGTCAAAGCGGCGAGACAGATCGACGGTAACGCCTTTATCTCCCGCCAGATAGCGACCGACGCTGACCTTCGCCAGTCCGCCTTTGATAAACGGCAGCTCCCAGTAGGTGGTCAGATGGCCGGTGGCCACGCTGTAGTCCGCGAGACGCATCGTATCGTTCCAGTCACGTTGCTTGACGTAATTCACATCCAGCCCGACCGCCCAGCTTTTGCCGTATGGGCGATACAGCATTTCGCCGCCAACACCCGCGTACATCATCTCCAGATACCCGCCGTAAACCTGCGTGTACCAGTCCCGCGCCGGATGATCGGTGCGCGACAGCTGAAGATTGGTCAGCAACACGTCAGAGGAGGTGACATATTCACGTATCCAGGTGCGGACGCGCGGTAGCTTGGTGTCCTGAGGCGGAGCCGTATAGTTGAACTTGTCGTAGTTGTTGAACAAGTTGACGTTGACCGTACCGCCAACGCTCCAGTGATCGGAGAGGTACAGATCGGCGTTAGCGTTTGCCGAGACCTGATACATATAGAATGATTCGGCCCCACCGATAGACTGCGACAGCGCTGGCGCAAGGGAGTAAGTCAGCCGCCGGGGCTGGGTATGCAACACCTCTTGCCCGCGTGGCGGCGCGACCGGCTCAGCATGATAAGCATTCGGCTCCGGCTGCCCTAACGGGGTCGACGCTGTTTGCAGCTGACGGAAAGCGTTCGCGTCAACACGGGTGCTGTCGGTCGGCAGATGACGGCTTTCCCTCACGATGTGATATTCGCTGACGCTGTCCGGCACATGGTTGGCGAGGACGGTCGCCGCCCGACTGCTGTACTCCGCGCTATCCGGATATTTGTATTGCGGGCTGACGACGGTGACCTGTTTCGCGTCCGCGTAGATATCCGGTTGACCCAGACCCGCTTTCTCGTCCAGCTCCTTCGCCACGCGCTTCCAGTCAGTACCGCCCTGCGGATTGCTGACCGGCGCGTAGACCGGCGGCGCGTCGTCCACGAAATGCGGCCTCAGCTGATTGAAGTTGGTCCGGAGCGTAAAGCCCCACATCAACGTGTTGCCGCGTTCCCAGGAGAGCGACGTATCCAGAATATCGCCGACCCGATAGACCATGCCCACGTTGATCGGCGAGTCCTGCTTGATACGCTCGCTGCGCCCGCGATCTGCGGCTTCATCGCTGTAGTTGTTGCCGTCGTACTCCAGCTTAAGACGTAACGGATCCCACGGCGTCTGGTACTCAATCCCGCCGAATATCGCCGCCGGGCCGTGGAAGAAATTGTTCACCTCGAACTGCCCGGTTTCCGTAGAACTGGTGCGCTGGCAGAAGCTCTCCGTCAGCTTACAGGCGGGATTAGTGATATTGCCACTCTGGGCCATATTGCCCCAGCCGACGCCCAGCGTCAGGTCGAACGGTCCCCAGCGTTTGCTGGCCGCGAGATATTCGCTGTCGAACAAGCCGGTTCCCGCGATATCGCGCAGTCCAACAGAAACCTGGGGCAACCAGCGGTCTTCCTTCCACAACCGCGCCTTAACGTCGAACCCTTTGTCTTTATACGTTTGCGTGCCACTGAAGTTGGGGTCGGCGCTGTAAAGCCGGGTACGAATGTCGGTATAACGCACCGTGGTTTCCAGCCAGTCGAGCAACTGCAATGAGACGGAGTAACGTCGATATTGATCGTTATCGCGGTAGCTGGCGCTGAACTCGCCGGTTTCGGCCATGCGGGCGGTCGGCATTTGCAGCAACCCTACGCCGCCAAAGTCGGTTTGAGAGACGCCTGCTGGCTGGTAATAGTGATTCTGGTTAGTCGCATCGGCCATCTCATGAGCCGTGCCGCCTGCCCCATCCGCCAACGCCGACGTGCTGAAAACGCTGCCGATCGCCAGAGAGAGGCAATTCAGTCTGAAAGTATTGTTTTTAGCCATTAGTGTGGGATCCGGTTCGCAAGATAATCGGCAATCTGCTCATTGAGAGAGGACATCTCTTCGGGCAAAATCGCGGGATCAAAGCCAATAAACAGCGTTTCGCCCGCAGCGGGTTCGATATGTTGACGATTCCATATCGCCAGCGGCACCTTGCGCCACGTCCCCGTTCCAGAAATCAAATATCCCATGTTTTTATCGCCGCCGGGAAGAAAACGTCGGCCCTGTATATAGTTTTCAACCGACCAGCCGGAGCGCAGCGGAAGATCTTTGAACACGTGGGTCGTACCGATATCGATATCTGTTCGAATCAGTCCGAACAGGAACAGCTGTTTTGAATAGGGGGCAAGATAGAGCTGATATTCTCCCACCAGCGGGCGGTTGCTCTGAAGGTCCAGGCGCACTCGGTCCGGGTCAAGCGCCGTCGGAATTCGGCCCGCGATAGGTACCTGCTTGAGCGCCTGCGCGACATACCACGCCGCGATGGCGTAGTCGCCATCACCGCGATCGCGCCACCACAGCTGTAGACGATAGAGGTGATCCTGCAGCGTCTGGCCTTGCGCGGCCACGCGCGATGTCATCGCCGGGTTGGTGATTAGCGCATTCTGCCAATTAACGTCGGCGGGGAACGGCGTTTTCTCATAAAACTTATCCAAGCGAACGCCGTCTTCCAACACCACGGGGTCCAACGTGCGATCGCCATATTTTACCGTAAGCTGCGCTGCGCCCACCGTTCCGGTCATCAACATCAACATGGCGGCCAGCCGATTGTGTAGCAACATAGAAGCGTCCTTACAGTGACTGAGCGTAGGATTTCAAAGCAGTAAACTGAACCAGCGCCATATCCGGCCCCATGTATTGACGACTCTGCATCACCTGACCGGTGTTCGCATTCAGCCAATACTGGTTGGTATAGCGTTTGTTCAACGCGGGAACGGTCACGAGCTCGTCGAAGCGCACGGTTTGATAGGTTCTGCCGAGGATGACCAACGGCTCGCGGCCGCGGTTTTCGAATGAAGAGTTCAGTTCATAACTGCCCCGCATCACCTGCGACCAACTGACCTCGGTGCGCCAATGCATGGGCGTCCCCGCCTTCAGCAATCCTAAATGCAGCGGATCCTGCTGCTGATTGGCGACATGCTGAATGTCTTCGCCGAATCCCTGCGTTTTCACCACACGCCCATCACGGGTCGCGACCATGTTTTTATCCGCGGCCACCCACTTCAGCACGCCGTTTTCAACGAACGCCAGCACCATAAAGGCGCGAGGCGCTTCGCCGACTTTGATATAGGCGGAAGCATACGGCACCTTCGCCACCTGCTGCGGCGTTAGGTCGGTATCATCCTGCCCCCAGAAGGCCAGCTTCATTGTTTGACCCAACAAAGCGAATTGTTGCGAACACCCCATCAACATCAAAGAAAGTAGTGGAATAGTCATCAGCGCACGGGTTCTGCTACCTGATAGAATTTTTATCATCGCTCTGGTTCTCGCCTGAATCCCCTGAAGCAAAAGAAAGGCCACCTAAGTGGCCTTATTATTATCTCAATCCCATTAACCCTGGGTTGATGTGACTGTAGAGGTACTTGTGCCCGTGCTGTTGGACGTGCTGCTATCATTCGCAGTCGCCACGGTAGCAGCAGCAACGGCAGCCGCCGCTACGCCGACACCAACCGCCGTAGACGTACCGACGGCAGCTGAAGCGGCGCCAGCGCCACCCGCACCACCGAGCAATTCGCCCACAGCAGCATATGCACTGGAGGACATGGCCAAGGCCAGTACCGCAGTCATTAACGTTTTTTTCATCACAATTTCCTTCTTTCCTAGGAAGTACTACAGGACAGGAGAAGACCAAACTGACGGCCTTTCCTGCCCTACTTTTCAGCTGATTTCTCAGCCAAATCGGGCATTCACTGTCCTCAAACTCGGGGTATCACCATAATGAAAACGACGTTACATCATGATGCATGTAACAACTGCGTAGCCTTGAATTAAATAAATACAAAAATAGAGATGCGTGTTAACAACATACAGGAAGGGAATGACATTTCTCTGATTAGTTTTACTGCGTATTATTTTTTCGGAGCTGTCCGATAAGAAACGAGGGTAACGGCAAAAGGTGAAACAACCGGGCGATAGACGCCCGGCTGGAGAGTATCAACGCAGCGTTTAGTCCAACCATTCGGTGTGGAATACGCCTTCTTTATCAGTGCGTTTGTAGGTATGAGCGCCGAAATAGTCACGCTGAGCCTGAATCAGGTTCGCTGGCAGCACTTCAGAACGGTAGCTATCGTAATACGCGATGGCCGCCGAGAAGGTCGGCACCGGGATACCGTGCTGTACGGCGTAGGCGACCACGTCGCGCAGCGCCTGCTGGTATTCGTCCGCGATCTGCTTGAAGTACGGCGCCAGCAACAGGTTAGCGATGGCCGCATTCTGCGCGTAAGCGTCGGTGATTTTCTGCAGGAACTGGGCGCGAATAATACAACCAGCACGGAAGATCTTGGCGATTTCGCCGTAGTTCAAATCCCAGCTGTTCTCTTCTGACGCCGCTTTGAGCTGAGAGAAGCCCTGTGCATAAGAGACGATTTTGCCCAGATACAGCGCGCGACGAACTTTCTCGACGAACTCCGCCTTGTCGCCCGCAAAAGCCTGAGCGGCAGGGCCGGACAGCACTTTAGACGCGGCAACGCGCTGCGATTTCAGAGAGGACAGGTAGCGAGCGAAGACGGATTCGGTGATCAGCGACAGCGGTTCGCCCAGGTCCAGCGAGCTCTGGCTCGTCCATTTGCCGGTGCCTTTGTTCGCGGCTTCATCCAGAATGACGTCGACCAGATATTTTCCGTCTTCATCTTTTTTGGTGAAGATGTCGGCGGTGATCTCGATCAGATAGCTGCTCAGCTCGCCTTTGTTCCACTCGGAGAAGGTTTTCGCCAGCTCCTCGTTGCTCAGGTTAAGCGCCTGCTTCAACAGGGAATAGGCTTCCGCAATCAGCTGCATATCGCCGTATTCGATGCCGTTGTGCACCATTTTGACATAGTGACCCGCGCCGTCGGCGCCGATATAGGTCACACAAGCTTCGCCTTCCGCGCGTGCGGCAATTTTTTCCAGGATAGGCGCAACCAGTTCGTAAGCTTCTTTCTGACCACCAGGCATGATGGACGGGCCTTTCAACGCCCCTTCTTCACCGCCCGAAACGCCGGTGCCGATAAAGTTGAAACCTTCGGCAGACAGTTCACGGTTACGACGGATGGTGTCTTTGTAGAAGGTGTTGCCGCCGTCTATCAGAATGTCGCCTTTTTCCAGATAGGGTTTGAGAGAAGCGATGGTTTTATCCGTGGCTTCACCCGCTTTGACCATTAACAGGATACGACGTGGCTTCTCCAGGGATTCCACGAATTCCTGAACGGTGTAGCAAGGCACCAGTTTTTTACCGGGATTCTCTGCAATCACCTCATCGGTTTTATCAGCAGAACGGTTAAAGACTGAGACGGTATAGCCACGGCTTTCGATGTTCAGCGCCAGATTGCGCCCCATCACCGCCATACCGACAACGCCTATTTGCTGTTTGGACATTAAAGCAACTCCTGTTTGAAGGGTAACCTACCCGAGTCGCGGCTGGCGCGCCACAGGCAATCAAAAGCAGGCTGATATGGTAACTCAGCTCTTATCGAGTGGGTAGTAATTGGTTCGATAGGATAGGTCCCGCCCGGCACAAAACGGGCTCGGGCGGGAAGCTGTCGTCAGGCTGAGTGTTTTGCCAGCAGCTTTTCGATATTTTTCTTGAATGCCTTGCCCAGACTCGGATTACGCAATCCGTAGGAGACGAAAGCCTGAGCATAGCCCAGCTTACGACCACAGTTGAAGCTGCGGCCGGCCATCTCTACCGCGTCTACCTGCTGAGTTTTGATCAGCTCGGCAATCGCGTCCGTCAGCTGGATACGGCCCCACGCGCCCGGCAGGATGTTATTGATGATAGGCCAGGCATCCGCTGTCAACACGTAGCGGCCAACCGCAGACAGGTCTGAGCCTTCCACGCGCGCCAGCTTGGGTTTTTCGATCATCGACGTGATGGCCGACGTCGCGCCCGGCTGGGTCAACGGCTGTTTGCATTCAACCACCGAGTATTCCGGCAGCGCCTCATACGGGCGATGTTTCACCAGAACCTGGCTGTGGCCGGTCTCTTCGAAACGCGCCACCAGACGAGCCAGGTTTTCCGTGGACTGATCCGCTGAGCTTTCGTCCAGCACGACGTCCGGCAGGACGACGACGAACGGCGCGTCGCCTACGATCGGGTATGCGCAAGAAACCGCATGCCCCAATCCCAAGGTCTGCCCCTGACGCACATTCATGATGGTCACGCCCGGCGGGCAGATGGCCTGCACTTCCTCCAGCAGCTGACGCTTGGCGCGCTCTTCCAGCAAGGACTCCAGCTCGAACGACGTATCGAAATGGTTTTCGATGGCGTTTTTCGACGCGTGGGTCACCAGCACAATCTCTTTAATGCCCGCGTTGGCGCNCTCTTTTACGATTTTCTCGATTACCGGGCGATCCACCAGCGGCAGCATCTCTTTAGGAATTGCTTTGGTTACCGGCAACAGGTTCATACCCAGCCCGGCAACGGGAATCACTGCTTTTAATGTCGTCATCTATCGCTCTCTTAAACAGTCAGCCATTTCCGTGGCACTTCCCTAGCCGTGCCACACACTCTCTTAACCTTATACCTAATCTGAGCCAAAGAGATCGCGGGTAAAGACTTTTTCCACAACATCAGACAATTCCGGTGCCATGCGGTTGGACAGAATCACGTCGGAAATCTGTTTGAACTCTTCCAGATCCTTGATGACCTGAGAGTGGAAGAAGTTGTCTTCTTTCAGCGCAGGCTCGAAGACCACGACCTCGATCCCTTTCGCCTTGATACGCTTCATCACGCCCTGAATGGCCGAGGCGCGGAAGTTGTCGGAGCCGCTTTTCATCACCAGGCGGTAAACGCCCACAACGGTAGGATTACGCTTGATTACCGCATCGGCGATGAAATCTTTACGCGTGGTATTGGCATCCACAATCGCGCGGATCAGGTTGTTGGGCACCGCTTCGTAGTTAGCCAGCAGCTGCTTGGTATCCTTCGGCAGGCAGTAACCGCCGTAACCGAATGAAGGGTTGTTGTAGTGCTGTCCGATACGCGGATCCAGCCCCACGCCTTGAATGATCTGCTTGCTGTCCAACCCCAACGTCTGGGCGTAGGTGTCCAGCTCGTTGAAGTAAGCCACGCGCATCGCCAAGTAGGTATTGGCGAACAGCTTGATGGCCTCAGCCTCGGTGGAGTCGGTAAACAGCACCTGGATATCGGTTTTAATCGCGCCTTCCACCAGCAGATGCGCAAAGGTTTCTGCACGCTCTGAACGTTCGCCGATAACGATGCGCGAAGGATACAGGTTATCGTACAGCGCCTTGCCTTCCCGCAGGAATTCCGGCGAGAAGATGATGTTGTCGGTCTCGAACTCTTCCCGCAGCTGACGGGTATAGCCGACGGGAACGGTCGATTTGATGATCATCACCGTATCAGGATTGTGCGCCAGCACATCACGGATAACCGCTTCGACCGAACTGGTGTTGAAGTAGTTGGTCTTGG
Organism: Lonsdalea quercina subsp. quercina; assembly: GCF_000688695.1. Lineage (GTDB taxonomy): Bacteria > Pseudomonadota > Gammaproteobacteria > Enterobacterales > Enterobacteriaceae > Lonsdalea > Lonsdalea quercina_D. The sequence continues at coordinate 48,081 of NZ_JIBQ01000015.1, read as the reverse complement.
GATCGTAGTCCGTCGGGGTGGCGATGATGACGAAATCGGCGCCTTCATAAGCCGCTGCGGGATCCTGCGTGGCCCGGAAATTAAGCGCCGGATTACGCAGGAAATCTTCGATTTCCTTGTCGACGATAGGTGAAACACCTTTGTTGAGCATGTCGACCTTTTCGGCAACGATATCCAGCGCAACCACTTCATTGTGCTGCGCCAGCAGCATCGCATTCGACAAGCCGACGTAGCCGGTACCTGCAATCGCAATTTTCATTTTAAATCACACTAATCCAACGTGGCATATAACTAAAATCACAGAAGAAATGGCCGTGCGGCAGTGAGAACCGGCCGCCCGCGCTTCATCGCCTCGATCAGAGGCGGTAGAAACCGCGATACCAGTCAACAAACGCCTGCACGCCTTCGGCGACTTCCACCTGTGGGCGATAACCTGTCGTCGCAAAGAGGTCGTCGGTATCGGCATAGGTCTGATACACGTCGCCTGCTTGCATCGGCATGAAGTTTTTCTTCGCTTCGATTCCCAGCGCATTTTCCAGCGCCGTCACAAAATCCATCAGCTTCACCGGACTGCCGTGACCGATGTTGTAAACCCGGTAAGGCGCGGAGCTATTGGCCGGCGAACCGCTTTCCNCCCGCCACGACGGGTCGGGCTGTGGAACAACATCCGCGACGCGCAGCACGCCTTCCACAATATCGGTGACGTAGGTGAAATCCCGGCGCATGTCGCCGTGATTGTAAATATCGATCGGCTCGCCGTTCAGCATGCTCTTTGTGAACTTGAACAGGGCCATATCCGGCCGTCCCCACGGACCGTACACGGTGAAAAAGCGCAGGCCGGTGGTCGGCAGGCCGTACAGATGCGAATAAGCATGCGACATCAGCTCATTGGATTTTTTGGTGGCCGCGTACAGCGACACCGGGTGATCCACGCTGTCCGCCGTCGAGAACGGCGTTTTATTGTTCAGCCCGTACACGGAGCTGGATGACGCATAGACCAGATGACCCACGCCATGATGGCGGCACCCTTCCAGCACGTTGACGTGACCGGTCAGGTTGCTCTGCGAATACGCCAGCGGGTTTTCCAGCGAGTAACGTACGCCCGCCTGCGCCGCCAGATGGATCACGCGATCGAATTTCTCCGCCGCAAACAACTGATGTACTGCTTTATCATCCGCGATATCCAGCTTCTCGAAACGGAAGTTGTCCAGCGGCTGCAGTTTGGCCAGGCGCGCCTCTTTGAGAGAGACGGCGTAGTAGTCGTTGAGATTATCTATCCCGACGACCTCATGCCCGGCGGCACACAGCGACTGGCAAACATAAAAACCGATAAATCCGGCGGCTCCGGTGACAAGGAATTTCATCAGATGACTCATTGTTGTGGGTGAGATGAATCTGCGAATGATACCACCGAACGGTTTGATGCCGAATCGGAACATTGGAAGGTCTTGCTTCGATAACTCATTCACCCGGTTAATAAAAATGCAGTCTGCAGCGACGCCCCCGCAAAGGCGTCTTTCATAGCCTGCCCTGATGATTCTCGACTGTTGCCGCTCGCCCGCCGTCGTTGATCCCCGGCGCGTTACTCACTCAGATAGCGAGGGATAGGGCCCAGCGCCCAGGTTTTTCCGTCAATATCCGTCTGATTTCCCTGCCAGTCCGTCTGCACCTTTTTCCCACCGTCCAGCGGCACTTCTTTCTTGTCTGTGCCCACCGTCCACCCTACCAGCAGATCTTTGCTGCCGTTGGAGAAGCGATAGACTTTGACGTCCGGTGCATCCACCACGGCATTTTTGAAGCGCATGCCGGTCAGCATGTGATTCATCACCGCCATCGCGCTATACGCGGGTTTTGGCGTGTAGTCCTGATAAAGCAGACCAAAATTATGCTCTTTGTTGGTCCCATTCGCGCCATCGTTCACAAAGTCATACCAAAACGTACTTCGAATGATGTTGAGACGCTGGGCTTGGATTAAAGTCCGGAGCAGGAAAGCGGCCTGGGCGGATTCGCCATTGGCGTAAGGGAGCGTCGTCGAAGGCCAGCCGATCTCGGTGACATAGACCGGCGGGAAGCGACTTGCCGAGCGTTTTTCCAGCTTGATGTGGCTTTCCATCAGCCGCGACACGCTGCCGACGTTAACGCGTCCTCCCATCGGGGTGAACGGCGAGTTTTTCGCAGGATAGCCCTTATCCGGGTCGAACGGCGACATGTAAGGGTGAATGCTGAAGGCATCCATATAGGATTTACCGCCGTATTTGAAGATACCGCCCACGCAGTCGCCGCCTGCCCCGCCGCCGGATCCACCGCCGCCGCACGCAATCACCGTCGAGTTTTTATCGACGCCTTTCACAGCGGTGTAGACCTGTTTCAAAAACGCCGTATACCCTTCCCAGTCCTTGGTGCCAAAGGTCTGTGGCCGCGGTTCGTTCCACACTTCCCAGTGTTTTACCGTCTCGGAATAACGCGACACGGTATTTTGGGCGTAGTTGGCAAAGTGCTCGGCGTTGCCGGCGATAGGACCGGGGTAGACGCGCTCATTGGCGTAATCCAGCACCACCAGCGGTTTTAACTTCAGCTCACTCGCCAGTCGAATGTAGTTGTCCACGTAGCTGGGATAAGCGAAACGGGCTTTGCTTTTTTCCACCGTGCTCCACGGGATCTCATCGCGGATCCAGCCGATACCCGCCGCCTTAATGAGCGGCATCGCTTTATCCGCATCCCAACGACCTTGACCGAAATGGGTATTCACGCCCACCGCATCGTTGAGCGGTCCGACGGGCGGAATGAGTGCGACGTTACGTTCGTCGAGCTTTTTATCATTGCCGTCGATGACGTTGATTTTATACAGGCCCAGCGCCGGAAACGTGATATCGACGGTAGGCGAAATTTCGCCGCCGTTATCACTGCTTTTCAGGACTTTTTTGAAAAAAGGAATCGCCAGCAGATGACCGAGATCGTCATATTGATAGGCCTCGACGACCGCCCCATCGTCGGGTAGTCCCTGCAACACAAAATGCTTGGGCGTGAGATCGCTGTATATATATTTATTGTTATCGCTGAAGTAATCCTGTTCGTTTTTCCCCGCGGCCTGCGCGGCGAAAGACGTAAAAGCCAAGGAGGACAATAAATATAAACACACGGACGTTTTTTTGAAGTTCTGCATATTGGCCTCTCACCTACCCAATAGTGGTCCGCATAGGGCAAAAGCGGATCAATGAAACGACATTGGCAATGACGCATTACCGCAGCACGGCGCCGCATGTCCCTCGTTCAGTCTTGCATTTTCAGGCTGGCGCTGCGGGATGCGACAGCCTGCTGTGCCAAACCGACATGAGGGCCGGCAATCCCCCCGTCGCGTCAGCTCGACTCAACGCGACGGGTGGAAAGGCGCCGAATCCTTACGCGGTCTGCTTTACTCGGAAAGCAGCGCCAGAATTTCATCCGTTTTCTGTTTCATCAGCGCGATGTCATTTTTCGACTCGACGTTCAGGCGTACGACCGGCTCCGTGTTGGAAGAGCGCAGGTTGAAGCGCCAGGCGCCGAAAGACATGCTGATGCCGTCCGTCTCGTCTATCGACTCCGCCTTAGCGGCATAGTGCGTTTTGACTTTGTTGATCGAGGCGGCTGGCTGCTGCAGGGTGACGTTGATTTCACCGGACGAGGGATAGGCCTCGATGCGAGAACGCACCATCTCCGCCAGCGGCTGCTGTTTAACACAAATTAATTCCGCTACCAGCAGCCACGGGATCATCCCGCTGTCGCAGTAGAAGAAATCGCGGAAGTAGTGATGCGCACTCATTTCCCCACCGTAAATCGCGTCTTCAGACCGCATGCGCTCCTTAATGAAGGCGTGACCGGTTTTCGACATGACCGGCTGGCCGCCGGACGTGGTGACGATATCCTCGGTATTCCAGCTAAGGCGCGGATCGTGAATAATTTTACTCCCGGGATTTTTCTGCAAGAACGCTTCGGCCAACAGCCCAACGATGTAATAGCCCTCGATGAAGTTGCCCTGATTATCGAACAGGAAGCAACGGTCGAAGTCGCCGTCAAACGCGATCCCCATGTCGGCGCCCGCTTCACGCACGGCATTCACGGTGTCTGCACGGCACTCCGGCAGCAGCGGGTTGGGGATACCATTCGGGAAGTGACCGTCAGGCTGGTGGTGCACCTTGATGAATTCGACCGGGACGCTCTTCTGTTTAAAAATCGCCTCGATGGCGTCTATGACATGCCCTGCCGCGCCGTTGCCGGAGTTCACCACCAATTTCAGCAGCGTCAGGTTGTCGAAGTTGATGTAAGACAGAATATGCTCGACGTAGGCAGGAAGCATATTCTCTTTACGGTAGCCGCCGCGCGCGCGTCCGTCGTTGGAAAATGCGTTGCTTTCCGCAATACGCTGCACTTCGCGCAAACCGGTATCGCCGCTGATCGGGCGCGAATTTTCGCGCACCAGTTTCATCCCGTTGTAATTGATCGGGTTATGGCTGGCGGTCACTTCAATACCGCCGTCCGTTTTTAGATGCGAGGTAGCGAAATAAATCTCTTCCGTGCCCGAAAGGCCGATATCGATCACATCGGTGCCCGCATCCTGTAGCCCTTTGGCCAGCGCCAATTTCAGGCTTTCGCTGGTCAAACGGACGTCGCTGCCCAGCACGATAGTTTTGGGCTTCAAATACTCCCCATAAGCGCGGCCGATCCGGTAGGCGATATCCTCATTCAGCTCTTCGCCCAGCTGTCCGCGGATGTCATATGCTTTGAAGCAGGTCAACTGATCCATTACCGATACCCTCTCTTAAACACGACCATAGCGATCTTTCAATCTGACGATGTCGTCTTCCGTTATGTGATGCCCCGAACGCACTTCAATCATGATCAGGTCGATCTGTCCGGGATTTTCCAGCGTATGTACGCTATTTGTCGGGATCACCGTGGACTGGTTCTCCGACAGATAAAATTCTTTGTTATCCACGTTCACTTTCGCCGTGCCGCTGACCACAACCCAGTGCTCCGCGCGGTGGTAGTGCCGCTGTAGCGACAGCCCTTGTCCCGGATGAACCACGATGCGTTTCACCTGGTAATGGTCGCCGGCGTCGATATTGGAGATGTTGCCCCACGGGCGGAAAGAGTATTGATGTTCGCGGAAATGGTGGTGGCCACGCGTTTTCAGCTCCTCGACCACCTTCTTGACATCCTGAACGCGATCTTTGCGGGAGATCAGCAGCGCATCGTTGGTATTGATCACCACGACATCGTCCAGTCCAATGGTGGCGACAAGCGCAGATTCCGAAGAGATGTAATTGTTACGGGAGTCGAAAGAGATCACCTCGCCCACGTTGACGTTGCCGTTTTCATCTTTCGCGGAGACATCCCAGAGCGAAGACCATGAGCCGACGTCGCTCCAGCCCGCATCGATAGGGATCACCACCGCGTCGCTGGTTTTTTCCATCACGGCGTAGTCGATGGAGTCGCTCGGGCACTGCGCGAAGCTCTCGGCGTCCACCCGAATGAAGTCCAAATCTTTCTGGCTGCGTTCGATGCTTTCACGGGTGATCCGATAAATGTCCGGGCTGTGTTTCTCCAGCTCTTCCAGATATTTGCCCGCCTTGAACAGAAACATGCCGCTGTTCCAGCTGTAGCCGCCGTCGGCGACATACGCTTCGGCTTTTGCCAGATCCGGTTTTTCGACAAAGGCATCGACGCGGAAACAGGAGTCCGATAATCCTTCGCCCTTTTTGATATAGCCATATCCGGTTTCCGGGTACTCCGGAATAATGCCGAACGTCACCAGCTGATTATTTGCCGCGTAGTGCACCGCATCGATGATAGCGGCATGGAAATGATCTTCTTTCTTTATCAGATGGTCCGCTGCCAATACCAACAGCAAACTTTCCGGATCGCTCTGATTCGCCAGATGGGCGGCTAACGCAACCGCAGGCGCGGTATTTTTTCCCACCGGCTCAAGAATAATATTATTGTCAATCTTGTCGATTTCCCTTAATTGCTCGGCGACCAGAAAACGATGATTTTCATTACAAATGACCAGGGGCGGCTTGACCGAAATATTTTCGATCCCTTCAATTCTTGTCACCGTATTTTGCAGCAGACTTCCTACAGATTCGCCAATCGTCAAAAACTGTTTAGGGAATAATTCGCGGGATAAAGGCCATAGACGACTGCCTGTTCCGCCTGCCATTACGACGGGAATAATAGTTAACATAGCGTATCCTGGAAAATATCTGAGTGGAAAAGAAGGCTACTGATTTTTCAGCGTCCGACATTTTGGGTGTCTACCCGCAATAAAAGCCGAGATCAGCAGAAAAGTATCTCTGAATTTGAATGCGCACAGATCGGATAACACTCTTTTTAAAAAGACGTAATACCCTCTCACGCTGGGATATTGACGCGTCGAAATCGCCAGATCCCAGATTCTTTCTTTTCTTCTGAAGTCATTCATCGCCCCTTCCGTTCGGGACAAGGAGTGCATCAAATAGCAGGTGGTGCTCAGCGTGATCGCTACGCCTTTATGAGCCAGAAGATGTATGCGGCGAAAGAAGCTGGTGTCGACGCCATAGAGCGCATAGTGCTCGTCGAATAATGAGAGCCCATGCTGGCGAAACTTGTCGACCAGCGAACGACGGATGATCAGTCCCGATCCGATAGACACCACAGAGAAAGGATCCAGCTCTTCGGCATCGGCGACTACGGCATTGTGCGACATGGGGTAATAGGTTTCTTTATCGAACACCGAAATAATTTTCGGGCATTCGACATCCGCCTCCCCTTTCAATAGGGCCTGCTGAAATGTTTCGTTAATCGTAGTGTCGTCATCCAGCAGAACAAATTTTTCCGCTTCCGGATAAGATTGAATATAACGATTGTAAATCACGCTTAACGAAGGATTATCCAGACAATTATTCAATTCGATTTGTCCGAAACACTGTTGGAAAGCATTCTCGGAAGTCGAATCAAGTTCAATCGACTGCGGACCATTATTATGAATAATCAGCTTTGCGGTTTTAAAATCATAATCCGCCAGCGTAGATAATGTCGTGGACGCGGCGACCTGTTTATTATAAAGCACTACGACAACGACATAATTGCAATGCATTATAGGTTCCTTTATCACGATGCGTTTTCAACCGACGGCTGAATCAGGGCCGCATAAAAATCATTAATGAAGTCATCCTGATGACGCTGGATTAATGCCTTGAGCGACGTCCGGTAATTATCTTCCCCGCTCGATGTCATATGCTGCAACGTCACTCGGCTCATTTCGTCAATATTATGACTATTGAAGAGGAAGGTGGCGTTGAGATAATCCTTAATTCCATCAATTCGGGACGCAATTATTTTTTTATTCAGCAGCGCCGCTTCGATCAGCACCAGTGGTACGCCTTCAAACTTGGAAGGGATAACAATCAGATCCGCCTGCGACATAATCGCCAGCATATCGTCGCGATTCCCCAGCAGCTCGACGTGGTTATGCAGCTGATTCGTCGTAATAAACGCGCGAATGCGCGCTTTGTCTTCCCCCTCGCCCACCAGAAAACATTTTACATTCGGCTGCTGGGCGATCACGGTCTTCAACGCGGTGAGATAGTCAATTTGCCCTTTCTGCTTGTCCAGCAGTCGCCCTGGGATCACCAGGGTAAACGTGCCCGGCGGCACATCGGACAGCGGCGTGACGGCATTCGCGACATCCGCCTCCGGCTTACGATCGATGTAATTCGCGACCACATCGACAGGCGTGTCGCGGCCGCTTTTTTGCTGCAGAGAGGCTTTGACGGAGTCGCTAATAGTGATGTAGCGCGCGGGCAGCCGATAAAGAATGGCGCAGAGCGCATCTTTAAAACGGTGGGTCGCGCTTTTACCGTACAGCTCGACGTACCCGTGCGCCATCGGGATGTACGAGGTCACGGGGACCGAAATCAGACGAGCCGCAATGCTGCCTAGATTACCGATTTCGATGCGCCCCTGAGAAACGACGACCGAGGTGGCATGATATTTCTGCAGAATGCGCTTTATTTTCAGTATGTCGCCCCACATAAACCAGGTCACCAAAGAGGCGAATTTGACCGTCTTGATCGGCAAAGTGATGATCTGGTCAAAATGGCCGTGCTCCCGGCAGTACGCCAGGGCCTTGGGGTTATGCTCATTCAAAATCAGCACGCAGGGGAACTTGTCTGACACGCCGCAGGCGGCGGCGAGAAACATTTTCTCGTGGCCGCTGAAGATGTCAGTATCGCAATAAAAAACTCTCATAAAATTCACCGTAAAGAACCTGACGAATAAGCCTGAGAGACTTTCGTCCCAGGCTGTTGCCTACTCACCGCGAGCGGTTATTTGCGCAGCAGACCTTTCAGGTAGTATTTGGTGGCGCCTAAAAAGACGCGCGTATCTGTCAGCGTCAGTAGTTCCGAGAAGCTCAACTTCTCCTCAGCCGCCAGTTTGTACTGGAAGTACAGCGTCTTAATCGCCTTCTCATTCAACAGCGCCGCATGCTTGTTGATGAAGAATTCATAGCCGTTTTTGAGCTTTTTAGATTTGGTGATGCGGTTAAAGCCGTGGTCGAGATACTGAATATAGGTGGCCCCGCCGATGCGATACCCGTTGCCGAACTTCGCCGCCAGACGCAGCCAGGTATCGTAGTCCTGCCACGCCGGCGAGGCGTTGTCGAACCCGCCGATCTCACGCATATTCTCAGTGGTGGTGAACACCTGATTGCCGATCACATTAGACTGGCAGAGGTCATCCAGCGTAATCACGCCCGCTTTATCGAACTCGATGAAGTCGCCCTTGTCCCCCCGAAACACAATGCCGGACGAGATGTAGGGATAGCGATTTTTTTCGAAGAACGTCACAAAGGTCTCGACTCTGTCCGGCGTAAATTCGTCGTCGTCATCCAGCCCGGTAATGTACTCGCCCTGCGCGTATTTAATGGCCGTATTCCGGCAGCCGCAGGCGCCTTTAGTATTTTCGTTTTTGTAGAACCTGACGGCGGTATCGCCGCCGACCAGTGACTTTACGACCTCTTCGGTATCATCGCTGGAACCGTCATCGACGACGATCACTTCAATATTTTTGTAGGTTTGATTTTTGACGGACTCAACCGCGCGCTTGACTAAAGAAGAGCGATTATAGGTTGGTATATAAACAGAAACCAAAGGACTCATATTCGATCCACCTCGATGAATTCATTAAAAATAAAGAACCGGATACGTTCTTTATGCCAAGACATCAGCGTTATTATTTCCCTGTAGCGCGGCGTTATATCAGCGCCTTTTTCTTTCTCCGCACGATCCCTGCTATCGTCGTGCGTAATGATTTATCCACCAGCAGTATGGCGACGGTGTAACTTGCCATCCCGCAGAGAATGGAAATAGCCAGCACCCATTCCGTGCTCAGAGTGTGCCCCAGCGCCGTCTTGATCCAGTACACCAGCCCCACCATCAAAGCGCCTGATACCAGAATCGGCAGGATCCGTTTGAAAAAAGCGATGAGAGAGAAGCCAATCAACGACCTTACGCACACGATGACCGGGATGAAGTTGAGAATGTTGGCAATGAAGTAGAGCTGGGAGAAGGTGACGATGTCGTACCGAGCCCCAATCATGAACGCAGACACCTGCAGAATGGCGCCAAGCAACCCCAGTATCATCAGGGTGTCCGTGCGCCCTTTCGACATAAACAAGGTACCGGAGGTGCTGAGAATCGACTGAATAATCGCCGTCGGCGCCAGCCAGACCAAAATCGTGGCGGTCAGCGCCCATTTGTCGCCGAAGACGATGAGCACGAACTCCTTGCTCAATATCGCGATCCCCATCATCAGAGGGACCACAAGCAGCAGGATGTAGTAGAGGACGTTGTAATAGACTTCGCGTATTTTCTCCGGCTCGTCCTGGTAGCGGCTCAGCACGGGGAACAGCGCGCGCGACGCGACGAACGTCAGGCTTTGCAGGGGAAACAGCATGATGCGATAGGCCAGCGAATAAGCGCCCAATATCAGCGAGGAAAAGTAGTGACCGATGATCATGCTGTCCGCGTTGCGGGAAAAGTAGTTGATGAAATTGAACGCCGTGAGGTTGGCGCTAAAACCGAAGATACTTTTCAGCTCGGCCTTGTCCCAGATATGAGCGAATGAGGGGCGCCAGGAAGACGCCAGCCAGAGCTGGATCGTCGACATTAAATTCAGCACGATGACCTGAGCGACCAGACTCATGACGCCATACCCCATCACCGCCAGCGTGACGGCGACGACGAATGAAAACAGCGACGAAGTGATTTCGATGAAGGCCACTTTCTTGAACTGCGACTGACGCTCCAACAGGGCCAGATGCGCGGCGGAGCTGCTTCCCAGCGGGAAACTCAGCGACAGCAGGCACAGGATCAGCACCAGCTTGTCCTGATTGAAGAAGCTCGACACCACCGGAGAAATCAGAACCACCACCAGACAGACGCCAAGTCCCATAAAGATGTTCAGCCAGAACACGGCATTGATGGTTTTGTCCTGCAACTCTTTACGTTGAATGATGGCGGCAGAAGTCCCCAAATCGCGGACCAGCGTCGCCAGGTTGACGACGACTAACGCCATCGCCATCAGGCCGTACTCCTGCGGCGGGATCATCCGGGCTAATACCACGATATTCAATAGCTGGACGATGATCTTGAACCCTTGCGAAAACCCAACCCACTTTGTGTTAGAAATTAGTCCCATAGCGTTTTTTCTTTATTAATTATGAATAACAGCACAGAGCCTGACTTCTGACTCTATCTCCCTTCAACCGGACAGGTTGAGTCATGTTACGTGCTTGAATAACGCCAAACGTCTTGCAACCACGACGCCGTCGGACAAAGCAATGTCGTCTCCGTCAGGCAGGCGTAACCGGACAACAACAGCCGTGTCTCGCTGTCCGGCGCTTGCTTCTATTATTCGTTTACAGAGACAGGTGACAGTGCGGTCAATGCCGCATCCGTTCGGTCTGATTAATAGGCTGATTTATTGACGAAGCCTTTAAAGATGGTCAAGAAGATGATTTTGATGTCCAGCCACAGCGTCCAGTTCTGGATGTAGCTGAGATCGAACTCCACCCGTTTTTCCATCTTGTCGAGGGTTTCAGTTTCTCCGCGCCAGCCGTTAATCTGGGCCCAGCCGGTAATGCCGGGTTTCATCTTGTGGCGCAGCATGTAGCCCTTGATCAATTTCCGGTATTGCTCGTTGTGCGCCACGGCATGGGGACGAGGACCAACGATGGACATATCGCCCAGGATGACGTTGAAGAACTGCGGCAGTTCATCCAGCGAGGTACGGCGTAAGAACGCACCGACCGGCGTGATACGCGCATCCCCTTTCGTGGCCTGAATCACCTTGTCGCCATTTTCCATCACGCTCATGCTGCGGAATTTCCAGATCTCAATCGGCTTNCCGTCAATGCCGTAGCGTTTCTGGCGGAAGATCACCGGTCCTGGCGAAGTGACCTTCACGGTAATCGAAATCAGGAGCATCAGCGGTGAAATCAGCAATAGGATTATCGAGGCGATGATAATGTCTTCGATTCGCTTGATAAGGACGTTAAGACCACTCATCGGCGTATCGTAGAGGGAGATAACGGGGATTCCATTTATCATTTCACTGCGTGACTGCAACATGCTGAACATGAGAATGTCCGGGATCAGCAAGACGGTGCAGGTGGTGTCCGAAAGCTCCTGCAAAATGGTGTCGATAAGCTCGGAGTCTTTCATCGGCAAAGCGATATAGACCTTATCGATCTCACCCCGCTTGGCGCTCTTGATCAGTTCATCAACCCCGCCGAGCTTTCTGACGTTGGCGGCTTCATAGGACTCCGCCACCGCATCTTTTTCCGGCAGGTAGTAGCCGATCATGTTTAATCCCAGCCACGGCGCCCGGAGGATGCTTTCAATCATGTGCAGACCTGCCATCGAGTCGCCGATAATCACGACACGGCGCGTGTTGTAACCGAGCTGACGCAGGTATCTGACCGCGACTCGAATCAACAGACGCGACAAGATAAAGGAAATCAGCGAAATACTGAGCCACAGCGCATGGTAGTAAAAACCGATAAACTTGGTGGGAAAAATAGACAGTATCCCGGCGCTGAAAATAACGCTCAGCACCCAGTTGCGCATCAATAGTTTGATTTCGCGTCGGAAACTGACGCCCCGCCATGAACGATAGAAATCAGTAATCCCCCCGAATAATTGAAAAATAGAAAGACTAATAAAGGCAAGCAACCAATGCTGAAGATCAATCTCACCGTTTACGAAAAAAGAGACAAGAAATGTACTCAGCAATATGGTTACTATATCGGTAAAACGCTGCAACATGGATATCATGGAGGCGTTTGTATAGACGATGTTACCTGGTTCTTTTAACATCATTTTTCTCATATAGATTTAGTTTGATGAGTCAGTCTCAATAAATAATCTTTTTGCTCTCGTCAAAAAGCTCCCATTTATTTTTTACATAGTTATCAAATTCAAGCTGAAACCGGTTCACGGAAAACCGTAAGGCATTTTCCCGGCAATCCTCCGCAAGTAATTTCCCATCCAGTTGTTCAAAATCGTTCACAGCCTGGCACAGCGATGCCGCCGTTTGCTGTTCGAAAAACAGGCCTGTCGGTTTATCTACCCCTAACGGACGCACGGTTTCTAACGCACCGCCTTTTCCGAAAGCAATCACCGGCGTGCCACAAGCCTGAGCTTCAACGGGTGAAATACCAAAATCTTCTTCCGCTGCGAAAACAAACGCTTTAGCTCGCTGCATATAGTCAATGAGGGCGGCATCGCTCTGATAACCCAGCAGTTCGATATTCGGTTTCGCCAGAGCTTTGATTTTTTCCATATCGGAACCGTCGCCAATCACCAGCAATTTTTTGTCTGGCATCTTTGCAAACGCTTCTACGATTAGATCAACCTTTTTATAAGGAACCAGTCGAGATGCCGTTAAATAGAATTCCTCTTTCTTATCTGAAAACTCAAAGCTTGAAATATCAACCGGCGGATAAATCACATCAGCTTCACGGCGATAGATTTTATTTATTCTTCGGGCGATAAATTGAGAGTTCGCCACAAAGTGGTCTACGCCGTTGGCAGTACGGTAATCCCAAAGCCGCAGCTTGTGCAATAGGACTTTGGCGATAAAACCTTTCATCCCTTTATTCAGTCCGGTCTCTTTAAGATATTGATGCTGTAAATCCCAGGCGTAGCGCATAGGTGAATGCACATAACTAATATGTAATTGATCTGGCCCGGTAATAACCCCTTTCGCCACTGCATGGCTGCTGGATAAAACGACGTCATAAGCCGATACGTCTAATTGCTCAATCGCCAACGGCATAAAAGGCAGATATTTCTGATAGCTTTTTTTGGCCTTCGGGAACTTTTGAATAAAGGTGGTCGTCGCCTTTTTATTCGCAATTAACTCACGGCTTTTTTCATCAAAAAAATCAATGACTGAGTAAAGTTCTGCTTTGGGATAAACTGCCAGCATTTCTTTGAGCACTTTCTCTGCGCCTGCATAGGTCACCAGCCAGTCCGTCACGATCCCTACTTTGTAGTTATCTGACATATTCATCTCCCTAAAAATAAAAAAATAATCAGCGTTTAACTAAAACGCCATCAATAATATGACTGAGTTGTTCTGCGGATTTATTCCAGGAGAATCTTTCTATATTTTCATATCCCTTTTGAATAAGAGAACTCCTCAAATCAGGATCAGAAATCACCGAAGTGATCTTTTCACCCATATCCTTAATATTTAGCGGTGAAAAAAACGTCGCGCTGTCGCCTAACACTTCCGGCATCGACGCTGCGTTAGAGGAAATCACCGGACAGCCGCACGCCTGAGCTTCCAGCGGGGGAATGCCGAAGCCTTCATACAGCGATGGGAAAATAAAGGCCGTAGCGTTGCGATAGAGCGCCAGCAAATCGTCATCGCTGACGCGGCCGACGAATTTAATTCGGCTTTCGTCAAGATCTTGCAGATAACTCTGTTTTTTAAAACTCCCTGAGCCGCCGCCAACCACTTTCAACGTAATGTCTTTATTGTCCAGCTGGCTGAATGCTTCAATCAGACTATGGAAGTTCTTGTGATAATTCGGAGACGATACGGCCAGCAAATAGGCGTCGCGACTATCTTCGGCGCTGACTTTACCGTTTCCGTTGAATTTACCGCTGACCGCATTGTAAACCACGGCGATTTTATGAGGATCGATGTGATAGTGTTTTCCCAGTTCCAGCTTCGAAAATTCACTCACGGTGATCAACTTATGAGAATTTTTAATCATCAGCGGGACTAAGGTGTTATACAGCAGCCTGAATTTTTTTGAGTAGCTCTGCGGATAGCGTTTATACGTGACATCATGATGTGTCACAATTTTGTTCTTATAAAAAACGGGGGCAGTGCTGCACAAATTGATTAATAAAGGCGCACCGTTCCGCTTGAGATAGTTGGGGAGATCGTATTGCTCCCAAATATGGCCGCTATTTTTACCGATAATTTTGACGTTGAGCTGTTTCGCGACATCCTGTCTTAATATATTGCGCGGTGACAGGAACACCACGTCATCTCTCATCGTATTCAGAGACAGGCTCAGTTCTTCTGCAAAGCGCTGCACCCCGGTAATATCTTGAGTCAGAAACCTGGCATTGACGAAAATCACATAATCACCTTGATTGTCTGGTTGAAGTTATCGATATCATCCCTAACGATATTGTTTGTTCGTGATGATGTAGTAGTACGTGAGGATAATGAAGCTATCGACGGTGAAGAGCGTGACGGTCTGTGTAAAACAGATCAGGATGCCCATGTCATAGCTATCCCATTTCAATAAGACCGAAGCCAGAAAGAGGGTCGCCAGTCCAAATAGGCCCATTTCCACCAAAATACCCGACAGCCCAATATTTGGTTTCAATCCCTTAGGCTCGAAGAAACCAATGATCGGCTGGCTGGTGTTGAAACACTGATACTCCCTGTCACAACCAAACAGCAGGTTCGGCAGCTTCATATCCGTTAATAAATAGGACGGCGAAAAACGGTGAGCGAAGGATTCATGATCGTAAAAGTAATCCGGCGCTCCCACATTCAGGTAGTTAGCCAGGCACACAGACAGAAATATGAACGCAATAATCGTGATGTTGACGGGTATTTTTCGAATGTAGTGCCGCAGCAAATACAGGAATAGGAAGATAAACAACACCAGAGAGACTTTGGACAGGCTGAACATAAAGGCCAGAATAAAAATCAGTATCTCTTTTTTCGTCAGCTTTTTATCTCGCGCCCTGATGATGAAGGTAATCAGCAAAAGCGATACGAAAAAGCCAGCCTCTCGGGATAACCCCGACATACGCGGCAGAAAGAACACGACATATTGGTTGGTGTATGTCTCCGTCGCGTAGGCTCCCCAAAGGAGGGTCGATATCGCGCTGGGGCCAAGCATGGCGGAATACTCTTGCCCAAACTGAAAAGCGATAAATTGCAGCACGCACCACAGCGCCGAAAAAATCAGGCAGACGAAAATCTTATCGACGATCGGCCTACCCACTTTGATCAGGTAAATCACGCCAAGACTAATAGCGGTGCCTTTAACCGCGATATCAATTCGTCCAATCAGCAGACAAAAGCTCAGAAAGAGCAGAATGAACAGCGTGGGTTTTAAATTGACCTTTTTAAGTAACGCGAGGAAGTGAAAATCCAAAAACACCAGTGGCAGCCACAAGTACACGGTCATGTCACTGATATAGGGGTTCAACGGCGTAGCGACAAACAAGGCAGCGATCAGCCAACGCAATGTCGATGTCAGAGCACCTTCCCTAGATTTCACTACCGGGGCGTTACTTTCGATTGCTATAGACATTAGCGAGTACGCTCTAAATAAAATGAACTACAGATAGGTGGATGGCAGGCGTCGAACGACAATATCGCGGAAATGAGGCCGGGAAGTCCTTGGACACGAGACTTCCGGGCCATTCGACGTCGAATATACGCCCGGCGCTGAATCAGCGGTCGTTACTTATCCGACTTATATTCATACGCGTAGTAGTGGTAACTGCCATCTCCGTAGTAGCTGGCCGCGCGTTTGACGACGGCATTCAAGATCACGCCTTTGATGTCTGCGCCATTCTGTTCGAAGCGACGGATGCTGACTTCGATCTCTTTCGGCGTATTCACCAGGAAGCGCGCCACCAGCAGCGACGTCCCTACCTGACGGCTGATGATCGCCGCGTCGGTCACGGCCAGGATCGGCGGCGTATCCAGCAGAACGATGTCGAAGTTTTCACTCGCCCACTCCAGGAAACGGGAGAAGTTGTTGTGCATTAACAGTTCCGACGGGTTCGGCGGGATCTGGCCACGCGGAATAAAGCTCAAATTTTCCTGCGCTGTCTGCCGCACCGTGGTTTCCGCGGAGAGCTGTCCAGACAGAATATCCGACAATCCCTTATCACCGCTCGTCCCCATCAATTGGTGGGCGTAACCTTTGCGCATATCGCAGTCCACCACCAGAACGCGCTGACCGGACTGGGCGACGACGGCGCCCAGGTTGGCGCTGATGAAGGACTTGCCGATCCCGGGGCTGGCGCCGGAAATCATCAGCACATTATTTTTCGCTTCCATCATGGCGAAGTGCAGGCTGGTGCGCAGACTCCGGATTGCTTCGATAGCCAGATCGGTCGGATTACCCATCGCCAACAGGGCGGGAACCATTGGGCTGCCGCGTTTATGTCTGACGGCCGTTTCGCGATCTTTCTTCTGCTGCCATTCAGACAGCGGCACGCTGGCGTATACGTTGACGCCCAGCTCTTCCAACTGTTCAGGATTTTCGATCCCTTTATGCAGTACGGTTTTAAGCACGACGAAAGCGACGGACACCATGCTGCCGAGGATGACGGACAGCAATACCATCAGCGCTTTCTTCGGTTTCACCGGACTCATTTCTACCATCGCAGAGTCGATGATTCGCACGTTGCCGACGGTGCTGGCCTTGTTGATGCTCAGCTCTTGCTGTTTATTCATCAGCTGGACATAGACTTCCTGACCGACGTTGACGTCACGCGTCAATCGCAGAATTTCCTGTTGCGTCTTCGGCATGCTGTTGACGCGTTTGTTCAGTTTGTCCCGCTCATCTTCCAGCGTTTTGCGTTTTTCCATCAGGGCGCGGTACGCCGGATGCTCCTTGGTGTAGAGCTTGGAAATTTCCGCCTCTTTGAAGGTAAGCTCGTTCAGCTGAGATTCCACGCCCACAATCGTATCCAGTACGGACTTCGCTTCTAGCGAGAGATCCACAGAGTCATTCTGTTGGCGGAACAGATTCAGCTTGTTCTCCGCCTCATCCAACGAGGTCCGCACGATGGGTAACTGACCTTTCAGGAATTCCAGACTTTTCGCCGCTTCCGCCGATTTACGTTCAACGTTCTGCTGCAGATAATTATTGGCGATGCTGTCCAGAATCTTTTGAGTCTTCTCCGGATTAACGCCTTCCAGGGTCAGCGATAATACGCCGGTATCTTTGCCTTTATCCGCCACCGCCATCGCATTCAGCGTTTTATTAATCGCCGTCAGCTCGTCCAGTTTGCGCACATTGAATTCCGTTCCTTCCGGCGCCTCAATATCACTCACCAGAATAGAAACCCTATCGCGACTTTCCAGCTGCCCGACTTTCCCCGTAATATCAACCCGGCCGTCACTGTCGGTCAGGCGATAACGTCCGCCCTCTAAAACTTCCAGCGTCAGCATCTTGTTCATTAATATGCCGGGAACTTGCAGGCGGGAAATGGCGATATTTCCGGGTTTCTGATTAATAATCCGCGCAACGCCCTTACCGATGCCCGGAAAATACTTTTGCTCCACCTCCGTGTCCAAAGATAAATCTTGAACGGTTTTTCCAATCACCATGCGGGATTTGATTAATTCAATCTCGGCGGCGGATTGCGGCTTGGCGTCCGGCAACATGCTGGAGACATCTTTTAAAAGGCTGTCCCCCGCATCCTGTTCCACCTGAATTAACGCATCGGCGCGATAAATAGGCGTCGCCATTAATACATAGAGAATGCCGAGAACAGTAAAAATGGTGGTGACGCTGATAATAAGCCAGCGGTTATCCAGCATTGTTCCCAGTAAACGGCCCAAATCGACATCGTCTGATTTATCAATTTCAGATGTTTTCACGGCAATTTTCTCTGACATCTTAATCCCTGCAGGTTAACGGCTCAGTGCCTGCACCCATTGATGGGCAGACTGTTCTAATTGGGTGTATACCATTTCAAACGTTTCACGACTTCTACGGTAGGGGTCGTCTATTTCCTGCTGGTTCAGCCAATGGCCGAACAGCATGGTTTTCCCCCTCACTTCCGGCGCAAGGCGGCCGACAGCATCAATATGACCCTTCTCCATCACCAGAATGAGGTCAAACTGACGGCACAGTGCGCCCGTGAGTTGCCGAGCGCTATGCCCCTCCAGCGACAAACCATGCTGGGCCGCGACTTCATTTGCCATTCTGTCGGCGGGGTTGCCGACCAGCGCCCCCAACCCCGCCGAGGCCACGGTCTTTCCCGGCAGCGCATGCTTCAACAGTCGCTCTCCGGTCGGAGAGCGACAGATGTTGCCGACACAAACCACGAGAATGGAATCAAACATCGCTCCCTCACTCCTACGGCCAGTTTCGGATACGCAATGAACCTTCGCTGAGGTCGTTGAAGCCGCCAATCGTCGGCACCAACTGTGTGATCAGACGATTCCAGCGAGCCACCGGCGCGGTCGTCACATATACCACGTCATAAGGCTGCAATTTGAATTCTGATCCCATAACCAAAGAGGTCGCATCCGAGGTATTCAACTGGTAAATGTTTGCCAGCTTCGGCCCCTGGGTTCCATGCAACGGACGGATGACGAACACCCCGGTCGCGTCGGCAAAGGATTGATTCATCCCTTCCGCATTGCCCAACGCTTCGGTCAGCGTCATGCCGCTGCGGTCCATTTTCAGCGTGGTCTGTTTATTAACTTCGCCCATCACGAAAATTTTCAAATCGTCATCACGCGGGATAAACAGTATGTCGCCTGGATACAACAGGCGGTTCTGGGACAAATCGCCGTTTTGCATCAATGCCTGCAGTGAAATCCGTTCATCTTTCCCGTTATGGGTCAGAATCAGGTTCCGCCAGTCGGCGTTGGTCGTCAGCCCGCCCGCGCTATTGATGGCGTCAAGAATGGTCAACGGCACATTGGTAATCGCCTGCTGACCGGACTTGGAAACTTCGCCCGTCACGTAGGCTTTCTGCGAGCGGAAGGCCGCAATGCTGACTTCAACCTGTGGCGACTCAATGTACTGCGCCAGTCGGCGCATGATCTCGCCGCGAACCTCGCTCACCGTCTTACCCGCGACTTTCACCTTGCCGATATAAGGGTAGAAAATGGTGCCGTCAGAGTGAACCCAGTTGCCGGTATCGCTGGCGCTGCGATACGTCCCCGCCGGGGTCGTCAGTTCAGGATGATCCCAGACCGTCACCATCAGGACATCGCCCACGCCTATGCGGTATTCGTAACTTTGCAGCTCTTGCTCCAGTTGCGGGTTCGACTGTGCAATCACAGGTTTGGTCCGAAGACGGTCAATTAATGAAGGGGTAATGGGGTATACATTCACCAGTTTGCTGATATTGAAATCGTCATCCGGCTGTTCCACCACTTCTTTATCGGAGATCGAGAGGTGCGAACCCGGAATAACCGTACACCCTCCCAGTAATATCGTCGAAACAAGCAGCGGAACCAATCTCATTTTTAGGTTTATCATCCTGTTATGCCATCGCTTTTCAATAATGGAAGTAAAGGGCGCACCAGTTATAAGGAAAAACTTTCATGTTTGTGAAATAAGGAAGTTTTATTAGCGTTAAGGTTGGAAAATATCAGATTACGGCATATTTCTGCCCAAAACATCACTTTCCTTCTTCGTATCATCAATTGTGTTCCCACTCCGTTCATTAACCCTAATAAGGTTGTGTTTGTTAGTGGCTCTCAATGAAGACACGCGCATTCACGACCCGAACAAAACATTAGAACACCTTAATGATAATCCTTAAAAAGTAATTAAAGTTACCGACGGAAGTTAATTAACTCGTCACCTTCAAGTACGCTACCGCCCTTGGCTTGCAGCAACCAATCCGCTAACAACCGTTCATTTTTTAAGGCAAACATGACTTCTGTGTGCTATCTGGAAAATCAATAGGAAAAATACCCAAAAGTAGAATTCGAATTATGAATAAATAACCCTTATTCACGCGCCGAAAGCATAGGGAAAAATAATTCCTAATGACAAGGTGAATATCTACGACAACGCCATTTTCGGAAAATGGCTATAACGCCCCTCGTTATTTTTGACAGCCCCTCCTGATTCGATTCAAAAACACGATATTAAGTCCATATTTAAGCTTGAAAGAGGCGGGCTTATTAGCCATAACTAAATAAATCCTTAAATAATATTTATTACCGGAAGATAGCACCTTCGGTTTTTCTTTCCCCTAGGTATATTCCTATAACCACGCCTCATACGCGTGATGAATCAGCCCGAAAAGGCACAATGTCTGGTGGCATGGGGTGTGTCCTGATAACCTATCCGGTTATTAAATGCATGATGTTAAAAGAGGTAATCTCCTATTATGGAATGGATGGTCGATCCAACAATCTGGGCCGGTCTGGCCACATTAGTGGTGCTGGAGCTAGTGTTGGGCATTGATAATCTGGTGTTCATCGCAATTCTTGCTGAAAAACTGCCTGAAAAATTAAGGGATCGCGCACGGGTCGTCGGCTTGTCATTAGCGCTGCTGATGCGGTTCGTCTTGCTCTCTTCCCTCTCCTGGCTGGTCACGTTAACGTCGCCGTTGTTCTCCATGCTGGGACAGGAATTCAGCGCGCGTGATCTTATCGTGCTCATCGGCGGTCTTTTCCTGCTCTTTAAAGGAACGATGGAGCTCAACGAACGGCTCGAAGGCAAGGACGAGAATCAGCAGAATCAGCGCAAAGGCGCGCGCTTCTGGCCTGTGGTCGCGCAAATTGTTGTACTGGACGCTATCTTCTCACTGGACTCGGTGATCACCGCCGTCGGTATGACCGACCATTTACTGGTCATGATGGCCGCAGTGACCATCGCCATCGGCCTGATGCTGCTGGCCAGTAAGCCGCTTACACGTTTCGTCAGCGCCCATCCCACCATCGTGATTCTGTGCCTCAGCTTCCTTTTGATGATCGGGTTTAGCCTGGTGGCGGAAGCATTCGGCTACAACATCCCTAAAGGCTACCTCTACGCGGCTATCGGCTTCTCCGTCATGATCGAAATGCTGAACCAGGTAGCGATGTTTAATCGACGTCGTTTCCTCTCCTCCGCCATGCCGCTTCGTCAGCGCACGGCCGAAGCCGTACTCAAACTCCTGCGCGGCGAGCAGGAGGACGGCGATAGAGAAACCACGACAAACGCCGATAGCGCCGATGCCGACAGTCAGCAGGTCTTCAACCAGCAAGAGCAGCGGATGATTGAGCGCGTACTCGGGATGTCTCAACGCTCCGTCGGCAGCATCATGACTTCCCGGCATGATATCGAAAACATCGATATCAATACCGCCCCCGAAAACCTCCCTGCCCTGATGGAAAAGAATTCGCATACCCGTCTGGTCGTGACCGACAGCAATGTGTCGGATGAACCGCTCGGCGTCGTTCATGTGATTGAGCTGCTGCGCCAGCAGCTGAACAGTCAGCCGCTGGATCTGCGGGCGCTAATTCGCCAGCCGCTGGTCTTCCCGGAACAGCTCTCGCTGCTGTCTGCGCTGGAACAATTCCGCGAAGCGCATACGCATTTCGCGTTTATCGTGGATGAGTTCGGCTCGGTCGAGGGTATTGTGACCCTGAGCGACGTGATGGAGACCATTGCAGGCAATTTGCCGCTCGAAGGGGAAGAGCTTGACGCACGCCACGATATTCAGATGAATGAGGACGGGACGCTCATCGCCAACGGCTATCTGCCGGTCGAAGATTTATTGATGTATGTCCCGCTGAAACTGGAAGAAAAGCGCGAGTTCCACACGCTGGCGGGCCTGCTGATGGAACATACGCAAAAAATACCGGCAGAAGGCGACGAGGTGCGTATCGATAACGTGTTGTTCCGTGTGTTGTCCGTCGAGAGCCATCGCATTATCAAGGTGCTGGTGATCCCTCAGGACGAAGACGAAATGGAATACGAGGTCTAATCGAAGTCTCAGCCCGCGTCGCTCATCGAGCGGCGCGCTCCCCTGGCGCTTATTCTTCCCATGACTCTCCCCCAGCCCTATGCCTGCAACGACAGGACATACCGGTCTCCCAGCTTCACATGAACCATCCAGCCAAAAATCCCTCCGCACGTCGTAGCAACCACCCCATTTTGCTACATTGCCTTTACTCCACTCGCGGATGAGGAATCCAACGTATGGCAGTCGAACTATCAGGGGGGTGTTTCTGCGGTGACATCCGGTTTAACGCGCGCAATCCCACCAGTGCGCACACCTGCTCCTGTGATATGTGTCAGAAACAGACGGGCGGCCAAACCGTGGTATGGCTGGCGTTTGCCTCTGCAGACGTCGACTGGACAGGCCAAGGCGGCCCGCCCTCCGTGTATCGCTCTTCCGATATCTCAAGCCGGGCGTTTTGCGCCCGCTGCGGCAGTTCGCTAGGCGCAATTGACGATGCGCCGACCGTCGCTCTGCTATCAGGGGTTTTCGACCAGCAGGAAGACACAGCGCTGATGCCCACGTCCCACTCTTTCGAGGATATGAAGCCTGGGTGGTGGCGGAAGCTCTGTCCAGACGCGATGGCATGAAAGGAAAAGCACAGCAGACGCGTTGCGTGCGGATCGCCGTGCGCTATCCGAGAGGCAGGTTATCGGTGTGATGCAGGCGAGCGGAAAAACATGGAGGCCACGCCGTCACCGGCTGGCCTCACGCGCATCAGTTAGCCTGATTCTTCTTCGTCCAGTCGTTGATCTGCTGCTTCAATTCATCCTGCAGCCGCTTACGCAACATCTGATCGATGGGTAACTGATAGTTCAGGTTGTTGAAGGGACCATACAGTCGGAAAGGAATCCGGGCATTTTTCAGCAGCTGGACCACGCGATCATCGCCCTGCCAACCATCGATGACCTGCACATTGAGGTTGATGTCGCAGCGCTGCGCGGGTAAATCCAGCATCCCTTCGCCGCCAACCGCCAGAATTGACGAACGCCCGTCCAGATTGAATATCCGCAGTTTCCCGGCGTTGAGGCGAGCCTGACCGGTGATTTGCTCCATCTCGGTGAAATGCTCGTCGCCGCTTTGTCCCCGAACCCCGTTGCTGTTGCGTTCCAGTGCCTGCTGGATCATCCGCGGGATGTTCAGCCCGTACAGTCGCAATCTGCTTGCCTGTAGCGCCGCGTTGCCCTGCCATTGAGACAGCATTGCCGACACGGTCAGGCTGTCTCCGCTAAATTTACCCTGCATGGTAAAGGTGCCGGTCAGGGTTTCCGGCAGCGTCAGCACCCGCATCAGATCGGATAACTCGATATTCTCCAGTTCAGGCTGCGTATTGATGGCCGGCGAGGCGTCGATGTCCAGCGTTCCCGGCAGAGAGAAACGGCCTTCGCCAACTCGGCCGCTCAGCTCGGCAATCGTCACTTTGCCCCGCTGGTTGACGCCGCGCAGGTTGAACTGGTTCATCTTGACGCCGCGGAAGATCAGGGCATCGGCTTGCAAGGCGATATGCGAGGTGAAATTGCGCAGCCCGTTATAAGACTGCTGTAGCGGGATATCGTTGGAGATGACCGGCTTCACGGCTGGCGCTTTTTCTGCGCTGACGGCATCGCCCTCGCCCTTGGCCAGTCCCAGCAACGTGTCCAGATCCAGCTGTCCCGAACGCAGGTCGAGCGTATAATCAGGCACGCTACCCGAGGTGAAGGCGGCCGTTCCGCTTAACTGGCTTTGGTTGGCGCTCAGAGCAAACTGACTGACGGTGATCTTTTCCGGCTGACGTTGATAAGCCGCCTGCATTGAACCGCTGCCGGTGATACCGCTTGCGGGCAGTCCGGCGCCTTGTAGCTGATAATCTAAACGATCGATGCGGGCGCCGACGCGTTGAGGAAACTCGCGCATGTCCAACACGGACGAGCCAGAGAGGGAGAGATCGCGCTGGTCGCGGTTGATGCGGGTCGAAAGCGTCACCTGCGCCTCATTCGGCCCGCCACGCGTCATTCGCAGGTTGATGTCACGCAAATTGAGCTGTTCGCCGTTCTGCTGCTGAAGGATCAACAGGCTGTCCGCCACCTCAATACGCCCGATATCAAAACGCCAGCCGCTGCCGATATCGGGTTCGGACACTCCCGGCGGGGCAATCGGCTGGTTGGTTTTTTTCGGCTGACTTTCCGGGGTGAGCCGAAGCACCGCCCCTTTGAGCATCACCTGTTTCACTTCCAGCCGATGGGACAGCAAAGGCCACAGCCTGACGTCCAGACGCATGTTTTCGGCACTGACGATCGGCGCCTGCGCGCCCGGCGCACTCAGCGACATGCCGCCGGACAAGATGCTCAGCTGCGGCCAGACGTGCCAGCGTAGATCGCCGTCCAGCGTCAGTTGATAGCCGCTTCTGGCCGCCACCTGGCGGGTCATGTAGCCGCGAAAATCATTCGGGTTGATGAGCACGACCAACGCACTCATACCAGCGGCCAGAACCACCAGCAGAATAACCAGCGCGGTAAAGAGTCTTTTCATGCCATCCTCATTGATATTCGGGCTGCATCGGGCGGCGACGTGTGTGGCTTAGTCTTCGTCGATTCGGCTAGCCACCGCGCCCTGCTGATCTTTGTACTTGGCGTCCTGGCGGCGGTTATAAGGCCGGGCCGCCGGGCCTGACAGCGGTTCGAAGCTGAGCGCGCCGATCATCATGCCTGGTCGCAGCGCCAGCGGGAGCTTCCCTGAATTATAGAACTCCAGCACAATCCGCCCCTGCCAGCCTGGGTCGATGCGGTGCGCGGTCACATGCACCATCAGCCCCAGCCGCGCCAGCGAAGAACGGCCGTCCAGCCAGCCGACCAGATTGTCCGGCAGCGTCACCGACTCCAGCGTCACCGCCAGCGCCAGTTCTCCCGGATGCAGGAAAAAGGCTTCGCCTTCCGGCAGATTGATTTCGTCGCTCATCACGCGATCGAGCGCCGCGCTAACTTCGTCTTTCGGCCCGCTCAGGTCGATATAAGCGGCGGTATGACCGCGGAATACGCGGAACTGATTTCCCAGACGCACATCGACCGTCGCGCCGCTGATGCGTTCGACGGGGGGACGTGGCGTAATCACCAACCGGCCGTCATCCAGCCAGTTTTCAATGTCGCGATCGCACAGTCTCATCATTTTCTCCGCTCAGGATTTAGACAGGTAAATCCGCTGCCGTCGGCGCTGAGTCACCGAGGCGGCAGCGCCTGCACGTAACTGTTTATTCAAAGAACTGACTGATTTTCGCCTTCAGAATATCGATGGCGATGCGGTTTTTACCGCCGCGCGGCACGATAATATCCGCATACTGTTTAGACGGTTCAATGAATTGCAAAAACATCGGACGTACGGTTTTCTGATACTGCGCCATCACGGAATCCATCGAACGACCGCGATCGTTGACGTCGCGACGCATACGGCGCAGCAAACAAATATCCAGCGGCGTATCGACAAAGATGGAAAAGTTAAGCTCGCCCCTCAGGCGGGCATCGGTCAGCAGCAGAATGCCTTCCAGAATAATGACTTTCTTCGGTTCGAGACGCTTCGTTTCTTCCAGGCGGGTGTGCTCCACGTAACTGTACTGAGGCAGCGCGATTTCCTCACCGCACTTCAACATTCTCAGATGCTGTAACAGCAAATTGTGGTCCATGGCGCTGGGATGGTCATAGTTGGTTTTCACCCGCTCTTCCATCGTCAGATGGGTTTGATCCTTGTAATAGCAGTCTTCCGGAATGACACCAATATGTTCATCGCCCACCTGTTCGCGCAACTCACGGTAAAGGGTACTGGCTATGAGACTTTTACCGGATGCTGAGGCTCCGGCAATCCCGATAATGACACACTGGTGAGACTTGTCAGTCATGGCAATAAAGACCTGGTTTACGAAAAATAAAAGAAGGGACACACCGCTAAGGGTGTCTGAACGCCGCAATTATAGGGAGTTAGCCGCTCTCACGCCAGCACTAAGCGGGAGGGGAGTTCGCGTCCGAGCAGGACGCGAACAGGAATGGAGCGTTATAACGCGCGAAACGCGATTTCCGTGGGGATCACTTGGCCTTGCCAATACAGCTGCGCGGCGACCCGCCCGGCCAGCTCGCGATAGAGCGAGGTAAACTCGCTGCCGGGCTGGCTGACCACGGTCGGTTCGCCACGGTCCAGATCTTCCCGCAAAGAAATGTGCAGAGGGAGTTGCCCCAGCAGCGCACAGTGATATTTTTCCGCCAGCTTCTGCGCGCCGCCCGTACCGAAAATAGGCTCCAGATGGCCGCAGTGGCTACAAATATGCACGCTCATGTTTTCCACGATGCCCAGAACCGGCACTTTCACCTTCTCGAACATGGCGATGCCTTTCATCGCGTCTACCAGCGCGATGTCCTGCGGCGTCGTAACGACCACCGCGCCGGTTACCGGCACGTTCTGCGCCAGCGTCAGCTGAATATCGCCCGTGCCCGGCGGCATATCCAGCACCAGATAGTCGAGGTCGGGCCATAGCGTATCTTGCAGCAGTTGCAGCAGTGCCTTGCTGGCCATCGGCCCGCGCCATACCATCGCATTGTCGTCCGTCACCAGATAACCGATGGAATTGGAGGCGATGCCGTGCGCCGCGATCGGCGCCATGTGCTCGCCGTCCGGCGAAGTCGGTCGTTCATGAGTCGTCCCCAACATAGTGGGAATCGAAGGACCATAGATATCCGCATCGAGGATCCCGACATTCGCCCCCTCCGCCGCCAGCGCCAGCGCCAGATTCACGGCGGTGCTGGACTTGCCGACGCCGCCTTTGCCGGAACTGACCGCAACGATGTTCTTCACCCCTTTGACACCAGGCTGATTGTTCGCTCGACTCAACGTGGCCACCGCGTGGGTCAATCGCCACTCAACGCTTTTCGCGCTGGTAAGACGCAGCAGCTCATCGCTGACCGACTCCTTAAGGACCTCAAGGCCGCTCAGCCAGACAAACGGCATAACGAGTTCGATGTGCAGCACGTCATCCAGCAGCGCGCAGTGATGCAGCGCGTTGAGCGCTATCAGATCTTTGTTCAACGTCGGGTGTTTAAAGGCGGCAAGAACGCGGCTCACGGTCTCGTGCAGCGCGTCAGGGCTGTGCCCGGGGAGGTTATCGTTCATCCCGGCTCCTTGAAATTTTTGTCATTAATCAGAACACGGCTTTAAGCATAACAGAACGCCGCTAACCGGCGTACCGCCACGGAACAAAGTCTTTTCAGACAGCATCCAGACGCCTTTTTTCATTGTCCCGCGAGCGCGAGGCCGCCTCCAGAACAGGTTTACGCGCCGCGCCGCTATCGGTTAACATCGTGGCTCCTTCTCATTCATTCAATAACAAGCAAGTTCCCCACTATGACTCAAGTCGCAAAGAAAATTCTGGTCACGTGCGCGCTGCCTTATGCTAACGGTCCTATCCACCTCGGCCACATGCTTGAACACGTTCAGGCGGATATCTGGGTTCGTTATCAGCGAATGCGCGGCAACCAGGTTAATTTCATCTGTGCGGATGACGCCCACGGCACGCCTATCATGCTGAAGGCTCAGCAGCTAGGGATTGCGCCGGAGGAGATGATTGCGGCCGTCAGTCAGGAGCATCAGCAGGATTTCGCGGGCTTCAACATCAGCTACGACAACTATCACTCCACGCACAGCGAAGAGAACCGCGAGCTGTCCACGCTGATTTATGGTCGTCTGAAAGAAAACGGCTACATCAAGAGCCGCACGATCTCCCAGCTGTTCGACCCGGAAAAAAGCATGTTCCTGCCGGACCGCTTTGTGAAGGGAACCTGCCCGAAATGTAAATCGCCGGATCAGTACGGCGACAACTGCGAAGTTTGCGGCGCCACTTATACCCCGACCGAACTGATCGATCCGAAATCGGCGATTTCCGGCGCGACGCCGGTGATGCGCGACAGCGAACACTTCTTCTTTGATCTGCCCGCTTTCAGCGACATGCTGCAAGCCTGGACCCGTTCCGGCGCTCTGCAGGATCAGGTGGCGAACAAAATGCAGGAGTGGTTCGAGTCCGGTCTCCAGCAGTGGGACATCAGCCGCGACGCGCCTTACTTCGGCTTCGAAGTGCCGGATGCGCCGGGTAAATATTTTTACGTCTGGCTGGACGCGCCAATCGGCTACATGGGTTCATTCAAGAACCTGTGCGACAAGCGCGACGATCTGAATTTCGACGACTACTGGCGCAAAGACTCCGACGCCGACCTTTACCATTTCATCGGCAAGGATATCGTCTATTTCCACAGCCTGTTCTGGCCCGCGATGTTGGAAGGCAGCAACTTCCGCAAACCGACCAACCTGTTCGTCCACGGCTATGTGACGGTCAACGGCGCGAAGATGTCTAAATCTCGCGGCACCTTCATCAAAGCAGACACCTATCTGAAGCATCTGGACGCCGACTGCCTGCGTTACTACTACGCGGCCAAGCTCTCTTCCCGCATCGACGATATCGACCTTAACCTGGAAGACTTCGTGCAACGCGTGAATGCCGACATCGTCAATAAAGTCGTCAACCTGGCCTCACGCAATGCGGGCTTCATCAACAAGCGTTTCGACGGCAAGCTGGCCGATACGCTGGCCGATCCGGCGCTGTACAAGACCTTCACCGACGCGGCCGACAGCATCGCCGACGCGTTCAGCAACCGTGAATCCGGCAAAGCCATTCGTGAAATCATGGCGCTGGCTGACCTCGCCAACCGCTATGTGGACGAACAGGCCCCGTGGGTCGTGGCGAAGGAAGAAGGTCGCGACGCCGATCTGCACGCAATTTGCTCCATGGGCATCAACCTGTTCCGCGTATTGATGACCTACCTCAAACCGGTGCTGCCATCGCTGTCTGACCGTGCCGAAGCGTTCCTGAATACGGATCTGCAGTGGGATGCGATGACTCAG
This sequence comes from Lonsdalea quercina subsp. quercina, assembly GCF_000688695.1. Lineage (GTDB taxonomy): Bacteria > Pseudomonadota > Gammaproteobacteria > Enterobacterales > Enterobacteriaceae > Lonsdalea > Lonsdalea quercina_D. The sequence goes on along the minus strand of NZ_JIBQ01000015.1, from coordinate 18,913 downwards.
CCGCTGCTGGGCCACCAAATCAATCCGTTCAAGGCGCTGTTCAACCGTATCGATCCGAAGAATATCGAAGCCATGATTGAAGCCTCTAAGCAGGATATCGCCGCCGCTGCGCCGGTTAGCGGTCCGCTGGCGGATAATCCGATTCAGGACACCATCACGTTTAACGATTTTGACAAGGTCGATATGCGTATCGCGTTGATTCAGAAGGCGGAGCTGGTGGATGGTTCGGACAAACTGTTGCGTCTGTCTTTGGATCTGGGCGGCGAAACGCGTCAGGTCTTCTCGGGGATCCGTGCAGCCTATCCGGATCCAAGCCAACTGGAAGGCCGCCTGACCATCATGGTCGCCAACCTTGCTCCGCGTAAAATGCGTTTCGGTATGTCAGAAGGCATGGTGATGGCGGCGGGTCCCGGCGGAAAAGAGATCTTCCTGCTGAGCCCGGATAGCGGCGCGCAGCCAGGTATGTTGGTGAAATAACGCCTGTCAGGCTGGGCTTCGGCTCAGCCTGCTTTTATCTCTTCCTTCTCCCTCGATTTTTCCTTTCGCTTAAACAATCCTGCGGCCTTGCGTTTCCCCCGCTTACCGCTGCGCTTTATCCCCTCGAACATCATGGCGGCGTTGGCCGGTCTACCATCGGTCATGACATTTGTGTGACGCTTCTGGCGGATAAACGGCGATCGGAGAATTCCTGATTTATTTTTTTGCTGAAGCGTAATACTTTGTTTTTCGATATTTTTTGTTAGTTTCTTCAACCTAACGCTTTAAAGATCTAGGACGCTGCCGCCAGATGCGGCTATGCTTTTTGAGCCAATCAGATTGGCAGGGATTTTACTCACATCACGGAGGACGTTTATGTCTCGCATGACCCCGCTGTTTTTAACCGTATCCTTACTCACCGTCGCCGCTAGCGCCTGCGCAGCCAGACCGCTGACCAGCCAATCAACTATCATCAATGCGCTGAATCAGGGTAGCGAAGTGGCCGTCAGTATCGACCTTTCGCAGTGTACGCCGCAGAATGGCGCCGTCGCCAGCCAGACCCGAGGCGGCCTGCGCATTCAGGCTTATCGTTTGACGGGGGACAGTACGCTGTCGTTCAGCGATGAACACTTTACGGTGGCGAACGACGGCAAACCGATTCAGCAATTTATGCGCTATCAAGTACTGCCGGATAACATCGTCAACTTCACGACCTACATGTACGATCTGCCCAGTTTGCAACAGCGCGGCACTACGCTGAGTTACCGCTGCAACGTCGGTCAGGGCGTTTCCTTCTTCGCTGAATAAGCATCAGTCGCGCTCCCGCCGCACTGAGCGGGAGCGCGCGTTTCCCCCCATTCCGCACTCTGCTTTCCCACCCGTCCTGCTCCCGGGCGTAGCGAACAACCCGTTATAAGATACAACCAAAAAACATAACGCGGGCTCTTTGCTCCTTTCACCGTTGTCGCTATGATGCCTCATCCAGACAAATAGACATCCAGACATAAAGATATCCATAAACTGGCGACACGATTTCCCCACCAAGGAGCCTCAGATGAAGAAGTTTCACGCCGCACTCGTGGCATTAAGCATGACGATCGCGCTGCCTGCGTTGGCAGAAAACGCCCCCACTCTCGCCCCGCTGCCTGCCGCGCTAGCCAACCATAACGGTCCGGTGCGTATCGCCGTCATCCGTAATCTGGGCTCAGATGACAACACCACCCAGTTCGTTTCCGGCGTGCTGGAAGAAGGGAAAAAACTCGGCTTCAAAGTCAGCACGTTCTTAAGCAACGGCGACGACGCCCGCTTCCAGGACTTCGTCAATCAGGCCATCAGCCAGAAATACGACGGCATTATTCTGTCTCAGGGGCGCGACCCGTACTCTACCGAGCTGCTGCAGCGCATCGTCGATAGCGGCATCAAAGTCTCGGTATTCGACACTGCGGTGAACCGGGCTATTCCCGGTGTGACCGTCACCCAACAGGATGACGCCTCGCTGACCAAAGCCTCTTTCGGCCAGTTAGTGAAAGATTTCAACGGCAAAGCCAATATCATCAAGCTGTGGGTCGCCGGGTTCCCGCCAATGGAGCGCCGTCAGGCGGCCTACCAGCAACTGCTGAAAGCCAATCCAGGCATTAAAGAGCTGGAATCCATCGGCGCCGTCTCCTCCGACGTGCAGGGCGATACCGCCAACAAAGTCGGCGCGGTATTGGCGAAATNCCCGCGCGGGAAGATTGATGCTATTTGGGGCACCTGGGATGCCTTCAGTCAAGGCGCTTACAAAGCGCTGAAAGAGAACGGCCGCACGGAGATCAAACTCTATAGCATCGACATCTCCAATCAGGATCTACAGTTGATGCGAGAAGCCTCCAGCCCGTGGAAAGTCAGCGTCGCGGTGGACCCGAAACTGATCGGTAAAGTGAACCTGCGACTGGTCGCTAACAAAATCGCCGGCGAGCCGACGCCTGCCACCTACGAATTTAGCGCCGCCACCATTCCACAGGCGCTGCTGGCAAGCCAGCCAGGTCCGGTCAACGTCGCCAGCCTCGGCAAGATTATTCCGGGCTGGGGCCAGACGGATGATTTCATCGCCCCGTGGTTTGCTACACTGGCTGCAAAAGCGAAATAACGGAGGCAAGTTATGGCATCAGCACCTTTGCCCACCCCCGATTACAGCCGCAATATGCGGCTAATCGGCCACAGCGATCAGGGCGGCCGCTCTGATGGCGTGCAGGTGATGGTTCATCGGGGCTACGCGTATATCGGCCATATGGTGTCGCAGGGCGTTTCCATCGTTGACGTTCGCGACCCCATCAACCCCAAAACGGTGGGCTTTATCCCCGCCCCTCCTGGTACCTGGAATATCCATCTGCAAACACACGACGACCTGTTATTGGTCGTCAACGCCCGTGATTTGTTCGCTGATGCGAACTTCGCCGAGGAAAAGGTGTATTACACCCGCTCCGTCGCCGAAACGGTGGATACACGGCAACAAGGCAATACCTGGAGCGCCGGCCTGCGGATCTTTGATATCTCCCGTCCGGACAAACCGCAAGAGATCGGCTTCCTGCCGCTGAACGGCATCGGTATCCACCGCATCTGGTACGTTGGCGGACGCTGGGCCTACGTGTCCGCTCTGCTGGAAGGCTACAGCGACTACATTTTCCTGACCATTGATCTGGCCGACCCGCAGAAGCCGGAAGTCGCAGGACGTTACTGGCTGCCGGGCATGCACNCCGCCGGTGGCGAAACGCCTGACTGGCCGGAAGGGAAACGCTACGCGCTGCACCACGCTATCGTCAGCGGCGATACGGCCTACGGCAGCTGGCGCGACGGCGGACTGACGCTGCTGGATGTCAGCGATCGCACGCAGCCGCAGCTGATCAGCCACCGAAACTGGAGCCCGCCATTCGGCGGCGGCACGCACACTGCGTTGCCGTTACCGGATCGCGATTTGTTGATCGTGCTGGACGAGGCGGTGCTGGACAATCAGGAAGACGGGGAAAAACTGATCTGGGTCTTCGATATTCGCGAACCGACCAACCCGGTCAGCATCGCGACCTTCCCCCAGCCGAACGAAGTGGATTATGTGAAGAAAGGCGCGCATTTCGGGCCACATAATTTGCACGAGAACCGGCCGGGCAGCTTCATCAGCTCAACCCTGATCTTCGCGACCTATCAGAACGCGGGCGTACGCGTTTACGACATCAGCAATCCATATCGCCCCAAAGAGACCGGCGCGCTGGTGCCCGCCGCGCCAGAACAGATGATGGACAGACGTCCTGGACGTCCGCGCGTCATTCAGTCTTGCGACGTATTTGTGGATGCAGAAGGGATGGTGTACAGCACGGACTATAACGCCGGGCTGTCTATTATCGAATATCGCGGATAGTGCATAAACCCGGTGCGGAAGGCACCCGAACCGGGTTTTCTTTCATGACTTCAGGTTCAAAGCTTCAGCCTTAATCCAGCGCCAGAATCGTCACCCACATCGGTCCTTGTCCTACCGCGTAGCGCGATAGCGGCTGCAGATGTCCGCCCTCAGCGTTGATCTGATAGACCTCGATATAGTGCGACTTCTGACCCGCCACAATCAGGAACTGACCGCTGTTATCGATATTGAATCCACGCGGTTGGATCTCCGTCGGCTGATGACCGAGGAGCGTCAGATGACTGCCATCGTCCGATACCCCGAGGATGCTGACTACGCTGGCGGTGCGATCGGTGGTGTACAGGAAGCGGCCGTTCGGGGTGATATGGATATCAGCCGCCCAACGCGTTCCGGTGAAATCCTCCGGCATCACATCCTGCGTCTGCACGCGGGCGATGTTGCCATGAGCATCCTTGAGTTCGAAAACATCGACCGTGCTGTCCAGTTCGTTGACGCAGTAGGTGAAACGCTGGTTGGGGNGGAACACCATGTGGCGCGGGCCTGCACCCGCAGCAGCAGGCAGGTCCGCGGGCTGATGCTCGGTGAGTTTTCCTTCTGACGACAGGTCGTACAGGCGGATGCGATCTTCTTTCAGACACGGCGCCCACAGCACCTGGTTATCTGGGTCGATGTTGGTGGAGTGACAGCCTTCCAGGCCATCCAACTGCTGGATAAACTCCCCCGCCACGCCGTCGTCGCCGATCGGGCTGACGCTGACGCAAGCATTGCTGTATGAGGCACAGAACAGAAAGCGGCCTTCGTGGTCGGTAGACAGGTGTGTCGGGCTGCCGGGCAACGCAGCCGCCCCCGCCTCCGTTAACGTTCCATCCGGCGCAATACGGTAGCTAATTGCGCGGAACGACGGACGGACGCCGACGTAAAGATGCCGTTTATCGGGCGCCACCACCATGGGCTGTACCTGCCCAGGAGCCTCAACGACCTGTAACAACGTTAACGCGCCTTCGCTATTCAGCTGCCACACGTGGATGTGCTGGCTTTCGGGACTGGCGGTATAAACCACTTGCTGCATTAGACTCTCCTTTAAACGCGGATTGCGCTTCTTAGCACTCAGACATCAATAGTAGACCGGAACGCTGCATCGCTCCTCACCGCAATGCGGGCGGTTATCACAGGGTTCCCCTTCGGTGAGGGTCGGTTAACCGTCCGACGGGATTAAAATTGCGCCTACAGCGACTCTTCCTTACGGTGTACCATTTGAAAAAAGTTTACCTATAACCGAGAGAAATCACGATGTCCTATCGCGCAATCGCCCTCGATCTGGATGGCACCTTACTCACTGCAAAGAAAACCATTCTGCCCGCTTCGATGGAAGCGCTGGCCCTGGCCCGCCAAGCCGGGATCAAGGTACTGATCGTTTCCGGTCGTCATCACTCGGCCATCCGCCCTTTTTATCAGGCGCTGGAGCTCGATACACCTGCTATCTGCTGTAATGGCTCTTATCTGTATCATTATCAGACAAAGAGTACCTCGGAAGGCCATCCGCTGACGACGGAACAGGCCAAAGGCGTGCTGAAAAAACTGCAGGAGTTTGATATTCACGGTCTGATGTACGCCGACGACCAGATGCTTTATGAAAAACCGACCGGTCACGTCGTCCGTGCGCTGGCCTGGTCTGACACGCTGCCAGCAGATCTGCGTCCAAATTTCCGTCACGTGGATAATCTGGAGGAGGAAACCGCACGCGCGCAGCAGATCTGGAAATTCGCCACTCACCACCCGGACAACGCCCATCTGAATGGTTTCGCGCAACAGGTGGAGGAAGAGCTGGGCGTCACCTGTGAATGGTCGTGGAAAGATCAGGTCGACGTGGCTCAGTCCGGCAACAGCAAAGGCAAATTATTGCGCCGCTGGGTGGAACAGCAAGGGTTGCAGATGCAGGATATCGTCGCTTTCGGCGACAACTTCAATGATATCAGCATGCTCTCCACGGTAGGTCTGGGCGTCGCGATGGGCAACAGCGCCGATGCGGTGAAAGAGAGCGCGGATGTCGTGATCGATCACAACGAAGAACCGGGTATTGCGGAACTGATTAGGAAACGTATTCTCTGATCCCGCGGCGCGCAGGCTGCCATACCGGCAGCCTGTCGCAGAACACGGATCACGGCGTGATTGAAACGCTTTTTATCTGAGCGAACAGCCGTTGATCCGGGCGTAATCCCAACTCATCTCTGGCCCAAGGGGTAATTTTCGCCCAGAGGACCTGACCACCGACCAGCAGTTTGACCTCAACCTGATCGCCAACCTCCAGACACTCCGCCACCCTTGCCGCCAGCACGTTGCGAATACTGGTTGCCGTGGGTCGTTCCATCGCCAGCGAGACATCCGCCGCGTTAATGCGGATGCGTTGGGCGCTGTTCAACGGCGCATCAATTTTCTGCACCCACAAATGCTGGTCGCCCAGCGAGAGCGCGGTCATCGGATAACGTGGATGATGCTGCAATAGGCTCGTCTTCAGGATAGTGCTTTGCTCTTCCCTCGGCAGCCAGGGCCGCAACGCGCTGCTGGCCCATACCGTCTCCAGCTCGCCTTGCGTTTTGACTTTGCCTTGATCCAACACCACGACGCGGTCCGCCAGACGCCAGATTTCTTCAAGGCTATGGCTAACATAGAGGATGGGCGTTTTAACCTCTTTCCCCAAACGCTCGAGATAAGGCAACAGTTCTCGTTTGCGCAGCGCGTCCAACGACGCCAGCGGCTCGTCCATCAGAAGCAGATCCGGCGCCGTCAACAACGCCCGGCCGATACTCACCCGCTGTTTTTCTCCCCCCGAAAGGGTCAGCGGATGCCGTTTAAGCAGATGTTCGATTCCCAGTAGCTGCACGATATCGTCAAACTGCCCACGCATGGCCTGCGCCATGCCGTAGCGCAAATTACCCGCGACCCGATAATGGGGAAAGAGTCGCGCATCTTGGAAAACATAGCCGATACGGCGCTGCTCGGGCGGCAGAAAAATGCCACGTTCGATATCCGTCAGTACCCGATCATTGAGCTGAATATGCCCGCGGTCGGGCCGGGACAGCCCGGCGATGGCGTTAATCAACGATGTTTTTCCTGCGCCGGATACGCCAAATATGGCGGAAATACCGCTGGCGGGCAGGGTCGATGTGACGCTGAGCGACAGTTCGCCCAACCGTTGAGAGAAATCCAGTTGCAGCATTATCCCCCCAGCCGCCGCCGGCTCCAGCCGGTCAGCCATTCCGACAGCAACAGCGCCAACAGCGACAGCACGATGGCGATGAAGCACAGCCTGGCGGCCTGCATTTCCGCGCCGGGCGTCTGGATCAGCGTATACATCGCGAGCGGGATAGTGCGGGTTTCACCGGGGATGTTGGACACAAACGTAATCGTCGCGCCGAACTCCCCCAAAGAGCGCGCAAACGCCAGTACCGTGCCGACAATAATGCCGGGCAACGTTAAGGGCAGCGTGACGGTGAAAAAGACGCGCCATGGATGCGCGCCCAACGTGCGGGCGGCCAGTTCAAGACGCGGATCCACCGTTTCAAGCGATAGACGAATTGCCCGCACCATCAGCGGAAACGCCACCACGGCGGAGGCCAGCGCCGCACCACGCCAGCTGAAGCTGAAGCTGACGCCGAACCATTCGTATAGCCAGGCGCCGATTACGCCTTTGCGTCCCATCCCCACCAGCAGCAGATAACCGATAACCACCGGCGGCAAGACCAAAGGCAGGTGAATGAGACTATCCAGCAGTGACTTGCCGGGGAAGCGGCAGCGCACCAGTATCCAGGCCATCAGGATCCCCAACGGCAGGCTACAACTGACGGCCAACAGCGAGACCTTGAGACTCAGTTGAATCGCCTGCCACTCGTAGTCGCTCAGCCACATTAGCGCGGAGTGAAGCCGTAACGTTTAAAGATGTCGGCGGACTGCGGGGTTTTCAGGTAGTCGGAAAAGGCTTTGACCGCCGCCGTATCGTGACTTTTAACGATAGCGACCGGATATTCCACCGGTTTATGGCTGCTGGCCGGGAAAGTCCCCACCACCTTCACTTTGGTGCTGGCCACCGCATCTGAGCCATAAACGATCCCTAGCGGGGCCTCTTCACGCTCGACCAGCGCTAACGCACCGCGCACATCGCTCGCACGGGCCATCAACGGCGATAAGGTGTCCCAGGCTTTCAGGTTTTGCAGCGCCTCTTTAGCATAGAGGCCAGCGGGAACATGGTCAGGATCGCCGACGGCCAGGCGACCGCCTTTAAGCAGACTCGTCCAGTCGGTGGAGGCATTGATGGCGATTGTTTTCACGTCGGCGCTTTTGGGTGCGATCACAACCAGTTCGTTACCCAGCAACGTATAACGGCTCCCGTTATCGATCAGCTGTTTGTCCTTTGCGTAGTCCATCCACTGCTGGTCGGCGGAAATGAAGATATCGGCGGGGGCGCCCTGCTCTATCTGCCGCGCCAGCGTTGACGAAGAGGTATACGACGCCACGATGGAAACCTGTTTTTCTTGCTGATAACGCTCGGCGATATCCTGCAGCGCATTAGTCAGCGACGCGGCAGCGAACACCGTCACCTTGTCAGTCGCCGCGGAGGCCGTGGCGATCATTCCCAGGCTCAATGTGAATATGGCCAGCCATTTTTTCCATGAATATTGCATGACGATGTTCCCCGTTATTTTTTCGTTGTGTAGGGGATAATATAACGGTAGTTACAAAATGACATCCGCTTTGTGGAAGCCGAATTGACGAAATAATGACAGGGAAAAATCCGGCGAACGCCGGATTTTCAAAGAAAGGGGATCAGGAGGCTTTAGGTGAAGATTTGGACTCATGATGACCGAGTGCAGAGAAGACGTTGAACACTTCTCCCAGACCGTAGATGCACCCCAGAATCAAGGCCATCATGACCGGCACCATACATACTGCAAACAGCAGACTACTCAGCAACTCCAACATGTCGACCTCACTTGAAGCAATGGCTGTCGTGGCGAGACAGCGATCCAGATTTATCAGGCTACCGTCAACGCTAGCCCGTGTTGGTAAATAGTTTACCCGAAAAGGATGAATTAATGCGGCCTTTCGTGCGATTTGCCCGCTAAAGGAAAAATGGTGACAATACCTTTCCACGCGCGTCTCTCAATGGAACCTATCGTCATGCAAGCAGAAATTCTTCTTACCCTGAAACTGCAACAGCGTCTGTTTGCCGATCTCCGCCGTATCGCGCTGCTTAAACAGATCAAGCAGACGGGCTCCATCAGTCAGGGAGCTAAGCTCGCGGGCATCAGTTATAAAAGCGCCTGGGACGCCATCAATGAAATGAATCAGCTTGCCGACCAACCCCTCGTGGACCGGGTGACCGGCGGCAAAGGCGGCGGCGGCGCGGCAGTCACGAGCTACGGGGAACGATTGATCCAGCTGTATGACCTTTTGGCGCAAATTCAACAAAAAGCCTTTGATGTTTTGCAGCAGGACACCCTGCCGCTCGACAGCCTGCTGGCCGCCATCGCCCGCTTCTCGCTGCAAACCAGCGCGCGCAACCAGCTGTTTGGCACGCTGATCAGCCGGGCGGAACAGCCGGTGCAGCAACATCTGGAGGTGATGCTGGCCGACGGCAAGACACGGATTCAGGCCGCCGTCACCGCCCAAAGCGCGGAGCGTTTGCAACTCACGCAAGGCAAAGAGGTGCTGGCGCTGATCAAAGCGCCTTGGGTCAGCGTCACTCCGCAGGATCAGGTAGCGCCAGACGTCAATAACGTGCTGCCGGGCAAAATCACCCATTTGCAAGCCGGTCACGACCATAGCGAAATTCTGGTGACGCTAACCGGGGGAGAAGTGCTGTGCGCGACGCTTTCTAACGCCGCCGTGGCACGGTATGCGCTTCAGCTCGACCAATTCGTCAACGCCGGTTTCAGCGCCGAACAGGTGATTATCGCCACGCTGTGCTGAGCGGCAAATGCGCCTAGAGCTCGCGCGCTGGCATGAAGAACGCGCAGGAATACTCTCGAAGGAAACCACTATGTCATTTTTGCAACTGCATCAGGCCCGCTATCGTCTCAGCGACACCCGCACATTCTGGCTGGATGAGGTCACCATCCGCCAAAAAGAGAGCTGGGCATTCGTCGGCGCCAACGGCAGTGGCAAGTCGGTGCTGGCAAAAGCCATCTCCGGCGAGTTGACGCTGTTGGAAGGCCAGCGGCAGTGCGACTTTCAGCGCATCGCGCGGCTCTCGTTCGAACAGTTGCAGCAGTTGGTGAGCCAGGAGTGGCAGCGAAACAATACCGATATGCTGAGCGAAGGTGAAAATGATGCCGGCCGTACCACCGCAGAAGTGATACAGGACGCCGTCAGCGATGACGCGCGCTGTTCAGCACTGGCCGAACAGTTCGGTATCGCCCACCTGTTGCAGCGGCGTTTCAAGCATCTGTCCACGGGGGAAACGCGTAAGGCGATGCTGTGTCAGGCGCTGATGCCGCAGCCTGACCTGTTGATTCTGGACGAACCTTTCGATGGGCTGGACGTAGCATCCCGTCAACAGTTGAGCGACCTGCTAGCGCAACTGACGACGCAGGGCTACACGCTGGTGGTGATCATCAACCGCTTCGAAGATATTCCCGCGTTTGTTGAACACGTCGGCGTGCTGGCGGATTGTTCGCTCACCCGACACGGCAAACGCGAACAGATGATGGCGGATGAGCTGGTCGCGCTGCTGGCTCACAGCGAGAAACGCCACGATGTCCAGTTGCCGGAGACGGAGTCGCCGCGACCTCAAGGAACCGCCGCCACATCCACACAGCCCTTGATCAGGCTTAATCACGGCGTTGTGAGCTATGACGACCGCCGAATATTGGACGATCTTAGCTGGACCGTCATGCCGGGCCAGCACTGGCAGATTATCGGGCCTAACGGGGCCGGAAAATCGACGTTGCTGAGTCTCATCACCGGCGACCACCCTCAGGGCTACAGCAACGATCTGACGCTGTTCGGCCGCCGCCGGGGCAGCGGAGAAACCATCTGGGACATCAAAAGGCATATCGGCTACGTCAGCAGCAGCCTGCACATGGACTACCGCGTCAGCATCAGCGTACGCCACGTCATTCTTTCCGGCTTTTTCGACTCCATCGGCGTTTATCAGACGGCTTCCGATCGGCAAAACCAACTGACAGCGGAGTGGCTATCATTGCTGGGACTGCCGGACGCGGCGGCGGATGCGCCCTTCCAGTCGCTGTCGTGGGGACAGCAGCGGTTGGTTCTGATCGTCCGCGCGCTGGTAAAACACCCCGCTCTGCTTATCCTCGACGAGCCTTTACAGGGCCTGGACCCGATTAATCGTCAGCTGATTCGCAGCTGGCTGGACCGACTGATTGGGGAAGGCGACACGCAGCTGCTTTTCGTCTCACATCATGCGGAAGATGCCCCGCGCTGCATTACGCATCGCCTGCGATTTGTGCCGGAAGGCTCAACCTACCGCTATCAGCAAGAAACATGCTGAATCGTCTCCCGGTGACCCGACGCTGACGTCGGGTTGCCCCACGTTGCGTTCCCTCGGTAAACTCATCGAGGTGATAGCGATTTCACGTTTTTACTTTTCAGCTTATTCTGTAGGTAAAAGACTTAATTGTTTCGCGGAAGTTTGTACACTGTCTTCATGATGAGAGCATCAGGCTCAACGAAGCTCATTGTTCCCCTTTTCAATCGATTTTACGTCGGGCTTTGCGTGCTCCCTCTTTCCCCTATTTTTTGACTAGAGGTCATTATGAAGGTACTGGTTACAGGTGGAAGCGGTTACATAGGAAGCCATACCTGCGTGCAGTTGATCGCCTCGGGACATCAGCCCATCATTCTCGATAATCTTTGCAACAGCAAAGCGAGCGTCATCCCTACCATTGCGCGACTCAGCGAACAGGTTCCCATCTTTTATCAGGGCGATATTCGCGACCGACAGCTGCTGGATGAAATTTTTTCTGAGCACGCGATAGATGCCGTGATCCACTTCGCCGGTCTCAAAGCAGTGGGCGAGTCGGTACAAAAGCCGATCGACTACTACGATAACAACGTCTACGGGACGCTGACGCTGGTCGAAGCAATGAAAAAAGCTAACGTTAAGACGCTGATCTTCAGCTCTTCGGCCACCGTTTACGGCGATCAGCCTCAAATTCCCTATCAGGAAAGCTTTCTCACGGGAATGCCCGCGAGTCCCTACGGGCGCAGCAAACTGATGGTGGAGCAAATCCTGCAGGATCTGCAACGCGCCGAGCCGGAGTGGAGCATCGTTCTACTGCGCTATTTCAATCCGGTCGGCGCGCATCCGTCAGGCGAAATGGGAGAAGATCCTCAGGGGATCCCCAATAATCTGATGCCTTATATTGCGCAGGTCGCCGTCGGTCGCCGCGATTCCCTCGCGATATTCGGCAACGACTACCCCACCGCCGACGGCACTGGCGTACGGGACTATATTCACGTCGTCGATTTGGCGGACGGTCATATCGCCGCCATGAATACGCTGCATCGCCAGCCCGGCGTTCACATCTATAATCTAGGGGCGGGCGTGGGTTATAGCGTGCTGCAGGTCGTCGAATCATTCAGCAAAGCCTGCGGCAAACCCATCCCTTATCACTTCGCGCCGCGTCGCGAAGGCGATTTACCCGCCTACTGGGCGGATGCGGAAAAAGCGGCACGCGACCTCAACTGGCGCGTGGCACGGACTCTGGATGAAATGGCCGCCGACGTCTGGCGCTGGCAGTCCTCTCATCCGACGGGGTTCCCTGACTAATTTCGACGGCAGTGGCGTCTCTCCGCGCCGCAACACTCAGCGGGATGCGCCGTCAGTCGCGAGGTGGAGAGTGCAATGCATAGTGAAGTTTCCTCTACGCTGGCCCCGGATGGTCAGCCTTTTCAACTGAATCAGCTGCGAAACGCCTCCGGTATGAGCGTCACCGTGATGGACTGGGGCGCGACGTGGACATCCTGCCTTCTGCCGTTGTCACCGGATGAGACGCGCGAAGTTCTGCTCGGCTGCGCGCCCGAACATTATCCCCATCAGAGCGCCTACATGGGCGCATCCGTCGGCCGCTACGCCAACAGAATCGCTAATGCGACCTTGGACAACGAAGAGCACCACATTCTACTGGCGGCCAACAGCGGAAAACATCAGCTGCATGGCGGTCCTGTCGGGTTTAATGCGCGTCGTTGGCGGATTGTTCAACACAGCGAGAACGCCATTACCTATCAGCTCCACTCTCCGGCGGGAGACCAGGGTTTTCCCGGTCATCTTACGGTAGAGGCGCATTATCATCTCACCGATGACAATCGGCTGACGATCGCCTATCGCGCGGAGGTCGATCAGGCCTGTCCGGTCTGTCTGACCAACCATGCCTATTTCAACCTCGACGGAACATTTGAAGATGTGCGCCGGCATCAGCTCCAGCTGTTCGCCGACCATTTCCTGCCCACCGACGCGGAAGGTATTCCTCTTGGCGAGCTCAAACCCGTGGCCGACAGCAGCATGGATTTCCGTCTGCCGAAAACGCTGCTGCAGGATTTTTTGACTGACGACGACCAACGCGCTGTCGGCGGCTATGATCATGCCTTTTCGCTGCGTCAGGATGCGCCTTCGCCCCATCCTGCCGCCGTCCTGTGGTCCAGCGACAAGCGAGTTCGGCTGGACGTTAGCACCAGTGCGCCTGCGTTGCAGGTTTATACGGGTAATGCGCTTGAAGGCACGCCAGACCGTAATGGCGGCAGCTACCCCAACTATGCCGGCATCGCGCTCGAAAGCGAATTTTTGCCCGATAGCCCTCACCATCCCGAATGGCCGCAGCCAGACTGCTGGCTCAAACCGGGAGAAACTTATTTGTCGCTTACTGCCTATCGGTTTTTCTTCGAGGATGCGCCGAACGTGATCTAGCGTCTCGATAGCCGATTGCTGGACTAATGTCCGCGACCTTAGGTCAGATCAAAAATCATCGGCAAATTATGGGTACACTATGCGCAGCCCTGGCCGACGACAGGTGGCTCGAATAGTCGCCAAAAGATACTATATGAATCGTCGGTTTTAATGCCGAGCGCTGGCCGCTTTTGTGGTCATCGGTCCCCTGACACGCAGGCATTTGGGGAAAGTGACAGGCTGAACCGATCAAGCTAGCGGTTTTATGCCGCAATTGCGCGCAATAAACTGACAGTGAGACGACAAGCGATTGCCGATGACTGTTCTACAGCCCTATAATGTGGCCAGTCATTACAGAAATCTTAGGATCTGAAGGAGTTAAGCTATGGCTGTAACTAAGCTGGTACTGGTACGACACGGCGAAAGCCAGTGGAACAAAGAAAACCGCTTCACCGGCTGGATGGACGTTGAGCTGTCTGAAAAAGGCGTCAACGAAGCCAAACAGGCTGGTAAATTACTGAAAGAAGAAGGTTTTTCTTTCGATTTCGCTTACACCTCCGTGCTGAAACGTGCCATCCACACATTGTGGAACGTGCTGGACGAACTGGATCAGGCCTGGCTGCCAGTAGAAAAAAGCTGGAAACTGAACGAACGCCATTACGGTGCTTTGCAGGGACTGAACAAAGCCGAAACTGCTGAAAAATACGGCGACGATCAGGTGAAACTGTGGCGTCGCGGCTTTGCCGTGACTCCGCCGGAACTGACTCGTGAAGACGAGCGTTTCCCGGGCCACGATGCTCGTTACTCTTCTCTGACCGACGAAGAGCTGCCGCTGACTGAAAGTCTGGCACTGACCATCGATCGCGTTGTACCGTTCTGGAACGAAACCATTCTGCCGCGTCTGAAAACTGGTGAGCGCATTGTTATTGCTGCCCACGGTAACTCTCTGCGTGCGCTGGTGAAATACCTGGACGACCTGAGTGAAGACGAAATTCTGGAACTGAACATCCCGACGGCGGTTCCGCTGGTTTACGAATTCGACGAAAACTTCAAACCGACTAAACGTTACTACCTGGGCAACGCGGACGAAATCGCCGCGAAAGCTGCAGCAGTAGCTAATCAGGGTAAAGCGAAGTAATTCGTTTTCACTCCATAAAAAAACCCGGCTTAGGCCGGGTTTTTTATTGCCAGTCTTACCTCGTTTCCTCCGGGAGGGATTTGAGACTGGGATGAATTGCTCGACGGTAAGCGATAGTGCAGATGCTGTCTAAACCGCGAAGGCATCATCTGACAATTAGCTGGAGGGCTTAGGGTAAGCAGGATTGGGAGCATGCCGCCCCGAGTGACGGCGACAAGAACCGCACATCTTCACGACCCTCTTCCAATGCCCAACGTAAAACCACCGCCGTTGAGGCGGTGGTTTACCATCCAGACAGACGATTAGCCGCGGCGATGACGAACGGCGTCGGCTAACTGACGCAGCAGCGTCGCGGTATCATCCCAACCGATGCAGCCGTCGGTGATGCTTTTACCGTAGACCAATGGCTCGCCGCTATCCGGGTTTTGATTACCTTCCACGAGATGACTTTCAATCATCACCCCCATAATGGCTTTTTCTCCACCGGCAATCTGCGCGCAAACGTCGGCGCCGACTTCCATCTGTTTTTTGAACTGTTTGCTGCTGTTCGCATGGCTAAAGTCGATCATCACCTGCGGCGTCAGCCCGGCTTTTTCCAAACCGACTTTCACTTCCTGCACGTGCTTCGCGCTGTAGTTAGGCTCTTTACCGCCACGCAGAATAATGTGGCAATCGTTGTTGCCGCTGGTATTCACGATCGCGGAGTGACCCCACTTGGTCACTGACAGGAAGCAATGCGGCGCCTGCGCGGCGTTGATCGCATCAATGGCGACCTTGATGGTGCCGTCGGTGCCGTTTTTGAATCCAACCGGGCAAGACAGACCGGAAGAGAGCTCACGGTGCACCTGAGACTCGGTGGTACGAGCGCCAATCGCGCCCCAGCTCATCAGATCGGCAAGGTACTGCGGCGTGATCATATCGAGGAACTCACCCGCCGCCGGCAAGCCGGTGTCGTTGATGTCCAGCAGTAGTTTGCGGGCGATGCGCAGACCGTCGTTGATCTGGAAGCTATGATCCATGTACGGGTCGTTGATGAGCCCTTTCCAGCCCACCGTCGTGCGCGGTTTCTCGAAGTAGACTCTCATGACGACTTCCAGCTCGCCATGCAGTTCCTGACGCAGTGCCTGCAACCTGGCGGCATACTCTTTCGCGGCTTTGACATCATGGATGGAGCAAGGACCGATGATGACTAACAGACGATCGTCGCCGCCGTGCAGAATTTTATGAATGGCTGAGCGAGCCTGAGACACCGTTTTGGCAGCATTCTCCGTCGCGGGAAATTTCTCCAGCAACGCGACTGGTGGCAACAACTCTTTGATTTCTTTGATTCTTAAATCGTCGTTTTGATAACTCATAGCAATCCCAATAATTCCTGAACGGTAGGCTTGGCCTGTGGTTCATGCCCACAATTCAGTCAGCCACAAATAAAAGCAGGAAAACCCGCGGATGGCGCATTATAAAACAAGCTAAGGACTAAAATCCCTGAATAATTCACCCCACTCCGAGGAGTACGACGGCGCTCACGGTGTTTTCCAGCAACGAATTCCCTTGAGTGAGGCTAATGTAGGTTTTTTTATCCCGTATGACATACAGTTAAAACAGACCTGCAAACAGGAACTCATTCGATGACCCAATCCCGCTCCAACGAACAGAACAATAGTCAACGGCTGCTGGCGGCGTTTACGATCACCGCCCTTTTCATGGTTGTGGAGACGGTCGGAGGGCTGCTCTCAGGCTCTCTGGCGCTGCTGGCTGACGCCGGACATATGCTGACGGATACCGCCGCGCTGCTGGTCGCTTTGCTGGCTGTACGCTTCGCTGCACGGCGTCCCACGTCCAACCACACCTTCGGCTTCCTGCGATTGACCACGCTCGCGGCTTTCGTGAACGCCATCGCGCTATTCATCATCACCCTATGGATCTGCTGGGAGGCCTTTCAACGCTTTAACCATCCCCAGCCGATAGCAGGGGGACCAATGCTGATTATCGCCGTCGGTGGTCTCTTAGTTAACCTGTTCGCATTCTGGCTATTACATCGCGGCAGCGGCGAAAAAAACATGAACGTCCGAGCGGCGGCTCTCCACGTATTGGGAGATATGTTAGGGTCGGTCGGCGCGATTGCCGCAGCGCTAATCATCATGTTGACCGGTTGGACGCCAATTGACCCCATTTTGTCTTTGGTGGTGTCAATGCTGATATTGCGCAGCGCCTGGGCGTTGCTGAAAGAAAGTCTTCATGAGTTGCTGGAAGGTTCGCCTGCCCAAATTGACGTGGACGCGTTAAAACAGAGTCTGAGTGCCGATATCCCGGCGGTGCAGAACGTGCATCACGTCCACTTATGGCAGGTTGGAGAAAAACCGCTGCTGACGCTGCATGCGCAGGTGACGCCCCCTGACGATCACGATGCCCTGTTGCAACAAATTCAGGACTACCTGCTACAGCGCTATCAGATCGATCACGTGACCATCCAAATGGAATATCATCACTGCGATCACGGCCACTGCCATATTCAGCAAGTGGCCGGCGAGCACCATCATCATCACCACCACTAATGGTGCTCAGTCGCTGTTAGCGGGCTCGGGCTAAAGGGCGTGACTGGTTTTCACGCGCGCCCTTAATCCACAGCCAGGAACCGTTGAGGGCTATCAGGGTCAGGATGGCGTATTGCAGCGACATCGCATAGACGCCTTGGTAAGCAAAAATCACCACGCTGATGACATCGATGACCACCCAGACCAGCCAGTTTTCAACGTATTTTCGCGTCATCAGGATCATCGCCACAATGGACAGCACGGTCATGGTGGAATCCCAGAAAGGAAAAGCGTCAGGCTGTAGCTGAGGTCGCTCGACGCTGATTCCGATGCCTTTCATCAGCATCACTGCGATCTCCGTCAATAGCGCGAAAAGCGCGTCGATGTACACCGTCATCAGGCCAATAGCAATAACGCAGGCAGCCCCCCACCCCAATGCCTGCGACAGAGACAGCCAGCGTATACGCAACTCGGATTCGTCGGCGCTGGTCTTCCGGCTCCAGGCATACCAACCATAGATATTCGCCCCGAAGAAAAAGATCTGCAGCAGCAGGCTGGCATAAAGCTGGATCTGAAAGAAAATTAGCGCGAACAACGTGACGTTGATCAGCCCGAAAAGATAATTGCTCGTCTTCTCCAGGCTGGCTAACCAGATACACAGTAGGCCGAATAAGGTTCCCAGGGCTTCAACCCACGAGAGGTCGTAACCGTTCGCCCCCAAAGGGATATGAACCAAAATATTGCTCGTACTGAAAAAATCCATCTTCACCTCGTCTGCCCCGGGAAATACGTTATCGTCATGGCATCTGACTTTATAGTCAGATGATGTTTCAAATACTAAACAAAACAATCCCTTCATTCCATTAAATTCCGCTTTTATGCGTTATATATCGAACAAAGGTTCAATTTATTAAAACCAATAGCGTAATTCATAAGGATAGACGGAGTGCAGTCGCTTGGGCGGGCGATAAATGAACAAAGAAAGTAAAAAGAGAGGGGGTCAGAATCCAATAGAGGCTTCTGTTGAACGTGTGCGGGAAATTATTGGATTTTGATGGCCAGAACCAGAACGCAGCTTCTCACCCGCACGACGCGTGCGAACTGTGAGTTTTGATGTGTTGATTAGAATTAGGAAAACAAACTTAGAATGGTGGGTCGTGCAGGATGTACTCGGCCTCTGGCCTCGCCCTTCGGGCCAACGCTACGCGTTGTTGTCTCGCTTCGCTCGGCTCGAACCTGAACGCAGCTTCTCACCCGCACGACACGTGCGAACTGTGAGTTTTGATGTCTTGATTAGAATTCGGAAAACAAACTTAGAATGGTGGGTCGTGCAGGATGTACTCGGCCTCTGGCCTCGCCCTTCGGGCCAACGCTACGCGTTGTTGTCTCGCTTCGCTCGGCTCGAACCTGAACGCAGCTTCTCACCCGCACGACGCGTGCGAACTGTGAGTTTTGATGTGTTGATTAGAATT
>NZ_JIBQ01000014.1 GCF_000688695.1 Lonsdalea quercina subsp. quercina | reverse complement strand
AAGCCGTTCCTGCTGCCGATCGAAGACGTATTCTCTATCTCTGGCCGTGGTACTGTAGTTACCGGTCGTGTAGAGCGCGGCATCATCAAAGTGGGTGAAGAAGTTGAAATCGTGGGTATCAAAGACACGACTAAAACGACTTGTACCGGTGTTGAAATGTTCCGCAAACTGCTGGACGAAGGCCGTGCGGGTGAGAACGTTGGTGTTCTGCTGCGTGGTACTAAGCGTGACGAAGTTGAACGTGGTCAGGTACTGGCTAAACCGGGTTCAATCAAGCCGCACACCCAGTTCGAATCAGAAGTTTATATTCTGAGCAAAGATGAAGGCGGCCGTCATACTCCGTTCTTCAAAGGCTACCGTCCGCAGTTCTACTTCCGTACAACTGACGTAACGGGCACCATCGAACTGCCGGAAGGCGTAGAAATGGTCATGCCGGGCGACAACATCAAGATGGTTGTCAACCTGATTGCTCCGATCGCAATGGACGATGGTCTGCGTTTCGCAATCCGTGAAGGTGGTCGTACCGTAGGCGCCGGCGTGGTTGCTAAAGTTATCGCTTAATTGCTGATAAGAATTGACGCAACACGCGATAAAAGGGCATCATTTGATGCCCTTTTTCTACGCTGTCAGGGTAGAACCTATCTCATCAGCGATTGTGAAGTATAATCATTGGTGAGATAGGCTCTGTATAAACGGCGTAATCCCGAATTTCTCCTTTAAAGGCAGTATTCGGTCTGGTTTGCCCTTCATGCTGGGCAAAATTATTTGTCTGAATCATTGTGACAGGTTGGTTTATGAGTGCGAATACCGAAGCTCAGGGTAGTGGACGTGGCCTTGAGATGCTGAAATGGCTGATCGTCGCTGTTTTACTGTTTGCGGCGGTTGTCGGTAATTATTATTACCGTGAGTTGAGCCTGCCTCTGCGAGCATTGGCTGTTGTTATCCTGATCGCTGTTGCGGGTGGCATAGCGTTATTGACGACGAAAGGTAAAGCGACCGTTCTGTTTGCGCGTGAAGCTCGTACTGAGGTTCGAAAAGTCATATGGCCGACTCGTCAGGAAACGCTACATACCACGCTGATCGTTGCTGCGGTAACTGCCGTCATGTCACTGATTTTGTGGGGACTGGATGGTATTCTGGTCCGTTTAGTATCGTTTATTACTGGCCTGAGGTTTTAAGATGTCTGAAGCTCCAAAGAAACGTTGGTACGTCGTTCAGGCGTTTTCTGGCTTTGAAGGTCGCGTCGCTCAGTCGCTGCGTGAACACATTAAACTTCACAACATGGAAGACCTGTTTGGTGAAGTGATGGTCCCTACTGAAGAGGTAGTGGAAATTCGTGGCGGACAGCGTCGCAAAAGCGAGCGCAAATTCTTTCCAGGCTATGTGCTGGTGCAGATGGTGATGGAAGATGCTAGCTGGCATTTGGTCCGTAGCGTCCCTCGCGTGATGGGCTTCATCGGCGGTACTTCTGACCGTCCGGCGCCGATTAGCGATAAAGAAGTCGATGCCATCATGAACCGCTTGCAGCAGGTGGGTGACAAACCGCGTCCGAAAACCCTGTTTGAGCCGGGTGAAATGGTCCGCGTCAACGATGGTCCATTCGCAGACTTCAACGGCGTTGTTGAAGAAGTGGATTACGAGAAGAGTCGCCTGAAAGTTTCTGTCTCTATCTTCGGCCGTGCTACCCCGGTGGAACTGGATTTTGGTCAGGTAGAGAAAGGCTGATTTGAGCGTTTACCGCTAAGAATTTCTGCTTGTATATGGCGCGAAAATAGACTACTATTTCGCGCCTTTATTTTATGCGTCTGTTGACGTGTAAAACGTTTTTATCACTGCGGGGAGCTTCGCTAAACGAAGCGCTATCACCCATTCGAGGAAAGTTAAATGGCCAAGAAAGTACAAGCCTACGTCAAGCTGCAGGTTGCAGCCGGTATGGCTAACCCGAGCCCTCCGGTTGGTCCGGCTCTGGGTCAGCAGGGTGTTAACATCATGGAATTCTGTAAGGCGTTCAATGCTAAGACTGACAGCATTGAAAAAGGTCTGCCGATCCCGGTTGTTATTACCGTTTACTCTGACCGTTCCTTCACCTTCGTTACCAAAACTCCGCCGGCAGCAGTTCTGCTGAAAAAAGCGGCTGGTATCAAGTCTGGTTCTGGCAAGCCGAACAAAGACAAAGTAGGTAAAGTAACCCGTGCTCAGGTACGTGAAATCGCAGAAACCAAAGCTGCGGACATGACTGGTTCTGATGTGGAAGCGATGACTCGCTCCATTGAAGGTACCGCTCGTTCCATGGGCCTGGTAGTGGAGGACTAAGAAATGGCTAAGCTGACCAAGCGCATGCGCGTGATCCGTGACAAAGTTGATGCAACTAAACAGTACGACATCAACGAAGCCGTTGCTCTGCTCAAAGAGCTGGCCACTGCGAAATTCGTAGAAAGCGTTGACGTTGCCGTAAATCTGGGCATCGACGCACGTAAATCTGACCAGAACGTACGTGGCGCGACTGTGCTGCCGCACGGTACTGGCCGCAGCGTACGAGTTGCTGTATTTACTCAGGGTGCAAACGCTGAAGCGGCTAAAGCTGCTGGCGCTGACCTGGTAGGTATGGATGACCTGGCTGACCAGATCAAGAAAGGCGAAATGAACTTCGACGTTGTTATTGCTTCTCCGGATGCAATGCGCGTAGTTGGTCAACTCGGCCAGATCCTGGGGCCGCGTGGCCTGATGCCGAACCCGAAAGTGGGTACTGTAACGCCTAACGTTGCTGAAGCAGTTAAAAATGCTAAAGCAGGTCAGATTCGTTACCGTAACGACAAAAACGGCATCATCCATACCACTATCGGTAAGGTTGATTTCGACGCTGACAAACTGAAAGAAAACCTGGAGTCTCTGCTGGTTGCGCTGAAAAAAGCCAAACCGTCTCAGGCTAAAGGCGTGTACATCAAGAAAGTTAGCCTGTCCACCACCATGGGTGCTGGCTTAGCTGTCGATCAGAGCGGTTTGAACGCCGTAGCTAACTGATAGCTTTTGTTCCTCTTTACTGCGGTGCTGGATTTCTTTATAATCCTACGCCGCATTGTTCCACTTGTGGAACTGAAGAAGAATTTTCGGTTGGAGCCTGGCCTGATCCAGGCCTCCGTCCAAGACCGCAGGTGTTTCGAAAGAGACTTAATTTTCCTGCGTAGACGGTGACAGAGCCTGAAGAAAAGTTTGACTTGTCTTTACTGGATTCTGCTCACCGTGTGTTAACGCCTGTTGGTCGTTTTGGCTACAGGTGAAGTGAGTTCCGGAGATTTCTCCGGCCAAATCCAGGAGCAAAAGCTAATGGCATTAAATCTTCAAGACAAACAAGCGATTGTTGCTGAAGTCAGCGAAGTAGCCAAAGGCGCGCAGTCTGCGGTTGTTGCGGATTCTCGTGGCGTTACCGTAGATAAAATGACTGAACTGCGTAAAGCAGGTCGTGAAGCTGGCGTATACATGCGTGTTGTTCGTAACACGCTGCTGCGTCGCTCAGTTGAAGGTACAGATTTCGAGTGCCTGAAAGACACGTTTGTCGGTCCGACCCTGATTGCATACTCAATGGAACACCCGGGCGCTGCTGCTCGTCTGTTCAAAGAGTTCGCGAAAGCGAATGCAAAATTCGAGGTCAAAGCTGCAGCCTTTAACGGCGAGTTGATTCCGGCGGCTCAAATTGACCGTCTGGCAACTCTGCCGACTTACGAAGAAGCACTGGCACGTCTGATGTCGACCATGAAAGAAGCCGCTGCCGGCAAACTGGTTCGCACACTGGCTGCCGTACGCGATCAGAAAGAAGCGGCTTAATTGCCCCTTTTTACTGGCATCGTGTTTGCTAACGTATAAACTATTTCTGATTCTTAGGAACAATTGTTATGTCTATCACTAAAGATCAAATTCTGGAAGCAGTAGCAGCTATGTCTGTAATGGACGTTGTTGAACTGGTTTCCGCAATGGAAGAAAAATTCGGTGTTTCTGCTGCTGCCGCTGTAGCTGTTGCTGCTGCTGGCCCGGCTGAAGCTGCTGAAGAAAAAACTGAGTTCGACGTTGTTCTGTCTGCTGTTGGCGGTAACAAAGTTGCAGTTATCAAAGCAGTTCGTAGCGCGACTGGCCTGGGTCTGAAAGAAGCTAAAGACCTGGTAGAATCTGCTCCGGCAGTTCTGAAAGAAGCCATCAGCAAAGACGACGCTGAAGCTCTGAAGAAAGCCCTGGAAGAAGCTGGTGCTTCTGTTGAAGTTAAATAAATTTAACTTACAGGTTGCAGCCTGATTTATCAGGCTGATGGCTGGTGGCTTTTTAGTCACCAGCCTTTTTGCGCTGTAGGGAATCAATGGTGTTTCACACTGTTTGACCATTGATTAACCCACAATATTTTTTTCTATCGACGACTTAATATACTGCATCGTTTGCCGCTTTGGCCGCTAAACGTAAATGCAGCGAAATGGTTTAAGAGTGATAGAAACAAGTATTGCGAAAAGTGTTCCACTTTTCGATCGATATAAACGGTGTTGCATGAACTGTCCTTTTTTAGGACGGACAGAGAGGTTCTACTTTTCAGCGAGCTGAGGAACCCTATGGTTTACTCCTATACCGAGAAAAAACGTATTCGTAAGGACTTTGGTAAGCGTCCGCAAGTTCTGGACGTGCCTTATCTCCTTTCTATCCAGCTTGACTCGTTCCAGAAATTCATCGAGCAAGATCCGGAAGGTCAGTACGGTCTGGAAGCTGCATTCCGTTCTGTATTTCCTATCAAAAGCTACAGCGGTAATTCCGAGCTGCAGTATGTGAGCTATCGCCTTGGCGAGCCGGTCTTTGACGTTAAAGAATGTCAGATCCGTGGCGTCACATTCTCTGCGCCGTTGCGCGTTAAGCTGCGTCTGGTGATCTACGAGCGTGAAGCGCCAGAAGGCACCGTTAAAGATATCAAAGAACAAGAAGTGTACATGGGCGAAATTCCGCTCATGACCGACAACGGTACCTTCGTGATCAACGGCACTGAGCGCGTTATCGTTTCTCAGCTGCATCGTAGCCCGGGCGTATTCTTTGACAGCGACAAGGGTAAAACCCACTCATCAGGTAAGGTGCTGTATAACGCACGCATCATTCCTTATCGTGGTTCCTGGCTGGATTTCGAATTCGATCCGAAAGATAACCTGTTTGTCCGTATCGACCGTCGTCGTAAATTGCCTGCGACGATTATCCTACGCGCATTAAACTTCTCTACCGAAGACATTTTGGGCCTGTTCTTTGACAAAATTGTCTACGAAATCAACGGTAATAAGCTGTTGATGGAACTGGTTCCGGAGCGACTGCGTGGTGACACGGCTTCCTTCGATATCGAAGCCAACGGCAAGGTATACGTCGAGAAAGGTCGTCGTATTACTGCTCGTCACATCCGTCAGTTGGAAAAAGACGGCATCGAAAGCATTGAAGTTCCGGTGGAATACATCGCCGGTAAAGTGCTGGCGAAAGATTACGTTGATGAAAGCACCGGCGAAGTGCTCGCGAATGCGAACATGGAGCTGTCGCTGGATCTGCTGGCCAAGCTCAGCCAGTCCGGCCACAAACAGATCGAAACGCTGTTCACCAACGATCTGGACCACGGTCCTTATATCTCCGAGACCGTACGCGTCGACCCAACCCACGACCGCTTGAGCGCGTTGGTTGAGATCTACCGTATGATGCGTCCGGGTGAGCCGCCGACACGAGAAGCAGCAGAAAGTCTTTTTGAAAATCTGTTTTTCTCCGAAGATCGTTATGATTTGTCCGCAGTTGGTCGAATGAAGTTCAACCGCTCTTTGCTGCGTGAGGAAATCGAAGGTTCCGGTATCCTGAGCAAAGAAGACATTATTGATGTGATGAAGAAACTCATCGACATCCGTAATGGTAAAGGCGAAGTGGATGATATCGACCACTTGGGCAACCGTCGTATCCGTTCCGTCGGTGAGATGGCTGAAAACCAGTTCCGCGTCGGTCTGGTCCGTGTCGAACGTGCGGTTAAAGAGCGTCTGTCTTTGGGCGACCTCGACACGCTGATGCCGCAGGACATGATCAACGCCAAGCCGATTTCGGCTGCGGTGAAAGAGTTCTTTGGTTCCAGCCAGCTGTCCCAGTTTATGGACCAGAACAACCCGCTGTCTGAAATCACGCATAAACGCCGTATTTCCGCATTGGGCCCTGGTGGTCTGACCCGTGAACGCGCCGGCTTTGAAGTTCGAGACGTACACCCGACTCACTACGGTCGCGTATGTCCTATCGAAACGCCGGAAGGTCCGAACATCGGTCTGATCAACTCCCTGTCCGTTTATGCTCAGACCAACGAATATGGTTTCCTGGAAACCCCTTATCGTCTGGTTCGCGACGGCGTTGTAACTGATGAGATTCATTACCTGTCCGCGATTGAAGAAGGCAACTTCGTCATCGCTCAGGCGAACACCAATCTGGATGAAGAAGGTCACTTCATTGATGAGCTGGTGACCTGCCGTAACAAAGGCGAGTCCAGCTTGTTCAGCCGCGATCAGGTTGAATACATGGACGTTTCCACCCAGCAGGTGGTTTCCGTCGGTGCTTCCCTGATCCCGTTCCTGGAACACGATGATGCTAACCGCGCCTTGATGGGTGCGAACATGCAGCGTCAGGCCGTTCCTACTCTGCGCGCCGACAAGCCGCTGGTAGGTACCGGTATGGAACGCGCGGTGGCGGTAGACTCCGGTGTTACCGCAGTAGCGAAACGCGGCGGTACGGTTCAGTACGTCGATGCATCACGTATTGTTATCAACGTTAACCCTGATGAAATGTATCCGGGCGAAGCGGGCATCGATATCTACAACCTGACCAAATATACCCGTTCCAACCAGAACACCTGCATCAGCCAGATGCCGTGTGTGTCTCTGGGTGAACCGATTGAGCGCGGCGACGTGCTGGCCGATGGCCCGTCCACCGATTTGGGTGAACTGGCGCTGGGTCAGAACATGCGCGTAGCGTTCATGCCTTGGAACGGCTACAACTTCGAAGACTCCATCTTGGTCTCCGAACGCGTGGTACAGGAAGATCGTTTCACGACTATCCATATTCAGGAACTCGCTTGCGTATCTCGAGATACTAAACTGGGGCCTGAAGAAATCACCGCTGATATCCCGAACGTGGGTGAAGCCGCACTCTCCAAACTGGATGAGTCCGGTATCGTTTATATCGGTGCGGAAGTGACTGGTGGCGATATCCTGGTCGGTAAAGTGACGCCTAAAGGTGAAACTCAGCTGACTCCGGAAGAGAAACTGCTGCGCGCTATCTTCGGTGAAAAAGCGTCTGACGTTAAAGACTCGTCTCTGCGTGTGCCTAACAGCGTTTCCGGTACGGTTATCGATGTTCAGGTATTTACCCGTGACGGCGTTGAAAAAGACAAACGTGCTCTGGAAATTGAAGAAATGCAGCTGAAGCAGGCCAAAAAAGACCTGACTGAAGAACTGCAGATCCTCGAAGCCGGTCTGTTTGCCCGTATTCACGACGTGCTGGTTAGCGGTGGCGTTGAAGCCGCGAAGCTGGATCAGCTGCCGCGTGAGCGCTGGTTGGAACTGGGCCTGACTGATGAAGAAAAACAGAATCAGTTGGAACAGCTGGCCGAGCAGTACGATGAGCTGAAGCACGAGTTTGAGAAGAAACTCGAAGCTAAACGCCGCAAAATCACCCAGGGTGATGATCTGGCGCCGGGCGTGCTGAAAATCGTCAAGGTGTACCTGGCCGTGAAACGTCAGATCCAGCCTGGTGATAAAATGGCGGGTCGTCACGGTAACAAGGGTGTTATCTCCAAGATCAACCCGATCGAAGATATGCCTTACGATGAAAACGGTACGCCGGTAGACATCGTACTGAACCCGCTGGGCGTACCATCACGTATGAACATCGGTCAGATTCTGGAAACCCATCTGGGTATGGCTGCTAAAGGTATTGGTGACAAGATCAACACCATGCTGAAACAGCGCGAAGAAGCGGACAAACTGCGTGAGTTCATCCAGAAAGCATACGACCTGGGTAACGACGTTCGTCAGAAAGTGGATTTGAATACGTTCTCCGATGAAGAAGTGCTGCGCCTGGCAGAAAACCTGAAGAAGGGTATGCCAATCGCGACTCCGGTCTTTGACGGTGCTAAAGAGAGCGAAATCAAAGCGCTGCTGCAGCTGGGTGATCTGCCGACTTCTGGTCAGATCACGCTGTTTGACGGCCGTACCGGCGAGCAATTTGAACGTCCGGTCACCGTGGGCTATATGTACATGCTGAAACTGAACCACTTGGTTGATGACAAGATGCATGCGCGTTCTACCGGTTCCTACAGCCTGGTCACTCAGCAGCCGCTGGGTGGTAAGGCGCAGTTCGGTGGTCAGCGTTTCGGTGAGATGGAAGTATGGGCGCTGGAAGCTTACGGTGCAGCTTATACCCTGCAGGAAATGTTGACGGTGAAATCCGATGACGTGAACGGCCGTACCAAGATGTATAAAAACATCGTGGATGGCGATCACCGGATGGAACCAGGCATGCCGGAATCCTTCAACGTACTGTTGAAAGAAATCCGCTCGCTGGGTATCAACATCGAGCTGGAAGAAAAGTAATACCAGCCCGATTGCGTTGCTGACATTCGTTACAGGGGCACCTGAGTTTGACTCAGGTGCCTTACAGGTCTAACTCCGACAGGAGCCAATCCGTGAAAGACTTATTAAAGTTTCTGAAAGCGCAAACTAAGACCGAAGAGTTTGATGCGATCAAAATTGCTCTGGCATCGCCAGACATGATCCGTTCGTGGTCTTTTGGTGAAGTTAAAAAGCCGGAAACCATTAACTACCGTACGTTCAAACCAGAACGTGACGGTCTGTTCTGCGCCCGTATCTTCGGGCCGGTAAAAGATTACGAGTGCCTGTGCGGTAAGTACAAACGCCTGAAGCACCGTGGTGTTATCTGTGAGAAGTGTGGCGTTGAAGTGACCCAGACCAAAGTGCGCCGTGAGCGTATGGGCCACATCGAGCTGGCTTCTCCGACCGCGCATATCTGGTTCCTGAAATCGCTGCCTTCCCGCATCGGTTTGCTGCTGGATATGCCGCTGCGTGACATCGAACGCGTCCTGTACTTCGAATCCTATGTGGTTATCGAAGGCGGCATGACCAACCTTGAAAAGCGTCAGATCCTGACTGAAGAGCAGTATCTGGATGCGCTGGAAGAGTTTGGTGACGAATTCGACGCCAAGATGGGCGCCGAAGCTGTTCAGGCCCTGTTGAAAAACATGGATCTGGAGCAGGAGTGCGAACAGCTGCGTGAAGAGCTGAACGAAACCAACTCCGAAACCAAACGTAAAAAGCTGACCAAGCGCATCAAGCTGCTGGAAGCGTTCGTGCAGTCCGGTAACAAACCGGAGTGGATGATCCTGACCGTGCTGCCTGTTCTGCCGCCGGACCTGCGTCCGCTGGTGCCGCTGGATGGCGGTCGTTTCGCTACGTCGGATCTGAACGATCTGTACCGTCGCGTAATCAACCGTAACAACCGTTTGAAACGTCTGCTGGATCTGGCTGCGCCGGATATTATCGTGCGTAACGAAAAACGTATGCTGCAGGAAGCGGTGGATGCGCTGCTGGATAACGGCCGTCGCGGTCGTGCTATCACCGGCTCCAACAAACGTCCGCTGAAATCTTTGGCCGATATGATCAAAGGTAAGCAGGGTCGTTTCCGTCAGAACCTGCTCGGTAAACGTGTCGACTACTCCGGTCGTTCCGTTATCACCGTAGGTCCGTACCTGCGCCTGCATCAGTGCGGTCTGCCGAAGAAAATGGCGCTGGAACTGTTCAAACCGTTCATCTACGGCAAGCTGGAGCTGCGTGGCCTGGCCACAACGATCAAAGCTGCCAAGAAAATGGTTGAGCGCGAAGAAGCGGTTGTATGGGACATCCTGGATGAAGTTATCCGCGAACACCCGGTGCTGCTGAACCGTGCGCCTACCCTGCACCGTCTGGGTATCCAGGCCTTTGAACCGGTTCTGATCGAAGGTAAAGCTATCCAGCTGCACCCGCTGGTTTGTGCCGCGTACAACGCCGACTTCGATGGTGACCAGATGGCTGTTCACGTACCGCTGACGCTGGAAGCCCAGCTGGAAGCGCGTGCGCTGATGATGTCTACCAACAACATCCTGTCTCCGGCGAACGGCGAGCCTATCATCGTTCCGTCTCAGGACGTTGTATTGGGTCTGTACTACATGACCCGCGACTGTGTTAACGCCAAAGGCGAAGGCATGGTCCTGACTGGACCGAAAGAAGCTGAACGCGTCTATCGTGCCGGTCTGGCTTCTCTGCATGCGCGTGTAAAAGTGCGTATCACGCAAGAGATCAAGAATATTGAAGGCGAAACCACGCATCAGACCAGCATCATCGATACGACCATTGGTCGTGCGATTTTGTGGATGATCGTGCCGAAAGGTCTGCCGTACTCGATCGTTAACCAGCCTCTGGGCAAAAAAGCGATCTCCAAAATGCTGAACACCTGTTACCGCATTCTGGGTCTGAAGCCGACCGTTATCTT
Source organism: Lonsdalea quercina subsp. quercina (assembly GCF_000688695.1). Taxonomy (GTDB): domain Bacteria; phylum Pseudomonadota; class Gammaproteobacteria; order Enterobacterales; family Enterobacteriaceae; genus Lonsdalea; species Lonsdalea quercina_D. The sequence continues at coordinate 22,385 of NZ_JIBQ01000014.1, read as the reverse complement.
TGCTGACCAGATCATGTACACCGGTTTTGCTTACGCAGCGCGCTCTGGTGCGTCCGTAGGTATCGACGACATGGTTATTCCGGCGAAGAAAGCCGAAATCATCGAAGAAGCCGAAACCGAAGTCGCCGAGATCCAGGAGCAGTTCCAATCTGGTCTGGTTACGGCGGGCGAACGCTACAACAAAGTTATCGATATCTGGGCTGCGGCGAACGAACGTGTTGCCAAGGCGATGATGGAAAACCTGTCTGTTGAAGACGTGGTTAACCGCGATGGCGTTGTCGAGCAGCAGGTGTCCTTCAACAGCATCTTTATGATGGCTGACTCCGGTGCGCGTGGTTCCGCGGCGCAGATTCGTCAGCTGGCGGGTATGCGTGGTCTGATGGCGAAGCCGGATGGCTCCATCATCGAAACGCCAATCACCGCGAACTTCCGTGAAGGTCTGAACGTACTCCAGTACTTCATCTCAACCCACGGTGCTCGTAAAGGTCTGGCGGATACCGCACTGAAAACCGCAAACTCCGGTTATCTGACCCGTCGTTTGGTCGACGTGGCGCAGGATCTGGTAGTGACGGAAGACGATTGCGGCACGCACGAAGGCATCATGATGACTCCGGTCATCGAAGGTGGCGACGTTAAAGAACCGCTGCGTGAGCGTGTTCTGGGTCGTGTGACGGCGGAAGACGTTCTCAAACCGGGTACGGCTGATATTCTGGTTCCGCGTAACACGCTGTTGAACGAACAGTGGTGTGACCTGCTGGAAGAAAACTCCGTCGACTCGCTGAAAGTCCGCTCTGTCGTAAGCTGTGAAACCGACTTTGGCGTGTGTGCCAAATGTTACGGTCGCGACCTGGCTCGTGGTCACATCATCAACAAGGGTGAAGCCATCGGGGTTATCGCGGCACAGTCCATCGGTGAACCGGGTACCCAGCTGACCATGCGTACCTTCCACATCGGTGGTGCGGCATCTCGTGCGGCAGCTGAGTCCAGTATCCAGGTGAAAAACAAGGGTACGCTGAAACTGAGCAACGCCAAGTACGTTACGAACAGCGCAGGCAAGCTGGTGATTACTTCACGTAACACCGAGCTGACGCTGATCGACGAATTTGGTCGTACTAAAGAAAGCTATAAAGTGCCTTACGGTGCTGTGATGGCGAAAGGCGACGGCGAAGCCGTAGCTGGTGGCGATACAGTCGCGAACTGGGATCCGCACACCATGCCGGTAATCACGGAAGTGAGCGGTAACATTCGCTTCACCGACATGATCGACGGCCAGACCATTACGCGTCAGACCGATGAACTGACCGGTCTGTCATCCATCGTGGTTCTGGATAGTGCAGAACGTACCGGTGGTGGTAAAGAACTGCGTCCGGCGCTGAAAATCGTTGATGACAACGGCGACGACGTTCTGATCCCGGGCACCGACATGCCGGCTCAGTACTTCCTGCCAGGTAAAGCGATTGTCCAGCTGGAAGACGGCGTGAAAATCGGCTCTGGTGACACCTTGGCTCGTATTCCGCAGGAATCCGGCGGTACCAAGGACATCACCGGTGGTCTGCCGCGCGTTGCTGACCTGTTCGAAGCCCGTCGTCCGAAAGAGCCGGCAATCCTGGCTGAAATCAGCGGTATTATTTCCTTCGGTAAAGAAACCAAAGGTAAGCGCCGTCTGGTGATCACGCCGGTTGACGGTAGCGATCCGTACGAAGAGATGATTCCGAAGTGGCGTCAGCTCAACGTGTTCGAAGGTGAACGTGTTGAACGTGGTGACGTGATCTCCGATGGTCCTGAGTCTCCGCACGACATTCTGCGTCTGCGCGGCGTGCATGCGGTTACGCGTTACATCACCAACGAAGTGCAGGAAGTTTACCGCCTGCAGGGCGTTAAGATTAACGATAAGCACATCGAAGTTATCGTTCGTCAGATGTTGCGTAAAGGCACCATCGAAAGCGCTGGCAGCACTGAGTTCCTGGAAGGCGAGCAGGCTGAAGTGTCCCGCGTCAAGATCGCCAACCGTCAGTTGGAAGCCGACGGCAAGCTGCCGGCAACCTACAGCCGCGACTTGCTGGGTATCACCAAAGCGTCTCTGGCGACCGAGTCCTTCATCTCCGCGGCCTCGTTCCAGGAAACGACTCGCGTACTGACCGAAGCGGCAGTGGCTGGTAAGCGTGATGAACTGCGCGGTCTGAAAGAGAACGTGATCGTGGGTCGTCTGATCCCGGCCGGTACCGGTTATGCATACCATCAGGATCGTATGCGTCGCCGTCAGGCGGGTGAACCCGTCGTCGCACCTCAGGTCAGCGCGGATGAAGCTTCCGCTAACCTGGCTGAGTTGCTGAACGCCGGTTTCGGCAACAGTGACGACAAGTAACGTCGACGCTGTATGATAAAAAACCGCTCCCCGGAGCGGTTTTTTTATGCATAAAAAGCGAGTGATGAAAGACATAAAACGGAGCAATAAGAGAAACATTATGCTGAAAGCAAGCGTGGTTGCCGCAAGTCTGGCGGTGTTGTCCGCCGTACCGGCTTTTGCGACCGGCGTGTCGTTTGCGCCGCCGGTGCAAAAAATCTTCACCAACTGGCAGGTGACGTGCAACAACCTGAACGACTGCGACGTGCGTAATATCGATGAAAACCTGAGGATCACGCTCTCGCGGCAGGCTGGGGCGACCGGCGTGACATCATTAACGATCGTGCCTTTTTCTCAGGAAGCCCACCCCACATTGTGGCTGGATGAAGATCCGGCGGAAGGGTTGAACTTAACGCCCTCGCTCAACGACGACGACGCGATTGTCGCCACGGAAAATTTGTCCGCAATACAACATTTTTTACAGCAGGCTAAAGATGCGCTGACGCTTTCCGTCGGTGACGATCCGCAACAGGGCAGCTCTTTGCGGGGATTAAACGCGGCGCTCCTGCTGGTGGACGAACGCCAGGGACGGATTGGCACTCAGGGCGCGTTGCTGCAGCGGGGGAGTAAACCGGCTTCCGACGTCCCGGCGAGGTTGAGTCAACCTGGACTGCCGCCCGCATTGACAAACGTGCCTGCGGTGAGCAACCCGCAAACGTTGGTCGAGGCCGTCATCAAAGCGCAGCATGCGCTGCTGGTGAGAGAGACCTGCGACGTCAACGAGCAGGATAAAGAGATGAATCAGGTTCACCCGCTGGATGAACGCAATGCGCTGATCATGATCAACTGTGGCATGGGCGCTTATCAATCATCGAGCCTGGTGTTTATTACGCCGCGCGATAATCCGTCGGCCGCGCATCAACTGGTGCTGCCGTTGCCGCTGCCGGATGAAAACGGACATCCGCAGCAGGTGGATTGGTTTACTAACGCCGACTATGACCCTCAGACTGGCGACCTGTTCCATTTGGCGAAAGGTCGCGGGTTTGCCGACTGCGGTGAACGCGCCCAGTGGCGTTACGACGGTAAGCAGTTCCAATTAGTGACCTATCACAGTCAGACTGGATGTCATGGCGGTTGGCCTGGCGAATGGCCATCGCTATGGGAAACGCCGGGATATGACGAAGACAATCAGCGGTAAACGCGGGAAGGGCCGCCGTCGGCAAGGACAGACCGGCAGCGGCATAGGAGGCGCAGGCGTGCGGATTCAAAGTCAGCCTGCGGCCGACGAGTGTGCCGGCATGGGCACTCTAGCGTTGCTCGGTTTTTCCCGCGAGCACCGCCGCACGGATGTGGAAACCATCGCGTAAAAAAATTAGCGACAGCACTCACCTTTCATTTTTCTTGTGAGCATCATTCCGGTACTGCAGCCAACCGTCTTTGCCAAATGTCTCGGGTTGGTAGCACTGGTCGATGTCCGCACGCGACAGGCCGATATCTTTGAGGCGTTCGTCACTCATCGTATACAGTAACGCGCGCGTTCTGTTGCGCAGACGTCGTTCCAGCCAACTCTCATAAACCCTGATGAATAGCGCGCGCAGCGTGGATCTCTGCGAATGTTGATGATGTTGTGTCATCCTCAGTCCCTCTCCCGATAGTGTGGCACCATCATGAGAGAGTGGCGAAAAACAATACAGATTCAAAAATTCAGTTTGTTGACCATACAGAAGAGGATTGTATGACTCTGAATGGGAGTTTTTATGTCAATCTGTACTGGTTATCGCCTGATAACGCCTCGGGGTAGGATACTTTCATGACTCGCTATCAGCACCTCGCCACCTTGCTGGCGCAGCGGATTCAACAAGGGCTGTATCGGCCGGGAGAACGTCTGCCCTCGGTCAGAATTCTCTCGCAGGAGCATGGCGTCAGCATTAGTACGGTCCAGCAGGCCTACCATTTGCTGGAAGAGCAGATGCTGATTTCTCCGCAGCCGCGCTCGGGTTACTTTGTCTCTGCGCGTTATGCATCGCCGCCCGTTCCTGCGATCACGCGCCCGGCACAGCGCCCGGTGGAAATTACCCATTGGGACGCGGTGAGGGGGTTGCTGGATGTGCGGAAGGAAAGCGATGTCATGCAGCTGGGCAGCGGCATGCCGGACGTGACGTCGACCAGCCTCAAACCGTTATGGAAGATCATCAGCCGACAGGGCATGAAGCAGGACGCCTCGCTATTGCAGTACGGCGGTTTGCTCGGCGTGACGGCATTGCGGGAGCAAATTGCGCGTCTGGCGGNCGACGGCGGGTGCAGGCTGAGCGCCGACGAGATCGTCACGACTACAGGGTGTCAGGAAGCGCTGTTTCTGTGCCTTCGGGCGGTTTGTCAGCCGGGCGATATTATCGCTGTCGAATCGCCTACGTTTTACGGAATGATGCAGACGCTACGGAGTTACGGAGTAAAGGTTATTGAAATTCCGACGGATTCTGTCAACGGCCTCAGTCTGGAAGCGCTGGAATTAGCGCTGGATCAGTGGCCGATCAAGGCCGTATTTGTGGTGCCGAACTGCAATAATCCGCTGGGGTTTATTATGCCGGAGGCGCGGAAGCGGGGATTGATGACGCTGGCGCAGCGTTTTGATATCGCCGTGATCGAAGATGATGTCTACGGGGAGCTGGCTTATGAGTACCCGAGGCCAATGACTTTAAAGTCGTTGGATGACGATGGGCGCGTGCTGTTGTGCAGCTCTTTTTCCAAAGTCATGGCGCCGGGCCTGAGGGTCGGCTGGGTCGCGCCGGGGCGGTATTTCGATCGTGTGTTGCATATGAAATATGTGAACAGCGGCGGCGGCGTTATCCAGACGCAGGCGGCGGTCGCCGAGTTTATCCGTCAGGGCCATTACCTGCCGCACCTGCGGCGAATGCGCATGCAGTATCAGCGCAATCAGTGCCGCTTCACCAGCTTCGTTCGCCACTATTTTCCCGAGGGGTTGTGCGTCAGCCGACCGCAGGGCGGGTTTTTGATGTGGATCGAACTGCCGGAAGCCTTCGACGGCATCCGTTTGAATCGCCGGCTGGCGGTGCGGGATACGCAGGTCGCCGTTGGTTCTCTGTTCTCGGCCTCGGGCAAATATCGCAACTGCCTGCGTCTGAACTATGCGTTGCCCTGCACCGAGAAAACAGAAAGGGCGCTGAAGATGATTGGGGAAGAAATCGAGCGGGAGATGGCGCTTGCCTGTAAAGCCTGAACGTGGAGAGAGCGAAGACGGAGGACCGCGATGTCCGGCGTTCAAGACATCGCGGCGAGTTTACTCGTGGTGCGATGTCACGCGAGTTCTTCCCAGATAGCCGTCCCAATCTTTCCATACGGGCTGCAGGCCAGCGCGGGTCATGGCGTCTGCCACCGCCTCCGGCCGTCGGGCATCATGGGGAGCGAACTGCTCCAGTTCCGGATGGTTGTCGGCATAGCCTCCCGGTTGCGTTTTGGAGAACGCGCTGACGCTGTTGATGGCGATAGGCACCATATGGTCGCGAAAGAATGGCGATTCGCGCGTGGACAGCGACAGCTCCACATCCGGTGCCAGCAACCGAAAGGCGCAAATCGTCTGCATCAGCTGCGCTTCGTCCATCAGAGATGCCGGTTCAATACCGCCGGCACAAGGGCGCAGACGCGGAAACGAGAGAGAGAAGCGGCTTTGCCAGTGACGTTGCTGCAGGTCGAGTAGGTGTTCCGCCACCATATAGCAGTCCACGCGCCAGCTATCCGACAGGCCGATCAAAGCGCCGAGGCCGATCTTGTCGATCCCCGCCGCGCCGAGACGATCCGGCGTATCCAGCCGCCAGGCGAAATCCTGTTTGCGTCCCCGCAGGTGGTGCCGCGCGTAGGTCGGCGCGTGATAGGTTTCTTGATAGACCATGACGCCATCTAGTCCCAGCGCCTTTAGCTCGGCATAGTCTTCCCTCGCCAGCGGCTGTACTTCCATCATCAACGCGCTGAAATGGGGTCGGATCTGCGGCAAGACGCGCCGGAAGTAATCCATCCCCACCTTACCCTGATGCTCGCCGGCGACCAGCAACAGCTGGTCGAACCCAAGCTGACGGATCGCGCGGCATTCCTGCTGGATTTCATCGTCATTCAGGATCTTGCGTTTGATCCGATTGCTCATGGAAAACCCGCAGTAGGTGCAGTCGTTGGCGCAGAGGTTGGACAAGTACAGCGGAACATAAAATCCCACCGTATTGCCGAAGCGCTGACGGGTCAGATGCTGCGCGCGCTGTGCCAGGGGTTCGAGGTAGCCCGCCGCGGCAGGGGAAATCAACGCCATAAAGTCGTCGCGATCGGGCCGGACGGCGTTCAACGCTCGTTCGACATCGGCAGACGTTTTGCCGTTGATGCGAAAGCGGAGATCGTCCCAGTCGAGCGTCTGCCAGCGGCGATAAAATCCTTCGCTCATACGCCAGCTCCCGTTGGGTTGTGGTGTAGAAAACCGGTCAGAGGGCTGGTGGCGCTAGCGTGGGATTGACGCGTTCCCAGTCCGGACTCCGCCGCCAGCGCGCCCGCTTCGACCGCCAGCCGAAAGGCGCGGGCCATACCGACCGGGTCACGGGCGACGGCCATCGCCGTGTTGACCAGTACGGCATCGGCCCCCATCTCGATAGCCTCGGCGGCCTGGCTGGGCGCGCCGATCCCTGCGTCGATCACGACGGGCACCTGTGCTTGTTCGATGATGATCCGCAGGAAGTCGCGCGTTTGCAGTCCCTGATTGGAGCCAATAGGCGCCCCCAACGGCATGACCGCAGCACAGCCGACGGCTTCCAGTCGCTTGCACAGCACCGGATCGGCGCCGCAGTAGGGCAGCACGATAAACCCTTCTTTCACCAGCTGCTCCGCCGCCTTCAGCGTTTCCACCGGGTCGGGCAGCAGGTATTTCATATCGGGATGAATTTCGAGCTTGATCCAGCGGGTTCCCAGCGCTTCCCGAGCCAGATGGGCGGCGAAGACCGCTTCCTCCGCCGTTTTGGCCCCCGAGGTATTCGGCAACAGCTGTACCCCCAGGCGCTGTAGCGGCGCCAGAAGAGCATCGCTGCCGCCGGAAAGGCTGACGCGTTTCATCGCCAGCGTGACCAGTTGGGAGCCTGCCGCCTGTAACGCCGCGCTCATGATCTCTGCGCTGGCGAACTTACCGGTGCCTGCCAGCAGCCGGGATGTGAATGGGGTATCTGCGATGGTGAGCATTTATCCTCCTGCTATCGCCTGAAAAAGCAAAATGTCGTCCCCGTCCTGCACCTGACACGCGCGCCAGTCGGGACGAGGGACGACGATCTGGTTGATCGCCAGCGCGGTGCCCGGCTGCAGACGATCCAACCGTTGCAGCAGTTGTTCCACGCTTATCGGTTCGTCCAGCGTGATGGCTTCCTCGTTGATACGAATCTTCATACGGCGCTCCCACAGACCGGGCAGCTTGCAGCGGGGCTGAGCTGCAAGGTATTCCACTGCTGCTGGCGAGCGTCGAACAGCTTCAACTTGCCGTCCAAGGTCGAGGTCAATCCGCACAGCAGTTTGATGGCCTCCAGCGCTTGCAGAGTACCCATGACTCCAATGACCGGCCCCAGCACGCCGGCGGTGCGGCAGTTGCGAACAGGCTCGTTCGCGTCCGGATAAAGGCAGGCGTAGCAGCCGTGAAGGTAGGGGGGCGTCAGCACCAGCAGCTGGCCGCCGAAGCCGACGGCGCTGGCGCTCACTAACGGCTTTTCGGCCCGTACGCAGGCGGCGTTGACGGCATGGCGCGTTGCCATGTTGTCGCTACAGTCCAGCACCAGATCGACGCGGCTGACCGCTTTAGTCAGCGCCTCGCCTTCCAGTCGCATGTGCAATGCTTCGATCGCAATGTCCGGGTTTAGCGCCTGAAGCTGGCGCCGGGCCAGAATCGCTTTGGGCTGCGCGATATCCTCAGTGCGATAGAGCACTTGGCGTTGCAGGTTGGAGAGATGCAGCGTGTCGTGATCCGCCAGCAGCAGCCTGCCGACGCCTGCCGCCGCCAGGTAGAGCGCACAGGGGGCGCCCAGACCGCCGAGACCGACCAATAACACAGTGGCGTCCGCCAGCCGCAACTGACCCTCGGGGCCGATATCTTCCAGCAAAAGCTGGCGGCTATAGCGGATAAAGTCCTTATCATTCAGCATATTAGACCTCCCGGTTTTCGATCAGGCGCAGCAAGGTCGCGGTCGCCTGTCGCCAGTCCGCCGCCTGAGTGATGGCGCTCACGACGGCGATGCTGTCGACGCCAGTGGCCAGCACTGACGGCACCCGTTCGATGCTGATGCCGCCAATAGCGACCGNGGGAAAACGGCCCGCCAGTTCGCTGATATGGCGCGCCAGTTCGGCCAGTCCCTGCGGCGCTGACGGCATCTCTTTAGTCTGGGTAGGGAAAATATGCCCCAGGGCGATATAGGAGGGCGCGATAGCCACCGCGCGCGCCAGCTCCTTATCGTCATGGGTTGAGACACCCAGGCGCAGTCCGGCGCGGCGGATGGCACTCAGATCGGCGGTATCCAGATCCTCCTGACCGAGATGGACGCCGTAGGCCTGGTGCTTGATGGCCAGTTGCCAGTCATCGTTGATAAACAGGCGGGCCTGATAGCGGCGGGCAAGGGCGATCGATTGAATCACCGCCGGTTCAACGTGATCGTTCGGCTGGTTTTTGATCCGCAGTTGCAGCGTCTTCACTCCCACTCGGAGCAGTCGTTCGATCCACTGCACGCTGTCCACGACAGGGTAGAGCCCCAGCCGCGATCCCACGGTGGGAAACGTAAGCAGGGGGGCGTTCATCAGGCATCCTCCTGTGGAACATACAGTTCGCCGCCGTGGGCGCGGAATTCAGCCGACATCTGCGCCATGCCGACTTCAATCGGCTGCGCCTCCGCCTGCTGTTGCGCGGCATAGTCCCGAACCTCCTGAGAGATTTTCATGGAGCAGAATTTCGGGCCGCACATAGAGCAGAAATGAGCTACCTTGCCGGATTCCTGCGGCAGCGTTTCATCGTGGTAGGCTCGCGCCGTCTCCGGGTCCAGCGCCAGATTGAATTGGTCCTCCCAGCGGAATTCGAAGCGAGCTTTTGACATCGCGTTATCGCGGATCTGCGCCCCCGGATGTCCTTTCGCCAGATCCGCTGCGTGCGCGGCGATCTTGTAGGTGATCAGCCCCTGTTTCACATCCTCTTTGTTCGGCAGCCCAAGGTGCTCTTTCGGCGTCACATAACACAACATTGCGCAGCCGAACCAGCCGATCATGGCGGCGCCGATACCGGAGGTGAAGTGGTCATAGCCCGGCGCGATGTCCGTAGTCAGCGGGCCAAGGGTATAAAAAGGCGCTTCGTGGCAGTGCTCCAGCTCTTCGGTCATATTGCGGCGAATCATCTGCATCGGCACATGACCGGGGCCTTCAATCATGACCTGGACGTCGTACTCCCAGGCGATGTGGGTCAGCTCGCCAAGGGTATGCAGCTCGGCGAACTGCGCCTCGTCGTTGGCGTCCTGAATCGAGCCCGGCCGCAGGCCATCCCCGAGAGAAAGCGCGATATCGTAAGCGCTGCAGATTTCACATATCTCGCGGAAGTGTTCGTACAGGAAGCTCTCTTTGTGATGCGACAGGCACCATTTCGCCATGATAGATCCGCCGCGGGAAACGATGCCGGTCAGGCGCTTAGCGGTCATCGGCACATAACGCAGCAGCACGCCGGCGTGGATGGTGAAGTAGTCGACGCCCTGTTCGGCCTGTTCCAGCAACGTGTCGCGGAACATCTCCCACGTCAGGTTTTCCGCGACGCCGTTGACCTTTTCCAGCGCCTGATAAATCGGCACCGTACCGATAGGCACCGGGCTGTTGCGCAGGATCCACTCGCGCGTTTCATGGATGTAGCGGCCGGTGGAGAGGTCCATCACGGTGTCGGCCCCCCAGCGGGTGGACCACACCAGTTTCTCCACCTCTTCTTCGATAGAAGAGGTGACCGCGGAATTGCCGATATTGGCGTTCACCTTCACCAGAAAGTTGCGGCCGATGACCATCGGCTCGGATTCAGGATGGTTGATGTTGGCGGGGATAATCGCTCGTCCGGCGGCGACCTCCTGACGGACGAATTCGGGTGTGATGCTCTCCGGCAACTGGGCGCCGAAACTCTGCCCGGGATGTTGCTGGCGCAGCGTCGCACTGTGAATGCGCTCGCGCCCCATGTTCTCGCGCAGGGCGATGAACTCCATCTCCGGGGTGACGATGCCCCGGCGGGCGTAGTGTAACTGGGTGACGCGCTGGCCGGTTCTCGCGCGGCGCGGCTGAGGCAGATGTTCAAAGCGCAAGTGGTCCAGACCGGCATCGGCCAGGCGCTTCTGGGTAAATCCGGAGCTGAGCTGAGATAATCGTTCGGTATCGCCGCGCTCTTCAATCCAGGCGCTTCTCAGGCGAGCCAGTCCGCGGCGCACATCGGGGACGGCTTCGGGGTCGCCATAAGGTCCGGCGGTGTCGTAGACCGGTATCGGCTCATTCGGTTCGTAGCGGGGCGCGTCCCTGTGCTCCCCGAGCAGCGNGGGACTGAGTTGGATTTCCCGCAGCGGGACGCGGATATCGGGCCGCGAGCCGGTCAGATAAATCCGCCGTGATTGTGGAAAAGACGTTCCCCGCACCTCGTCGATAAAACGTTGGGCGGAGGCGCGTTGTTCGCGGCGTCCTGAAGGTTTTTTTTCTGTAGACATAGCAAATTCCTGTTTGGATAGAAGGAAACATTGCTTGTCTGGAGTTCGGATGGAGTAATGGAGAAGTCTCTTTTTCCCCCGGGTAATCATGGATCTGTCTGGGGAAAAGGATGAAGTTTACTCTTGTTCCCTTCGCAGGTTTTAACCTGATCAGGTTCCGCGGATCCCGAATTAACGGTCTCAGCCCGCACGCGTTACCGCGACGCTGGGCACTCCGACAAGATAACGCCCGGTGGGTTGGACGAGGTCAATCGCCTACACTTTATGCTGGCAATGCGTCACTGTCAAAGGCGGGGATCGACGACAAGTGGTGTCAACGCGCATGACTTTGACAGGACATCAAGCGTTGGGACGATAGACGCTGCCTGTTACTGACAGTGGCCCTATTTTTCGCGAAATATGCGATAAATCATCCTTCTTGCGGGCAATGTCACCGAAATACATGATTGCGGATTGAAGGCGGCGAGGAGAGAGAACGACGGAACGAGTTGCCATGGCGTGGTATCGTGCTAAAGCGTAGAACGTCTGATTTATATGCATTAATGTTGTCTATATCTACACATCATAGCCATAGACTCGGTGACAGAGGGCGAAAGAAAAGATGGAAGTAACGTTAACAGGTGAAGAGCACGGTTGGTGGGTTGTCAGCGAGAACAATCAGATTTGGCTGCCTCAAGGGAGATTACCGCAAGGATCTGCCCGTGAATGGGGACTGAAAACGCGTCCGGCACGCCGAATTGGCGAGTGGCAGGGCGAGCCTGTCTGGTTAGTGCGCCAGACAATGGCCGAAGCGATGGGATCGCTGCGCCAGCTGCTGGACGTGGAGGGCGGGCTGTTTCAGTTGGCCGGCCGGGGAGTTCAGCTGGCCGAGTTTTATCGCGCCCACCGTTTTTGCGGCTACTGCGGTCATGAGATGCACCACAGTAAAACCGAGCTTGCCTGCCTGTGCGGCCACTGCCGGGAGCGTTACTATCCGCAAATTGCGCCCTGCGTCATCGTGGCGATCCGCCGCGGCAGCGAAATTTTGCTGGCGCAGCATGTTCGCCACCGAGGCAATATGTACACCGCGCTGGCCGGGTTCGTCGAGCTGGGTGAAACGCTTGAACAGGCCGTCGCCCGGGAAGTCATGGAAGAGAGCAATATTCGCATTAAAAACCTCCAATATGTGAGTTCTCAGCCCTGGCCGTTCCCCCATTCTCTGATGATGGCCTATATTGCGGAGTATGCCGACGGCAAACTGCGTCACGATCCCTCCGAGCTCCGCGATGCTGCCTGGTTCCGTTACGACAAACTGCCAATCCTGCCGCCGGCGGGAACCGTGGCGCGCCGCTTGATAGAAGATACGGTGGTGATGTGTCGTGAGGCAGATGGCTAATCCGTCTGCGTCATGCGTGTAGCCTGAGAGGAATCAACCCGCTACACTGCCGCCTGAAATACCCAGACCCCAGCGACCTGCGCGCCTGCCGTTCAGGCGCCAAAAGGAAAAGATCATGACCGACCTTAAAAACGATCGCTATTTACGCGCTCTGTTACGTCAGCCCGTAGATGTCACGCCTGTTTGGATGATGCGTCAGGCTGGTCGTTATCTGCCGGAATATAAAGCGACGCGCGCGGAGGCCGGAGATTTTATGTCGTTGTGCAAGAATGCCGAGCTGGCCTGCGAAGTCACGCTGCAGCCGCTGCGCCGCTATGCGCTGGACGCGGCCATTCTGTTCTCCGATATTCTGACGATCCCCGATGCGATGGGATTGGGACTCTATTTCGAAGCGGGCGAAGGCCCCCGCTTCAGTCATCCGCTGAGAAGCCATGCCGACGTTGCGGCACTGCCCATTCCCGACCCCGAACAGGAACTGGGCTATGTGATGAACGCCGTGCGCACCATCCGCCGTAACCTGGCAGGCGAAGTCCCGCTGATCGGTTTTTCCGGCAGCCCGTGGACGCTGGCGACCTATATGGTTGAAGGCGGCAGCAGCAAGGCGTTTACCGTGATCAAAAAGATGCTGTTCGCCGAACCCCGTACGCTGCATCTGTTGTTGGACAAGCTGGCGGACAGCGTCACGCTTTACCTGAACGCACAGATCAAAGCGGGCGCTCAGGCGGTCATGATTTTCGATACTTGGGGCGGCGCGCTGAGCGGGCGGGATTATCGCGAATTCTCGCTGCATTACATGCACAAGATCGTCGATGGCCTGCTGCGCGAGCATGAGGGCCGTCGTGTGCCGGTGACGCTGTTCACAAAAGGCGGCGGGCAGTGGCTGGAAGCGATGGTGGAAACAGGCTGCGATGCGTTGGGTCTGGACTGGACAACGGATATCGCCGACGCCCGTCGTCGTGTAGGCGATAAGGTTGCGCTGCAGGGCAATATGGACCCGTCCATGCTTTATGCTCCCCCTGCGCGTATTGAACAGGAAGTCGCCGCCATTCTGGACGGTTTTGGTCCGGGCAACGGCCACGTTTTTAACCTCGGTCACGGCATCCACCAGGATGTCCCGCCGGAACACGCCGGTGCGTTTGTTGACGCGGTACATCGCTTGTCCCGGCCTTATCACCAGGAGAAGGCATGATTGACACTCAGTCTCTTCGGGCTGAGCAATTAATCAAGGCGGCTCAGGTCGTTCGTCATGACGCGCTCCCGTTCGAACAGCCGGCGTTTATTGCCGGCGCGGACGNCGGGTTTGAGCAGGAGGGCACGGTGACCCGGGCGGCGATTGCCGTATTGGCGTATCCTTCGCTGGCGCTGGTGGAGTACCAAATAGCGCGTATCCCGACGACGATGCCATACATTCCGGGGCTGCTCTCCTTTCGCGAGGCGCCCGCGCTGATGGCTGCGTGGGAAGCTCTGCGTCACCAGCCGGACCTGCTGTTTGTAGACGGTCACGGCATTTCGCATCCTCGCCGTTTGGGCGTTGCCAGCCATTTCGGGCTGATGGTCGACGTGCCCACCATCGGTGTGGCTAAACGACGTCTGTGTGGTCACTACGCTCCGTTGGAAGCCGAGGTCGGCAGTCAGCAGCCGCTATTGGACAAAGGCGAACAGGTGGGGTGGGTATGGCGCAGTAAACTACGCTGCAATCCGCTGTTCGTTTCAACTGGGCATCGGGTTAGTTTGGAAACGGCGTTGTTGTGGGTGAAACGCTGTATGCGCGGCTACCGGCTGCCGGAGCCCACGCGCTGGGCCGACGCGGCTGCGTCAAACCGAATCGCATTTCAGCGCTGGCAACATCAGCAAACACTGTAGATAATCGCGCCAGCGTTTTTTAGGAATACAGGAATAGGGCCGCTGGCCATTTTTGGCTACACTGCGGTCCGTCACGTTAGAGATAAAACATGTTACGTAACCCCATTCATTTGCGTCTGGAGAAACTGGAAAGCTGGCAGCATGTCACTTTCATGGCGAGCCTCTGTGAACGCATGTATCCCAACTATCATGAGTTCTGCCGCCAGACGGAATTTGGCGATGCGCAGGTCTACCGTCGTATCCTCGATCTGATTTGGGAAACACTGGTGGTCAAAGATGCTAAGGTTAACTTTGATCTTCAGTTGGAAAAGCTGGAGGATGCGGTTCCATCCGCTGACAACTATGATCTTTATGGGGTCTATCCAGCGATCGATGCCTGTATCGCTTTGGGGGAGTTAATTCACTCTCGCCTGAGTGGTGAAACGCTATCGCATGCTATCGTGATTAGTGAAACCTCCATTAGGACGGTAGCAATGCTTGAGATGACTCAGGCTGGCAGAGAAATGACGGATGAGGAACTCAACGTCATCCCTGCCATTGAAGAGGAATGGGATCTCCAGTGGGAGATCTTCCGCCTGTTGGCGGCCTGTGAAGAGCGTGATATCGAGCTGATCAAAGGCCTTCGCGCGGACCTGCGCGAGGCGGGAAGCAGCAATATTGGGATAAATTTATATCAATAACCGGTAAAACGTGATTTAAGGTCTTAAATGGCCGCTCTAAGGGCTTCACACCGCACCCTGTCTGGTCTACATTTGGGGGGCGTAAAAAAAGTGGCTGTCGGTGCGTATATGCAGGAGAGTGCTTTAATGGCATTTCCGTCGCACTCGATGCTTAGCAAGCGATAAACACACTGTAAGGATAACTTATGAATAAGACTCAACTGATTGATGTAATTGCTGACAAGGCTGACCTTTCCAAGACCCAGGCTAAAGCTGCATTGGAAGCTACTCTGGCGGCAATTACTGAGTCTCTGAAAGAAGGTGATGCAGTACAATTAGTTGGTTTTGGTACTTTCAAAGTCAATCATCGTAATGAGCGCACTGGCCGCAACCCGCAGACGGGTAAAGAAATCAAAATCGCAGCTGCCAACGTGCCTGCATTTGTTTCCGGTAAAGCACTGAAAGACGCTGTAAAATAAGCGCATGCTAAGAAAAGGTTTGAACAGAGGGGCGATTTCGCCCCTTTTGCTTTTTCTTAAATGTACTGCGATTGGGAGCGTAGCTGCCCTGGTGGTTTCCTGCAGCTCCCACTCGCCTCCCTCCGCTTTGTATGCCGGGGGATATCTCTCTGACCGTGGCGTAGTGCGCGTGTGGCGCAAAGACGACCCGGCTCAGCAGCAAACGGCACTTATGACGGTCTTCAGTCCGTTCAATGGCCAAAGCACCCAAATTACCCGCTACCACTTCCAGCAGAACGCCGTACGTGAAATCACGCAAAGCAAGAGCGCGCCTGATAAAGAGGACGTGCGTCTTCGTTTTGACTCAAAAGGCGCCGTCAGCTATATGCAGCGTCAGTTGACTGACCGCCGTGAGCCGCTCTCTGATGATGATATCGCGCTGTACCAGTTTGATGCGGGCAGACTCCTGGAAATGAGCGCTGCCATGCGTACGGGCAATGTTCACTTGTGGCAAGGGCGGTGGCAGGACGGGGTGGTAGTGACTTGCAGCGGTCAACGTATTCGTCCGGGTCTCGACAGCAGAGCCTCGCAACGGATAGCGCAGCGGCAGAAGCGATCCTCCGTACCATTAAGTATTGCCTGGCTGGAGTCGCCGGAAGGGACGCAGCTTCTGCTGGTCGCCAATGAAGATTTCTGTCGTTGGGAGCCTACGGCGGAATCATTGCAAAGCGACTAAACGCGGTGACGGGTGAAGTGAGCCCCCGCAAGAAGGCTCACCCATTATGCTAAGACATCAGGAGTGTGACTGTTCGCGGTCGATAGCCCGGTAACCGATGTCGGTACGACAGAAAGATCCTTCCCAACGAATACCTTTCGCGAGTGCATAGGCATTACGCTGAGCATCTTCTACGCTCGCGCCCAGCGCAGTCACGCACAGGACTCGTCCACCGTTGGTCACCACATCATGGCCGTTCAGAGCGGTGCCAGCATGAAACACTTTGCCGTCTGCCGTTTCCGAGGTTCTCAGACCTGAGATGATGTCGCCTTTACGATAATCAGCCGGATAACCGCCGGCAGCGAGAACCACGCCCAAAGAAGGACGGTCATCCCACTCGGAACGCTGCTCACCCAGCTTGCCGTTACAGGCCGCCAGGCAAAGCGCGACCAGATCGGAGCGCATACGCAGCATAATCGGCTGCGTTTCCGGATCGCCGAAGCGGCAGTTAAATTCGATGACTTTGGGTTGACCGTCGGCGGAGATCATCAGTCCCGCGTAAAGGAAGCCGGTGTAGACATTCCCTTCCGCGGCCATGCCCTTCACGGTCGGCCAGATAATCTGGTCCATCACGCGTTGGNGGATCTCGTCGGTCACCACTGGTGCCGGAGAGTAGGCGCCCATGCCGCCGGTGTTGGGGCCAGAGTCGCCATTACCTACACGCTTATGATCCTGGCTGGTGGCCATCGGCAGCACATGCTCGCCGTCGACCATGACGATAAAGCTGGCTTCTTCCCCATCCAAAAACTCCTCGACGACAACACGGTGTCCTGCGTCGCCAAATGCGTTGCCTGCCAGCATATCCGTCACGGCATTTTCGGCTTCTTCCAGCGTCATGGCGACGATGACGCCTTTGCCGGCGGCCAGACCATCGGCCTTAATAACGATAGGAGCGCCTTTCTCGCGGATATAAGCAAGCGCCGGCTCAATGTCGGTAAAGTTCTGGTATTCCGCCGTAGGAATGTGATGACGCGCCAAGAAGTCTTTAGTGAAGGCTTTAGAGCCTTCGAGCTGCGCGGCCGCCTGAGTCGGGCCGAAAATAGGCAACTGCGCCGCACGGAATGCATCTACGATACCGATGACCAGCGGCGCTTCTGGTCCGACGATAGTCAGACCGATCTCATTTTTCTTCGCGAAGTCGAGCAGCGCCGGAATATCTGTTGCGGCGATGTCGACATTCTCCAGCGACGGTTCCAACGCGGTGCCCGCATTGCCGGGCGCGACGAACACTTTATCCGCCAGGGGAGATTGCGCTGCTTTCCAGGCCAGCGCATGTTCGCGCCCGCCGTTGCCGATAATTAAAATATTCATGGTGAGTCTCGCTCCGGATTAATGGCGGAAATGACGCATGTCGGTAAATAGCATAGCAATGCCGTGTTCATTGGCGGCGGCGATCACTTCGTCGTCGCGAATGGAGCCGCCCGGCTGAATGACGCAGGTAATGCCTACGGCAGCAGCGGCATCAATGCCGTCACGGAACGGGAAGAAGGCATCGGACGCCATGACGGAGCCTTCGACCACCAATCCTTCATCCTCGGCTTTGATGCCGGCGATCTTGGCGGAATAAACGCGGCTCATCTGTCCTGCGCCTATGCCGATGGTCATATTGTCGCGGGCATAGACGATGGCGTTGGATTTGACGAATTTCGCCACCTTCCAGCAGAACAGCGCATCGCGTAGCTCCGCTTCGGTGGGCTGACGTTCCGTGACCACCCGCAGCTGTGAAGCTTCGACCATACCGAGGTCGCGATCCTGTACCAGCAAACCGCCGTTGACGCGCTTGAAGTCAAGGCTGGGAATATGTTGCTGCCATTGTCCGCAGGTGAGCACCCGGACGTTCTGTTTGGCGGCGGTAACCCGCAGCGCAGCGTCGCTGACCGACGGTGCGATAATCACTTCGACGAACTGACGGCTGACGATGGCCTGCGCCGTGGCTTCGTCTAACTCGCGGTTAAATGCGATGATGCCGCCGAAGGCTGATGTCGGGTCGGTTTTGTAGGCGCGTTCATAGGCGTCGAGAATCGAGTCGCCAATAGCCACGCCGCAGGGATTAGCATGTTTCAAAATGACGCAGGCAGGTTCGGCGAACTCTTTCACGCACTCCAGCGCTGCATCGGTATCGGCGATGTTGTTGTATGACAGCGCTTTGCCTTGCAATTGGATTGCGGTAGCGACTGAAGCTTCCTTCACCTCTTCTTCTATATAGAAAGCGGCCTGCTGGTGGCCGTTCTCGCCATAGCGCATATCCTGCTTTTTAATAAAGTTCAGGTTAAGCGTGCGGGGGAAGTGGCCAGCGGGGCGAGAAGTGTCCCCGTGGTAGGCAGGAACCTGGGTGCCGAAGTAGTTGGCGATCATGCTGTCGTACGCGGCCGTATGTTCAAACGCTTTGATGGCGAGATCGAAACGGGTTTCGTAGGTCAGCGAGCCTTCGTGTGAATCCAGCTCGTTAATAATAGAGGTGTAATCTCCGCTTTTAACCACGATGGCGACATCGTTATGGTTCTTGGCGGCTGAGCGCACCATGGTAGGGCCGCCAATATCGATGTTTTCAACGGCGTCGGCCAGGGCGCAGTTCTCTTTAGCGACCGTTTGGGCGAATGGGTAAAGGTTCACGACAACCATATCAATAGGCTGGATATGGTGTTGCGTCATGACGGCGTCGTCCTGACCCCGGCGACCGAGAATCCCGCCGTGTACTTTGGGATGCAGTGTTTTGACTCGTCCGTCCATCATCTCAGGAAATCCGGTGTAATCCGAAACTTCCGTCACGGGTAACCCGGCGTCGGCCAGCAGCCGCGCGGTGCCGCCCGTAGAGAGTAGCTCCACGCCGCGTTCAGACAGCGCTTGAGCAAATTCAACAATACCAACTTTGTCAGACACGCTGAGCAAAGCACGACGGATAGGACGATGTTGTTGCATGATGATGTGATCCCTTGGCTAGGTTCGTATTCAGAGAGCGTTATGTGAATATTGCTGATTAAAAGCTTAAGTCAGGGCTTTGAGATGAATATTCAGCTAATGCCCCCGCAACCGGGGTCCGGTTTTCAGGGAGGAAATTGTAGCGAAAACGTTTGCGTGATGCTTGTCAAATTTCAGCCTTTGCTTCATCTGTGGATAATTCTGTGCAAAAAAAGGNATAAGGCGGGCTTTTGCTGTGGAATGCAGCAAACGGCAAAATTTGTGATAAATACCGGTTGCGGGCTGAGAGGAAGTCCCTATAATGCGCTCTCACTGACACGGCACAGCGGACAACGCGACGCGGTGACAGTCGAAGAAAGACGAACAAAGTCGTTGACTTCGAAAGCGGAATCCGTAGTATATGCGGCCCGCGACCATGAAAGTGGTCCTGCTCTTTAACAATTTAATCAGACAATCTGTGTGGGCACTCACAAGACACTATCGCAACTAGATACGAAAAAGTCTTGAAGAGTGAACAACAGTTAATTCATTACGAATAAACAGTAAATTCTTTGAGCATCGCTATTAACTTAGCAAATCAAGCTTTTAATTGAAGAGTTTGATCATGGCTCAGATTGAACGCTGGCGGCAGGCCTAANACATGCAAGTCGAGCGGCAGCGGAAGGAAGCTTGCTTCCTTGCCGGCGAGCGGCGGACGGGTGAGTAATGTCTGGGGATCTGCCCGATGGAGGGGGATAACTACTGGAAACGGTAGCTAATACCGCATAACGTCGCAAGACCAAAGTGGGGGACCTTCGGGCCTCACACCATCGGATGAACCCAGATGGGATTAGCTAGTAGGCGGGGTAAAGGCCCACCTAGGCGACGATCTCTAGCTGGTCTGAGAGGATGACCAGCCACACTGGAACTGAGACACGGTCCAGACTCCTACGGGAGGCAGCAGTGGGGAATATTGCACAATGGGGGAAACCCTGATGCAGCCATGCCGCGTGTATGAAGAAGGCCTTCGGGTTGTAAAGTACTTTCAGCGGGGAGGAAGGCAGTGAACTTAATACGTTCGCTGATTGACGTTACCCGCAGAAGAAGCACCGGCTAACTCCGTGCCAGCAGCCGCGGTAATACGGAGGGTGCAAGCGTTAATCGGAATGACTGGGCGTAAAGCGCACGCAGGCGGTTTGTTAAGTCAGATGTGAAATCCCCGAGCTTAACTTGGGAACTGCATTTGAAACTGGCAAGCTAGAGTCTTGTAGAGGGGGGTAGAATTCCAGGTGTAGCGGTGAAATGCGTAGAGATCTGGAGGAATACCGGTGGCGAAGGCGGCCCCCTGGACAAAGACTGACGCTCAGGTGCGAAAGCGTGGGGAGCAAACAGGATTAGATACCCTGGTAGTCCACGCTGTAAACGATGTCGACTTGGAGGTTGCGGTCTTGAACTGTGGCTTCCGGAGCTAACGCGTTAAGTCGACCGCCTGGGGAGTACGGCCGCAAGGTTAAAACTCAAATGAATTGACGGGGGCCCGCACAAGCGGTGGAGCATGTGGTTTAATTCGATGCAACGCGAAGAACCTTACCTACTCTTGACATCCAGAGAACTTGGCAGAGATGCCTTGGTGCCTTCGGGAACTCTGAGACAGGTGCTGCATGGCTGTCGTCAGCTCGTGTTGTGAAATGTTGGGTTAAGTCCCGCAACGAGCGCAACCCTTATCCTTTGTTGCCAGCGATTCGGTCGGGAACTCAAAGGAGACTGCCGGTGATAAACCGGAGGAAGGTGGGGATGACGTCAAGTCATCATGGCCCTTACGAGTAGGGCTACACACGTGCTACAATGGCGCATACAAAGAGAAGCGAACTTGCGAGAGTAAGCGGACCTCATAAAGTGCGTCGTAGTCCGGATTGGAGTCTGCAACTCGACTCCATGAAGTCGGAATCGCTAGTAATCGTAGATCAGAATGCTACGGTGAATACGTTCCCGGGCCTTGTACACACCGCCCGTCACACCATGGGAGTGGGTTGCAAAAGAAGTAGGTAGCTTAACCTTCGGGAGGGCGCTTACCACTTTGTGATTCATGACTGGGGTGAAGTCGTAACAAGGTAACCGTAGGGGAACCTGCGGTTGGATCACCTCCTTACCAAAGTGAAGTGCTAGTGAAGTGCTCACACAGATTGTCTGATGAAAGAAGAACGAGCAGAAATACCTTTATAGGCTTGTAGCTCAGGTGGTTAGAGCGCACCCCTGATAAGGGTGAGGTCGGTGGTTCAAGTCCACTCAGGCCTACCAAATTTTCTCTTATGCTGCGTTATGCTCAGGCTTGTTTACAAGAGTAAACGTCGCCCTCGCATGCCTTGCCTAAGAAAAAATTAACTCTTCCATGAGTGGTATCTAAAGGTAACTGTAAGTGACGTTTGGGGCTATAGCTCAGCTGGGAGAGCGCCTGCTTTGCACGCAGGAGGTCTGCGGTTCGATCCCGCATAGCTCCACCATACAAAGACTTCAGAGCGTATTGGCGACAGTATGCTGTGAAGTATTTTGCTCTTTAACAATCTGGAACAAGCTGAAATTTGAAACGATGCAGCTGAACATATCTCTCCGTGCAGTATTGAGATGTGATTTGGTTGTATCAGAGTCTCTCAAATAATCGCAGCGTGAAGCGTGTCTTACGAGACACCTTCGGGTTGTGAGGTTAAGTGACTAAGCGTACACGGTGGATGCCTAGGCAGTCAGAGGCGATGAAGGGCGTGCTAATCTGCGAAAAGCGTCGGCAAGGTGATATGAACCGTTATACCCGACGATACCCGAATGGGGAAACCCAGTGCAATCCGTTGCACTATCGCAACATGAATACATAGTGTTGCGAGGCGAACCGGGGGAACTGAAACATCTCAGTACCCCGAGGAAAAGAAATCAACCGAGATTCCCCTAGTAGCGGCGAGCGAACGGGGAGGAGCCCAGAACCTGAATCAGTTTGTGTCTTAGTGGAAGCGTCTGGAAAGTCGCACGACAGAGGGTGATAGTCCCGTACACGAAGAGGCATGGATTGTGAGTTCGATGAGTAGGGCGGGACACGTGTTATCCTGTCTGAATATGGGGGGACCATCCTCCAAGGCTAAATACTCCTGACTGACCGATAGTGAACCAGTACCGTGAGGGAAAGGCGAAAAGAACCCCGGCGAGGGGAGTGAAATAGAACCTGAAACCGTGTACGTACAAGCAGTGGGAGCCTTGATTAATCAGGGTGACTGCGTACCTTTTGTATAATG
>NZ_JIBQ01000013.1 GCF_000688695.1 Lonsdalea quercina subsp. quercina | reverse complement strand
CCTCACAGGTCACCTTCGCAGGCTTACAGAACGCTCCCCTACCCAACAACACCTAAGTGTCGCTGCCGCAGCTTCGGTGCATGGTTTAGCCCCGTTACATCTTCCGCGCAGGCCGACTCGACCAGTGAGCTATTACGCTTTCTTTAAATGATGGCTGCTTCTAAGCCAACATCCTGGCTGTCTGGGCCTTCCCACATCGTTTCCCACTTAACCATGACTTTGGGACCTTAGCTGGCGGTCTGGGTTGTTTCCCTCTTCACGACGGACGTTAGCACCCGCCGTGTGTCTCCCGTGATAACATTCTTCGGTATTCGCAGTTTGCATCGAGTTGGTAAGCCGGGATGGCCCCCTAGTCGAAACAGTGCTCTACCCCCGAAGATGAGTTCACGAGGCGCTACCTAAATAGCTTTCGGGGAGAACCAGCTATCTCCCGGTTTGATTGGCCTTTCACCCCCAGCCACAAGTCATCCGCTAATTTTTCAACATTAGTCGGTTCGGTCCTCCAGTTAGTGTTACCCAACCTTCAACCTGCCCATGGCTAGATCACCGGGTTTCGGGTCTATACCCTGCAACTTAACGCCCAGTTAAGACTCGGTTTCCCTGCGGCTCCCCTATTCGGTTAACCTTGCTACAGAATATAAGTCGCTGACCCATTATACAAAAGGTACGCAGTCACCCTGATAAATCAAGGCTCCCACTGCTTGTACGTACACGGTTTCAGGTTCTATTTCACTCCCCTCGCCGGGGTTCTTTTCGCCTTTCCCTCACGGTACTGGTTCACTATCGGTCAGTCAGGAGTATTTAGCCTTGGAGGATGGTCCCCCCATATTCAGACAGGATAACACGTGTCCCGCCCTACTCATCGAACTCACAATCCATGCCTCTTCGTGTACGGGACTATCACCCTCTGTCGTGCGACTTTCCAGACGCTTCCACTAAGACACAAACTGATTCAGGTTCTGGGCTCCTCCCCGTTCGCTCGCCGCTACTAGGGGAATCTCGGTTGATTTCTTTTCCTCGGGGTACTGAGATGTTTCAGTTCCCCCGGTTCGCCTCGCAACACTATGTATTCATGTTGCGATAGTGCAACGGATTGCACTGGGTTTCCCCATTCGGGTATCGTCGGGTATAACGGTTCATATCACCTTGCCGACGCTTTTCGCAGATTAGCACGCCCTTCATCGCCTCTGACTGCCTAGGCATCCACCGTGTACGCTTAGTCACTTAACCTCACAACCCGAAGGTGTCTCGTAAGACACGCTTCACGCTGCGATTATTTGAGAGACTCTGATACAACCAAATCACATCTCAATACTGCACGGAGAGATATGTTCAGCTGCATCGTTTCAAATTTCAGCTTGTTCCAGATTGTTAAAGAGCAAAATACTTCACAGCATACTGTCGCCAATACGCTCTGAAGTCTTTGTATGGTGGAGCTATGCGGGATCGAACCGCAGACCTCCTGCGTGCAAAGCAGGCGCTCTCCCAGCTGAGCTATAGCCCCAAACGTCACTTACAGTTACCTTTAGATACCACTCATGGAAGAGTTAATTTTTTCTTAGGCAAGGCATGCGAGGGCGACGTTTACTCTTGTAAACAAGCCTGAGCATAACGCAGCATAAGAGAAAATTTGGTAGGCCTGAGTGGACTTGAACCACCGACCTCACCCTTATCAGGGGTGCGCTCTAACCACCTGAGCTACAAGCCTATAAAGGTATTTCTGCTCGTTCTTCTTTCATCAGACAATCTGTGTGAGCACTTCACTAGCACTTCACTTTGGTAAGGAGGTGATCCAACCGCAGGTTCCCCTACGGTTACCTTGTTACGACTTCACCCCAGTCATGAATCACAAAGTGGTAAGCGCCCTCCCGAAGGTTAAGCTACCTACTTCTTTTGCAACCCACTCCCATGGTGTGACGGGCGGTGTGTACAAGGCCCGGGAACGTATTCACCGTAGCATTCTGATCTACGATTACTAGCGATTCCGACTTCATGGAGTCGAGTTGCAGACTCCAATCCGGACTACGACGCACTTTATGAGGTCCGCTTACTCTCGCAAGTTCGCTTCTCTTTGTATGCGCCATTGTAGCACGTGTGTAGCCCTACTCGTAAGGGCCATGATGACTTGACGTCATCCCCACCTTCCTCCGGTTTATCACCGGCAGTCTCCTTTGAGTTCCCGACCGAATCGCTGGCAACAAAGGATAAGGGTTGCGCTCGTTGCGGGACTTAACCCAACATTTCACAACACGAGCTGACGACAGCCATGCAGCACCTGTCTCAGAGTTCCCGAAGGCACCAAGGCATCTCTGCCAAGTTCTCTGGATGTCAAGAGTAGGTAAGGTTCTTCGCGTTGCATCGAATTAAACCACATGCTCCACCGCTTGTGCGGGCCCCCGTCAATTCATTTGAGTTTTAACCTTGCGGCCGTACTCCCCAGGCGGTCGACTTAACGCGTTAGCTCCGGAAGCCACAGTTCAAGACCGCAACCTCCAAGTCGACATCGTTTACAGCGTGGACTACCAGGGTATCTAATCCTGTTTGCTCCCCACGCTTTCGCACCTGAGCGTCAGTCTTTGTCCAGGGGGCCGCCTTCGCCACCGGTATTCCTCCAGATCTCTACGCATTTCACCGCTACACCTGGAATTCTACCCCCCTCTACAAGACTCTAGCTTGCCAGTTTCAAATGCAGTTCCCAAGTTAAGCTCGGGGATTTCACATCTGACTTAACAAACCGCCTGCGTGCGCTTTACGCCCAGTCATTCCGATTAACGCTTGCACCCTCCGTATTACCGCGGCTGCTGGCACGGAGTTAGCCGGTGCTTCTTCTGCGGGTAACGTCAATCAGCGAACGTATTAAGTTCACTGCCTTCCTCCCCGCTGAAAGTACTTTACAACCCGAAGGCCTTCTTCATACACGCGGCATGGCTGCATCAGGGTTTCCCCCATTGTGCAATATTCCCCACTGCTGCCTCCCGTAGGAGTCTGGACCGTGTCTCAGTTCCAGTGTGGCTGGTCATCCTCTCAGACCAGCTAGAGATCGTCGCCTAGGTGGGCCTTTACCCCGCCTACTAGCTAATCCCATCTGGGTTCATCCGATGGTGTGAGGCCCGAAGGTCCCCCACTTTGGTCTTGCGACGTTATGCGGTATTAGCTACCGTTTCCAGTAGTTATCCCCCTCCATCGGGCAGATCCCCAGACATTACTCACCCGTCCGCCGCTCGCCGGCAAGGAAGCAAGCTTCCTTCCGCTGCCGCTCGACTTGCATGTGTTAGGCCTGCCGCCAGCGTTCAATCTGAGCCATGATCAAACTCTTCAATTAAAAGCTTGATTTGCTAAGTTAATAGCGATGCTCAAAGAATTTACTGTTTATTCGTAATGAATTAACTGTTGTTCACTCTTCAAGACTTTTTCGTATCTAGTTGCGATAGTGTCTTGTGAGTGCCCACACAGATTGTCTGATTAAATTGTTAAAGAGCAGGACCACTTTCATGGTCGCGGGCCGCATATACTATGCATTTCCGCTTGAAAGTCAAGACTTATCAACTTGATTTTCTTTCAGTCTCGACAACGTTGTGTTGCTGTTGCCGGGTCAGTGGGAGCGCATTATAGGGAGTTATTTCGGGCTGACAAGTGCTAAATACAAAAACATTTCCAACCGTACATAATTCACTCAAAAACCGGATAGAGTGGTAATTTTTCCAGCGAATCGAAGCCAAAGCGAGCTAATACGGGCTGCAGCATAACAACCTGCGGCGTGATGTTGAGGCAAAAGACTATATTTTTCTGAATAGACAGCGTCGGATTTTCCATATGTTCGATCAGCCATAATGCTCTTCGCGCAATCGCAGCCCCGGAATCCACCAGTCGAGTCCCATCCGGTAAAGCCAGCTTTAGCTCTTCTTTCAGTAAAGGAAAGTGGGTGCATCCCAGCACAACCGTATCTGGCGGTTCTGATAATTTAAGCCATGGCTTTAAAATATGTAATAACGCTTCGGCTGAGACAATCTCGCCTCGCAGTTTGGCTTCACCCAACTCCACCAGTTCCGATGATCCCAACATCAGAATGCTGCAGTCATTGGCAAAACGCGCAATGAGTTCATGCGTATAAGCGCGTTGCACCGTGCCCCGGGTCGCAAGCAACCCGACCACACCGTTACGGGTAAGCTTTGCCGCCGGCTTGACGGCAGGCACAACCCCCACAACAGGAAAGGAAAAACGCGCACGTAGGGCAGGAAGGGAAATGGTGCTCGCAGTGTTACAGGCAACAATAACCATAGAAAGTGGGTACCGCTGCTGGACCGCTTCGACGATAGCGAGTACCCGCTGAATCACAAATTGTTCAGGTTTCTCGCCATAGGGAAATGCTTCGTTATCGAACGCGTAGATATAGTGCAAATCCGGCAACAACTTGCGAACTTCATCATAAACCGACAAACCGCCCACGCCGGAATCAAGGATAAGTACGGTAGGACGCCCAGAAACAGAAGGAACAGCTTCCGGCGAGACCAGGTTCTCGCTCTGCCAATCGGTAGCCATACTCCCCTCTTCACCTAATAAACAGACCGCGATTTTATCATGAACCAGGTTGTTCGAGAGGAGGTAATCTATCGCCAGGGCACATCGCGACAAACAGGCCGCTTCTCTATGACAAGGTTGGACATCCCTTCCGAATCCCCTACAATCGCCGCCAGTAAAGTCACCCCGAAGCTTTTAAACGAGAACACTATGACGCCAGAAATCTTGCCCATCGAAAACTACGACGCTCAGCTAGAAGAAAAGCGCACACGTCTAGAGGCGATGATGGCACCATTTTCCGCTCCAAAACCCGCGGTATTCCGTTCTCCGGTTAGCCACTACCGGATGCGGGCCGAGTTCCGCGTCTGGCACGAAGGTGACGACCTTTACCACATCATGTTCGATCAACAGACAAAACAGCGCATTCGGGTCGACAAATTTCCCGCGGCCAGCGAGCTGATCAACGCCCTAATGCCGCTATTGCTGTCTGCGATTCGCCCCCAGCCAGTGTTACGCCGCAAGCTATTCCAGATTGATTATCTTTCCACGGTGAGCGGAGAGATCGTGGTCTCGCTGCTTTACCACCGTCCGTTGGATGAGGAGTGGCAGCAACAGGCTTGCGAACTGCGCGATCAACTGCGTGCCCAGGGATTCAATCTGCAACTGATAGGACGAGCGACGAAAACTAAAATCTGTCTCGATCGAGATTATGTCGATGAAGTGCTGCCGGTTGCCGGCAAAGACATCATCTATCGCCAGGTGGAGAACAGTTTCACCCAGCCCAACGCCGCGATGAATGTACAGATGCTGGAATGGGCGCTGAACGTAACGGCCGGTTCCACAGGGGACTTGCTGGAGCTTTACTGCGGCAATGGCAACTTCTCGTTAGCGCTGGCGCGTAACTTCGACAACGTATTGGCGACCGAGATAGCCAAGCCATCAGTGGCTGCCGCGCAATACAACATCGCCGCTAACCAGATTGATAATGTGCAGATTATTCGCATGGCGGCAGAAGAGTTCACCCAGGCCATGCGCGGAGTCCGCCAGTTCAATCGGCTCAAGGGTATCGATCTTAGCAGCTATCACTGCGAAACCATTTTTGTAGATCCGCCGCGCAGCGGTTTGGATGACGATACGGTACGTCTGGTTCAGGAATACCCACGCATTATGTACATATCCTGCAACCCGGAAACCTTGTGCGCTAATCTGGAAACCCTGAGCCAGACACACAAAATCAGTCAACTCGCGCTGTTCGATCAGTTCCCCTACACCCATCACATGGAGTGCGGCGTTTTACTGGAAAAGTTAGCCTAACGCATCTGCCAGCCGGTTCTTCCGGCTGACTGCTCGCTCATTAAGAGATACTGTCTTCGGACGACTGACGGCTACGCAGCTTGATGACCAACCACAAAGCCAGTGCCATGCAGAGGATAGATGGCAGGAAATTGGAGCCAATTTGGGGATACTCCGCCCGAATAATCGCACTGTAGAGCAGCAGACCTAACAGGAAGCAGCCTGCAACCAATTTGGGCAATCCAAGCGACATATCCAGGCGCCGGTGGCGCTGGCGTAGACAGTAAACCGACAGCGCCAACGTGATGAGCGGAAAAATGGAAAACGGAACAATCGCGCTAAACAAGGCAGCGAACGAGCCATTGACGGACAAACCGGCAATCATCGACAGCACCAACGTCCCTTTCTCTGCATTTTTCAGTTTTGCCATGATGTTCCTCAGCGACTATGAAAGACTACGGCGTGGTAAACCCCTTACTCAGCTCTCTTCGATACCAGTAATACGCCCCTTTCGCAATCATCCGCAGTTGCAGCACCAGTCGTTCTTCCAGCTGGCTGCGTTGTTCAGCGCCGATATCCAGCGCTTCCGCGCCCGCGCTGAAAACAATCGTCACCATCGCTTCCGACTGCGCCTCGGCAAAACTGCGTGGGATATGATTTTCGACTTCAAGATAATCCGCCAGTTCGGCAATAAAATGCTGAATTTCTCGAACAACAGCGGCACGAAATGCGGCGGAAGTACCGGAACGTTCACGCAATAGAAGACGAAAAGCGTTCGGGTTGTTGCCAATGAATTCCATAAAGGNGGATACCGACGTCCTGATCACGCTGCCGCCGCTCTTGACGATACGCTGGCGGGCCTGTCGCATCAGTTGGCGGAGCATCAGTCCGCTCTCATCCACCATTGTCAGACCGAGTTCATCAACATCACGGAAATGACGATAGAAAGAGGTGGGGGCTATTCCAGCCTCGCGGGCAACCTCACGCAGGCTAAGGCTGGCAAAACTGCGCTCGGCGCTTAGTTGGCTGAATGCAGCTTCAATAAGGGAACGACGCGTACGTTCTTTTTGTTGTGCTCTAACACCCGTAGTCTTGCTCAAAGTAATTTGCTCTCCTTACTTAGGGAGGCACTATAACAAACTTTACTCACTACAAAGTGCGTCAAAGTTTGTCCGTATAAAAAGTGACAATAGCGCTTTCTTCATAAAATCGTCGTTGGTGATCAAAATGCCAATGCCAGCAATCAGGCGACAGCTTAGAGCCAGTAGACTGACAAAAACCTTTCACGCCTCAACATCGACTGAGGTGACGATGCGTTAACGCCTCACATGCTCAACCATTGCTAAAGCACCGTGTGGTGTAGTCCTTATTCTGGCGCGAACCTCGACCCGCAAGAATTTCGCGCCTCACAGATGGCCACGGCGCTTGTTGGCGCGACACCGACCTACCCGCAATTGAACACTTACACAGCCTGCTTAGCCTGGTTGTCCAAATACAGCTGCATGTGCTCGCGAATAGCATCGGCCAACTGCTCATACCGGCTGCGCAGCGGCGATCCTGGGCGATAAACCAGTGCAATCGTGCGCTTGGGCTCCGGTTTGTAACACTGAAGGTAGGATACGCCGTCACGCGTTCTTTCTTTCGGAACAGACAGGGAAGGCAAGAGCGTAATTCCGCTACCAGCCGCAACCATGTTTCTCAGCGTCTCCAGGCTTGTCGCCCGAAAATGCGTGTCTTCATCCGCCCCGGCCTGGAAGCAGAAGCCCATCGCCTGATCGCGCAGACAGTGGCCGTCTTCCAGCATCAGCAGTTTCTCTCCGGACAGATCCGACATTGCGACCCGCTCGCGGTTGGCCCAGGGATGATCCTGATAAATCGCCAGCTTCATGGGTTCGTCGAAGAGCGGCACTTCGATAAAGGCTTCCGATTCTTTCACCATCGCGAGGATGGCGCAGTCCAGCTTGCCGCTATCCAGCTGAGCGAGCAGCTGATGGGTCTGCGCCTCGTGCAAATACATTTCCAATTTAGGAAACGTTTTGTGTAGCATAGGGATTATATGAGGAAGGAGATAAGGGCCGACGG
Source organism: Lonsdalea quercina subsp. quercina (assembly GCF_000688695.1). Classification (GTDB taxonomy): domain Bacteria; phylum Pseudomonadota; class Gammaproteobacteria; order Enterobacterales; family Enterobacteriaceae; genus Lonsdalea; species Lonsdalea quercina_D. The sequence continues at coordinate 136,031 of NZ_JIBQ01000013.1, read as the reverse complement.
TCGGAATCAGTCCGATATGCAGCGGACCAGACATGCTTTCACCCTGCTGGCTGGCCATCTCTTTCAGCACTTTGACTTCACGCAGCACCGTTCGAGCCTGTTCGACCAACAGCAAGCCTGCCTGTGTAAACAGCACTTTGCGGCTGGTGCGCTCCAGTAACATCACGCCCAGCTCGTCTTCGAGCTTGCGAATCTGCCCGCTTAGAGTAGGTTGGCTAACGTGGCAAGAATCAGCGGCTCGGCGGAAATGCCGGTGCTCCGCTAACGCCACAAGATATTCTAAATCCCGGATGTTCATGCCTTAATTCTCCTCAAACACGATAGCCCATAACGATAGATAGAATAGCAATGAACGATTAGCCCTATCAACCTCTGTAGGCAATAATACTTCCAAGTTAAGCAAACAGCTCTCCTTTTATTCGGTACCAAACATGAAGGAGAACTTATTCAACGCCTTCACCAGGGCAGAGAAGCTACAACAGGATTGTGGCATTCAGGATCAGTAAACCTCAGGCAGGCCGGGGCTATCCATGCGGGCTACCGGCAGCAGATGTTAACTAACGGTACAGAATCACGCCGATATCATCCTGAAAAGCATACAAGTAAAAAGAAAGCCAACGATATTTTGGCGGGCCTCTGGCCCNCCTTTTTTTTAACTATCGGCTAGCGCAGCCTGCTTTATTCCAAAGGAGCAGGAAGGCATCACCGTCTGTGGGCAATGCCGATAGGATAGACGTCGCGCCGCTGCACGATGGGGCGATCGGCATTCAGGCCGCGATGGCGGGACGAACACCCAGCGTATGGCAAATCGCATAGCTCAGCTCGGCCCGGTTCAGGGTATAGAAATGGAAGTCTTTTACGCCTTCGCGTCGAAGGATTTTCACCATATCCATCGCAATGGACGCGCCCACCATCTTGCGCGTTTCCGGATCGTGATCCAATCCGTCGAACATGGCCGTCATCCAGTTGGGCACACGTACGTTCGTCATCGTGGCAAACCGCTGCAGCTGTCGGAAGTTGGACACCGGTAAAATGCCCGGCACAATTTCTACATCGATCCCCGTTGAGACACAACGGTCGCGAAAACGCAGATAGCTTTCCACGTCAAAAAAGAACTGGGTGATTGCGCGATTAGCGCCAGCGTCGACTTTTCGTTTCAAATTAATCAAATCTGCCTGGGCGCTTTTGGCCTCAGGATGCACTTCGGGATATGCCGCCACAGAAATGTCGAAGTCGCCGACGTCCTTCAGCAGCGTCACCAAATCCGCCGCATACAGCTCCGGCTTGCCGCCTTCAGGGGGGAGATCGCCCCGCAGCGCTACGATGTGACGGATGCCACTCTGCCAATAATCCTGTGCGATGGCTTTCAGTTCATCACGACTTGCGTCAATGCAGGTCAGATGCGGTGCGGCATCGACGCCAATACGTTCCTTAATAGCTTTGATGATGCTATGCGTGCGATCGCGCTCTCCGGAGTTCGCGCCGTAAGTCACCGACACGAACTTAGGTTTCAGGCTGCTCAAACGGTCAATTGAACTCCACAGCGTCTCTTCCATCTCACTGGTGCGAGGGGGGAAAAATTCGAAAGAAACATTAATGTGCCCCTGCAATTCCGCCAGGCTCTGATTCAGCGCCTCCTGATGATTCGCGTGGAAAAAACTCATATCCTTACCTCAATTAGCCGTTGTCGTTGCCACCATGCAAACGTCTATACGTTTAGACGTCTATATAAAAATGGCCGAATCGGTATGAGGAGTCAACGCTTTGGGAGCTGATGTTTATTCATGCAATATGAGCAGGATTCATGTTGTTTTTATATCGACACAATGCATTGATTTTAGGAATAAAAAAACCCGAAGCAGCGAGCTTCGGGCAGAGTTGGAACGAGGCGATTTTTCGCGAGAGTATCGCCGATATCTTTACGATCAGAGGAGTTGCGCCAGCCGGTTAATATCGGATTGGATAGCCCCGGAGGTCACATCACGACCGGCACCCGGTCCCCGGATCACCAGCGGATTATCACGATACCAGCGGCTCTCAATGGCGAAGACATTATCGCACGGCAGCAATGCGGCCAGAGGATGATCCGGGCGGACGGCCTCGACCCCGACGCGCGCCTTACCGCTGGCGTCGAAGCGCGCCACATAGCGCAACACCAATCCCATTTCATTGGCGGCTTCCAGCCGCTGGAGCATTTGGTCGTTCAGTGACTCGCCATCCTCGAAGAACTGGTCGACGGAGCCTTGTTCACAACCTGCGGGCACCAGCGACTCAACACGCACCTGCGACGGTTCGATGTCATGGCCGGCTTCGCGCGCCAGTATCACGAGCTTACGCATGACGTCTTGACCCGAGAGATCGTCGCGCGGGTCCGGTTCGGTCAAGCCCTGCTGCCATGCCTGATCCACCAGTTCGGTGAACGGCACCGTGCCGTCGAACTGCAGGAACAGCCAGGACAGCGTGCCGGAAAAGATACCGCTGATTGCCAGGATACTGTCCCCGCTTTCACACAGGTCGCGGACCGCATAGTTCACCGGCAGTCCTGCGCCAACGGTGGCGTTATATAACCAGTGGCCGCCAGTTTTCGCAAACGCATCGCGGATTTGACGATAATTATCGCCACCGGAAGCACCCGCCTGTTTATTCGCGCTGATGACATGAAAACCGTAGCTGGCGAAATCCAGATAAAGATCGGCTACCGCGCCGCTGGCGGTCACATCCAACACAACCAAATCATCATAAGGATGAGCGCGCATCCACAGGAACAGTTCGTCTTCATCACGCTCCTGCGCTTCGTCGTCGAAATATGCCAGCACACGCCCCGCATCCAGGCCATCGTGATTAAGCAGGCTACGGCGGCTGTCGACGACGCCAGCCAGAACAAATTCAAAACCAGTACGTGCGGAAAGATGAGTCTGCTCGCGCGCGAACAGCTCCAGCCAGCGGGAACCAATGTTTCCTTTACCGAACAGTACCAATCCGATGCGTTTCTCGGCTCGGAACAGAGAGTGGTGCAGACCACGGACCAGATGTTCCGTCGGTCCGACGCGCAGCACCGCCGCCAGACTGATGCTATCGTCCGATTCACAGACGAATTCGACCGGCTGGTCTTTCAGCTGCTGATAGAAGCGGTGGCTATGGAGCGGGTTATTGCCGACGCCAGCACCCACCACCGCGACGATCGCCAGACCTTCGCGCAGTTGGAGCTGGATCGGCAGCGCCGACTGTTCCAGCAGCGACCACGCGCTGTCGACCACTTCCGAGGTATAGCAAAACTGCAGCAAGTTACGGTCAGGATGGATGCCCGTCGCCAAGGCTTTAATCTGCGCGCGCTGAAGCAGCTGTGCGGCGTCTTGCTGCACACGTTGGAAATCATGTCCATCGCGCACCGTCACCTCAATCAGACAAACATCATCATGACTGGTAACGATTTTGGCGCCGGTTCCGGAGGCCAGTACCCGCTCAATACGCGTCGACCCTTGCTCGGGTTGGTAACTGCACCGCAGCTCAAGATTGATATCGCTGCCGGACACCGGCTGCAACGTGCGGGTGTGCAGGACCGGAGCGGCCAGACGCGCCAGCTCGCTGGCCTCGTCTAACCTCAGTAGCGGCAGCAGGCAGGCATCTTTAACTTTGCGCGGATCCGCACTGAACACTCCGGCGACATCACTCCAGATCGTCACGCGCTCTACATCCGCCAGCGCGCCAATCTGCGTGGCCGAATAGTCGCTGCCGTTTCTTCCCAGCAAGACTGTTTCACCCGCTTCGTTGCGGCTGATAAAACCCGTGATCACCAGGCGCTGATTGGCATGCTGTGTGAGCTGCTGCTGCAACAGCGGCCAGGAGCGCCCTTCATCCACCTGCGGCAACGCGGAGCGCTCCGCGCAGAGAAACGTGCGCGCATCCAGCCAAGAGGCATCGATGTCTAATTGATTAAGTACGGCGGCCATGAGCCGGGCAGACCAGATTTCGCCATGCCCGACGACCTCGGCGTACACCGCTTCGGTGATTTTTCCGTCGAGCAGCGCCGCCAGACGCTCCAGGTCATGAATAAACACCAAAGTCAGCCGCTCTGCTGCGGCCTCCGGCAACAGCCCCGCAATAAGATCGCTTTGATAGCGGCGCAGCGCTTGCTGCACCTGATGCGCGGAAATACGGTCGGTTTGACTGAGCTTTAGCCAGCTAATCAGCTGGTTAGTGGTGCCACCCGCCGCCGACACGACCATCAGGTCACCGGGACGGCTGTATTCGGCCATAATACCGGCGACGCGCTGATAGCACTTCACATCAGCCAGACTGCTGCCGCCAAATTTATGCAGTTGCCGGCCTGTGGCGGCACCCGCTATCCCTAAAGCACTCATCGTTACCTCTTTGCTACTGCCTGAAATGCCTGTTTCAAATCGGCGACCAGATCGTCGCCGTCTTCAATGCCGACGGAAACTCGCAGCAGCGTCTCGGATATCCCTGCTGCAGCGCGCGCTTCCGGGGCCATTCCGGCATGAGTCATGGTGGCGGCGTGAGAAATCAGGCTTTCAACGCCCCCCAACGACTCCGCCAGCGTAAATAGCTCCAGCGAGGACAGGAAACGGCGCAGCGTCTCTTCATCACCGTCCAGCTCAAAGCTCAGCATAGCCCCAAAACCCGACTGCTGGCGACGCGCGATGTCATGCCCAGCGTTTTCCGGTAAAGAGGGGTGGTACAGTTTTTTCACCAGCGGCTGCTGCTGAAGGAATTCCACAATCTGTAAGGCGTTCTTCTGCGCCGCGTTCATGCGAGGCCCCAACGTCCGCAGACCGCGCAGTAGCAGATAGCTGTCAAACGCCGCGCCGGTCACGCCGATGTTGTTGGCCCACCAAGCCAGTTCGGTCACGAGCTCAGGGTCGCGCGCAATAACCGTCCCCGCGACCACATCCGAGTGACCGTTGAGATACTTGGTGCAGGAGTGCACCACCAAGTCGGCCCCCAGGCTTAACGGATTCTGCAGCGCCGGGCTCAGGAATGTGTTGTCCACCACGCTGACCGCGCCCGCGTCGCGTGCCGCCTGACAGATGGCGGCGATATCGACCACGCGCAGCAGCGGATTGCTGGGACTTTCAACCAGCACCAGACGCGGCTTTTCCGCCAGCGCGGTCTTCAGCTCCGCCTCGTTGCCCTGATCGACGAATTTTACCCGGAACGCGCCATGTTGGCTCAGGCTGTCGAACAGGCGATAGCTGCCGCCGTAGCAGTCATGGGGAGCCACCAGGAGATCGCCCGGACGCAGGAAAACGGTGCACACCAACAAGATCGCCGACATACCGCTGTTTGTCATCACCGCTCCCGCCCCGCCTTCCAGCTCGGCAAGCGCACGTTGCACAACGTCGCGGGTCGGATTACCGCGCCGGGAGTAGTCGTGTTCACGAGGCTGATTGAAACCGGCGAAGTTATAAGTGCTGGAAAGATGAATGGGGGGAACAACGCAACCGTACTGCTCGTCGTTATTCAACCCGCTGCGAACTGAGATAGTGGCCTGTTTGCGCGTCATCGGTGATGATTCCTGACTGGTAGCTGAATGAAGAGACCCAAGAGTAAACGCAGTCAACATAGACGTCAATACATCTAGACTTCTAAACTTCTTTGCGTATAGATTGAGCATCCCTATAATAATCGCTAGAATTAAGACAATTTATGACAGTGACTGTCCTCATCACGATAATTTTTAAGGTATCTCATGGCTAAGTGGAATGGCGAATACGTAAGCCCATACGCTGAACACGGCAAGAAAAGTGAACAGGTCAAGAAGATCACAGTTTCCATTCCGTTGAAAGTATTAAAGATTTTAACTGATGAACGCACCCGACGTCAGGTAAACAACTTGCGACACGCCACCAACAGCGAATTGCTCTGCGAAGCGTTTCTCCATGCGTTTACCGGCCAACCGTTGCCGAATGATGAAGACTTGCGTAAAGAACGCAGCGATGAAATTCCCGAGGCGGCCAAACAGATTATGCGGGAAATGGGTATCAACCCGGATACCTGGGAATACTAAGCGATGCCGTGACCGGCATCCAGAAACGACAAAGGCACCCGAGGGTGCCTTTGTTATGCGCGGAAGAAAATCCGCGACAAAAACCGTGAAGCAAATTACTTCTTGCTGCCCGGGATGCTGAAACGCTTGTTGAAGCGATCAACACGACCACCGGTGTCAACAACACGCTGTTTGCCAGTGTAGAACGGGTGGCAAGCGGAGCATACGTCCAGGTTCAGGTCGTGACCCGCAGTAGAACGGGTTTTGATGACGTTACCGCAAGAGCAAGATGCAGTAATTTCGCTGTAATTCGGATGGATACCTTCTTTCATGGGAAACCTCTGATTAAGGCCGTGTCGCTATCCAGCCCTATTCCGCCAGACACCACACGAGGTTGAAGTTGAATTCGTTTTATCTTTATACACGCGGTATAAAGGCGGCGAATCATACAGAAATTANCCAGCCGATGCAATCACCCCCACACAGAACCTGCCGCACCATGTACACTATCGCCCGGATGGTTTTCCGCACAATCGCATTGTGTCCGGTTCGACTCGCCATCCATGCTGTATAAAGAGTTTCCCTTACGTTTCGGACGGAGATGCCATGCCTGTCGTTCAGGTTGCCCTGCCCGTGCCACTGGCGCGGACTTTTGATTATCTGCTGCCCTCGGGATCCCTCCCCCCGGCCCCCGGCATGCGGGTACGCGTGCCGTTTGGCAACCGCAGGATGATTGGCATCGTGACCGCCCTCAGCGACAACAGCGCGCTGCCGCTGACCCAACTCAAACCGCTGCAGGAAGTGCTGGATCCGGAGCCCTTATTTCCCGCCAGCCTGTGGCGAATCCTGATGTGGGCCGTCGAGTATTACCACTATCCCATCGGCGAAGTGCTGTTTCATGCGCTGCCGACGCTGCTGCGTCAGGGTAANCCCGCGCATGCGGCGCCGTTGTGGCAGTGGTTCGCCACCGAACAAGGGCGTGAAACCTCGCTGCCGACGCTCAAACGCGCGCCCAAACAGCAGCAGGCGCTGGCCGCTTTACTGCAAGGGCCGCTTTATCGCCATCAGGTCAGCGACGCCCAATTGACCGAAGCCGCGCTGCAGGCGTTACGCGCCAAAGGGTTGTGCGACCTCAGGCCGCTGTCGCAAACGCCGCGCAACTGGCGGACGGATTTCAGCGTCAGCGGCGAACGCCTGCGGCTCAATACCGAGCAGGCGACCGCCGTCGGCGCAATACGCAGCGAAGACCAGCATTTTTCCGCGTGGCTGCTGGCGGGCATTACCGGCTCCGGCAAGACGGAGGTCTATCTCAGTGTGTTGGAAAACATCCTGGCGCAGGGAAAACAGGCGCTGGTGCTGGTGCCGGAAATCGGACTCACGCCGCAAACCATCGCTCGATTCAGAGATCGCTTTAACGCGCCGGTAGACGCGCTGCATTCCGGCTTGAACGACAGTGAACGTCTGGCCGTGTGGCTGAGGGCGAAAAACGGGGAAGCCGCCATCGTGATCGGCACACGCTCCGCCCTGTTTACGCCTTTCGCTCGACTGGGCCTGATCGTCATTGATGAAGAGCACGACAACTCGTATAAACAGCAGGAGGGGTGGCGCTATAACGCCCGCGATCTGGCCGTGTTCCGCGCCCGGGAAGAGAATATCCCTATCGTCATGGGTTCCGCGACTCCGGCGTTGGAAACGCTGTACAACGTCCAAATCGGCAAATATCGGCAGTTGCGCCTCAGCAAACGCGCCGGTAACGCCCGGCTCGCGCAGCAAAATATCCTCGACCTGAAAGGACTGCCGCTGAACACCGGTCTCTCGCAACCGCTGATCGCCCGGATACGCCACCACGTTCGGGAAGGAAATCAGGTCATTCTGTTTCTTAATCGACGCGGCTTTGCGCCGGTGGTGATGTGCCATGAATGCGGCTGGATCGCCGAATGTCCGCGCTGCGACCACTATTACACGCTGCATCAGCACCAGCAGATGCTGCGTTGCCACCACTGCGACAGCCAGCGACCGGTGCCGCAACAATGCCCTGACTGCGGCTCAACCAATATGATGCCGGTGGGACTCGGTACCGAACAGCTCGAACAGGCGCTGCCCGCCCTCTTTCCCGACACACCGATTACCCGTATCGATCGCGACACCACCAGCCGCAAGGGTGCGCTGGAACAACAGTTGGCGCAGGTGCGTCAGGGCGGCGCCCGCATTCTGATAGGGACGCAGATGTTGGCCAAAGGCCACCATTTCCCCGATGTGACCTTGGTGGCGTTGCTGGACGTGGACAGCTCTCTGTTTTCCGCCGACTTCCGGGCCGCGGAACGGTTCGCCCAGCTTTACACCCAGGTCTCCGGCCGCGCCGGCCGAGCGGGAAAAGCCGGCGAAGTAGTGCTGCAAACCCATCACCCCGAACATCCGCTGCTGCAAACGCTGTTGCAGCAAGGCTATGACGCTTTCGCGGCTCAAACGCTGAAGGAGCGTCAAAGCGTAGCCCTGCCGCCGTTCACCAATCACGTGCTGTTTCGCGCTGACGATCACGATAACCAGCAAGCCAGCCAGTTCCTTCACCAACTGCGTAATCTGCTGGAAGCCAGCCCGTTGCGCGACGAAAACCTTTGGGTACTGGGCCCGGTGCCCGCTTTGCAGCCCAAACGCGCTGGGCGGTTTCGCTGGCAATTGCTGCTTCAGCACCCCTCCCGCGCCCGGCTACAGCATCTGCTGCGAACATCCTTGAGCCTCGTCGATACCCTGCCGCAGTCGCGTAAAGTCAAATGGGTGTTAGACGTCGACCCGACGGACGGATGACGCTGTCTTCCTGTTGATTACGCTAAGATTTTGCGAACCAACGCGAAAAATGCGCTCTTGACGCTGTTCAGCGTATGATAAATCCACAACTATAATGCGTGATCTATTAATCCCTGCGCCGCAAGGCGCTATGCTGAACACGGCAAAAGTCTAACTGCGGCATATGGGCGATCCTGAGTGATCAGAGCCGGACAGACGCAGCAGCGGAAGCTGGCGTGAGGAGAATGAGCGTTGGAGAATAAAGGCACGGCTGCTGCAACGATGAAGGACGNGGCGGACAAGGCGGGCGTCTCAACCGCCACGGTATCCCGAGCTCTGATGGATCCGGAAAAGGTCTCAGCCCTGACCCGACAAAAGGTCGAGGAAGCGGCCAAGGCCGTCGGCTATTCACAGTATGCGTCCGCTCGCTACGCCCGACGACACGAAACCCGAACGCTATTAGCGATCGTCCCGGATATCAGCGATCCTTTTTTCAGCGAGGTCATCCAAGGGATCGAAGAGACCGCGACGTCTCGGGGTTATCTGGTATTGATCGGCGACTGCGCCTACCAGCGGCGACAAGACAGAGGGTTGTCCGATCCCAACGTCACGGCTCAGGTGGACGGTATAGTGCTGCTTGGGTCCGACTTGCCGTTCGATGCGGGTAAGGCGGCACGGCGCAATCTGCCGCCGATGGTCATGGCGAATGAATTCGTTCCCAAACTGGAAATGCCGACGGTGCATATCGACAACCTGACCGCTGCGTTCGACGCCGTGCACTATCTCCATGAGCTGGGCCATCAGCGCATCGCCTGTATTGCAGGCCCGGCGACACAGCCTCTCAGCGAGTATCGGCTGCAGGGCTATGTCCAGGCGCTGCGACGGGGCGGTCTGACGGTGGATAACCACTATATCGTGCGAGGGGATTTCAGCTACGACACCGGCATTCGCGGGCTGGGCATTTTGATGTCACATCCCACCCCACCGACCGCGATTTTCTGCCATAGTGATACCATAGCGATGGGAGCGCTGGCGCAAGCTCATAATATGGGTCTGAACGTGCCGCGGGATCTATCGCTCATGGGATTTGATGATATTATCCAGGCCAGCTACTGCTTCCCCCCGCTCTCCACTGTGGCTCAACCCCGCTACGAAATCGGACGTGAGGCAACGCTGCTGCTGCTTGAACAGCTGCAGGGGCATTCCGTAACCCGGAGCTCACGCCTGCTGTCCAGTAAACTGGTCATTCGCGACAGTACCGCTCCGCCGAATTTTGCGCATCACCGGCTTTAGGAATCACGGTGCTAGTCAAACATTTTAGGGTTCAGTAACATGACAACCTGTTACTTTTTTTACTTCGTAGTGAAACGATAGTGGCACAAAGAGACTATGTCGGGCGGGGGCGTTCAGGCACACGCCGGAAAAAGACATCCAGCCGGAAAAAAAAGGGTTCCTCAGGCGCGTCCAAGACCATGATTGCGCTGGCGGTTGCCGTATTGGTGACCTTCGCGGGCGGGCTGTATTTCATTGCCCATAACAAGCCGCAGGAAATACCGGTCCTCCCTAATCATGCCGGCGGCAAGGGCAATGGGCTTCCGCCTAAACCTGAAGAACGCTGGCGTTACATCAAAGAGCTGGAAAATCGCCAGATTGGCGTGACGACACCGACGGAACCTTCCGCTGGCGGCGAAGTGCGCTCGGCCGGGGAGCTTACGGAAGAGCAGCGCCAACTGCTGGAGCAGATGCAGTCGGACATGCGCCGTCAGCCTACCCAGCTGTCTGAAGTGCCGTACAACGATCAGACCCAGGTGCCGCGCTCTCAGGTGTTTATCAAGCCGCAGACGACGACGCCAGCACCCGTCGCGCCGCTGACGCAGCAACCGAGTCAGAATGCACCGAAAACGGCTCCCGCGGCACCGAAAAATACCGCGCCCGCCAACACGGAAACGGCTAAGGCTCAGGTGGATAAACCCGAGAAAGCGCAACGCTGGATGATCCAGTGCGGCTCATTCAAGACGATGGCGCCTGCTGAATCCATCCGGGCACAACTGGCATTTGCAGGCGTGGAAAGCCGTATTACCAGCAGCGGCGGCTGGAATCGCATCATACTGGGCCCCTACAGCAGCCGCGCCGCGGCGGACAAGATGACCCAAAAACTGAAAGGTATGGGCAACAGCAGCTGTATTCCATTAGCCTCCGGGGGTTGAAAACCCCCACCCCGTCCCCATTTCTAACTTCAACATGCCCCGCACTCTGCGGGGGCCTTTTTCTTCAGTAACGGGGATTAGCTCGTGACAACAATCGTAAGCGTACGCCGCAATGGCCAAGTCGTCATCGGCGGAGATGGTCAAGCCACCTTAGGCAACACCGTCATGAAAGGTAACGTGCGGAAGGTACGCCGTCTTTACAACGACCGTGTCATCGCCGGATTTGCGGGCGGCACCGCCGACGCCTTTACCCTGTTTGAACTGTTCGAACGTAAATTGGAGCTGCACCAGGGACACCTGGTCAAAGCCGCGGTGGAACTAGCCAAAGACTGGCGAACCGACCGTATGCTGCGCCGTCTGGAAGCGCTGCTGGCCGTGGCGGATGAGAACGCCTCGCTGATCATCACCGGCAACGGCGACGTTGTACAACCGGAAAACGATTTGATCGCTATCGGTTCCGGCGGCCCGTATGCCCAGTCCGCCGCACGCGCCCTGTTGGAAAATACCGACCTGAGCGCCAAAGAAATCGTCGAGAAATCACTCGGTATCGCCGGTGATATCTGCATCTACACCAATCAGTTCCACACGATTGAAGAATTAGCCTCCAAGGCGTAAGGATCTACTATGTCTGAAATGACCCCGCGCGAAATAGTCAGCGAGCTTGATAGCTATATCATCGGCCAGAACAAGGCGAAACGAGCCGTGGCAATCGCCCTGCGCAACCGCTGGCGCCGCATGCAACTGGACGAAGACCTTCGCCACGAGGTTACGCCAAAAAACATTCTGATGATTGGCCCGACCGGCGTAGGTAAAACCGAGATCGCCCGTCGTCTCGCCAAACTGGCCAATGCGCCATTTATCAAGGTGGAAGCGACTAAGTTCACCGAAGTCGGCTACGTCGGGAAAGAAGTGGACTCCATTATCCGCGATCTGACCGATGCCGCGCTGAAGATGGTGCGCCACCAGTCTCTGGAAAAAAACCGTGTTCGTGCCGAAGAACTGGCGGAAGAGCGCATTCTGGACGCGCTGATCCCACCAGCCAAAAACAACTGGGGGCAGTCCGAAGAGAATCAGGAGCAGTCCCCTGCTCGTCAGGCTTTCCGTAAGAAACTCCGCGAAGGCCAGCTGGACGATAAAGAAATCGAGATCGAACTGGCCGCCGCGCCGGTAGGCGTCGAAATCATGGCGCCGCCAGGTATGGAAGAGATGACGAACCAGCTGCAGTCCATGTTCCAGAACCTGGCCGGTCAGAAGCAGAAAACCAGTAAGATCAAAATTAAGGATGCGTTCAAGCAGTTGGTGGAAGAAGAAGCCGCCAAGCTGGTGAACCCGGAAGAGCTGAAACAGCTCGCCATTGAATCCGTTGAGCAGCACGGCATCGTGTTCATCGACGAGATCGACAAAATCTGTAAGCGCGGCGAATCTTCCGGCCCGGACGTTTCCCGCGAAGGGGTGCAGCGCGACCTGCTGCCGCTGGTGGAAGGCTGTACCGTTTCCACCAAGCACGGCATGGTGAAAACCGACCATATCCTGTTTATCGCCTCCGGCGCCTTCCAGGTAGCCAGCCCGTCGGATCTCATCCCTGAACTGCAGGGTCGTCTGCCGATCCGCGTTGAGCTTCAGGCGTTGACCACCGAAGACTTCGAGCGCATCCTCACCGAGCCGAGCGCGTCCCTGACGCAGCAATACAAGGCGCTGATGGCGACCGAAGGCGTCGACGTAGAGTTCGCGCCGGACGGCATCCGCCGCATCGCGGAAGCGGCGTGGCAGGTCAACGAACGTACCGAAAACATCGGCGCGCGTCGTCTGCACACCGTGCTGGAGCGTCTGATCGAGGAAGTCTCCTACAACGCCAGTGAAATGGGCGGTCAGAATGTGACGATTGATGCGGATTATGTCCGTGATCACCTGGATGAATTAGTAGCAGATGAAGATCTGAGCCGATTTATCTTATAATCCGTGCCAGCGGATCATCCTGACAACACATCAAGTGGGAGGCTATCGCCTCCCACTTGCGTTTTCGGCAACGACGTTAAGCATAATCTCCCAGAACTGAAGCGGATCATGACCTCATTGACACATAGCAGCAAAACTCAGGCCTGGCTCGACAGTTTGCGTCCCAAGACGCTGCCGTTGGCCTTCGCCTCCATCGTGACCGGCTCGGCAATCGCCGGTTGGCAAAGCAGTTTCAAACCGGGAGTCGCTTTGCTCGCCCTGCTGACGGCCGGTTTGCTGCAAATTCTTTCCAACCTGGCCAACGACTACGGCGATGCGGTGAAAGGCAGCGATACCGAGACGCGTATCGGGCCGCTGCGCGGTATTCAGACCGGAGCCATCAGCCTGACCGAACTGCGCAACGCCCTGGTCGTCACCGTGCTGCTGACCATTGTCTCCGGTCTTTCGCTGGTCGCGCTCGCCTGCGAGAAACCAGTGGATATCGTCGTCTTTCTCGGATTGGGTCTGATGGCGATTCTGGCCGCCATTACATATACGGTGGGCAACCGCCCTTATGGTTACATCGGCTTNGGCGATATCTCGGTCCTGATTTTCTTTGGCTGGCTCAGCGTGGCTGGCTCCTATGTCCTGCAAACCGGTCATTTCGACAGTATCGTCATGCTGCCCGCGACCGCCTGCGGTCTCTTGGCCACCGCGGTGCTGAATATCAACAACCTGCGCGATATCGACAACGACCGTTTGAGCGGAAAAAACACGCTGGCCGTCCGGCTCGGCGCACAGAAAGCCCGGCGCTATCACATGCTGCTGTTGATGGCTGCGCCGCTGTGTCTGGGACTGTTCGCACTCATTTATTTGCAAAGCCTGGCCGGCTGGCTGTTTATTTTGTCGCTGCCGCTGCTGGTGAAACAGGGGCGCTACGTGCTGCGTGAAACCACCGCGTTCAGTATGCGACCGATGCTCGAAAAAACGGTCAAATGCGCGCTACTGACCAATATTTTGTTCGCAGCGGGCGTGATGCTCAGCTGAGCCCATCGAGTTCAATGTCATCGCTGTTCCCTGATTACGGTCAAGGCGACTGGCGATGATTTTGCTAACCTTCGCCAGAAAGGGATATACTCAATTCCACGATCCCTGCGGCAACCAGGCGTTAATCCTATGAAATACGATACTTCCGAACTGTGTGATGTCTATCATGAAGAGGTCAACGTCGTTGAACCTCTCTTCTCCAATTTTGGTGGACGTAGTTCATTTGGTGGTCAAATCACCACGGTGAAATGCTTTGAAGATAACGGACTGCTTTATGAGCTGCTGGAAGAAAACGGCATCGGGCGCGTACTGCTGATCGATGGCGGCGGCTCGGTGCGCCGGGCGCTGATCAATGCCGAACTGGCAAGGTTGGCGACGCAAAACGAGTGGGAAGGCATTGTGGTCTATGGCGCGGTGCGTCAGGTCGACGATTTGGCTGAGCTGGATATCGGCATTCAGGCCATGGCGGCCACGCCGGCCGGCGCTGAGGGCGAAGGCATCGGCGAAACGGATATCCGCGTCAATTTCGGCGGCGTCACCTTCTTCTCCGGCGACCATCTGTATGCCGACAACACCGGTATCATCCTCTCCGAAGATCCGCTGGATCTGGAGTAACCGGATGAAAAGGGCGTGAACGCGCCCTTTTCCGTCTCTGTCTTACTGTACTTCTTCCATCTTGCCCAGCAGCGCCTGCAGACGTTCCTGCCATGAGCTCTGAGCTTCTCGCAATTGTTCGTTCTCGCGCATTAGCGCGTCACGATTGCCTGCCACACTTTGAACTTCCTGCGACAGCGCATTATTCTTTTCTTTCAGCTCTTCAATTTCCATCTGCAACAGCGTAATGGTGTCAATCGCCTGCTGAACTTTCGATTCCAGCTTCTCAAACACTTCAAATGACATAACTTCTAACCCCTTTTTCACGCAAGGCATACGCCGTTAACGCTGATTTATTGCGAATTCTCACACCGTACTGGCGTATTCATAGCGTTGGCGCACTAGCCGCAATGCGGACGGCCGGTCTGCGCCGACTCCGTTACGCCCCAAGGGCGCAACACGCTCGGAAGATTGTAAGTAGCCAGCCGGAAACTGTCTAGCGCCCATCCTCCACAATCGCGAGTGTGTCATTTTTTCCCGATCGGAGCTATCGGCAGAAACCGAAAAAACCCGCCGGAGAGCGGCAAATGTTAATCACGTCATGCCGTTTTTTAACCGTTTTCAGCGGCAAATCGTTTCGCGGTCACAGGAAATAAGCGAATACGCTCATTTTTTTGACGAACAACACACATTTCACTAGCGATATTTTTCTCTTTCGCTCATTAACGATAAATTAACATCAAAGGAACATTTGACCTGTGCACATCGCTCTCCCCTCACATGGCGTGTCGTTGGCCACGGTACTGTGAAGCGAACCGTGAGAGGTCGAACACCGCAGGAGTCTCACCCTGCATTTACTTATCACGCCCTACGTTAAAAACAGGAAATGTGTATGAGTCAATCGCGAATCTCTACATTAAAGGGCCAGTGCATTGCCGAATTTCTGGGCACGGGCCTGCTGATTTTTTTCGGCGTTGGCTGCGTCGCCGCCTTGAAGCTGGCCGGCGCAAGCTTTGGACAATGGGAAATCAGCATCATCTGGGGCCTTGGCGTCGCCATGGCTATCTACCTCACGGCCGCGATTTCCGGCGCTCACCTAAACCCCGCAGTGACTATTACGCTGTGGCTGTTCGCCTGCTTTGATGGGCGCAAGGTTGTCCCCTATATCTTGGCCCAAATCGCAGGCGCCTTCTGCGCCGCCGCGCTGGTTTACGCCCTGTACTACAATCTGTTCTACGCGACCGAGCAGGCGCAGGGGATCGTGCGCGGCAGCGTGGACAGCCTGAGCCTGGCCAGTATTTTCTCGACGTATCCCAATCCGCAGATCTCCGTCCCCCAAGCCTTCCTCGTGGAAACGGTGATCACCGCCATTCTGATGTGCCTGATCCTGGCGCTCACCGATGACGGCAACGGCATTCCGCGCGGCCCGCTAGCCCCTTTACTCATCGGCATACTCATCGCCGTGATTGGCGCCTCAATGGGACCGCTGACCGGGTTTGCCCTCAATCCGGCGCGCGACTTCGGTCCCAAACTGTTTGCCTACCTCGCGGGCTGGGGCAAGGTCGCCTTCACCGGAGGCCGGGATATTCCCTACTTCCTGGTTCCCATTCTGGGCCCAATTGTCGGTGCGAGTTTAGGCGCCTTCGGCTACCGGAAACTCATCGGCCGCAACCTGCCCTGTGATGTCTGCCCTACCGATGACGCCAGCGCAGCGCCTGGCGAAACCCGCAACGTGTCTTCCCGATAAAGGACCACTTCTATGACTCAGGAAAAGAAATACATTGTTGCCCTTGACCAGGGAACCACCAGCTCCCGCGCCGTCGTGCTGGATCACGATGCCAATATCGTCAGCGTTTCCCAGCGCGAGTTCGCACAAATTTATCCGAAGGCTGGCTGGGTAGAACACGATCCGATGGAGATCTGGGCGTCCCAAAGCGCCACGCTGGTCGAGGCCCTCGCTAAGGCCGGGATCAGTACGGATGAAGTCGCCGGCATCGGCATTACCAACCAGCGTGAAACCGCCATCGTCTGGGAAAAAGACACCGGCAAACCGATTTACAACGCCATCGTATGGCAGTGCCGCCGCTCCGCCGAGATCTGCGAGCAGTTGAAAAAAGCCGGTCTGGAAGAGACCATCCGCGACCTCACCGGTCTGGTCATCGACCCCTACTTCTCCGGCACCAAGGTCAAATGGATTCTGGATCATGTGGAAGGCTCTCGCGAGAGAGCGCGGCGCGGTGAACTGTTGTTCGGCACCGTCGATACCTGGCTAATCTGGAAAATGACGCAGGGCCGCGTGCACGTCACGGACTACACCAACGCCTCACGCACGATGATGTTCAACATCCACTCGCTGGACTGGGACGACCGACTGCTTGAGGCGCTGGATGTTCCTCGCGCCATGCTGCCGAGCGTGCATTCGTCGTCCGAGATCTACGGAAAAACCAACATCGGGGGCAAAGGCGGCACACGAATCCCCATCGCGGGCATCGCGGGTGACCAGCAGGCGGCGTTGTATGGTCAGCTGTGCGTCAGCCCCGGCATGGCGAAAAACACCTACGGCACCGGCTGCTTCCTGCTGATGAATACCGGTACTGAAGCGGTGAAATCCGAGCATGGCCTGCTGACCACCATCGCCTGCGGCGCGCGCGGCGAAGTTAACTATGCGCTCGAAGGCGCGGTGTTCATGGGCGGCGCGTCCATACAGTGGCTGCGCGATGAGCTGAAAATTATCGGCGACGCGACGGACTCCGAGTACTTCGCCGGCAAGGTGAACGACACCAATGGTGTTTACGTCGTCCCCGCTTTTACCGGGCTGGGCGCGCCATACTGGGACCCCTACGCCCGCGGCGCCATCTTCGGGCTGACGCGCGGCGTCAACGTCAACCACATCATCCGCGCCACACTGGAGTCTATCGCCTATCAAACGCGTGATGTGCTGGATGCCATGCAGGCCGATGCGGGAACTCATCTGCACTCTCTGCGGGTCGACGGCGGCGCGGTCGCCAATAACTTCCTGATGCAGTTCCAATCCGACATTCTGGGAACGCGCGTCGAGCGCCCCGTGATCCGCGAAGTCACCGCGCTGGGTTCCGCTTTCCTGGCCGGTCTCGCAACCGGATTCTGGAGCGATCTGGATGAAGTCAAAAGCAAGACCGCCATCGAACGGGAGTTCCGTCCCGGCATCGAAACCACGGAGCGTAATTATCGCTATCGCGGCTGGCAGAAAGCCGTGGCGCGAGTGCGCGCATGGGAGGACCATGATGACTAAATCGTCCGCCGCTTAAATCCTTCGCAATATTGATCGGGCGCATCTGCCGCGCCCATTTTCTCCCCGCCGCTTTATCGCCCGTTCCTACCCCTGTGATAATATTGCCGCACTTATTCTTGCCAGAAATAACGGACAGATATCCATGAAACGTGAATTAGCCATCGAGTTTTCCCGCGTCACCGAGGCAGCGGCACTGGCCGGTTACAAGTGGCTGGGGCGCGGCGACAAAAACGCGGCGGACAACGCGGCGGTTCAAGCCATGCGCATTATGCTGAATCAGGTCGACATCAACGGTCAGATCGTCATCGGTGAAGGCGAAATCGACGAAGCGCCCATGCTGTACATTGGCGAAGCGGTAGGAACCGGTCAGGGCGATGCGGTGGATATCGCCGTCGACCCGATCGAGGGCACCCGCATGACGGCAATGGGCCAGGCCAACGCGCTCGCCGTATTGGCCGTCGCGGAGAAAGGCGCGTTCCTGCACGCGCCGGACATGTACATGGAAAAACTGATTGTCGGTCCTCAGGCCAAAGGCGCGATCGATCTGAATCGTCCGCTGGAAGAAAATCTGCGCGCGGTCGCGAAAAAGCTGAATAAACCGCTGCATGAACTGACGGTCACCACGCTGGCCAAACCCCGCCACGACGCCATCATTGCCGACATGCAGCGACTGGGCGTGAAAGTCTTCGCCATCCCGGACGGCGATGTGGCCGCGTCTATCCTCACCTGTATGCCGGACAGCGAAGTCGATGTGCTGTACGGCATTGGCGGGGCGCCGGAGGGCGTGATCTCCGCGGCGGTGATCCGCGCGCTGGACGGCGATATGCAGGGTCGGCTGCTCGCACGCCACGAAGTGAAAGGCGATAACGAAGAAAACCGCCGTATCGGCGAGCAGGAATTGGCACGCTGCCGCGAAATGGGTATCGAGGCCGGCAACGTACTGGCGCTCGGGGATATGGCCCGCAACGACAACGTCATCTTCTCCGCCACCGGTATCACCAAGGGCGATCTTCTGGAAGGCATCGCCCGTAGCGGCAATATGGCTACGACGGAAACGCTGTTGATCCGAGGCAAATCTCGCACCATTCGCCGGATCCGCTCGACCCACTACCTCGATCGCAAAGATCAGGCGTTACATGAATTTCTGTTATAAAACCTAAACTCACACTGTTTCACAGCTGTTAAAAGATCGCGTATCTTAGGGGCCGACGCACATCGGCTCTGCATCTGAAAAGACCTTATGCACAGCCATGTTAATTTATTTTCAGAGCGGGATATCGTGCCGCTCGCGGCAGGCTGCAACAGGAGTATTCGATCTATGGCAGTATGGCTAACGGGAAAGGTGGTTGAGGTAGAAAACTGGACGGAAAGTCTGTTCAGCCTCCGGGTACGCGCCCCGGTCAATACATTCACCGCCGGGCAGTACGCCAAGCTGGCGCTGGATGTAGACGGGGAGCGAGTGCAACGCGCCTATTCTTACGTGAATGCACCCAGCAACGATACGCTGGAGTTCTATCTGGTGGATGTGCCGGAAGGCAAGCTCAGCCCCCGTCTGCACCAGCTCAAAGAAAACGACGAACTGCTCATCACACAGGAAGCCGCCGGCTTCTTCGTACTGGAAGAGGTGCCGCCATGTGACACGCTGTGGATGCTGGCGACCGGCACGGCTATCGGTCCTTATCTCTCCATTCTGGAGGAAGGCCGCGACCTAGAGCGCTTCAAGGACATCGTGTTGGTGCATGCCGCGCGCTTCGCTCGCGATCTCAGCTATTTGCCGCTCATGCAACAGCTGCAACAGCGCTACAACGGCAAGCTGCATATTCAAACGGTCGTGAGTCGTGAAGAGTCGGCCGGTTCACTCACCGGACGCGTTCCGGCGTTGATCGCCAGCGGCGCGCTGGAAGCCGCGGTCGACCTGCCGATGGATGCCGCGACCAGCCATGTGATGGTGTGCGGCAATCCGCAGATGGTGCGGGATACGCAGCAACTGCTGAAGGACGAACGACAGATGACCAAACATCTGCGCCGTCGCCCCGGTAACATTACGGCGGAAAACTACTGGTAAACCTCAGGAGCGGAGCCGCAGCGGCTCCGGCTCTGGACCGAAGCGGTTAGCGCCCGGCGTTCCCGCGAAAGAACCGCAGTCCAACAGCATAATGATGCCAATCAACGAGGGAATGAACCGCCCCAGCCCCCACTGTCCCAGCGACGGCAGCATATACCAGTTGCCACTGCCCA
This sequence comes from Lonsdalea quercina subsp. quercina, assembly GCF_000688695.1. Classification (GTDB taxonomy): domain Bacteria; phylum Pseudomonadota; class Gammaproteobacteria; order Enterobacterales; family Enterobacteriaceae; genus Lonsdalea; species Lonsdalea quercina_D. Next base: position 115,948 of record NZ_JIBQ01000013.1, on the reverse strand, counting down.
ACAGCCACGCCACCACCAGCAACAATGCCCACCAGCCGCTTTTGTTGCGATCGTGCAGCCGTTTTATCAGTACCGCGGAAGTGGGCCACATCAGCGCTACCAGCGCGAAGGCGGCGGTCTGAGTCGACAACCAGTTTTGACCGGCCAATGCGAACAACGCGATCGTCAGCACTACCCAGGTCACCATCCACAACCAGAATTCTCTCCGCCCAAGACGGCCGCGAAAAGAAAAACACCACTGTTGTAACGTCATCTCAAGCCTATTCCGATAGCTGTTTTCTGGCATCGAGTTTACCTTACCGTACGGTTTCTATCGTATTTTTTACGCGAACTTTGACAATCCCTAACCAATACCGCTTTAATCACAAGGCCGCTTTACGGCATAACGGCTACTGCGACGATACTGACGAACACGCTATGAAAAAATCTCTACTTATCCTTTGCCTGCTCACCGCCGGAATACATCAGGCCAGTGCCGTCAGGGCAGACGCGCTGTTTCAGCACAAAGGTCCCGCTGCGCCTTATCTGCTGGCCGGCTCGCCGACGTTCGACATGACTATCGTCCAGTTTCGCACTCGTTATAACCTCAGCAATCCGACGCTGCCGATTGGGGAATACCGGGTCGTCGATACCAACGAGGACTCCCCCATGCTGACCCGCGCCGCCAGCAAGATCAGCAATATGTTGTACTCTTCTACCGCGCTTGAGAAAGGGACGGGCAAGATCAAAACGCTGCAAATTACTCTGTTGCCGGGCCCGAAAGATCCTGACGAAGCGGGCCGACGCAAACAGGCGCAGGAGTACATGGCCGCGCTGCTGCGGGTATTCGTCCCCTCGCTGACGCGCGAACAAAGCCTGAAAAAAGTCGACACGCTGCTGGCGCAAGGTAAGGATCACCCCTTCTTCCAACAGGAGGAGGGAGCGCTGCGATATGTGGTGGCAGATGGGGGCGAAAAAGGGCTAACCTTCGCGGTTGAACCGATTAAGCTCACGCTGGCAGAATATTGATCAAAGCCGCTATTAGGCACGAAAAACAGAGCCACGAGGTCTTTTCATCTTTATACTGTCGTCAGGTTACACTGCCGAGCGGCAGTGACGTATTGATTAACTTGCTATCCGTCTGGAGGAAAAAAGATGCGACACCCCTTAGTCATGGGCAACTGGAAGTTGAACGGTAGCACCCACATGGTTCACGAACTGATTGCCGGCCTGCGCAACGAACTGACCGCAGTCGCGGGCTGTGACGTAGCTATCGCTCCGCCAGCTGTTTACCTGGGTCAGGCTAAGCACGAACTGTCTGGCAGCCGTATTGCCCTGGGCGCGCAGAACGTTGATGTAAACCTTTCCGGCGCATTCACCGGCGAAACCTCTGCCGACATGCTGAAAGACATCGGCGCTAAATACATCATCATCGGTCACTCAGAACGCCGCACCTATCACAAAGAAAGCGATGAATTCGTTGCTAAAAAATTCGGCGTACTGAAAGAAGCCGGTCTGACTCCGGTTCTGTGCATCGGTGAAACTGAAGCAGAAAACGAAGCCGGCCAGACCGAAAGCGTTTGTGCTCGTCAGCTGGATGCCGTTCTGAACACGCTGGGCGCTAAAGCCTTTGAAAATGCCGTCATCGCCTACGAGCCTATCTGGGCTATCGGTACTGGCAAATCCGCCACTCCGGCGCAGGCACAGGCTATCCACAAATTCATCCGCAGCCACATCGCTAAACAGGATGCCGCGGTAGCAGAACAGGTCATCATTCAGTACGGCGGTTCCGTTAACGCGTCTAACGCGGCTGAACTCTTCACCCAGCCGGACATCGACGGTGCGCTGGTGGGCGGCGCATCACTGAAAGCAGACGCTTTCGCCGTGATCGTTAAAGCCGCAGCAGAAGCCAAAGGCGCGTAACGCCCAACGGTATTTTGTTCTCGGTATGAAAACGGCTCCTTTCAGGAGCCGTTTTTTTATGGGTGACATTATTCCGCGCGCGCGGACGGGATCTGCTGAGTAATGCAGTGGATATTGCCGCCGCCCAGCAAGATTTCACGCGCGGGCACGCCGCTGATCAGGTGATCAGGGAACATTTGCTGCAATAATGCGTGCGCCTGACGGTCCGTACGTTTATCCAGCAACGGATAAATCACCTGACGATTGCTGATGAGAAAGTTGACGTAAGACCCCGCGAGACGCGAGCCGGCGATACGTTCAATCGCTTCCCCGTCGACGTCGATCCCCTCCGCTTCAGCCTGGGTCATGAAAAGCGGACCCGGCGCAGGCAATTTCCAGATTTTCAGATGTCGACCGTGCGCATCACGCGCCTTCGAGAGCACCTGATACGCCGCCATAGAGCGAGCATATTGGGGATCGTTTTCATCTTCGGTCCAATGCAGCGCAACCTCGCCGGGACGCACGAAGCAGCACATGTTGTCGATATGGCCGTCCGTCTCGTCGTTGTAAACGCCGGACTCCAGCCAGATAAAGGCCGATACGCCCAGATAATCCGTCAGCAATTGCTCGATCTGCGCCTTGTCCAGATGCGGATTGCGGTTGGGATTGAGCAGACACTCCGCCGTGGTCAGCAGCGTACCTTCGCCGTCGGTATGAATAGAGCCGCCTTCCAGAATCAGCGGCGCGGCGTAACGGGCATCCCCGAGATAGGCCAGAACCTGCTGCGCAACCTGTTCATCGCGACGCCAGTCCGTATACAAACCGCCCTGTTCTCCGCCCCAGGCGTTAAACTGCCAGTCGACGCCGCGGCGTTCGCCCGCGGGACTCAGCACCATCGTCGGCCCGGTGTCGCGCATCCAGGCATCGTCGCTCTCTATCTCGACCAGCGTGACGCTGGCGGGCATGATACTACGCGCATGCGCCATCTCCGCCGCCGGGACGCCCATGAAGACCGGCGTTGTCTGGGCTATCGTCGCCGCGACGGTGGAGAAAGTCTGCTGCGCCGGGATAATCTCCCCTACCGAGCGCCAGTTGTCGCGGCGATACGGCCACAGCATCCAGACCGCTTCCTGCGGAGCCCACTCAGCGGGCATAGCGAAACCGTCCTGAAACGGGGTGGTCAGCTGTGACATGATTTATCTCCAGGTTTTGCCGTCGGAAGTGCCGATCACGCCATACATTTCCGGGCGACGGTCGCGGAACAAGCCCCAGGTTGCGCGCATCTGCGCGATTTCCTGCAGGTCGAAACTGTGCACCAGCACCGCTTCGTCGGTGCGGTTGGCCTGCTGCACCAGCGCGCCGGTCGGATCGGCGATAAATGAAGAACCGTAGAACGTCATTTCCAGCCCGTCGATATACTTGCTGGCTTCCGTTCCGATACGGTTGGAGGCGACCACCGGTACCAGGTTGGCGGCGGCATGCCCTTGTTGTACACGCGTCCAGTGCGGCTGGCTGTCCCAGGCGGGGAAGGCCGGTTCAGAGCCGATGGCCGTCGGGTAGAAGATGATCTCTGCGCCCATCAACGCCAGGCTGCGGGCGGTTTCCGGGAACCATTGATCCCAGCAGATGCCTACACCAACCTTGGCGTAGCGGGTCTGCCACACTTTGAAGCCGGTGTCGCCGGGAATGAAGAACTGCTTTTCCTGATAGGCCGGGCCGTTGGGGATGTGAGTTTTACGATAAACGTCCAGCACGCTGCCGTCCGCATCGATCATCACCAACGAGTTGTAGTAAGCGTTATTGGCACGCTCGAAGAAACTCAGCGGCAACACGACTTCCAGTTCGGCGGCCAGCGCAGAGAAATGTTTGATTAGCGGGCTGTTGTCGAGGCTCTGCGCCAACGCGTAATGTTCAGGATTCTGGTCGATGCAGAAATAAGGCGCGGCGAACAGTTCCTGGATCAGAATGATTTGCGCGCCCTTTGCGTGCGCCTGCCGCACCAGTTTTTCCGCGTTTTCGATATTTCTGGGCAGGTCCCAGGTGCAGGCCATTTGCGTGGCGGCAACAGTCACTTTTGTCATGCGAAACCTCGATAATTTCTGCGTTTATGCTCTTGCTGAACCGCCGAAAAAGGCAGGCCCAACCAGCGCCAAATAGAAGTTTAGGTCAACCTATCACCCTGTGCCTGTGGATGACAGCCAAAAGAAATCCCGCCCCCTAAGGGACGGGATTTCATGCACCCTGCCACACCGGGCCGACTACCAATCAGAACAGTTTTTTCGCCGTTTCCAGCCAATCGCCCTTGAATGGACGTTTCATGTTCTCGATAGCGTCGATAATATCATGGTGAACCATTTTTTCATTCTGGATCCCAACGCAACGACCGCCGTATCCCTGCAGCAGCAGTTCGATGGAGTATGCGCCCATGCGGGAAGCCAGAATCCGGTCGTAGGCGACCGGAGAACCGCCGCGCTGAATGTGGCCCAGTACCGTCGCGCGCGTTTCACGCCCGGTTTCCTGCTGGATGTAGCTGGCCAGCTCGCTCACATCACACATCAGTTCAGTGATGGCAACGATAGCGTGTTTTTTCCCTTTGGCAATCCCGCCTTTAATTTCAGCCACCAGATCTTCTTTTTTGAAGTCGACTTCCGGCACCACGATAAACTCGCAGCCGCCGGCGATAGCCGCCGCCAGCGTCAGGTCGCCGCAGTGACGCCCCATCACTTCAACGATGGAAATACGCTGGTGGGAAGAGGACGTATCGCGCAAACGGTCAATGGCTTCAACGACCGTGTCCAGCGCGGTGAAGTAACCGATGGTGTAGTCCGTACCTGCCACATCGTTATCGATCGTGCCCGGCAGGCCGATGCAGGGGAAACCCATTTCGGTCAGACGCTTGGCGCCCATGTAGGAGCCATCGCCGCCGATAACAACCAGCGCATCCAGACCACGTTTTTTCATGTTTTCTACGCAGACCTGGCGCACGGATTCTTCGCGGAACTCAGGGAAGCGGGCAGAGCCCAGGAACGTACCGCCGCGGTTGATGACATCTGACACGCTATAGCGGTCAAGCTGCGTCATGCGATCTTCATACAAACCCAGATAGCCATCATAAATTCCATAAACTTCCAGTCCTTCCGTTAATGCAGCGCGCACCACACCGCGGATAGCGGCGTTCATGCCTGGCGCATCGCCACCGCTTGTGAGTACTCCGATTTTCTTAATCATGACAACCTCTGGATTTGTAGATGTTAATTCGCAGATTTTTGATATCGTGCGCGAAGTTTGCGGCAATCAACACCGACAACGCAAACCTCTCACCTTCTTGTACGCATTTTATAACAAATACCCTCGGCTGAATTGATTCAAGTCAGGCTTAAAGACCAATAATTTCCCTGTGCAGTATCACATATTTACAAAATTATAACGCCTACGTGATAATTCTCGTTTGAATCAAATGTTCCACCATCCACGCTGGGCGTCTGGAACAGCCGATATTGGGTCCTGGTGGATAATGATATCGGCATCGGGAAAGCGTTGCAGCAATGCTTTCTCCAAATCGTCCGCAATCTGATGAGATTTCACCAACGGCAGGGTATCTTCCATTTCCAAATGCAGCTGGATAAACCGTGTCGGCCCCGCCCGCCGCGTTCTCAATTGATGAGCGCCGCTGATGCCCGGCCACGCGGCAACGATATCGGTAATTTCCTGCCGTTCTTCATCCGGCAGCGCCCTATCCAACAGGGCTTGAATGGCATCGTACGCCATCCGCAAAGCGCTGTACAAAATATATGCGCCTATACCCAGCGCAAAAACGGCGTCCGCCCAGGTCACGCCTTTCCAACTCAGTCCCAACGCGACTAAGATCGCGCCGTTCATCATGACGTCGGATTGATAGTGCAGCATATCTGCGCGCACCGCCTGACTGTGAGTTCGGGCGACCACCCAGCGCTGGAATGCGACCAGCAGACCGGTCACGACCAACGCCACGATCGTCACCCACATCCCCACGGCCGGATCTTTAAGCTCCTGGGGAGAAATTAAATGCTGGAAGCCGGTCAGCAGCAAAAACAACGCCGAACCCGAGATAAACATGCTCTGAGCTAAGGCGGCGAGAGACTCGGCCTTGCCGTGACCGAAAGTATGTTCGGAATCCGCCGGCTGCAGCGAATAGCGCACCACCAGCAGGTTGATTAGCGAGGCGGCGATATCCACCAGCGAATCGACCAAAGACGCCAGCAAACTGACCGATCCGGTATACCACCACGCAAAAACTTTCAGAGCAAAAAGCGACAGCGCCGTTGCGGTCGCCAGAATAGCGGCTGTCGTCACCAGACGCCCGTAGCGTGAATCCATACCCACCTCCCATGAAAACAAGAGGTTAAAGTATAGCGGATCGCTCAGTCGGGATCCGAACAGGTCGCCTGTGACGGCAAACAGTATTGGAAACAGACACTAACGGCGTAATATTTTTTGCCACCGAACTCGTTCCCATCGGCCAGCCCCCTCGCAGCAGGAACAGTTTCATCCCCCGCAGCGTCAGGATGCCATGTCGTCTACGCCATAGTACCGAATAATATGCGATGAACTATTGCAACGATGCCTGGTTCCAAAGCGCGAAACGTCGCCACTATTGTCTGTAATTAAGGTACGGTTTAAGTCTGGGATAAGGGAGAAAGGGAAGGAAAACACGCTTAGTAGTAATGTGTTTTCGTGTCATCAACTACATTGTCACGCGAAGTTTTTGTCGCTATCACACAGGTAAATGATGAATTCGACAAAGGCCACCAGTGAAGGAATAAGTGCCCAGCAGAAGATCTGATAAAGCAGTCCCTGACCAATTTTTGCCAAGATAAATTTATGCGCCCCAAACCCACCTAAAAAGGCGGCCAGCAACGCCGCCACATGACGGTTTTTATCACCCACGCCAGCGAAACCCTGAGTCGCTCTGCAGTGTGAACAACTCCGTGCCGTGCTATAAATTTCCTTGCCCTCGCCCCCGGCAAAACACCATGCTCATGAATAGCTCTTTCTTGTGTTCCTTGAAACTTTCGCCCACTGCGTACTGACGCCCTTAAATGTCATAGTCTTGCTGTGGAGAAAATCTTGACGTAGCAGGGAATAATTTCCACACAAATAAAAAACCAAGGCAATTAATAGCCCGCACTTTATTGCGCAATATTTTTAACTCAAAAAATCCAAAAAAAAAACAACCATGCCCTTATATCATCTTATTTTTTTAACTAAAGTCATGAGTAAGGACGTTCACTAAAACTCTCTACAACCACCTATTGGGAATTGGATATTATTATGAATAGAAGGGATTTTTTAATCATTTCAGTAGGAACAGCGCTGTCTGGGTGCGATTTTTTCAATAGCAATCATGATGGTAGCCACAAAAACATACGTTTTATCATTGCTTCTGACGGTCACTACGGTGAGGAAATTACAGATTATAAAAAAAATTACAGTGTTTTTGTCAATGCAGTTAATGAGTTCAATAAAAATAACAAAGTCGATTTCTGTGTTATCAACGGTGATATCATTCACAATGATAATAAATATTTTCAACCAGCAAAAAAACAATTAGATTCATTAGTTATGAAATATTTCGTGAGCAAGGGTAATCACGATGCAGCTACTCCGGAAGAGTGGGTAAAAATATGGGGATATCCCATGGATTTTGATTTCACGTTGGGAAATAACGCAGTTTTAATCCTATCGACATCTGATATATCAGGAACTTACATGTGCCCTGATCATTCATGGCTATCTAATAAATTAAAGGAACATAAATCAAAAGAAAACATTTTTATTTTTATGCACATTAATCCCGTGGCCCAGACGCACTTTGCGGTAGAGTGTGAACAAATACTTTCTTTGTTATCAGAGCATAAAAACGTCAAAGCGGTCTTTAATGGTCACGACCATGATCATGACGAAATACTTATCAAAAATAATATTCCTTTCGTTTTCGATGGACATATCGGCGGAAGTTGGGGAACCGATTATCATGGATTTAGAGTTGTTGAAGTGAACCAAGATAACACTATATCCACGTATATGATGAATCCCACTCAAAAAATAAACCCCTCAGTATTGTAGGTAATTGGTCGAAATCACATGAACTAGCATCCCTTGTGATTATTAGCATAAAAATAATAAACCATCCCAGTAGCTGACTGGGATGCCCCCATGAAATTCAAAATAAATTTATAAAAATATATTTTCTGATTAACACTTCATCTATCGTGCAGCCACTAAATGACGGCTATTTTCAATTAAAAAACCGTCTCTAATAGAGCCAAGAAGAAAATAATGAATTTGACGTAGTTAGTTTGGCTCTCCCCATATACACATCATCAGCTACATACTAAGCCCATAGATGTTCACAAAGAAAAAACTCACCAATATAGCCAGTTAGCTATAACCATCTGGTATATTATTTCACTACAAGACATTAATTAGCCTGTATTTATGTATTGTAATTATGCTAATTCATTACCTTCTTCCCTCAAGAGAGATGAGTATCACGCCTAAAATTCCCGCCCAACTCCTCAAATAGTACTCAGTTGGACAGACAATACTTTTGTCGAGGCTAGCCAACAGGCTCAGTATTGATGATTTAAGGGCACCATGATTCTAGTGTCAGATTATATAAATACAGCCAAAAAAAAAGCCCTCCATCAAGGAGGGCAAATAGACAGGGATGGTGTCTATGGCAAGGAAAACAGGGTCTATCTTCTTCACACAACGTTTCACTATCGATCAACTACTACTCACGGTACTGCTCAGGAATTCCGACTTTGCATCGCCTACGCATGACCAAACGGTTCACTTAGGCACGCTGAAATACTTTTCCTGCTGATTCGCGACCGATATCTGCTCGCGAATCACTTCCATATGCTGCTCATGCTTATGACGCAGCACTTCTTTCTGTTCCGGCGTCAGCAGGCTGTACATCTGATTACGCACCCGGGCCATTTCCACCTGACGTGCAATCTGCTCCTGCGTCATTTTGTTGATTTGCGCCCGTACGGCCGCCTCATCGAATTTTTCAGCTATAACCAATTGGTACATCGTTTCAACATCCTGCGCAGAATAAGGAGGCATGTCGTGCCGCACTTCCTGCATCAAATCACGCATCTGTTGGCGTTGCTGTTCCGTCAACTTCACACCATCGAACATCCTTTGCTGACTAGGAATGCGTTTCGTGGCAGAGTCATTCTGCGTCAATTCTTCCATCCCGAGCCCCCCGGCGTCGGCTGCCGTAGCGATGCTGGAACCCAGCAACAGCAGTGAAGCGAGAGACAACAAGGTGGTGCGCCGCATCAATAACTCCTCAGTAAGTTGTACCGCTCAGCAAATTGATGGGTTCAGTCTAAACACCCCGCTGCAAACATGCGTCAGACGGTGTAAAACTACGTAAAGTCATGGAATAGCGGCAATCTATGGCGTATTTTGCCCGAGGAGGTAGGTAACTCATGAATAAAATCCTGTTGGTTGACGATGATAAAGAGCTAACGTCCTTGTTAAAGGAACTGCTCGAAATGGAAGGATTCAACGTGGTGGTGGCCTATGACGGAGAACAAGCCATGGGCGCGTTGGACGATTCAATAGATCTGCTGCTGTTGGATGTCATGATGCCGAAGAAAAACGGCCTTGATACCTTGAAGGAACTGCGTCAACGCCATCAGACGCCCGTCATTATGCTGACCGCGCGCGGCAGCGAACTAGACCGCGTACTGGGTCTGGAACTGGGCGCCGATGATTATCTGCCGAAACCGTTTAACGACCGGGAGCTGGTAGCGCGAATCCGCGCGATCCTACGTCGCTCCAACTGGACGGATCAGCAACAGGTGGGCGAAACGACGGCGCCGACGCTGGAAGTGGACGCCCTGCGCCTGAATCCCGGCCGCCAGGAAGCCAGCTTCGACGATAACGTGCTGGATTTGACCGGTACCGAGTTTACCTTGCTGTATCTACTGGCTCAGCGGCTGGGACAGGTCGTCTCCCGTGAACACCTGAGTCAGGAAGTGCTCGGCAAACGGCTCACGCCTTTTGACCGCGCCATCGACATGCATATCTCCAATCTGCGACGTAAATTACCCGACCGCAAAGACGGATTACCGTGGTTTAAAACCCTGCGCGGACGGGGCTATCTGATGGTATCCACAGCATGATAAACAGCCTTACTGCCCGTATTTTCGCCATATTCTGGCTGACGCTGGTTCTGGTGCTGATGCTGGTACTGATGCTGCCCAAGCTGGACTCCCGCCAACTGACCCCGCTGCTCGAAAGCGAGCAGCGTCAGGGGTTAATGCTGGAACAACATATTGAAGCGGAACTGGCCAACGACCCGGCGAACGACCTGCTCTGGTGGCGTCGGCTGTTTCACGCCATCGAAAAATGGGCGCCGCCCGGCCAACGCCTGTTGCTGGTGACCACCGAAGGGCGCGTCATTGGCTCACAGCGCCAGGAAATGCAGATAGTCCGCAACTTTATCGGCCAGTCCGATAACGCCGACTTCCCTCAGAAGAAGAAATACGGGCGCGTTGAGCTGCTGGGCCCGTTCTCCGTCAGGGATAGTGAAGACAACTACCTGCTGTACCTGATCCGGCCCGCCAGCAGCCCGCAGTCCGACTTCATCAATCTGCTGTTCGACCGCCCGCTGCTGCTGCTCATCGTCACCATGTTGATCAGTAGCCCGCTGCTGTTGTGGCTCGCCTGGAGCTTGGCGAAACCGGCCCGTAAGTTGAAAATCGCGGCTGACGAAGTCGCACGAGGCAACCTGCGTCAGCATCCCGAGCTGGAGTCAGGACCGCACGAGTTTCGCGCGACCGGCGCCAGCTTCAACCAGATGGTGAGCGCGCTGGAACGCATGGTGACCGTGCAACAGCGTTTGCTGTCGGATATCTCTCACGAACTGCGCACACCGCTGACCCGACTGCAGCTATCCAGCGCGCTGCTGCGCCGCAGGCAGGGCGAGAGCAACGAACTGACCCGCATTGAAACCGAAACCCAGCGTCTGGACAGCATGATCGGCGATCTGCTGGTCCTATCGCGCAATCAGCACAAAAACGAACTGCATCGAGAGCCGCTGAAAGCCGACGAACTGTGGAGCGATGTGCTGGACGATGCCAGCTTTGAAGCCGAGCAGATGGGCAAAACGCTGGATGTTCTCTCACCGCCCGGCCCATGGCTGCTGTTCGGCAATCCGTCAGCTCTCGACAGTGCGCTGGAGAACGTGGTCCGCAACGCGCTGCGCTACTCCAGGACGCATATCGAGGTCTCCTTCTCCGTGGACGGTCAGGGCGTCACCATTCTCGTCGGCGACGACGGCCCCGGCGTCAGCCCGGAAGACCGGGAACAGATTTTCCGTCCCTTCTACCGGACCGATGAAGCACGCGATCGCGAATCCGGCGGAACCGGCCTCGGACTGGCGATCGTCGAAACAGCCATCTCGCAACATCACGGCTGGGTCAAGGCGGATGCCAGCCCTCTCGGCGGCCTGCAGCTGACGATCTGGTTACCGCTCTACCACCGCTGACCGAACCGCGCAGAAAGCGGAAGAGCAATCTGCTCTTCCGCCCCGCTCTTCCCCTTCGCATTGAGTTTTTCCCGACGTCGGGTAGAGTGTAAATATCATAGGGTCGCCTAATCAGCGGCCTGCAACGCCGCCTTCGGCGCCAGCCGTCACCCGGGCAGCGTTCCTGAAATAGCCTGATACCTCACCCACAGGAAAAGGACATGAAAGGATTGGCCCTACTGGCTGGTTTGGTTACGACATTACTGATTTCTTCCGCTCACGCCTCCGGCGACGGCGTATGCGGCTTCACCGACGCCGACTGCGGTATGCCCGCACTCCCCTACCTGCTGCCGGATAACGATACCCGCACCAACCTGATGTTGTTGCAGAGCAGCCGCAACAAGATTGCGCTCCCCATTCCGCAGCCAGAACCCGACCAGGGACAGTCGCGGACGGACCCCTTCACGGCTTATCGCGTGATGGGACTGGTCGCCACGGAAACCCCCGACGAGACACCATCGCCCTCTTCTGACATCGCGGATGCTCAGGTCATACAGGTGGAAAATGCCGAATTGCTTCCCAAAGCGGAGCGACTGCATCTGCCTGCACCCATGATCGAAAAGCTCAAAACCCTGTCGCCACAGGATATGGAAGGACGTGGGATCTCCAACGGCCTTAGTACATTGGGCGATTTTTTCGACGTTCTCGGCAGTGACGCCGACCTGACGGAAGCGCAAAGGATCCTGCTGGCGCAGGGTCGCATCGCATTGGTCTCAGCGGATTACTCCGCCNCCCGCGCCGCGTTGGATAAAGAATCGACGCTCGCCAGCGGCCATGCGGCCGATTTCCGCCACTACCTCAATAGCGCGCAAGCCTTTTACAACGGCGAGTTGGAGCAGGCCGACAGCGACTTTCAACAGTTGCTGACCGCCGGACAGCCCTGGGTCGCCGAAACCGCCCGCTATATGCTGGTTCGCGTCGCGATCAACCAGGCAACCCAGCACGCGCTGGATGAATACGGCATGTTCGATATCAGCAAAACGGACAAAGCGGCCGGACAGCGCGCTGTCGAACGCATCGGCGACTATTTAAAGCACTATCCGCAGGGATTCTATGCCGATTCAGCCCGCGGACTCTATCGCCGCGCCTACTGGATGAACGGAGACCACGTCGCGCTGGCTAACCTCTATCATCAGGCGCTCACGTCGGTCAATAACGTCCCGGCCCTGCTCGATATCAGCAACGAAATCGACGACAAGCTGTTGGAGCACAGCGACTTCGTCTCGTCCGACAGCGTGCCGTTGCTGGATCTGGTGCAAGACCTGAAACGACTGCGGAGTTCAGACGGCTGGATGAATTTACCGGCGCTGACACAAGCGGAGATCGAACAACAGCGATCCGGATTCGAACGTGCGGGCATGCACGCCGAGTTTCTTTATCTGCAAAGCGCTTTTCAGTTCTACCAACTACGTGACTACGAGGCGGCGCTCCGCACCCTGCCCAAGGCCGCCGGCGACGATCTGACGGATACGGTCGCCTATAGCAGTCAGGTGCTGCGCGGGCTGGCGCTGGAGCAGTTGCAGCGATGGCAGGATGCCGAAGCGCATTGGCGTCATCTGCTGACGATGCACACCCTTTACACTCAACAGCAGTTCCTCCAACTGGCGCTGGCCCAGACGCTGGTCGACAGCGGTCATCCGGAGCAGGTGTTTGCTGCGAACAGCCCCGTCAAAAATTTGCGCTTCCGTTCCGCCATTCTCAAGGTCAGCGCCGACGCCAACCTGCTGCGCCAGCAGACCGGTCCGCAGCAGACGCCCGCCGAGCGCGCTATCGCATTGGATACGCTGCTGACCAAGCAGTTGACGCACCGAGATTACGCAGGGTATTTGAAAGACAGCGAGAAGCTCTCAACCATTCCACCGCTGAAAAGCACTGAAAACATGAGCTGGGATGAGGAAGATCTGACAGCCTTCTCCTGGGACGGCAGCGATACCGAGGAAGGCTACCAATGCCCGAGCCTGCAGGAAACGGTGGTGCGTCTGAACCACAATCCGCAGGACCCGCGCGCCATCAACTGTCTGGGCGAATTCTTCCTGCGTACTGGCAATAGTGTGGGTTTCGATTGGGGCGAAAATAATATGCTGAATGGTCTGACCGACGCCAAAACGCAATATCAGGGCCAGGAGTATAATCGGCTGGACGGCTATATTGAGGTGATCGCCAACCCGCAGGCGCCGCCGGAAGACAAGAGCTACGCGCTCTATCGTGCGATCTACTGTTACTCACCCAGCGGCTACAACAGCTGCGGCTCTCAAGACATCAGCAAGGCCACTCGCAAAGCCTGGTTCAGACAGCTCAAAACCGAGTTTAAGGGCAGCCAATGGGCCGAGCAGCTCAAATACTACTGGTAGCGCGTGGCTTTTTCGTCGCCAGCCTGCTGTTCGCCAGCGTTAATGCGGGCGCGACGACCGTCAACGCCGCTCACTATAACGCCTTCTGGCTGTGGGCGGCCGTGCAGCCTCAACCGGTGCTCCATCAGGCCGACACGCTGTATCTTCATCAGGGCGAAATCGCTCGGCGGCGGGGCGATGTGGTCTTCCTGCGTCAGGGGCTGCCGGCCACCAAACTGACCGTGAAACATTTATGGCTGTCGTTTCGGATTTCCACCCTGGACTTCGGCGAACCACAGCTGGCGCGGATGCTGAGTATCGCCCAACGCTGGCGCGCGCTCGGCAATCGGGTCGAAGGCATTCAAATTGATTTCGACGCCGCCAGCCATCATCTCTCCGGCTACGTCGCTTTTTTACAGCAACTGCGGCAGCGCCTGCCATCGGACTACCGTCTTAGCGTGACTGGGCTGCTCGACTGGGCCAAAACCGGCGAGGTCGCGCAAATCAATCGGCTGAAAGAGGTGGTGGACGAACTGGTGGTACAGACCTATCAGGGGCGTAGCACGGTAAACCGTTACGCAGAATACCTTCCGGCGCTGTTAACCTTACGGATTCCGTTCCGGCTGGGGCTGGTACAGCACGGCCGCTGGGACGAGCGCTGGCAGCATCGACTGTCCAGCTCGCCGTTTTATCGCGGCGCCGTCGTTTTTCTACTCAACCCCCATCCCGCCAGACATGCTCGGCAGATGCGCTAACTTCTGCCGCCGAATCCGTTCTGACGCCAGGCTTCGTAACTGATAATCGCCACCGAGTTGGAAAGGTTCAGACTCCGGCAGTCCGGTTCCATCGGGATGCGGATGCGATATTCCGGCGCTATGCCGTTGCGCACGGCGTCCGGCAGTCCGGCCGTTTCCGAACCGAACAGCAACACGTCTCCGGGCTGGTAGGCAGGACGATCGTAAGGCTGGCTGCCTTTCGTCGTGCAGGCGAAAATGCGACAGCCGGGCACCGACGCCAAAAAAGCGTCGTAATTCGCGTGACGCTGAACTACGGCCAGATCGTGATAATCCAGTCCGGCCCGACGCAATTTCTTCTCTTCGAAGTCGAAGCCCAGCGGCTCGATAAGATGCAGAGAGCACCCGTTATTCGCCGCAAGCCGGATGATATTGCCGGTATTCGGCGCAATTTGCGGTTCGTAAAGCGCAATATGGAACATTCAGATAACGTCTGTCGTCAAAAAGGTGGCGGCAGTATATCGTATCCCGGTACACCACCCCAGCCTGCGGGCGACGGCGTAACGATTAACGACTAAACTTAGGCGACAAGCGGCTTTCCCGCGGAGGACGTATGTACCACAACGTGATTCGGACAGTCATGCTCGGCGTTTTACTCTTGCCGATGACCATGTCGGCAAATGCAGCCCCCTTGCCTTCAACCCAGCAACAGCAGTTTGAAAACGGCATCAGCAGCCAGAAGCGGCTACAGCAGCAGATGCAGCAAGACCAGAAGTTGCAACAGCAGCGCTTGAATCAAAGCATCCAGCAAAACAGCGCCGCCCGGCAGCAACAGCTCAGGCAACAGCAGCAACAAACGCAACAGCGCGTGATGCCGTCCACTACGCCTTAACTAAGCGGAGTTAGATCCGCACGCCCATCAGCGTCAGAATGAGCGGCGTGGTCACCGCCGCCAGCAATGTGGATAGCAGCAGGCTGGCGGCCACCGGTCCGCCCAGTGCGTTGAACTGGCGCGACATCAGATAGATATTCACCCCCACCGCCATCGAGCCCAGCAGAACGACGGCCCGCGTCTCCATTT
Organism: Lonsdalea quercina subsp. quercina; assembly: GCF_000688695.1. Lineage (GTDB taxonomy): Bacteria > Pseudomonadota > Gammaproteobacteria > Enterobacterales > Enterobacteriaceae > Lonsdalea > Lonsdalea quercina_D. The sequence goes on along the minus strand of NZ_JIBQ01000013.1, from coordinate 100,333 downwards.
CCGGCAAGCCCAACGCCACCGCCAGCACCCAGACAACCCAAGGCTGCACCAACAGTTTGATGAAGCAGATGGCCGCGCTGATTCGCCAGCCGTCGCGGATTTGATACTCCGCCAACCCCATCCCCAGCGCCACCAGCGACAGCGGAACGGCGCTCTGGCCCAGCATATTCACCGAACGCTCAGCAATCTCCGGCAACGGCAGGCCGGTAAAGCCGAACAGCGTGCCGGAGAGAATCCCGATAATCAGCGGATTTTTGAGCACGCCCCGCGCGGTAGCGGTGAATCCCTGAAGGGATAGCGAGCCATTGCGGGCCCACTCGACGGACACGGTGACCAGCGTCCACAGGATCAGACCATTGAAGATCAGCACCAGCGCCACGGAGGGGATCGCCTCAGGTCCCAACATCATCGTGGCGATAGGCAGGCCCAGCATGACGTTGTTGGAGAAAATGCCGCTCAGCGCAAAGACAGAGCCGGATACGCCGTCCAGCTTGAACACCCGTCGGGCCACCACGCGGCCCAGCACAAAAACCACCAGGCAACTGCCGAAAAAAGCGATCAGCAGGCGAGCGTCCACCGCGGGCCGGTCGGCGAAATCACACATCATACGGAACAGCATCGCGGGTAGTGCGATGGCGAAAACGAAGCGGGTTAACGCATCAGGTACGACCGTCGGCCAATGGCCGATGCGGATGAGGCCGTATCCCAACGCAATCAGAACGAACAGCGGTAACGACAAATAGATTTGGTGCCAAAGTGAAACGATAAACGCGGACATCCCCTTCTTCCTTAACGTTCGCGTCATCGCCCCATACGCCGCCCGATAGCGGCAGATTCGCCTTACCTTCCTGGTAAAAGCGAGGCTGCCGGAGAGCCATATCAAGTGCGGATAGGGATGGAAAACGCCGAAATTTAACCGACATGCCATGGCGGATACCGGCTCCGCCGGGCAGGTTTAGTCGGCGATCTCCGCTGCCCCGATCAAATCTATCCGGTCGGTGCAGATAGCGTCAACACCCCNCCGCAATAAGTCTTCCGCCCGTTCCGGCTGGTTGACGGTATAGACCAGAATTCTCAGTCCGGCCTGCTTCAACTGCGCCACGCGCGCTTCATCAAGCAGCGCATGATTAAGGTGAATCGACACGCACGCCAGCCGTTGCGTCAGCGTCAGCCAGTCTTCACGCCACGCGTCCAGCAGCAGCCCGCGAGGCAGTTCAGGCGCAGCCTGTTGAGCCGCTTCGAGCGCTTCGACCGAGAACGAGGACAACAGCGGCGGAACGGCGCGATGTTGCCACAGTTCGCGCGCCGCTGCTGCGACGACCCGGCCGGTTTCCTTTTCCTCACCGGTGGTCGGCTTGATTTCGATATTGACCAGAATATCGTAACGAACGCTGCGCTGCGCCACATCCGCCAGCGAAGGCAGATGTTCGCCGCGGAATGTCCGGCCAAACCAGCTGCCCGCGTCCAGCCGGGACAGCTGCTCCCAGTTCTGCTCGCCCGCAATCCCCCAACCGTTGGTAGTGCGATCCAGCGTGTCGTCATGCAGTAGGAAAACCTGCCCGTCGCGCGACAGTTTGGCGTCAATCTCAATCATCCGATGGCCGTAACGCGCGCCGGCGTCAATCGCCGCCAGCGTATTTTCAGGCGCCAGTGAACCGCCGCCGCGATGGGCGACATAAGCAGGATAAGGCCAAGAGTGTGTCATAGTTCCATCCGTAATCCGCTCTGCGAATCAAATATATGCCACGACAAGGCCGGCACATGCAGCCAGAGGGTAGCGCCCACGGCCGGACAATATTCGTGCGACAAGCGCACGACGACATTCTGCCCTGCCCACTGCCCATACGCCAGATTATCCGCACCCAATAATTCCACCGTGTCGACCGTCATCGCCACGGCGTTGTCCGGGCCTTCCGCCAGAAGAATATGTTCCGGCCTGACGCCTAGCGTCACTTCCCGTCCCCGCCACGCCGGTTTCGACGCCGGAAGCGTTAGAAACAGGTCGGGGGACAAGATAAGCCGGTCGCCATCGTCGCCGATCCGGCCCGAGAACAGATTCATGGCGGGCGATCCGATGAAGCTCGCGACGAACAGCGATGCCGGGCGGCGATAGATTTCAGCGGGCGGGCCAATCTGCTCGGCCACGCCTTTGTTCATGACGATCACCCGTTGCGCAAGCGTCATCGCCTCCACCTGATCGTGCGTGACATACAGGCTGGTCGTTCTCAGCCGTTGGTGCAGCTGACGCAGCTCAAGCCGCATCTGGACACGCAGCCGGGCATCCAGATTCGATAACGGTTCGTCGAACAGAAACACCGCCGGTTCACGCACGATGGCGCGTCCCATCGCCACCCGCTGGCGCTGTCCGCCGGACAGCTCTCGCGGCTTACGCGCCAGCAACGGCAGGAGCTCCAGAATACGCGCGGCTTCCTCGACCCGTTTGCGAATCTGCTCTTTGCCGAACCCCCGAATCTTCAGCCCGTAGGCCATATTCTGGTAGACACTCATGTGCGGATAGAGCGCGTAGTTCTGGAACACCATCGCAATGCCGCGATCTTTGGGCTCGCGCTCCGTCACCCGTTCGTCGCCGATATAGATATCGCCGCTGGTGGTCTGCTCCAGACCGGCGACCATGCGCAGTAAGGTCGACTTACCACAGCCCGACGGCCCGACCAACACCACGAATTCCCCATCAGCGACGTCCAGATTGATGGGCTTGATGATCTGCGTTTTACCGTCGTAGGACTTAGTGACGGCCTGTAATTTTAAAGATGTCATAACGTCTTATTTCTCGCTATCAACCAGTCCACGGACAAACCAGCGCTGCATTAGCAGCACAACCAACATCGGCGGCAGCATGGTAAGCAGCATCGCCGCCATCACATGCTCCCAGCGAGTCGGGCTATCGCTGCTGGCGATCATGCTTTGAATACCCGCCACGGCGGTGCCGAGACGCGCGTCGCTCACAATCAGCAGCGGCCACAGATACTGGTTCCAGCCATAAATGAAAATAATGACGAACAGAGCCGCCAGATTGGTTTTGGATAACGGCAGCACCATGTCGAAGAAAAAGCGCATCGGTCCCGCGCCGTCGATACGCGCCGCTTCCATCAGTTCGTTCGGCAACGTCATGAAACACTGCCGGAACAGAAAAGTCGCGGTGGCCGAGGCCATCAGCGGCAGCGTCAACCCGGTGTAGCTGTTCATCATGCCGAGATGAGAAATGACTTCCACCGTCGGGAAAATACGCACCTCCACCGGCAGCATCAGCGTGGTGAAAATCATCCAGAAAAAAAACTGCCGAAGGGGAAAACGGAAATACACCATGGCGTAGGCGGACAACATCGACACGCTGATTTTCCCCAACGTAATGGCGAACGCCATGATGAAACTATTGATCAACAGCCAGCCGAACGGCGCGCTGTTGTTGTTGCCCACTCCGTGCAGCCAGATGGCGTTGAGGTTCTGCCATAAATGGCTGCCGGGGATGAGTGTCATTGGCGCCTGCGAGGCCTGCGCCTGATCCAGCGTCGCCGTCACCACCGCGACATACAGCGGAAACAGCACCACCAGCAGCGCCACCGCCAGCATGACATGGCTGAAAATATCCAGCCCGCGCCGATTCTCAATCATTGATAGTTCACCTTACGCTCCACGAAGCGGAACTGGATGACCGTCAGCACGATCACCAATACCATCAGCACCACCGACTGCGCGGCCGAACTGGCGAGATCCAGCCCGGCGAAGCCTTCGCGATACACCTTATAAATCAACGTGGTCGTGGCCTGCACCGGTCCGCCTGCGGTTGCGGCGTCAATCACCGGGAAGGTGTCGAAGAACGCATAGACCAGATTGACTACCAGCAGGAAGAAGCTCACCGGTGAGATCAACGGCAGCACCACATTAAAGAAACGCCGAACCGGACCCGCGCCGTCAATCGCAGCCGCCTCAATCAGCGATCGCGGCACCGACTGCAGCGCCGCCAGGAAAAACAGGAAGTTATAGCTGATCTGTTTCCAAACCGACGCCACCACCACCAACAGCATCGCCTGACCACTGTTCTGGGCGTGGTTCCAGTCATAACCGAAGTGATGCAGCCAGTAGGCGATGATGCCGAGACCCGGATTGAACAAGAACATCCACAGCACCGCTGCTACCGCCGGCGCGATGGCATAAGGCAGGATCAGCAGCGTCTGGTAAATCCGGCGCCCGCGCGCCACATGGTTGACCAACGCCGCCAGAAACAGGGAAATCACCAGCCCGAAAAACGTGACCAGCCCGCTGAACCACAGCGTGGTGTAGAACGACTCGAGGTAGTAAGGATCGTGAAACAGCTGGATAAAGTTATTTAGCCCGGCAAAGCGGCTCGACAGACCGAACGGGTCGACGTCCTGCACGGAGTACCACAGCGCTTGCCCGGCGGGCCAGAGGAAGAACAGCGCCGTTATCGCCAACTGTGGAAAAACCAACGCATAAGGCAGCCAGCTGCGGCCAAAAACGGGGCGGGAAGCATTCATCGGATTATCTCAATAGAGGCAGGCCGAGTCCTTTCGGCCTAAAACACACTTACCGGGTGGATTGTTCGAAGCGGCGCAGTTGCATGTTCCCCCGCTGTACTGCCGCATCCAGCGCCTGCTGCGGCGTTTTCTTGCCGGTCCAGACACTTTCCAGCTCTTCGTCCACGATGGTGCGGATTTGCAGCATATTGCCGAGACGCAGACCTTTGGTGAACGGCAACGGCGGTTTGTTCAGCATCTGACGGGTGGCGATATCCGCGCCGGGGTTCTGCTGATAGAAACCCTGCTGACGCGTCAGGTCGTAGGCGGCGGAGGTAATGGGCAGATAGCCGGTTTTCTGATGCCACTCTGCGGCGATCTCCGGCTTCGCCAGGAACTGCATGAACTTCGCTACGCCATGATAAGTAGCTGAATCCTTGCCATTCATGACCCAGAGGCTGGCTCCACCGATGATGGCGTTTTGGGGAGCATCCTTCACATCGGCGTCATACGGCATCATGCCGACGCCGAAGTTAAATTTCGCGTACTGGCGAATCCCCGCCAGCGATCCGGAGGAGGCCGTGATCATGGCGCAGTCGCCGTTATAGAATTTTTCCGTCGATTCGTCCTTGCGCCCGTAGTAGGTGAAATCCCCTTTCTTGTTCATGGCCTCCAGCAGGGCGATATGTTTGACCTGAGCGGGCTTGTTGAACTCAAGCNCCGCGTCGGGGCCGTCAAAGCCGTTGTTTTGACTGGCGAACGGCAGACCATGCCAGGCGCTGAAGTTCTCGAGCTGGATCCATCCCTGCCAGCCGCTGGAGTAGCCGCACTTCATGCCGGCGGCGCGCAGCTTGGCCGTGTACTCCGCCATCTGCTGCCAGGTCTTCGGCGGCTGTTCCGGGTCCAAGCCCGCCTTTTTAAATGCATCCTTGTTGTAATAAAGCACCGGCGTGGAGCTATTGAACGGCTGAGACAACAGATGGCCGCTTTTGGCATCGGTGTAATAGCCGGAGACCGTCGGCACGAACACGCTCTCATCGAACGGCACGCCCGACTGCTGGAACACCTCGTAAACCGGTTTGATGGCTTTGCTGGCCATCATGGTGGCCGTGCCTACCTCATAAACCTGCAGGATCGCAGGCGCGTTGCCGCTACGGTACGCGGCAATGCCCGCAGCCAGCGTCTGTTCGTAGTTGCCCTTGTAGACGGGCACAATCCTGACGTCGTTCTGGCTGTGGTTGAAGCGGTCCGCCAACGAATTGACCGTTTTTCCCAGCTCCCCTTCCATCGCATGCCAGAACGGGATATCAGTCACCGCCTGCGCCTGAGAAGTGAGGGTCATCGCCATGACGGCGCTGGCGGCGACGGTGCGGATTGCGTGTTTCAACATGCCAGTCTCCTGCAAAAATACCGTTTAGCCCCCGGAGGGAGCCATAGATGTGGCAGGTAACATGACATTTTCAGATGACAGAAAAATAACTTTTAGATGACAAAAAAATGACACCCCTGAAAGAGGCACATTCAGCATGCATGTGCCGAAACACACGGCATTAAGAAGGAAATTCGAGTCACTCACCGCCAACACTGGCTTGATAAAACCTCAATGAATATAGGGAATGCGAGGGTTTGTCGGATGATCGCAAGCATATGATAACGCCCTAAATCGCTTTCGAAGGCTTTTGTCATCTCCATAACATTACCTCCCTCTTTGCCGCGGGTCTGTTATCAATATGTTTGGAAATTGGTAGTACAGGCTTGTGGAACGCAGCCGATAAAGACCCCCGAGGGTTCCTAAATGGTATGTCGCCATATGGCAGTAAAGGCGATTGCCAATGACATACCGCGCTCGGCCCCGCTTTACATTTTTCGACACCCGGAATTCACCATGAAAAATTAGGTGTCCGCCAACCCAAAGGGACATTATGAAATTGCTAAAAAACATGAAGCTCAGCACCATGCTGGGCAGTGGTTTTTCGTTGGTCATTGCAATCGGCTTTATGGTCGCTCTGTTCGGCCTGTTTCAGCTTAAGCAAATCAGCGCCAACGTTCAGACGCTGTCAGAGCTCCGCATTACCCGTCTGCTGCAGTTCCAGGAGTTTAAAGACAACGTCAACATCGTTGCCCGCTCCGTCCGTGATATTGCACTGCTGAAAGATCGCGACCAAATGCTGAGCCGACAAAAGCAGATTGAAGACATCATCACGGTCAATACCACCACACTGAATGACATCAGCCGCTCCATTTCCACGCCGGAAATGTCGAATTTGGTCAACCAGCTGTCTCAGGTTCAGCCGGGTTATGTCGCCGCCGTCCGCAAAGCACTCACGTTAGGACTGGCGAACCGGCAGGATGAGGCCCGAGATACCATCCTTACGGATGTGCACGATGAGCAGGACAAAATTTTCAAGGCCGTCGACAATATTCTGAACTTCCAGAAAGAAGCCACCATCAGCGACGCCGAACAGTCTGGTCATCAGGCCAACCGCTCCGGTGCGGTGATGGTGGCTTTAGCCGTCCTCGTCGCCGTACTGGGCGGAATGACAGCCTGGCTGATTACCCGTCGCATCATCAACCAGCTGGGTGGCGAACCGGCCTATGCTGCTGAAATTGCTAAAGATATATCCAAAGGCAACCTGGCCGTACACGTCAAGCTGCGCGATAACGACGCATCCAGCCTGCTGGCCGCGATGGAAGAAATGCGCCACAGCCTGAACAATACGGTTAATCAGGTTCGCCAGAGCAGTGAGTCAATTGCTACTGGTTCCAGCCAGATCGCGATGGGCAACACCGATCTGAGCCAACGGACGGAAGAGCAGGCGGCGAATCTTCAGCAGACGGCGGCGTCGATGGAGCAGATCAGTCAGACCGTCAAACAAAACGTAGATACCGTGCGCATGGCGACAGAGCTGGCGAAGTCCGCCAGCGACTCTGCGACCAAAGGCAACACCGTGGTTAGCGACGTCGTCAACACCATGAACGAGATCACCTCCAGTTCCCACAAAATCAGCGACATCATCAGCGTCATCGATGGCATCGCGTTCCAGACTAATATTCTGGCGCTGAACGCTGCGGTAGAAGCCGCTCGAGCAGGTGAACAGGGGCGTGGATTTGCGGTCGTGGCCGGTGAAGTTCGCTCTCTGGCACAACGCTCTGCCTCCGCAGCCAAAGAGATCAAAGACCTCATCACGGAAAGCGTGGAGAAAGTTGAAACCGGTTCTAAGCTGGTCGGCAACGCGGGCACAACGATGGATGATATCGTCAATCAGGCTCACCGCGTCGCGGACCTGATTAGCGAAATCGGCGTCACCACCCACGAACAGCAGGATGGCATCACCCAGATCAATGATGCGGTGAACCAGCTTGATCAGGTGACTCAGCAGAACGCCGCATTGGTGGAAGAGTCCGCCAGCGCCGCAGACAGCCTCAGCTCTCAGGCGTCTAATCTGGTCGACCTGATGCAGGTATTTAACGTGGAAGGTGCGCAATCACTGCCAGGCGCCAAAGCGCCCGTCAAGAAACCCGCAGTCGCGTCAAAGCCTAAACCGGCGTTGACGAACGCGGGCGGCAGCGAAGACGACTGGGAACGCTTCTGATATTCCCCACGGAACTGCCGCGATGATGCGGCGTTCCGGCGAGTTGCCGCCTAACAGCGGCACGTCGTGCTAGTCCGGCCAATGGCCTGCACGGCATGGCGCATCGCGATGCCTTCCTTCAAGCCCCGCGCCTATGCGGGGCTTTGACTTCTGACGAAAATCAGCCCTGATTTACAACGCCCGACGCAGTCGCGCCACGGCTTCATGCATCTGCTCTTCCGTCGCCGTCGCGAAAGACAAACGCAGCGTTGAACGGTCCGGCCGCTCGGCGAAGAAGAACTCGCCCGGCACAAACACCACGCCCTCTGCCAGCGTCTTCTTCAACCACTCGGTCGTGTCGAACGGCTCACGGAATCGCGCCCACAGGAACATGCCGCCTTCAGGCTGGTTGAAGGTCAACACATCACCGAGCCTCTCTTCCATCAACGCGGAGAGACGCTCGCCTTTTTGTCGGTAAGCGTGACGAATGGTTTCAATCTGCTGAGGCAGGCGGCCCAACCCCAGATAGGTCTCGACTATCGCCTGGGAGAGCGCGCTGGCATGCAGATCCGCCGCCTGTTTGATAATGGCAACATTGTGCAGCAACCACTCGGGCAGTACGGCCCAGCCCAGTCGCAGGCCCGGCGCCAGCACTTTGGAGAACGAGGAGAGATACACCACGTGGTCGTCATGTCCGGCCGCTTTCGCCAATTGGTACAGCGTAGGATGACGCGTCTCGGTAAACCGCAGCTCGCCGTAAGGATCGTCTTCGATAATCAGAAAATCATGCTGCGCGGCCAGCGCCACCAGCTGCTTGCGCCGCGCGTCGCTCAACGATACGCCGCTGGGGTTGCCGAAGTTCGGCACCAGGTACACCCCTTTGATACGCTGTGTCGCCAGCAGCGCTTCCAGCTCGTCGACGACCATGCCCTGATCGTCGGAAGAGACCGACCTGATCTGGGCTTCCGCCAGCTCCAGCGTCTGCAACGCCGCCAGATAGGTCGGTCGCTCAACAACGAAGACATCCTGCGGATTGACCGTGGCGCGCATGACCAAATCCAGCGCCTGCTGCGATCCCGCCGTCACGACGATACTGTCCGCGATGGTCTGCACGCCGCGTAAGGCGCACAGTTCGGCAATGCGCGCGCGCAGCACCGGGCTACCTTCGGTCAGACCATACTGGAATGCTGCTTCCGGCTGCTCGACGATCGCCCGCGCCGTTGCCTGACGCAGACCGTCGAAGTCGAACAACTGTTCCGAGGGGATGCCGCCTGCTAACGAAATCACCCCGTCCATTTTACTTTGCTCCAGCAATTCGCGAATCGCAGAACTTTTCAGGCGCGCCATGCGCTGCGCCAACAACCTGCCCATTGCTATAACCATCTCACTTGTAAAAAGAAACAGGCCGGGAAACGCCCGGCCAAGCGTAGTTTAGCCGCCCAGATAGGCGGAACGCACCGCTTCGTTCGCCAGCAGCGCCGCCCCGGTATCTTCCAGCACCACGCGGCCGTTTTCCAACACATATCCGCGGTCGGCAAGGCGTAACGCCTGATTGGCGTTCTGCTCCACCAAAAAGATGGTCATCCCTTCTTCGCGCAGCTGCTGAATGGTGTCGAAAATCTGCTGAATGACAATGGGCGCAAGCCCGAGCGAGGGTTCGTCCAGCAACAGCAGACGCGGCTGGCTCATTAACGCGCGGCCGATTGCCAGCATCTGTTGCTCACCGCCGGACATGGTGCCGGAACGCTGAGTACGACGCTCACGCAAGCGGGGAAACAAGGTATACACCCGTTCAATGCGCGCCTGATACTGCTCACGTTCGGCAAAAAAACCGCCCATCGCCAGGTTCTCTTCCACCGTCATGCGGGCGAATACCCGGCGGCCTTCCGGCACAATGGCGATGGCTTCACGCATGATCCGCGCCGTCGGCCAGTCGGTAATATCTTTGCCGTCGAACACGATGGAGCCGGTAGACGCCCGTGGGTCGCCGCACAGCGTCCCCAACAACGTGGTTTTTCCGGCGCCGTTGGCGCCGATCAGGGTGACGATTTCGCCCTGATGAATATGCAGGTCGACCTGATGCAGCGCCTGGATTTTACCGTAGTGCGCCGATACCTGATTTAATGACAACATAACCTTATCCTTCACCCAGATAGGCACGGATCACATCCGGGTTATTACGAATCTCAGCCGGCGTGCCCTGTGCCAGCGGCGTCCCCTGATTCACCACGTAGATGCGATTTGAAATCCCCATCACCAGCTTCATATCGTGTTCGATCAGCAGCACGGAGACCTGATGGCTATCGCGCAGATCGACAATCAGGTCGTTCAGCTCGTCGGTTTCTTTCGGATTCAGCCCCGCGGCCGGTTCGTCCAGCATCAGCAGTTCCGGACGCGTGACCATACAGCGGGCGATTTCCAACCGGCGCTGCTGACCATACGCCAAATTGCCGGCCTGCCGATTCGCCAGATCCCGCAGCCCCACCCGCTCCAGCCAGGTGACAGCGCGCGCCTGCGCGTCCGCTTCCGCGCGGCGGAAGGCGGGCATTTTCAGCAGACCGGCGAACACGCCGCTTTTCAAGTGCTGATGCTGGGCGACCAGCAGGTTTTCAATTACCGTCATCTCGCGAAACAACCGCACGTGTTGGAACGTACGCACAACGCCCATCCGGGCGATCTGCTGCCCCGGCAGCGTTTCCAGATGCTGGTCGCGTAACAGAATCGTGCCGCCGGTCGGGCGATAAAATCCGGTCAGACAGTTGAATATGGTCGTCTTGCCAGCGCCGTTCGGGCCGATCAAAGAGACGATTTCACCGGCATGCAGGTCCAGCTCGACATTGTTGACGGCCAACAGACCGCCAAAACGCATCATCAGGCCCCGTACCGATAATAGTGGCTGCGTACTCATGCCTGTCCTTCCTTATCCTCAACCTTCAGCTTCATCTGCGGCCGTTTCATCGGCAACAGTCCCTGCGGACGCCAGATCATCATCAGCACCATCAGGGCGCCCAGCAACAGCATGCTGTACTCGTTGAGGTCGCGCATTAATTCACGGGAAACCACCAGCAGCACCGCTGCCAGAATCACCGCAAACTGCGACCCCATGCCGCCCAGCACCACGATGGCCAACACAAAGGCGGACTCGGCGAAGGTAAAGGACTCAGGGCTGATAAATCCCTGACGGGCGGCAAACAGGGTTCCGGCAAATCCGGCGAAGGCGGCGCTAATGGTAAAGGCCGTCAGTTTGATTTTGGTCGGGCTGAGACCCAGCGAACGGCAGGCGATCTCATCCTCGCGCAGCGCTTCCCAGGCTCGGCCCAGCGGCATACGCAGCAGACGGTTGATGATGAACAATGTCAGCACCACCAACAGCAGCGCGACCAGATACAAGAAAATGATGCGATCGCCCGGATCGTAAGCGAGCCCGAAGAAGTTGTGGAACGTATCCCAGCCGCCTTCGCGCGGCGTGCGGCTGAACTCCAGTCCGAACAGCGTCGGCTTAGGAATTTGGCTGATGCCGTTCGGGCCGCCGGTCCACGCGGTGTTATTCAGCAACAGAATACGAACGATCTCGCCGAACCCCAGCGTCACGATCGCCAGATAGTCGCCGCGCAGCCTGAGCACCGGGAAACCCAGCAGAAAGCCGGACAGCGCCGCCGTCAGTCCTGCCAAGGGCAAAGACTGCCAAAAGCCCAGACCGTAATAGTTGCTCAGTAACGCATAGGTATAGGCGCCGATAGCATAAAAACCGCTGTAACCCAGTACCAGCAGGCCGGACAAGCCCACCACCACGTTCAGGCCCAGACCCAGCATGATATAGATCAGCGTCAGCGTGGCGATGTCGACCGTGCCGCGGGACACGATAAATGGCCAGGCCACCGCGGCGACAATCAGCAGCAGCGCCAGTCCTTTCTGCCGCGGCGTACTGCCGTCAAAACTCGGCAACACCAGACCGTTACCGGTAAACTTCTGCGCGCCCCGCGCCAGCAGAGGACGCAGCAGTTGAAACAAAAAGACCACGACGCAACCTGCGGCAATCCAGTACCAGCGCACCTTATCCGCGCCGTGAACCACCAGCTTCGTGCCGTCCAGGCTCAGCTGCATCCCCATCATGAATGAGGCCAGCACCAACAGGACGAACGCCGAGAAGAAAGCATTGAAGACGTTATGCTGTTTCATACCTTCTCCACCTCCGGGCGGCCCAGGATACCGGTGGGCATAACCAGCAACACGACAATCAACAGGGCGAACGACACCACGTCTTTGTATTCGGTACTCAGATAGGCAGACGTCAGCGCTTCCGCAATGCCCAGAATCAGGCCGCCGATCATCGCGCCGGGAATGCTGCCGATACCGCCCAACACGGCGGCGGTAAACGCCTTCATGCCCGCCATAAAGCCGATATAAGGGTTGATGACGCCGTAGAACTGACCTAACAGAACGCCGGCGACAGCGGCCATCGCCGCGCCGATCACAAACGTCAGCGAAATCACTCGGTCCGTGCTGATACCCAGCAGGCTGGCCATTTTCAGGTCTTCAGCGCAGGCGCGACAGGCGCGGCCCATACGCGAATAGCGGATAAACAGCGTCAGCGCCAGCATGGTCAGGAAGGTGACCACCCAGATGGTCAGCTGCATCGTGCTGAGAGTCGCGGCGAAGCCATTACTTTCACCCAGCGTCCACTGACCGTGGATCAGGCTGGGCAACGCGACGTCGCGCGAACCTTGAGTCAGGCTGACGTAGTTCTGCAGGAAAATCGACATCCCAATGGCGGAAATCAGCGCAATCAGGCGTTTGGAGCTGCGCACCGGCTTGTAAGCCACACGCTCGATGCTCCAGCCATAGGCGCTGGAAATCACGACTGCCGCGACAAAAGCGACGCTGATCAGCAGCCAGCCGGTGTCGATGCCCATCATCATCAGGGCGGCAATCACGATAAAGGAGACATAGCTACCGATCATATACACTTCGCCGTGAGCGAAGTTAATCATGCCGATAATGCCGTAAACCATGGTGTAACCAATGGCGATCAGCGCATAGGTGCTGCCCAACGTCAGACCGTTGAACATTTGCTGAAGGAAATAGAGGAATTGCTCGGACATACCTTAAGCCTTTGACGTTGCCCCGCCGTCGGATGACGGAAGGACAACGGTATTCAGGGAGTAATACGGATCCAGTCAATCACTTCACGGAGGAGGAAGTACCGTCTGCGTGCCACTCAAATACACCAAACTCAAACCCTTTCAGGTCACCTTTTTCGTCCCAGCTCAGCGGACCCATCACCGTTTCAACCGGCTTGGCCTTGAGATCGGAGGCCAGTTTGGCGGGCTCCATGCTGCCCGAACGCTGCATGGCGGTGGTCAGAGACTGCAACGCGGCATAGGTCGTCCACACGAACGGACCTGACGGGTCGAGGCTCTTCGCTTTCAGCGACGCCACGACGGCCTGGTTCGCCGGAACCTGATCGTAGCGTTTCGGCAGGGTCACCAGCATGCCTTCAGAGGCCTCGCCCGCAATGTTGGACAGCGACGAGTTACCCACGCCTTCCGGTCCCATGAACTTGGCTTTCAGGCCAGCCTGACGCGCCTGGCGCAGGATCTGTCCCATCTCCGGGTAGTAGCCGCCGAAGTAAACTAAGTCGACGTTCTCTTTTTTCAGACGCGCCACCAGCGTAGAGAAATCTTTATCTCCGGCGGTCACGCCTTCAAACAGGACGACGTTGCCGTTGCCCTTTTTCAGGTTGTCCTGGACGGCGCGCGCCAGACCTTCACCATACTGCTGTTTATCATGCACGACGGCGATACGCTGCGGCTTCACGGTTTCAAGAATGTATTTGACGGCGGTCGGCCCCTGATCGGAGTCCAGCCCGGTGGTGCGTAGAATCAGCTCATAGCCGCGGGTCGTCAGGTTGGCGTTAGTGGCGGCCGGCGTAATCATGATCACGCCTTCATCTTCGTAGATATCCGACGCGGGTTGGGTGGAGGAAGAGCATAAATGACCGATGACATAGCGGATGCCGTCATTAATCACTTTGTTGGCAACGGCGACCGCCTGTTTCGGGTCGCAGGCGTCATCATATTCCACGCCGACCAGCTTATTACCGTTGATGCCGCCCTTAGCGTTGATATCCGCAATAGCCTGACGGGCGCCATTAAATTCCATATCGCCGTACTGCGCGACCGGGCCGGACATGGCCCCAACGACGGCCACTTTGATATCGGCGGCGTTAACAGCGTGACCCAGCGTCATCGCCATACATCCCATCAGCAACATTGTGCCTGTGCTTAATTTCATCCCGTTTACCCCATTCTAATTTTCATTTATTGCGATCATTTTCGGCGCCAACCGTGACTACTCACGCTTTTTTTATAAGTAATAACAAGTTAGGCTTAATATTTGGCAATAGTTAGCAATAAGATTTTATTTTTCATGCCATTAAACAGGAGTTTTATGCTACATAGCAACTCACACACGCAGTAAATCACGGTGTAAACAGCATAAAATTTTAGTCTTATTCCCCAGGGTTTGCTTCATATCTAGTCAGTTATGCTAACCGACATATTGAAAGGTAATTAATAACTCGAAAAATGACCAAACTGAAAAACATTGCCCTGTAAACTGTACATAAAAAATTACACAACCTTTCTGGCGACGACTCACTACAATCCTCTTCGCCATCAATTGGAGCACCTCGCATGAAACTGACCGTGGAATGCCTCACTTCTTTTACCGACCAGGACAAGTTGGACTTAACCCCGCTGTGGCCGCATCAAAACTTTACTCAGTTGGCGCAGAGCCTGACGCCCGATCACCAGCTATTCGCAGCGCGCTTCAACGATCGCCTACTGGGCGCGGTGATCGTTGAAATAAAAAAGGACAGCGCCAAACTCTGCGACCTGCAGATAAGGGACGTCACGCGTCGGCGGGGAGTGGGGAAATATCTCGTCGAAGAAGTGCTGCGGGCGCTACCGCATGTCCGGGAGTGGTGGCTGGATGCGGCCGACCATGCCATGGTCAGCGAAAGTGTGATGGACGCGTTTATGCGTTCCTGCGGATTTGACCCGGTATCCGGCGGTTGGAAATACAGCCGGTCATAAAGCAGGCCGCGCCGTTTCTCTCCGTAAATTTCGCCTGAAAACAACAACGGCCGGGACAAGCCCGGCCGTTGATTTCGGCATTATTCCGTTATTGACCGCGTTAGGCTTCTATCGCCGTCCGCAGCTTTTTCATGGCGTTTTTTTCCAGCTGACGTACGCGCTCGGCGGATACGCCGTAGCGATCGGCCAGCTCCTGCAGGGTGGACTTGTTATCGTCGTCCAGCCAACGGGCGCGGATGATGTGCTGGCTACGCTCGTCCAGGCCTTCCATCGCGTGGGCCAGTTTGTCGGCCGCGTGGCTTTCCCAGTTGTCTTCCTCAATGCCATCGGCGAAGTCAGACGTTTTGTCCTGCAAGTACAGCATAGGGGCCATGCCGTGTCCCGGCTGCGCATCATCTTCGGGCGTGGGGTCGAAGGTCATGTCCTGCGCCGCCATGCGGGATTCCATCTCCAGCACGTCTTTACTGGTGACGCCCAGTTCACGTGCGACCAGCTCGACTTCGTCCTGATTAAACCAGCCCAGACGCTGCTTGGTTTTACGCAGGTTAAAGAACAGTTTGCGCTGAGCTTTGGTCGTGGCCACTTTGACGATTCGCCAGTTGCGGAGTACGTATTCGTGAATTTCCGCCTTGATCCAGTGGACGGCAAAAGAGACCAGTCGAACGCCGACATCAGGGTTGAACCGACGCACGGCCTTCATGAGGCCGATGTTGCCTTCCTGTATCAAATCCGCCTGCGGCAGACCATAGCCGGAGTAGTTGCGGGCTACGTGAACAACAAAGCGCAAGTGTGACAGGATCAGCTGCTTGGCAGCGTCCAGATCGCCCTCGAAATGCAGCCGTTCAGCCAGCGCCCGCTCTTCCTCCGCCGTCAGCATCGGATAGGCATTGGCGGCACGAATATACCCTTCCAGACTGCCCTGGGGAACTAAGGTGAAAGTTTGCATATCTTTGGTCATTCAACCCTCTCATGGTTTGTTTATGTCGTTGGACATGACGAACAATGTCTAACCCACATCAACGTTCAAATCTAGAATTCGCTCATTATTAGAGCGTGATTTACCTCACAAGTTCACACAATTTTATCCATCTTTTTTTACATATCAAGATGGCAGCGCAACGAGATAAATCAGGAAGAAAATGCGTTTCGGGAGGGGATTTTTTCATACTCTTCCCTTGACTATTTCATCCTTTTTACAAGGAAAGAGTATATCAGAAAACCCTTACTCCGGTGTAAAGCGGCGTAAATGTTGAACCGTCGCCAGCCACGCAGCCAGCCAGCCGATCATCGCGGCAACCAGCAGCAATAGCAGTCCTTCATCCCAACCCATCCCTTTCACCGCGAACGTCGTCCCGAAGACGGCGGCAACCTGCGCCGTCGCTGCCGAGAGCTTCCACACCAGCGCCTGAGACAGGATGAGCGACAGCAGCGCGCCGCACAGGCCCAGCATCGCCCCGCCGTTCAGGAACGGGCGCAGTATGAAACCGTCGGTCGCGCCAATCAGTTTCATGACGTTGATGGTATCTCTGCGGCTGAAAATGCTCAGACGAATGCTGTTACCGATCACCAGGAAAACCGCCACAATCATCAGTACGCCGATCGTGAAGGCGATTTGCCCGACTAATCCGGTCATCGCCACCAGACGCGAATACCAGCTATCGTCCATGCGCACTTCATCGACGCCCTCAATGGACGTGATACGATCCCGCAGCGAGGTCATGGTTTCCGCGCTCTGGAACGTCATTTTGGGCGTCACAATCGCCACCGCCGGCAGCGGATTTTCTTCCAGCATATCCAACGCGCCGCCGAAGCCGGACCAGTTGCGAAACTCGCCCATCGCCTCATTGCGCGACAGATAGTTAACCTTGTCGACCCCGTCCGTCGACTGAATTTTGGCGATGACGCCTTCCGCCGCCTTGTCGTCCAGCGCCTTATCCAGATAGATCGTCAACTGCGGGGTGGGATACCACTGCGTCGCCGCCTGGCTGACGTTTTTCCACACCAGATAACAGATGCTCGGCAGCGTCAGGGAGATGGCGATGACCATGATGGTCAGCAGCGTCGCCAGCGGCTGACGCAGCATATCCCGCAGCGTGTTCCCCCAGGCGTAGCGCCATTGCTCCTGCCAGCCGCCCTTGAGCGCACGGGCCTTGCTGACGGGGCGTTTCTGTTTCTCTTTTCTACGGACCTGATGATTAGCCATTGACGTTATCTCCCAGCATATGACCTTGAGACAGCGTCAAAACCCGGTAACGGCGGCTCGCGATCAGCCCCGTATCATGGGTTGCCATCAGCACCNTGACGCCCACACGGTTAAACTCTTCGAACAAGCGCAGGATATCTTCGGATAATTCGTCGTCGAGGTTGCCGGTCGGTTCATCGGCCAACAGCACCACGGGTTTGTTCACCACCGCGCGGGCAATGCCCACCCGCTGCTGTTCCCCGCCGGAGAGCTGGATAGGATAGCTGCGCGCTTTGTCCAGCAGCCCCACCTTATCCAGCGCCGCCGACACGCGACGGCGGATGTCTTCCATCGACGCACCGGCGATGATGAGCGGCATCGCCACGTTTTCATACACGGAGCGGTCCATCAGCAGATGGTGATCCTGGAAAATCATGCCGACCTGACGACGCAGGAACGGGATCTCGCTTTTCTTCAAACGGCTGATGTCATGACCGCCGAACAGAATCTGTCCCGCGCTCGGCCGTTCTATCCCGCAAATCAACTTCAACAGGGTGCTCTTCCCGGCGCCGGAGTGGCCGGTCAGAAAAACCATCTCCGCGGGTCGGACGTGAAAATCAACGCCTTGCAATGCCTGGCGACCGCCACGATACGCCTTACTGACCTGCTCGAAACGAATCATCCGTATTAGTCCTCACGGGCAAAAAGTGCCTCTATAAAATCGTCAGCCTTGAATGGCCTTAAATCTTCGATGCGCTCACCTACCCCGATGTAGCGGATAGGAATACCGAACTGATCGGCGATGGCGAAAATCACGCCGCCTTTTGCCGTCCCGTCCAGCTTGGTGAGGGCGATACCGCTCAGCCCGACCGCCTCGTTAAACAGTTTAGCCTGACTCACCGCATTCTGGCCGGTGCTGGCGTCCAGCGTCAGCATCACCTCATGCGGCGCCTGATCGTCCAGTTTCTTCATCACCCGGACAATTTTTTTCAGTTCTTCCATCAGATGGGATTTGTTCTGCAGACGGCCCGCCGTATCGGCAATCAGCACATCCACGCCGCGCGCTTTCGCCGCTTGAATGGCGTCGAAGATAACGGAAGCGGAGTCCGCCCCGGTATGCTGCGCCACGACCGGCACGTTGTTACGTTCACCCCAGACCTGCAGCTGTTCCACCGCCGCCGCGCGGAAGGTATCCCCCGCGGCCAGCATCACCGACTTGCCCTGAGCCTGATATTGGCGGGCCATTTTGCCGATGGTGGTGGTTTTACCCACGCCGTTCACGCCAACCATCAGAATGACGAACGGCATTTTNCCTTCGATGTTCAGCGGCTCATCCACTTTTTCTAGAATGGCGGCCATCTCTTCTTTCAACAGCGCCATCAGCGCTTCGGCGTCTTTCAGCTGTTTACGGCTGGCATGTTCCGTCAGGCTGGCGATAATCTTGCGGGTCGTGTCCATGCCCACATCCGCAATCAACAGTTGCTCTTCCAGTTCTTCAAACAGATCGTCGTCAATTTTCTTGCCGCGGAACAATGAGACAAATCCAGAACCCAAATTCTGCCGGGTTTTCACCAGACTGCGCTTGAGGCGGCTAAAGAAGCCTTCTTTGGTGGGACGTTCCTGCTCCTGGATTGGCGCAGGTGTTACCGCCGTTTCGGTTTCGTCGATGACCTCTGCGGGCTCGTCCACCGATGGCTGAGCCTGCGTGGCCGCGACCAATTCGGGCTCCACGGCGGCTTCAGGTTCTTCTTCCGATTGGGCTTGGGACGCAATCTCTTCCGGGGAGGCCCCCGGCGCCAGACTTTCCAGCTCATCAATCTCCTGCAGCGCCGCCTGGCGCTCCGACGCGTCGTCTTCCGGCGTGTCTGCCACGTCCTGACGCGCTTCTTCCAGAGCCTCTTCCTGCAACAGGACATCTTCCGGCGATGCGGTTTGCGCCGCGTTATCCAGTTCTTCAAATGCTTGCGGCGCCGCTTCCTGAGCGGTGGCAGTGACCGGCTCGTTAACAGGTTGGTCGACGACGGCCGGCTCTTCCGGCATCTCGCCTAGCGGAGCTTCCGTCGCGGCCTCGGCGACTTCTTCGCGCTCAACGGGCGCCGGCGCGTCATCATCCGGGTTTAACGGCTGGCGTTCAGCCTCTTGCGGCGCCGGGGCTTCAGTAGATACGATCTGCGCATCCGGATCTGAGTGCGCCGTCTCGCCTGATTCCGGTGGGGTCTGCGGTTGCTCAGTCTTTGCTTCTTCCTGACGTCCTAATCCCAGCCAGGAAAAAAATCCGCGCTTCTTCTGTTTAGCCATCTTGTAATTGCGCTCCTCGCCATCCAGTGCAGATGATGAATAATCTATGAAGTCGATAAAGAGCAGAGTTTAACACTTTCCCGACCGCAGCAACACGCGGCGTACGGCCCTGAACGCAGACAATCTGCGTAACCAAGTGTTTCAATATTCGAAGAGAAAAACGGCGGGAGGCGGAAGTTGCGACGCCGTTCAACACGCGACTATCTTTGCATTTCCTCGATTGGCCCTGCCCCGTTAGAATAGCGCTACTTTCAACCCTATACGGTTGCAACCGGTAACGAACCTCAGTGAATGGCAGGCTATGGCAAAACAACACGCGACATCCGCACCCGGACAAATTCGAATCATCGGCGGCCAATGGCGCGGCAGAAAACTTCCCGTTCCCCACAGCCCCGGCCTGCGCCCCNCCNCCGATCGCGTGAGGGAAACGCTCTTTAACTGGCTGGCGCCGGTGATCCAGCAGGCACGCTGTCTGGACTGCTTCGCGGGCAGCGGCGCGCTGGCGTTGGAAGCGCTGTCGCGATACGCGGCTCATGCCACGCTGCTGGAGGCGGAGCGCGGCATTGCGCGTCAGCTCAGCCAAAATCTCTCGCTGCTGCGGGCGGAAAACGCCAGCGTGATCCATACTGATGCGCTGCAGTGGCTGGCTCAGCCAGGAGAGGCCTTTGACGTGGTCTTTCTCGATCCACCGTTTCGACAGGGATTGTTGGACAACACGGTCAACCTGCTGGAAACGCAAGGTTGGCTGGCGGACGACGCCTGGATCTATATTGAAACAGAGGCGGAAAACCGCACCCTGAACCTTCCGGCCAACTGGCAGCTGCACCGCGAAAAAGTCGCAGGCCAGGTCGCCTACCGGCTTTACGCGCGCGGCTGACAGACCGGCAACCTCAGAGGACATTATGATTATTTGGATTAATCTCGGACGATTAGTGATGCTGGGCGTGTGGGCCTTTCTGATCATGAACCTGATTCAGCCCTTTCCGCGGCCGTTAAATATCTTCATGACGGTGGCGATGGTGTTCATGATACTGATGCACGGCATGCAGTATCTGCTGCTGAAAGCCAGTCAGCCGAAGGACGCCCCGCCCATCAGCGGGATGACGCAACTGAGGATCTTCCTGTTCGGGGTATTCGAGCTGATGGCGTGGCAGCGTAATCAGCCGCAGGACAGCAAGCGGAACAAGCGTTAGGCGCAGGGCATCCGCTCACACGATGCGGATGCCTTAAAACAGAAATCAGGGCTTCTTGCCGGGCAGATAAGGGAAAGGGGTCACATTGTCGCCGAGTTCGGCAATCCGTGAACTGCCACGCTCCCGCTCCTTCACCGAATCGATGCGAATCACCGCCTGCAGCGGGATATAGCTGCGATCAACGCCGGCAAATTCGGTCTTCAGCTTTTCCGTACTCGGATCGACCAACAGCTCCGATGGGCTTTCAAACACGAAATCGGCGATTTCGATAAAGCCGAACAGCGCGCTCTGCGCCAACTCTCGCACATAAAGCTGATAGTTCTTGCCGTTGTTCATAAATTGAATGCGATAGAGTGCGGATTCATTACTCATTCAACAACATTCTCCCCTTCGAGCGATTAACATGACGTACTGCCGCCTATCCGGCGCTACCTTAGCATGATGCCCCCATACCCGCATCCGCCATCCTGCCGTTGTCCGGCAGAGGGTCGATCACCTACACTGAAAGAGCAATCATTGTGCAGATTCATACCAGAAGCTGAGTTTCGCCCCATCGCGCGCGGGCTTCTGGCCGTCTGAATTTCCCACATATAAGGACGTTCTATGCTTTGGTCATTTATTGCCGTTCTTTTTTCCGGCTGGCTTTATGTCGACGCCAGCTATCGTGGTCCCACCTGGCAACGCTGGCTGTTCAAGCCTCTCACCTTGCTCTTGCTGATCGCGCTGGCCTGGCAGGCGCCAATGCTGAACGTCCCGGCCTACCTGATCGTACTGGGCCTGCTGGCGACCATCGCTGGCGATACCCTATTACTGCTGCCCGCGCAGCGAATGTTGTACGCCATCGGCGCTTACTTCGCCGCGCATTTGCTCTACACCATCAGCTTCCTGTCCACCCAGATGACGCTGAATTTGTTCTGGCCGCTGCCGCTGCTGCTTGCCATCGTGTCGGCGCTGCTGGTCGCGATGCTGTGGACCCGACTGGATACGCTGCGTCTGCCGGTCTGCGCATTCATCGCCATGACCGCCGTCATGGTGTGGGTGGCGGGCGGTCCCTACTTTGCGGCGAACACCGACTACAATCTGTCGTTGCTGGTCGGCGCGGCCCTGCTCTTCATCGGGCATGCGTCCTGGCTGATTTATCACTTCCGCTTTAAATTCCCGGCGCATCAGGTAATTTTGGCCATCTGTTATTTCGGCGGCCATTTCCTGATCGTACGTTCCATCTATGCCTAAGCGCGAAAAAAAGCGGGTTATTTACCCGCTTTGCGCAGGAGATAGCGGTAGGGCAATGTTTCCGTCGCCTGACCCAGCAGCTCGTGCTCCATAAACAGGCAGAAGCCGGGGATATCGCGCGTCGTCGCGGGGTCATCTGCAATAATCAGCAGCGTTTCTCCCGCGGCCATGTCACGTACGGTCTTGCGCACCAGCATCACGGGTTCCGGGCAGCGCAATCCCAGCGCGTCAAGAGTGCGGTCGGCGTGGGCAAAAATATCGGTCATAGCGAGTCTCAAAAGGGGTTGTCGTTGGATAGCGGCCTTAGTTTACGCTGCGAATATCAGGGTGCAAGCCGCGTAAAACCCCCCATGTTCAAAGAAAACAGAAATGGGTATGATGCCGTTTTATTGACGTTCCGAGCGGAAGCAGGACGTTATCACTGGGTTCCCTCACCCCATAAACCAAAAAGGTCGCAACATGTTTGAATTTACGCCGCAGCAGCGGCTGACAGCATTGTGCTGGCTGACGCTATTCCACATTCTGATCATCACCTCCAGTAACTACTTAGTGCAGCTCCCTGTTTCCGTGTTCGGTTTTCACACGACCTGGGGCGCTTTCACATTCCCGTTTATTTTTCTGGCGACGGACCTGACGGTGCGGATTTTCGGTGCGCCACTGGCTCGACGCATTATTCTGCTGGTGATGATCCCGGCACTGGCGATCTCCTATCTGGTCTCCGCGCTGTTTTACGACGGCACCTGGCAGGGCTTCGCCTCACTGAGTCAGGTCAATATCGTGGTCGCCCGCATCGCCTGCGCCAGCTTTATGGCTTACGTGCTGGGACAGATTTTGGACGTACACGTCTTTAACCGCCTGCGCCAGCGCAGCGCCTGGTGGGTCGCGCCTTCGGCCTCTACCGTGCTCGGCAACCTCTGCGACACGCTGGCGTTTTTCTTTATCGCGTTCTATCGCAGCCCGGACCCGTTTATGTCCGCTCACTGGGTCGAAATCGCGCTGGTGGATTACACCTTCAAGATCCTGATTTGCGGCATTCTGTTCCTGCCGATGTACGGCATCATGCTAAACATGCTGCTTAAGCGTTTGAGCGGCAGGACGCCGCAGACGGCATAACACCAGATTGCCCCGAAAGGGGCCGTCAGACAGGCTTTGTGACAACAAAACGCTTGTTTTTACTGCCTGAATCGGGTGGCATAGCAGCATTATGTTTTCTGGTTAAGGAAAGAGCTGCTATGTCGAAAGTAGTAAAATTTATCGGAATCGGATTGCTGGCCGCCACGCTGACCGCCTGCGATGGCAAAAAGGACGAGACGCCTTCCACCACGGATGCGGCGGCACAGGCTCAAAGTAGCCAGACGATCTCTTTGCTCTCCGGCAAACTGACGTTCACCCTGCCCGCAGACCTAAGCGATCAGAGTGGAAAGCTGGGCAACCAGGCCAATAACATGCACGTGTACGCCAACAAAAGCGGACAAAAAGCGGTCATCGTTATTTTGGGCGACAGCACCACTGAAGAGCTGCCGGTGCTGAGCCAGCGTCTGGAAGACCAGCAGCGTACCCGCGACGCCAACCTGCAGGTCGTCACCAATAAAACCATTGATGTCGACGGCCATAGGCTGCAGCAATTGGACAGCATCATCTCCAGCAGCGGTCAGAAAGCTTACTCCTCCGTCGTCCTCGGCATTGTCGGCGACCACCTGATGACGCTGCAAATCNCCCTCCCCGCGGACAATCAGCAGCAGGCGCAGACCGAAGCGGAAAATATTATCCGCACGCTGAAACTGAGCTGATCCTCACCGTTCAGGGCATTCACACAGCCCTGAACGGCCTTCCCGACCTGCACCATCACACCGCATTTCGCCGTTTATTCCTGCCGGAAGCCCGCGCAAAACTGTTATTAGGATGATGTCGGTTATAATCAATCGGATGGATAACTGCGCGTAAGAGGTTTTATTACATGCCCGTAACACCTAAACGGCCCCCTGACTACACATCGGCCCATACCCCTTCCCAGGAGGACGCAACCTCCCCGACGGAAAAAACCCCTATCGCCCGACTGACCCGCTGGAGCAAATGGATTCAGTCTTTGCCTTACGTCGCGCACTTTATTCGCGCCGTCGAACGGTTCAATGACCGCATGGGCAGCCAGTTCGGGGCGGCTATCACCTACTTCTCCTTTTTGTCGCTGATCCCCATTCTGATGGTCTCTTTCGCCACCGTCGGGTTCGTGCTGGCTTCGAACCCCGATCTGCTCACGGAGCTGATCAGCCGCATCGTCAACAGCATCAGCGATCCTAATCTCGCTAATACACTGAAAAACACGGTGAATACGGCGATACAGCAGCGTACCACCGTAGGGCTGACCGGTTTGCTGATCGCGCTGTACTCCGGGGTGAATTGGATCGGCAACCTGAGAAACGCCATCCGCGCGCAGTTCCGCACAAAGTGGGAACGCAATCCGCACGATGAAGAGAAAATCTATTTTCAGTATCTGTGGGATTTCCTGTCGCTGCTGGGACTGTTGATCGCCTTGGCGTTCACGTTGTTCCTGACCTCCGTCGCCGGGACCGCGCAAAACAGAATTGTCATCGCATTAGGACTGGAAGGGATCGAGTGGCTGCGGCCCGCCATGACGCTGATCGCGCTGTCGATTTCAATCTTCGCCAACTATCTGTTATTCCTGTGGATACTGGGCGTTCTACCCCGCCGGAAACCCAATCGTAAGGCGCTGTTGCGCGGAACCTTACTGGCCGCCGTCGGTTTCGAGATTTTGAAGTTCATCATGACCGTCGTGCTGCCCAAACTCGCCTCTTCGCCCTCGGGCGCGGCCTTCGGTTCGGTGATCGGCCTGATGACCTTTTTTTACTTCTTCGCGCAGCTGACGCTCTTTTGCGCCGCGTGGATCGCTACCGCCAAACCTCGACATCATCACATACCCGAGGACACGGCCGAACCGCCGGCTGCGGCTTCATGACGGTCGGCGGCCTCGCCGCCTACCATGTAACCCTGACAGGAGAAATGTATGCCGGTTGTTACCGTTCGCATCCTTAAAGAGGACACCACCGCAGCGCAAAAAGCGCAGGTGATTAGTGGCATCACGCAGGTGCTGGAGACAGCGCTGGGAAAGGACCCGGCCAAAATCATCGTGATGATTGATGAGGTCGAGCCCGATAACATGGGCGTGGGCGGGCAGAGCATCACAGAACGGCGCAAGTCGTCCTGATCCCGCGGCAGCCGGCGGTGATTCGCCGGACGCCAATCCCCTCCTAATGACAGACCGCGCCGCGGTCTGCGTTTCTCTCTCGACCGAGTGACGATGAAACACGCCGGGGCGGCGGCACGCTAAAAGCAGCGCGTGTCCGCCTTCGGCTCATTCAGCCTACGGCGTCGCGGGCGCCGTTTCATCCGCCGCGGGCGCGGCGCTCTCCGCCGGTTTCATCAACCCGTTATACCTGTCTTGTAGCTCTTTCAGGTTGGCCTCGGGTTCACCCGGCGGCTGTTGCAGCACCAGCGTCGCATCTTGCGCCAGTTGCAGGCGCAGCGCCTGATTGAGGGATTCCAGCGTTACGAAGGAGAGATAGTTTTTACGCAGTTGCTGATACTGCTCGGGCGCGATATCCACCACGCCGCTTCGCTGCGAGCGCAGCCGCTGCTCCATCAAAATCTGCGTACCGGTGCGCGCATAGGTGGCGAAAAGCTTGTCCAGCTCTTCGTTTTTACGCGCCAACAGCGCATCAAATTCCGCCTGCGTCAGACCCTCATCCTGCAAGGCGCTGAGCGCCTTGCCCACCAGCGTCACGCCTTCGACCAGCTGTTCGCCGTTCAGGTTGTCCATATGCAAAGAGCACTGCGCGCGTCCGTACAGAACATTACAGTCGAAACGCAGATTGGCCTCTTTCAGCGCGCTTTTCTCCAGCGCCTGCTGTACGCGCTGAAACATCGCCTCCCGCGCCAGGTCGCGCTGCCAATAGCGTGCGAGCGCGTTTGAATCGCGAATCGGCTGCCAGACCGTATCCCATACCAGCGCGATGGAGTCCGGTCTGCCCGTAACGCCGATGAGTCGGGTCGGTTCTGCGGGCAACGCAGACAATACCGGCAGGGGCGCCGGCGTCGCGCGTTTACCTTCCAGCGGGGCAAAGACCTTCCGGATCTGGTCGACGATAGCGCGGGAGTCGACGTTCCCGACGACATACAGCGTCATCGCATCCGGCGTGTACCACGCTTTGTAGAATGCCTGCAGCAGTTCGGCCGTCAGCGGCGTTTTAACCGGCTGCCCCGGATTGTGCGACAGCAGAATCGAGTTTTGAAGACGATATCGCCAGGCGGGATCCTGCGGATTCGGCGGCAACGTGGCGACGCCGTCTTCCTTTTGCAGGACCGTACCGATGCTTTGGTCGTCGAAAGACAGTCCACCCGCAGTTTCCGCCAGCCAGCTCAGCGCGTCTTTCAACAGCTCCGGTCGATTATTCGGCAGGCTCAAATTATAAGAGGTGAAGTCATAGGAGACGACAACCGGCGATGGTTTCTCGTCGTTGGGAGAAGAAGCCCACAATGCCGCGAGCTGGCCCGGCGCAAACGATGCATTAGGCATCATCGCCAGACGGGGAATGACGTGAGAAAATCCAGTTTGCTGTGTGTTTTCGCTCAACGAGCCCGTATTCACCACCAGACGAAGTTCGAGGTGGTCGTTAGGGCGCTGAGGAGTGCTCAGAAGCTGCCAGTTAAAGCCGTTATCCAGCTTACCCTGCTGCCAGGCGGGGTCGGGCTGTAGCTCTTCCGCCAGGGCAAAACGGCCGACGGCCGCCAGTAAAACGCCACCGAATAAAAGACTGATTTTGGTTCCCTGCATGTGAACCCCTGCTTTTTAATCACTATCTGAAGACGTGCATTTTATGGATTAAGGTGACGGTTGTGCGGTCACCACACTGTGTACTCACCTCACAAAAAACAGAGCCGCAGTGTAACATCCGGTTAGACCACGTGCTTTCGTCGATGTCACTCAATAGGGCGAAATATACCGAAAAAAGTGGAAAATGCTGAATTTGGACTCATCCGATCAACAACGGCCCACAGCGTTTATATTCGCTGCGGGCCGTTGGCGGAAAGGCGGGAACGTCAGGAAACAGGCGGGGAAGAGGGCTTAGATTTAGCGGGCTTGCGGTTATCCAGCACCTCATTCAGCTGCTTTTCATCCAACTGGCCGACCCACTTGGCGACGAAGATTGTCGCGACGCCGTTACCGACAAGATTAGTCAGCGCGCGGGCTTCCGACATAAAGCGGTCGATCCCAAGAATCAGCGCCAGCCCCGCAAGCGGCAGATGGCCTACGGCGGAGATGGTGGCGGCCAGCACAATGAATCCGCTGCCGGTGACGCCCGCCGCCCCTTTCGAGGACAGCAGCAACACCACCAGCAACGTGATCTGATGCCAGATATCCATGTGGCTGTTGGTCGCCTGCGCAATAAACACCGCCGCCATCGTCAGGTAGATAGAAGTGCCGTCGAGATTGAAGGAGTATCCGGTCGGGATCACCAGCCCCACAACCGACTTCTTACAGCCCGCCTTCTCCATTTTTTCCAGCATTCGCGGTAGAACCGATTCGGAGGAAGACGTCCCCAGTACAATCAGCAGCTCTTCCTTAATGTACCGAATGAACTTGAAGATGCTGAAGCCGGTGGCGCGGGCAATGGATCCCAGCACCAGAATCACAAACAGCAGGCAGGTCACGTAGAAACACACCAGCAGCTGTCCCAACTGCACCAGCGAGCCGACGCCGTATTTGCCGATAGTGAACGCCATCGCCCCAAACGCACCCAACGGCGCCAGACGCATGATCATGTTGATGATGCCGAAGATGACTTTGGAAAAGCTTTCGATCACATCAAAAACGATTTTCCCTTTCGCGCCCAGGCGGTGCAGCGCAAAGCCGAACATCACGGCGAACAGCAGCACCTGCAGGATGTTGCCGCTGGCGAACGCGCCGATCACGCTGGCGGGAATGATGTCCAGCAGGAACGGGATGACGCCCTGTTCCGCAGCCTGGCTGGCGTAGTTGGAAACCAGAGACGCATCAAGCGTGGTGGGATCGACGTTCATCCCCGCGCCCGGCTGCATCAGATTGACGACGACCAGCCCGATCAACAGCGCGATCGTACTCACCACTTCGAAATACAGCAGGGCGACGGCGCCGGTCCGGCCCACCGCTTTCATGCTTTCCATACCGGCGATGCCCGTCACGACCGTACAGAAGATCACCGGAGCGATGATCATCTTAATTAATTTAACGAAACCATCACCAAACGGTTTCATTTGCTCGCCGATAGATGGATAAAAATGCCCCAGTAGAACCCCGATGGTAATTGCCACAATCACTTGAAAATACAAACTTTTAAAGATTGATGTTTTCATCATTATGTCCTTGGGTAGGAGTGCACACGTGGACGAAAACGGCATTACACCGCCACCTGTGATTGCGCAAAAAGTAACATCGCATTAACAGTTCAGATATCTTTTATAACTTAAGTTTGTGACTAAAAGGTGAGAGTTAGGAGCTGAATCGCATCAATAGGTTTTGAATAAAAAATAGTGCAGAAACAGCCCGATAACAATATCTGCGGGAGAGAGGAGGCGGGTCTGACTAACATGCTGTTATTTATTAAGTCATTAAAATAAGCGCTATCGCCGCCCGCGCGTTGAGAAGTAACAGCGGCGTTAAGACACAGAGGACGCGTGAGGGAGCACGACGGAGAGAACGCCGTCGCGACCCGCGCCTCGCGCTTGCTCCATCGTAAGGCGGGCCTGCGCCAGCCACTGCCCGGCGGCATTAGCCTCCGTCTGCGCCGCCTCGTCGAGCACCGTCAGCAGACCGATACTGACATGCACGCCTTTATGCAATCCGCCTTCACGCAGGCGGACAAGGGTTTGATGTCCCCATACCTGAGCAAGATCGGCTTCCGCCGGAACGGCCCCCAACATCGCATATTCGTCGTTATCGAGCCGCGCCAGCAAACCGGACTCGCCGATGGCGGAGCGAAGCGCCGCGAGCGTGGACAGCAGATCGTCTTGTCCCAGGGCCGTATCCGCTTCCAGCCCCACCACGCACAGACAGAACGGTTCACGTTGGCGGGATAAGGCGTTGATAAGCGTGGCTTTGTCTGCCAGCACTCCCTCCCCCGCGCGCCGGTGCGACTTCCACCGCCGCAGATTTCGGTTATAGCTACGCACCAGCATGCCCAGCTCATCGTCGATGTGCCGCTCCGGCATCGTCAACGGACTGTCAGGCAGAGACTCGGAGGGGACGTCCTGTAATTCCTTGATGATTAATCGCAGCGGGTTGACGACGCGGTGTTTTACGCACCAGGTGATGCCCACCGAGAGGATCAGCGCCAGCAGCAGATAGGTGACCAGCAGGGTCGAAAAGGNGCTGACGATGAACTGGAACATCCGGTACGAGTCAGCCTGCAACACCAGATGCGCCAGCGGCGTCGACCCCGGCACCTGCGGCAAGGAATATAACGGAATCGAGACTTCTATCGGCAGGTTAAACGTCCGTGCGATCCACCGCGGCAACGGCCGCTCGGACGGGAAGTTAGCGTGCAGCGTGTGCAGCTCGCCGGGGAGCACCAGATAGGCCCGGCTCAGGAAACCGACCGGCAGGAGGTTGTTTAGCAGGCCGTCGGCCTCGACCACATCGCCCTGCAAGACGGCATTGGTCAGGGGCGTTCGCACAGAATAGGCAATATGTTCCAGCTGGCGCACGTAATCATCCCGTCGCTGATGCACGAAATGGAACAGCTGGATCACGATAAACAGGCAGACGGCGGTGACCGACACTGCCGAAATCACCGTCATCTGTTTGATAGTTAGTGAACGACGAACGTGCAAACCTATTCTCCCAAAACCCCGACGTACGGGGAAAAACAGCCGTACAGTATATCTCGAGCGCCAAGTTTATAGGATGCAAAGGGAAGTCTGTTAAAAGGTTTAAGGATTTTTCTGAGGAAAGTGTTTCCGTGAGTGGCTGAGCATCCAAAAAAGTCGCTCTTATCAGTCTGAAGCCGGCGCAGCCGGTCGAAGGCTGCGCCGGTGAGGTTAACGGGCGTCGGCAGTGACCCGCGCCAGATTAGCCAGCAGATGCAGGCTGGCAGAGTAGTAGTCCTCTTCCGGGCTGATGGCATCATTGACCTGATGGCTGTCGCCCATCGCCAAATCCCGCACCGCCAGCAGGCCGCCGTTCATCATGTAAGGCGCAGTGTGGTTATTCAACACGTCGACCCACGCTGGCGTACGCAGACGCGGAAAACCATGCCAGTAGAGACGGAACGCACTCAGCTCCGGACTTTCACGGTCATACCAGTAAACGTACAGCGGAATGCGGATAGCGTCATAGCTGAAGCGCGACGGCCAGTTCATGGCCGGGGCGGTCGTGCCATCGGCATTCAGCGCCACCCAGTCGGACGGCAGGTTAGTATCGCCAAACCGCGCTTTGCTCAGCAACACCATCCCGTCTTCGATCAACTGATGCCATACCGGCAAGCGGCTGCGTTTGGAGAAATCCGCCCATGCGGGGAAGATAAAATAAGAAGGATTGAGGACGAGGTAAGTGCCCTTGTTGAAACCGTTTGCGCCCGGCAACATCACCGTGTGACCGGCATACTGTGTCACATTGTGCGCGACGATCTCTTTCTGCAGGCTGTCCGACGCCTGAAGATATGACTCGTTGCGCCATTTCTCACCGGCCTTCAATAAGGCCCAGGCAATCATGACGTCGCCGTCGGAAGCATTATTTTTGTCGGCCACCGGATCGGCCGCCGTCGGGGTATAGCGCCAGTAGAACAGGCCGTTCTGTTTATTTTTAAGATGGGACTGCGTCCATGACCACAGGCGGTCGAAGGTGCTCCGGTCATCATAATGCACCGCCAGCAACATGGCGAAACCTTGCCCTTCCGTATGGCTGACGTTGTTGTTGCCGGTATCCTGAATTCGCCCGTCCACCGTTAAAAAACGGCTTTTGTAGCTATCCCATCCCTGATCTGCCGCTATCGCACTCGTGCTGCATAACGCCATGAGCAAGACCATAGTCCAGTGCCGCAATGGCTTTATCATGCTTTCCTCTCTAATTATGTTGATAACGGAATCTCAGAGCCGTCTCACCCTCGGTGGCTTCACCGACCAGCGGCACATGGGCGCCGCCGCCCTGCTCTTTGAGCCAGTGAGCATACAGCCCCTGCAACACCGCCTTGATCGCCAGCAGCCAGCGCGCCTTGCTCAGCGCACCCTCACCGGCCGGCAGCGCCAGATGGAGGATTTCCAGCGACGCTTCGCCCGGCAGCAACTCGACATAGCCCCAGTCAAACACGGCCAGCACCGCATTGATCTCCCGCTCTAGGTCTGCCACAGTCAAAGCCGCCGGTAAGGGATACCGTTTCGCGAGCGCCTCGCCCATTTGCTGGAGAAAGGCCTGACCTTCGCTTTCGCCGACGTTGTTCATCATATTTTCAATGATGATCCCCAGAAGATCAAACCAGCCCGGCGGGCACTGCTGCTGGCGATAATACTGCAAGGTCGTTTGCTGCCATTCACTCATGCTTATTCGCCTCCAAGCCTATAGCGGAAATAGAGTTGCGCGTTGCTTTCGTTATAGTCACCGAAGGTGTCGTAACCGAGTTGACCGCCGATGGTGACGTTGCGATTGATCTTATAGTCCGCCCCGGCGTGCAGGTTGTAGCCGATACCGTTTTTACTGGTGCCGGGGTAGTAGGCTTCCTGAGTCAGGCCTTTCGCCGCCGCCGTTTCCAACAATTGCTGCCACTCCGGGTTGTTCGGATAGTAGGCGCTGCGATCCTGCGAGTAGGACTGATAGCCCAGCGCGCCGCCGATCCTCACGCTCAAATCGTCGTATTTCTGGGTGTAGTCGATGGGGAAAGCGACCGAGACGAAGTTCTGCGGGCTGAAGTAGCCGCCCTGCCCGTAGCTGTAGTAGCTCAGGTTGCGGGAGAAATCCATCCACGACAGGCTGATGCCGGTCTTCAGCTCACGCTCGCTATCGTGATAGGGACGCACGTAGGCTCCTGCATTCGCCACCAGACTTTTGTTGCTCTTCACGTTTTCGCCCAGATAGCTGTAAGCCCCGGCGCCGCCATAGAAACCGGCGTCGCCGTCGTCATAGCTCAGCAGCGCCGTTCCGCCGTTCTTGGTCACGCGGCCCCACTTCTGACCGCTGAACGCGTCGCGCGCGCCAACGTAGGACAGCAGGCTGTCGGTGACCGCCCGGCGTTCGCCGGTCAGCACCAGCGTCAGGAAGTCGGTCAGTTTCGGCGACCACTGAACGCCCCCCACCAGCGTGCTGAGATCTTGCCCCAGCGGGGTGGAACCGATGTCCATTTTGTACTGCTTACCGGTCAGCGCGAGATTCAGCTCCACGCCGGTGGCATTCTGTGCTCCGGGGGAGTCCGCCGTGATCTTGTCGAGGTTGAAGCTGTCCGAGGTAGATTCGGCCTGTGCCTTGTTAGATTGCTGGATCGCCCCCAGCCCGAAGCGGCGGCTGGAGGTGTCTTCGGCGCTTCCTGCGCTCAGCGTCACAGGCGTAACGGTAAAGTTGAAGCGATCCTCGCCCAACGGCGCGCTGGACCACGTCAACGGCGCTTTCGCCTCGGTCAACTTGCTGAGGCCGGACTCGCCGTCCCGACCGCGTATTTGCACCCCGGCCTGAACCCAGGTGCCGGTGTCGCTCTCCAGCGTATCCATCATCTGGTTTATCTGGCGGAAGGTGCCGTTCTGCGCAGAGGCCGTCGTAGCCCCCTGCGTCCCGTCGAGGCGTTGTCCGCTCACCGAGCGATAGTCGGTCGTCTCGTCGCGCTGCTGCCACGGCATCACGCTGCCGTAGGTCGACGGCGACCGCCGCGTGCTTTCCGTCGTCCGGTTGATAAACGGGTTATCCGAAAGCGCCAGTCCGCCAATCACCGGCAAGCTGCCGGGCTCCGCCCCCCTCAGCCCAATCATTTTTCCGCGCGCCGTACGCAGATAAGCCAGCGCCTGCGCTTTGTCGCCTTTCGCATCCGCCACGCGCGCCAGCAACAGCAGTCGCTCCGGCGTCTGTTTGTCGCGCAGGCCATCGGCCAGCGCGCTGGCTTTCGAAACGTCGTTCTGCGCCAATGCCACGTCGATAGCGCCGACGCGCGCATCCTGCGAGGGGGTATCGCGCGTCATCAGATAGTCATAGACCGTTGCCGCTTCCTGATTCATCTTGCCGGACTGGTAGAGCCGCGCCATCGCCAGCATCAAATCGGTATTCTGCGGATCGTGCTGCAACGCGCCGATCAGCTTGTCGTACGCGGCCGCATACTGCCGGGCTTCACGCAGGCGATCCGCCTCCTGAATCACGCCGCCGTTGCGCACCGCGGCCAACTGCTCCGGCGTGCTGCGGGACAGCATGTCCGGATTGCTCAGCCACGCTTGCGCCTCCTGACTTAAACCAGCCTGATTCAATACGGCCACCTGGGCCGCATAATCACCCGCGTTGCCCTGAACCCCGCGTTGCATATTGCTGCGCACCNCGCCGACCGCGCCGGCGACATCGCCTGCCGACGCCAGCGCCTGCGCCAGCTCACCGGCATCCTGCGGATCGGCTGGCGGGTTAACCGCCAGCGCCTTCAGGGTGTTGGCCGCCGCGACGTTGGAACCGGTTTTAAGATAATCCCGCGCCGTCTGCATCTGTAGGTTGAAGTTGGCCCGACGGGCCAGCGCGCGCATGTTGGGCGTCTGCTGGCGTTCCGGTACGCGAGCCAACAGCGTTCCGGTCTGCTGCCAGGCGCCGTTTTGGCTGGCGAATAGCGCGCCGGCGAACAGCTGCTCGGCGCTGGCGCCGGGACGGTACAGCGGCTGCATCACATCGGCAGCCGTCATCATGTCCCCTTGCTGCTTGTAGATGCGCGCCAGATCGTATCTCACCCAGCCGTCGGCGGGCCAACTCTGTACCGCTTGCTGCAACAGCGCGATAGCCTGCGCTGGGTGGCCCGCCGCCCGCTCGCGCTCCGCGGCGCGCCTCATCGACGCGCTGCCTTCCTCCACCGCCACGCGCGGCGCCAGACGTTGGCGCACGCTGTCCGGCAGCTCAGCCAGCAGGGCCTCGGCTTCCGTACTGCGATTCTGCCGTTGAAGCACATAGTAAAGTCCTTCCTTCGCCGCACTGTTGTTCGCATCCAGCGTCAGCACATCGCGATAGCTTTGCTCCGCCTGCGTCAGCTGATTGCTGCGCCGTTGCACATCGGCCCGAAACAGACGAACGGCAATGCCGCGTTCCCCGTCGGCCTGCATCAGCGGTTCGCTCAGCGCCAGCGCCTGCGGCGTATTTCCCGTTTTCATCGCCTGCTGCGCCACGCTCAGCTGCGCGTAGAAACGCGCGTCCTCCGCCTGCTGCTGACGTTCGACGCTGTTCTCGCCGCCCTGCTTCGCCGACTGCTCCAGATAGTTGGCGGCGCTGGCGTAGTCGCCTCGACGCTGAGCGATATAACCGAGACCGGCCAGCGCATCCGCATCCTGCGGCGCGGCCTGCAGCACTTGTTCAAATGCCCGCTGCGCGCCGTCCGTATCGCCGCTGTTCAGTTCGGCGAACCCTTTCCCTATAGCCGCGCCGCCGACATTGGTGCGGTAGTGCGTCATGACCGCTTTATCTTGGGGATGCCGCTGCTGGTAGTTGTCGTACAGCGGCGCGTCATCCGGCTGAGGACTCATCCATAGCAGGGCCTGACGCATAGCGCCGTCTACATCGGGGTTGCCCGAGGACATCGCATCCAGCAGCCGCAACCCTTCCCGTCGGGTGGGTTCCTGATAGGTCAGCGCCTTACCCAACGCCAGCCGGGCCTGAGTATCCTGCGGATTCGCCGCCGTGAACTGACGCAGGCCGTCCACCGCCTGCGGCCACAGCGTGCGGTCGCCCGCCATGGTCAGATAGTATTCGACTGCGACGTTAGCCGGCGGCTGGCCGCCGTCGAACAGGTTGCGCCAGGTTTGCAGCGAAGCGGCGATGTTACCGCTGCGGGCCTGCTGACGGGCCAGCGCCAGCTGAGCAGGGGGAATATCCTGCCAGCGCCGGGAGTTATCCAGCTCTTGCAACCGGGGGTCCTGCGGCGAAATGCCAGCCAGACGCGCGCGCCACTTCGTCGCCTCGGCGTTGTCGCCGCGTTGTTGAGAGTAAAGCGCCATCAGGTAAATCGCGCGGGTGTTGTCGGCGTCAACCGCCAGCACCTTCTGCAGCGCGCCTTTGGCCAAATCGTCGTGGGCGCGTTGATGCCAATATTCCGCCTGGTCGAACAGCGCCTGGAACGCCGGGTTGTTATTGTCCGCCGCCAGCGTAGGCGCGGACAGGGCCGCCGCCCCCACCAGGCACAATGACCGAAGCATTCTGGCTGTCAGTGTGTTCTTTTTCATAGATCGCTCAATTATTTCCGGCCTGAGTCACGCTCGTCCTGCGGATGCAAACGGCGATGAGCGCGGCGTTTCAGCACGCGATACAAACCCGCTCCGCCTAACGAAGCCATGATTAAGGCGACAAACGCCAGAATGACGGCATGCTGGTTGGCATACCAGATAATCATCATGTACCAGGGCATTTGTCCGCTGGGGAACTGCGGGCCGACCCGGAAGCTGCGAATGCCGTTCTCATCGGTAATGATGGCGGTATCCCCCCTGACGGCCGCGGTGATACGCGTCGACGTCAGGTCGCCGTGCAGCCGCTGTAGCTGCTGATCGTTCGTCGCCAACACGACCACCGCCACGCGTTGAGGGTTCCACGGGGAGCGATAGCTGACAAAACCGCGCCAGAACTCATTCGAGGAGAAGTAGCGGTCGGCGTCTATCGGATGACGGGACCAGTCGCCGGTCAGCCAGTTGACCCATTGCTCAAACAGGCTGGGGGTTTTAACACCCAGCGCATGGCCGTCCGTCTGGTATGGAGACTCCGCCAGCAACGCCTTGTTGAACCCGGCGTGCGATAGCGTCGTGACCGCCAGCACATCGCTGTTTTGCAGCCGATGCCGCTCAACACCGTCTTTCGGCATGCCGAATACGACCTGGTTATGGTTGATGCTGACGCCGGTCGCATCGCCGGAACGACCCGCCATACCGAGTAGCGTGCTGATCTCCTGATCCGACGGGCGCTCCGGCAGCAACATCACCGTCTGAGAGTAGTCCGCCAGTCGGGAGAAAGGGAACGACGCGCCGATGAAATACGACAGGTTGGGCAGCATCGTGAAATGACGCGTGCGGGNCAGGTCTATCCACGAGTCGTTCTCGATGCGGCTTTTGATGTTGTTGTTCAACAGTACGCTGCACGGGGCATCCGCTTTCGGCCGGATGTTGAAGTAGAGCTGTAGTTGGTTAAAGCCGTAGATCAGATACGGGTCGAGCTTCAGCGTGTAGGACTCCTGACGATTGTCGCCCCCCAGCCGACGCCAAAGCTGCTCCAGCAGACCCTCTTTCACCATCGGCAAGTTACTGATAAAAGTGCCATTAAGCGTGACGTTCAGGTCAGAGCGATACTCGTCAATCCAGCTTTCCGCCGGGAAACGGTAACTGATGTGCACCGGAATCGTTTCGCCATCCCACAGGAAAAGGTCGGGCGCCGCCCGAAACTTGAGGTTCTGCGCGGAATGCCAGAGGCCGAGGGACGTCATGCTCTGCCCTTGTTCCAGCAGTTCGCTAAACCGGACACGCCGGTCGGTGCTGATCCAGCGCGGCGCGTCGTAGCTTTTATGGCGTGGAAGCGTCAGCGGCGTGACGGTGATGGATGTCTGTTTCGCAGTCAACGGCTGGCTGACGAGATGATAGGCGGCTTGTCTTAGCTGCTCCTCATCCTTCCCCACCACCAGCAGCAGTTTGTAGATCGGGTTGTCGGGATTATCCATCAGCTGCAACGTCGGGGCATCGACCTGGGGCAGCGTCACACGGCCGATCTTCTGGCCCGGATAGCCAAACAAAATACCGTTCTGTTCCGGCACGCTGTCTCGCTTCACGGGGAAAGTAATATCTCGCCCGTTAGTCTGAATCCCCATCCAGGACGCCACCAGCGCCGCCGCGCTCACCTGATCGGCCGTCGGTTCGGCGGGGAAAACCATCGGCACCGAGGCCGTCGCCATCTGCATGGAGTCGATAAACGGACGCGGGAAGTTGCCGATGTCCGCCCCGACGTTCAGCTGTTGGCCTTCCAGCTGCAGCGTGGTGCTAGGCAGAATGATGACGCTGTACTGTTGGGCATTGTCGCGCTCGCACATCAGGCGGTCGGAATTGATAATGCGGAAGCTGAGGTTGTTGTCGGACACCACCAGCGCGGCGGGGATCTCGATCTGATAGGTCCCGGTCTCCTGTCCGTTTGTGGTCAGGGGGACATTGCCTAGCGGCTGCCCATTCAGCATCAGCTGCAGCGCAGTGTTGCGCTGGGCCAACGCCGGAGAAACGGCGAACTTGAGCGCCAAATGGGCGGCAGTCACCACCTGATCGGCGGAGAGCGTGAATCTCAAACCGGCTTGCAGCTGACCGCCGCTTAAAGCGACGCCCTGCGTTTGGCCCATCTGCGCCACGGAAATCGTGCTGCTGAACGGTTGATTATAAACGTCCGACGGCGCATTTAACTCGGGGACGGCCTGAGGCGGCATCGCGGAGGGCGGCGCGGTGTCATAGGCGCTGGAAATTCGAGGTAACTCGCCAGGCAGCGGGGCGTCAATCAACGACAAGGGGCGGCTGGATTCCTCAGCGGCAGCGGCGCCGCCGCTGAGGCACAGCAGCAAAACCGTCGTTAACACTGAAGGCGTCCTTAACAATCTGTACATCATGCCGTTTTATCCTTTTGCTGCGTCCCTTCGGTCGTTGAGGGTAAGTCTGACGGCGTCGGCCCCGCTTTCTTTTTTCCCTTCCAGGTCAGCCAGAAGAATTCACACACCGTTCGGAATACCGTCACGAAGGAGCGCAGCGGGTTATCCCGCGGCCAGGGCGGGTCAATCCAGGCATCCGCGCGCGAGAGCACGACGCGCACCAGACCACGGCGTTGCGATAGCGGGATTTCATCAAACCGCAGGCGGATGGTGCTGTCATCGAAACTCACGGACTTCACCGGCAGCGCGATTTCACCCGCGCGAGACAATAGCTCAAGGCACTCAATGGGGTCCGTTTTGTGACGCTGATCCGGTGCCTTGATTTGCGCGCCTCCCATCGACAGATCCACGGTCACCGTACGCGAAGCGATACCGCTGGCGTAGTGAATAATCACCGGCAGTTCGACGTCGATACGGATAGTCTGCCGCGTCTGCTTCGTTTCCCGCGCCACCGCGATAGCCGCCATTAAAATCAGCAGGCTGATGCAGGCCCAGGCAACGTTCAGGGCAATGACGTACGGGTCGACGTGGTAATAGTCGTGCCCGACGGCCCGAACGGCCCCGAAGACGATCCCTACGAACAGTAGGACGGCGGTCACGATATGCGGTCGTACAATGCGGAAGTCGAAAAACCCCACGTCCAGCAGACCGCCCTTGTCCGTCACGTTGAATTTGCCGTGACGCGGGGAGATCAGGGTTAACAGCGTCGGAATGATGAGATGAAAGGCCATGACCGTTTCATAAATCTCACCCCAAAAGCTGTAGCGGAAACGTCCGTTCATCCTCGCATTGAGGTAAACCGACATCACCAGATGCGGCAACACGTAGGCAAAAATCAGGTTCGCCGACGAATGAATAATATTGAGGTTGAACAGCAGATAGGCCAAAGGCGCGGTCAGGAAGATGACGCGCGGCAGGCCGAACTGGAAGTGCAGCATGGCGCTGAGGTAACACAGACGCTGCTGCCAGGTCAGCCCTCTTCCCAGCAGCGGATTGTCCACGCGGAAAATCTGCGTCATCCCTCTCGCCCAGCGGGTACGCTGGATGACATGCAGCACCAGTCGCTCGGTCGCCAACCCCGCCGCCAGCGGGATCGCCAGAAACGCGGACTTCCAGCCGCGACGCTGCATTTTCAGCGCCGTATGCGCATCTTCCGTCACCGTTTCAACGGCGAAGCCGCCTACTTCTTCCAGCGCCGTACGACGAATCACCGCGCAGCTGCCGCAGAAGAAGGTGGCATTCCAATAGTCATTCCCCTGTTGGATCGGCCCGTAGAATAACTCGCCCTCGCTCGGCATCTGTCTGGCCGCCTTGAGGTTGCGTTCAAACGGATCGGGGGAGTAAAAGTAATGCGGCGTCTGCATCAGCGCCAGCCGGTCATCTTTCAGGAACGCGCCCACCGTCGCCTGCAAAAAAATACGCTTCGCCACGTGGTCGCAGTCGAAGACGCAAATCAGTTCGCCGTTGGTGAGCTGCATGGCGTGGTTCAGATTGCCTGCCTTGGCGTGCGAGTTATCGTCACGGGTGATATAACCCACGCCGGCTTGAGCCGCGAACACCGCGAACTCGCTGCGCTTGCCGTCATCCAGAAGGTAGACTTTGAATTTGTCCTGTGGGTAGTCCATGCACTGCGCCGCCAGCACCGTATCCCTCACCACGTCCAGACTTTCGTTGTAGGTCGGGACGTACACATCCACGGTGGGCCACAGGTTGGTATCCTCCGGCAGCGCCTCAATACCACGTTGTAGCGGCCATATGGTCTGCATGAAACTCAGCATCAAAATAATCCAGACGTAGACCTCGGCAATAAATAAGCCAATGCCCAAAATAGTTTCAATCTCGGAATTAAAATGAAGCGTTTCAGTCGCGCGCCAGTATATATAACGCGTTGACATTAATAACGTGAGAATAACCATGACCACAGTGACCTTTCGGCTTTCACCGCGGCCCAATAAAAACAGCATGCCAATACTGATTAAGCCAAAGATGTATTGTTTCTGGCTGTCCATCGGGGTGATGATAATCACTAACGCTACCGGAAATAGCACCAGTAACAACAGATAAAAAAGTGCCTTTTTCATAAATCTACCCTGATGTTCAGTCATGAGCGGTTTAATGCAGAAAAGAGGAAATATCCTAAAGTTATTGACGCAGAATGAATATCTGCGCCCTGCCTGTTAATAAGACGCAGGCACAAAGGTCTTATGGACTTCGCCATTACCTACTTTGATATCCAACAACGCCGCGATCCGTTTGCTGATTAATTCAATATCAAACGCCGCCGCTGAAGCCGGACTAAAATCGAAAATGGAGCGCTGAGAAGCGTTAGCTTCGACGACGCTTTCGTCGCGATGGACACAGCCAATCAATCTGTCGCCTTTGTTTTCGTGCATGTACGCCGCCACATCCCGGCTGATTGCGCGTCGCGTATCCGTCTGATTCAACAGCCAGTAGTATCCCTGTTTGTGGTTCAACGGCCCGCCAATGAATCGGTTTTCTTCGACCGGCGACAGGAGAGACAACGAGGCGGTATCCGCTTGCATGACGACCAGATGCAGGTCGGCCAGCTCGGTCATCGCCTTTAAGGCGGGACTGGGACCGGGAGGAAAGTCGGCCAGGATCACAAGGCCGGGGTAGTTCAGCATGGCGCTGAGTCCGCGCGCCAAAAACGCGGGGTCCGCCAGGTGGCGGTCGAAGTCCTCGCGCTGCGTTTCCGTCACGCCGCCGTAGGGCAGCACGAAAATATTACCGCCAGCCGTCAGGATGGACTGGCTCCAGTCTGGGGAGTCGACCGCGGCGGCTACGTAGCCCCGCTCATCGGATAATGGAATACCGAAATGCAGGCGCAGCGCGTTCTGGACGTCAAAATCGATCGCCAGCACTTTACTGCCGCCGCGCGCCAGGGCATAGGCCAGATTGGCCACCATCGTGGTTTTTCCGACCCCGCCTTTCGGAGAACAGAGACAAACTAACGGCATGAGGCAATTCTCTCCAGTAGCGGTTTCAACAGCGCGTCTTTATTCGGCGCCTGTGCGGTTTGCCGACCACGCGTGCTGAACATCTGCTTATAACGCTCGGACCCGAGCGGCGCCGTGCTGACCGCGGCGGTCGATTCCGGGCGGGGCGCAGGGGAAGATGAACCACGCTCCGGCGACGGCGGTGACTTCGTAGGATCGGCCGCCTGCAAAGGCATGGACGCGGCGGTCACCGCATTCAGGAGCGATCGCTGTCCTGAGGCGGCATCGTTGCGCGGGCGGGTATGGGAATCGTCCAACCTGACAGGCTTGACGACGGAAGCCGGGGCCGCGAATTCATTTTTCGCGACAGGCCTCAGAGAGGGCGGCATGCCATCGTCTAATGAAGATTCGGCACCGCTTTTATCTTCATTAATCACTTGCTTCACAATGGCCCAGCGAGAACCTTCATCATGCAAAGATCGACCCAACATTTCCTTGAAATTAATGTCTTCCGACTGGGTCTTTTCTTTGAAATGCTTCAGATCGTCATAGCTTTTCATAAGCCTCCCAAATCTCTACATGAATGGCGGCTAATATACCATTAATGAGCGAACACTTAATAAAAATATCCTTACCTATTATTACAAAATAGATTGACGTCAGCCGTGAAAATAAAATAATTAAAATGGTGAGTATTTCTAATCTGTCCTTTACGCCGCCAAAACCCGCGCAGTAGAAAATATCCCCTACTCTTTTCAAGTGTTTATAATTGAAAGTTTTATAATAAAAAAAGTAATATTTAATTACCAGAAAACGGGCGTTGTTACCGCAGTAAATAGGACTTTCCAATACGAAAAGTATTCATAACCGATTATTTTTCCAACCGGAAAACCAGCGCGTTATGTGGTGGGTTCTTCTTCCCTTTGACGCTAAAGCGAATGAGTCTGTTGGAAGGGATCAGCGGGCGCGCCTGAGCGAGTCGGCAGCATTGAAGCGCAGAAACAAGAAACCCGCCAGACGCCTGAATTATCGTCTGACGGGCTTATAACCGGTTCTTATTGCGATACGGGCTGGGGCCGCATTTCTTCTTCATCTACGGCAAAACAGGCCACCTTCCGTTCGCCGTAGGCGATAAGCTGAGGCTGCCGTGCCACACAGGCATCAAACCGTCGTCGGCATCGGGTGTTGAACGCGCATCCCGGCGGCGGATTGAGCGGGCTGGGCAGTTCTCCGCTCAGCTTGA
Organism: Lonsdalea quercina subsp. quercina; assembly: GCF_000688695.1. Lineage (GTDB taxonomy): Bacteria > Pseudomonadota > Gammaproteobacteria > Enterobacterales > Enterobacteriaceae > Lonsdalea > Lonsdalea quercina_D. The sequence goes on along the minus strand of NZ_JIBQ01000013.1, from coordinate 58,196 downwards.
TGCGTTCGCGGCGCAAATCGGGACTTAGGCGGGGCGTCGCGGAGAGCAGCGCCTGAGTGTATGGATGGCGTGGATGGTCGAAAATCGCCGCTTTGCTGCCCTGTTCGACGCAGCGGCCCAGATACATCNCCATCACTTCATCGGCGATATGCTCGACCACCGATAAATCGTGGGAAATGAATACGTAAGACAGGCCCAGCTCCTGCTGCAGGTCCATCATCAAGTTCAGGACCTGCGCCCTGACGGACACATCCAGAGCGGACACAGGTTCATCCGCGATGAGTACGTCCGGGTCCAGCATCAAACCGCGAGCAATGGCGATACGCTGACGCTGCCCGCCGGAAAACATGTGCGGGTAACGATCGTAGAACTCCGGTCTCAGCCCAACCTTCGCCATCATCGCCAGCGCCTTTTCCCGCCGTTCGGCTCGACTCAGCGCCGTGTTGATCACCAGTGGCTCTTCCAGAATCTGACCGATTTTCTTGCGGGGATTCAGCGATGCGTACGGATTTTGAAACACGATCTGAATTTTCTGCCGCCGTAACTTTTCAGCCGCGGGGTCTGTCTTCAGCAGATCCTGCCCCTGATAATACAGTTCGCCGTGGGACGGGGTTTCGATCAGCGTCAACAGGCGGCCCAGCGTCGATTTGCCGCAGCCGGATTCGCCGACCACGGCCAGCGTTTTACCCCTTTCCAGCGTAAATGAGACGCCATCCAGCGCTTTCACCACGCGCTGGGGCTGAAAGATCCCGGACTTAACCGGGTAGTATTTTTTCAACGCTCGCGCTTCCAACAGCACGTCCTGACGCACGTCTTTATCGTGGCTCATAAACTGGGCCTCCCCGAATCATCCAGCGGCGTATGGCATTTCACCCGGCGATCGCCCCAGGGTTGCAGCTCCGGCTCTCGCTGGCGGCAGTGGTCCGTTACATACGGGCAGCGCGGGTTCAGCAGGCAGCCCGAGGGCCGGTCGTACTTGCCGGGGACGACGCCCGGCAGCGAGGCCAGCCGCGATTTATCCGTTGCGAACTCCGGCAAAGCCCGCAGCAGCGCCTGCGTATAGGGATGGCGCGGCGCCTTGAATATTTCGCCGGCAAGTCCCGACTCCACCACCTGCCCGGCATACATGACGATGATCTGATGCGCGGCTTCGGCGACCAGCGCCAGATCGTGGGTAATCAGTATCAGCGCCATATTCTCCTGCTGTTGCAGCGATAGCAGCAGCTCGACAATCTGCGCCTGAATCGTGACATCCAGCGCGGTCGTAGGCTCATCGGCGATTAACAGCTGCGGACGGCAGGCAATCGCCATCGCAATCATGACCCGCTGGCTCATGCCCCCCGACAGCTGATGAGGATACACATCCAGCCGCGAGGCCGGATCCGGTATCCCAACCATCGTCAGCAGGTCAATGGCTCGTTGGCGTCGGGTCCGACGGTTGCCGCCCTGATGCACCTTGATGGCTTCCATAATCTGAAATCCCACGGTGTAGCAGGGGTTGAGGCTGGTCATCGGGTCCTGAAAGATCATCGCGATTTCCGCGCCTACCAGCTGACGGCGCGCTTTCTCCGGCATGGCGATCAAATCACGACCGTCGAACGCCAGACTGTCGGCCGCGACCTGACCGGAATCAATCAATCCCATAATTGCCAGCGAGCTGACCGATTTGCCGGAGCCGGATTCTCCGACAATCCCCACCACCTGACCGCGTTCTACCTGATAACTGACACGGTCGACAGCCTTGAACGGCTGCTCGCCCTCGCCGAAACTGACGGACAGGTGTTCTACGTTTAGTAAGGCCATCGCTCTTCCTCTACGACTGCTTGAGTTTGGGGTCGAGAGCATCGCGCAAGCCGTCCCCCACCAAATTGAATGCCAACACCGTCAACAGAATCAGCAGTCCCGGAAAAGTCACGACCCACCACGCGCTTTGCGCATATTGCAGCACGTCCGACAGCATGGTCCCCCATTCGGGTGTGGGCGGCTGCGCGCCCATTCCCAGGAACCCTAGCGCCGCCATATCCAGAATTGCGTTAGAGAACCCCATAGATGCCTGAACAATCAAAGGAGCCAGACAGTTGGGAAAGATGTTGATGAACATCTGCCGCAGGGCGCCTGCGCCCGCGACGCGGGAAGCGGTGACGTAGTCGCGGTTGGCCTCCAGCAGCACCGCGGCGCGCGTCAGGCGCACGTAGTGCGGCAGAGAGACGAATACCAGCGCAATAGCCGCATTCACGATCGACGGGCCGAAAATCGCGACCAGCACCAGCGCCAGCAGCAGGCTCGGCAACGCCAGCATGATNTCCACCAGCCGCATGATGGCGGCATCCACCAGACCGCCGAAGTAGCCGGAGATCAGCCCCAATACGGTTCCGAACAGTAAGGAGATCGTCACGACCATACACCCGACCAGCAGCGACAGGCGCGCGCCGTACATCAGGCGGGACAACATATCGCGCCCCACATCATCCGTGCCGAGAAGAAATTTCCAGCTGCCGCCGTCTTGCCACACCGGCGGTGCAAGCAATGCTTCACGAAACTGTTCGGACGGAGAATGCGGCGCNAAAATGCCCGCCCCGATCGCGATCAACAGCATGATCATGATGTAGACCAGCCCCACGACGGCGCCTTTATTACGACGGAAGTCGTGCCAGAACGCCTGCAGCGGCGTCAACGGCAGCGGCGCCGAATTCATCGCGGGTTGAGTCAATTGCGTCATTGCGGCCTCCTATTTGCCATGCCGGATGCGCGGATTCACCACGCCATACAGCAGGTCCACCAGTACATTGACCAGAATGATCAGCGACGCCACCAACAGAACCCCGCCCTGCACGACCGGATAATCACGGCGTTGCAAGGCATCCATCAGCCAGCGTCCCAACCCCGGCCAGGAGAAAATGGTCTCCGTCAGAATGGCGCCCGCCAGCAAAGTGCCCACCTGGAGCCCAATCACCGTGACCACCGGCAGCATGGCATTACGCAGCGCATGCACCACCACCACACGCTGGCGGCTTAACCCTTTGGCGCGCGCCGTGCGGATATAATCTTCGCCCAGCACTTCCAGCATGGAAGAACGGGTCATGCGCACAATGACCGCCAGAGGAATGGTGCCAAGCACGATGGCGGGCAAAATGATATGCATCACCGCATCGACGAAGTCGCCCTGTTCCCCCCAGATAAAGGTATCAATGAGCATGAAGCCGGTCAGCGGCAGCGACTCATCCAGAAACAGGGTATCCCCCACCCGGCCGGACACCGGCGTCAGATTGAGGTGAACGGAAACCAGCATGATCAGCATCATTCCCCACCAAAAGATCGGCATGGAATAACCCGTCAAGGCTGCGCTCACCGCCGCATGATCGAAGAAAGAGTCCCGCTTGACTGCCGCCAATACGCCCACCGGAATACCCACCGCGATGGCGAAAATCATGGCGCATACGCCAAGTTCCAATGTGGCCTTGAAGCGCGGAACGAACTCTTCCCATACCGAAGTACGGCTTTTGAGCGAGGTGCCTAAATCACCGTGCAGAACGCCGTTGATGTAGTGGACATACTGTTGCCACATCGGCTTATCCAGCCCCATTTCCGCCATCAGCTGAGCGTGACGTTCGGGGGTGATCCCCCGCTCGCCAGCCATGATCATGACAGGATCGCCGGGGATCAGATGCACAAAGGCAAAGGTCAGTAGGGTAATACCGATAAACGTTGGGATAACCAGCCCCAAACGCCGGAGTATGAACTGAAACATATCCGCACTCTCTGTCGATGACCGACCCAGCGGCGGATCGGTTTGGGTCGCCACCTGCAGCGTCCATAGTCGCTGCGCGCCCGCAAGCACGCAGCAACATCCGCGTCGTGGTCAGTGATTAGTCCAGGGACACATGATTGAAGTTATGCACGCCGCGCGGCTCGATGACGTAGCCCTTCACGTTGCTGCGAATGGGTTCGTACACCGTCGAGTGAGCGATGATGAGAGCCGGAGCCTGATCGTGCATGATGACCTGCGCCTGTTTGTACAGCGCGATGCGCTTAGCCTCATCGGAGATGGCCCGAGCCGGCTGAATGACATCCTCGAATGGCTGGTAGCACCACCGGGAATAGTTGGAGCCCTTGCGAGCGGCATCGCAGCTGAACAGCGTCGCGAAGAAGTTATCCGGGTCCCCATTGTCGCCGGTCCATCCAAACAGGACGGTCTGATGCTCCCCGTCTTTGGAACGTTTTAGATACTCGCCCCATTCGTAGGTCACAATCTTGGCGTTCACGCCGATTTTGGCCCAGTCCGCCTGAATCATCTCCGCCATACGGCGCGCATTCGGGTTATACGGTCGCTGAACCGGCATGGCCCACAGGTCGATAGTAAAACCGTCCCCTAGCCCGGCTTCCTGTAAGAGCGCCTTTGCCTTTTGCGGATCATAGGCGTAATCCTGCACCGCATCGTTGTAACTCCACATAGTGGGCGGGATCAGGTTTTTGGCCGCCTGCCCGGCGCCCTGATAGACGGCGTCGATAATGGCCTGTTTGTTGACGGCATAGTTCAGCGCCTGCCGCACTTTGAGGTTATCCAGCGGCTTTTTCTCCACGTTATACGAGAGATAGCCGACGTTCATTCCAGGTTTTTCTAGCAGAATTAGGTTCTTATCCTTCCTCATGCTGGCCAAATCCGCGGGATTGGGATAAGGCATGATTTGGCATTCGTTTTTCTGCAGCTTGGCGTAACGCACAGAGGCGTCCGGCGTGATAGAGAAGACCAGGCGATCGATGCCCGGTTTCTGTCCCCAAAAGCCGTCGAACGCCTTGTACAAAATGCGGGAATCTTTCTGATATTGCTGCAGCTGGAACGGACCGGTGCCGAGCGGATTCAGATCGACTTTTTCGGGCGTTCCGGCCTTCATCATCGCATCGGCATATTCCGCGGATAAAATGGAGGCGAAATCCATCGCCAGATCGGCGGCAAAGGGCGCCTCGGCGTGGGTCAGATGGAAACGCACCGTGTGGTCGTCAACTTTTTCCACCTTCTCGATCAGGTCTCGCATCCCCATGCCTTCAAAGTACTCATAGTTACCGCCTGAGACTTTGTGATACGGGTGATTCAGATCCAGCTGACGTTGGAATGAGAACAGCACGTCATCGGCATTGAAACCGCGCGTCGGCTTGAAATCTTTACTGCTTTGCCACTTCACGTCGGTGCGCAGATGGAAGGTGTACGTTTTGCCGTCGTCGCTGATGTCCCACTTTTCCGCGAGACCCGGTTCGATCTCCGTTGTGCCACTTTTAAATTCAATCAGCCGGTTGTAGATGGGAGAAGAACTGGCATCAAACGTCGTGCCCGACGTGTATAACTGCGGATTAAAACCTTCCGGAGAGCCCTCCAAGCAATACACTAACGTTTTCGCCTGCACGCCCGCTGCAACTGAGAGCGCCAGCAGTCCAAGGCCAAGCCTTAGCATCCTTGATGTCATCATGGATTTAGCCATTTACGTATGCCTCATAGTGTGGATGTTGTGTGGTAGCAGACGGACCGTTCTTTTTATTTCGTGGTCCGCATACTGCAGCGTTACTGCGACAGGCATCAGTAACCAGGAAAATAAGCCGTGCGATGCCTCCCTGCTTGCCGAATAAATAAAGGGAAATACCCACACACGGACGGAGCTCTTTCCTGTCGTGTCATCAATTTGTCAACTGTTCACATTCAGGTCAATACGCCCAATCTGGATTTACAAAGCTATCGAGAGCGTTGGTACGAACTAAAAAAAGAAAAAATATGCTCAATTCAGATTTAAAATCCGATATACATAAAAAATTAAGCCTAAAATTACATAAAAGTCCAAATAGAGTAATTTAAAGATAAAAAATAACTATATGAAATTCATCTTACCCTTCTGATTTTCAACGTCACTTTTCCGGCATCTTCTTGTAAAAGTGATATTTAAGCCACAAAAGCGGGAGTGTTGTGATTGACAGCTTTTCATTTCACGAGGCTTAAGATGACTATCTGCGTGAGGTGAAAAAAGTGGTGGCGAGAGCTGCCGGCTTAATAGAAGCTATACTCCCGCTTCATCTGGAGCGGACGCCTCAAGGCCCTGTTCGTCTGTGAAAAGAAACGGTGCGGCATGACTGGCGTCACAAAATAAAAGGAAATGGAAACGAGGAAATTGGCTGAAATGAGGGTAATTATGTGATCGCGTAGGCAAACTACTGCAAATATTAAAAACTAAGATATTAATAATTACTGGCGTGATCTCATATTTCTCCCGAGAGATTTACATTAGTTTTAAAATTTTATTACTTAAGCGCCTATGGTTATTTTTATCATGCAATTATATCAAGATAAAAAACAAATTCCCTGCTTCAATAACGCTATTCCCTAACCCTGAGTTAATTTTAATTACAAAACTAAGAATTAAATTATTTAAAATGGAAGTGCCGTTCAGTTCACAATTACATCACGCACTCAATTAATGGCTATTATTTTTAACAATAAGCCATGATAAATTGCCTGATATTCAATGGCAGTACCCGAAATACCATACCCATTCACATTACGCATGTGAGCAAAAATAAAATAACGATTTATTATTCATAGCCTTACATTTTCCGATTGCCCTTTGTATGCCCTACCACCACAACAAGGTGAATATAATGAAAAAAATTGATGCTGATATCCTCCGTGAGGATACCCTCGTGAATACTCCGCCTCCTGGCTTTATGAGTAGTTTGAATAAAACCACGATTGGCTCCGTTCCTTTAGTTCTCTTTATCGTCATTTCCGCCATTGTTTTTGTCGCCGCCTATACCGGTGTTTTGCCCAGAAATATGATCGGCGGTTTCGCCGTTATCATGTCGATGGGATTTTTATTGGCGCACATTGGCCGCAATATTCCGGTGTTAAAAGAGATTGGTGGGCCAGCAATTCTGTGCCTGATCGTGCCGTCGGTATTGGTCTATTACGAGTTCTTTAATGACACCACGCTGGATACCGTGACCCTGCTGATGAAAGAGGCCAACTTCCTCTATTTCGTCATCGCCAGTTTGGTGGTGGGCAGTATTCTCGGCATGAACCGCATCATTCTGATTCAGGGCATGGTGCGTATGTTCGTTCCGCTGGTGATCGGTACTGTCACCGCCGTGTCTACCGGCCTGCTGGTGGGTAAATTGTGCGGTTATAGCTTCTACCATACCTTCTTCTTCATCATCGTACCCATCATCGGCGGCGGTATCGGCGAAGGCATTCTGCCGCTTTCCCTGGCCTACTCCGCCATTCTGGGTCAGTCTCCCGACGTCTATGTGGCCCAGCTGGCGCCAGCTGCCGTCGTAGGCAACATTTTCGCTATCATCTGCGCAGGTATGCTGGCGCGACTGGGTATGGCCCGCAAAGATCTCAACGGCCAAGGTCGACTGATCCGCAGCGATAAAGACAATGAGATCTTCAATGTGAAAGAAGCGCCAAAACCGGTGGACTTCACGCTGATGGGCGGCGGACTGCTGCTTATTTGCGCCTTCTTCATCGTTGGCGGTCTGGCGGAGAAAATCGTGCACATCCCCGGCCCTGTTCTGATGATCCTGATCGCCGTCATCTGTAAATACGCTCGCGTCATCCCTTCCAGCATGGAAACCGGTGCCAGCAGCTTTTACAAATTCGTTTCCAGCTCTCTGGTATGGCCGCTGATGATTGGGCTCGGCATGCTGTATGTCCCGTTGGAAAGCGTTGTCGCAGTCTTCTCTGTCGGTTACGTACTGGTATGTGGTTCCGTGGTGATCTCTATGGCGCTCGTCAGCTTCTTCATCGCGCCGTACCTCAATATGTATCCTATTGAGTCATCCATCGTCACGACCTGTCACAGCGGCCTTGGCGGCACCGGCGACGTCGCCATCCTTTCCGCCTCCAACCGCATGTCGCTGATGCCGTTCGCGCAAATCGCAACGCGTATTGGCGGTGCGTCTACGGTTATCGGCGCCACGCTGTTGCTGAGATTGTTCGTCTAGTCAACATCAGCCCCGGAAAACCACCGCCTCTGATCGGTGGTTTTTTTTCGCCTGCATTCGAGAAAGGTCCTTTTCCGAAGAAGTAGAGAAAGAAGAACGATAAAAAAAACCCGCCGCCTCTTAGAGGTGCGGGTTTTCATTATGTCGGTGGAGCCGTTTTTCAGTTCAAATCTAGCGGCTCACCATTATTCGCCCTGTGAGCATGCTCTGCATGCCATCATCACGATTATTCGCAATATTGGCGCAATGCATCCTGCTTTTCAGGCAACAGACGGTAGAGATACACCGGACGTCCCGTCGAACCATACAGGATGTTAGTGGCGAGAATGCCGGTATCCGCCAGGTAGATGAGGTACTTACGGCAAGAAACGCGCGAGATGCCAATCGCATTGGCCAGCATTTCGGTGGAGAACTCCGCCCCTTGATTACCTTCAATCCACTCGCATACGGTACGCAGCGTCAGGCTCGTCAGCCCTTTCGGCAGCTTCTTACGCTCGGCGACAGGGTTTCCGCTGGTGCGTCTAATCAAGTTATCGATATCCGTTTGCGCCACGAATTCACGGTGTTTAAGCAGGTTTGCCTCTTCGCGGTAAGCGGTCAGCGCCTGCTCGAAACGAGCAAACTGGAAAGGTTTAATCAGATAGTCCACCACACCATAGTGCAGGGCTTTTTTGATGGTGTAGACGTCGCTGGCTGACGAGATGATGATCACGTCAGTATGCTCGCTGAATTCGCGGATAGCCGGCAACAAGTCCAGCCCGTTATCCTGCTGCATGTAAATATCCAGCAGCACCAGATCGATTTCGCAATCTGGCTGCATCAGCAGATTTCTGGCCTGCTGCAACGTGGAGACAGTAGCGTAACAGTTGAATCCGGAAACCTGATTCAGGTAACACTTGTTCAACTCAGCCACCATGGCATCGTCGTCAACGATCAGTACATTAATCATGGTCAATCTGCCTTGCTTTATAAGGAATATTCACGAAAAACTGGGTATACACCTCGGGTTCAGAGTCAAGATCGATGGTGCCGCCAATTTTTTCCAGACTTTGTTTAGTCAAATACAAGCCAATGCCGCGTCCACTGCCTTTGGTCGAGAATCCTTCCTGGTAAATCTTTTGCTGAATATCCAGCGGTATACCCGGGCCATCGTCACTGACCATACAGTGAAGATGCCCTTTTTTATGATGGAACGTGACGCGGATCTCGCGGTTTTCGAGGCCGGTCATCGCGTCTAGCGCATTCTCGATCAGGTTCCCCAGAACCGTAATCAATTCGTTTGTCGCTTCCACATCATCGGTATCCGGCAGCAGACTGTCTTCGCTAATCGACAGGTTGATACCTAAATCCCGCGCCCGGTTGATCTTCCCGAGCAAAAATCCGGCGATCACGGGAGATTTGATTTTACGGATAATGGCGCCAATTTCCGCCTGATAATGATTTGCCGTTTTGAGAATGTACTCTTCGAGCTGCGGGTAATATTTTAAATGCAGCATACCCAGAATGACGTGCAGTTTGTTCATGAATTCATGAGACTGCGCGCGCAGCGCGTCGGCGTAATACGACATCCCGGTCAACCGTTGCACCAGCTGGCTAATTTCGGTTTTGTCCCGCAACGTGGCGATGGCGCCTATCGTTTCCCCATTCACCACGACCGGCACCGTGTTGGTGAGTAGCTGGTTGCCGTTGAAATTGATCTCTTCGTCTCGCTGTGGTTTTCCGGATTTCACGACGTTTTCCAGACTCATCAGAGCGGGCCAACGACTAATCGTACTGCCGATAGTCAGCTCATTGCTGGCGGAATGCTGACTGAACAAGCGCTGGGCTTCATCGTTGACTATCGTCACGCGTAATTCAGTATCGACCGCAATAACGCCTTCCTTAATCTGCTTCAGCATGGCGTTACGCTGCTCAAACAGATTTGAAATCTCGAAGGGTTCGAAGCCAAGCATGATTCGTTTCAGGGCTTTAACCAGAAAATACGTGCCCAACAATCCAACCAGCGCTCCAAAAAGGATAGTCCAAGGAATAATCCAGCGGTTTTCATTGATCAGCGACTGCACGCTGGTCAACGAGATCCCCACAGCGACCACGCCCAACTGTTTGCCGCTCTGGTCGAAGACCGGGACAAATACCCGCAGGGCAGGTTCCAGCACCCCACGGTTCACCGCCGAATTCTCAAGGCCCATCAGAGCCGGATAGAGGTCGTTGCCGATGAAGTGGCGGCCAATCTGGTCGGACTCGGGATGCGAATGGCGAATCCCTTTCATATCGGTCACGATGACGAACAGTAAGTGATTACGCCATTTCACTTCTTCCGAAAAGCGCTGCACCTCTTCCGGGTTGCCGACATTGCTCAACTCATGGATCACTACGGGGGCATAAGCGACGGTGCGAGCGATGGCAAAGGCCTTCTCTCTGAGGTGGCTTTCCGTCAGCTCACTGATACGGAAAAACAGTAGGGCATACACCACCAGTAGTACGGAACCAATCACCGCCGACACCATAAGGATGATGGACGTACTCAGCTTCAGCGGAGTCTTCTTCTTACTCATGGCTCGCTCCGAAAGATTGTCGTAACCCACTATCTTATACCGTTTAAGCCGATTTCGCGCAGTTCATATAACATACCGCCGCCATAAAGCGGCGGCGGCGGTTTATTTCACTTGTGGGTGCTGACGGCCTGTTACCACAGGCCCAGAACTTTCCACCAGAAGCTACCGACAATCAGCCAAATGGGGATGACGACCAGCCCGGTCAGGAAACCGATCTTCCACCAGGTAGACAGCGACATATAGCCACAGCCGAACAGGATGGGCGCCGGACCGCCGGAGTAGTGCGTGGTAGACATGAACAGGTTACTGAAGGCGGCAAAGGCCAGAACCGTCAGCATAGGAGGAGCACCTGCGGCGATAGCGATGGAGACGAAAATCGCATACATGGCGCTGATGTGCGCCACGGCGCTCGCCATCAGGTAATGGCTGTAGTAGTAGACCAGCAGCAGCAGTCCCAGCATTGGCAGCCAGTGCATCCCTTTGACGGAATCCCCTGCCATGTTGCCCAGCCAGCCGATCAGGCCCAATTTATTCAACTGCGTCGCCAGCATGATCAGCACCGCGAACCACACCACGGTGTGCCAAGCTTCTTTCTCGCTCACCACGTCGTCCCACGTCAAAGCGCGAGTCAATAGCAGCACGCTTAAACCCGCCAACGCCGTCAGGGTGGCGTCGATATGCAGCGTCGAACCCAGAACCCAGAAGGTGACCAGTCCCAGGAACACGCCCAGCACGACCCACTCATCGCGGCTCATCGAGCCCATTTCACGCAATTTTTCGACGGCCATCGCGCGCATTTCGCTCGTTTTCTTCAGCTCGGGAGGATAAAAGCGGTACATCACCAGCGGAATAACAATCAGAGAAACAATCCCCGGCAGCAATGTCGCCATCGCCCACTGGGTCCAGCTGATGTGCACGCCGAACTGCCCGGCCAGCTTGCTGATCATCGGGTTACCGGCCATGGACGTCATAAACATCGCGGACGTGACGGAGTTACACTGGAAGATGGTTTGCACTAGGAACGCGCCGATACGTTTCTGCGTTCCCTGAGCCGGCGTCGAGCCGTAGGCTTCAGCGATAGAACGAAACAGCGGAGTGATAATACCGCCGCAGCGCGCTGAGGTAGAGGGCATCGCCGGAGCAAACAGCAGATCGGTGAAGACCAGGCCGTAGGCCAGACCCAGACTACTGTTGCCCAGCTTGCTGATGAACAGCAAACCGATACGGCGGCCGAAGCCGGTTTTGATAAAACCGCGCGAGATGAAGAATGCGCAGGCAATCATCCAGATGGTCGGGTCGCTGAAACCCGCCAGCACATCTTTGACGCTCAGCAGCCCCATGGCGGCAACCGCCGTGATGCTGAATATCGCGATAGCGCCCAACGGATAAGGAGAAAGAATTAAACCCACGACGGTCGCAATGAAGATGGCCATCAAATGCCAGGCTGAGGGGCTAACGCCCTCGGGGACGGGAANAAACCATAATCCGACGGCAATGCCGAGGATGAACAGAAGTTTAACTAACCTGCTATTATTCGCAGACATACATACACCACTCATATTAAAACGAAATCTGACGTTTTTACCGGGTGTACCCTGTCTTGAGTGGGGGGTCGTTATTCTCTTTTATTTCCCCATTAATAAATACAACGGGTACAACGACAGTAAAAAAAGGCAAGAAAATAATAGCGTTTCAGCGATCCTCTTGCCCCATAAATTCGATGAATGTTCAACGGTCCAAATAGTATTATAAATGGCGTTACCGAACCCTTTACTTTAGTTACTAAATGTATTTAATAATTTAATTATAATTTAATAATTTGGGTATTAACAAATAAAAACAGTCAGTTCACGACAAGCAAAGATCTCACAACAATGGAACATAAAATTAACGTAATGACTGATAGTGATCTATTTATCAATTAAACACTTCATAGCCTGTAATATTGACTATACGTTAATTTAATATTTCTGCTGCGATATGCAGCAATGATATCTAATGACAGGGAATGTGGCAGAGAAAATATTAAGGACTGCACATAAAACATGGGATATATTCGCGAAAAAAAGCGCCGTTCCCGACAATCATTGCCGCATTTCCTCCTCACTGGCCAACCAACAAACCTGATGCAAAAAAAACCGCCCACGGCGAAAAGCCATGGGCGGTCATCAACGATTTTAGACGCGGAGGTTAAGCGTCAATCACCTCTTCTGAGGGTTTATCCAGCTGCCCGGCGCGCGACGTGCCGATGGCGATACGCTGCGGCTGCAGCTCTTTGGGCACTTCGCGGACGAGATCGATGTGCAGCAATCCGTGTTCGAATTTCGCCTCCGCCACGCGAATGTGTTCAGCCAGCGTGAAGCTTAGGGTGAACGGTTTAAACACGAGCCCCTGATGGACGTACTTCACAGTCTTGTCCGCCGGAACAGGCGAACCTTTGATCGTCAGGCGCGGCCCTTCGATTTCAATAGCCAGATCCTCCTGACGGAATCCAGCCAGCGCCAGCGTAATACGGTAGCGATCATCGTCCTGTTTTTCGATGTTGTAAGGAGGAAACTCCGCCGTTTCCTGACTGCCCATAGAGCTAGCCAATTTATCGAAGCCGATCCACTGACGCAGCAGCGGGGATAAATCATAGTTACGCATAGTCATGACTCCTTCTTTGAAGCGAGAAATTCACCCGGAGTGTCAAACATTCCGGCGCGCCCCCATTCGGCAGGCGCCACATGTCACGGCGAGACGCTAATCCTCTCTCGCCGGTGCCAACAACGGTTAACCCGTTTATTACTTAATTTCGATACGACGCGGTTTCAATGTCTCAGGGATGATGCGTTCCAGATCGATATATAACAGCCCGTTTTCCAGGTGCGCGCCTTTAATCTGAATGTGCTCGGCCAGCTGGAACTTGCGCTCGAAGTTACGTTCGGCGATACCCTGATAGAGGTAATTGCGAGGTGCAGAGGCAGCCTCGCCGCCGTGTGCGCCTTTCACGATCAGCATGTTATCGTGCGCGGTGATATCCAGTTCGTCTTCAGCAAAGCCGGCAACGGCAATCGCGATGCGGTACTGATTTTCGTCGACAAGCTCGACGTTGTAGGGGGGATAACCGCCGTTACCCTGGCTTTGGCCAGCTTCCAGCAAATTTAACAGACGATCAAAACCGATAGCGGAACGGTACAGCGGAGAAAAATCGGGGTTACGCATTATAGCCTCCTAAGCTTCAGCGAGGTGTTTACGACGGCCTTCCATCAGGACAGGCCTCTTGCCGGAAAGAAATACCCTGTCGGCATACGTCTCTCTACGGCTCTGTTATTCATATGGCGGCCACGCGTTTTTTTTCAAGAGGGGCGATAAATATTTTCGCCGGGAAGCGTGGAAATAAACCCAATGAGATCTCACGGATGAAACGGTTATCGCCTACACTGAACAAGGCACAATTTGCCAAAATCAATACAACATCTGTGCACTTCGATAACAGCACAAACGCGGGAACAATTTGTGGGTATGCAGGCTCAAGAGAATTTGCGGAGCGGTCTCCCTGTGGATAACGTTATGACCATATTGAAAAGTGTCTTATCTGCTTTCGTTCTGGCCGTTGGCATCGTCATTGCCCTAAGCGGATGCTCCAGTGTGATGACACGAACGGGAGGCGACCAGGGCTATTACTCGGGTACCCGAGCGGGCATCGACATGCTGGAAGACGACCACACCAGCTGGGCGATGATGCCCCTGGTCGCGATTGATATCCCCTTCTCTGCCGCGCTGGACACGCTGCTGCTGCCCTATGACTATTATCATTCCGATGATCAATCTGATAAATCACTGCACGACAGAGTCAGCGACAGTGAGGGCGACGCGCCTTTCAGCACGGCTCCTGCTACGCCCGCGATTGCCAGTCAGACGCGACGCTGAGTCGCAAGTTCGGCGACAACGCTCAGGTCGGCTGCCGCTTTCGGGGCTGCGCGCTCCGTTCAGCCCGCATCCTCAAGCTGTACTCTGACCTTGAAAATCTGATTCACGCCATCCACTTCCCGCAAATACGCAATCTCTTCGCCGCTGGGAGAAAAGACGACGGCGTCCCCTGACAGGGGCTCCGCGCTTCGCGGCGTCTGCCGGAATAAACGCCCCGTCGAAAGGCCACACACCATAATGCTGTTATCACAGACAAAAGTCAGATATTGCCCGCTGGGGTGCCAGGTAAAGGCCGATTGTATGGAATCAGGCCCATACGTCACCTGATGAGGAGCTCCGCCATTCGGCGACACCGTCCACAGCTGAACAATACCGTCATCATCCCGCATCAAAAACGCAATTTGGCTGCCATCCGGGGAGGATCTCAACCAATGACGCGGCTGATTCACCACGCCGGGATATCGTCTGTCTCCGCTAAATGTCAAACGTCGTTGAATGACGCCCGCCGGAGGCGAAGGCAGCGTGTCGGCGGTCCCGGCAAGCGGTTCAGATCCTGGCTGCGCATAGGCTTCAAGTGCTTCCGGCAGATCGACGATGAAGACCTCCGGCACCCGTTCCCCTGTCGTCGATACCGTATCGCCGATAAATGCCAACGCCCATCGCTGGCGACAGCCTTCCGGCCGGAGATACCCCCTTTCACCGATCCAGCCCTCCTCATAGGCCCGATTAATTTCATCACTGCCGGGGCGAGGATGTGGCGTGGTGCGACTGACCAGAACACAGTAATGGCTGCCGTCATATTCTCTTGGGTGATGTTTCGACACGATGACCGGGCGCAGCGGCACGCCCACCCCGACGTTGCGCAGGTCGAGGGACGGATCCCGTTCGTGCAGGACGTGATCGTTGTAGGTGAAGCTCAAACGCGTTCCATCAGGGCTGAAGACGTGGACATGTGTCCCGCCGCGCAGCGCGCCAGCGACATAGGGAGGCGTGATCGACAAAGCATCCAGCGTAACGACCTGATCACGTTTGTCGTCGGCGACGATGACGCCGCGACGATGGTGGAAATCATAGTGCCAATCGTCATCCGGATGCTCCGGACCGTGGATAAAGACATAGCGTTGGGGTAACACGGGGCTGCCGGTGATCACACCGACACACGCATTTTCTCTCGCCTCATAGACAACCTCCGTCTGTCGGGTATGAATGTTCACGCGCTCGACCCGACGGCCGGTAAATGAAGAACCTGTTGGTCTGACGTCATACAGCACCCATTGACCATCGCATGTCCAAATATTGACGTTCGTCAGCTGATGGGAAACGGAGCCCGACGTTAATTGAAATTCTTCATTCATCGTAAAAATCCACAAGGTGTATCGATTATTAACCTATAATAAAAATCTATGCGGAAAATAAAAATTAAATAGATAAAACAATTCGTTATTTACAGTACCTGACTTTCTTCTCGTTAAAACAGGAGGAATATAGTCGCAACTGATGACGGTTTATCGTCGTACCAACAAGGCGGTCGTTTTGCTACAGAACAACGCGCCATTTCTTTTCGTTATCGATATAGAAGGTATAAGACTATGAAAAGCGTTAAAATTATCGTTGCAGCTGCTGTACTTTCCACCCTCTCTTTTGGCTCGTATGCGGCCCAATATATCAGCGTGCTACAGGCGCAAAATATGGAAAAGATTGGCGAAACCTCGGATACCGGCAAAGACTTAACGACCCTTCAGCAAAAATTCTCAGCCAAAGCTGATAAAGCCGGTGCGAAGGCTTACACCATCACCAAAACCACCGGCGACCAGGTGTTGCACGGAACAGCAAATTTCTATAAATAATCTCGCAGCTGAGCTTCATGCCCGGTTTATCCGTCTCAGCCGGATAAACCGGGGGCGTGACGAAACNAAGCCGTCTCGCATTATCCCTTCAAGACAAACTTCTCGATGGCATAAGCCACACCGTCTTCCTGATTGGTTTTGGTGACGAACTGACTGGCTGCTTTCACCTTTTCAATTGCATTACCCATTGCCACGCCAAGCCCCGCATAATCCAGCATCGCTAAATCATTTTCCTGGTCGCCCAACGCCATGATTTCATCGCGCTCAAGGTTCAGGTGTTCCGCCAGCATCTTGACGCCCGTGCCCTTATTCACGCGTTTATCCAGAATTTCCAGATAAAAATCAGCACTTTTCATTATGGTGTAGCGTTCGAACACCTCAGCCGGCACCTTTTTAATGGCCTCATCCAACAACGCAGGTTCATCGATCATCATGAGCTTGGGAAAATGCAGGCTACGATCCATCTCTTCAACGGACCTGTATCGCAGAGGCATACCGGTGAGAAAAGCCTCATGCACCGTATAACGGCCGATGTCCTTATTGGCGGTATAGACATAATTAAAATCCAACGCGTGGAAATGAACGTTCAGATCGCGCGCCAGCTTTTCGCAATAGAGATAATCATCAAAATTCAGCGTAGTTTCCGCAACGCACTCAGCGCTGGCGGCTTTCTGAACCAGCGCGCCATTGTTGGTAATGCAGAAATGATCGTCCTGATATAAACCCAACTCTTCCAGATAACGCTTCACGCCAATATAAGGCCTTCCGGTCGCGAGAACGACGTGCACGCCTTTATCCCGTGCGGCGACGATCGCCGCTTTTACCGCCGGAGAGACGACGTTTTGTGGGTTAAGCAGCGTGCCGTCCATATCGATCGCAATAAGTTTGATTGTCATAATTCGTACCGGTGTCGGAATAATAATTTGTATGCTAACGCGCCTTTATGCAGCGATGCCAGTGAATATAGAACAAGGACGTGCTTTCCCGAATCAGTCGCGAAGTTGCTGTAGACTGCTTTTTAAAAATGTGACGTCGATCATGTTATGCCACGACAATAAAGAAAATAAGCCGGCTCAACGAACGCCACGGCGAATGAAATAACGGGCGCGCGCTCCGCTTTTCTTATTTTTCCCCCCATCCGAATTAACACATGTTTATTTCGAAGATAACCCATTGGATAAGTCCCGGCAGTCACCCTCTCTCCCAGACGAATTTCCTTTGCATCACTTAATTTCGATCAACGCTATTTCACGCTCAAGTAAGTAAGTCGGGAGTTTGATTGGCGGCCTGAAGATCCCACCGGAAATGGCATGCCCTGCTGCGCGAGCGGGTCGCCGCGTTTTAGCCGTCGATACGTGATGGGGTAATAATTGATGAAACGGTTCCGCCTAAAGCCTCGAGTACCACGTAACAGCGTTAAGCCCGCCATCGACAGAAGGGAGAGAAAAAGATGAGCGCCAGAGCGAAAAGCGCAGAGTTTAGGACAGACATCAGGCGGCACGTCGCAGTAATGATGTTACGCACCCGCCACCCTGATACTGAAGCGGCGGGTGATCCCACGTTAAACTTCTTCGTCATCCTGCAACGGAACAATCAGCATGTCGACATGGATGGTGTTGATCAGCTGACGGGCCGAGGACATCAGCTTGCTCCAGAAGTCCTGATGGTGTCCGCACATGACCAAATCGACATCGTACTTATGAATGGCATCCAACAGCACCTGGCCCAGATCGCCGCTCCCGCTCAGCGTTTCCGCAATCGGATATCCCGCGTTTTGCGACAGGTCTTTCAAGGCATTTTGCGTCTCTTCAGAGATACGCTGCTGCATATCGCCGAGGTTGACATCAATCAGTCCGGTGTAGAGATCGGAGTAGTTAACGTCGACATGAATCAGGGAAACCTTGGCGTTATACGGCTTGGCCATTGAGACAGCTTTGTCGACCAGCATTTTGCTTTCCGGCGACAGATCGACGGCAATAAGAATGTGTTTATAAGCCATAATAAGCTCCTTCCATAAAGACTAATGAATGGGTCAGCAGAGTTTTCTCCTGCCAAACTGATACTTACTGGCGATCTGCATCATAACACTCGCCATCGAAAGGGAGATGTTCAGCAGATCACAACGCCGTAGAGTGGCGGTTAGCTGTAGTCACGAAACCCATCACCACGCCTCCCTATTTTGAAGTTAACGTCAGTGTACGCCGATAAGCCGCATCGCCGACGAAAAATCGCGTGAACGCATAAGTATAGCTAAAGATCGCACGCGATAAGGCTAACAGGACTGGCGGGGATGACCGGGGGATCCTGCCAATTTTTCATCACATTAGCATGTCTAAGAGACATTAACGGCGTTATAGTAAAAAAATGAAACGGTCTTCTACAATGAAAATAATCCCGCGTCGTTGACTCCGCGCGGAGAAGAAGAATACCGCCAGCAGTGGACATTATCCGCAGACCGCGCCTTGATACGCCACGATCGAGCCGCACGGAAACATCGCATACATGATATTTGGGATGACTATCCACAGGTGTAAACGACGGAGATTCGTGACGTACAAACATCTGCCGGATAGCTAAGCGGGAGGGGAGCATGGTTATTAGCACGTTTGCGCTTTTCTGGGCCTTATGCATCATTTGCGTCATCAATATGGCGCGTTACTACTCTTCTTTGCGAGTGCTGCTGCTGGTATTGCGAGACTGCGATCCTCTGCTGTACCAGTACGTGGACGGACGCGGTTTCTTCACCGCTCACGGACAACCCAGCAAGCAACTAAGACTCGTTCGCTACATTTACAGCCAGCGCTATCTGGATCATCACGACCCCGAGTTCATCCGTCGCTGTGAACGTGTACGTGGACAGTTCCTGCTGACTTCCGCGCTGTGCGGATTAGTCGTGGTCAGCCTTATCGCCATGCTCGTCTGGCACTAAAGACGCGACCGATTCAAGGTCACGGCGAACGAGATTTTCTCGAACGACGCCCATAAAAAAGGCGACCTCAAGTCGCCTTTTTATCGTACGTATTGCTGTCGTCGCGCGGCCTTAAATCAGCTTCAGCGTCAACCAGTACAACACGCCGGACAGTATCAGCGATACCGGCAGCGTAAAGATCCAGGCCAGCAGGATGCTTTTCACCGTTTTGCTCTGCACGCCGCCGCCATCTACGATCATCGTCCCCGCTACCGCGGAGGAGAGCACATGCGTAGTGGACACCGGCATACCGGTATAGCTGGCGNCCCCAATCGAGAGCGCGGCCGTAACCTGAGCCGAGACGCCCTGAGCATAGGTCATCCCTTTCTTACCGATCTTCTCACCGATAGTGACGGCAACACGTTTCCACCCCACCATGGTTCCGAGAGACAGAGCCAACGCCACGGCGACGATAATCCACAGCGGCGCATACTCTACGGTATGCAACAAATCGGTACGCAGATTGGTCAGCAGACGTTTGTCTTCGCTGTTCGTTTCCGGCAGCTTGATGATGCGGTCCATGGTGTCGGAAATACACATCAGCAGACGGCGAACCTGACCACGGTCATCGCTGGACAACTCGCTGTAGTCTTTCAGGTTGTTCAGCAGGCCTAAAGAGTGATCGATGGCCAGCATGACCCGCGAGCTATCGCAATGGAAGTCCGGTTTACCCTCGACAGGAATGGTTTTTTCCGGCGCGGGCAGCATCGGTGGGGACAAATCAACCACATGCTCCAGCGCTTCGCCGTGAGAATGGTAGTAACCCTGCAGATTGACTATCGCATCGCGAGTTCGACTGATGTCATAACCCGACGCATTCATGTTCAGCACGAAACCTGCGGGCGCGACGCCAATCAGTACCAGCATAATCAGGCCGATACCTTTCTGACCATCGTTGGCGCCGTGAGAGAAGCTGACGCCGACGGCGGACAGGATCAAGGCAGTACGCGTCCAGAACGGCGGTTTACGCTTGCCATCCTGTTTCTCACGCTCTGCTGGCGTGAGGTGAACCCGTTTTCTTTTCTTGGTGTTGCTCCAGTAGCGACGCAGCAGGAACACCATGACCCCGGCGATGATCATGCCCACAATCGGAGACAGGATCAGCGACAGAAAAATACTGACCATCTTCGGAATATTGAGCGCATCCACGACTGACGTATTCGTCAGCAGTGCGTTGGTCAAGCCGATACCGATAATAGAGCCGATCAGGGTATGGGAACTGGACGCGGGCAACCCAAAGTACCAGGTACCCAGATTCCAGATGATCGCAGCCAACAGCATGGAAAAGACCATAGCCAGACCGTGAGCAGAGCTGACGTTCAGCAACAGATCGGTAGGCAGCAGGTGGACGATGGCGTAAGCCACGCTTAATCCGCCCAGAAGGACCCCAAGGAAGTTAAATATTCCCGCCATCACCACAGCGAGCTGGGCGCGCATGGCACGAGTATAAATAACGGTAGCAACAGCATTGGCAGTATCGTGAAAGCCGTTAATGGCTTCGTAAAACAATACAAACAGCAAAGCCAAAATCAACATCAGACCGGTGTGGAAATCAATTCCGGCAAATAAATGTAGCATAAGCGTTAGGCCATATCGTGGTCATCAACGCGGCGCATTATCGGCGACAAGCGGGGCTTGGGAAAAGGAAAATCTGACATTATTTTGACTTATTTTAATCCAATCATCCATTGGCTAATAATTTATTCGATAAAAATCAGTCAATTGGGCCTTATTACGAAATTCTGCAATTTGTAACACTGGTCAGATCACAGGACGAGCACTACAATCTGCCGCCCTGAACGGCAATTCGGCCGCAGGCCGAAACCTGACGAATTGCGGGGGAGCAAAACACGTGGAACAGTATGATGTGGTTGTGATTGGCGCCGGCGCGGCAGGTCTTTTCTGCGCGGCGCAGGCAGGACAGAAAGGCCTGCGGGTACTGCTGGTGGACAATGGTAAAAAACCCGGCCGCAAGATTTTGATGTCCGGCGGCGGGCGCTGCAATTTCACCAACCTTTACGCAGAGCCTGGCGCTTACCTGTCGCAAAACCCGCACTTCTGCAAGTCCGCACTGGCGCGCTATACCCAGTGGGACTTTATCGAACTGGTTAACCGCCACGGCATCGCCTATCACGAAAAGACCCTCGGGCAATTGTTCTGCGACGACTCCGCCCAGCAAATCACGGATATGCTGCTGAAAGAGTGTGAACAGGGCCAGGTCACGCTCCGTTTGCGCAGCGAAGTGCTGGAAGTGGAAAAGAGCGATGTATTTACCCTGCGGTTGAACAACGGTGCGATTCAAAGCCCGGAGCTGGTTATCGCCACCGGCGGCCTGTCGATGCCCAGACTCGGCGCCACGCCTTTTGGTTATCAGCTTGCCCAGCAGTTTTCCATCAACGTACTGCCCACCCGCGCGGCGCTGGTGCCCTTCACCCTGCACAAACCACTGCTGGAACAGCTGCAGACGCTATCCGGCGTCTCAGTGCCGTCTCTGATCGAAGCGGAAAACGGCGTGACCTTCCGCGAGAATATCCTATTCACCCACCGCGGCCTGTCCGGCCCGGCGGTACTTCAGCTTTCCAGCTACTGGCAGCCGGGTGAATTTGTCACCATCAATCTGCTGCCCGACCAGGATCTGGCCGCACTGCTTGATGCAGAACGCCTCGTCCATCCCAATCAGAGTCTGAAAAATACGCTGGCGCAGTGGTTGCCCAAGCGTCTGGTCGAGTGTCTTCAGGCGCTGGGACAGTTGCCAGATGTCACGCTTAAACAGCTGCAAAAACCACAGCAAACTCAGGTAGAGAACACCTTACAACAATGGCGGGTACAGCCTAACGGCACCGAAGGCTACCGCACGGCAGAAGTGACGCTGGGCGGAGTCGATACCCACGAGCTTTCATCAAAGACGCTGGAAGCCAGCAAGGTCCCTGGACTGTACTTTATCGGCGAAGTCGTGGACGTCACCGGCTGGCTCGGCGGTTACAACTTCCAGTGGGCCTGGAGCTCGGCTTGGGCTTGCGCTCAGGCGCTGGGCAAATAACGGCTCACTTGCCTGCGTGAAAGCGCAGACGCGGGGCACAACGAACGTAAATCAGTTCGGCAATCAGCTCGACCAGCGTCTGCGTCACCACCACGACAGGCATCAGCGGTAACGCCCCAGGAACCGCCAGCGCCAGCGGCAAAATCACCAGCGAATTTCGCGTCCCAGCGCTAAACATGACGCCCCTTCCCGCCGCCGCATTCAGCTTAAAAAGCCGCGCAACGCCCCAGCCCGCCAGAGGCGCGAGCGCCGAAAATAAAAGGTATACAGGCAAAACCGTCAGTGCGGTGCTTCGCGACTGGGCTAGCTGCGGTACGACAAACGCTGTGATCACCGCCAGCACCAACGCCGTCGCCGGCACGGGAAGACAGCCAAGCCAATTCGTCATAACCTGCCCTGCAGATGTCGTCTTACTCCAGCGTTGAAAGATCAACGCCAACAGCAGCGGGACCGCAATCATGGTGATAAAAGCATGCAGGAAAGGCTCGATGTTGATGGACTGCGCCGTATCGAATAACAGGCTTAAATAAAGCGGCAACAGCAGCATTTGCAAAAGTAGCAACAGCGGCGTCGCGGCAAGCAGCAAACGGGAGTCCGCCTGTCCCTGCTGACAAAACGTCACGACGTAGTCGATGCAGGGACACAACAACACCATTGCGACGCCATACGCCACCACCGACGGGAGCGGGAATAGCGTCAGCAACAACGCCACCAGCGCAGGTATCGCGACAAAATTGGCGATAAACAGGGCCAACAGGAAACGCGCGTGGCGAAAGGCGTTAAGCATCTCCCCCAGCGGCAGCGATAAAAACGTAACGAACAACATGAACGCCAGGGCCGGATTGAGAACCACCACCACGCCCGACACTGTCGGCCTGCAGACAGCCATGACCGCCGCCGCGACCATAGTCAAAAAATAAATTCCCGTTTGGCGGTTTTCCAGCGCGTCTTTTATTTGGCTCATAAAAAGGGGGACATACTCGATTAAAGAAAGCGGCCAGCATCTTGGCAGAAATCGCTGCGGTTGCCTATTGCCGCCCTGAGTCTGTGGCGGTATTGCACTGAAATGGACGGGGACGCCGAAATGAGACAGGAAAAATCTGTGCTCAGAAGAGATGAAAACAAAAAAACCCGCTGTAGTAAGCGGGTTTCTTGATGAAGACAACCGGGTATTGTCTTCTTTGAATTTGGTCGGTGAGAGAGGATTCGAACCTCCGACCCCTTCGTCCCGAACGAAGTGCGCTACCAGGCTGCGCCACTCACCGAATGCGGGGCGCATATTACTGCGCCCCTGATAACGCGTCAATCCCTTTTTAACAGACGGCCTTGGAGTTGGCGACAAAGCATACAACGCAATTTCCAAGAACAGATAGAGACCGCATCTTATTGATTTTAATCAATGAATCGGCTTCGAACACCAGTTGTTGCTTTGATTGATGCCGCCATTAGGCGAGGTATACCCCAGACATCCCAACACCGAGTCGAAGATCTCCTCATGGCGCAGGATTTCACCGGCATCCTTTCTGGCCTTCAGATTAGCGAAAGCCTGCTGATGTTCTGGCTCAGCCAGAAATTTGTCGGACGCCCACATCATTATCGGCGAACGGAACTGCTCCGGCGGCGCGACATTACGCGGGGTGCCGTGCAGGTGCGAGTTCTCATCGATGGATTCGCCATGATCGGAGGAATAGAACACCAACGCTTTCTTATCCCTCATCTGATCGATGACCTGTTCGATAAATGCATCCGTGTAAAGAATGCTGTTATCGAAAGAGTTGATGAGCTGTTCCCGGGTACAGGAGGCATCTACGCTCATGCACTCCGGCTGATAGCGGGCGAAGCTACGCGGGTAACGCATCGAATACTGGTAGTGCGACCCTTTGGTGTGCAGGACGATCAAGTGTTTGCCTTTGGTATAGCGTGCCAACGAGGCTTTCATCTCATCCACTAACAGCATGTCATCAACGGATTTTCCATCGTTGCGTTTTTCAGAGGCAATCATTTCACGGATAGAGTAGTTATCAGCCCGGATGTTGTTGTAGAACCAGACTTCGCTTTGCATGGCGAACAGCTCCGACGAGAACCCCAATCCTTTCATCACGGAGAAAATATTGTGCTCTTTTAGGGTCCGCTGGGGATTATCTTCCGTCCCGCCTTCACGAACGAACATACAGCGCATGGAGAGTTTGGTCGCGGTATCGCAAGAGCGGCCGCGAAACGCTAGCAAGTTTTTCTCTTTCCCCAACTGAGGTGTCGTGTCCCGCGAGTAGCCTAACAGTCCCAGATGATCCCACCGCGTCGTCTCGCCGATGATAAATACGACGTAGGTATCATCGATATCGCTGGGAGCCTGATAGGTAAAATGTGTGCTCGGATCAAACAGGGAAGACGCGTCCTGATTTTCATCGTAATGGGCGTAAGCGAACAATCCCAAGGCAGACAACCAGTTAGAGGGCAGATACGAGTGAGCCACCACGCCGCCATAGCTAGGTAAATCCTGATTGGAGGCTTTCTCCGCGTCAGCATTGACCTTGCCCATGTAATCCATAGGCAGCCAGACCAGCGCAACGATGACCGCCAAACCCAGCGCGGCTCGCAGACGTCTACCTGGCGTTTTCAACTGATCCAGTAACGTATGTTGCAGACGGCTTGTCCAGATGATCGCCAGCGGCGGCAGGCTGACGAGTATCATCCACAGCACGAAATTGACGCCGATCACCTCGCGCGAGAGATCGATATCTGTCGTCATCACGGAAGCGATGATGCCGTAGCCGATAACGACATTAAAAAAGGTCATGTAATAGCTGGCGGCTACTGAAATTAATGTCAGTAACGATGCCAGAATACGAAAGCATTTTTTTCCGCCCAGAGAAATAAGCCGCATCAGNAAAAAAGTAAACAGAATGCAAGCCAGCAGTTCAGCCACGGCAGAAAGAAAATGCGTGGCATGCTTGAGGTCGAAAATAGCCAGAGAATCAAAACGGCGGTAATAAACGGATAAATTCAGGAATAAGCCTATATAAAAAGCTAGTATCCAGGAAACTTTGGGTTGGGAAAAAGGCATCGACACTTTCATTCTTATTAATCTGCTCCAGAGGCTCACGTCTGTAAACAGACACCGGAGCCCCCCTCGGAGTTCATTATCTTTAAGATATAAAGGTAATAATTTCGATGCAGTACAAGCGCTCGACCTACTGATAGTCGTATCTGACCACTCAACTGTCAGTCTGGCTGGTGAACTGATTAGATCAATTTATCGATTCTTTAAAATAGTCGTCTAATTCATTAGTTTTTATGCGTGAACAAACCCTGTGGGCTTGATTTATATATAACGAGAAATAATTCTCTGAACTTTCGTCAGCAGTATTCCCTTTTAATAAAATTATTTATTCGTTATCACACTGGCTTTTTCATTACTGCCATCGGAGTATTTCTGAAATATTGAATTTTTCCGCTATTTAATACCGTACGACTCGATCTGCCGCATCATCGCTTGTACCTCTGGATGATGTAAAAACTGACTTATCTTGCGCGCCCGCCGATAACCGACGCCGGGTAACTGCTGCCATTCAGGGATACTGCGTTGCTGAAGCTGAGAAAAAGAGTGCCCCGACAGCGCGCCATGAGCTGACTGCGGCAACGGCATCCCCAAGGCCAGAAGCCAACGCGATAACGGCAGCTGCCGCGTCGACTGAAATTGTTGGTACAGCAGCCCCGCGCGCGTTTCACCGACAGACGCCGCGGTGCTGATCTGGTGTCGTTCCAGAGCCAGCCAGCCAATCAAGTCCTTCAGCTGATGCGCCTGTATCAATCGTTTCCACATGCCTTCGCGTAATCCCTGTATCGCCAGCCCCGCATCGCTGCTTAACCAGACCAACCGCGCCAGAAATTGCGGCTGACACGCTTTGCTCCATCGGAAGCAGGAAAACTCGTCGAACTGCGCTGTGTCAGGCGCGTCCACCGTCAAACGCTCCACGCTGCGCCACACGACGCCATCGAGCCGGGGTATGCCTCGCCCTGCGAGACTCACGGTCACGCGATCTCCAGGCATGACATCCCACCGCCGCCAACGTGCCACAGAGCCAACATTCACTCTGCTGACCTGCTTATCATCCAGCGTCACCGTGTCCAGCGCCAAAACGGCCCCTATTTTTCCGGTTCGACCCACCGGAAATTCAACGCCCTTGACCTCCGCGACGCGGTGAATCGGCGGATATTTCCAGGCTATCGACCATTCAGACGCTCCTGACTGCCAGTAGCGGCCTGCAGGCTCGTCTTCCTGGCGGATCACCACACCATCGGTGACAAACGGCATTGGGGATTGATACCAGTGCTCACGCCAGCGTCGAGCCTCTGCCAGCGAGGTGATAGGTTCGGAATAGCGCTCTGTCAGCGCAAACCCCATTTCACGCAACGCCGCCAGTCGCTGCGTCATGCTACGGGGTCCGTTGGGCCACGCCCAGATAAAAACCCCGATATTCGCCAACCGTGGGGAAGGTTGTTTGCGCCGCATTTCTCCTGCGACCAGCGCCCGGGCGTTGAGGCCGCCGAGCTTATTCTGACGATGATTTTCCACCGGAAGAAACAGCTCGCCCTGCAGAACGACACGCTCTGGTGTTCCAGTGTTATCGCCCCGCATGAGCCTAAGTTGCTGAGGGATGGCCGCTATCTGACGAACCTTCTCCGTCCAATCTTCCCCTTGCCGCCCATTGCCTCTGCTGACGGCAGAGATCAGGCGGCCTTGCAGATAAACCAGCGTCACAGCCACACCGTCCACCTTGGGTTGAACCCAAAGATGGCGCCGGGCCGCGATCCAATGCTGCAGATCGCCGTCGTCGGAAAGTTTTCTAAGGCCGGTCTGCGCCACCGGGTGACGCTTTTTTCCCTGACTGGGCAAACGCACCTCAAACACGGCCTCCTGCGTTGGAAAACAGCGCTGCCAGCTTGCCAACATCGTGCGCATCTGGTCGTACGCATCATCGGGAACCGGGCTTTTGCCCTCTTCATGATATGCCTTATCCCATTGCGCCAACTGCTGCCCTAGTTGCTGAATTTCCTGACGGGCCCGCGGGGGAGCCCATTCCGGACAAGCGTCGGCAGCCAGAGCCAGTTCCGTCCACAACATCGCCGCTACGCCCAGCCAATATCCATATTGCATCATTTCCCCCAGCTTCCGTTCAGCGCAACGGCAGTAAAGCACGGAGTCCGACAGCAAACCCAGCGCCAGAAATTACAGTTGCGAGCCGTTTCGCAGACAATTTGCGTCGTTACAGGAAGGAGATGAAAAATTGCGGCACATTACACAAGGAATATGCAAGGAAGAGAAAAGCGTTTGATCGCGGTAAAAAGATAAGCCAATTTGTCAAACAAGACGGGTTCAATACTTACGCTGCGCGACTGACGGCGGCGCGGCATGTATAATGCGGGGAACTGCGCGTTCCGCTGCATCAATTCTAACTACTGAATCAGATACATTCACTATGGCTCAAGGCACGTTATATATTGTTTCCGCACCGAGCGGTGCCGGAAAATCCAGTTTGATTACTGCGCTGTTGAAAACGCAGCCGCTGTATGACACACAGGTTTCCATTTCTCATACCACTCGCGATAAACGGCCGGGAGAAAATCACGGCGAGCACTACTATTTCGTGCCGGTTGACGAGTTCAAGCGCATGATTGGGAACGACGAGTTTCTGGAGTATGCCGAGGTTTTCGGTAATTATTACGGAACGTCTCGTACCGCCATTGAGCAAGTGCTGTCTACCGGCGTGGATGTATTTCTGGACATAGACTGGCAGGGCGCCAAGCAAATTCGCGAGCGGATGCCCTCCGCACGGAGTATTTTCATCCTGCCGCCCTCGAAAGAAGAGCTTGAACGTCGCCTGCGCGGCCGTGGTCAGGACAGCGAGGAAGTGATTAATCGACGCATGGCGCAGGCGATTGCCGAAATGAGCCACTATGCTGAATACGATTATCTTCTCGTCAACGACGACTTTGATCTGGCGCTGCAGGATTTGAAAACCATCATTCGCGCCGAACGTCTGCGTTTATCCCGCCAGAAAGTGCGGCATGACGGTTTAATCACCAAACTATTGGCAGACTGACGGCACATTCAGTATCATGCCCAGTCTTTTTTTATTTCCCTGTGGAGTACCTCATTATGGCACGCGTAACTGTTCAAGACGCTGTAGAAAAAATTGGTAACCGTTTTGACCTGGTGTTGGTCGCTGCCCGTCGCGCCCGTCAGATCCAGGTTGGGGGCAAAGATGCTCTGGTTCCTGAAGAAAACGACAAGTACACGGTTATCGCACTGCGTGAGATCGAAGAAGGACTGATCACTTCGCAAATTCTCGACGCCCGTGAACGTCAGGAGCAGCAGGAGCAGGAAGCCGCAGAAATTCAGGCGGTCACCGCAATCGCTGAAGGTCGCCGCTAATAACACCACGAGTCGCCCTTGTATCTGTTTGAAAGCCTTAATCTGCTGATTCAGAATTACCTGCCCGAAGACCAGATAAAACGTCTCCGGCAGGCTTACCTTGTCGCACGTGATGCTCACGAGGGGCAGACTCGCTCCAGCGGCGAGCCTTACATCACCCATCCAGTAGCCGTGGCCTGCATTTTGGCCGAGATGCGTCTCGACTATGAAACGCTAATGGCGGCGCTACTGCATGACGTGATCGAAGACACGCCCGCCACCTACCAGGATATGGAACAGCTGTTCGGCAAAAGCGTTGCCGAGCTGGTGGAAGGCGTCTCCAAGCTGGATAAGCTTAAGTTTCGCGACAAGAAAGAAGCTCAGGCGGAAAATTTTCGCAAAATGATCATGGCGATGGTGCAAGACATCCGCGTCATTCTGATCAAACTTGCCGACCGTACCCACAACATGCGGACGCTGGGAGCGCTAAGGCCGGATAAACGCCGACGCATTGCCCGGGAAACATTGGAAATCTACAGCCCGTTGGCCCATCGGCTTGGTATTCATCATCTGAAAACCGAACTGGAAGAGCTGGGGTTTGAAGCGCTCTATCCGAACCGTTACCGCGTCATCAAAGAAGTGGTGAAAGCCGCGCGCGGCAACCGTAAGGAGATGATTCAGAAGATCCTGTCTGAAATCGAAGGACGTTTGCTGGAAGCGGGTATCCCCTGTCGCGTCGGCGGCCGGGAAAAACACCTCTACTCCATCTACTGCAAGATGCACCTGAAAGAACAGCGTTTTCACTCCATTATGGATATTTACGCCTTTCGGGTGATCGTCAGCGATTTGGATACCTGCTATCGCGTGCTGGGCCAGGTACACGGCCTGTACAAACCGCGCCCCGGTCGCGTTAAAGACTATATCGCCATCCCGAAAGCCAACGGCTATCAATCTTTGCATACCTCGTTGATTGGCCCGCACGGCGTCCCGGTCGAAGTGCAGATCCGTACGGAAGATATGGATCAAATGGCCGAGATGGGCGTAGCCGCACACTGGGCTTATAAAGAAGGCGAAAGCAGCACGACCGCACAGGTCCGCGCGCGCCGCTGGATGCAGAGCCTGATGGAACTGCAGCAAAGCGCAGGCAGTTCATTTGAATTTATCGAAAGCGTGAAGTCGGATTTGTTTCCGGACGAAATGTACGTCTTCACGCCAGAAGGCCGCATTGTCGAACTGCCTTCCGGCGCCACGCCGGTGGACTTCGCCTATGCGGTGCATACCGACATTGGCCACGCCTGCGTGGGCGCACGTGTCGACCGTCAGCCGTATCCGCTGTCTCAAGCGCTGAAAAGCGGTCAGACGGTTGAGATCATTACGGCGCCGGGCGCACGGCCAAACGCCGCCTGGCTGAACTTTGTCGTCAGTTCCAAAGCCCGAGCCCGAATCCGTCAGATGCTGAAGAACCTGAAGCGTGACGATTCCGTCAGCTTAGGGCGCCGCCTGCTGAACCATGCGCTAGGCCACGGACGTAAGCTATCGGAAGTTCCTTCTCCCAACATTCAGCGTGAGCTGGACCGAATGAAGCTCTCCTCGCTGGACGATCTGCTGGCGGAAATCGGCCTTGGCAATGCGATGAGCATCGTGGTGGCCAGAAATCTGCTGGAAGAAGATACCGGACTGAACAGCTCCGGCATCCGCAAGCTCCCGATAAAAGGTGCCGACGGCGTGTTGGTGACATTCGCCAAATGCTGCCGTCCCATTCCGGGCGACCCGATCATTGCGCACGTCAGCCCAGGTAAAGGTCTGGTTATCCACCATGAATCCTGCCGCAATATCCGCGGTTACCAGAAAGAACCCGAAAAATTCATGGCGGTCGAGTGGGATAAGGTCACTGAGCAGGAGTTCCTGACGGAAATCAAGGTGGACATGCTCAACCATCAGGGCGTACTGGCCAACCTGACCGCAGCCATTAACACCGCCAATGCCAATATCCAGAGCATCAATACGGAAGAAAAAGACGGCAGGGTATACAGTGCCTTCATACGCCTGACAGCACGCGACCGTGTCCATCTCGCGAATATTATGCGCAAGATCCGCGTGATGCCGGATGTGATCAAAGTTAACCGTAACCGAAACTAATCTGTTATGACTCCAGAACGCTATGCGCGCATCAGAGAGATGCTGAATCACCGCCAGCCCGACCTGACGGTGTGTATGGAGCAGGTCCATAAGCCTCACAATGTTTCCGCCGTTATTCGGACGGCGGATGCCGTAGGCGTTCATCAGGTTCACGCCATATGGCCGACCGGCCATATGCGAACGCTGGTGTCGACCGCCGCTGGCAGCAATAGCTGGGTAAAAGTCAAAACGCACGCCACGATTAAGGACGCCGTCGGGCACCTGAAGGCGCAGGACATGCAGGTGCTTGCCACCCATCTTTCTGACAACGCTGTTGATTTTCGCGACATCGACTATACCCGTCCTACCTGCATTCTTCTCGGACAGGAAAAAAGCGGCATCTCCGCCGAAGCGCTGGCTTTAGCGGACCAGGACATCATCATTCCAATGACCGGTATGGTTCAGTCCCTCAATGTCTCCGTCGCCTCCGCATTGATTCTTTACGAAGCGCAGCGCCAGCGTCAGATGGCCGGGATGTATCATCGTGACACCAGCCCGTTGGACGATGAAGAGCAACAGCAGCTGTTGTTCGAAGGCGGTTACCCCGTTCTCGCCCGCGTAGCGAAACGTAAAGGACTTCCACGCCCACGCATAGACCAGCAGGGTCAGGTGGTCGCCGACACCCCGTGGTGGGCCGCCATGCAGTCCACGGAACAATAATGCGCGGGCGCCTGCTGAATACCCAACCGCTGAACACGCTTGTCGGCGTCGGGCCCAGTCAGGCGAATAAATTGGCCCGCATCGGTCTGGAAACGGTGGAAGACCTGCTATTTCATCTACCGCTGCGCTACGAAGACCGCACTCAGCTTTATCCCATCAACGACCTTCTTCCGGGCATCTACGCAACCGTAGAGGGTGAAATTTTGCGCTGTGACGTCACCTTCGGCCGCCGTCGTATGCTGACCTGCCAGATCAGCGATGGCAGTGGCATGCTCACGCTGCGATTTTTCAACTTCAACGCCGCCATGAAAAACAGCCTGTCGCCGGGCCAGCGGGTCATCGCCTATGGCGAAATCCGCCGCGGCAAGCTGGGGGCTGAAATTATCCACCCGGAGTATCGGGTTCAGGGCGAAGAAAGCGACGTGGCACTGCAGGAAACGCTGACGCCGGTCTATCCCACCACCGACGGTATTCGTCAGGCTACGCTGCGCAAGCTGACCGACCAGGCGCTGAAACTGCTGGACCGCCATCCGATTGATGAACTGCTGCCGCAGGAGCTCAATCACACGATGATTAGCCTGACGGAAGCGCTGCATACGCTTCATCGGCCACCGCCCGACATGCAATTGAGCGAACTGGAGCAGGGTAAACATCCGGCTCAGCAACGGTTGATCATGGAAGAGCTGTTGGCCCATAACCTGAGCATGCTGGCTGCACGTGCCGGCGCCCAGCGCCACCTCGCGCTGGCGTTGCCTCCCCGCGATGCGCTGAAACAACAGTTGCTGGCCGCCCTTCCGTTTTCGCCGACTCGGGCGCAGGAGCGCGTCGTGGCCGAAATCGAACAGGATTTGAATCACCCTTATCCCATGATGCGGCTGGTTCAGGGCGACGTCGGATCCGGCAAAACGCTGGTGGCGGCTTTGGCCGCATTGCGCGCCATTGCTCACGGCAAGCAGGTGGCCCTCATGGCGCCGACGGAACTGTTGGCGGAACAACATGCGCACAACTTCCGTCAATGGTTTGCGCCACTCGGCATCAACGTCGGATGGCTGGCCGGAAAGCAAAAAGGCAAAGCGCGTCAGGCCCAGCAGGAAGCGATCGCCAATGGCGATGTCGGCATGGTGGTCGGTACTCACGCCATTTTCCAGCAGCAGGTCCAGTTTAACGGTCTGGCGCTAGTTATTATCGATGAACAGCACCGGTTCGGCGTACATCAGCGGCTCGCCCTGTGGGAAAAAGGCGAGCAGCAAGGATTTCACCCCCNCCAGCTGATCATGACCGCGACGCCGATCCCGCGTACGCTGGCAATGACCGCGTACGCCGACCTGGAAACGTCCGTCATCGACGAACTACCGCCGGGCAGAACGCCCGTCACTCCCGTCGCCATCCCCGACACCCGCCGTAGCGATATCATCCAGCGTGTCGACAATGCCTGTCAGCAGGAAGGGCGTCAGGCTTACTGGGTGTGCACCCTAATTGAAGAGTCGGACCTTCTGGAGGCGCAGGCGGCGGAAGCTACCTGTCAGGAACTGCGCGAAGCGCTGCCGGCGCTCACGATCGGACTGGTGCACGGACGAATGAAGGCGCAGGAAAAACAACAGGTGATGGAGGCGTTCAAGGCAGGCCAAATTCAGCTGCTCGTCGCTACCNCCGTGATTGAAGTCGGGGTCGACGTCCCCAACGCCAGCCTGATGATTATCGAAAACCCGGAACGGCTCGGTCTGGCGCAGCTGCACCAGCTGCGCGGACGCGTCGGCCGCGGTTCGGTCGCTTCCCACTGCGTGCTGTTGTACAAATCACCGCTCAGTAAAACCGCGCAGAAGCGGCTGCAGGTTTTACGGGATAGCAACGATGGCTTTGTGATTGCTCAACGCGATCTCGAGATCCGCGGACCGGGTGAGCTGCTCGGTACCCGTCAAACCGGCAGCGCCGAATTCAAAGTCGCCGACCTTCTGCGAGACCAGGCGCTGATCCCACAGGTCCAGCGCCTGGCCCGCCATATCCATGAACGCTATCCCGAACACGCGCAAGCCCTGATAGAACGCTGGCTGCCGGAAAGCGCACGCTACACCAACGCCTAAACGCCGACTGCGATCACGTCCCCCAGATCCCCCTCCACGGTCAAGCAGAAAGATGAAGTGCGCAACCGTTTGCTTTTGTTAGGCAGATCATTAAAATGCGTTTTTTGTCGTTCTGGAGTGCCAACCGCCATGCGTATTCCCTCTGCCGAACCTCTGCGCCCGGAAGAACCCGCCGCTGCCCATCCACGCAGCGAACTCATCTACCGTCTTGAAGACCGCCCACCGCTGCCGCAAACGTTGTTTGCCGCCGGTCAGCACCTGTTAGCCATGTTCGTCGCCGTTATCACGCCGGCGTTGCTGATCTGTCAGGCTCTCGGACTCCCCGCGCAGGATACGCAACACATCATCAGCATGTCGCTGTTTGCGTCCGGTCTGGCCTCCATACTGCAAATCAAAACCTGGGGGCCCGTTGGCTCCGGGCTGTTGTCGATTCAGGGCACCAGTTTTAACTTCGTGACGCCGCTTATCATGGGCGGGNTGGCGTTGAAAAACGGCGGCGCGGATGTGCCTACCATGATGGCCGCGCTGTTCGGCACACTGATGGTCGCCTCTTGCACCGAGATCCTGCTGTCCCGCGTTCTTCATCTGGCCCGCAGGATTATTACTCCGCTGGTATCCGGCGTGGTGGTCATGATTATTGGTCTGTCGCTGATTCAGGTCGGGCTGACCTCGATCGGCGGCGGGTTTGCGGCGCTGAACGATCACTCGTTCGGCGCGCCTAAGAATCTGCTGCTGGCTGGCGTGGTCCTGCTGGTTATCATCCTGCTGAATCGCCAACGCAATCCCTATCTGCGCGTCGCCTCGCTGGTGATCGCCATGGCCGTCGGGTATCTGGCGGCATGGCTGATGGGAATGCTGCCCAAGGAGATGTCCAGCACGGCGCAGTCGGCCATCATGGTGCCGACGCCGCTGTATTACGGTCTGGGCTTCGACTGGAGCCTGCTGGTGCCGCTGATGCTGGTGTTCATGGTGACGTCGCTGGAAACGATCGGCGATATCACGGCGACCTCCGATGTCTCTGAACAGCCGGTACGCGGACCGTTGTATATGAAACGCCTGAAAGGCGGCGTACTGGCCAACGGCCTGAACTCCATGCTTTCGGCGGTATTCAATACCTTTCCCAACTCCTGCTTCGGCCAGAACAACGGCGTGATCCAACTGACCGGCGTCGCCAGCCGCCATGTCGGTTTCGTCGTCGCGCTGATGCTGATTGTCCTGGGCCTGTTCCCGGCGGTTAGCGGGTTCGTTCAACACATCCCGGAACCGGTGCTAGGCGGCGCGACCATCGTGATGTTCGGTACAATCGCCGCCTCAGGCGTACGCATCGTGTCTCGCGAGCCGCTAAACCGCCGGGCGATCATGATTATCGCCCTCTCGCTCGCCGTGGGTCTGGGCGTAGCTCAGCAGCCGCTGATCTTGCAGTTTGCGCCTGACTGGCTGAAAACCCTCCTGTCTTCTGGCATCGCCGCAGGCGGGATCACCGCCATCGTCTTGAATCTCGTGTTCCCGCAAGAGAAAGAAGAAAAAGAATAGGGAGCCTGCTTCCAGATATTTCGTATTTACCGTGCTAATCAGGGCCCCATGATGCAACATCGGGCCCTGATTCTTGTCAGGAGTATGATTACCGACTTGAGCCGCTGCCTACATTGCGGCATAACACTTCTATCCTCGACGACAGGCACGGACTGATACGATGAAATTTATCGGGAAGCTACTCATCTCACTGCTGTTACTGACCCTTCTGGCTCTGGTGGCGCTTTATATCGCGCTGCAGACCGAATGGGGAGCCAACGGGATCAGCCGTTGGGTCAGTCAACATACCGAATACCGTCTTTCGCTGAAAAAGGTGTCTCACAGCTGGACATCGCCCAGTATCTTCCAGCTCGATGAGGTCTCTTTTGGCCATGAAAATCAGCCGCCGACGCTGGTCGCCAAACAGGTCTCCCTTGGACTTAGCGTGCGCCAAATCACCACGCCTTCCCATTTGGCCAGCCTGCAGTTGATGGGGGGAACGCTTAATCTAAGTCAAACCGGTTATGCCCTGCCTCTTCAGGCTGACGTGTTGCAGTTAAAAGATATGGCGCTACAGGCGCAGGATGGCGACTGGCGGTTAAACGGGCAGCAGGTC
This sequence comes from Lonsdalea quercina subsp. quercina, assembly GCF_000688695.1. GTDB lineage: Bacteria > Pseudomonadota > Gammaproteobacteria > Enterobacterales > Enterobacteriaceae > Lonsdalea > Lonsdalea quercina_D. Next base: position 22,429 of record NZ_JIBQ01000013.1, on the reverse strand, counting down.
AACGGCGGTATCACGCCCTGGGAGCCGCAGCCCGGTAATTTGCTGGGGAATAATGCGCGTTTCCAGCTCAGCGCCCGCTCGCTGACGCTGAACGATATTCCCGCCAGTCAGGTGTTGGTGGAAGGCACCTTCGAGAATCGGCGCCTGACGCTCAGCAACTTCGGCGCTAATGTCGCCCGGGGAGAGCTGACCGGCAGCGCGCAGCGTGCGGACGATGGCGGTTGGCAGATTAATCGGCTCAGACTGAGTAACGTGAGGCTGCAAACCTCGCGCTCCCTCTCTGATTTCTGGCGGCCCGTCGCAGCGCTGCCCGCCGTCAGCGTCGACCGTTTTGACCTGATAGACGCACGCATTGAGGGACCCGGCTGGGCCGCCAGCGATCTTGATGCCACACTCCAGCATGTCACCTTCCAACAGGGTAACTGGCAAAGTGAGGACGGCTCGCTCTCGTTCAATGCAACCGACCTCATTAACGGCGACATGCATCTGATCGACCCGATTATCCATCTGGACCTGTCCTCGCAAGGGATTGCCATTCGCCAGTTCTCGACCCGTTGGGAGAGAGGGCTGCTGCGAGCCAGCGGCAACTGGCTGCGCAGCGACCACAGGCTGACGCTGGATGAACTGGTGATCGCGGGAATGGAATACACCCTGCCGGGAGACTGGCGTCAACGCTGGCAACAAACGTTGCCTTCGTGGCTGGAAGAGATATCCGTCAAAAAATTTACCGCCAACCGCAACCTGCTGATCGATATCAACCCGGACTTTCCCTTCCAGGTGACTGCACTTGACGGCTATGGCAGCGACTTGCTGCTAGCTCGCCAGCATCAGTGGGGTATTTGGCAGGGCTCGCTGAATCTGAACGCCAGCGATGCCACGTTCAATAAGGTGGATATTCGACGTCCGTCGCTGGCATTGACAGCCGACAACGATCGGATCACGTTTACCGAACTCAGTGCCTTCACTCAGGGGGGGCTGTTGGAAGCAAAAGCGGGTATTGATCAAACCCCCGCGCGCGAATTCACGCTGGATATAAATGGAAAATCGACGTCGTTCGACACGTTGTTGCACTGGGGCTGGCCAACGCCGACGCGCATGCCGTCGGGGAATCTCAACTTTCAGCTACGACTGAGCGGTAAGATGGCGAATGCCACGCCGCTGAAACCCACTTTGAATGGCGTTTTGCAGGGAACGGACAGCGCAGGCCAACCGCTCCAACAGCAGTTGCATCAAGGCGTCTTACAGGAACGGATGCCAACGCCCTAGGGCGGATGGGGTGATACCAAGAAGAAGGCCGGACTCATCATCCGGCCTTCAGTTATTCCATGGAAACCCATTCCCGCAGCCATCGCTATCTGCGCCTTGAGTTAGTCGTGCGATAAACCCGCTGGCTCCAGAGGATCATCCTGCGTCGGCGGCAAGACCATGTACACGCCTTCGAATAACGCCCCTTTTCGACCTTCACCGAACAATTCGACGTTCAGATGAACCCTCGCCCGACGGCCACGCGCCAATTTGTCCAGATCGCCGCTGAGCGACCCAAGATTGGCGACTGCACTGGGACGACCAATAATCGGCGAGCTATAACGAATATGGGCATCCGCCAAAACAATGGTGCCCCCCAGTTGACGCTCCCGCAGCAATAGCCAAATAAGCCCCCAGCCGGTTAAGGTCGCCAGCGAAAACAGGCTGCCGGCGAAGATGGTGTGATGGGGGTTTTGATTGACGGCTTCCGGCATCGTGGTGATAAATTTCTTGCCGGTGTACTGGCTGATGCGCACACCCATCTTTTCGCTCAGCGGAATATGATCGTGCCAGGCTTGCTGCAGCTGACCGCACCAGTCTGGGCGATGCAAAATATCATCCAGCGTCGCCACCGGTTTGATCATCAGGAAATGTCGAATGGGCGTAGTCTGAGGCGTCGTGACCTCGCCCTGATCCACAAACCCTAATTTGGCGAAAAAGGCCTTCGCCTCTTCGCGGGCGCTGCACACCACGCGCTTAGCTCCCTCCTGACGCGCCACCGACTCCAGCGCCATCGCCAGCAAAGTGCCCAACCCCTTACGTCTCACGGCAGGGTGAACCGCCAGAAAACGGATAGAGGCTTCATTATCGGCATTAATGTAGAGTCGCCCGACTGCCACCAGCCGCCCTTGCACGTCAACCACGGTCTGATGATGCGCCAGCAAATCATAAGCGTCGCGCTCCGACCCCATTGGCTGTCGCAACGGCTTACGCAACATCTCCCAGCGGAACTGATAGTAGGCTTCCAGCTCTTCAGCGCTTTCCGGCACTCTCAAGTGATACATACACAGCCTCAGTTAACCAAGAGAAGCGATCCGTTTTATGCCTGTAGCCAGAAGGTCACCGGCCCGTCATTGACGAGTTCAACCTTCATATCGGCGGCAAAACGGCCGGTTTCCGTGACAACGCCTTGTTCCCGGCATTGACCGATAAAGTATTGATACAACCGATCCGCCTCGGCAGGCGCCGCGCCGCGGGAAAAACTGGGGCGCATCCCCCTTTGTGTGTCGGCCGCTAGCGTAAACTGCGATACCACCAGCAGGCTGCCGCCCGCCTGACGCACGTTAAGGTTCATCTTCCCCTGTTCATCACCAAAAATTCGGTACCCGATCACCCGTTCGCATAACCGCACGGCGTTTTTTTCGTCATCGCCCTGCTCAACGCCCAGCAATACCAGCAATCCCGCATCGATTTTTCCGATAATGTCGTTGTCCACGGTGACGCTGGCGCTGGAGACGCGCTGAATTAACCCAATCATAAAAACGTTGCTGCTCCTGTCTGATGCCGAATCGAAACTGCCTGGCGCTATTCACTCACCACGGCGGACTGAGAAGAAAAGAAGTCCGTCAGAACCTGACGATCGTTGACTTGAATAGCATGGATGCCCAACGCGGATGCGGCGGTGACGTTGTCCGCATTATCATCGAAGAAGATGGCGTCCTCGGCCCGGCAGCCTTCCTGCTGCAGCACATACTCGTAGATGGCCGCATCCGGTTTGCGCATACCAAGCTCCTGAGATAAATACAAACGGTCGGCGGCCTGTTCTATTTCGGGATAGAGCGCAGACCACTGCTGATGATGCAGGCGGTTGGTATTGGACAACACCACAACCCGCTGACCGTCTCGCCGTAATTGCTTCATGATAGCCAGCGCTTCAGGACGCACCCCGATAAAGATGGATTCCCAGCCCGCGGCAAACTGCTCAAAGCTGAGGGCAATCCCCATTTCGTGGCACAACTGAGAAGCAAATGCCTCATCATCGATCTCGCCGCGCTCGTGCTGCTCAAACGCCTGCCCCATAACGAAGCGTTCGCTGAGGCTTGCCAGGGGGACACCGCTAAGGTTGCTCCATACTCCCAGCACCCGTTTGAAATCGATATCAATGACGACGTTGCCTAAATCAAAGATATACAACATAGGTCCTCCTGATGAGTCAGTAGGCTTTCACTGTAACGGTAAAAGGGAGAACTGAACAGAGAAGATCGGCGGCCGAATACACCATCAGCAGGTGTGGGCTCGCTCTGTGTAATGAGGATAACTAAATGAAAATAAATTAAAAAAGCCAGTCAGCTTTCGCTGGCTGGCTCTTTCTAAAACGAGACCGTTGTTACAGAAAAGGCGCTTAGCCTTCTTTGCTCGAACGACCCGCGCGGCGGCGGTCGTTTTCGGTCAGGTGACGTTTACGCAGACGGACAGACGTCGGCGTGACTTCAACCAGTTCGTCGTCATCGATAAATTCCAGAGCCTGCTCCAGAGTCATCTTGACCGGCGGTACCAGTGTCGTCGCTTCATCCGTACCCGAAGCACGCATGTTGGTCAGTTTCTTACCGGTCAGGCAGTTCACGGTCAAGTCGTTAGAGCGTGAGTGAATACCGATAATCTGGCCTTCATAAACTTCGGCACCGTGACCCAGGAACAGCTTACCGCGGTCCTGCAGGCCGTACAGGGCAAACGCAACAGCTTTACCCTGACCGTTGGAGATCAGCACGCCGTTCTGACGCTGACCGATATCGCCCGGACGTACGTCATCGTAGTGGCTGAACGTGGAGTACAGCAGACCAGTACCAGACGTCATGGTCATGAACTCGGTACGGAAACCGATCAGACCGCGGCTAGGGATAACGTAGTCGAGACGAATACGGCCCTTGCCATCTGGAACCATGTCTTTAACGTCGCCTTTACGCTCGCCCATCGCCTGCATGACGGAGCCCTGATGCTGTTCTTCGATATCCAGCGTCACGTTTTCAAACGGCTCTTGGTTGCGGCCATCGATCACGCGGTTGATAACTTTCGGACGCGAAACGGCCATTTCAAAGCCTTCACGACGCATGTTTTCAATCAGGACAGACAGGTGAAGCTCACCACGACCGGATACGCGGAAAGCATCCGCATCATCAGTCTCTTCAACGCGCAGTGCAACGTTGTGGATCAGCTCTTTGTTCAGACGCTCAAGGATCTGACGCGACGTCACGAACTTACCTTCTTTACCGCAGAAAGGAGACGTGTTGACGCAGAAGAACATGGTCACGGTCGGTTCGTCGACGCTCAGCGCAGGTAGCGCTTCAACGTTCGCCGGATCGCAGATGGTATCGGAAATGTTCAGCTCGCCCAGACCAGTGATAGCGATGATGTCACCCGCTTCCGCCAGCGTGGATTCGATACGCTCCAGACCCATGTGGCCCAAGACTTTACCGACTTTACCGTTGCGGGTTTTGCCTTCGCTGTCGATGACAGTAACCTGCTGGTTAGGCTTAACCAGACCACGCTTGATACGGCCGATACCGATAACACCCACGTAGTTGTTATAGTCCAGCTGGGAGATCTGCATCTGCAGCGGACCGTCACGGTCAACTTTAGGCGCGTCAACGTGTTCGACGATCGCTTCAAACAGCGGCGTCATGTCGCTGGCCATATCGGAGNGATCCAGACCAGCAATACCGTTCAACGCGGAAGCGTAAACGATTGGGAAGTCCAGCTGCTCATCAGTGGCATCCAGGTTTACAAACAGGTCGAACACCTGATCGACAACCCAGTCAGGGCGTGCGCCCGGACGGTCAACCTTGTTGATGACCACGATCGGCTTCAGACCATTGGCAAAAGCTTTTTTGGTCACGAAACGGGTCTGCGGCATCGGGCCATCCATTGCATCAACGACCAGTAGCACCGAGTCGACCATCGACATCACACGTTCTACCTCACCGCCGAAGTCGGCGTGTCCTGGGGTATCAACGATGTTGATGCGGTAGTCTTTCCAATTGATGGCGGTATTTTTAGCGAGGATGGTGATCCCGCGCTCTTTCTCCAAATCGTTGGAGTCCATAACACGTTCGGTGGCTTCACTACGTTCATCGAACGTACCGGACTGTTGTAGCAGCTTGTCGACCAGGGTGGTTTTCCCATGGTCAACGTGCGCAATAATAGCGATGTTACGCAAATTTTCGATCACAGCTTTGCCTCAGGCATTTAGAAATAGCGCGCTATTGTACACGGATTAATCGAGGGACTAAACAGGATCACAAACATCTCTTGCAAACAACCTCACATTGAGGGGGTTGTGATCCCTTTCACGGTGCAATTTCGCGGCAAACACATTGAAGAGCACCAATATGGTGCTAACAATGCAAAATAAAGCACTATTTTGGTGCAGATTACTATATTGGTGCAGTCGAAGACCACTTAGAAAACCAGAGAACCGGCTCTCAGGCACAAATACTAAAGTTGGCACAGATTTAGCTATAGTCTACGTACGGTCACAACAACATTCCACAACGATATTCGTTCCACGACGATAAATGATATAACCCGGGAGAACCAAGTATGTCAGTTGAACACGTTTTGACGCTGCTGAAAGAACATGAGGTGAAATTCGTCGACCTTCGTTTCACCGATACTAAAGGTAAAGAGCAGCACGTCACGATCCCTTCCCATCAGGTAGATGCAGATTTCTTCGAAGACGGCAAAATGTTCGATGGTTCTTCTATCGGCGGATGGAAAGGCATCAANGAATCAGACATGGTGTTAATGCCTGACGTCACGACCGCCGTTCTCGACCCGTTCTACGAAGAGTCTACGCTGATCATCCGTTGTGACATCCTCGAACCAGGCACGATGCAGGGCTACGATCGCGATCCGCGCTCCATCGCCAAACGCGCAGAAGATTTTCTGAGTTCTTCCGGTATCGCGGATACCGTACTGTTCGGGCCAGAACCCGAGTTTTTCCTGTTTGATGACGTTCGCTTCGGCAGCAGCATCTCCGGCTCCCACGTCACTATCGACGATATCGAAGGTGCCTGGAACTCCAGCAAAGAATATGAAGGCGGCAACAAAGGCCACCGGCCGTCCGTCAAAGGCGGTTACTTCCCGGTTCCTCCGGTCGATTCTTCTCAGGACATCCGTTCCACCATGTGTTTGACCATGGAGCAGATGGGTCTGGTGGTTGAGGCGCATCACCACGAAGTGGCGACAGCAGGTCAGAACGAAGNGGCCACCCGCTTCAACACCATGACCAAAAAAGCCGACGAAATTCAGATTTACAAATACGTGGTCCACAACGTCGCACATGCTTTCGGTAAAACAGCAACGTTCATGCCGAAACCGATGTTCGGCGACAACGGTTCCGGTATGCACTGCCACATGTCTCTGTCCAAAGACGGCGTGAACCTGTTTTCCGGCGATAAATACGGCGGTCTGTCCGAAATGGCGCTGTTCTACATCGGCGGCGTGATCAAACATGCGAAAGCCATCAACGCCCTGACCAACCCGGCAACCAACTCGTACAAACGTCTGGTTCCAGGCTACGAAGCACCGGTCATGCTGGCTTACTCCGCGCGTAACCGTTCTGCATCTATCCGTATCCCGGTGGTCGCGAGCCCGAAAGCGCGTCGTATCGAAGTGCGCTTCCCGGATCCGGCAGCCAACCCGTACCTGGCTTTCACCGCACTGCTGATGGCTGGCCTGGACGGTATCATCAACAAGATCCACCCTGGCGATGCCATGGATAAGAACTTGTACGATCTGCCGCCGGAAGAAGCGAGTGAAATCCCAACTGTCGCAGGGTCACTGGAAGAAGCGCTGAATGCGTTGAACGAGGACCGTGAGTTCCTGACCCGCGGCGGCGTATTCACCGAAGACTCTATCGATGCTTACATCGAACTGCGTCGTGCGGAAAACGACCGCGTACGTATGACTCCGCACCCGGTAGAGTTCGAACTGTACTACAGCGTGTAATTATTCGCGCAACGACGGCAGCCCGAATAATAACGATGTTGAAGCTGCCGTCGCCGACAAGATTTCTTGTTTATTTTGTTGCCGTGGAAACTTTTCAGCCCATCTTCGGATGGGCTTTTTTCTCCGCGCGACATCGTACGGTTGCTAAGCAATATTTATCAATCCAGAATGTGACGCACTAAAATGGTGCAGGAGTCTGCGTTATGGCAACAGGCACGCTGCCCGATGCTGGGCAGATCCTCAATTCATTAATTAACAGCATCTTACTGCTGGATAAAAATCTGGCGATCCATTATTCCAACCCAGCAGCGCAACAACTACTGGCGCAAAGCTCGCGTAAGCTGGCGGGAACGCCATTGCCTGAACTGCTTGGCTACTTTTCGCTGAATATTGACCTGATGCTGGACAGCCTTAACTCAGGACAGGGATTTACCGATAACGAAGTCACCATCGTGGTGGATGGCAGAGCCCATATCATGTCGCTGACGGCACAGCGTATTCAGAACGATTATATTCTGATGGAAATGGCGCCGATGGATAACCAGCGCAAACTCAGTCAGGAACAGTTGCAACACGCTCAGCAGTTAGCGGCGCGAGATCTGGTTCGCGGTCTTGCTCATGAGATTAAAAACCCGCTGGGAGGCCTGCGCGGCGCGGCGCAACTACTGTCGAAAGCGTTGCCCGACCCATCGCTGACGGAATATACCAAAGTCATTATCGAACAGGCGGATCGCCTGCGTAATCTGGTCGATCGCCTATTAGGGCCACAGCAACCTGGGTTGCACGTCACGCAGAGTATTCATCAGGTCGCGGAGCGCGTCTTCCAACTGGTTTCGCTGGAAAAAGCCGATAACGTCACGCTGGTCAGAGATTACGACCCCAGCTTGCCGGAACTCATGCACGACCCAGATCAGATTGAACAGGTCCTGCTGAATATCACCCGCAATGCATTGCAGGCGTTGGGTGAAGAAGGCGGCTCCATTACGATCCGTACTCGTACAGCCTTCCAGCTGACGCTGCACGGCGTACGCTATCGTTTAGTGGCCCGTATCGATATTGAAGATGATGGCCCGGGCGTCCCCGCCCATTTGCAAGATACCCTGTTTTATCCGATGGTTAGCGGACGTGAAGGGGGCACCGGACTAGGACTGTCGATCGCCCGAAATCTTATCGATCAACACTCAGGTAAAATTGAATTTAACAGTTGGCCAGGTCACACCGAATTTTCGGTCTATCTGCCCATCCGCCAGTGAGGTCCATGATGCAACGAGGGATAGTCTGGATTGTCGACGACGATAGCTCCATCCGCTGGGTGCTCGAACGTGCGCTCACAGGAGCCGGCTTAACCTGCGCGACGTTTGATAACGGAAATCAGGCATTAAACGCATTATCTACGCAAACGCCAGACGTGCTGCTTTCCGATATTCGTATGCCCGGAATGGACGGGCTGGCTCTGCTACAACAGATTAAACAGCGCCACCCTATGCTACCGGTCATTATTATGACGGCACACTCCGATTTAGATGCGGCCGTCAGCGCCTATCAGCAGGGCGCCTTCGATTATCTGCCCAAACCGTTCGATATTGATGAGGCGGTGGCGCTGGTCGAACGCGCCATCAGCCACTATATGGAGCAGCAACAACCGGTCCGTAATCAGCCTATCAGCGGGCCGACGACGGACATCATCGGGGAAGCGCCCGCGATGCAGGACGTTTTCCGGATCATCGGCCGTCTTTCACGCTCTTCCATCAGCGTCTTGATCAACGGGGAATCCGGTACGGGTAAAGAGCTGGTCGCGCATGCGTTGCATCGCCACAGCCCTCGCGCCAAAGCGCCCTTCATCGCGCTGAACATGGCCGCAATTCCGAAGGATTTGATCGAATCAGAACTGTTTGGCCATGAAAAAGGGGCCTTCACCGGCGCGAATCAGATCCGTCAGGGGCGTTTTGAACAGGCCGATGGCGGCACGCTGTTTCTGGATGAAATCGGCGACATGCCGTTGGATGTGCAGACGCGACTGCTGCGTGTGCTGGCCGATGGGCAGTTTTACCGCGTAGGCGGTTACGCCGCGGTCAAAGTCGATGTCCGGATTATTGCGGCGACCCACCAGAATCTTGAGCTGCGAGTACAGGAAGGCAAATTTCGCGAAGATTTATTCCACCGTCTGAACGTCATTCGCGTCCATTTGCCGCCACTGCGGGAGCGCCGGGAAGATATTCCACGTCTTGCACGCTACTTCCTGCAAGCGACCGCCAAGGAGCAGGGTGTCGAACCGAAGAACCTGCACCCCGAGACGGAAGCGGCGCTCACACGACTGCCGTGGCCCGGCAACGTCCGCCAGCTGGAGAATACCTGCCGCTGGTTGACCGTCATGGCCGCCGGTCAGGAGGTGCTGATCCAGGATTTACCGCCAGAACTGTTTGAAACCACCGCGCCTGACGCCACGGTCCATGTTCAGCCCGACAGTTGGGCGACCCTGCTGGCGCAATGGGCCGACCGGGCGCTACGCTCCGGTCATCAAAATCTGTTGGCGGAAGCCCAGCCAGAGATGGAGAGAACGTTGCTAACGACCGCGTTGCGTCACACGCAGGGACATAAACAGGAAGCGGCTCGTCTGTTGGGCTGGGGGCGTAATACGCTCACGCGCAAACTGAAAGAGTTGGGGATGGAATAGTCCCATTGCCGCTCTCCTTACCGGTTTTTGGGCTTGTCGGGGGAGCGGAAAAGAGACATTTCAGCGCAGGGATTATTGTCGCAAATTTATACTTTACTTGATCATCACTAGCAGTATGATCACTGCGCTGACAGGAGAACGTAACCATGCTGGAATCACTTTTTTCGGCGTTGTCACACGGCGCTGAAATGGGCAATGCGGTGGGACATTCCCCGCAAACCGCCATCGCAGCCGTTTTGTGTGCCGCCTTGATTAACTTTTTTAGCTGAAGCCGCATATCATCGTGGATTCACGCAGGCAGAAAAGATAAAAACAGCCGCATTGCGGCTGTTTTTATTTCTATCAGAAGTTCATATCACCCGTGAAAACTGGCGACTTCGCATCTTACTGCGCAGGTAGATGTCGAAACACATGCAAATATTACGGATCAATAAGCGTCCCTTTGGCGTCACCACGAGCTCCCGCGACGCCACCTCGATCAGACCATCTGCCATCATCGGCTCCAGCAATATCAGATCCTCAGAAAAATAATCTTCGAAATCAATCTGATACTCGGCTTCTATCGCAGCATAACTCAGCCGAAAATTGCAGATCAGCGTTTTGATGACGTCCCGGCGGAGGCAGTCGTCACACGTCAGTTTCACCCCCCGCCACAGCGCATTGCCCTGGGTCTGGACCTGCGTGTAGTAGTCCTTCAAGACCTTCTGATTCTGAGCATAACTATCACCGATCATACTAATCGCGGAGACGCCCATTCCCAGCAAATCAGTCTCGCCTTGTGTCGTATAGCCCTGAAAATTACGATGCAGCTTCCCTTCTCGCTGCGCCACCGCCAGCTCATCGTCGGGACGCGCAAAATGATCCATGCCAATGAACTGGTAGCCCGAGGCGGTCAGGTCATGAATGGTCTGCTGTAAAATATCCAGTTTCTGCTCGGCGCCAGGCAAATCCGCTTCCTTAATTTTTCGCTGCGCGGCAAATAGCGTCGGTAGATGGGCGTAGTTGAACACGCTCAATCGGTGCGGACCCAGTTCGGCTACGCGTTGCAGCGTATAGGCGAAACTCTCCGGCGTCTGTTTCGGCAGACCGTAAATCAAATCGATATTGGTGGAGGNGAACCCGAGCGCTTTCGCCCGTTCGATCAGGGCAAAAATGAATGCTTCGTCTTGCTCACGATTGACCAGTCGCTGAACCTCTTTATTGAAGTCCTGTACTCCCATGCTCAGTCGATTGAACCCTTCCCGATGCAGGTGATCAACGATATCCAACTCGATTTCGCGCGGGTCGATCTCCAGCGACATTTCAGCGTGCGCGTCAAACGTAAACTGCTCGCGCAGCAGCGTCATTAACCGGGTGATCTGTTTGGCATTCAGAAACGTCGGGGTTCCGCCGCCCCAATGCATCTGGGTAACGGTACGTCCAGCGAACAGGGGCGCGCGCTGACGAATTTCCTGCTCTAAAACATCCAGATACTCGTCCGCCTTGTGCAGCTGACGCGTCACCAGCTTGTTGCACCCGCAGAAATAGCACAGACGATGGCAAAACGGGATGTGGATATACAGGGAAAGCGGTCGCTCGGGGTAAAGAGCGGCCGCTTGCAGAAAAGCGGATTCATCGTAGTTTTCGGTGAATTCCAGCGCGGTAGGGTAAGACGTATAGCGGGGACCGGAATAGTTATACTTTTGTATCAGCTCCAGATCCCAATCGATGCTCGTTCCAGACATATTGCTGCTTACTCCTTGCGGTATCGTTTATTGCCTGACCGTCTCTGCGGTATTGGCTGCTGTCGGGAAGACAGGCTGCGTCGCAGCAATCGCGTCTTCCTGTTCGACAGACACCACAGTTTAGCCAACAGACTCAGCAAAAAACACATAACCAGCAAGGTTAATATCAGAAACAGCCCTTTTAACATCAATATCCGTCTTTGGGGTTATTGCGCTTGAGCAACTGCAGCATATCTTCCTGAGGTTCTTCTTCTTCGTCGTCGTCGTCGTCATCGCCCAGCTCAATGCCCAGCAATTCCATCAGCGCATCGATGCGGTCGAGCTTCTCATCAACCCAGGACTGGTCTTTCACTGAAAGCGTTTCCCCTTTCTCCAGCAGATCCAGCAGCTCGTCCAGTCGCGGATCGTTTTCCAGCATTTCCAGCTCTACTTCTGGGGATAACGTGACTTTTTTCTCCAGTTCAGGCTCAGTAACTGATGAAACCGGAGCGGCGTCAGCCGGGGTCAGCGGGATCTTTTTCTTGCTGCCAATGCGCGGATCGACAACTTTTCCCAGTCCGGAAGAGGCCTTGTTATCGTTTCCACCCTGTGCGCGACTTCCCGCGGCCAGTCCACGACGTTTTTTCTGACGCTTGCGTGCACGAGCTTCGGTATCCAATTCTTCACGGGTTTTTCTTTTGATTTTAGGTTTGGCGGCCTTACCGCCCGGCCGTTTGAATGGCTGTTTCATGGCATCGCTCTCAGATTATTAAGAATGTAGGGAATTGCGGCGGAATCTAGCAGAAAGCGTACGAATAAAAAAGCACCCAACTTCACGGAAGAGGCTTTTATTTTTTCACAATATTACGCTGACGTCGTCAAAGTGACGATACAGATAAAGACCACAGCCACGGCAAGTTACAGGTATAATCGCTGAGTAACTATTAATCCAGACAGAGACGAAGATTGTGACCCATCAATACAACTACCAGGTGACCCATTTCGTTACCAGTGCCCCGGACATTCGCCATTTGCCCGCAGATAGCGGTATTGAAGTCGCCTTTGCTGGACGTTCGAACGCCGGAAAGTCCAGTGCGCTCAATACGCTAACCAATCAAAAAAGCCTGGCCAGAACCAGTAAAACCCCTGGACGCACCCAGCTCATCAACCTGTTTGAGGTGGTCGACGGCATACGACTGGTGGACTTGCCCGGCTACGGCTACGCGGAAGTGCCGGAAGAAATGAAGCGGAAATGGCAGCGCGCCTTAGGCGAATACCTGCAAAAACGTCAGTGCCTGCAAGGATTAGTGGTGCTGATGGACATCCGCCATCCGCTGAAAGATCTCGACCAGCAGATGCTGGAGTGGGCAGTGGCGGCGGAACTGCCGGTGCTCGTATTGCTGACTAAAGCGGACAAGCTGGCTCAGGGCGCGCGCAAAGCGCAACTGAACATGGTGCGTGAAGCCATACTGCCGATGATGGGCGATATTCAGGTGGAAACCTTTTCGTCTCTGAAAAAGAGCGGCGTGGATAAGCTACGCGAAAAACTGGATAGCTGGTTTAACGGCACCCCCTTCGAAGACTTCCCCGATCAGGGCGAATAATGCCTTGATATCATGGGGTTAATGAACCATCTTAATTGACACACCCCGCGTTCAGCATTTCAGCCCCCCAATAAAAAACGCCCCGCTCAGAACACTGAGCGGGGCGGCTAATATTCAGCCAAATCCGATTACGTGAAGTAAAAGGTCTGAAAGATAGAACATCTTACCTCTGTACCCTACGGAAATAACTCTACCCTATTTTTTTACGGCCACAAAGATTTTTTTGTTGTTTACTTTCACACATTGCATAAAGCATCGCCATAAAAGGACACATCGCCGCATGATCCTGTAGCTTAATTACAAAAAGGGCCGTTTTCTGATGAAATTGACTCAAATTTGTCAAGTTACAGGCTAGATAACATGATGAATTACGGGCGTTAATTGTGTAGGTTCTACCTGCCCCAGGTTATACAAGGGACAGGCAGGATAGGACGGTTTTAGGCAGGAAAAGGGGGGGTGAATTAGTGTGCCTGATCCCAGTTAATACCGGTTCCCACGTCGACACGCAGCGGCACATCCAGCTTCATACATCCTTCCATCAACGCTTTAATTTTCGCCTTGGATTGTTCCAGCACGGAATCATGGACTTCAAAGACCAATTCATCGTGAACCTGCATAATCATGGTCACCAGAGGTTCATCCTGTTGCTGCAGCCAGCCGTCGATGGCGATCATCGCTTTCTTGATGATATCCGCCGCAGTCCCCTGCATCGGGGCGTTGATCGCCGCACGTTCCGCCGCCTTACGGCTCATGGCATTTCGCGCGTTGATCTCCGGCAGGTAGAGGCGTCGCCCATCCAACGTGGAGACATAACCGTGCTCGGCCGCCTGCTCACGAGTACGCTCCATATACTCCTGCACGCCCGGATAACGCTCAAAATAAAGATTCATGTATTTCTGAGATTCATTGCGCGGAATATTAAGCTGCCGAGACAAACCAAATGCGCTCATGCCGTAGATGAGACCAAAGTTGATTGCTTTGGCGCTGCGTCGCTGCTCAGACGTCACTTTATCCAAAGGTGAACCAAAGACTTCCGCCGCCGTGGCGCGGTGAATATCCAATCCCTCGGAGAAAGCCCGCAGCAATCCGGCATCTCGAGAAAGATGAGCCATGATACGCAGTTCGATTTGTGAATAATCCGCCGCAACGATGTTGTAGCCTTCGCGTGCGATAAACGCCTGGCGGATACGCCGCCCTTCCTCGTTACGCACCGGTATGTTTTGCAGGTTGGGATCGCTGGAAGACAATCGACCGGTCGCCGTCACCGCCTGATGATAGGACGTATGAACCCTTCCCGTCAGCGGATTGATCATCAACGGCAGTTTATCCGTATAGGTGGATTTCAGCTTCGCCAAGCCGCGATACTCCAGAATCAGCTTCGGCAACGGGTAGTCCAACGCCAGTTCCGCCAGCACTTCTTCGTTAGTGGACGGCGCCCCTTTCGGGGTTTTCTTCCTGACGGGGAGCTGCAGCTTTTCATACAGAATGTGTTGCAACTGCTTGGTAGAAGAGAGGTTAAAAGGCTCGCCAGCCAGTTCATGCACTTCAACTTCAAGCTCCGCAAGCCGCGTCGTCAACTCCTTGGAGTGCTCAGCGAGAATGCCAGCGTCGATCAATACGCCATTGCGTTCCATGCGCGACAGAATGGGCACCAGCGGCATATCGATATTGTCGAAAACGTTTCTTAGCTCAGGCTCTTTTTCCAGCTTTTCCCACAGCTTCTGGTGCAAATGTAGCGTGACATCGGCATCTTCCGCCGCATACACCGCCGCCTGCTCCAGTGGGATCTGATTGAAGGTAAGCTGATTTTTGCCTTTACCGGCAATTTCTTCAAATGAGATGGTTTTATGCTGTAGATAACGTGATGCCATGCTGTCCATATCGTGGCGGCCGCCCNCACTATCCAGCACGTAAGATTCCAGCATGGTGTCAAACGCCATGCCTTGCAGCTCAATGTTGTAACGGGCTAGCACGCCGCGGTCATACTTCAGATTTTGACCGACTTTCAGTACGGCTGGGTCTTCCAGCAGCGGCTTAAGCCGTTCCAACGCTCTTTCGCACGTCATCTGCGCCGGGGCATCCAAATAGTCGTGGCCCAGCGGCAGATAGGCGGCCTCACCCAGCTTATCGGAAAACGAGATCCCGACCAGATTAGCGCTCAACGTATCCAGACTGTCGGTTTCAGTATCGAAGGCAAAAACGTCGGCCGACTTCAGACGATCAATCCACGTCTCAAGCGTCTTTTCATCCAGGATGGTGACGTAGCCTTCCTGCGATAGCGCGCTCTCAACCGCAGGCGCGCTTTTCTCTTCCACCGCGGGTTTGCTTTTCGCGGCGACCGGGCTCTTTTTACCCGACAACCAGGCTCCTGATTCCAACTCAACCTGCCAACGCCGGAAATCATAGTGCCTGAAGAGCTCACTTAGCTCGTCCACTTGTGGCTCAGTAACCGCCAGCTGCTCGCAGCTCAGCTCCAGCTCGACGTCGGTTTTGATCGTAGCCAGCTGATAAGAGAGGTAAGCCACCTCTTTGTGCTGTTCCAGTTTAGCCGCCATCGTTTTAGCGCCGCGGAATGAAAGATCGGCGATTTTATCCAGATTGGCGTACAGCGTATCTAAACCGCCTAATCCCTGTAGCAGCGCCTGTGCCGTTTTCTCGCCAATGCCCGGCACGCCGGGAATATTGTCGGAGGCGTCGCCCATCAGCGCGAGGAAGTCGATGATCAGCTCCGGCGGAATACCATATTTGTCGCATACCTCCTGAGGGCCCAGGATAGCGTTGTTCATGGTGTTAATAAGGGTGACGTTCGGCGTCACCAGCTGAGCCATATCTTTATCACCGGTGCTGATCAGAACCGGCGTCGAGTTCAACTCCGCCTGTTGAGCCAGCGTGCCGATGACATCGTCCGCTTCCACGCCGGAGACCGCTAACAACGGCAGGCCCATCGCCCTGACCATTTTATGCAACGGCTCGATTTGTGCGCGCAGATCATCCGGCATCGGAGGTCGGTGAGATTTGTAATGTTCAAACAGCTCATCGCGGAAGGTTTTTCCTTTCGCATCAAACACAACCGCAACATGGCTGGGATGATATTGAAGCAACAGGCTGCGCAGCATGTTCAACACGCCGTACATCGCTCCGGTAGGTTCTCCCGCACTGTTAGTCAGCGGAGGAAAAGCGTGATAGGCACGGTACAAGTAAGAGGAACCGTCGACGAGAATTAAAGGGTTGTCTGCTATTTGAGCCATAATCTGTTTCAATTGTTATTTCCAGCCATCATATAAGCATGCCATAGGTTGGCAGGAAGAGACGAATAATAACGCGTAAATACGGCCGCGCTTTCGTGACGTATCGCAGAAATTCTGTGGATAAGTTTGTGTATAGAAATACTTAAATAATTAACAGGGGAATAAATACTGACGGGAGTAATTAAATTATTTAGCAAAATCAGTTAACTGAAATAAAAAAACGTATTCACTTGTTGTTAACGGAAAACATAAGATTTGTGGATACCTATGGAAATGAAATTCACTTTCACCCTGTTATTTTCCCTGAAAGTTTCCTTTTTGAAAAAACTCACGCCACGCGGCTGTCGCCGCATGGCGTCGAGTTAAATTACTTTTTAGAAATCAGGAATTTCACTACATCAGCATATTGCTGGACGTAAGCATCCATTGAGCTGGTATCAAGACCGTCATTCTTAACCATATATTTGCCGTTCACAAACAGGGATGGAACACCGCGCAGCTGCAAATCCGCCGCCGCTTTTTCTTGCTGTACGACCAGTGATTTTACAACGAAGCTGTTGAGAGCGCTGTCGTAGTCTTCACCTTTCACGCCCGCAGAGATAAAGACGTTGCGAATATCTTCCGGTTTCTGGACCGTTTGGGTTTTCTGTACCGCATCAAACATCAGCGGGCTAATTTTATCTTCAACCCCCAGAGCAATAGCGACAGCCCACGCTTCCGTCAGGTTTTTGCCCAAAGGTCCCAGGAAGTCCACGTGATACTTCACCATTTTGGTGCCAGCCGGCAACGCTTTCTGTATCGCGTCAGGAATGTGATAAACCTGGGAAAATTGATAACAGTGCGGGCAGTAGAAAGAGAAAAACTCCAGCACCTGCGGCTCCTGCGTTGCGGGCTTATCCAGCGTGACAAACTGTTTGCCCTCGCTGAAATCAGCCGCGGAGGCACTGAACGCCATGATGACACCAATCAGTGTTAGCCATACTTTCTTCATATCACTCTTTTCTCCGTTAACTTTAGTACATCGGCGTCAGCTGCAAAGGCGGTTCCTGCAACAGCTTAACCTGCTCGACAAAGGTGGAGGCTTGTTTCGCCCAGAAATCGGCATCCTGCATCCAGGGAAAACTCCTTGGAAACGCAGGGTCTTGCCAACGTCGGGCAACCCAGGCCAGATAGTGAATCATTCTCATCGCCCGCAACGGTTCGATGAGCGCCAGTTCCTTCTCTTCGAAAGAAGAAAACTCGCTGTAAGCTTCCAACAGAATATCCAGCTGGATGCGTTGCTCGCGTCGCTCGCCATGCAAAAGCATCCACAAATCCTGAATGGCGGGACCGTTACGTGCATCATCCAAATCGACGAACAGGGGGCCGTCATGCCACAGAATGTTGCCGGGGTGGCAATCTCCGTGTAGGCGGGCCGACGCCCAGTCGTCATGCCAGCAGCGCTTCACTTCCTGGATCAGGCGCTCGGTCGCGTTCAGGAAGGTTTCCCGCAGCGAAGCGGGTATCAAAGCGCATCGGGACAACTCCTCGAAGGGCTCATACAGATACTCCTGTAGGCCGATAGTCGGCCGTGCATCGAAATCCCGTTTACGACCGGTTTGATGAATGCGCCCCAAATAACGACCGACGCCTTCCAGCTGATCATCGTTATCCATTTCATACTGCCTTCCCCCTACGCTGGGAAAGACAGTAAAGAAAAAGCCGTCATGCTCATGCAAGGTCTCTCCCTGCAACGCCAAAGGCGCGACGACCGGCACTTCATCCTGCGCTAGTTCAGCGGCAAACTGATGCTCTTCGACGATTTGATCCTTGCTCCAACGCTGTGGACGATAAAATTTGACCACGTAACGCCGACGATCTTCATCACTGAGTTGGTATACCCGGTTTTCGTAGCTATTAAGCGCGATTAATCCGGAGTCTACGCGTACGCCCGCAGACCATAACGCATCCATAATGACGTCTGGCGAGAGCGTGTGAAAATTGAAAACAGCATCATGCATTGCGTTTAACGTTCCTGTTGCAAAAGGCGTACGCGCGCATCGACGCGGAAAACGAGCTTTTCATTAATCTTTGATGACGCCACGGGCCCGCAGGAGCGCCGTTTTGAAGTCAACTTCATAATCTTTCTGCAACCCTGGGATCGGTTGCTCTTGGTCGGAACCACGCAGTTTTAAATGGTAGATAAGGATATCATCTGTCAGATCGCCAAGCGCACCTTCAAACCCAGCTTCCTTTGCAAGTTTTTGTAAAAATTCCATCAAATTCAAATCGGGTTCCTGCTGCCAGGCCGGATGCAACAGTTCAACTAACTCATTCACGCGATGACATTTCATGGTCGGTTCTCCATACTCAGCTTAAATAGTCATGTACTTAGTATGAGGAAAGCGCTTGGCGTTACGCCATCGTTTTCCCTCAATCGGCATCATTTATTTTCAGGTCAAACAATTATGATCACGGGATTCATTCTGGCTGGCGGACAATCCTTACGGATGGGCGGCCAAGATAAAGGCCTCCTCCTGTTGGACGGTATACCGCTGTATCAGCACGTTTTAACACGGCTGGAGAGTCAGGTGGATAGGGTACTGATCAATGCCAACCGTCATCGTGAACGTTACCAGCAAAGCGGGTATCCGGTGATCGGTGATATGAACCGCCAGTTTGCGGGCCCGTTAGCGGGGATATATACGGGGTTGGTCACCACGGAGACCGAATGGGCGCTCTTTGTTCCCTGCGACGTGCCGGCGTTACCATTGAATCTCGTCTCTCGCTTACAACAACATATTGGTCATCACTCCGCCGCCTATGCCACCGATGGCGAACGCCACCATCCTACATTGCTTCTCATCAATAAAAGCCAAACTCAGGCGCTTAAAGAGTTCCTGTCCAGGGGCGATCGCAAACTGATGCTATTTCTCGATCAGATAGATGCTCAACCTGTCTCTTTCAGCGACCAACCCCAGGCATTTCGTAATCTGAATACGCCCGAAGAACTGGCTGATTGGCAAGAGGGCCGAAAACATGACTAGTCCCGTGCCGCTTCTGGCGATAGCCGCATACAGCGGTACAGGAAAAACGACGTTGTTAACGCAGTTGATCCCTTTGCTAAAAGCATTAGGCATCCGCGTCGGCATGATCAAACATACGCACCACGATATGGATATCGATACGCCGGGGAAAGACAGCTATCGTCTCCGCAAAGCGGGCGCTGAGCAGACGCTGGTCGCCAGCGCCAATCGCTGGGCATTGATGACGGAAACGCCTGAACAGTCGCAACCCGATCTTGCGTGGCTGGCTAGCAGAATGGATCGTACAAAGCTCGATCTGGTGCTGGTCGAAGGTTTTCGCCACGAGAAGATCCCCAAAATCGTCCTGTACCGTCAGGAAATCGGCCATGACATGGCTAAGTTGATCGATGACGATACACTGGCGATCGCCAGCGATGTGCCCGTGGATGTCTCCGTTCCTCAACTCGATCTCAATCACCCTCCCGCCATTGCCGAGTTTATCCGCCGTTGGCTTGATGCCCAGCAGTCTTGACTGTAATGAGTTCGATCCCTACTTCATCGTGTCATTCGGATAGGCAGGTGATGTCATTCCGGATAGGCTGCACCCGGTGAGGGAAAGTCGGGAACCTGGGCCACATAACAATCGCGTTATATTGCGAGTTCCCTATAAAACAGCTGACGCCATCCCACCTCAATCCTCCGGATAACCGGGAGTTAAGTTAGGTGCCCAAGAGTAGACCAGACCGGGTGCGGCGTAGCCGCGGCTAAGTGTGGTTATCCCTCATGACCGACCTCAATCTTGTTTGCGCTCCGCTCTTTGCCGGGGGTCTGTGCGCGGCGCTTCATGCCCTGCGAGGGAAGAGGTTCATTTAGACGATACCGAAAAGTAGAGGTAGGAGAGCACGGTCAGGGGGGAGGATAGGCAGGACGATGAACACGTATCGCGACGGCTGTTGTGAGGGGGCCGGAACCGTGACCGACCAGTGGCCTCTAATGAGGCTGGCGGGGGTGACGGCGTGGCGTTGGGCCGCAGGTGTGTGCGCGTTTTTTTCGCCCCAATGCAAAAACCCCCAGCTTTCGCTGAGGGTTTCTACGGGTTTGATGCCTGGCAGTTCCCTACTCTCACATGGGGAGACCCCACACTACCATCGGCGCTACGGCGTTTCACTGCTGAGTTCGGCATGGGGTCAGGTGGGACCACCGCGCTATCGCCGCCAGGCAAATTCTGTTTCATTCCAGCCGTTACACTCTCTCTCCGTGTAACCACCAGAACCAATCTTTGAACAAGCTGAATCTCGTCTCTCTAAAAACACCTTCGGTGTTGTAAGGTTAAGCCTCTCGGGTCATTAGTACTGGTTAGCTCAACGTATCGCTACGCTTACACACCCAGCCTATCTACGTCGTCGTCTTCAACGGCCCTTCAGGGGACTCGAAGTCCCAGGGAAGACTCATCTCGGGGCAAGTTTCCCGCTTAGATGCTTTCAGCGGTTATCTCTTCCGCACTTAGCTACCGGGCAATGCGATTGGCATCACAACCCGAACACCAGTGGTGCGTTCACTCCGGTCCTCTCGTACTAGGAGCAACCCCCCTCAATCTTCCAACGCCCACGGCAGATAGGGACCGAACTGTCTCACGACGTTCTAAACCCAGCTCGCGTACCACTTTAAACGGCGAACAGCCGTACCCTTGGGACCTACTTCAGCCCCAGGATGTGATGAGCCGACATCGAGGTGCCAAACACCGCCGTCGATATGAACTCTTGGGCGGTATCAGCCTGTTATCCCCGGAGTACCTTTTATCCGTTGAGCGATGGCCCTTCCATTCAGAACCACCGGATCACTAAGACCTGCTTTCGCACCTGCTCGAGCCGTCACTCTCGCAGTCAAGCTAGCTTATGCCTTTGCACTAACCTCCTGATGTCCGACCAGGATTAGCTAACCTTCGTGCTCCTCCGTTACTCTTTGGGAGGAGACCGCCCCAGTCAAACTACCCACCAGACACTGTCCGCAACCCCGATTAGGGGCCCACGTTAGAACATCAAACATTAAAGGGTGGTATTTCAAGGTTGGCTCCATGCAGACTGGCGTCCACACTTCAAAGCCTCCCACCTATCCTACACATCAAGGCTCAAGGTTCAGTGTCAAGCTATAGTAAAGGTTCACGGGGTCTTTCCGTCTTGCCGCGGGTACACTGCATCTTCACAGCGAGTTCAATTTCACTGAGTCTCGGGTGGAGACAGCCTGGCCATCATTACGCCATTCGTGCAGGTCGGAACTTACCCGACAAGGAATTTCGCTACCTTAGGACCGTTATAGTTACGGCCGCCGTTTACCGGGGCTTCGATCAAGAGCTTCGCCTTGCGGCTGACCCCATCAATTAACCTTCCGGCACCGGGCAGGCGTCACACCGTATACGTCCACTTTCGTGTTTGCACAGTGCTGTGTTTTTATTAAACAGTTGCAGCCAGCTGGTATCTGCGACTGGTATCAGCTCCGGGAGCAAGTCCCTTCACCAACGCCAGCGTGCCTTCTCCCGAAGTTACGGCACCATTTTGCCTAGTTCCTTCACCCGAGTTCTCTCAAGCGCCTTGGTATTCTCTACCTGACCACCTGTGTCGGTTTGGGGTACGATTTCGTGTTACCTGGAGCTTAGAGGCTTTTCCTGGAAGCTTGGCATCGGTCACTTCATCACCGTAGTGACTCGTCATCACGCCTCAGTGTTAATGATGTTCCGGATTTACCAAAAACATCCACCTACACGCTTAAACCGGGACAACCGTCGCCCGGATAACCTAGCCTTCTCCGTCCCCCCTTCGCAGTAACACCAAGTACAGGAATATTAACCTGTTTCCCATCGACTACGCCTTTCGGCCTCGCCTTAGGGGTCGACTCACCCTGCCCCGATTAACGTTGGACAGGAACCCTTGGTCTTCCGGCGTGCGGT
>NZ_JIBQ01000012.1 GCF_000688695.1 Lonsdalea quercina subsp. quercina | reverse complement strand
GCTGACAACTGACCAGCCCCAGTTCTTTCATGAGTCTGCCAGCAAGCCAGCGCCCCATCCGGAAGCCTCTGAGCGTTGCCATTGCGGCGATACTCCTTGCCCCAGCAGAGCCATGGCTGATGTTGTATAGTTCCTGGACTTGACTGCGCAACACGGTATGCTTTCTGTCCGGCTTATCAGGACGACATTTCCAGTATTTATAGCTGCTGCGGTGAACCCCGAATACGTGGCAGAGTGTAGCCACGGGATAACGCGCCCTGAGTTTTCCGATTAACGAGAACTGTTCAGGGAGNCTGACATCAAGAGCGCGGTAGCCTTTTTTAATATTTCATTTTCCATTTCAATACGTTGTAGTTTTTTCTTCAACTCACGTATTTCAATTTGCTCTGGGGTAATGGGGGACGCTTTCGGTGTTTTTCCCTGTCGTTCGTCCCGTAATTGTCTGACCCATCGGGTCATTGTTGAAAGGCCAATATCCATGGCTTTTGCTGCTTCAGCAACGGTGTAGTTCTGATCGACAACCAACTGAGCCGCTTCACGTTTGAACTCTGCACTAAAATTTCTTTTTTTCATTGGAGCACCTGTGTTGTTCTGAGGTGAGCATATCACCTCTGTGCAGGTGGCCAAATTCAGTGTGCCACTTCAGGTGATCCTGTCCCACACCAAGTGTTCATTTTTCAATGCTCTGAAGATGTACAAGCTCACTTTGTCTGCCAAATTAGTGTGATATTCTTTCCATAATTCCTGTTGTATCCACGACATAAGGCGATGATTGATGGAGCAGTCTCTCAATTTTGAAATGTTGCGTAGCCAGTGGCCGGAACTGGCGGAACTCGCATGTATGGCGGAACGCTATGTTCACTCCGATCCGGAAAGCTGTCTGGTCAAGCTGCGCAACTACACCGAATTGATGGTACGTTGGTTATACCGTCAGGAACGACTGCCTGAAGGCATCAAAGCAAATCTGTATGATTTAATGAACGCAGATGTGTTTACCAGCATGATGCCGGAAGCCATCATCATGAAAATGGATGCGCTACGTATCCACGGCAACCGTGCCGCGCACGGTGGTCGTATCAAAGCTAAAGATACCTACTGGCTGCTCAAAGAAGCGTATTTGTTGGGAGTTTGGCTATATGTCCGCTACGCCCACGGTAATGTTGATAACTGCCCCAAATTTACTCTTCCTCCATTAACGCAATCTTCAGGTCGTGCAGATGATAAACGTCTGGAAGATGCCATCAGGGCTCAAGATGAAAGCCGTGAGCGAGAACTGGCGTTACAACGCGCACTACAGCAAGAGCAGGAAAAGGCTGAACACCTCACCCAGCGCCTGAATGAAGCCAGAGCTCGCAACCAGCATGTTGCCGACATCCTCTCTATTGATGAAGCGGAAACCCGCCGCCGCCTGATTGACTCCCGCCTGCTTGCTGCTGACTGGAATGTAGGTGAAGAGCTTAACAATACCGATCAGGTTACGCAGGAGCACCCTGTTAAAGAACAGCCTACTGCAACTGGCGACGGTTATGCGGATTATGTCTTGTGGGATGAGGCGCACAAACCGCTGGCGGTGGTGGAAGCCAAAAAAACCAGCGTCAATGCTGAGCAGGGACGAATTCAGGCCCGACTATATGCAGACTGGCTGGAAAAAGAATACGGTCAGCGCCCGGTTATTTTCTATACAAATGGCTACGATATCTGGCTGTGGGACGATCATAAAACTCATGGCTATCCTCCGCGCCGGGTATTTGGCTTCTACAGCAAGGAAAGCCTGCAATATCTTATTCAGCAGCGTGAAACCCGTCTGCCACTGAACAGTGTGCCGCACGTAAAAGACAACGAAGGTAAGGCCGTTGCCGGACGTTTGTATCAGCTTGAAACCATCACCCGCGTCAGCGAACGGTTTACCAACAAGTACCGACAGTCGTTAATTGTACAGGCCACAGGTACAGGCAAAACCCGCGTGGCAATTGCACTAAGCAAACTGATGATTGATGCTCGCTGGGTAAAACGCGTCCTGTTTCTTTGCGACCGCAAAGAGCTACGTAAACAGGCGGCGAATGCCTTCAATCAGTTCACCAATGAACCGCTGTATGTGGTCGGGAAATCGAAGAAAGCAGACAGGCAGAATGCCAGGATCTATATCGCTACCTATCCTGGCATGATGAAAATCATGGACCATTTCGATGTCGGTTATTTCGATCTGATCATCGCCGATGAATCCCACCGCTCTATCTACAACGTCTACGGCGATCTGTTTAAGTATTTTGATGCCCTCCAGATTGGCCTGACGGCCACGCCGATCGACATGGTGAGTAAAACCACTTTCGGCTTGTTTGGTTGTGAAGGACGTATCCCTACCGCCAACTACAGCCTGGAAGATGCTATCGCTGATAACAATCTGGTGCCTTATGAAGTCGTCACACACACCACGGAATTCCTGCGCGAAGGTATCAAACGGGAGAAGTTAAGCAACACACAAATCCGCGAACTGGAAGAACAGGGTATCGATCCCAATACGCTGGAATTTGATGGCAAGGCGCTGGATGAGGCGATCTACAACAAAGACACCAACCGCTATATCCTGCGTAACCTGATGGAAAATGGCCTGAAAGATCGGGACGGCCAACTGCCAGGTAAAACCATCATTTTCGCCCGTAACCACAAACACGCACTGCTGTTGAATGAATTGTTCGACGACATGTATCCGCAGTTTGCCGGACGCTTCTGCCAGGTTATTGACAACTACGATCCCCGCGCCGAGCAACTGATTGACGATTTTAAAGGGTTGGATGAAAGCACCAACAAAGAGCTGACCATCGCTATCTCTGTTGACATGCTCGATACCGGTATTGATGTCCCGGAGATTGTGAATCTGGTCTTTGCCAAACCAGTCAAATCGAAAGTGAAGTTCTGGCAGATGATTGGCCGAGGNACGCGTCTTTGTTCAGGGTTGTACGGCTACGATGACAACGGCAAACCGCTGGATAAACAGAAATTCCGCATCTTCGATCACTGGGGCAATTTTGAGTATCACGAGCTGCATACCGAAGAGGCCGAAGTCACAGCGACAAAATCACTGGCGCAAAAACGCTTCGAGGCATGGATCACGCTAGGGGCCGCTGCGCAGCGTAAGTTCGACAAACTGGCGGTGGATTTAGTCGCTCACCAGCTCCGCGTGCAGATCAACGCTCTGGATGAAAAGTCGATTGCCGTACAGGAAAAGTGGCAGCAAAAAGCGCAGTACAGCGATGAAAAAGTGCTGCGCCAGCTTTCCCCGAAAACACAGCAGGATCTGCTATCTGTCCTGGCCCCGCTGATGCAGTGGCTGGATGTGCGCGGGCAAAGCGACGCTATACGTTTTGATATGGATATTCTGGCGGCACAAACTGCTCGTTATACCAACCCGGAAGAACTGGATGTGCTCTGGCCGGTCATCATCGAGAAAGTGGAACGTCTGCCGCCGCATCTGACGCAGGTGCAACAGCAGGGACAGCGGATTAATCAGCTTCGTGATTTGGGCTGGTGGAAGGAGGCCAGTCTGGAAGAACTGGAAGATATCCGCATTCATCTGCGCGGCATTATGCACCTGATGGAAAAAGATGCGACGCCGCAATTCGGCTCGATACAGGTGGATATTACCGAAGATGCGAACCTAATCCAGACGGAGACCCGCAAAACCAACATCCGCTCGATTGATTTCAAACTCTATCGCCAGCAGGTTCAGGGGGCTCTGGAGCCGTTGTTCCAGCAAAATCCGGTGCTGAAGAAAATCCGCAACGGCGAGCCAGTGACGCAAAATGAGCTGGATGAGCTGGCGAAGCTAGTGCTGATCCAGAACCCCAACGTTGATATTCGGGCACTGAAAGAGTTCTATCCGCAGGCAACCGCCAGCCTGGATAAACTTTTGCGTACCATCATCGGGATGGACAGCAATGCAGTGGAAGTGCGCTTTGCCCAGTTCGCCACTGACAACAGCCTGACCAGCCAGCAACTGCGCTTCCTGTCACTACTGAAAAACCACATCCGCGACTATGGCACTATTGAAATGCGACAGCTCTTTGAACAGCCGTTTACGCATATCCACAACGAAGGCGTTACCGGCGTGTTCCCGGACCAAAATCAGATTGCCCGGTTGCAAAAGATAGTCGAAGAGCTGGGTGTTGTGACCGACGCAGCGACGGTATAATACGCACACGACAAGCCCCTGCTGCGGGGCTTTTGTATTTATAACAGGGTATAGACGTTAACAATGATTACCGGTGACTTAAAAAGTAAAATCGACGGCCTGTGGGAAGATTTCTGGGTAGGTGGCATCACTAACCCGCTGACCGTAATCGAACAAATCACCTACCTGATGTACTCCCGTATGCTGGATACCCAGGAACAGCGGGACGAGAAACGTAAGCAAATCGCGGGCATTGATTTTAAACCACGCTTTGCGCCTGAGCAGCAGGAGTTCCGTTTCAGCCACTACAGCAACCTTGGCTCGGACGAAATGATGGAAGTGGTGCGCGATGGCGTCTTCCAGCATTTCCGCCAGCTTGGGCAGGCTGAAGATACGAAGGTGACGCTGCTGGGCAACTTTATGAAAGATGCTCGTCTGGAGATTGTTAAACCGTCACTGCTGACCAAAGCCGTGGAGGTGATCAAAAACCTGCCGCTGGATCGTGGCGACACTAAAGGCGATCTCTACGAATACCTGTTAAGTAAGCTGACCACCGCCGGGATCAACGGTCAGTTCCGCACGCCGCGCCACATTATCCGCACAATGGTTGAAATGATGGAGCCGAACCCGGCGCGTGGTGAAACGATTTGCGATCCGGCCTGTGGTACAGGTGGTTTTCTGGCGACCAGCTATGAATACCTGCTGGAGAAATACAGTTCTCTGGAGTCGATTCATAGTGAAATTGGCACCAACGAACGCGGTGAACTAGAAGAGCAGAAAATTTTTACCGGCGATCTGTTGACGCCGTGGCGTGACCATGTAGATAACAACATGTTCCACGGCTACGACTTTGACACTACTATGCTGCGTATCGCCGCCATGAACCTGATTATGCACGGCGTGGAAGAGCCGGATATCCACTATCAGGACACCATGAGCCAGAGTTTCAGTACCAACTTCCCGCAGGCCAGCAAAAATGCTTTCAACCTGATATTGGCGAACCCACCGTTTACCGGTTCACTGGATGAGGAAGATATCGACGCCACGCTGTCGGCGATGGTGAAAACCAAGAAAACTGAGCTGCTGTTCCTGGCGCGCATTCTGCAAATGCTGAAAGTGGGCGGGCGCAGTGCCACTATCGTGCCGCAGGGCGTCCTGTTTGGCTCCAGTAAGGCGCACCAGTCGCTGCGTAAAACGCTGGTGGAAGATAACCAGCTGGAAGCGGTGATCAACCTGCCTTCCGGGGTATTTAAGCCTTATGCCGGTGTGGCGACGGCGATCCTGATCTTTACCAAAGGCGGCCAGACGGATGAGGTCTGGTTCTACGATCTACGAAATGACGGCTACAGTCTGGATGACAAACGTAACCCGGTAAAAGACAACGATCTGCCGCACCTATTGGCAAGCTGGAAGCATTACCGTACTTTGCGCGGGCTGCCGGTTGATAACTTTATGGGCGAGAAATTAGCCTCGTTGCTGGAACAACAGCAACCGGAAGGGATTGATGCTGGCGTTGATTTTAAAGATCGCACTCAGGCGGCGTTTGTGGTGCCGAAAGCTGATATTGCCGCACAGAAATACGACCTCTCTATCAATCGCTATAAAGAGGTAGTGTATCAGGCCGAGGAGTATGAAGATCCGAAGGTGATACTGAAGCGGCTGAGGGACCTAGAGAAAGAGATTCTGGCGGATTTGGATGAGCTGGAGGTGATGCTGTGAGCTGGCAGATGGTGAAGCTTAAAGATTGCTGTGAAGTTGTGGGAGGTGCAACACCTAAACGTAACATCGTATCCTACTGGGGCGGTGATATTCCGTGGATAACGCCAAAAGATGTGTCAAATCTTAGTGAACCTTATATTTACGAGGCACCGGAATATATAACTAAAACAGGGTATAAAGCTGCTGCAACATATATGTTACCTGTAGGAACGATTCTACTCACATCACGAGCACCAATAGGAAATGTAGCTATTGCTGGTATTGAACTTTGTACAAATCAGGGTTTTAAAAGTTTAATTCCTGGGCGAAATGTTCACAATAAATATTTATATCATTGTATTAATAAATTTGTGCCACAATTGGAGCTATTAGGTAATGGTGCAACTTTCAAAGAAGTGTCTAAAAAAGTTGTAGAAAATTTTGAAATCCCGTTGCCTCCTTTTGAAGAACAGAAACGTATCGCGGATATTCTCGATAAGGCTGATAGCCTACGTCAAAAACGCGAGCAAGCCATGAAACTGGCTAACGATTTTTTGCGTACTACGTTTTTGAATATGTTTGGCGATCCTGTTGAAAATCCAAAAAATCTAAAAAAATCTCCCATTACTGAATTGGCAGAGGTCATTACCGGATTTGCATTCAAAAGTAATGAGTACATTAGTGATGCACCAGAATCAGTACGGCTTTGCAGAGGGGCAAATACACTTACGGGGTATTTAGATTGGGCTGATACAAAATTCTGGCCAAAAAATAAACTAGAAAAACTAGATAATTATTTAATTAAGGCGGGTGATATTATCCTTGCTATGGACCGTCCGTGGATATCAAGCGGGTTAAAAGTATGCATATTCCCTGAAAATCAGCGAGAAACGTACTTAGTTCAGCGTGTAGCTAGGTTACGACCTCGTTGCGAATCTTACACAAACTATATTTACAGTTGTATTAAATCGCCAGCTTTCGAAAAGCATTGCTGCCCGACAGAAACAACGGTGCCACATATATCTCCTGTTGAACTTAAAAATTTTGAAGTTCTAATTCCGCCCGACGAACTTATGGTTAATTTTCATTCGATTGTATCAATAATCAATAATAGCTTAAATAAAATGGCGTCAGGCGATATTGATAGCGACGCCCTCTTCTCTAAATTAAGTCAGCAGGCTTTTTCAGGACATCTTAAGAGGTAAGTACATATGGACTTATTTGACCTGTTAACAATTAAATTTACCTTGCCCGCGAAAGCTGCCCCTGTAAGAAAAGTGGGGGGGAATTATGTTCATAAATTACTTTGCCGATCAACAACAGTATCGGCTCAAGTCAGAAATGCACGTTTCCAAGGATATTTTAAACTTGTGACGGGTCTAAAGCCCCCTCTAGACTATATCTATCTGAAAGATCCAAATTCCAGGGGGAAATGCGCAGATGGTGTAGCTTCCCTTAAAGCTAAGGAACTATTTACATTCGAAAAATGGCGAGAAGATACTGAGTTAAGCTGGGAGCAATTTCCAGAGCAGGTATTTAGCACTTCACCTGAGGATATTAATGAACAATGGTATCATCAATTTCAGTTTAGAGAGGATGATCCAGAGCACCGTTCTCCAGGTCTCAGAAAACCCCAACTGGGTGCACTTCATGCAATTGCAGGCTATTTCGCTACTGATTTGCAGGTAGAACCTGCTACCGTCGTACTGCCCACTGGAACGGGAAAAACGGAAACAATGCTGGCTACCATGATATACCAGCGATGCGAGCGAATTTTGCTCATAGTCCCGTCTGATTCTCTCCGAACACAAATATCCAAAAAATTCATTGAGTTGGGATATTTGCCAGAGCTAACAGTCGTTCCGCCAAACATTACACTCCCTAATGTCGCTATCATTAAGAAGGGAATTCAGGTAGCGGAAGAAGCTAAGCAATTAGCTTGTGAATCAAACGTCTTGGTTGCTACGACCAGCGTTTTGTCTGCCTGCTCCGAAGCAGCATTAAATGCACTTTGCGAGTCGTGTAGCCATCTTTTTGTTGATGAGGCCCATCATATCTCAGCCTCATCATGGCAGACAATTCGCGAACTATTCACAGACAAACGTGTAGTGCAGTTTACAGCTACTCCCTTTAGGAATGATAAAAAGTCCCTTGGTGGAAAAATTATCTATAACTATACAATGGGGGAAGCCCAACGAGCAGGCTATTTTACAAATGTAAATTTGCTGCCTGTAGAGGAGTATTACTCTGACCTTATGGATCATGCAATCGCGGATACAGCTGTAGGTCAACTGCGTATAGACTTAAATAATGACCTTGATCATTTGCTCATGGCTCGTACTAGCAGTAAGCAGCGAGCAGAAGAAATACTTACTATTTATCAGAAAATTGCACCGAACTTTAATCCAATCGTTGTTCATTCTGATTATCCTAAAACGGAAATAAAAAAACGTCTTAATAAATTATTATCAAGACAATCAAGAATCGTTATTTGCGTAGACATGTTGGGAGAAGGCTATGATCTACCCAACCTGAAAATTGCCGCTTTGCATGATCATCATAAGTCTCTTGCAGTAACTTTGCAGTTCATTGGCCGATTTACTCGTGTCAATAAAGCACAGAAAATTGGTCAAGCCAGTGTAGTCATGAATGTTGCGGACCCTAATGTTGAAGGTGAATTACAGCATCTATATTCAACAGATGCCGATTGGGATAACGTATTAAGGCGACTCTCTGAAGGACGAATTGCTAGAGAGATTAGGTTGCAAGAGGTCGTGGATGCCTTAAAAAGGAAAGGTGATTTACACGATCAGATTTCTCTCTGGAATATTGAGCCAAGTTGTTCTGTCATGTTATTTAAAACGTACTGTGACAATTGGGAGCCTGAAAGATACAAGGAGAAACTGCCCAGATTCGATGAATCTTGGCATGCAATAGCTGAAGATGAGAATTTGCTTGTTGTGCTAGCTGTTCAGGCAACTTCAGTCCGATGGGGAAACTACAAAGATCTTAAAGATACAAATTATAAAATTCTAATTGCTCATTGGGATCAAGACAGATCCGCCTTGTTTGTATTCTCAAATGACTATAAAGCATTCCGAGTTGAGAATTTAGTCAGTACTATTTGTGATGATAAATTTGAAGTTGTCAGTGGTGAAAAAGTCTTTAATGTATTTAATGGTATTGAATATCCTTTGGCAAGAAATTTAGGCGCATCCCAAATTGGGGCAATCAGCTTTACTCAATACTTTGGCCCAAATGTCACTGAGGGGCTATCACTAATTGAAGCATCTCAATCAAGCTTAAGCAATATTGCAGCATTAGGTTATGAATCCGGAAACCGTGTAATCTGGGGATGCTCGCAACGCAGAGGTAAAGTCTGGTCACCACAAAAAGGTGGCAGCATTGCTGATTGGTGCAACTGGGTTAAGAAAGCCTGGGACAAGATTTTTAGTTCTGAACCGGATCCAAACAATCTTACGCGTAACTTTTTGCGTCCAGTCCCATTACTTGAACCCTATAATGAATATCCAATATCAGCTCAATGGGGTGAGTATTTGCTTACTGCGTTCGAAGATAAAGTTATTTTTCATTTTGATGCTGTATCTGCGCATTTATATTTAGTAGAGGTTAGGACTGCTGGAAAGTTTGACGATGGTAATGTACGACTCATTTTCTCTACAGATGAAACGTCATCTGAATATAAATTATCTCTCACGGGAAGTGCTACAGCAAAAGGTTATGCCTATCAGTTGATATCTGGCCCTGAAGTTTTTGTACAGCGTGGTGAATCTGAACCGGTATCACTATCAGAGTATATGGAAATTGATCCAGTAATGATTCATTACTCCGATGGTTCATTTTCATACAACGCTCATATAGTCCATGTAAGCCAAAATATTGGCCTTTATGACAAAGACGAAATTGTAGCTTTTGATTGGCAAGGAACTGATGTTCGAGTGGAATCAATGGGCTATACTCGTGATCCATCATCCATCCAATGGCGTTGGTACTGTGAAATTAAAGATAATTACGATGTCATTATTAATGATGATGGAAAAGGTGAGTCAGCAGATTTAGTGGGGTTGAGAATAGTTGATGACTGTATTGTTCTCTCCTTAATCCATTGCAAATATTCAGGTTCAGAAGAAGCAGGAGCCAGACTTAAAGACCTTTACGAAGTATGTGGGCAGGCACAGAGATGCATTCGTTGGAAACACCTGAATCTTTCCTATTTATACCACCACATTAAGCGTCGTGAGGAACAGTGGCGATCGCGTGGTCATTCTCGCTTTCTGAAAGGCACTATAAAAGACCTTGCTGCTATGAAAGAGCGCTCCAGAATCACACCTCTTAAATTCCAAGTTGTTATTGTTCAACCAGGGCTTAGAGTAAGTAAAATTAATGAAGAAGGCCTTAAACTACTTGGCAGTACGGCGCTATTTATAAAGAAAACAACGATGGCAGATTTAGTTGTCATTGGTTCTAAATAGGGCTAAAAATTGACAATGTTCAACTTTAGCCATATTAAAGAGCGAATCGAATATGCTATAAAAACGATAGAAAAATTAAGAAAAGAGAGTAAATTATGATCCTATTCTTTTATCCCTACATAATGCTTTGCTACAGCGCTGGATACGCCTTATTGCAAACACTGGATGGGATGGGAGTGATTAGTACCAACTTTGTAGAAACGAACGCACAGGGTGCTCTTTTGAGCAGCTACTGGTCTCCTAATAAAGTTGCAGTTGTCTTAGGAGGCGGTTTTCTTGAGCTCTTTATTTTATTATTACCCTTCGTTTTCTTGAGCTCATGGATACTTGCCAGAAAAAAAGGCCTCATCATTTCTTTTGTACTTATTATAATTCCAGGGCTATTATCACTCTTTCATCTTCTTCCAGCTATCCAGTGGTTACCATTGACCTATGCAATAGGAGGTACAGGTGTGACAGGTAACGCGGCTGGNCTCGCAAGCCTGAGTTTCATTGGGCTATTGTGTGGCTGGATCATAGCCGTAATCATTTGTGATATTTTTTCTACAGGAGAGAAATTCAGACAGTGGACAGATATTTTTCTCATTCTGACAGCAGTTGGTAACGGTATTTTTTGGGTGTCAGATAGAGAGGTTGCTGTCGGTAAAACGGCATATGAGGAAACAATTACGGACATTAATGATGCAGCCAAATATCTTCTTGTTCAAGTGAAAGACTATAGCCACATGTGTGATAATAACAGGCTTTCCGAAATGTCATCTTGTCAGTGGGCATCGTACATTCAAGAAACACTAGAAAACATTGCCGGTACAAAATCATCTGTGATTGAATATGTAATACCTGAAAATATTGATACCTTCTACAAAATCCCCGAGTACTATAACAATCAAGTATCTCCGGATAAAATCAGACAGGAATTTCAAGACTACAATAAAAAACTATGTCCAAATAAGGCTCTTTCAAAAACAATAACACGATTGCCACCACCTTCTCGATGGTGCCAGACTCCCCCGCCAGCGTACTGCAATGCCATTCAAGAGGGGAAATTTAAAACAGGCATGTCAGACCGTTTCGCTGTCGCCAATGAATGTGTAATTACATCATTGTTAATGTACCGCCAAGTTTTATTGAAAAAACAAGCCCGTTTATCCTTAAGTAAAAACGCTCCTCATTATAGATGGATGTGGTTTATTGCTATGTCTGTTTTTATTGGTGGAAAAATTGCTAATGTAATGACAAAAATAGGCAATGTAGACAATCGTGTCACATCTGAAAAGCATAGAATTAAGTTTATTATTTTGACAGTGTTTAGATTTACAAAGAGTATCTTAATAAAATGCATAACACTCTCTCGAAAAATATTTTTTTCAACAGTCAACATTATTAAAAAATTGAGATCAGAACGAAAAAAAACTAACCAAAACAGTAAAAACATTTAATCGCAAGGTCAATTTCAGAGTAACCTGAATAAAGGGTTAGGGGTACTTTTCAGGTACCCCTAAAGATACGTTGATAGTACGTTTTAGCTTCCTGAAGAGGCTCGCACTATTGACAACCGAGTTTAATACTTAACCGTTATATAAGAGCATTGATGGTTAATTGAGTACAAAATTCAGAAATCTGACTAACCATCTACTTTGTGAAAGATCTTGTGGATCGTTCTTACCGATGATACAAGTGAAAGCGGTGCTCTTACTAGTAATACAATTTGAAGAAGTCACCTTCTAGCCTTAACTATAAGACTGGACGAATGCATCAAATTAAGCAAATATGTAAAACAACTCACACACCATTCCCCCGGTTGATCTTCGCATAGTCAAACGGCGTAATCCCCTTCTCACGGTTTGCATCCAAAAAATCCGCCCACCACTGCAACATCAACTTGCGTTCATCCAGATGTTCCGCTTTATGGATATACGCCGCCCTCACCGAATTACGTTCCATATGGCTCATCTGCCTTTCCACCGCATCCTTCGACCATAGTCCTGATTCAATTAACGAACTACAGGCCATTGTACGGAAGCCGTGGCCGCAAACCTCAACCTTAGTATCATATCCCATCACCCGTAGCGCACTGTTTACGGTGTTTTCACTCATTGGCTTACGCGGATCATGATCGCCAATAAAAATCAGCTCATGTTCACCACAGAACTGTTTTATCTGCTTCAGGATCGCCAGCGCCTGCTTTGAAAGCGGCACCAGATGCGGTGTACGCATCTTTGATCCTCGCTGAGAATGTTTCACACCGGGAATAGGCTCTCGCTCAGGCGGGATGGTCCACATTGACGTTTCAAAATCGATTTCTGACCAGCGAGCAAAACGCAGCTCACTTGATCGAATAAAGATAAGCAGAGTGAGTTCCGTTGCCCAGCGGGTTAGCGGCCTGCCGGTATAGCCGTCTATTTTCTGAAGTAATTCAGGGATGCGTTTTAACTCCAGCGCCGGACGATGTTGTCGATTACTGGAAGCAACCGCCCCAGCCATCTCTTGTGCCGGGTTATAATCAATTAACCCACTTTGCACCGCATACCGCATGATGGCCGTAGTGCGCTGTTGAAGACGAGCAGCAACCTCAAGACGTCCAGACATCTCTACGGCTTTGATGGGCGCTAATAAATCACGAGTTTTTAACTCAGCGATATTACGCTCACCAAGGGCTGCGAAGAGATTATCTTCCAGGCTTTTTAGCACACGATGGGCGTGATCTTCAGACCNCTTTTTATTGGTGCCATGCCACTCGATCGCCACCTCTTTGAAGGTTCGTGCTTTACTCTGTTCAACCTTATCATTTTTCTTTTTGTCTCCCGGATCGACGCCATTCGCTAGCAGCTTACGCGCTTCGTCACGACGTGCTCTAGCATCCGCCAGTGTGATTTCAGGATAAACCCCAAGTGCCAGCATCTTTTGCTTGCCGTCATAACGGTACTGCAAACGCCAGTACTTAGAACCATTAGGATGGACAAGCAGGTGCATACCGCTGCCATCGGTCAGTTTGTATTGCTTATCCGTTGGCTTGGCTGTTCTGACCTTGATATCTGTTAACGCCATGCTTATCCCCTCCCTGTTGGTACAAGCATTATCGAACCGGAAATACCATCATCTATACCAACATGTGTTGGTAGATGTACGTTGATGTCGGTTGACCTTGAGAGAGCTAATATAGCGGGAAAGGTAGATAAATACTGGATTTCAGACATAAAAAAAGACCTCAGTTGAGGTCCATTTACATGCTTATGGTGCCGAAGGCCGGACTCGAACCGGCACGTATTTCTACGGTTGATTTTGAATCAACTGCGTCTACCGATTTCGCCACTTCGGCACTGAAGTAGTATGCGGAAAACGGGGGGATTATACCGTGCAGCCACGTCCGCGCAACCTTAATCCATCAATCCGCGACTGAGTGATGAAAAATTCGTCTTATCACCACCCTGCCCGATGACAACCCGGTTCCACAGAGGCGTCTGCGGCTTGAATGCATAATCGCTTGGCCTGTTCAGAGCAAAACAGGGTAACCTTAATGCATGAATAAAGAAGCTGAACTGAAACGCGCCAAGCGTCTGGCGCTATCGCTGCTCGCTCTTGCGGCCGCCATCTTTGTGATTACCCTGTGTCTCCCACCCAACTTTTGGGTGAGTGGGGCGAAGGCGATCGCCGAAGCGGCGATGGTCGGCGCTCTGGCGGACTGGTTCGCCGTCGTAGCCCTATTTCGCCGGGTTCCGCTGCCATTAATATCCCGCCATACCGCGATTATTCCGCGTAATAAAACGCGGATAGCAGACAATCTGGCCCGCTTTGTTCAGGAGAAGTTCCTCGATACCGAATCACTGTTAGCACTAATTCGTCGACACAATCCCGCTCAAATCGTGGGGCGGTGGCTGCAGACTCCCGAAAACGCCGAACGGCTAGGCAGCTACCTGCTGCAGTTTATGCGCGGCATTTTAGATATGGCGGATGACCAGCGTATTCAGCGATTTATTCGCCGAGCGGTCCACAAAGCTATAGATAAAGTGGACCTCACCCAGTCGGTCGCCGTTCTGTTGGATAGTCTGACCAAAAATAATCGTCACCAACAATTGCTGGACACGGTCATTGAACAACTGCTGAGGATGGTGAACAAGCCTTCGACACGCGAATTTATTGCAGTCCAGATTGTCCGTTGGCTGAAACGAGAGCATCCGGTCACGGAAAAGATCCTGCCTTCAGAATGGCTGGGTGAACGCAGCGCCGAGGTGGTCGCCAATGCGGTCAACACGCTGCTGGACGAGGTAGTGCGCGACGAGGGTCACGAGCTGCGTCAGCACTTCAATCTCACCGTAGCACGGCTGATTGAACGACTTCGCACAGACCCGGAAATGGCGCGGCGGGCCGAAGCGATTAAGCTTTATTTAAAAAATGACGAAGCGCTGAATCACTATCTTAGCGATCTCTGGGCCGACCTGCGCGCCTGGCTCAAGGCCGACCTCAATCAAAGCGACTCCGCCGTACAGGCCCGTATCAGCGCCATCGGTCAGTGGCTGGGGCAAACGTTGATGCAGGATGAAGGACTGCGAACGTCGTTGAATCAGCATCTGGAAGAGGCGGTGCGCACTCTTGCGCCAGAGTTCGCCGACTTTCTGACGCGCCATATCAGCGATACGGTGAAAAGCTGGGATGCTCAAGAGATGTCGCATTTGATCGAACTGAATATCGGTAAAGATCTACAGTTCATTCGCATCAACGGCACGCTGGTGGGGGGAAGTATTGGGCTGGGACTGTATCTGCTGTCGCAACTGCCTGACCTGATTGTCATGCTGCGCGCTTCGGCCGCGCTTTAGCCGAAGATTCGTTACAAAAGACAACGGGCCCGCAGGCCCGTTTAAATCAACAACTGAGAACGTCTAGCGCCGTTTCAGCAGCAGCATCACGCTGATTGCCAGGAACAGGAGACTCGGCAGCAAGGCGCCCAGCAGCGGCGGCATGTGGTAAACCAGACTTAACGGGCCGAAGATCTGATCCAGCACGTAAAACAGGAAGCCGAAGCTGATACCAATGACAATACGCACACCGGCTGGCACGTTTCTCAATGGACCAAAAATAAACGACAGCGCCATCAGCATCATCACAGCCACCGATAACGGAGAAAAGACCTTGCTCCACATATTGAGCTGGTAACGGCCCGACTCTTGTCCGCTCTGTTTCAGGTAACTGATGTAGTTATGCAGGCCGCTGATGGAAAGCGCGCTGGGTTCCAGCGCCACCACGCCGAGCTTGTCGGGCGTCAGGCTCGTATGCCATTCACCGCTCAAGGTTTGGCTGCCGCCGATCTTTTTGCTGTCGGTAAGTTCAGACGTATCAACCTGCGACAGTTTCCATACGCCGCCGTCAAAGGTGGCAGAGGCCGCATAACGGACCGACAACAGCTTACGGTCGTTATCAAAGTGATAAATACTCACACCCGCCAGCTCTTTCTCGCCCACAACACGCTGAATGAAAACGAAATCAGCCCCATCTTTGGCCCACATCCCGTTCTGGGTAGACAGCATCGAACCACCGAACATCATCTGAGAACGGTAATTGCGCGCCATCTGTTCGCCTTGCGGCGCCACCCATTCGCCGATGGCCATGGTCAGCAGCACCAACGGGATAGCAGTCTTCATGACCGCGCCTGCAATCTGCAGGCGGGAAAAGCCGGAAGCTTGCATGACGACCAGCTCGCTGCGTGTCGCCAGCGTTCCCAACCC
The DNA here is from genome assembly GCF_000688695.1 of Lonsdalea quercina subsp. quercina. Lineage (GTDB taxonomy): Bacteria > Pseudomonadota > Gammaproteobacteria > Enterobacterales > Enterobacteriaceae > Lonsdalea > Lonsdalea quercina_D. Next base: position 151,836 of record NZ_JIBQ01000012.1, on the reverse strand, counting down.
CAACAGTGCGCCTAACAACGCCGCCATCGGGAAAAACGTTTCAATATCTTTCGGGACGCTAAGCAAGGTATAGAACCCGGCGCCCAACGCCGAATAACCGCCCTGCCCGACTTTGCGCAACTGCTCGACAAATTTGATGATGCCGGATAGCGATACCAGCATGAACAGCGTCGTCATGATGGTATTGAAAATAGTTCTACCGATATAGCGGTCTAAAACACCAAACATCAGGCCGCTCCTCTTTGTGTCAGGCGGTATCTCAATTTACGCAACGGAACGCTGTCCCACAGATTAAGCGCCACGGCGATCGCCACATAAACCGCATTGGTGAGCCACATCCATACCAGCGGATCGAGCTTGCCCTTACCGGCATTGGATCGCAGCGAAGTCTGCAGCAGGAAGAAAATCAGATAGAGCAACATGGCCGGCAGCATGCTCAACACGCGCCCCTGACGGGGATTCACCACGCTGAGCGGTACGACGATAATCGCCATCACCAGTACGGACAAGATCAGCGTCAGACGCCAGTGAAACTCGGCACGAGCGCCGATATCGTCGGAACGCCACAGCGTCCTCATGTCCATCTGCTCAACGTTGTTAGGATCGACGGTGACCGCCTGATGCCCTATCAACGCCTGATAGTCCGTGAAGTCCGTAATGCGGAAGTCACGCATCATGGCCGTCCCTTCATAGCGAGTGCCTTTATTCAACGTCACTATCTGCGATCCGTCGTCGCCCTGCGCGACGGTGCCGTGATCGGCCACCACCACGGAAGGCCGCGCGTTGTCACGTGGACGCATCTGGGCCAGGAAGACATGTTCGAACTCCTTGCCGCTGACGTTACTCACGAATAACACCGAATTGCCGTCCTGAGACTGCTGGAACTGCCCTTCCGCTAACGTCGCCATGCCAGGATTCGCTCTGGCCTCGGCCAGCACCTCGTCCTGATGCCGCGACGACCAGGGGCTGAGCCACAGCACGTTGACCGTCGCCGCCACGGCTGTCGCTAACGCCAGCCACGCGGCAGACTTCAGCAGCACGTTTCTGCTCAGTCCGCATGCGTGCATCACGGTGATTTCGCTTTCGGCATACAGTCGCCCAAAGGTCATCAGTAACCCGAGAAACAGGCTTAACGGCAAAATAAGCTGCGCCATTTCCGGCACGCCCAGTCCCAAAAGGGATAAAACCAGATTAGTCGGGATATCACCGTCCACCGCCGCGCCCAGTATTCGCACCAATTTCTGACAGAAAAAAATCAGCAGCAGAATAAACAGGATAGCCAGCTGGCTTTTAAAGGTTTCCCGTACCAGATATCGAATGATGATCACGCTCAATACGCCTGTGAAAACTTGTCTTTTTGCAGGAAAGTCGATAGTTTTTTCGCTAACTCGCCATTTATACTCATTTGTGGCAACCTTCTCGTAGCTAAACCGGTATTACAACATCCTGCGTTCGGGATGTGCTATCAGAACCTGCAAAGCCTTATTACAGATTCGCTACGTCGTTCAGATTAACACAGGTTATGTTAACGCGACGGTGGGAAAGTATTACGGAGTGCCACATTCTAACCGTAGCACCCGCTGTTGTCTTTAAAGATTCAGGAGAGTACATGGAGTTCAGCGTAAAAAGCGGTAGCCCGGAAAAACAGCGCAGTGCCTGCATTGTCGTCGGTGTGTTCGAACCGCGTCGTCTGTCACCTATCGCCGAACAACTGGATAAAATCAGTGACGGCTACATCAGCGCCCTGCTGCGCCGTGGCGAGCTGGAAGGCAAAGTCGGCCAGTCATTGCTCCTGCACCATGTACCGAACATTCTTTCCGAACGCATCCTGCTTATCGGCTGCGGAAAGGAGCGCGAGCTCGACGAGCGCCAGTACAAGCAGGTAGTCCAGCGCACCATCAACGCCCTTAACGATACCGGCTCCATGGAAGCCGTCTGCTTCCTGACCGAGCTGCATGTAAAAGGTCGTAACACTTATTGGAAAGTGCGTCAGGCCGTTGAAACAGCGAAAGAGACGCTTTACACGTTCGATCAGCTAAAAACCAATAAGGTCGAGCCGCGTCGTCCGCTGCGCAAAATGGTCTTCAATGTCCCGACCCGCCGCGAGCTCACCTCCGGCGAACGTGCCATTCAGCACGGTCTGGCCATTGCCTCCGGCATCAAAGCCGCCAAAGACCTCGGCAACATGCCGCCCAACATCTGTAACGCCGCCTATCTGGCATCGCAAGCTCGTCAGTTGGCTGACGCCTACGGCCACATCACCACCCGCGTCATCGGCGAACAGCAGATGAAAGAGCTGGGGATGAACGCCTATCTGGCCGTGGGACAAGGATCTCAAAACGAGTCGCTGATGTCGGTAATTGAATATAAAGGTAACCCCGACGCCGACGCTAAACCCATCGTGCTGGTCGGCAAAGGACTGACGTTCGACTCCGGCGGCATCTCCATCAAGCCCGCCGACAGCATGGACGAAATGAAATACGACATGTGCGGCGCCGCCACGGTGTATGGCGTCATGCGAATGGCCGCGGAACTGGAACTGCCGCTGAACATCATCGGCGTACTAGCAGGCTGTGAGAATATGGTTGACGGGCGCTCCTATCGTCCGGGCGATATCCTGACCACGATGTCAGGCCAGACGGTGGAAGTCCTGAATACCGATGCGGAAGGCCGTCTGGTCTTGTGCGACGCCCTGACCTACGTCGAGCGTTATGAACCGGATGTGGTTATCGATATCGCCACGCTCACCGGCGCCTGCGTGATTGCGCTGGGTCACCACATCACCGGCCTGATGTCGAATCACAATCCGCTGGCGCATGAGCTACTGGGCGCTTCAGAACAGGCTGGCGACCGGGCATGGCGTTTGCCGATGCTAGACGAATATCAGGAACAGCTGGAGTCCAATTTCGCCGATATGGCGAACATCGGCGGTCGTCCCGGCGGCGCTATTACGGCGGCCTGTTTCCTGTCTCGTTTCACGCGTAAATACAGCTGGGCGCACCTGGATATCGCCGGCACCGCCTGGCGTTCGGGCAAAGCCAAAGGCGCGACGGGCCGTCCGGTATCGCTGCTGTCACAGTTCCTGCTGAACCGTGCCGGTCTGAACGACGTCGAGTAAGGGTACCTACCCGCGCTGACGTCGCATCCGGCGCATCACGACACTTAGGCGATTCCCGCGCAGGCGGGAATCTGCGTTTAGCGCAGGCCTTGTCTACCCGCTCCAGTCAGAAAGCAGCGACGGAAATTTAGGTAATCATGAAAAACGCAACGTTCTACCTTCTCGAAACAGAAGACCAAAGCGGAGAACTTAACGCGGTGGAAGCGCTGACCTGCGAGCTGGCCGCCACACTGTGGCGAGCGGGCAAACGGGTACTCGTTGCCTGTGAAGACGAGGCGCAGGCGCAGCGGCTGGATGAAGCGTTGTGGCAGCGTCCGCCTCACGCCTTCGTGCCGCACAACCTGGCGGGGGAAGGNCCGCGTCAGGGCGCCGCCGTAGAGTTGGCCTGGCCTCACAAGCGAGGCAACACGCCGCGCGAGGTTTTAATCAACCTACAGCCTCAGTTCGCAGATTTTGCCACCGCTTTCCATGAAGTGATAGACTTTGTCCCTTACGAAGAATCCCTGAAACAGTTGGCGCGCGACCGCTATAAAGCCTATCGCAGCGTCGGCTTCCGATTGACCACGGCTACACCGCCAACCCACTGAATTTTGAGCATAATGGAAAAGACATACAACCCGCACGATATAGAGCAGCCGCTTTACGAGCACTGGGAAAAACAAGGCTACTTCAAGCCAAACGGCGATACCGAGCAAGAAAGCTTCAGCATCATGATTCCGCCGCCCAACGTCACCGGCAGCCTGCACATGGGTCATGCTTTTCAACAAACCATTATGGATACCCTGATCCGCTATCAGCGCATGCAGGGAAAAAATACGCTGTGGCAGGCGGGGACCGACCATGCCGGTATCGCCACGCAGATGGTGGTTGAGCGCAAAATCGCCGCCGAAGAAGGCAAAACGCGCCACGATTACGGTCGTGAAGCCTTCATCGACAAAATTTGGCAGTGGAAAGAAGAATCCGGCGGCACCATCACGCGCCAGATGCGACGTCTGGGCAACTCCGTGGACTGGGAGCGCGAGCGCTTCACCATGGATAAAGGCCTGTCCGACGCCGTGAAGGAAGTCTTTGTCCGCCTTTACAAAGAAGATCTGATCTATCGCGGCAAACGCCTGGTGAACTGGGATCCGAAACTGCGCACCGCCATCTCCGATCTGGAAGTGGAGAACCGCGACGTCAAAGGCTCCATGTGGCACCTGCGTTACCCGCTGGCCGACGGCGCCAAAACGGCGGAAGGCAAAGACTATCTGATCGTCGCCACCACCCGTCCCGAGACCGTGCTGGGTGATACCGGCGTGGCGGTAAACCCGGAAGATCCTCGCTACAAAGATCTGATCGGCAAAGACGTCATTCTGCCGCTGATCGGCCGCCGCATCCCTATCCTTGCGGATGAACATGCCGACATGGAAAAAGGCACCGGCTGCGTAAAAATCACGCCAGCCCACGACTTCAACGACTATGAAGTCGGTAAACGCCACGCGCTACCCATGATCAACATTCTGACCTTCGACGGCGATATCCGTCAGCAGGCGGAAGTATTCGACACCAACGGTAATGCCTCCGATGTCTATGACGGCACTATCCCGGAAGCCTTCCGCGGCATGGAACGCTTCGCCGCGCGTAAAGCGACCGTGGCCGCTTTCGACGAATTGGGCCTGCTGGAAGAGATCAAAGCGCATGACCTGACGGTGCCTTACGGCGACCGCGGCGGCGTGGTGATCGAACCAATGCTGACCGACCAGTGGTACGTCCGCACGGCGCCGCTGGCCAAACAGGCGGTGGAAGCCGTGGAAGATGGTCGTATCCAGTTCGTACCGAAGCAGTATGAAAACATGTACTTCAGCTGGATGCGCGACATTCAGGACTGGTGTATCTCCCGTCAGCTGTGGTGGGGTCACCGTATTCCAGCCTGGTACGATGCCAACGGCAACGTCTATGTCGGTCGCGATGAAGCCGAAGTGCGCCGCGAAAACCATCTGGCGGACGATGTCGCGCTGACGCAGGACGAAGACGTGCTGGACACCTGGTTCTCTTCCGGGCTGTGGACCTTCTCCACGCTGGGTTGGCCGGAACAGACGCCAGAGCTCAAAGCATTCCATCCAAGCAGCGTGATGGTCAGCGGATTCGACATCATTTTCTTCTGGATCGCCCGCATGATTATGCTGACGATGCATTTCATCAAAGATGAAAATGGTCAGCCGCAGGTGCCGTTCAACACCGTCTACATGACCGGCCTGATCCGTGACGATGAAGGACAGAAAATGTCCAAATCCAAGGGTAACGTCATCGACCCGCTGGATATGGTCGACGGCATCTCTCTGGAAGCGCTGCTGGAAAAACGTACCGGCAACATGATGCAGCCGCAGCTGGCGGAAAAAATCCGCAAGCGTACAGAAAAGCAGTTCCCGAACGGTATCGAACCGCATGGAACCGACGCCCTGCGCTTCACGCTGGCGGCGCTGGCCTCCACCGGCCGCGACATCAACTGGGACATGAAGCGCCTGGAAGGCTATCGCAATTTCTGTAACAAGCTGTGGAACGCCAGCCGCTTCGTCCTGATGAACACCGAAGGACAGGATTGCGGTATGCAAGGCGGCGAACGTGTCCTGTCGCTGGCCGACCGCTGGATTCTGGCTGAATTCAATCGCACGGTGAAGGCCTACCGTGAGGCGCTGGACAGCTACCGCTTCGATCTCGCGGCCAATATTCTCTATGAGTTCACCTGGAACCAGTTCTGCGACTGGTATCTGGAACTGGCCAAGCCGGTCATGAACGGCGGCAGCGAAGCGGAACTTCGCGGCACCCGTCACACGCTGGTACAGGTGCTAGAAGCGCTGCTGCGTCTGGCGCACCCGATTATTCCGTTCATCACAGAAACGATCTGGCAGCGCGTGAAAACGCTGAAAGGCATCGATGCCGATACCATCATGCTGCAGCCGTTCCCGGCCTTCGATGCCGCGCTGGAAGACAGTCAGGCGCTGCACGATCTGGAGTGGATTAAACAAACCATCATCGCCGTGCGTAACATTCGCGCCGAGATGAATATTGCTCCCAGCAAACCGTTGGAAATGCTGCTGCGCGACAGCAACGCCGAAGCGCAGCGCCGGGTCGCAGAGAACCTCAGCTTCATCAAAACGCTGGCGCGTCTGGATAGCATCGACGTCCTGCCTGCCGGCGATAAAGGCCCGGTTTCCGTCGCCAAGCTGGTGGACGGCGCCGAGCTGCTGATCCCGATGGCCGGTCTGATCGACAAGGCCAGCGAGCTGGATCGCTTAGCGAAAGAGGTCGCGAAGATTGATGGCGAGATCGCGCGTATCGAAAGCAAACTGGCGAACGAAGGTTTTGTGGCGCGTGCGCCGGAAGCGGTCGTCGCCAAAGAGCGCGAGAAGCTGACCCACTACGCAGACGCGAAAGCCAAACTGCTGGAACAGCAGGCGACCATCGCCGCGCTGTAAGCGTCAGGATTGACCATCAGCCGGAGCGCCTCCGGCTGACGGCTGACATCAAAAGGGAGATCCTGCCGATCTCCCTTTTTTATTGCATCACATCCACGCAACGCGGCCTTGCTTCCCCCTACGTGCCTGCGGTTTTTTCGACGCCCTGACAACGTCATAACGTCCCGGACAGACCAGCAGATAAGCACCCCGCGACTGAAATATTCCCGCGATTGCATTCGAGCCGAAGAAAGTGTTATTACAGTCAGTGTATCCACTTTCCTCATTTGGCCACGACGATAAACTGAAAAGCGAGCATTGAAGCACCATGACAATCGCAACACCCGTTCAACTTTTGACTCGACCCATTACCGCAGCCGACAACGCCGCGATGGCGGGCGTGATCCGCCGCGTGTCGGCTGAGTTCGGGTTGACGGCGGACAAAGGCTACACCATCGCCGATCCCGATCTGGACTCGCTGTTCCAACTGTACAACCGCCCGCAGTGTGCTTATTGGGTTGTGGAGTGCGGCGGCGAAGTGGTCGGCGGCGGCGGCGTGGCCCCGCTGTCAGGGGGAGATGCGGATATTTGCGAGCTACAGAAGATGTATTTTTTACCGGTGGCTCGTGGACGGGGACTGGCCAGACAGCTCGCGCAGCAAGCCCTGGAGTTTGGCCGTCAGCATGGCTTTACCCGCTGCTATCTGGAGACGACCGGCCACCTCACCAGCGCCATTCGGCTTTACGAAAAGTTAGGGTTTCGCCAAATTCCCTATGCATTAGGGAGCACCGGCCATGTGGACTGTGAAGTGAGAATGATGAAGCCGCTATAAGAAATGGTTGCCGACGGTGACGCCGCCGGCAACATCGCGAGGCCCAGAGAAGCGGGCCGTCGCAGAGATTGAAGGATTAGTGACGCTTACCGTCATCATCCTCGTCGTAGAATTCACCTTCGCCTTCATCATCTTCGTCAGAGCCGTTCGGGTCTTCGAAGTAAGTGCCCCAGCCATCGTAATTGATCTCATGGCGCTCGGCCAATGCCAGCAGCTGTTCGACCTGAGCGTCGATGATTTCGGCTTTGAGCGACACTTCGCTGATCACGTCGCAGCACATCAGCAGTACGCCCTCTTCAACTTCCAACTCTTCCGCATCTGTGACTTCGTAGCCCAGTTTGAAGGCGTCGACCGCCACCTTTTCCAGGTCTTCGAACTTCTCTGCGGAGAAGTGATGTTCGATAGTGTAGACCGCGTCAGGATCGCTGCCATCGTCCAGCAACTCTTCAATAATCAGCCGCGTTTCTTCACGCTGCTCTTCCAGCAATTCACGGTTTACCATGACTCAGTCCTCATTAATCGGCGAGATATCGTCGCATTGTCCCACAGCCCCTCCCCCGGCTCCACCACAAAGTTTGACCTCGGCACTTGAAATTGAATATTTACACATATAAAGTGAATTTTAATTCAATCATAAGGATTGTTCGCACGGAGATAAGCACTATGAACCCGTTCTACAAACGTCATTTTTTGAGACTCATGGATTTTACGCCAGCAGAAGTCAGCAGCCTGTTATCCCTGTCAGCAAAACTGAAATCAGACAAAAAAAACGGGGCTGAAACCCGTCACCTGCAAGGGAAAAACATCGCACTCATCTTCGAAAAAGATTCGACCCGCACTCGCTGCTCTTTCGAAGTTGCTGCGTACGATCAGGGTGCGCAGGTCACCTATCTGGCCCCAAGCGGCAGCCAGATTGGTCACAAGGAGTCCATGAAGGATACGGCGCGCGTGCTGGGCCGGATGTACGACGGCATTCAGTATCGCGGCTATGGTCAGGAGCGAGTAGAAACGCTGGCGGAGCTGTCCGGCGTACCAGTATGGAACGGGCTGACCGATGAATTTCATCCCACCCAGCTGCTGGCGGACCTGCTGACGATGCAAGAGCATGCGCCCGGCCGCTCACTGTCCCAATTGAAGTTGGCCTACGTCGGCGACGCCCGCAACAATATGGGTAACACCATGCTGGAAGCGGCGGCGTTGACCGGACTGGATCTACGTCTGATCGCACCGAAAAGCTGCTGGCCGGATACGGGGCTGGTCGCGGAATGTCAGGCGGCGGCAGAGAAAACCGGCGGCAGCATCACGCTGACGGAAGACGTGAGGACGGGCGTCAAGGACGTCGACTTCATCTATACCGACGTATGGGTCTCCATGGGCGAACCCAAAGACGTATGGGCGCAACGCATCAATTTGCTGAAACCCTATCAGGTCAATATGGCGATGATCGCGGCGTCGGGCAATCCACAGGTGAAATTCCTGCACTGCCTGCCCGCCTTTCACGACGACCAGNCCACCATCGGCAAGCAGATGGCCGAACAGTACGGCTTGCACGGCGGCATGGAAGTCACCGATGAGGTTTTCGAGTCCAAACACAGCATCGTGTTCGATCAGGCGGAAAACCGGATGCACACCATTAAAGCCGTGATGGTCGCGACCCTGAGTCCCAGCGTGTAATCAGCCGCCACTGCCGTCCCGGCCCTGCGATTGACCGGTCGACGGCGGTGAAACAGACGCGCTCGCAACCGATTGCTTGCACGCAAAATCTGCGTTTTTCGCTTGAATTCGCCTCTTCCGCGCGTATAATTCCGGGCAATTTGCCGGGAGGAATCATGTCCAACGCAGCCATCTTTGTCGGTCATCAACCGCAACTGCCTTCTGGCAGCCACGCCGCGTTTTTCCTCCCTGTACATCCTATTTCATTGAAAAAAGCCCCTCGTTGAGGGGCTTTTTTTTGTCTGTCGAAAAGGGCGTCAGGCCGCCAACCAGTAGACCGTGCCGAACCGTTAGGAGAATAGCCAAATGGTCAATCCGCTTTATAAAAGACACATTATCTCAATCAACGATCTCAGCCGGGACGATCTGCTGCTGACGCTGAAAGTCGCCGCCAGCCTGAAAGCCAACCCGCAGCCCGAGCTGTTGAAACATAAAGTGATTGCCAGCTGCTTCTTCGAGGCTTCCACGCGCACCCGTCTTTCGTTCGAAACCGCCATGCACCGTCTGGGCGCCTCCGTGGTGGGCTTCGCCGACAGCAGCAACACGTCGCTCGGAAAAAAAGGCGAGACGCTGGCGGACACGATTTCCGTGGTCAGCAACTACGTGGACGCCATCGTGATGCGCCATCCGCAGGAAGGCGCGGCTCGTCTGGCAGCGGAGTTCTCTCAGGGCATCCCCGTCCTTAATGCCGGCGACGGCGCCAACCAGCACCCCTCTCAGACGCTGCTCGACCTGTTCACCATTCAGGAAACGCAAGGGCGGTTAGATAACATCAACATCGCTATGGTCGGGGACCTAAAATACGGTCGCACCGTCCACTCTCTGACGCAGGCGCTGGCCAAGTTCGAGGGCAACCGCTTCTACTTCATCGCCCCCGATGCGCTGGCCATGCCGGACTATATTTTGAAAATGCTGGACGACCGGAACATTCCTTATAGTCTGCATAACAGCATTGAAGAAGTCGTGCCGGCGCTGGATATCCTCTACATGACGCGCGTCCAGAAAGAGCGGCTCGATCCGTCCGAATACATCAACATCAAAGCGCAGTACATCCTGCATGCCGCGGATCTCGCCGAGGCGCGCGCGAATCTGAAAGTGCTGCACCCCCTGCCACGCATCGATGAAATCACCACCGACGTCGACGGCACGCCCTACGCCTACTATTTCCAGCAGGCCGGCAACGGCATTTTCGCGCGTCAGGCCCTGCTGGCCTTGGTGCTGAACAGCGAACTGGTTCTGTAAGAGAGGAAGACACATGACTCACGACAACAAATTACAGGTGGAAGCCATCAAACGCGGTACGGTGATCGACCACATTCCGGCGCAAATCGGCTTCAAACTGCTCACCCTGTTCAAGTTCACCGACACCGACCAGCGCATCACCATCGGTCTGAATCTGCCGTCCAACGAGCTGGGCCGCAAAGATCTGATCAAGATCGAGAACGTTTTCCTGACGGAAGAACAGGCCAATCAGTTGGCGATGTACGCGCCGCAGGCGACCGTCAATCAGATTGACCAATACAACGTCGTGCGCAAGCTGCATCCGCAGCTCCCTGAGCATGTCCACGGCATCCTGACCTGCCCGAACACCAACTGTATCAGCCGCAGCGAACCGGTCACCTCTTCCTTCACCGTGAAATCTCATGAAGACGAAGTGCTGCTGAAGTGCAAATACTGCGAAAAAGAGTTTGAACGTCAGGCGGTGCTGAACAGCCGCTGAGCGACCTGATATCAGAAACCTATTGCCTCGTGAAGCGACTCACGGGGTAGAATGAAGTTATGTTTCAGGAATAATGGATGCTGCAAGCACCCATTCGGACTCAATCAGGAGAAAACATGTCTCGCATTATCAGTACGGAACACGCTCCGGCCGCTATCGGTCCTTATGTTCAGGCCGTCGATCTCGGCAACATGGTACTCACTTCGGGTCAGATCCCCGTCGATCCTAAAACCGGTTTGGTTCCCGACGAGGTCTCCGCGCAGGCACGCCAGTCGCTGGAAAACGTCAAAGCCATCGTTGAAGCCGCCGGTCTGAAGGTAAGCGACGTGGTGAAAATGACGGTATTCGTCAAAGACCTGAACGACTTTGCGACGGTGAACGCGACTTATGAAGCGTTCTTCAATGAAAACGATGCCCCGTTCCCGGCCCGCTCCTGCGTGGAAGTCGCACGCCTGCCGAAAGACGTGAAGATCGAAATCGAGGCCATTGCCGTTCGCCGCTAAGCGCGCCGCACCCTCGCCAATAAAAAAGACGCGACCCGAAAGGCGCGTCTTTTTTGATCTCGACTCCGGTATTGACCTTTCGAAGCGGATCAGAGAAAACGCGCGCATCCCTTAATGGACGTCGCTCTCGTTCTCCGCCATCACTTCCTGCAGCCAGCCGCAGCGCATCTCCGGTACGGCGATCAGCAACTCGCGGGTGTACTCGTCAAGCGGCGGCGACAGCGCTTCGTCTACTCGGCCCTGACGGACAATCCGCCCCTGACGTAACACCGCGACGCTATCCGCGACTTCCCGCACCACATGTAAATCATGCGTGATGAACAGGTAGGAGACGCCGGTTTCCTGCTGGATTCGACGCAACAGCGACAGCACATCACGCGCCACCAGCGGGTCCAGCGCGGACGTCGGNTCATCGCAGATAATCAGTTCCGGCTGTGCGGCCAGCGCGCGGGCGATGCAGACACGCTGCTTCTGGCCGCCCGAGAGCGACGTCGGCAGGCGACGAGCGATGTCGGCGGAGAGCCCGACCTGCTCAAGCAGCGCATTAACACGCCCGCGGCGCGCTGCGGGGCCAAGATCCGTCAGGCAGACCATCGCTCGCTCGATTTGCACGCCGACAGAGAGACGCGGATTCAGCGCCATGTCCGGGTGCTGGTGAATCATTTGAATAGACTGCAGCTGTCGTCGGCTACGCTTCGCCAGCGTCGCAGGCAGTGTTTCTCCCCGCAGTCGGATATCTCCTTGGCTGGGCGCCAGTAATCCGCACACAGTCCGCCCGAGCGTCGATTTGCCCGACCCGGACTCGCCGATCACCGCCAGCGTGCGCCCTCGCGCCAAACGGAGCGAAATGTCATGAAGCACCGGCTGACGCTGATAGCGCGCTTCCAACTGCACGACATCCAGCAGAACCTCGCCATCATCCGGCTGTGGCATTTTCGGTTCGCCGCGCGCCTGCAACAGCTGACGAGTGTACTCCTGCGACGGGCGCGCCAGGATCGCCTGCGTTGCGCCGACTTCCACCTGCCGACCCCGGCGCAGCACCATGATGCGCTGGCTCAGCTGCGCCACCACCGCCAGATCGTGACTGATGTAAAGTGCCGCCACGCCGGTCATACGGATGATGTCGTCGATGGCTTTGAGGACGTCCAGCTGGGTCGTGACGTCCAACGCCGTCGTCGGTTCATCGAAGATAATCAGCTCTGGTCCCGCGCACATCGCCATCGCGATCATCGCCCGCTGCAACTGCCCGCCGGACACCTGATGCGGATAACGCTGGAAGAAGCTCGACGGGNCCGGCAACGACAGCTGAGCGAACAGCGTCATCGCCCGTTCGATCGCCTGCCGACGCGACATCACACGATGGCACACCGCCGTTTCGATCACTTGCTCGCCGATCTTGCGGGCTGGATTAAAGGCCGTACTGGCCGACTGGGCAACGTAGGCGATACGGGGACCGCGCACCCGGCGCAGCTGGCGCTCAGATAACGCCGCCAGATCTGTTCCCTGAAACCAGATCTGACCGCCCTGAATCTGCATCCCGTGGCGGCAGTGACCGAGGATCGCCTGACCAATGGTGGACTTGCCCGCGCCGGACTCGCCAATCAGCCCCAGCACCTCGCCTTTTTTCAGCGAGAACGAGATGTCCTGAACCAGCGTGCTGTCACCCGCCACCACTTTTAATGCTTCGACTCGCAGCAGCTCAACCATGTCGACCTCCCTGCCAGCGACGGCCGTCGCGACTCAGCAGCCAGTCGGCCACCACGCTGAGCGATATCGCCAGCAGCGCGATCGCCGCGCCCGGCACCAGCGCGGCCCAGACGCCAAACAGAATGCCGTCTTTATTATCCCGCGCCAGCCCGCCCCAATCGGCGGTCGGCGGCTGAATGCCCATCCCCAGAAACGACAGGGCGGAGAGGAACAGCAGAATGAAAATAAAACGCAGCGCGAACTCCGCGATCAGCGTGGTCAGCGCATTCGGCAAGATTNCCCGCCACAGGATCCAGCGCATCGATTCACCGCGCATCCGCGCGGCTTCGATAAACTCCTGCGTCGCCAGATCGACCGCCAGCGCCCGCGCCACGCGCAGTACCTGAGTCGCTTCGAGCACGCCCAGCACGACGATAATGACGAACAGGCTTTTCGGGAGCAGCGCAAGCACCACCAGCGCCAGGATCAGCGTCGGGATCGCCATCAGCACATCGTTGACGCGCGAGATGATCTGATCGACCGCGCCGCCGCACACCCCGGCCAGAAAACCGAGCAGCGTGCCGAGAACAAACGCCAACGCGGCCGCCAACGCCGTCACGGTCAGCGACGTCCTCGTCCCCCAAATCAGTCGGGAAAACAGGTCGCGCCCCAAATTATCGGTGCCCAGCCATGCGCGATCCATCGGCCCTAACCATGCGCCGCCGATCACCTGATCGGCCGGGAAAGGCGCGATCCAAGGGGCGAAAACGGCCACCAGAATAAACAGGCTCAGCCCTGATAGGCCGAGTACAACGGAAGGTTTCACAGGAGGCATGTACTCTTATCCATTACCATCAAGACGATCTTGCGGGTCGCGCCGGCTCATCCGTTCGACTGCCGGGAGTGGCGTAAACGCGGGTTGGCCATCAACGCCACCACGTCCGCCAGCAGGTTCAGCAAAATATAAATGGCGGCCAGCACCAGCGCGCAGTCCTGAATCACCGGAATGTCGCGTTTGCTGATGCTATCGACCATGTACTGTCCCAGCCCGGGATAAACAAAGACGTTTTCCACAATCACCACGCCCACCATCAGGTAGGCCAGATTCAGCACGATCACGTTGATGATAGGCCCCCAAGCGTTGGGCAGCACATGGCGCAAGAGGATACTGGAAGGCGACAGCCCTTTCAGCAGCGCGGTATCGACATACGCGGCATTCTGGGCGCTGATGAGCGCGGCGCGCGTCATGTTGCTCATATGACCCAGCACCGCCAGCAACAGCGTCATGGCGGGCAGCGCGACGGCGGTTAAGCGGTCCGCAAACGGCATCCCCTCATTCACGCTGCTGTTGCTCGGCAGCCAATAAAGCGTGATGGAGAACACGAGAATCAACAGATAGCCTGAGAAAAACTCCGGCAGCGCCACCGCCGTGCGGGTAAACAGGTTCAGGAGCTGGTCGAGCCAGCTGCCCTGATAACGCACCGATAGAAAACCGATGAGCAGCGCCAACGGCACCGCCACCGCAGACGTGCAGGCGGCCAGAAACAACGTGTTTTCAAGCCGATAGGCCAACACCGGTCCGACCGGCTGGCGGCTGGTAAAGCTATGACCGAAGTCGCCGTGGACGATGCCCGACAGCCAGCTGACATAGCGCGTCAACGCTGGTTGATCCAGCCCGAGCTGAAGATTGAGCGCCTTTACGGCGTCCGGCGTGGCGGTCTGTCCCAGGATGGCGGTCGCCGCATTCCCCGGCAACAGCTGGATCCCGGCGAAAATCAGCGCCGACACCACCACGATCATCACCCCGCCAGCCAGCAAACGACGCAGAATCATCGTTAGCAGCGGCATGCGGGTACTTACGCTATCAAGCACGCTCACCTCATTTTACCTGTCGGCCCGGCGATCCTTATGCCAGCCACAATTTTTCTGCGGCGCGATTGCCGCTCAGCGGGAAGCCCGGGATCGCCGTCAGCCCTTTCACGCGCTGACTGCAAGCGTCGAGAGAGTCGGCATACAGCGGAATGATTTCGCTGCCCTTTTCCACCAGCATCAGCTGAATGTCATGATAAATCTGACGGCGTTTGTCTTCGTTGACTTCACCGCGCGCCGCCTGCACCAGTTGGTCGAAAGACGGTTCTTTCCAGCCGGACTCGTTCCACGGCGCGGTGCTGGTGAAGACCAGCGATAGCAGCGCATCCGTCGTCGGGCGCATAGACCAGTTGGAAGACACAAACGGTTTCTTCATCCAGACATTGTCCCAGAATGCATCGTCCGGCACACGCTCCACCTTCAATGGAATGCCTGCTCGCTGAGCGGAAGCCTGATAGAGCTGGCCCGCATCCACCGCGCCGGGGAAGCCCGCATCGGCGACCGACAGCACCAGCGGCGCGTTGAACCCGGCTTTCTGCCAGTGCCATTTGGCCTTCTCCGGGTCGTACGGACGCTGCGGAATATCTTTTGCAAAGTAGCGGCTGGAGGGAAACACCGGATTATCGTTGGCGACGGTGCCATAACCGCCCAGCACGGTGTCGATAATCTGCTGGCGATCGAGCGCGTATTTGAGCGCCAGTCGACCGTCCTGCGAGGTGAACGGCGGCAGGTTGCCGAGACCCGGGAAAGTGAATATCTGGCTGTCATGCGACCGCAGCAGCTGTAGATTCGGCATCTTCTCGATACGCCCGACGATGCGCGGATTCACGCGGTTGATGAGATGCGCGGAACCACTCACCAGCGCTGCGACGCGGGCCGTGGAGTCGTTCATCGCCAGCGTTTCGACCGAGTCGACGTGGCCGCGCGCGCTGTTCCAGTGATTCGGGTTGCGTTTGACCAGCGTACGCACGCCGGGCTGGAAGCTTTCCAGAATGAAAGCGCCGGTGCCGATGCCTTTATCGAACGATTCGTTCTCCGGCGTGATGGCGAAATGCACATCGCTCAGCAGCGCCACGAACTCAACGTTCGGCGCATTTAATCGGATCGTCACTTCGTGCGTGCCGGTTGCTTCCAGCGCCGTGACTGGCTCCAGATAGCCTTTCACCGACGAGCTAGAGTCTGCGCTACGGTGATGATTCAGCGAATAGATGACGTCTTTGGCGGTCAGCGTGCGTCCGTCATGGAACTGTACGCCCTGCCGGATTTTCAGCACCCAGACGCTGCCGCCCTCCTTGCTGTCCCACGACTCCGCCAGCGACGGGCTGAGTTCGCCGCGCTCATCCAGCTCGACCAGATTATTAAACAGCTGGGAGCCGACAAAATACATGTAGGTTTCGAACCAAAATGCAGGATCGAGGCGGTCGGTGCTGGACGCATTATCCACGCCGACGACCAAATGGCCGCCTTTCTTCGGCGTTTCGGTCGCATCCGCGCCCCACGCATGGCCGAGCGGCCAGCCCGCGGTGGCCGTGGCCACCGAAAGCGCGCAGGCGTTCTTGATAAAGTGACGACGATTCATGATGTATTCCCCTGTAGTCCCCTGCGCGTGGCGAGAGGTTATTATCGTTATAGACGCCGATCGGGGATTAGTCCCGATGCGGCAACGCCTGCGCCAGGCGGGCAATATGTTCGGGACCGATGCCGCAGCAACCGCCGACCAGCGTCGCGCCCTGCGCCACCCATTCGGCGGCCCATTGCTGATACCCTTCAGGATGCGTATCGGCGCGCAGTCGGCTGAGGCCGTCATTTGCTTCCCGGCGATTGTCTTCCGGCTCAAACGCGTTGGCGTACACGCCGAGGCCGATGGTCGCGCCCTGCTCGCTTAACTGGGCGCGAGCCTCCGCGACGGCGGGCGCCATGACTTCCGGGCGGCTGCAGTTGAACAGTACGTTCGCGGCGCCCAGCGCGAATGCGCCCTGGGCCGCCTCGGCGATGGTCTCGCCGGAGCGCAACCGCGCGCGGCCCTGCTCATCCAGCTCGTCCAGTAGCGTAAAGGAAAGCCACAGTTCGCGCGGGTCGTCCGCCAGCAGTTGACGCACCAACGTCACCTCCGCCAGCGAACTCTGGGTTTCAGCCAGCCAGACGTCAACATAGGGATCAAGGGCGTCGATCAACACCCGTAAGATAGGTTCAGCGGCATCGGCGGAAAATAGATCGGGACGATAAGAGCCCAGCGCCGGAGGCAGCGAACCGGCGACTCGCACGGAGTGCGGCGCGGCGTCCGCCGCTTCACGCGCCAGCTTTCCAGCCAGCGCCGCCAGTTCATGGCCGCGCTGGTGAAACCGATCATCGCCAAGATGAAACGGCACGACGGCGTAGCTGTTCGCCGTGATGACCTGCGATCCGGCGGCGATATAGCTATCATGCACTTGTCGTACATGTTGCGGAGACTCCAGCAGCGCTAAAGCCGACCACTCGGGTTGGCGGAAAGGCGCGCCAATCCGCGCCAGTTCACGGCCCATGCCGCCGTCCAGAATCAGCACGTTTTCTGACATCGTCCTTCCTTACTCAGCGAAACTGAAAAAATGGTGGTCCACCTTACAAAAAAAGTCATATAGATGTCTAGAAGCCTTGATAGCTAAAAAGCGGGAGAGCTTCTACGCCTTACACCTATTTCGCCTTGCCGCCGAGCGCCCCCTCCCGACGGCAAGGCGGCCAGCCCTCCCCGGCCTAGAAGCACACAGGAAGGAGCGACTTTGACTCCGTCGCACAGCCCAGGAAAAGATTCCGTCAATGGCGCAACACCATCGCCCGTGTAGAACGCGATCGGCCCGGAAACATGTTCCACGACACAGGCAAAAAGCATGCGCACGAGGGCCAGGCTACGTGATGAATACACGTTGGGAAAAAGTCGAAAAAAAACGGCTGACAAAGGACACAAAACCCTACCCTTTTAATGCCTTTTCGGGCGTTTAAAGACGGTTTCCACCTCCATGTCGCACGTTTACAAAAAAGACATCACGCTATTCGTTTCTAATTTAAGCTGTTTAGAAATTTCTTTGTTCTGCATCAACCTCAGCATGAAATTGGAGATAAACCTCCCAATCAAAATCACTATAATCCCGCCTGGCAAAATTCAATATATAGTGTCTATACTCTCAATAAGACCTACATATAGCGTTTATCCACAATATCATCCACAACCTCGTGAAGCCCTTACGCGACGCGGTTGTGCCTGTGGATAACTACTGCACAGACATTAATGAGGACGCGAACGTGAAACCAGTGGTGATTAAACGGAACGGCTGTCAGGTACCTTTTGATGAAATTCGTATCCGTGAGGCGGTGGAACGAGCCGCCAGCGCTACGGGTGTTAACGATTTCGATTTTTGCGCCACCGTGGCGGCAGCCGTCACCGAGCAGATGCGGGACCGCTCCCGCGTTGAAATCCGCGAAATTCAGGACGCTGTCGAAAACCTGCTGATGTCGAGCAACTACAAGCCCGTCGCCCGCGCCTATATCGAATATCGCCACGACCGCGACGTCTCGCGCGAACGTCAGGGTCGCCTGACGCAAGAAATCCGTGGTCTGGTCGAACAGAGCAACGTTTCCCTGCTGAATGAGAACGCCAACAAAGACAGCAAGGTGATCCCGACTCAGCGCGACCTGCTGGCCGGTATCGTCGCCAAACACTATGCCAAGTTGCACATCCTGCCGCGCGACGTGGTGCTGGCGCATGAGCGTGGGGAAATCCACTACCACGACCTGGATTATTCGCCGTTCTTCCCGATGTTCAACTGCATGCTGATCGACCTGAACGGGATGCTGACGCAGGGCTTCAAGATGGGCAACGCCGAGATCGAGCCACCTCGCTCCATCTCCACCGCGACAGCGGTCACCGCCCAGATCATCGCGCAGGTCGCCAGCCATATTTACGGCGGCACCACCATCAACCGCATTGATGAAATTCTGGCCCCGTTCGTCGCCGCCAGTTACAAGAAGCATCAAGCCGTGGCGGAAGAGTGGAATATTCCCGATGCCGAACGCTATGCGCACAGCCGCACCGAAAAAGAGTGTTATGACGCCTTCCAGTCGCTGGAATACGAAGTCAACACGCTGCACACCGCCAACGGTCAGACTCCGTTTGTCACCTTCGGCTTCGGGCTGGGCACCAGCTGGGAGTCTCGCCTGATTCAGGAATCCATCCTGCGCAATCGCATCGCCGGGCTGGGCAAAAATCGCAAAACCGCCGTGTTCCCGAAGTTGGTCTTCGCCGTGCGCGACGGTCTCAACCACAAACCGGGCGACCCGAGCTACGACATCAAACAGCTGGCGCTGGAATGCGCCAGCAAACGCATGTACCCGGATATCCTGAACTACGATCAGGTGGTAAAAGTCACCGGTTCATTCAAGACGCCGATGGGCTGCCGCAGCTTCCTCAACGTCTATGAAGAGAACGGCGAGCAGATCCACGACGGCCGCAACAATCTCGGCGTCATCAGCCTGAACCTGCCGCGCATCGCCCTGGAAGCCAAAGGGGATGAGTCTCAGTTCTGGAAACTGCTCGACCAGCGACTGGAGCTGGCGAAGAAAGCGCTGATGACTCGCGTGGCGCGCCTGGAAAACGTGAAAGCCCGCGTCGCGCCAATCCTCTATATGGAAGGCGCCTGCGGCGTACGTCTGAAAGCCGACGACAATATCGCTGAAATCTTTAAAAACGGCCGCGCATCCATATCTCTCGGCTATATCGGCGTGCATGAAACCATCAACGCGCTGTTCGGCAACGAGAAACATGTCTTCGACGACGAAACGCTGCGTGAAAAAGCCGTCGCGATCGTCGCGCATCTGAAAGCAGCGACCGACCGCTGGAAAGAAGAAACCGGCTACGGTTTCAGCCTGTACAGCACGCCGAGCGAAAACCTGTGCGATCGTTTCTGCCGTCTGGACACCGCGGAGTTCGGCGTGGTCCCAGGCGTCACCGACAAAGGTTATTACACCAACAGCTTCCATCTCGACGTTGAGAAGAAGGTGAACCCGTACGAAAAAATCAATTTTGAAGCGCCCTATCCGGCGTTGGCGAACGGCGGCTTCATCTGTTACGGCGAATACCCCAACCTGCAGCACAACCTTAAAGCGTTGGAAGACGTCTGGGATTACAGCTATAGCCGCGTCCCTTATTACGGCACCAACACGCCGATCGACGAATGCTACGAGTGCGGTTTCACCGGCGAGTTCGCCTGTACCAGTAAAGGCTTCACCTGCCCGAAATGCGGTAACCACGACTCCTCCCGAGTTTCCGTCACCCGCCGTGTATGCGGCTATCTGGGCAGCCCGGACGCGCGTCCGTTTAACGCGGGCAAGCAGGAAGAAGTGAAACGCAGAATCAAGCACCTGGCCAACGGACAGCTGGGTTAACCCCGCGTCCTCAGCGCCTGACCGACAACGCTTATGCTGCGGTCGGGCGCTGACTCTCCCGCTGTGCATTCAGTGCCAACACAATCGTCTTAAGATTCGAACCACACGCATATCAAGTCAGGCCGTCTCAGGACGACCCCGGATAGGGACACCGTGATGAATTATCTTCAGTACTACCCCGTGGATGTCGTCAATGGACCCGGAACACGCTGCACGCTGTTTGTCGCGGGGTGCGAACATCAATGTCCAGGCTGCTACAACAAAACGACCTGGCGTCTCAGCGCCGGTCAGCCGTTTACGCAGCAGGAAGAGGACCGGCTCATCGCCGATCTGCAAGACTCCGACATCCCGCGCCAGGGCGTGACGCTCTCCGGCGGCGACCCGCTGCATCCGCAGAACGTGCCGGACATTTTACGTCTGGTGCAACGCATTCGCCGCGAGTGCGAGGGCAAGGATATTTGGATGTGGACGGGATACGTGCTGGCGGACCTGACGCCGGAGCAGCGTCAGGTGGTAGACCTCATCAACGTGCTGGTGGACGGTAAATTTGTGCAGGATTTGAAAGATCCCTCGCTAATCTGGCGCGGCAGCAGCAATCAGGTCATCCATCGCCTGCGCTAAAGCATCATCGTGAATGCGCGTCTACAACCTCCCGTTGCCACAGTAAACAGGCGCCAAATCTGAGCCTGTTATCGGTCATCTTCAGTTCCGTCAACGTCAAGCGCCATAGCGGCGCGCTGGACCGTCGAGCATGGGCGAAGCGCGCATTGTATCGATCGCGGGCGATGTGAGCCTCCGCCCCCTGAAGCAATCGGACTTCGGCCCGGAACTGCACGCCCTGAATCAACATCTCATTCTTCTGCTGATCGCTGACGGTGCCCGCCACCTGCGGTGAGCGCCGCATGAGTTGGGCGTGTCGCGTATCCGTATGGGTCATGATGTCGAAGGCCGCCATGTCGGCATCGTAGATATAGAAGCTGTTGGCGCACCATAGATGAGTCGCGTCGCCCGCGCACAGCGTCAGGACGTGATGCCGACGCAAATAACGTGATATTGACGCCAAATCATGCTCTGCCTTCATAATGATTCACCTCCCTTTGCGTCATCCTAAGCATAGCAGGCCGTGCTGCCCCCCAGCGGTATAGCCTGAAACTGCGGGCCGCACCGCTCTGTGGCGCGCTTCGCCGTCGCCTTAGTCTGCATCGACAGTCAACGCAACGCATCACCGATGGCGGTTCCATATATAGCCAGGGGGGTTCTGTCGCTCGATGAAACGGCCGCTGTTTACTGATCTGCAACAGTGCGTTTAGCAGTTAAGGATTTTAGTTATTCCCCGTTTAATTTATCTTCCAGCTACCCAATAATAGATTGTTATTAACGTCTAATGAAAAATACCCTCGCAATGCCCCTGGTGGTGTTGATCGCGTGCCTATCTGTAGGCGGGTTGATCTCCACAGATATATTTCTTCCCGCGCTCGGTAATATGAGCGAGTTTTATAAAGTCAGCGAAGCACAGATTCAAAACGCCATCGCTATTTTCTTATTTGGCGTCTCTTCCTCTCAGCTTATTTACGGCCCATTAAGCGACAGTCTGGGAAGAAAAAAAGTCCTTATCGCCGGCGGGATTATATGGCTCATATCTACTATCGCCGTAATATATAGCACGAACATTAATGAGCTGTTGTTCCTTCGGCTTCTTCAAGGAATAGGCTCTTGCGCCGGCATTACCATTAGTCGGGCGGTCATCAACGATATGATGGATAAAAAGGCCTCGGCGCAATTATATCTGGTTATCTTTCCCTTTGTCGGGATGTCACCTGCCATAGCCCCCATGATCGGCGGCGTATTAACGCAACATTTCGGTTGGCACTCATGCTTTATTTTCCTCACGGCATTTATTATTCTGACTCTAGTATTGTGCTTCACCTCATTGAAAGAAACCTTACCTCCGGAAAAACGGCAGCGTCTTAGCCTGACACTGTCGGCCAAAAGCACCTATCACGTTTTACTCAATAAAAGTTTTTTATATTACGCGGCAATTCTCTGCTTCGCCTATTCCGCTTATTTTGCCTATATTGTCGAATCACCCTTTATGCTCAGCAAACTGGGATTATCACCCGTCTATGTGGGATATACCTACGTGCTGTTATCAGCAAGTTATGTCGCCGGTAATTTAACGGCAAAAAGAATATCGCGGACGGAAAGTATTGAATCGACCCTTCGCAAAGGCTATTTGGTTTTTGTCGTCGGCGGCATCATATTTGCGCTACAAATGTTTTTCAGCCCACATGCCTTAGCTTCCACCGTAATCTCTATCTCTATTCTGACCTTCGGAAACGGCTTCTTACTGCCGCTTGGCACGGCTTCGGCTATCGCCGCCCATTCGCAGGCATCCGGTACAGCTTCGGGTGTGATGGGGGCATTACAGTTGGGAAGCGCGGCGCTATCGTCTTTTCTTATCGGGAAGATATCGGCCCATTCTCCTCAAATGACGGCTCTAATCATTGCTTTAGTTTGCGTGACCGGATTTGTGATTTACCTCCTTGGACAATTGACCTCTGTGAATTATGTGAAAAATAAAGAAAGTGAAACAAAATGATCAACAATATTGATGTGACTTTACGGGATGGCGGTTATCAGAATGGATTTAGCTTCCCTTCAAATTACGCAGTCAAACACGCCGGCCTGAAGCCTGACCAAATCGATGCAGTGACACGATTACATCCTCTCAGGATGCTGGACCCTCGACCGTCGCTAAATTCAACGTCCGGATAAAATCGATAAACGCCTGCTCATTCGGCGACGGCCGGGGATTGATATACACCACATACATAGGGAGCGGCGGCGGCATAAATTCATCGAGCACGGAGATGATTTCGCCGGAGTTAATGCTTTCTCTTATTGTAAAATCAGTCAGATAAGATATCCCCTGGCCGTTTTTCACCATCTGATAGAGGTCCAGACTATTGCTGACTCTGGACGTACAATGAGGCCGAATATCGGTTTCCTTGCCCTCGACGATGAATTTCCATGAGCGCTGATGGTTATCGAAATGGAACAGGCAGGTGTGGCTATGCAAATCTTCCGGGTGACGGGGAATACCGTGCTGTTGCACATATTCGCGCGAAACGCAGGTGTGTTTTCGCCAGTAGCCTAATAGGGAGTAGTAAAGGTTGCTGTCAGGCAACGGGCCACAGTGCAACGCCAAATCAAAACCGTGGCTGAAAAGTTCCATACAGTGATTTCCGGTCACCGTCTCAAGCTTAAGTTTTGGATAGCGCTCGATAAACTGCCTGAGGTTGGGAATAACGTGCAAATGATTAATCGAATGGGGAATACCGACTTTAAGACATCCGCTGACTTCTGCATTAAGGCTTTTCACATCTCTCATGCAGGATTCATAATCATCAATGATCGACAGACAGCGTTGATATAATTGCTCTCCGGCCGCAGTCAGTAATATTGTTCTTGAATTACGTTTAATCAGCTGCGTTTTTACTTCGAATTCTAGCCGTTCTATTCGTCGGCTCACCATCGCGGGGGATATTTTCATTGCAACCGCTGCGGATCTGAATCCCTGATATTCCACGACCATCCTGAACGCTTTCAAGTTTTCCAGCACTCGCATTTCCTTCCATTCAATCCCAATTGAGTCGCGCTATTAACATATCGCATTAATTAAACGAAATATCAATATTGATTAAAGGGTCAATGAAAGGACGCGCGTCAGCGTTAAATCTGCGTGAGAAATGAGAAAATAAGCCTTATAGCCCATCTATTTTCCGGAGGGCATCGTTTGATATTTTAGTCATCAATAACATAGTTTCTTTTCGGCAGTTTTAATGAGTAAACGTTAACCTCGATATATCAACAACTCATGCCTTTAGGCGGCTGACGAAGTCACCCGCGCTATCGGCGCCCGTTGACGGTGCGGAGTTCACCCCATGACACTTAGGCGCGGTCTGGTCCACTCACCGAAAATACCACTGCATCGACGTGACTCATGCCGTTATTTTCAATCTCTTCTCCCGTTTATTTTTCTCCCGCAATATTCACACCAAGAAATGAGTCCGGCGGGTCACGATATGGCCCTGTATTGCGTTTTTTTGGGTTTTTACTCCCTGAAAAAGTGATGAATGTGTGCGGTCGCCGACATTAGCCGCATGAAAGTATTGATTAGCTAAACCGATTCTTCTATTTTAGCGGCCGGTTTATCAATCCCAGTAAAGAGCATAGTTATGTCACATAAAGTGTGGGTCATGGGCGATGCCGTGGTTGACCTGATTCCTGAAGGCACGGATCGTTATCTGAAATGTCCGGGCGGCGCACCGGCGAACGTCGCCGTGGGTGTGGCCCGTCTCGGCGGTGAGAGCGCATTCATCGGCCGTGTGGGCGAAGACGCCTTCGGTCGCTTCCTGCGCGCGGTACTGATCGAGGAACAGGTGGACACCGGTTTCATGCAGCTGGACCTCAAGCATCGGACCTCTACCGTGCTGGTAGAGCTGGACGATCAGGGCGAGCGCTCTTTCACCTTCATGGTGCGCCCAAGCGCCGACCTGTTTATTCAGTCGCACGACCTGCCTGATTTTCAGCGCGGCGAATGGCTGCACTTGTGCTCTATCGCTCTTTCTCAGGAACCTTCGCGCGGAACAGCGCTGGAAGCGATGAAACGCATCCGGGAAGCGCAGGGCTGGGTCAGCTTCGATCCGAACATCCGTGAAGACTTGTGGGAAAGCGAACAGGAACTGCGTGACTGTCTGGACCAGGCGCTGTCTCTGTCCGATGCGGTGAAACTTTCGGAAGATGAATTCCTGTTCCTAAGCGGTACGTCCGAGATTGAACAAGGAACGGAAGCGCTGATGTCCCGCTACGGCCTGAAACTGCTGCTGGTCACGCAGGGCGGCAACGGCGTGTGGCTGCGCGACAGCAAGAACCTGAAACATTTCGACGCGCCATACGTGACGCCTGTCGACACGACGGGCGCTGGCGACGCCTTTGTCGCCGGCCTGCTGCAAGGTCTGGCGCAGCACGACGATTTGAACAACATCGCCCAATGGATGGATATCGTGGATCAGGCGCAGCGCTGCGGCGCGCTCGCGACCACCGCCAAAGGTGCGATGACGGCGCTGCCTTATGCGCACCAGTTAGCCACGCCTCTTTCCTAAAACTTTCCTGTTCCCGCGTAAAAAAACGACGTGGGAACAGGTATTTTGTAGCCAGGATCACAGATAGAGAATCGAGTTAGCAAAAACCCTTGCCAACCCCCTCACACCCTTTTAATTTCGCTGCACAACCGGTTTAGCAATTTAGCAAAAATAATATAGCTCAACCTAAAAAGAGAATAAAAACCATGAAACTCAACTACCTCTCTGCAACGATAGGACTTCTTCTGTGTTCCCATTATGCCACCGGGGCGGAAACTACCACGCTGGAAGATCGACTCAATGCGTTGGAACAGCGTGTACAGCAGGCTGAACTGCGCGCTCAGCGGGCGGAAGCCCGTGCCGACGCGGCGGAAAAGCAGGCGCAGACGCTCTCTACCCGCACGGCGCTCATCGAACAGCAGGCGCATCAGGTCGAACAACGCACCACGCAAAACGAGCAGCAAACGCGACAGGTCGCGGAACGCACCACCGCGCTGGCTGACAAAAGCAGCCTCGCCGATGGCTTCGAATTCCACGGCTATGCGCGATCCGGGTTGGCGATACATGACTCCGCCACCAGCAGCAAAGCGGATATCGGGCCGGGCATGTCGCCCGCCGGCAGCGTAGGCGGCAACATCGGCCGTCTGGGCAACGAGGACGACACGTATCTGGAACTCAAGCTGGAGCATAAGACCAAGCTGGATAACGGCGCGACGACTCGTTTCAAGGTGATGATGGCCGACGGACAGCGCAGCTATAACGACTGGA
The DNA here is from genome assembly GCF_000688695.1 of Lonsdalea quercina subsp. quercina. Taxonomy (GTDB): domain Bacteria; phylum Pseudomonadota; class Gammaproteobacteria; order Enterobacterales; family Enterobacteriaceae; genus Lonsdalea; species Lonsdalea quercina_D. Next base: position 125,634 of record NZ_JIBQ01000012.1, on the reverse strand, counting down.
CAGCAGACAGTAGCGACCTGAATATTCGCGAAGCTTTCGTGGAGCTGGGCTCTCTGCCGACGTTCACCGGCGCGTTCAAGGACACTACGTTGTGGGCGGGTAAACGTTTCGACCGGGACAACTTCGATATCCACTGGCTGGACTCCGACGTCATCTTCCTGGCCGGCACCGGCGGCGGTATCTACGATGTTCAACCCGTCGACGGATGGAAAACCAACTTCTCTCTGTATGGCCGCAGCCTGGGCGACAACGAGGCGCTGGATAACGAGATCCAGAACTACATCGTGACCAGCAATAACTTCGTCGGTCCGTTCCAGTTCATGCTGAGTGGACTGCGAGCGAAGAACAACGATCTCACCACCAACACCGGTGCCAACAGCGCCAGCCATATCGTCAACAGCAATGCTGGCGATTCCGGCGTACACGCCGCGGTGGCATGGCGTGGTGACAACTTTTACGGCCTGCGGGACGGCAGCTCGCTTATCGCATTGCTGTACGGTCACGGGTTGGGCGCGGAAGTCAAAGGGATTGGCTCCGACGGCAACCTGACGCAAAACGCCGATACCTGGCGGCTGGCGACCTACGGCACCACCGCCATCAACAAGACCTGGAGCTTCGCGCCCTCGCTGATGGCGCAGAGCAGTAAAGATCGTTATGTCTCCGGAGATGACTATCAGTGGGTAACGTTTAACGCCCGCTTCATTCAGGAAATCACTCCCAATTTCGCATTGGCGTATGAAGGTAGCTATCAGTACATGGATCTCGATCCACAAGGCTATTTGGCGCGCAATCAGGTCAGCGGCGGTTTTTACAAATTGACCTTCGCACCGACCTTCAAGGTTGGCGATATCGCCAACTTTTTCAGCCGGCCCGAGCTGCGCGTTTTCGCCAGCTACATGGACTGGGATAAACGTCTGGACAACTACTCCAACGAAGATGCTTTCGGCTCCACCGGCTTTAGCGCTGGCGGCGAATGGACCTTCGGCGTTCAGATGGAAACCTGGTTTTAATTGATTCAGCCTTCACCCGCGGCCGTCTTCGGATAGCCGCGAGTTTAGCTGATGTAGTGTTGTTTGATTTATGAGGAAACTTATGGACATTAAAGCCACTGCGGCTTCTCTTCTCCCCCTGCTGGGCGGGAAAGACAATATTGCCAGCGCGGCCCACTGTGCCACACGTCTGCGTCTGGTGTTAAAAGATGATAATAAGGCGGACAAAGCCGCTATCGAAAAAGTGGAAGGCGTAAAAGGCTGTTTCCAAAACTCAGGACAAATGCAGATCATTTTCGGCTCCGGTCTGGTCAACAAAGTCTATGCGGAGTTCATCAAAGCCGCGGGCGTCCATGAATCCAGTAAAGCGGAAGCCGCGTCGGCCGCCGCCAAAAAACTGAACCCGCTGCAGCGCCTGGCGCGCCTGCTGTCCAATATCTTCGTTCCCATCATTCCGGCTATCGTCGCCTCCGGCCTGCTGATGGGTCTGCTGGGGATGATCAAAACCTATAACTGGGTGAACCCGGATAGCGCTATTTTCATCCTGCTGGATATCTTCAGCTCCGCCGCCTTCATCATTCTGCCGATCCTGATTGGTTTCACCTCCGCGCGCGAGTTCGGCGGTAACCCTTATCTGGGCGCGACGCTCGGGGGGATTCTGACTCACCCCGCGCTGACCAACGCCTGGGGCGTCACCGAAGGGTTCAAAACCATGCACCTGTTCGGCTACGACTTCGCCATGATCGGCTATCAGGGCACCGTGTTCCCGGTACTGCTGGCAGTCTGGTTCATGAGCATGGTGGAAAAACGCCTGCGCAAAATCATCCCTAACGCGCTGGATATCATCCTGACGCCGTTCCTGACCGTCATCATCTCCGGCTTTGTCGCCATGCTGGTGATTGGTCCTGCTGGCCGCATGCTGGGCGACGGTATCTCCATGGTGCTGAGCACCCTGATCACCCATGCAGGTTGGTTAGCGGGTCTGCTCTTCGGCGGTCTCTACTCCGTGATCGTGATCACCGGGGTGCACCACAGCTTCCACGCCATTGAAGCCGGTCTGCTGGGCAACCCGAACATCGGCGTCAACTTCCTGCTGCCGATCTGGTGCATGGCTAACATCGCTCAGGGCGGCGCCTGTCTGGCGGTTTATTTCAAAACCAAAGATCCTCGCATCAAGGCGATTGCTATCCCTTCCAGTTTCTCCGCACTGCTGGGGATCACCGAAGCGGCGCTGTTCGGTATCAACCTGCGCTTCGTGAAACCGTTCCTGGCCGCCATCGTCGGCGGGGCGCTGGGCGGGGCCTGGGTCGTGGCTAACCACGTCGGCATGACTGCCGTAGGTCTGACGGGTATTCCGGGCATGGCGATTGTAAAAGCCGACTCATTCCTCAGTTACGTGATCGGCATGCTGATAGCCTTCGGAACAGCCTTCTTGATTTCCCTGCTCCTGAGATACAAAACGGATAGCAAATAATGAGAGAAACCCACTTATTAAAACGTATGGCTCATGCCTTGATGTCGGCTCAATCGCGCCAGTGCTATGACCCTTACCGTCCGCAGTGGCACCTGTCACCGAATGTCGGTCTGCTCAATGATCCGAATGGATTCATTGAGCACAAAGGGCGTTACCATCTGTTTTATCAGTGGAATCCATTAGCTTGCGCCCACGGAGCGAAATTCTGGGGGCACTGGAGCTCGGCCGATCTGGTCAACTGGCGTCACGAACCCGTGGCGCTGGTACCGGCAGAAAGTTATGAAAGCCACGGCTGCTACTCTGGTTCTGCGGTGGAAGACGACGACGGCACGCTGACGCTGGTTTATACCGGCAACGTGAAGTACGACGACGGCTCACGCACGGCCAATCAGTGTCTGGCGCGGGAAAATGCAGACGGCGAGTTCGATAAGCTCGGCACCGTTCTGACGCTGCCGGAAGGCTATACCGGCCACGTACGCGATCCCAAGGTATGGCGTCATGACGGCAAGTGGTACATGGTGCTCGGCGCTCAGGACAACGATTTGCAGGGCAAGGTGCTGCTGTTTTCCTCCGACGATCTGCATCAGTGGCAGTCATTGGGCGAAATCGCCGGCTCCCGCCTCGGCGGCTTGGGCGATTTCGGCTACATGTGGGAGTGTCCGGATCTGTTCCCATTAGGGCAGCACGACGTACTGATTTGCAGTCCTCAGGGGTTGGCGGCCGAGGAAGAACGTTACCTGAACATCTTCCAGGCGGGCTACTTCGTCGGCAAGCTGGATTATGACAAAGGACAGTTCACCCACGGAGACTTCCAGGAGCTGGATCTGGGCTTTGAGTTCTATGCGCCACAGACCACGACGAGCCAGGATGGCCGTCGCCTGATGTTCGGCTGGATGGCGGTTCCGGATCAGGATGAGTTCCAGCAGCCCACCCTCGAATACGGCTGGGTGCATACCATGACCTGCCCGCGTGAGCTAACGCTGCATGACGGCATGCTGTATCAGCAGCCCGCCTGTGAGCTGCAGAGCCTGCGCACGCAGAAGCACGTCTGGAAAGGCGTCGCGGACTATGCGCCGGTACTGCCTGCGGGCAGCGCCGAACTGATGGTGGATACGCAGGGCGAGTTCCAGATCAACTTCGCCGGCCTTATGGTGTTGTGCTGGGACGGCGAACGGCTGACGCTGAGTCGTCATAACCTGCGTACGGGCGAGCCGGAACATCGTTACTGGCGCGGCGAATTGCACTTCCTGCATATCTTGTGCGATCGCTCCAGCGTGGAAATCTTCATCAACCACGGCGCCGCCGTGATGTCGGCCCGCTATTTCCCACTGCGGGATGCCACCGTCAGTTTCAGCGGTTCAGGGAGGTTAACGCTGCAGCACTGGCTGTTAGCGTCATGCGTGATAGAATAGTTTCCCTTTTTTCTACCATTAAGAACGAGTGGTGAAACAAACTAAGCGCGTAACCATCAGTGATATCGCCAAACTGGCGGGGGTTTCCAAATCCACCGCCAGTTTGGTTTTAAATGGTCGTAGTAAGGAGTTTCGCGTCTCGGACGCCACACGCGACCGCATTCTTGCTCTCGCTCAACAGCATCGCTACCTTCCCAGTATTCACGCCCGCTCGCTTCGCTCTACCCGCAGCAACACGCTCGGCCTGGTCGTGCCGGAAATGACCAACTATGGCTTTGCGTTAATTTCTCACGAACTGGAAATGCTGTGCCGCGAGGCGGGTCTGCAACTGCTTATCGCCTGTACCGACGAGAATCCCAGCCAGGAAATCATGGCGGTAAATAGCCTGATTCAGCGTCAGGTGGACGGCCTGATTGTCGCCTCCAGCATGCTTAACGACGCCGAGTATCAGAAGATTAACCAGCAGCTGCCTGTCGTACAGTTCGACCGCATGATAGGTGACTCCGACCTGCCGCTGGTGATCACCGAGTCGATCGAGCCGACCGCCAAATTGGTAGAAACCATCGCGCGTCAGCATCAGGGCGAGTTCTATTTCATTGGCGGCCAATCCCGCATTTCGCCCACCCGCGACCGTCTGGCCGGTTTCCAACTAGGGCTGGAGCGCGCCGGGGTCAGCTGTCATCCCGACTGGATTATTCACGGCAACTATCGCCCCAGCTCCGGCTACGAGATGTTTGCCGAGCTGTGCGCGACGCTCGGGCGTCCACCCAAAACCCTGTTTGTCGCCGCCTGCGGCCTGCTGGAAGGGGTGCTGCGCTACCTGAACCAGCACAACCTGATGAACAGCGAGATCCGACTGTGCAGCTTTGACGATCACTATCTGTTTGACTGTCTGCCGCTGCGAATCGACACCGTCGCGCAAGATTGCGAAACGCTGGCCAGCAGAAGCTTCGATATGATCACCGCGCTGATTGACGGGCGCACTCTCCCCGAAAAGCACGTTTNCGTGCCAAGCCGCATCCACTGGCGCCATCCAGACTCTCGCGGATAAATCGCCCCCGTCACCGGTTTCCCGCAACGCCTCGGACCAGGCCAGCAAGCGCCTGGTTCAATGAGGTTATCAGCCACCCGCCCCCGATTAAACCAGGCTTTCGCCCTATCCAAACGCGCTTTGTCGCCTGTTAAGTTCTCTCATACCCCATTAATTGAAGGAGGGATGTGATGTCATTTTATGTCGGGACTGGCTACTTTCCTGCTTACATCAGCAGTGAAAAAATCAACAATATCCTGGAATCGGAAACGCCCCCGGAAATGAGTTTGTGGGAAAAGATAAAGGATTTTTTCTGCTCAACGCATCAGGCAGAAGCGCAGGAGTGTATCTATCAACTTTGCCATCCGCCCGCCCAAACGNCCCCAGAGCAGGTAAAGGCCGTTTTTGAACGGCTGCAACAGCTGACTTATCCAGGATTTGAGCATCAGTTCAAAGCATGCGTGAATAGCCAGCATCACTGTGGGGCGAGTTACTTCACCATCGAGGATCAAAACGCCACGGAAGTGTTATCAGTCATGCTCTTCGACGATTACACCGTCACGACAGGGAAAAGCGGTTACCTGAACATGGGGCTGACCAGGAGCTACCCCTTCGCTTAACCGCCAGGTCACCCGGGCTGCAGCCACGACGCTCAAAGCCAAATACAGCCGATAACGCAGCGAACAACGGAAACAAAAAAGCGCGGCAGAAGCCGCGCTTAACGTAAAACGTGTGCCATAAGTGTGATTAACGCGACGCTTTCTCCATCCCCATCAAACCCACTTTGAGATAGCCCGCGGAACGCAGCGAGTCCATGACCTGCATCATGGTCTCGTAGTCCACGCTCTTATCCGCCTGGAAGTAGATCGTGTTCTCTTTGTTGCCGTTGGTTTTGGCATTCAGCGTCTGCGCCAGCGTATCCTGCGTGACCGGGTCTTCTCCCAGATAAAGCTGTTTATTGGCTTTTATCGTCAGATAGACCGGTTTTTCACGCGGTTGAGGCGCGGCGGAAGAGGCTGGCAGATTTACGCGAACGTCGACCGTCGCCAGCGGCGCCGCCACCATAAAGATAATCAGCAGCACCAGCATGACATCAATAAACGGCGTGACGTTGATGTCATGCATTTCGCCGTTTTCGTTCTGTCCGTCGTTCAGATGCATTGCCATGACTCAACCCGCCCGCAGTTTCTGCGTCGAAGACGCCGCCGCGCTGCTTTCACTGGCGGCAATGTCCAAATCGCGGCTCTGAAGCAGCAGCACCTGCGCCGCGACATCGCCAACCAGCGCTTTGTAGCTGGTCGTGGAGCGGGCGAACACGTTGTAGATAACCACCGCAGGAATAGCGGCAATCAGACCGATGGCCGTAGCCAGCAACGCTTCGGCGATACCCGGCGCGACAACGGCCAGGTTCGTGGTCTGCGTGTGGGCAATGCCGATAAAGCTGTTCATGATGCCCCAAACCGTACCAAACAGACCGATAAACGGTGCGATGGCGCCGACTGTCGCCAGGTATCCGGTCCCACGCGACATATGGCGTCCGTTGGCGGCGACGCGGCGCTCAAAGCGGAACGCGGTACGCTCTTTAATGCCCTGATTGTCGTCGGAACGGGCTGACAGTAAGATTTCGTCCTGCGCATCGGCGACGAACTGTTGCGCGACGCTGCCCTTTTTGCAAAGACGCGCCATTTCAGCCGCTTCGTCCAGCGAGCGCACGTTGCTCAGGGCATCATGCTCGCGACGCAGGCGACGCTTCGCGCCGATCAACTCGGCGCTTTTACCGAAGAAGATGGCCCAGGTCACCACCGATGCCAGGATCAAGCCGATCATGACGATCTTGACCACGATGTCCGCATGTTGGTACATCCCCAGCACGGATAAATCCATCTGCATCAAATTACCCGGCGCGGCAGATTCGGAACCTGGCGGCAATGAGAGCGGTGATGTCGCCGCCGAATCGCCACCGTCCGTGGAGAGAGGTAAAGATGAAGGTGCGGCAAACGCATAGCCGCTAAAGCCCGCCACCAGCAATAACGCCAGCAGGCTCCGGTACACTGCGCCAAAGGCGCCCCCGATCGTCCGCCAGGCTGATGAAACCTGCTGCTTTCCTTTAATGTCAGCCGTATTCACGCTGTTCCTCCGCCAATCATTCAGTGCTATTCATTAGTCAACCATTTTGGTCAAAATGATACCAAAGCCAAAATTAATTGATAGCTATTCTCATTATTATTGCGCATATATCTCCATGGCAGTCGGCGCTTCTGGCCAAAACCCCGCCTTTCCTTACAGCACAATCCCCTTTTACTGCCCTCACTGGCAGCAAGAGTGTGCTTTTTAGCCTTCCGCCCGCCACACTCGGTGTCAGCCATGATAACGTAAAGAGAATGGTGTTAAAGAGATAAAACCGCCGCACTCCTCAATGACAGGAGCCATCAAGGCCGATGAGCAACAGGTGAAGCATGACTAGCAAAAAAACCGCCACAGCACTGGTTTCCGCCGGAAGACAGAAGAAATTTACCCAAGGTTCGGTTAACCCCGTGATTCAGCGAGCCTCCTCGCTCGTCTTCGACAGCGTGGAAGAGAAGAAACAGGCGACCCGCAATCGCGCTAAAGGCGCGCTGTTCTACGGCCGCCGTGGAACGCTGACGCACTTTTCTCTGCAGGAAGCCATGACCGAGCTGGAAAATGGCGCGGGCTGCGCGTTATACCCTTGCGGTGCGGCGGCCATCGCCAACGCCATCCTGTCATTCGTCTCATCGGGCGATCATCTGCTGGTTACCGGCTCCGCCTATGAACCTACGCAGGACTTTTGTAACAAAGTGCTGGGTAGAATGAACGTCAGCACCACCTATTTTGATCCCATGATCGGCGGCGATATCGCCAGGCTGATCCAGCCGGAAACCAAAGTGGTCTTTTTGGAATCGCCGGGCTCCATCACGATGGAAGTGCAGGATGTCCCCGCGATTGTCGCCGCCGTACGCCGCGTCAATCCGGAGATCGTCATCATCATGGACAACACCTGGGCGGCGGGCATTCTGTTTAAGGCGCTGGACGCTGGCGTAGATATCTCCGTTCAGTCAGGCACCAAGTACATTGTGGGGCACTCCGACACCATGCTGGGCACCGCGGTCGCCAATGCGCGCTGCTGGGACAGGCTGCGCGAGCAGTCTTATCTGATGGGTCAGATGGCGGACGCCGACAGCGCTTATATCGCCAGCCGCGGCCTGCGTACTCTGGGGGTGCGCCTGAAGCAGCATCAGGAAAGCAGTTTGCGCATCGCGCGCTGGCTGGCGGAACGTCCGGAAGTCGATGTCGTCAATCATCCCGCTTTGCCGGGATGTAAAGGCCACGCGACCTTCGCGCGTGACTTCAGCGGCTGCAACGGGCTTTTTTCGTTTGTTTTAAAACAAAAACTCTCGTCAGCGCAGTTAGCCAGCTATCTTGATAACTTCAGCCACTTCAGCATGGCCTACTCCTGGGGCGGTTTCGAATCGCTGATTCTGGCTAATCAGCCGGAAGAGCTAGCCAAAATCCGACCGGCCGGCGGCGTTGATTTCAACGGAACGTTGATTCGGTTACATATCGGACTGGAAGATTGCGACGATCTGATCGAGGATCTCGCCGACGGGTTCAGAAGAATTCAGGAATCGTAAAGGTTCCTGTCTCGCTATACCCCTTGATTTCGCTGCGATTGAATAGGGAAAACGTGTATTATGGTCGTTACGCGGCAGTTATAACGACAAACCCACGTTTTTCACCCTATTACGTACCCGAATCGCGGCACGGAGCAGCAATACGTTGTTCATTTCAGAGGGTTCCAGCAAAACCAGACAGGACGCAAAATGAGTGTTGTTCACGAAATAATTCAGGCGCTATGGCAGCAGGATTTCAGCGCACTGGCCGATCCTCACGTTATATGGGTGGTCTACGGCATTCTCTTCGTCACCTTATTTCTCGAGAATGGCCTGCTGCCGGCGTCCTTCCTACCGGGGGACAGCTTGCTGCTGCTGGCGGGCGCGATGATCGCGAAAGGCGTGATGAATTTTATCCCGACCATGGTGCTGCTGACCATTGCGGCGAGCCTCGGCTGCTGGCTAAGTTATCTGCAAGGGCGCTGGCTGGGCCACACCCGGCTGGTCAAAACCTGGCTGGGACAACTGCCGGTGCATTATCACCAGCGCGCGTACTCGCTGTTCCACCGGCATGGACTGGTGGCGCTGCTGATCGGCCGTTTTCTGGCCTTTGTTCGTACGTTGCTTCCGACCATCGCCGGGATTTCCGGGCTGAGCAATACCCGTTTTCAGGTTTTCAATTGGCTGAGCGGCCTGCTGTGGGTCTGCGGCATCGTCTCGCTGGGCTACGCCATCAGCCACATTCCGCTGGTGAAACGCTACGAAGACCAGGTGATGACAGGACTGTGCCTGCTGCCCGTCGTGCTGCTGCTCAGCAGTTTGGTCGGTATCGCCATCATGCTATGGCGTAAAAAACGCGTCAGCGTTTAACGCCGTCTTCCGCCGCCGGGCTGACCGCCTGCGCGGCGACGTCTGTTAATTACCTTCCACCAGCGCGCTGCCCGACCGTAGCCGCACCACCTCGTCGCCCGGCGTCGTGCCGAAGTAGCGTTTAAACTCCCGGCTGAACTGCGACGGGCTTTCATACCCGACCCGCAGCGCGGCTGCGCTGGCCTTCAGTCCGTCATGCAGCATCATTAATCGCGCTTTGTGCAAACGATAAGATTTCAGATATTGCAGCGGCGAAGTATTCGTCACCGCCTTGAAATTGTGATGGAAGGCCGACACGCTCATATTCACGTCCGCAGCCAACTGCTCGACGTTCAGGCTGTCCGCATAGTCGTGTTCAATGCGCCGCAACGCGCGCGCTATCTGGCTGAAGTGGGTATGTCGGTTGACCACCGCTTGCAGCGCCGCCCCGCCGACGCCGCAGAGCACGTGATAGATGATCTCGCGCACGATCCCCGGGCCTAGCACTCTGGCGTCTCTCGGCGTCGCCATCGCCTCCAGCAACCGCTCCGCCGCACACAACATCTTGTCGCAAAGCGGTACGCTGCATACCCCGGTGGTGTCGGCGCGCGGACGTTCCGGACACTCATCGTCGCCAATATCCATCAGCAGATCCTGCAACATTCCGCTGTCCATTCTTATCGAAAGGCCGATCAGCGGTTGCTCCGGCGTCGCGAAGGTTTCGCACTCAAACGGCAACGGCACCGTCATCAGCAAATAGTTGTCCGGATCATAGCGGAAGGTCTTTTCGCCCATGAACCCCACTTTGTGGCCCTGAAACATAATGACGATACTGGGGTCATACATCACCGGCCGACGCACACAGTGCTCTTCGGCATAGATGACCCTGACCTGCGGGATCGGCGTGACGGTGACACAGCCCTGCCCTACGTATTGCCTGGCCATGTTTGCCAGCCGCTGGCGATGTGTTTCGCTATGCATATCTTCATCCTTTGCAGAATATGGCAATAAAATGACATAAATAGGGTCGTCAAGCATCAATTCCTGCACTTCTTTGCAGAAATAGGCAATAACGAAACAGAAATGAGCATTGTACCCTCGCCGACAGATCCCGAGAATGAATATCAGACCATGCCGTCGGGCACTTCCGATGGACTAAAGAAAATCAAAACAACGAAGGGATGGAAAGAATGAACGAGACAATCAAGTTATTGACGAGCCATCGCAGCGAACGCAGCTATCTGGACAAAGCGATTCCTGAAGACGTCCTTTCCACGATCATCGAAACCGCCTACCGCGCCCCGACTTCCGTTAATTCACAGCAGGTTTCCGTTGTCGTCACTCGCGATCCGGCGCGACGCGCCCGCATCGCCGAACTGGCCGGCGGACAAACTTGGATTGCGCAGGCCCCGGTCTTCCTGACGCTGGTGCTGGACATGCATAAAAGCGAACGCGCCATCGCCCTGGCGGGCTTTGAACAGCACGCGCACGAAAGCGTGGAGAGCATCGTCTCCGGCAGTACCGATGTAGGCATTGCCTTGGGCAGCCTGATCGCCGCGGCACATTCCTTTGGACTGGGCATCGTCCCCATCGGCGCCGTCCGCCGCGATCCGCAGGCAATGATCGAACTCCTTGAACTGCCGGAACACACGTTCCCTGTCGCGGGTCTGGTGCTGGGCTACGTCGACCAGCCGGCGCATCAGAAGCCCCGTCTGCCCATCAGCACCTTCCGTCATGAAGAAGTGTATCAGGACGACTCGCTGAACGACGCTATCAAGCAATATGATGAAACGCTGACGAAACACTGGGAAAAAATCGGCCGCACCGACGGCGCCGCCTGGGGATCCAACACCGCGGACTATTACCAGCACATCTACTTCCCCGAAGTCCTACCCGCCCTGCTTCAGCAAGGCTTCAAACTGGATAAGTAATCTATGAATAATTTTACCCTGCATACCCCTACAAAGATTCTGTTCGGAGAAGGACAGATCGCCGGCATCGCCGCTGAAATCCCTGAAGACGCGCGTATTCTGATCGTCTACGGCGGCGGCAGCATCAAACGCAACGGCGTGCTCGACCAGGTCCACGCCGCACTGGCGGGCCGCAGCATCACGGAGTTTTCCGGCGTTGAACCCAATCCGACGTATGAAACGCTGATGAAAGCCGTGGAGGTCGTGCATCGGGAGCATATCGATTTCCTGCTTGCCGTCGGCGGCGGTTCGGTGGCGGACGGCACCAAATTCATTGCGGCGGCAGCAAACTACACGGCGTCTGACGATCCGTGGCATATCCTGCAAACCGGCGGACAGGACATCACTCAGGCGCTGCCTATCGGCGTGGTGCTCACGCTCCCGGCTACCGGTTCCGAGTCCAACAGCGGCGCGGTGATCACGCGGAAAGCCAGCGGCGACAAACAAGCGTTTCACTCAACGTTGGTGCGTCCGCAGTTTGCCGTGCTGGATCCGGTCGTCACCTATACTTTGCCTGAACGCCAGATTGCCAATGGCGTCGTTGATGCCTTTGTACATACGCTGGAGCAGTACCTGACTTACCCGGTCGACGCGAAGGTTCAGGATCGCTTCGCCGAAGGGCTGCTGCTGACGCTGGTCGAGGAAGGTCCGCGCGCGCTGGAAGAACCGGATAATTATGCCGTGCGCGCCAACGTGATGTGGAGCGCCACGCTGGCTTTGAACGGTTTGATCGGCGCCGGTGTCCCGCAAGACTGGTCCACTCATATGCTGGGACATGAGCTCACCGCCATGCACGGTTTGGACCATGCGCAGACATTGGCGGTCGTTCTACCTGCCATGCTGCGTGACCGTAAAGCGCAGAAACGGGAGAAACTGCTACAGTACGCTGAGCGGGTGTGGAACCTTCGTGATGGCAGCGAAGATAGCCGCATTGACGGCGCGATTGAAGCCACTCGCGGGTTCTTCGAACGTATGGGCGTCCCCACGCGGATGTCGGACTATCAGTTGGACGGCAGCAGCATCCCGGCGCTGGTGGAAAAACTTGAGGAACACGGTATGACGGCGCTGGGCGAACACAAGGACATCACGCTGGCCGACAGCCAACGCGTCTACGAGGCCGCTCGCTAAGGTAAAGAGCACCCCTTCAGCTTTCAGCTACACTGCTGTTTAGCGCTGCGAATCGGGAAAACATCCCCCCAGCGGTAATACGCACTCCGGCGGTTTTTCGCATCGCGTAAACCGCCGTTATTCGCTTTACGGCAAGCCGAAAAGCGGACCTGCAGTCGGCATCGACCGCGCTCCGTGGTCGGGCCGGAACAAGGAGAATGCTATGACGACACAACCCATCATTAAACTGAGTGACGGCAAAACCATCCCGCAGTTGGGACTGGGCGTATGGCAAGCCAGCCATGAAGACACGATTGTGGCGGTGAATGAAGCGCTGAAAACGGGGTACAAGGCCATCGATACCGCGGCCATCTATGAAAACGAGGCCGCCGTGGGCGAAGCGTTACAGTCCGCCGGGCTGCCGCGTAATGAGCTCTATATCACTACAAAACTCTGGAACAGCGATCAAGGGCGTCCGGTACAGGCGCTGACGGAGAGCCTTCGCAAGCTGAAACTGGACTATGTCGACCTCTACCTGATCCACTGGCCGTGGCCGCCCAAAGGCAGCCCAGACGATACCTACATCGAGGCATGGCGGGGTTTGATTCGACTGCAGGAACAAGGGCTGACCAAAAGCATCGGCGTCAGCAACTTTCATCCGCACCATCTGCAGCGTCTCAAGGAAGCGACCGGCGTGATGCCGGTCATTAACCAGATCGAACTGCACCCACTGCTGCAACAGCGCTCGCTACATGCCTGGAATACCACGCATCACATCCAGACGGAGTCCTGGAGCCCGCTGGCGCAGGGCGGGAAAGGCGTATTTGACACGCCCATCATCCGCGATTTGGCGAAAAAGTATGGTAAGACGCCGGCGCAGATCGTTATCCGCTGGCATCTTGATAACGGGTTAGTCGTGATCCCGAAATCCGTTACGCCAACGCGCATCCGCGAGAACTTTGATGTGTTTAATTTCAAACTCGAAAAAGAGGAATTAAGCCAGATCACCGCGCTGGACAGCGGCAAGCGCCTTGGTCCCGATCCGGATCAGCCCCCCGCAGAAGCGTAATAGCATGCCGTCGCAGCGCCGGCCTGACCGGTGCTGCACTTATCGCAGGGACGGTTATTTAGTCAGATACGTCAAATTCGTAGATATCGCTACGGCAATAAATTTCGCAGTACTCCAATAACTCACCCTTAGCGTCGAAGGTGTGCTGACGGCTGAACAGCAGCGGCATCCCATTCGGCACCTTCAGCAGTTTCGAAATTTCCCGCGTTGCGCTAACCGCACGGACACGATAACGCCGTTTTTCTGGAAATATGTTTCGCTCGCGCCAATAGCCATACAGCGAATGTTCAATCTCTTCCGGTTTCGGTAACCAGCGCTGTGGGATCCATACCGTCTCAAGCGACGCTGGCTCATCGTTCAGCAGTCTTACGCGACGAAGTTTGGTCAACACCACGCTTTCCGGAAGATGCATCGTCAATGACAGCGCCGGGGTCATGGCAACGTCGGTAATGCGTTCCAACCAGGTGTTGCTGGCTACGCCGCCCCGCTGTTGAACCAACGCGGAAAAACCCGGTTCATCGCTGGTCAATGCATAGTCGAGCTGAAGGGCGATGCGCGTGCCAACGCCCTGCTGGCGGAGAATCAACCCTTTCTGCTCAAGCAGCGCAAGAGAACGAGAAACGGTGACGCGGGACAGCCCCAGCAGTTGCACAAGCTGACGCTCCGGCGGTAAAAAATGACCGCTCAGGTCACGCCGTTGCTGAATAGTAAGTTCGAGCGCTTTCGCCAGTTGCATGTAGCGCGGAGCAGATGACGGCTTGTCCAACAAGGACCGTAACTGAATAAAAAATTCTTCCATAGCTGCCTTGTGGTTAGGGTCTTTAATGAGGCAATTTTTATCAATTCCCCACCGCCTGGATACTTATAATATGCAGGGTAACGTACTTAGGATTTATATTGGCATCATAAAGGCTTTAAATTGGACTTGCAATTAACGCGCGCTTTTTATACATTAGCCACGGTATTAGGAAACTAAGCCAACACCAGGGGTCTTCATGACCGTAATAAAACATCCCCACGACGCCATCCTCGGTTGTCTTTATGGGCAAGCGGCGGGTGACGCGATGGGGATGCCATCAGAACTTTGGCCGCAGGAACGGGTTCGTCAGCACTTTGGCTGGATCGATCGTTTTCTGCCGGGACCAGACACCAATATCGCCGCCTGCGGTCTCATCGCAGGAGAATTCACCGACGACACCCAGCAGGCCATCGCGCTAATTAACGCGGTGATCGAAGCCAAAGGCGCCGTCGATCCTGAACGCATAGCCAGACACATTCTGGCCTGGGCGACACGCATCAACGCATTTGAAAAAAACGTTCTTGGACCCAGCTCCAAAGCCGCGTTGAACGCCATTCGTTCCGGCATCCCCGTCCATGAAATCAGCGCCAACGGCGTGACTAATGGCGCCGCCATGCGCGTAGCACCAATGGGCTGCCTGATGTCCACCGCCGATAAGGCCGCATTTATCCACGCGGTACGGCTCTCCTGTAGCCCGACGCATCAATCCGATATCGCCGTTGCGGGCGCAGTAGTCATTGCCTGGGCCATCAGCCGCGCCATCGACGGCGCGGAATGGAAGACGATCAAAAACGAACTGCCTCGCTTGGCGGAGGAAGTCCAACTTCAGCGCATCACCACCTTCAGTCCNAAACTGAGCCGCCGCATCGAACAGGCTTTCACCCAGGCCGCTACGCTGCGTAATGTGCCTGACGCTCTGGCGCTCTCAGAACTGTACGATACGCTGGGCGCAGGCATGGATACGCTGGAATCCGTGCCAATGGCGCTGGCGCTTGTCGACCTCGCTGTCACTCAACCTCAACGCTGTGCGATATTAGCTGCCAATCTTGGCGGCGATACGGATACAATTGGCGCGATGGCCACCGCGATTTGCGGTGCGCTTCATGGCATCAACGCCTTTCCTGCAGCATGGGTCTCCATCATCAATCAGGCCAATGAGATTGACTTAACTCCTCATGCTGCAAAACTTTATGCATTCAGAATAAAGAGGAGCACATTGGAATGGATGGAACGCAACGAGGTGATACACAACCTGAATCCAAAGGTTGGAAGGTAGAAGAAACAGGTATTGATCTGGTGCCCGAGGCTGAACGAACGGGCACCCCGCTACAGCTTTTCTGGATCTGGTGCGCCGCGAATATCGGCATTCTCGGCATCGTTTACGGCGCCATCATCGTCTCCTTCGGACTCTCCTTCATTCAGTCCGTTCTGGCCGCCGTCATCGGCGTCGCCAGCTTCTCTCTTGTTGGCTACACCTCCTTCGCCGGACAAACGGGCCGGACCTCGACCTTGACGCTCTCTCGCGTCATTTTCGGGTTGCGCGGCAATATCGCCCCCACCGCGTTCAGCTGGTTCTGCCTCATCGGGTGGGAAGCCGTTAACGTGATTACCGGCACCATGACGCTGGCCGCGCTATTTACGGCAGTGGGCTTCAGCGCCAGCCATACGCTGACCGCTATCTGTCTGGTGCTGTTCGCCGGCCTGACCATCATCGTCAGCCTGCTCGGTCAAAATGTGCTGTTCGCGATGCAAAACTGGTTCAGCAAGATTTTCGGCACCATGACGCTGATTGTCGTCATTTACATTCTGTTCAATACGCCGTGGCAGCAGGTGCTGGCGATGCCGTCCGGCAGTTGGCTGACCGGTTTCCTGCCAGCGCTTTCCGTGATTGCCGCAGGCACCGGGGTCGGCTGGACCATCGCGGGTGCGGACTATAGCCGCTATCTCCACCCTGCCACGCCGCGCCGAAGCATCTTCGCCTCCGTGGTCGGCGGCGCCTGCCTGCCGTTGGTTCTGCTGATGCTGGCGGGCATACTGCTCTCTTCTCAGCTGACCGATCTCGCCAGTTCCGCCAACCCCATCGCGCTGATCGGCACCGTGCTTCCGCCGTGGATGTCCGTCCCCTATCTGTTAACCGCCACCGCAGGCGTCGTCACCATTGCGGTACTGAGCCTCTACTCCGCCAGCCTCAACCTGCTGACCATCGGCATTAAAGTCCGCCAGTCGGTAGCGGTGACCATCGACGCCATTCTGATGCTGGGCGTGGCGATTTACGTCCTGTTCGTTTCCGGCGATTTTCTCACGCCATTCATTTCATTCCTGATCTTTTGCGGCGTGTTCCTCGGCTCATGGGCGGCGATGTTCATCCTCGACTATCTGAGCCTGCGACAGCATCGCGGCTATTCCGCTGCGTCGCTCTTCGGCCTGAACGGAGAAAACCGCGGCGTCCGCTGGGTCCCGCTGGGCTGCTGGCTATTAGGATCGGTCTGCGGCCTGCTGGTCACCAAAACCGGGTTCATCGACGGTCCGCTGGCCGTCGGGATCTTCGCCAATTCCAGCCTGGGCATTTTCCTCTCTTTTGGCATTAGCCTGGCGACGTACGGTCTGTATTTGCTGTGTAAACCCAAGGAGAAATCATGAAGAAGGACTTTCAGGCCACCACGCCAGTGGTGGTGATCGGCGCCGCTGTCGGCGATAACGTCATGACCGTTAAGCGGCTGCCGAAGAGCGGAGAAGATATTGAAGCGAAAGATCTGGGCTACCAGATCGGCGGCTGCGCATTTAACGTCGCCCGCGCCCTCCGTCGACTTCATGTGCCGGTCATCAACGGAATGACTGTAGGCAACGGACCGTGGAGTCAACGCGTCGCGGCGGAGATGGCCGCGCTGGGGTTGGACGTGCAGCTCCGCAGCGATGATCAGGATAATGGCTGGTGCCTCGCGCTGGCCGAAGAGAACGGCGAACGCACGTTCATATCGGTGTCAGGCTGCGAGTCGCAGTGGTCGAAGGAGAAGCTGGCGCAGTTGGTCATTCCGGAAGACGCGCTGATCTATGCCAGCGGCTACGAGCTGAGCGGTGAGCATGGCGCGCTGCTGCGCGACTGGCTGCTGGCGCAGCCTCAGCCTAAACTGGTGGATCTCGGACCGCGTATTGCGGATGTGCCGACCGCCTTCATCAAGGCGCTGGACGACACCAACGTGTTGCTGACGCTCAACCGGGACGAAACACACTTCCTGTGCGGCGACGGCGATCCTATCGCCCTGTCCGCAGAGTACGCCGCCCGCCATCATCTGACGCTGATTTGCCGCCTGGACAAAGACGGCGCCTGGCTGTGCGCACCGGGCGAGCCCCCTCGCCACGCGCCGATCTATCCGGTGGACGTCGTCGATACCATTGGCGCCGGTGATGCGCACAGCGGCGGGCTGCTGGCCGCTCTGTCGGCACACTGGCCGCTGGCCGACGCGGTGGATTTGGCGAATCGCGTCGCCGCTTGCGTGGTATCACGGCCCGGCGCGAATGGCGCGCCGGACTGGCAGGAGTTGCAGCAGCGTTTCGCCTCAGCCCCTGCCGCAGAGCCGCATCGCTAACCCCATCGGGCGAACGCGTTTAGGCGTTCGCCTGCACCNCCAGTTGTCCGGCCGACCCTTTGTCGGCCATCTCGAGCGTATGGCTGTAATACAGGAACGGGAAGCGGTCGACCGAGGGCTGATTGAAGTACACCAGCAGTTCCACGTCGTTCTCCACCCATACCGTATCTTTCCAGCCATTATCCTCCGGCGGAATTCTGCCGCCGTTAACGCTGCGCACCAGGAAAGAAGCGCCCTGAATATGGAAGGGCTGCGGCGTGTCCGCATGCACGAGCCAGCGCTCACAGCGTCCGACCTGCGTCTGCACATCCGTCCGGTTCATATCCCACATAGCACCGTTGATGCCCGGCAGGGTATCGCCCAGTCGGAATTCCCGGGTGCGGCTGATGGTGCTATCCACAATGTTGTCCGCCATCAACCGCATAGGCAGCGTGTCGGTCACCAGCGGCAGCATGCCGGTCGGCTTCAAGGTCAGAACCTGGCCGGACACCAGTATCGAGGACGGCTCAAACAGGCCGCGGAGACGGTCCATAATGCCAGCTGACTCGCCGGCGTTCAGTGTCACCTCATCACCTTTCGACATATCGATCAGGATTTCACGACGCTCGCCCGGCGCGATCGGCAGCTGATTCAGCGCCAGCGGCGCGGGCAGGAAGCCCTGATCGCTGGCGATCAGGTACATCGGCCGATTATCGCTCATCTGTAACACGTAGCGGCGCGCGTTGGAGGCGTTAAGCAACCGCAGCCTCACCCAACCGCGCGACACCTCGACAAACGGCGTCTGCATGCCATTGACCAACAGGATATCGCCGACGAAACCGCCGCGGCTCGGCGGGTCGTACTGTGGCGTGCCAAAGCCGTCGAGCCGTTTGTCCTGAATCATCAGCGGGAAGTCGTCGACGCCGTAATGGTTGGGGATCGGCAACGACTGGCTGATGCGATCTTCCACCAGCCACAGGCCCGCAAGACCGTTGTAGACATGCGGCGCCATGCGGTTCGGCGTATTGGCGTGATACCAGCAGGTAGCGGCGGGCTGCCGGATCGGCAGCACCGGCGACCAATCCATACCGGCCGGGATGATGCGGCCAGCGCCCCCCATCAGCGAGCCCGGCACCTGCAGACCGCTGACGGTCATCGACACCGGCTCAGCTAAGCGGTTGCTGTAGATCAGCTTGACGTCATCATCGCTGTAAACCCGGACGGTGGGGCCAAGATAGCGGCCATTGATTCCCCAGACCGGGACTTTGCGATTGCCGGAAAAAGCCCAGTGCGCGCGCTGCAAAGTCAGAAAGACCGGCTGCCCGCGGCGAGACTCGATAAGAGGGGGAATAGGTAACATGTTGGTAGAAACATCGGCCTTGGCCGTCAACGGTATGGCGCTGGAACACAGGGCCACACCAGATGCCCGAAGAAACTGACGCCGGCTTAATGACATAATCACTCCGAAAACCTGTAAAACCGCATGCTACCTATCACTTCCCGAAGGAAGTACAGACTTGCTGAAACGCCGCCACCGGACCGTGCGGCTGGACTAACGGCTACCGTTTTTTAGCGGCTTCCCGAGCGGCGACTTCCGCATCGAGCTGCTGAATTTTTTCCGCCATCACATCATGACAATGTGCCGCCAGTTCCCGGACCTGATCCTTACCGTAGGCGCTGCAATCCACCGGAGGCAGCATTTCGACGATGACCAGACCGTTATTCCAGCGATTGAGCTTCACTTTGTTATGGGTGTTGGAAATGCAAATCGGCACCACGGGGACGCCCGCGCCGATGGCCGCATGGAAAGCGCCGGTTTTGAACGGCATCAGGCCGCGCCCGCGACTGCGGGTACCTTCCGGAAACATCCACACGGAAATGTGCTGTTCTTTGATGTGCTGCACCATCTGCGCAATGGTGCCATGCGCGCGCGTACGGTTGTCACGGTCAATCAGCAGGTTGCCGGTAATCCAGTACAACGGGCCGAAAAACGGGATCCAGGCCAGGCTCTTTTTTCCGACCGTAATAGTGCGTGGCTGTACGACGTTGGCCGCCGTGATCATGTCATAGTTGTTCTGATGATTGGCGATGTAGATACAGTCGCCGTAGCGAGAGACATCGTCAGGAACGCGAATTTCGACCTTCAGGCCAAATAACCACGAAAGCCGCCCGAACATACGACCAAACGTCGATACGTGTTGCGGATTTTTCGGGCTGAATAAACAGTAGATAAAGCCAAACAGACAAATCAGGATCGCGGACACTATCACGACCACCAAGCGAAAAAGAAATACCATAACAACCTCATTAGCCAACTGCCGCCGTAGTATAGCGGCTTCCTTCCAAAACACACGGCGAACCTTGCTTCCGAATGTATCCAATATTCAGCATGAACGCCGTGGTCAGAAGCACAACCTAAAAACGCCTTATCCCCCGGTGAAACACACCGAAAAATAGGGCGTCAGTTATCTCAGCCGCGATTGCCGCGGCACTGATAACGCCCGCGCGTTACGCGTCGCCGCTCTTATCCTCGGGGGCCGGCGGAGATACCACTTCTACCCGATCCACCCGTTGCAGGCCGCGCGGCAACAGCGTGCCTTTACGGCCGCGTTCCGCACGGAATTTCTGCAAATCTTCCGGCCGCAGGGTCAGCTTGCGTTTACCGACATACAGCGTCACGGAGGACTTCGACGTGATGATAAACAGCCAGCCGATCTTGTCTTCGCCGCTGGCCGCCTGAGCGGCAGGGATGGAGACGATTTTGTTGCCCTTTCCTTTCGATAACTGCGGCAGGTCCGTCACAGGGAAGAGCAGCATTCGCCCGGCGGCGGTGATCGTCAGCAACAAGTCGTCGTCGCTATGGACGCTCAGCGGCGGCATGACCTTCGCGTTGTTCGGCAGCGTCAGCACGCTTTTCCCAACGCGGTTGCGCGCCACCAGATCGCTGAAGGTGCAAATAAAGCCGTAGCCGGCGTCGGAAGAGAGCAGCAAGCGCTGGTCGTCCGCCGCCATCAGCACCTGATCCACCGTCGCGCCCGGCGGCGGCGTCAGCTTGCCGGTCAGCGGCTCGCCCTGCCCTCTGGCCGATGGCAATGTCAGCGGGTCGAGCGCATAGCTGCGGCCAGTGGTGTCGATGAAGACCACGGGCTGGTTGCTCTTCCCGCGCGCAGCCGCCCGGAACGTATCGCCAGCGCGATAGCTCAGCCCGGCAGGATCGATATCATGACCTTTGGCACTGCGCACCCAGCCCATCTCAGACAGGACAATCGTCACCGGCTCGGACGGCAGCAGGTCGTGCTCATTCATCGCCTTCGCTTCGCCACGCTCGCGCAGCGGCGAACGGCGCTCGTCGCCGTACGCCTTGGCGTCGGCCTCGATCTCTTTTTTCAGCAGCGTGTTGAGTTTGCGCTCGGAGGCCAGCAGGGCCTGCAGCTGATCGCGCTCTTTCGCCAAATCATCCTGCTCGCCGCGGATTTTCATTTCTTCCAGTTTGGCAAGATGACGGAGTTTCAGTTCAAGAATCGCTTCCGCCTGCGTTTCGCTCAGGCTGAACTGCTTCATCAGTACCGGCTTAGGTTCGTCCTCGGTACGGATGATGTGGATCACGTCGTCGATATTCAGGAACGCGACCAGCAGACCTTCCAGAATATGCAGGCGTTTAAGCACCTTCTCCAGACGGTAATTGAGTCGACGGCGGACGGTTGCGCGTCGGAAGACAAGCCATTCCGTCAGGATCTCGCGCAACCCTTTGACGCTGGGTCGAGCATCCAGACCGATCATGTTCATGTTGATGCGGTAGCTTTTTTCCAGATCGGTGGTGACGAACAGGTGGTTCATCACCATCTCCAGATCGATGCGGTTCGAGCGGGGAACCAGCACCAGACGCGTGGGGTTTTCGTGGTCCGACTCATCCCGTAGGTCTTCCAGCATCGGCAGCTTCTTGGCTCGCATCTGACTGGCGATCTGCTCCAGCACCTTGGCGCCGGACACCTGATGGGGCAGCGCGGTGATCACGGCCGAGCCATCTTCTTTCTTCCATACGGCACGCATGCGGACGGAGCCGCGGCCTGTCCGGTACATCTTGCGCAGCTCTTCGCGCGGCGTGATGATTTCCGCTTCGGTCGGGAAGTCCGGTCCCTGCACCCGCTCCAGCAGTTCATCCAGCGTCGTGTCCGGATTATCGATCAGCGCGACCGCCGCGGCGGCGACCTCACGCACGTTGTGCGGCGGAATGTCCGTCGCCATCCCGACAGCAATGCCGGTGGTGCCGTTCAGCAGCACGTTCGGCAGCCGAGCCGGCAGCATTTTCGGCTCCTGCATCGTGCCGTCGAAGTTCGGCGTGTAGTCCACCGTACCCTGACCCAGCTCGCCCAACAGCACTTCAGCATATTTGGACAGTCGGGATTCGGTGTAACGCATCGCGGCGAAGGACTTCGGATCATCCGGCGCCCCCCAGTTTCCCTGGCCGTCGACCAGCGGATAGCGATAGGAGAACGGCTGGGCCATCAGCNCCATCGCTTCATAACATGCGCTGTCGCCGTGCGGATGATATTTACCCAGCACGTCGCCGACGGTACGCGCGGATTTCTTGAATTTGGCGCTGGCGTTCAGTCCCAGCTCCGACATCGCATAAACGATGCGGCGCTGCACCGGCTTCAGGCCGTCGCCGATAAACGGCAGCGCCCTATCCATGATGACGTACATGGAGTAGTTGAGATAGGCGTTCTCTGTAAACGTGTGCAGCGCAAGGCGTTCTGCGCCGTCATGAGTCAATTCACTCATTGATTATCCTTAAACCGTGGCGTTGGCTGTTTCAAACAGATCAACCCCGTCAGTGTGATAGAAGCTGCCCGCGATAGTACCGCAACTTGTGGCTGACTGTCACAGTGCCCGATACGCCCGTCGCCCCCGGCGTTCACCTGTAATTGTTGCTTAACAGTCAAGAGTGTTGTGCTCCGCCACACATTTTTCTCCCCCACGCCGCTGAGTACACTATCTCTTTATTCATTAATGACTCATCGAAGGTGAGATCTCGGCTATGCATAACATTTTGCTAATCAATGCGGGCAAGGCTTTTGCCCATTCCAAAGGACAGCTGAACGACACGATGTCAGACGTAGCGGCCAGTTTCCTGCGCGAAAAAGGCTATGATGTCCGCGTTATTAAGGTAGACGATGGTTACGATATCCAGCAGGAAGTACAGAATTACCTGTGGGCCGACACCATCATCTATCAAATGCCCGGATGGTGGATGGGCGCGCCGTGGACGCTGAAAAAATACATTGATGAAGTCTTTACCGAAGGCCACGGCTCGCTGTATGCCAGCGACGGTCGTACCCGTTCCGACGACAGCAAAAAGTACGGCTCAGGCGGTTTGCTGCAAGGCAAAACCTACATGCTGTCTCTGACCTGGAACGCACCGTTGGAGGCGTTCACCGACAAAGATCAGTTCTTCCACGGCGTCGGTGTGGACGGCGTCTACCTGCCGTTCCATAAAGCCAACGAGTTCATCGGACTGGCCGCCCTCCCGACGTTCATCTGCAACGACGTGATCAAGCAGCCCGACATCGACGGCGATATCGCCCGTTACCGCGAGCACCTTGGCAAAATCTTCGACTAATCCTCATCGGCGCAGCCTCCGCTCCTGTGTCCAGGTTATAGCGGGTGCTGCGCCATCTCTTCGCTCAAAAAATCAAGAAAACAGGCGATTCTCCCTGCCAACTGATGCGTTCGGTAATACACCGCATTCACCGGCAGGCGCATATCAACGGTGTGCTCCGGCAGAATTTGCACCAATCGACCCGCCGCCACATCCTCACAGGTCATAAAGTCCGACAGCCGGGTTATTCCCTCTCCCCGCAGCGCCAGCTGGCGCAGCATTTCGCCGTTAGAGGCCGAAATGGTCGGCGTGATCGTAAAGAACTCTCCACCAGCGTGCCGCAGCGGCCACTGATTCAAGCTGTCTGACTGAGTGAACCCCAGCAGCGTGTGCTCAGTCAGCGCCTCCACTGAATGCGGCGCGCCATGTCGCCGTAAATAGTCCGGGCTGGCCAGGACTCTCACCTGACTGGCGCCGAGCCGTCGGGCATGGATCGTGGAATCCCGCAGCACGCCGATGCGGATGGCGATATCGGTATGTTGTTCGAGCAGATCGATAAAGACATCATCCGTATTCAACTCCAGGACAATGTGCGGATAACGGCGGCGAAATTCGGGGATGAGAGGAACGATGACGTGCTGCATAAAGGTTGTCGCGGCATTAATCCGCAGACGCCCGCAGGGCTGCTCCCGCGACAGCGCCAGCTGCTCTTCCGCGTGCTCGACCGCCTGAATGACGCCGCGGGCATGCACTAAAAACAGCTGACCCTCTTCGGACAAGACCAGCCGACGCGTCGTGCGGTGCAGCAGCGAGACGCCGAGTTTGTTCTCCAGCCGGCTTAACGCACGGCTGATACCGGAGGTGGTTTGCCCCAGTTGGTCGGCGGCGGCGGTAAAAGAACCGCTGTCCGCCACCACGACAAACGCCTGCATTTCTTCCAGCGTGACTTTCATCGGCATGCCACTGCGTTAGCAGTCAGACCTCAATTTCCACTTCATCGCCTTTCTCCTGCAACCAGTTGCGGCGATCTTCCGAGCGCTTCTTCGCCAACAGCATGTCCATCGTCGCCATCGTCTTTTCGACATCTTCTTCGCCGATGGTCAACTGCACCAGACGGCGCGTGTTCGGGTCAAGGGTCGTTTCACGCAGCTGGAGCGGGTTCATTTCGCCCAGACCTTTGAAACGCTGAACGTTAGGCTTGCCTTTTTTGCGTTTGAGGCGCTCCAGAATGCTATTTTTTTCCTCTTCATCCAGCGCGTAGTGCACCTCTTTTCCGAGGTCGATGCGGTACAGCGGCGGCATCGCCACATAGACATGACCGCCTGCGACCAGCGAACGGAAGTGTCGGACAAACAGCGCGCACAAC
Source organism: Lonsdalea quercina subsp. quercina (assembly GCF_000688695.1). Taxonomy (GTDB): domain Bacteria; phylum Pseudomonadota; class Gammaproteobacteria; order Enterobacterales; family Enterobacteriaceae; genus Lonsdalea; species Lonsdalea quercina_D. The sequence continues at coordinate 100,775 of NZ_JIBQ01000012.1, read as the reverse complement.
AGCGTAGCGATATGCAGACCATCCGAGTCGGCATCCGCCAGAATGCAGATCTTGCCATAGCGCAGCTGGCTCAGGTCCTCGCTGTCCGGATCGATGCCGATCGCCACGGAGATGTCGTGAACTTCCTGCGACGCCAGCACCTCGTCGGAGGAGACTTCCCAGGTATTCAGGATCTTGCCTTTTAGCGGCATGATCGCCTGATACTCACGGTCACGCGCCTGTTTAGCAGAGCCGCCCGCGGAATCCCCTTCCACCAGAAACAGTTCGGTTTTATTCAGATCCTGCGCCGTGCAGTCCGCCAGTTTGCCCGGCAGCGCCGGTCCGCTGGTCAGCTTTTTACGCACCACTTTCTTCGCGGCGCGCAGACGCCGCTGAGCGCTGGAGATCGCCATTTCCGCCAACTGCTCCGCCGCCTGTACGTTCTGGTTCAGCCACAGGCTGAAAGCGTCTTTGACGACGCCGGACACGAAGCCCGCGCACTGACGTGACGACAGACGCTCTTTGGTCTGACCGGCAAACTGCGGGTCCTGCATTTTCACGGACAGGACATAAGCGCAGCGCTCCCAGATGTCGTCCGCGCTCAGCTTGACGCCGCGCGGCAAAATATTGCGGAATTCGCAAAATTCCCGCATCGCGTCCAGCAGTCCCTGACGCAGGCCGTTGACGTGCGTACCGCCTTGCAGCGTCGGGATCAGGTTAACGTAGCTTTCCGTGAGCAACTCTCCGCCTTCCGGCAGCCACAGCAACGCCCACTCGACCGCCTCGCTGTCGCCCGTGATCGCGCCGGTAAACGGTTTCTCCGGCAGCGTCGGCAGGCCGTTGACCGCTTCGCTAAGATAGTCGTTAAGACCATCCTGATAGCACCAGCGTTGCTCGGTATTGTTGACGCCGTCTTTGAAGATGATCTCCACGCCCGGGCACAGCACCGCTTTGGCTTTCAGCAGATGCGTCAGCCGGGAAACGGAGAAGCGCGGGCTGTCGAAGAAACTGCCGTCGGGCCAGAAATGAACGCGCGTACCGGTGTTGCGGCGACCGCAGGTGCCGGTTACCGTCAAATCCTGGACTTTGTCGCCGTTCTCAAACGCCATATCGTAAACTTGGCCGCCGCGACGGACGGTCACTTCGACACGCGTGGACAAGGCGTTGACCACCGAGATCCCCACGCCGTGCAAACCGCCGGAGAACTGATAGCTTTTGTTGGAGAATTTACCGCCTGCATGCAGACGGCACAGGATCAGCTCGACCGCGGGCACCCCTTCTTCCGGGTGAATATCGACCGGCATGCCTCGACCGTCGTCAATGACTTCCAGCGATTGGTCGGCGTGCAAAATCACCTCGATGCGACGTGCATGACCGGCCAGCGCTTCATCGACGCTGTTATCGATCACTTCTTGTCCCAAGTGGTTCGGGCGGGAGGTATCCGTGTACATACCTGGACGACGGCGCACCGGCTCCAGTCCGCTGAGGACTTCAATGGCGTCAGCGTTATAACTTGATTGTGTCATGGTTTGAATGAGTTAAGTCGTTGTTTGAAATGATATGACGTCGTGCAACCGGCACTCGGATGACGGGCCCCCTGCGCTGTGGCTCCGGCCCGTTCCCCGCCATTAACGTCATGGCAGTCAGCGCCTGTTCAGCCCCAGAAAATCAACGATAGGCGCAAAAAAGTGCTCAAATCCCATAAACGCGTGATTGCCGCCGGACTCCACCGTCTGGCGACAGGCGGTGTAATAGGCCACGGCCTGCCGATAGTCCAGGAGTTCATCACCGGTTTGCAGCAGGCACCAAAGCAGATCCGGGGATTCCAACGGTTCGACCTGCATGGTTTTAAGATCGTAAACGTGCCGAGACTCTAGCACATATTGTTCATCGGTGTAGGGATTGTGCTGAGGCCCCAAATGATCGATCAACAGCTCGAACGGCCTGACGGCGGGGTTCACCACCACCGCAGGAAGCAGGAAGCACTGGGACAGCCAAGTGGCGTAGTAACCGCCCAACGAGGAGCCCACAATGCCCAGCGGCCGTCCCGCGCGCTCCATGACCAGACTCTCCATCAGCTCCGCCGCTTCCGCCGGGTAGGCAGGCAATTGGGGAACGATCATATCGATGTCGGGATGATGTTCAGCCAGCCAACGGCCCAGCGCCGTTGCCTTCGCCGAGTGAGGCGAACTATTGAACCCATGAAGGTAAAGCAAGGTAGGCATCAGTAACCGTCCGAATCCATATCAGGCAAAAAGGCATTGCCTTCCAGACGGACAACCTGCGTTTCAACGCCGCCCTCCGGCAAGAGTTCCAGATAACGCCAGCCCGGAGCGACGTTGTCTATGGTGAAGTTGGTGCAATGTGGTCTGAACTGCACGCAGGTGGAGGGCGTCGCCAACAGGCGTCGACCGTGCCAGTCCAGATCCAGCTCCTGATGAATATGTCCGCAAAGCACCGTGTTGACGTTGGGATAGCGGGACAGCACGGCGTCCAGACTGTGAGCATTGCGCAGGCTGTGCTGGTCAAGCCAGGTGCAGCCCGAAGGCAGAGGGTGATGATGCAGCATCAATAGGGTATAGCGGTTGGAGTTATGGCTCAAAATCCTCTCCAGCCACTCCAGCTGATAGTCGCTCAGCTCGCCATGCGGGACGCCGAAGACCTGGCTGTCCAGCAAGATCACCTGCCAGTGGTCTCCCAACAGCACATGTTTGGAGGGCGCAATGCCGGCCAGCGCCAGCGCATCCACCATCGCCGGTTGGAAGTCGTGATTGCCGGGCAGCCAGACGCAGGGCACGTCGAAGCGGCGGATCCCCTCAGCGAAGTGTTCATACGCAGCCAGCGATTGATCCTGCGCCAAATCGCCCGTGGCGGCGATCAGGTCGAAGTCGTGTTGCCGTGCGGCGATAGCCTCCAGCACCGCGTGATAACTGTGATAGGTATCTACACCAAGCAGGGTTTCCTGCTTGCCAGCAAACAGGTGGGTATCTGTGATCTGTAAAATCCTGATTCTGGCCCCACGCGCCACAGGAAGTGTCAACTGGCTTTCCAAATGGTGTCCTTGGTCTGTGAAATCTGCCTAATAAACCGGAACCGACATCGAACCATACGCTAAACAGTATTTTAGCCAATCAGCAAGGAACTGATTGATTTGATGCTTTTCGTCACGTTGGTGTAACTTTTTATTGGGATAATCATAACGTGCCTTAAAGCGAAAGATCTGCTGGCTGGAACACACTTCCGCGACCATCGCATCATGATAGAGCCGCACAACCAGCGTCGGCAGGCTCCAGTAACTTACCGCTGGCGCAATCTGTTGGATCTCCACCAGCGAGGTATAGCGGGTAGACTCAAGAATCGTTAAACGATAGCGCGCCTGCTGCACGTGATACTCCACTTTTTCACCCACCTCATCCTGACGCGGCAGCAGACGGCGCAACTGCGCGAAGTTCATTTCGCATAGCCGCATCATTTCAGGAAAGNCGGGAGTATAACGTTTCATTAATTCAATCCACCCACTCGGTTTTCAGTTTTTCATGGTGCAACGCCAGCCATTGCAAGGCAATGACAGAGGCTGCGTTATCAATCACTCCCTCTTCGACCCAGCGATAACTCTGTTCGCGGCTGACCACCTGAACGCGAATATCTTCGTTTTCCTCGGCCAGCCCGTGCACGCCCTGTGCGGTACGGGTATCCACTTCTCCCACCATAATGGTCAGGCGCTCGCTCGTTCCGCCCGGACTCGCCAAATAGCTGAGCACTTCACGGCAACGCCCCACCGTCAGCCCCGCCTCTTCTTGCGCTTCACGCCGAGCAACGTCTTCATGGCTTTCGCCGGGATCAATAATGCCAGCGACCAGCTCAAACAGCCACGGCGAATCACTGGTATCGTAGGCGGCAATACGAATCTGTTCAATCAACACCACCTCGTCCCGTACCGGATCGTAGGGCAACAAGACGACCGCATGGCCGCGCTCAAGAATCTCACGGCTGACTTCGCCGCTCATGCCGCCCTTGAATAGACGGTGACGATAACGGTAGCGGTCCAGCGAAAAAAAACCTTTGTATAGCGTTTCACGTGCAATAATTTCAACATCGTCTTTGGTAAAGGTGAAGGGACGAGTTTTTGAAGACGCCATCTTTGTACTCCTGTGATAAGTCTCGTAATCTCAGTGTATATTGCTACTGGGGATGTTGGCCGGAGTACCCGGCGATTGAAACGATATTGACCCGAACCTGACGTCCGACGTTACCGTCAAGACAGGACGAAACCGTCAGAAACGGAGAATTTATACTCACGGCTTTTTGACGGAACCGGACGCATCAACGGGAAATTTTTCCCACTTTGCGGCGGTCGATAATCTGCGTCAGGGCGCTGATGTCGCCGTAGGATGGCACATTCAGCCACCTCATCGTATTGTAAGATTCTGCTAGAATCGGCAACTTATCGTCTCCAGATGGCGCTACCATAGCAACTTTGCTGCACAACAAGGAATGCAAATGAAGAAATTGCTCCCTCTTCTTATCGGCTTGGGTCTGAGCGGCTTCAGCTTCATGAGCCAGGCGGAAGATCTGTTACAGATTTATCAACAGGCTAAAACGACAAACCCCGATTTACGCAGTTCTGCAGCGACTCGTGACGCCGCCTTTGAGAAAATCAATGAAGCGCGTTCTCCTTTGTTGCCGCAGCTGGGTCTGGGTGCGGATTATACCTATACCAGCGGTTTCCGTGACAGCAAAGACGTGAACAACAACGTGAAGAGCGCTTCGCTACAGTTGACCCAAACCCTGTTTGATATGTCCAAATGGCGTGCGCTGACGCTGCAGGAAAAACAGGCCGGCATCGAAGACGTCACCTATCAGACCGCGCAGCAAACGCTGTTGTTGAACTCCGCCACCGCCTATTTTAACGTCCTGCGAGCGATTGATTCGCTGTCGTATGTCACCGCCCAGAAAGCCTCTATTTATCGCGAACTGGATCAAACCACTCAGCGCTATAACGTGGGTCTGGTCGCCATCACCGATGTGCAGAATGCCCGTGCGCAGTACGACAGCGTGCTGGCAAGCGAAGTCACCGCCCGCAATGCGCTGGACAACTATCTGGAAGTGCTGCGTCAGGTGACCGGCAATGTCTATCCTGAACTGGCCAGCGTGAATACCGACAACTTCGCGCCTAAAAAACCGGAGCCGATCAACACGCTGATGAAAACGGCGGAAAGCCGCAACCTGAGCCTGCTGTCCTCCCGTTTGAGCCAGGATCTGGCCCGCGAGCAGATTCGTTCGGCGCAGACCGGCTACATGCCGACGTTGGATTTATCCGCCTCCACCGGCGTGAGCAACTCCCGTTATTCCGGGTCACGCGCAACAGAAGGCAGCTACAATGACAGCGATATCGGCCAGAATCAGGTCGGCCTAAGTTTCTCCCTGCCGTTGTACAGCGGTGGCGCGACCAACTCTCAGGTCAAACAGGCTCAGCATAGCTACGTGGCCGCCAGCGAAAATCTGGAGAGCGCGCACCGCAGCATGATTCAGACACTGCGTTCGTCTCACAACAACATCGCCGCGTCCATCAGCAGCATCGCCGCCTACAAGCAGGCCGTCGTTTCCGCGCAGAGTTCTTTGGATGCCATGGAAGCCGGCTATCAGGTAGGGACCCGCACCATCGTTGATGTTCTGGATGCGACAACCACGCTGTATAACGCGAAGCAGCAGCTATCCGGCGCACGTTACGACTATCTGATCAACGAGCTGAACTTGAAATACGCGCTGGGAACGCTGAACGAAAACGACCTACGCACGCTGAACGCCACGTTAGGCAAACCGGTTTCCACGACTCCGGCCCCTACCGCTGACGACAGCACCCGCACCGTTTTCGCCGCCGGTAACTGATCGCTTTTTACAAAGTCTGAGCATGATGCGGCGAGAGCCTGCCTTCGCCGCATCGTTTAACAACAACGCCCTTCACAGCGAATTTCCTCTAAAACGTAAGTTTTCTTTCAGAGCGAATTGTATAGCTGCGTAAAAATGCTCGCGCCCACCCGGGCCTGGCTTTTAAAAGCCAAGCTGTTCACCTATTCTACAAACCTTTATTGCTATGTTGGGCAAGATGCCCTTTCCTCGGGAAGACACCACACAATGAAAAGAACACGCAACATCAACTACGACCGCTTCCGTAAAAGTTGGCGTCGCTTTCCTTTGGCGCCGCTGACGCTGGCCATGGGTTCCGTATTCATGCTGGCCGGCTGCGAAAAGACGGATGAAACCGTTTCGCTCTATCAAAACTCGGACGACTGTACTCGCGCTAACCCGTCCATGAAAGACCAGTGCACCACAACCTATAACAACGCACTGAAAGAAGCCGAGAAGACCGCACCGAAATATCGGAGTCAGGAAGATTGCGCCGCTGAATTCGGCGAAGCGCAGTGTACGCAGACACCCGCAACCACCGCTTCGAACCAAAACACACCGGCCCAGGCCGGTATGACGGCGCAGCCGCACGAAAGCGGCAGCTTCTGGATGCCGTTAATGGCGGGCTATATGATGGGTCGCATGATGGGCGGCGGCGGATATGCCCAGCAGCCGCTGTTCAGTCCACGTTCGGCGGCCAGCCCGGCTAACGGTCAGTTCGTCGATGCAAGCGGCAAAAGCTATGGCAGCGCAACAAGCGGCCGCACGATCACCGTACCTAAAACCGCGATGACGCCGAAACCGGCGACCACCACCACGACAATGCGTGGCGGCTTTGGCGAGTCCATCGCCAGACAGCAACAACAGCTTAGAAAAGAGAAAGACAACNCTTCTTCACGCTCGGGTTCAACTTACCGCAGCCACAGTTCAATGGGTGGGTAAGGCGCTGACACAATGAAAAGAATAGCGATAGCGGAACGCCCTGACTGGCGTGAAAAAGCCGCCGAGTTCGGCTTCAATTTCCACACGATGTATGACGAACCTTACTGGTGCGAAGAAGCTTACTATCAGTTCACGCTGGCGCAGATCGAAGAGCTGGAGTCAACGACGGAAGAGCTGAATCAAATGTGCCTACAGGTGGTGGAGAATGTCGTCAACAGCGAAGCGCTGCTGACCCAGTTTCGTATCCCCAAACACACCTGGGATTTCGTGCGTGAATCGTGGAAAAGCCAGCAGCCCACGCTGTATTCCCGACTGGATCTGGCCTACGACGGCGTCAATCCGGCGAAGCTGTTGGAAAACAACGCCGACACGCCCACCTCGCTCTACGAAGCCGCGTTTTTTCAGTGGGGATGGCTGGAAGATCAGATCAACGCCGGAAAACTGCCGCAGAATGCCGATCAGTACAACAGCATTCAGGAACAGCTGATCGAACGCTTCACCGCGCTGCGTCAGCAGTATGGCTTCGGTCTGCTGCACTTCACCTGCTGTCAGGACACCGAGGAAGATCGCGGCACCGTCCAATATCTGCAGGATTGCGCTGAGGAAGCGGGCATCGCGTCGGATTTTCTGTATATCGACGAAATCGGTCTGGGCGAACGCGGCCAGTTTACCGATCCTCAGGATCAGGTGATTAGCAATCTGTTCAAGCTCTATCCGTGGGAATTCATGCTGCGGGAAACATTTTCCACCAAGCTGGCCGACGCGGGCGTACGCTGGCTGGAGCCCGGTTGGAAAAGCATTATTTCCAACAAGGCGCTGCTGCCGTTGCTCTGGCAGATGTTCCCCAATCACCCGAACCTGCTACCCGCCTACTTCGCGGAAGATGCGCACCCACCGATGGAAAATTACGTCGTCAAACCGCTGTTTTCACGTGAAGGCGCGAACATCGAGATCGTCCAGAACGGTCAGCGAATCGCCTCTGCCGACGGCCCTTACGGCGAAGAGGGAAAAATTGTGCAGCAGTACCATCCGCTGCCGAAATTCGGCGACAGCTATACGCTGATCGGCAGTTGGCTGGTCGGCGATAAAGCCTGCGGCCTCGGCTTACGAGAAGACACCGCATTGATTACACAGGACTTATCGCGTTTTTATCCGCACATCATTCTGGATTAACGCTCCCGCAGACGGCGTCACATCCCGTCGTCTGCGCCTCCGCTTTTCTTCCTTATTGGTCCTGTTCTCAGCAAGAAAATCATTTTCGCCCTTTTATTCGCGCTTTGAAAACGTCTCCGTTTGGTTAAATATTTCATCCAGCCACAGTAGAAATCATTGATGACCAGAATCATCTCGATGTGGGCTGTTTTGATTTTTTGATGGACTTGAACACAAGGGACGAACATGAAAAAAACGCTAGTGATGGCACTCCTGGTCGGTCTTCATACGACGGCTTACGCACAAAACGAACCCGCCGCGCAAGATACGACGCCCCACTCTTTGGCACAGGAAATCACCCAGGAAGAACAACGGCTCAACACGTTGAGGGACAAGGCGGAGAACGGCAGCGAAGAAGACCGACATCAGCTCACCGATCAGCTGCTTAGCAGTAACTGGCCGCCATATCGGGCGGAAGGTATCAAATGGTTGAAGCAGGAAGCGGACGCCAACGACGTGCGGGCGCAATTCCGACTGGCCAAGATTTACCTTGGCAGAATGCCAAATGAAAACGATCCGGAAAGTGGACTGATTTACCTGAAAAAGTCGGCTGAAGCCGGTTTTGCTCCCGCCCAACTGCTGATGTCGGTCATATTGAGCAAACACCCGCAGTTGCCGAGAGATTTTGAACAGGCCAGGCAGTGGGCGGAAAAAGCCTTAAACAACCCGGACGCCACACCGCAGTTAAAAGAGGGCGCGGATAACATGATCGCCTTTATTGACGGAAATAAGGCCCCTTAAAGGCGGCCTAACGCGGCGAAAGCGCGCACAACAGCCCGTCGTCAACGCGGCTCTCCGGCGTGAGTGCTGATCAACCAACCTGCACCGAAAGCATGCTGAGAGAGCCCATTTCGATACCGTCGATCAGTACCGACACCGGCTCTTTATCCTGTCGACACCCCAAAACATATAACAGCGGCAGGAAGTGATCCGGGGACGGATTAGCGAGTGCCGCATCCGGGTGCTGCATGAAATCCACCAGCGGATGGCTGTCGCCGCGATAAGTCAGATTATCTCGGACGAACTGGTTAAAGGCGCTAGCCCAAGGATACGGCGCCGCTTCGCCATCCCACTTCACCTGCCGCAGGTTGTGGACGACGTTGCCGCTGGCGACCATCATCACCCCCTGATCGCGCAGCGCGGACAGACGCTGGCCCAGTTGATAGTGATACTCCGCCGGTTGCGTACCATCGACGCTCAACTGCACGACCGGAATATCCGCCTGCGGGAACGCCTTGATTAAGACCCCCCAACTGCCGTGATCCAGCCCCCAATCGCGTTCGTCGAGATGTACCGGCACGGGCGCCAACAGCTGCTGAATCTGCCGGGCAAGCGCCGGAGATCCCGGTGCGGGGTACTGGGTATCAAACAGCGCCTGTGGAAAACCGCCGAAATCATGGATCGTACGCGGCGCGTCCATCGCCGTCACTGCGGTGCCGCGGGTAAACCAATGGGCGGATACCGCCACTATCGCCTTCGGACGGGGCAGCGTTTCACCCAGTTTCCGCCAGGTCTCCGTGTAGATATTGTCTTCCAGCACGTTCATCGGGCTACCATGACCGAGGAAAAATGCGGGCATCCGGGAAACGTTCATAACAGTACCTTTGGTTAGCATCGAAATAGCGTGAGTGCACAGTCGTTACTCTACGCGTCAGATCGTTGGAAAACAGTCGGATAACGATGACCAAAAGCGTCAAAAAATTTGAATTGATACCATCACGAGCAAGGCGTCGGAAGGGGGAGTTTGGACATAAAAAAACCGGCGCATTGCATTTGCAACACGCCGGTCGAAAGTGAGGGAGTCGACCGTTAAGCCGGGTTCTGTCGTGGACAGTCATTCATCTAGGCCAGCAATCGCTCACTGGCTCAAGCAGCCTACCCGGGTTCAGTACGGGCCGTACCATGTGAACCCCTATTTGGCCTTGCTCCGGGTGGAGTTTACCGTGCCACGAACTGTTGCCAGCCGCGCGGTGCGCTCTTACCGCACCCTTTCACCCTTACCTGATCCCGCTTGCGCGGGCCATCGGCGGTTTGCTCTCTGTTGCACTTGTCGTGGGCTTGCGCCCCCCAGGCGTTACCTGGCACCCTGCCCTATGGAGCCCGGACTTTCCTCCCCTCCATCTGTCTCCCTCGAAAGGGACGGCAACGAAGCGGCGACTGTCTGGTCAACTCCGGCGCGGATGATAGGGCAAATCGCCGCCCTTGTCATCCCCGTTGACTCACTTTTCCCCGTCTTGCTCCAGCGCATGACGGTACAGAGCGTTCTTTTTTACGCCGTGGATCTCGGCGGCCAGCGCCGCCGCCTTTTTCAGCGGCAGCTCGGCCTGGAGCAGCGCCAGCGTTCTCAACGCTTCCGCAGGCAACGCGCTGTCGTCGCGGTGATATCCTTCAACAATCAGCACCATTTCGCCTTTACGACGGTTATCGTCCTCTTCTACCCACGCCAGAAGCTCAGCCACCGGCGCGCCATAAATGGACTCCCAGGTTTTAGTCAGCTCACGCGCCAGCACGACATAACGCTGCGGTCCCAATACGGCGACCATATCGCGCAGGCTGTCCAGCAATCGATGCGTGGACTCGTAGTAAATTAACGTCCGCGGCTCTTCCAGCATCGCCTGCAGCGTGTCTTTTCTCGCCTTGGTTTTCGCCGGCAGGAAGCCTTCATAACAAAAACGGTCCGACGCCAGCCCCGCGGCGGACAGCGCGGCAATCGCCGCACACGCCCCCGGCAGCGGCACAACGCGCACGCCAGCTTCGCGGCAAAGCCTCACCACGTGATAACCCGGATCGTTAATTAACGGCGTTCCCGCGTCCGAAACCAGCGCCACGCTCATTCCACTTTGCAAACGGCTCAGCAATTGCTCTGCTTTCTGTTGTTCATTGTGATCGTGCAATGCGAACAGCCGCGCATTAATCGCGAAATGCTGTAACAATAAACCGGTATGACGAGTATCCTCTGCCGCAATGAGATCGACGCTCTTCAGAACGTTCAACGCGCGCTGAGTAATGTCTCCCAGGTTGCCGATAGGCGTCGGGACAATGTAAAGGGTGGAGGCAGAAATCTCCGCTTGTTGGTCTTGATTCATTGTTTCATCCGGGTTGCCGATTTAATATTGAGCATCTCTGAATTTATCACTGGATACAGTATGCTTCCCTTAAATTCTGTCCGCGCCCATACAGGCCGAGTCATTCCTGTCATGCTGGCGGCGCTCGTTCTCGCGGGCTGTCCAAGCCAGGCGCCCCAAAGTCCGTCTAACCAGCAAGTCGCTATCAAGGCTGGCGCCACATCTGATTATTACCTGCAGCAGGTGCAGCAAGGCGGGGATGATAACAAGGCTGACTGGCAATTACTTGCTATTCATGCCCTGATTCAGGAAGGCAAGCTGCCTCAGGCCCTCGCGCAGTGGAGCGCCCTGCCCGCTTCGCTCAACGACAGACAACAGCTCGAACAGCGTCTGCTGAACGCAGAACTGGCGGTTGCTCGCAACGATATGAACGCCGCCAACAGCACGTTGTCCCAGCTGGATGTCAAAGCGCTTTCCAGCCAGCAACAAGAGCGCTACTACCAGGCGTTGATTAGCGCCAATCAGGCGCAGCCGTCGCTGACGCTGCTCCGTGCTTATATCGCTCAGGAACCGCAATTGCAGGGCGATGCCCACCAGCGCAACATCGATATGACCTGGTCTGCGCTCACTCGCCTCAGCCCTCAGACCCTCAGCGCCATCGCGATCAACGCCGACGAGAACACCTTGGCGGGTTGGCTCGATCTGCTGACAACCTATCAAAGCAAAGTCGCAGCGCCTGCCGAACTGAAAACGGCGATTGCCGACTGGCAAACGCGCTATCCGCGTCATCCGGCCGCGAAAACATTGCCGACGGTATTAACACAGCCGCAGGGTACAGGGCCGAATCTGTCGACCTCCGGCGGTATTGCGCTGCTGTTGCCGTTGAACGGTCAGGCGCAGGTCTATTCGAAAGCCATTCAGGCAGGTTTCAGCGCAGCACGTGACGGTCAGGCCATACTGAACGCGCCGGTGCAAACGCCGGCCGTAGCCCCTGCGCCGGGAGACTCCGCGCCCGCCGCGACGGCGAATCAGGCGCCCACGCCAACATCGCCGACGCAGGAACAACCGGCTTCTGAAACACCGGCACCGGCGCCCTACAGCGCAGCCGCGGCGCCTGCACCAGCGTCCAGCAATGTGGCGGTGAAAGTCTACGATACGACCGGACAGCCGTTGACCAACGTCATAGCTCAGGCACAGAAAGACGGCGCCACCATGATTGTGGGACCATTGCTGAAAAGCGACGTCGAGCAATTACCGGCGACCCAAACCACGCTGCAGGTGCTGGCGCTAAATCAGCCGGAGCACGTCCAGCCTAGCCCCAACATCTGCTATTTCGCCCTGTCGCCGGAAGATGAAGCTCGGGATGCGGCGCAATTTATTCACAGCCAGGGCAAACAGCAGCCGCTGGTCCTGGCACCGCGCGGTGGCCTGGGCGATCGCGTCACGGCCGCTTTCGCCGCCGCCTGGCAGCAACAAGGCGGCTCCACGCCGCTGCAGCAGCGCATCGGCGGCACCGCCGAGTTGAAACAGGCCATCAATAACGGCGCCGGTATTTCGCTAAGCGGTCAGCCGATCGTCACCGAATCAACGTCACCTCAGCCACCGTCAGGCACCACTATCGGCGGCCTGAACATTCCGGCGCAGGTGCCGCCAACGCCTGCCGATACCAGCGCGGGCGGTGTGGACGCGGTCTACATCATCGCCACACCAGACGAGCTATCGTTAATCAAACCCATGATCGACTTGCGCAACAAATCACGCGTACGCGCCGCGCTTTATGCCAGTTCGCGCAGCTATCAGGCGGGTCTGGGACCTGATTTCCGTCTGGAAATGGAAGGGCTGCAGTTTAGCGATATTCCGCTGCTGACAGGCGCGAATCCGTCGCTGATGCAGCAGACGACGGCACAGTTCCGCAACGACTACTCGCTGGTGCGCCTCTTCGCCATGGGAATGGATGCCTGGACGCTGGCGAACAACTTCTCCTCATTACGTCAACAGCCGGGCTATCATCTGGAGGGTTCAACGGGGCAACTGAGCGCCACGCCGGATTGCGTCGTGAACCGCAAACTCACCTGGCTGCAGTTCCGCCAGGGACAGCTGGTGCCGGCATCCTGAAGACCCGAGAAACCGGTAACGATTACGAACGACAGGCTCGGCGCTATCTTGAGCGCGCCGGCCTGACGTTTGTCGCCGGCAATGTCACGCTACGCGGCGGCGAGCTGGATTTGATAATGCGCGACGGCCCGATATGGGTTTTCGTGGAAGTACGCTACCGGCGCAACGCGGACTTTGGCGGAGCCGCCGCCAGCGTAACCCGGCGCAAGCAGCAAAGGTTACTGCAGGCGGCCGCCGTGTGGTTATCACGTCATGGCGGCGGCTTCGAACATACCGACTGTCGTTTCGACGTACTGGCCATCACCGGCGACCAGCTGGAGTGGTTGCCGAACGCGTTCGGCAATCAGGAATAATTGGTTAATTCCGAAAACAAAAGAATAGGTTACCCAAACGTGCTGGATAGAATTAAAGTCTGTTTTACCGAGAGCATCCAAACCCAGATCGCCGCGGCAGAAGCTTTGCCGGATGCGATCTCGCGGGCAGCCGTCGCGATGGTGCAATCTTTGCTGAACGGCAACAAAATCCTGAGCTGCGGGAACGGCACTTCCGCCGCCAACGCCCAGCATTTTGCCGCTAACATGATTAACCGTTTCGAGACGGAGCGTCCCAGCCTGCCCGCTATCGCGTTGAACGCCGACAACGTGGTGCTGACGGCGATTTCGAATGACCGGTTGCACGAGGAGATCTATGCAAAACAGGTTCGGGCCTTGGGGCAAACGGGGGATATCCTCCTGGCGATATCGACGCATGGAAACAGCCGCGACATCGTCAAAGCGGTAGAAGCCGCCGTGACCCGCGACATGACCATCGTCGCATTAACCGGCTACGATGGCGGCGAACTTGCGGGTCTGCTGGGACAGCAAGATGTGGAAATCCGCATCCCGTCGCACCGCAGCGCCCGCATTCAGGAAATGCACATGTTGACGGTAAACTGCTTGTGCGATCTGATAGACAACACGCTCTTCCCACACCAGAACGATTAAGGAGTACCTCATGAGGATATATTCTTGCATTGCCGTGCTGTCCGCCGCTCTGCTGCTACAGGGTTGTATCGGCGCGGTCGCTATCGGCAGCGCAGCCGTCGCGACCAAAACCGCGACCGATCCCCGCACGGTAGGGACTCAGGNTGATGATGGCACGTTAGAAATGCGCGTTTCCAACACGCTGGCAAAAGATCAACAGTTGAGTAAGGAAGCCCGCATCATCGCGACGGTGTATCAGGGTAAAGTCCTGCTGACCGGTCAGTCTCCGAATACCGAGCTGTCCAGCCGTGCCAAGCAGATTGCACTAGGCGTCGAAGGTACGACGGAGGTGTATAACGAGATCCGCCAGGGGACGCCGATTAGCCTGGGCACCGCGTCCATGGATACCTGGATCACTACCAAAGTGCGCTCTCAGCTGCTGGCCAGCGATCAGGTCAAGTCCTCAAACGTCAAAGTGACCACGGAAAACAGCGAAGTCTTCCTGTTAGGTCTGGTTACACGCCGCGAAGGAACTGCCGCTGCGGAAATCGCCAGCAAAGTCAGCGGCGTCAAACACGTCACCACGGCGTTTACCTATCTGGAATAGCCCACCGCCCTTCCAAGCTGCCTGACCCGCCTCAACGGCGGGCTCAGGCCCTTACAGCCCCACCAGGCGACTCATGCCGTGCCGTATTTCTCTTTACACCCACTCAAACGACCTTGCGTGCTCATTTTTTCGCTCCGAAGCATCGCCTGTAAACACCGTTAAACAACAGAACATCATGCTGGATTTGCGAATACATTAGCTTGGCTATTGTTTTTTTTGGCTCTCTCAGCGCTATCTATACTGTGAGTAAGACCCAACCCGGCCGCGAGCGCTCGTTTTTTACAAAACAGAACCGTAGCATTATCGCAACTTGTTGTTTTTGAGGAAGGCTTCCCCACCCATCTGGCTCATTTGTCGCAATATCCATTGCTGACGACGGATCACATAACCAGATGGACGATCGACGCGAAACCGGATTGGATTAGGCAGCACGGCGGCCAAAAGCGCTGCCTCGCTGGCGGTTAAGCGACTGACGGATTTATGGAAAAAATGCCGTGAAGCTTCTTCAACGCCAAAGATCCCTGGGCCAAACTCTGCGATATTCAGGTAAACGGTCAGAATCCGACGCTTGGTCCACGCCAGCTCCATCACCGTCGTCAGGCCGGCCTCAAGTCCTTTTCGCACCCAACTGCGCCCATCCCACAACAGCAAATTTTTGACCGTTTGCTGAGACAGCGTGGAAGCGCCGCGAATGCGTCCTTCATTTTCCTCGTTATGTCGCAAAGCGGCATCAATCGCATCGAGGTCGAACCCCCAATGTTGTGGAAACTTTTGGTCTTCCGCCGCGATCACGGCCAGCGGCATGACATAGGCGATCTCGTCCATCGAAACCCAGTCGGAATGCGCGACATAAGAAAAGTCACCGCGTAGCCACGCGCTGATCTGACGATCGATCATTACCGCCGAAAAGGGCACTGGCAGGAATGCAAACAGCGCAATCGCCAGCAGCCAGGCCCCCAGCACGACCACAATGACTCGGAGGATCGCGCGTTTGAAACCACGAGCAATTGGACTTAGGACTCGGCCTGATTTCATTCAGTCAATTCCAAAACATGGGCAACCAGTTTCTCAATCCCCAGAGCCACCTCGCCGATGGAATTCGCCAGCATGTAGGCCGGCGTCGTCACCACCTTGTGTTCGGCATCCACGACAATGTCGTCCACCGGACAAGTCACATGCATTCCTCCCATCGCTTCGATGGCTTCAGCTGTATCAATATCGTTACCAATTGTAAGTCTGACGGGAAGACCCAGCAGTCTCGGCAACATGGCCGGGGAGATGCAAATAAAGCCAATTGGTTTACTTTTCTTATAAATTTCCTGAGTGAGTATTTTTAATTCTTCATCGACCTGACACTCGCTTCCACGGGTCGCAAAATCACTTAAATTTTTCGCCGCGCCGAAACCACCAGGAACAATCAGCGCATCGAGCTGGTCCGCGTCAGCCGCGGAAAGAGGCTGAATGTTTCCACGCGCGATCCGGGCTGATTCCGCAAGGACATTACGCTTTTCGTCAGTCACTTGGCCGCTAAGATGGTTGACGACATGCAGCTGATCTTTGTCCGGCGCAAAGCAGATTGCTTCGGCTCCAGCACGGTCGATTGCAAGTAGAGTCAAAACAGCTTCGTGGATTTCTGAACCATCGTAAACACCACATCCGCTGAGTACGACACCGACTTTTTTCATCATTAAGTCCTCATTTCATTACATCAACTAATTGATTTTTTAATTGACAAACACTAATCTACATCACACATTTTAAGGATACTCGTAACGAGCAACGCCATTTTGTTATGTTGTCAGTTACGTGAAATGTACTTACCGCACTTGCGAGCTAACAAACCTGAAATCAATTGCAGGTGTACCAGTTTCCCTGGTGTTGGCGCATAATTCGCGCACCCCGGCTTCGGTCGGGGTCATTTTTTTTCAGCCTGATCAACCCACGCTTTCAACACGTCAACATCATGACGCCAATCTTGTTTCAATTCGTCAATCCATTCATGCACATTGTCCCACCATGCAGGCAACGTTGTAGTTTGAATCTGTTGCGCCACCTGCTGCAGATGCCGTAACCCGACAGAACCCGCCGCGCCTTTGATTTTGTGACCTTCCTCTGCGATGCCCTTCTGGTCGCGCGCCGTCATGTTGGACTCCAGCACCGCCAGATAACCCGGCATCATCTGCTCGAACATCTCCAGGCTCTGGTGAATCAGCGAGGGGCCGACCAAATCCAGATACTGCTGCAACATGACGACGTCCAACATCGATTCAGCCGCAGAGGCATCGACCGTGCCGTCGGCGACAGCCTCCGGCTCGCTATTTTCGGGACTATCCCAATACTGTTTGATGATCGCCGTGAGCGCGGGAACCGCCAGCGGTTTGCTCAGCACATCGTCCATGCCCGCATCCAGATAGTCTTTTTTGTCCTTCAGTACGTTGGCGGTTAGCGCCACCAGCGGCGGCAACGTCTGCTGGCCGTAACGGGCGCGCAGCTCTCGCGCCACATCCAACCCGGTCATATCCGGCAGTTGGATATCCAGCAGCACCAGATCGAACTCGTCAGGGTCGAACATCGCCAGCGCTTCCTGACCGGTCATCGCCACTTCGACGCTGCTGCCCAGTTTCTCCAGCACCGAGCGCGCGACGACCACGTTCAGTTCGATATCTTCCACCAGCAGTACATGCAATGCAGGCAATGGCAGCGTTTCATCGCCGTTCTCATTCGTTTCCGCCTCCTCCACAATCGGCGCAGACACCGTCAGCGTGAAGCAGGAGCCTTCGCCCAATTTGCTGGCGACCTGAATATCACCGCCCATGTTTTGCGCAAGCCGCTTGGAAACGGCCAGACCAATGCCGGTGCCGGTAGCCGGTTTACCGCCGTTCTGGTCCTTGACCTGGTAATACATAGAAAAGATTTTTTCGAGCTCGTCGTTCGGAATACCCATGCCCGAATCCGCGACCTCGAAACGCAAAACGTTGTGCTGATCGTGCCCAACGCGGATCACAACCTTGCCGTTCTGGGTAAATTTCACGGCGTTGCTCAGTAGATTCCATAGAATCTGCCGCAGACGCGTGCCGTCGGTGATGATGCTCTTAGGCAGCGGCTGCTCGAGAACCATTTCCAACTGCAACCCCTTGGGTTCGGCCAGAAGGCCGCCCAGATTTTCCAGGTCGGCGACGAATCCAATGAAATCCACCGGCTGATTATCCAGCTGGACCTTACGCCGCTCCTGTTTGTCCATTTCGATCACGTCGTTGAAGATATTGCCGAGGGTAATGGCGCTGACGTGGATGGTTTTGAGGTATTTGCGCTGCTCCGCATCCAGATGGGTGTCGAGCAGAATGCGGCTGAGACCGACAATGCCGTTAAGCGGCGTACGAAGCTCGTGGCTGATCGTTGAGATGAAGGTCGTCTTCTCCCTGCTGGCCTTCTCTAACGCGTCCTGGTAGCGCTTACGCTCCGTTATATCGCGGCCAAAACCCATCAGCCCATGTCGCTTGCCCTGTCGGTCGTAAAACGGCACCTTGCGCAACTCGAAACAGGATTTGCGTCCGTCCGGATAAACCAGCCACTGTTCGTAGGTCAGGGACACGTTGTGGCGAAACACCTTCTCGTCCGTCTCGACGACTTTGGCCGCGATATCCTGCGGATAGACATCGAAGGGCGTCAGGCCGATCATTTGCTTCTGGCTCTTGCCCAACAGCAGCTCCATCGCGCGGTTGCAGCCTGAAAACGCCTTATTTTCGTTGCGGTAGTAAACCAGATCCGGCGACGCATCAAGAAAGGAGCGCAACAGCGCCGACTGCTGCTCCAGCTCCACCTGCGCCTGTTCGCGCCGCGCCATCTCCTCGCGCAGTTTGCTGAGCATCTCAAGCCGCGACTTTTCGGCCTTAATGCGGTCGGTGATTTCCTGATTAAGCTGAGCGATGTTGTTCTGCAGTTTGGCGTTCAGATCCTGATCGCGATGCCGCATCACCTCTAATTTGGCCACCAAACGCGACAGGCGCTGTCGAGACTCTTCAAGCTGCTCGACCACTACCGACAGGAAATAAACTGCCCAGGGCGTGATTAGAAGGCCAAAAAAGATGGATCGCACCACATCGATGCGTTCAACCTGACCGCTGAGCAACAGGGTCACCGCCATCTGGACCACCAGCGCCAATAGCACCAGCGCGGAAGCCAGCAGAATGGAAAAGCGAACCAGCCCAAGTCTTACCATTAAATCAACGTAATACTGGGCTAATAGCCGGATTTGCTTCATAGAATTTTTCCTTCATCGAGATCCCGCAAATCATACCGTAAAAGTCATGATGCGCGGGAAATGAGCAGAGGATTTAAGAACGAGGTATGGCGTCAGGCGGGAACAAAACGAAAGGCGTCGCCCAGAGCGGAACCCTGAACGCCATACTGCGACAGATAGCGGTCGATCTCCACCATCGCGGTCCAGCGATTTTCGCACCACAGAGGCGCCAGCAAGGTCGGACGACGGGCGCTGGCGGAGATCCGGTGGAAGACCACGTCCGCGGGCGTATGGCGGATCATTTCACCAGCCGTTTTCACATATTGCGCCAGCGGCAGTTCCGGCAATCGTCCCGCACGCCAGGCTTTGCCCATGGTGCTGCCGTCAACGATATGCAGAGGATGCAGCTTCAAACCGTCTACCCCACCGTCGACGACTCGGCGCAACGTCGACAGGCAGGCGCTCTCGTCCTCTCCTGGCAGGCCGACGATCAGGTGTGTGCAAACTTTGAGACCGCGTTCTCTGGCGCGGCTCGTCGTCTGCTGGTAGCAGTCAAAAGTGTGACCACGGTTGATACGGTGTAAGGTCTTGTCGTTGGCCGTTTGCAGACCTAACTCCAGCCAGACTTCGTAACCCTGCTGGCGATACTCTGACAGCAGATCCAGCACGGCGTCCGGAACGCAGTCAGGCCGGGTGCCCACGCACAGGCCCACCATATCGGCCTGTGTCAGCGCTTCGCGATACATGGCTGCCAGAACCTGCACTTCGGCATACGTGCTGGTATAGGCCTGGAAATAGGCC
This sequence comes from Lonsdalea quercina subsp. quercina, assembly GCF_000688695.1. Classification (GTDB taxonomy): domain Bacteria; phylum Pseudomonadota; class Gammaproteobacteria; order Enterobacterales; family Enterobacteriaceae; genus Lonsdalea; species Lonsdalea quercina_D. Next base: position 80,945 of record NZ_JIBQ01000012.1, on the reverse strand, counting down.
AGATAGCGCTTGGCGCGGTTGACTTTACCGGCCTGGGCGGACAGCTGTTCGGCGATACTGCGCTGCTGCATCTGTTCGTCGGCGAACGAAGCCACATTGCAGAACGTGCAGCCTCCCCGACCTAATGTGCCGTCGCGATTTGGGCAGTTAAAGCCGCCATGCAGAGTCAACTTGTGAATTTTCTCGCCATAACGACGCTGGAGATCGCCGCCAAACATGTTGATTAATCTTTGTAATTGCATATTCTGACTTTCCTCCTCCGCGGGAGGTGCAGCCTACCTTTTCCTCACGCAGCCTGCGATGACGCCGATCAAGTCCTCCCTCCGCCCCATTTTGAATAATTATTCTGTTTTAGTGCAAATAAAGTCATAAATAGCTTGATTAATTTTGCTAATCACCTGCTCGCGTCGCATTAGAAGTTGACCAGAGATAAAAAAACAGTGACATGAGTTAAAAAACGGAAAGCTATCAGAATAAGATGCCAATAAGTCGAGATAACGCAGCACGTCGGGACAGCAATCCAGCTTTCTTGTAGTGATACAACTCACATTTCATCCGCGTTTCGCGTAGATACAATGTCTTCTTTTTGTTGATAAAGTCCTTATTTATCATAATCATAAGTAAATATTATCCCTGAAATACCGATTTGTGTAGGGGATTTGACCTGAACAGGGTTTCTCGCTAATTTGGGAAATGGCTGGAAGCTTTCCTGACGAGACTACGACTCGTCATATTTATGCAGTGACAAGAAGACTCCCTCATCAAGCAAGTCATCACCCCTTGTGAGACCGTCACGAGAGTCCGGAAACAGAGAGCGACATTTTCCGCTGAGATATTCACTCTCAGTGAGGGGTCGCTCGCGGTAAAGTCGCCTGCATTGGGCTGGCGATGAGGCAGTCATACAGAGCCTGGGGAGGTTCATTCATATGTTGTACGATGCATCCCAAGAAAAAGACAACTGTGGCTTCGGACTAATCGCCCATATAGAAGGTGAGCCGAGCCACAAGGTCGTGCGTACCGCCATACACGCACTGGCCCGTATGCAGCACCGTGGCGCGATCCTTGCCGACGGCAAGACCGGCGACGGCTGCGGCCTGTTACTTCAGAAACCCGATCGTTTCTTCCGCCTGGTCGCGGAAGAGCGCGGCTGGCGGCTGGCGAAAAATTACTCCGTCGGCATGATGTTCCTCAGCCAGGACGAAGCGGTCGCCAAAGCGACCCGCCGGATTGTGGAAGAAGAGCTGCAGAACGAGACGCTGTCCGTTCTGGGCTGGCGCGAAGTGCCGACCAATCCGGATGTTCTGGGTGAAATCGCCCTCTCCTCCCTGCCGCGTATCGAACAGATTTTCGTTAACGCCCCCGCCGGCTGGCGTCAACGCGATATGGAGCGACGCCTGTTCATGGCCCGTCGCCGCATTGAAAAACGCGTGCAGGATAAAGATTTCTACGTGTGCAGCTTCTCCAATCTGGTGACGATCTATAAAGGTCTGTGCATGCCGGCGGATCTGCCGCGCTTCTATTTGGACCTGGCAGACCTTCGTCTGGAATCGGCTATTTGCCTGTTCCATCAGCGTTTTTCGACCAATACCGTGCCGCGCTGGCCGCTGGCGCAACCATTCCGTTATCTGGCCCACAACGGCGAAATCAACACAATCGCCGGCAACCGCCAGTGGGCTCGCGCTCGTGCTTACAAATTCAAAACGCCGCTGATTCCGGATCTCCGTGACGCCGCGCCGTTCGTCAATGAAACCGGTTCGGACTCAAGCTCGCTCGACAACATGCTGGAGCTGTTCCTCGCCGGCGGTATGGACATCGTGCGCGCCATGCGCCTGCTGGTCCCGCCCGCCTGGCAGAACAACCCGGATATGGATCCTGAGCTACGCGCGTTTTTCGACTTTAACTCCATGCACATGGAGCCGTGGGATGGTCCGGCGGGCGTGGTGCTGTCTGACGGCCGCTACGCCGCCTGTAACCTCGACCGTAACGGGCTGCGTCCGGCGCGCTACGTCATCACGACCGACAAGCTGATCACCTGCGCTTCCGAAGTGGGGATCTGGGACTACCAGCCGGATGAAGTGGTGGAAAAAGGCCGCGTCGGTCCCGGCGAGCTCATGGTTATCGACACGCAGGAAGGTCGCATCCTTCACTCCGGCGAAACCGACAACGACCTGAAGAGCCGCCATCCCTACAAAGAGNGGATGGAGAGAAACGTCAAACGTCTGGTGCCGTTCGAAGAGATGCCGGACGATCAGGTCGGACAGCGCGATCTGGACGACGTGCAGCTTGAGGCCTATCAGAAGCAGTTCGGCTACAGCAACGAAGAGTTGGACCAGATCCTGCGCGTGCTCGGCGAGAACGGCCAGGAAGCCACCGGCTCAATGGGCGACGATACGCCGTTTGCGGTGCTTTCCAGCCGTCCGCGCATCGTCTATGACTACTTCCGCCAGCAGTTCGCGCAGGTCACCAACCCGCCGATCGACCCGCTGCGGGAAGCGCACGTAATGTCGCTCGCCACCTGCATCGGCCGCGAAATGAACGTCTTCAGCGAAGCGGAAGGACAGGCCTACCGCCTGAGCTTCAAATCGCCCATTTTGCTCTACTCCGATTTCAATCAGCTGATCCATCAGGATCAGGAGCACTACCGCGCCGACCAGATTGACCTCACCTTCGATCCTCAGCAGCAGACGCTACAGGAAACGATTGAGAAACTGTGCGACGAGGCAGAAAGCAAAGTACGCGACGGTACGGTGTTACTGGTACTGACCGACCGCGCGATCGCCAAAGATCGCCTGCCGGTGCCCGCCCCGATGGCGGTGGGAGCTATTCACAGCCGTCTGGTCGAACAGAGTCTGCGCTGTGACGCCAACATCATTGTTGAAACGGCGAGCGCCCGCGATCCGCATCATTTCGCCGTATTGCTCGGCTTTGGCGCGACCGCGATTTACCCCTATCTGGCGTACGAAACGCTGGCCCGCATGGTGGACAACCGCACCATCGATAAAGCGCACCGGGTTGTGATGCTGAACTACCGTAACGGCATCAACAAAGGCCTGTACAAGATCATGTCCAAAATGGGCATCTCAACCGTCGCGTCTTACCGCTGCTCACGGCTGTTCGAAGCGGTTGGCCTGCATGAAGACATTACCCACAGCTGTTTCCCTGGCGTAGTCAGCCGCATCGGCGGCGCCAACTTCAGCGATTTCGAGCAAGATCTGCGTAATCTGGCTAAGCGCGCGTGGCTGAAACGCCAGCCGCTTGAACACGGCGGCCTGCTGAAATTCGTTTATAACGGCGAATATCACGCCTATAACCCGGACGTCGTGAAAACGCTGCAAACGGCGGTCCAGAGCGGCGAATACGGCGACTATCAGCATTACGCCAAACTGGTCAACGAACGTCCGGCGGCGACGCTGCGCGACCTGCTGGCGCTGAAGCCGCAGGAGAAAAGCACGGCTATCGCTCTCGATCAGGTAGAACCCGCCTCAGAGTTGTTTAAACGCTTCGACACCGCCGCCATGTCTATCGGCGCGCTCAGTCCGGAGGCGCACGAGTCGCTGGCCGAGGCCATGAACACGCTCGGCGGCTACTCCAACTCCGGCGAAGGCGGCGAAGACCCGGCGCGTTATCGCACCAACAAGGTATCGCGCATCAAACAGGTGGCCTCCGGCCGCTTCGGCGTAACCCCGGCCTATCTGGTCAACGCCGACGTGATTCAGATTAAGGTGGCTCAGGGCGCCAAACCGGGCGAAGGCGGTCAGTTGCCGGGCGACAAGGTGACGCCTTACATCGCCAGATTGCGTTATTCCGTCCCCGGCGTGACGCTGATTTCGCCGCCGCCGCATCATGATATCTACTCTATCGAAGATCTGGCGCAGCTGATTTTCGACCTGAAACAAATCAATCCGACAGCGATGATTTCGGTGAAGCTGGTTTCCGAACCCGGCGTGGGCACCATCGCCACCGGCGTCGCGAAAGCCTATGCCGACCTGATCACCATCGCCGGCTATGACGGCGGCACCGGCGCCAGCCCGCTGACCTCTGTGAAGTATGCGGGCTGCCCGTGGGAATTGGGTCTGGTGGAAACGCAGCAGGCGCTGGTCGCGAACGGTCTGCGTCACAAAATTCGCCTGCAGGTCGATGGCGGACTCAAAACCGGGCTGGATATCATCAAGGCCGCGATCCTGGGGGCGGAGAGCTTCGGCTTTGGCACCGGACCGATGGTGGCGCTCGGCTGTAAATACCTGCGTATCTGTCACCTGAACAACTGCGCCACCGGCGTGGCCACCCAGGACGACAAACTGCGCCGCGACCACTATCACGGTCTGCCGGAACGCGTGATCAACTATTTCCATTTCATCGCGCGGGAAACCCGTGAGCTGATGGCCGAGCTGGGCGTCAGCCAATTGGTGGACCTGATTGGCCGTACCGACCTGCTAACAGAGCTGGACGGGTTTACCGCCAAGCAGAATAAACTGGATTTGGCGCCGCTGTTGAAGACAGCAACGCCGCATCCGGGCAAGGCGCTGTACTGCACCGAGAACAACCCGCCGTTCGACAAAGGGGTGTTGAATAAAGCGCTGCACGAACAGTCCAAGCCTTACGTCGAAGCCAAACAGAGTAAGACGCTTTACTTCGACATTCGCAACACAGACCGCTCCGTCGGCGCCACGCTCTCCGGCGCTATCGCTGAACAATACGGCGATCAGGGGCTGGCAAGCGATCCGATCAAAGCCTACTTCACCGGCACCGCAGGCCAGAGTTTCGGCGTCTGGAATGCCGGCGGCGTAGAGCTGACGCTGACCGGGGATGCCAACGACTATGTCGGTAAGGGCATGGCGGGAGGCATGATTGCCGTTCGCCCGCCCGTCGGCTCCGCCTTCCGCAGCCATGAAGCCAGCATCATCGGCAACACCTGCCTCTACGGCGCCACCGGGGGCAAGCTGTTCGCCGCCGGACGCGCAGGGGAACGTTTCGCCGTGCGTAACTCCGGGGCCATTACCGTGGTGGAAGGGATCGGCGACAACGGCTGTGAATACATGACCGGCGGCATCGTCTGTATTCTGGGGCGCACCGGCGTGAACTTCGGCGCCGGGATGACCGGCGGCTTCGCCTACGTGCTGGATGAGGACGGTGAGTTCCGTAAGCGCGTTAACCCGGAGCTGGTCGAAGTCCTGAATGTCGATAGCCTGGCGATCCACGAAGAACATCTGCGCGGCATGATTACCGAACATGTTCAGCACACCGGCTCATCACGCGGCGAAGACATCCTCGCCAATTGGCCGGTATGGGCGGCGAAGTTTGCACTGGTGAAACCCAAGTCCAGTGATGTGCAGGCGCTGTTGGGTCATCGTAGTCGTTCCGCAGCCGAGCTGCGGGTTCTGGCGCAGTAAGAGGTCATCATGAGTCAAAACGTTTATCAATTCATCGACCTACAGCGCGTAGATCCGCCGAAAAAACCGCTGAAAGTCCGGAAAATTGAGTTTATTGAAATTTACGAGCCATTTTCAGAAAGTCAGTCCAAAGCCCAGGCAGACCGTTGTCTGTCCTGCGGCAACCCTTATTGCGAATGGAAGTGCCCGGTGCATAACTACATTCCCAACTGGCTTAAGCTTGCCAATGAGGGACGTATTATCGAAGCCGCCGAGCTTTCTCACCGGACTAACAGCCTGCCTGAGGTCTGCGGGCGCGTTTGTCCGCAGGATCGCCTGTGTGAAGGTTCCTGCACGCTGAACGACGAGTTCGGCGCAGTCACAATCGGCAACATCGAGCGCTACATCAACGATAAAGCCATCGAGATGGGCTGGAAACCGGATATGTCCGGCGTTCAGGCCACCGGCAAGAACGTGGCGATTATCGGCGCGGGTCCGGCCGGTCTGGCCTGTGCAGACGTCCTGGCCCGCAATGGCGTCAAAGCCCATGTCTACGACCGTCATCCAGAGATCGGCGGCCTGCTGACATTTGGTATTCCTGCCTTCAAGCTGGAAAAAAGCGTGATGACCAAGCGCCGCGAAATTTTCTCCGGCATGGGCATTGAGTTCCATTTGAATACCGAAGTGGGCAAAGACGTACAGCTGACCGACCTGCTGGCCAACCACGACGCCGTTTTCCTCGGCGTGGGCACCTATCAATCCATGCGTGGCGGACTGGAGAATGAAGATGCGCCGGGGGTTTACGACGCGCTGCCGTTCCTGATCGCCAACACCAAACAGCTGATGGGCTTCGAAACGGCCGCGCCGGAAGCCTATGTCTCGATGGAGAACAAACGCGTCGTCGTACTGGGCGGGGGCGATACGGCGATGGACTGTGTGCGGACCTCTATCCGTCAGGGCGCGACGCATGTGACCTGCGCCTATCGTCGTGACGAGGAGAACATGCCGGGTTCGCGCCGTGAAGTGAAGAATGCGCGTGAGGAAGGGGTTGAGTTCCAATTCAATCTGCAGCCGATAAGCATCGAAATCAACGAAGCGGGCAAGGTCTGCGGCGTGCGCATGGCGCGCACCGAATTAGGCGCGCCGGATGCCAACGGGCGNCGCCGACCGGAGATCGTTGCAGGCTCGGAGCACATTTTGGAGGCCGACGCGGTCATCATGGCATTCGGCTTTCGTCCGCACAGAATGGACTGGCTGGCCGAGCACGATGTGGCTTTGGACGATCAGGGACGGATCGTCGCCCTAGAAGAGAACGACAGCGCTTTCCAGACCAGCAACCCGAAAATCTTCGCCGGCGGAGATGCCGTGCGCGGCTCGGACCTGGTCGTGACCGCTATTGCTGAAGGCCGTAAGGCCGCAGACGGGATCCTAAACTATCTCGACGTCTGATTAGCCATCTTTGATAGAGCAAGGGCGGCCATCAGGCTGCCCTTTTTACTGTCGGGCCAGGCTAATCCCCCGATTGATACGAATCCAAAATATCCTGCTCCGTCATTTCCGGCGTTTGCTGGGTAAAGGCATAAAAACTCGGCTTTTTGTCGATATAGATTTGCGACACCATGCGGGTGTTCTCATCGCTGCCGAACAGTCCTACCGGCACGAAATAGGTCACCGGCGTCAGCTGCTTGTAAAACAAGTGCGAGCCGCACTGACGGCAAAATGCGCGCTCCGCCCACTCTGAAGACCGGAAATAAGCGACAAAGTCTTTACCGTCGATGACAAGATCTTCTTTGCAGTCGATTGACATCAGCGGACCACCGCTCCAGGTCTGGCACATACCGCAATGGCAAACGGAAACGTCATGGATATCGCGCTCAGTGGATAGCGTAACCGCACCGCATAAACAACGCCCTTCCATTTCCTTTCTCCTTTAGACGAAAAATAAACATCGGTTTCAAGGCATCAGTATGTCTCTATTTTGTTTATACCGACAATGCTGGGGGGACGTGGAGATGAAATCGGGAAAGCGATATCGACAGGATTTTTGGATATAAAAAAGGGCACCTGCGTCGTGCCCTTTTGTACTGAGTTACTTCCCCACCCGCAGCGAAGGACGCCCGCCGCGAGGCGGCGAAGGGGGTTCGTCGTCCGGCGTTTCATTGCCGGAGGGTGAGGTTTCAACATCGTCGACCGTGCGTAACGACGGCTTGTGCGGCTCATCGTCCTGCACCAGCGCATCATCACCGGCTTCATAGGCGGGTTCAGGCTCGAACATGGTGCCTGCGCCGTTTTCACGGGCGTAGATCGCCATGACCGCCGCCATCGGAACCATCACCTGGCGAGGCACGCCGCCAAAACGAGCGTTAAAGCGTACAAGGTCGTCAGCCAATTCAAGATTGCCCACGGCAAGCGGCGCAATGTTGAGCACTATCTGTCCGTCGCGGGCGAACTCCATCGGCACCTGCACGCCAGGCAGCGAGACGTCCACCACCAGATGCGGCGTAAGCTGGTTATCAAGCAACCAGTCATAGAAAGCGCGTAACAAGTACGGTCGGCGCGGTGATAGCTGAGACAGAGCCATGTATCTTAACCTCGGGTCTGTAACCGGATTTCACGCTCGGCTTCGGTCAGGGAAGCTAGGAAAGCCTCGCGTTCAAAGACGCGCGTCATGTAGCCTTTCAGCTCCTTGGAACCCGATCCGCTCAACTCGATGCCCAGCAACGGCAAACGCCACAACAGCGGTGCCAGGTAGCAGTCAACCAGGCTGAACTCTTCGCTCATGAAATAAGGCGTTTCATTGAATACCGGCGCAATGGCCAGCAGCTCTTCGCGCAGCTGTTTACGTGCTGCGTCTGCCTGCGCCGCCGTACCGGTGGAGATGGTTTTCAACAGCGAATACCAGTCCTGCTCGATGCGATGCATCATCAGACGGCTGTTGCCGCGTGCGACTGGATAGACCGGCATTAATGGCGGATGCGGGAAACGCTCATCCAGATATTCCATGATGATGCGGGATTCATACAGCGTCAGTTCACGATCCACCAACGTCGGGACGGAACCGTAGGGGTTGAGGTCAATGAGATCCTGCGGCAGATTATCCGCATCTACCTGTTCGATCTCGACACTCACTCCTTTTTCCGCCAGCACTATACGTACCTGATGGCTGAAAATATCGGACGGGCCGGAAAACAGCGTCATTACCGAACGTTTGTTGGCAGCGACAGCCATGAAAACCTCCAAGTTTATCGAGAAAATACGGCATAGAACCGATCGAATATTATCCTGCAGGCCTTGCCGCGTTTGAACTTCTTACTGGGTAAGAAACCGCTGACGACAGCTGTCGTTTTATCAAAACTTACTAGCTGGCAAACAGGTACAAAACCGGCGATTAGTGTATCAGATTTTGTGCGTTTTGGGGGGATATAAGCGCCAATTCATTGTTAACCGTAAGGAATTAAAGAGAATTTTTTAGACGCACGGAGAAACAGGCAAAAAAAACCCGGTGACGAGCACCGGGTTTCTGACGTTGATTTCGCTGCAAAGCAGCCGGAAATTAACGTTTGGAGAACTGAGGACGACGACGTGCTTTACGCAGACCGACTTTCTTACGTTCAACCTGACGAGCATCACGCGTAACGAAGCCAGCTTTACGCAGCTCAGAACGCAGAGACTCATCATATTCCATCAGTGCACGGGTGATACCGTGACGGATTGCACCAGCCTGACCGGAAATACCACCACCTTTAACGGTGATGTACAGATCCAGTTTGCCAACCATATCGACCAGTTCCAGCGGCTGACGAACTACCATACGGGCAGTTTCACGACCGAAGTACTGATCCAGGCTGCGCTGGTTGATAACGATGTTGCCACTGCCCGGTTTGATGAACACGCGAGCGGCGGAGCTTTTGCGGCGACCAGTGCCGTAGTATTGATTTTCAGCCATTGCCTATAATCCCGATTAAATGTCCAGAACTTGCGGTTGCTGTGCCGCGTGATTGTGCTCGTTACCCGCGTAAACTTTCAGTTTACGGTACATAGCACGACCCAGCGGGCCCTTCGGCAGCATGCCTTTAACCGCGATTTCAATCACACGCTCAGGACGGCGGGCAATCATCTCTTCAAAGGTCGCCTGTTTGATACCACCGATGTGGCCGGTGTGGTGGTAATACACTTTGTCAGAACGTTTGTTGCCGGTAACAGCAACTTTTTCAGCGTTCAGGACGATGATGTAATCACCAGTATCAACGTGCGGAGTGTATTCCGCTTTATGCTTGCCGCGCAGACGACGAGCCAGTTCAGTAGCGAGACGGCCCAAAGTCTTACCGCTCGCATCAACAACGTACCAGTCGCGTTTTACGGTTTCTGGTTTAGCTGTAAAAGTTTTCATTAAAAGCTTACCCAATTTAAGTTACACGTTGGTGAACACACAAACGCTTCAATAAATAGTGTTGAGGTTCACACGGCTATCTAGTCCAGCAAACCTACCCCTTCGAATAGCTATTGCCAGCGCGATTAAAGTTTCGGGAAAAAAACTTTGTTGTAACGTGGGGTCGCAGGATTATAGAGAAGCCGACATCAAAAATCGACCTTTTTTCTACCACATTGATAGAAAAGGCAGCAGCCCCCTTTACGACAAATGGGGCAGTTGCAGGTAGTCTTCGCTTTGCATCTCCTGCAACCGGGACAGGCAACGGCGATATTCGAACACCAGGCGAGCGCCCTGATAGAGTTCAGCCATCGGCACCTGCGCCGACATTATCAGCTTCACCCGGCGCTCATAGAATTCATCGACCAACGCCAGAAAACGCCGCGCGACGTCCTCCTCCGCCTCGCCCATCACTGTGACGCGATGCAGCAGCACGCAGTGATAACGCTGAGATAACGCAATGTAGTCGTTCTGGCTGCGCGCATCGGCGCACAGCGTGGCGAAACTTACCGCCAACACGCCGTTATGGCTGCCCAGCACAGGCATCGCCCGATGGTTTATCTCCAGCGTTTCACCCTCGGGCGTGTGCCCTGAGAGATCCGTGAACATTTGCCGCATCGCATCATCGGCATGCGCATCAAGCGGAGAAAAATAAAGGTGAGCTTGCCGCAGCGTTCGCTGTCGATAATCAATGCCCGCATCGACATTGACCACAGCACAGTGCTGCTTAATCAGCTCAATGGCCGGTAAAAAGCGCGACCGCTGAAGGCCGTTGCGATAAAGCTCGTCCGGCGGAATATTAGACGTCGCGACCAACGTGATTCCTCGCGCAAACAACGCGCCGAGCAGCTCGGCCAGCAACATGGCGTCGGTGATATCGGAGACGAAAAATTCATCGAAGCACAGCACATCGGTCTGCGCTTTGAATTCATCCGCTACCTGCTCCAGCGGGNTTTCGTGTCCCTGTAGCCGATTCAGCGCTTCATGAACTCGCAGCATGAAGCGATGGAAATGGAGACGCAATTTGCGTTCGCCGGGCAGGCTGTGGAAAAACAGATCCATCAGCCAGGTTTTGCCTCGTCCCACACCACCCCACAGATAAAGCCCTTCGACCGGCGTCTGCGCTGGCTGTTTTTTCCTGCCGAGACGCTGGAGCCAGCTTAACGACCCGCTGGCCGTGGATGCCTGCTGACGCTCTGTCAATGCACGGTGGATATCGTCGAGCCGCAGCACCGTTTGCCGCTGCACCTCATCCGGCTGATAATCCTGCGTCGCTAAAGCCTGCTGGTAAAGCGTTATCGGCGTCATATTCTGCATTGCGGCCAGATCCCTATTAAGAGGAGATAATCGGTCTTTTCTCGTTGAAGAACCTTAGTTTAGCGTCTAAATCATAGCAGTTAACGCCTCTACGGCCGCTGACGCTCACCAACTGCTTTATTACATCCTGTTTCAGGGCTCCACTCTGGCAAGCTTAGCGGTTATAGTGACTATTATTGAGTGAAAAATACGACAGAACAACGAAGTCAAATAGGAGTCATTATGACCTGGGAGTACGCGCTGATTGGATTTGTTATCGGTGTCATCATCGGTGCGGTAGCGATGCGCTTCGGCAATCGCAAACTGCGCCAGCAGCAGGTACTGCAACACGAGCTGGAGAAGAGCAAAGCCGATCTGGAACAATATCGTCAGGAGCTTGTGGGTCATTTCGCCCGTAGCGCCGAGCTTCTGGACAACATGGCGGACGACTATCGCAAGCTGTATCAGCATATGGCTAAAAGTTCGAACGATCTGCTTTCTGAAGGGCAGTCACGCGAAAATCCGTTTAACTATCGTCTGACAGAAGCCGAATCAGACAACGATCAGGTGCCGGTGAAGATGCCCCCGCGTGATTACTCGGAAAGCGCCTCCGGACTGCTGCGCGGCGAAACGCCGTTGCGGAAATAATTCCTCTTCTTCTCTACGCGCGGGGCATTCCTTGTCCCGCTCTTATCTTCCGCGGCGCAGGCTGCTCCTTACATTTCGCGAATAAAACCGCAATGAACTTTACACGTGAATAGTCGGTCTGACTCTTCACCACAAGATTGAGTTTATATATCATCATTTTATTTCTACGCAGGTCGAGAGAGAGTTAACAATCAATGAAAAAGACATCGATGTTATTCAGCGCACTAGCAATTAGTATCGGACTGTCCCTATCTTCGCTGCCTGTCGCCCAAGCCGCTCTGCCTGCGGCAGTCGCCGGTCAATCGCTGCCGAGCCTGGCCCCCATGCTGGAAAAAGTCCTGCCCGCCGTGGTCAGCGTCCATGTGGAAGGCACTCAGGTTCAGAATCAGCGCATCCCGGAAGAATTTAAGTTCTTTTTTGGCCCCAACGCGCCGGCCGAAAAACAGAGCCGTCCGTTTGAAGGACTGGGCTCGGGCGTCATCATTGATGCCGCCAAGGGTTACGTACTGACCAATAACCACGTGATCAACAATGCGGACAAAATTCGCGTACAGCTGAATGACGGTCGTGAATACGACGCCAAGCTCATCGGTCGCGATGCGCAAACGGATATCGCCCTGCTGCAATTAAGCGACGCGAAGAATCTGACCGCCGTGAAGATGGCGGATTCCGATCAGCTCCGCGTCGGCGACTTCGCCATCGCCGTCGGCAACCCCTTCGGTCTGGGTCAGACCGCCACCTCCGGCATCATCTCTGCGCTGGGTCGTAGTGGGCTGAATCTGGAAGGGCTGGAAAACTTCATTCAGACCGATGCCTCCATTAACCGCGGCAACTCCGGCGGCGCGCTGGTCAACCTGAACGGCGAGCTGATTGGGATCAATACCGCTATTCTGGCGCCCGGCGGCGGCAATATCGGCATCGGCTTCGCCATTCCCAGCAATATGGCGCAGAACCTGACTCAGCAGTTGCTGGAGTTCGGGGAAGTCAAACGCGGCCTGCTTGGCATCAAAGGCAGCGAAATGACTTCTGAAATGGCTAAGGCCTTCAAGGTGGACGCACAGCGCGGCGCGTTCGTCAGCGAGGTATTGCCGAAATCAGCGGCGGCCAAAGCCGGTATTAAGGCTGGCGACGTTCTGGTCTCTCTGGACGGTAAGGCGATCAACAGCTTCGCGGAACTGCGGGCCAAAGTGGGTACGACGGCTCCGGGTAAAACCGTGAAAATCGGCCTCATTCGCGACGGTAAACAGCAAGAAGTTTCCGTCATTCTGGACAATAGCGCCAACGCGTCCACTAACGCCGAAACGCTGTCTCCTGGCCTGCAGGGCGCCACGCTGACCGACGGTCAGTTGAAGAATGGCAGCAAAGGCGTAACGATTGATAATATCGCCAAAGACAGCGCCGCGAGTAAAATTGGTCTGCAGAAAGGCGACGTCATCATCGGCGTCAACCGCGAGCGTGTGGAAAACATCGCTCAGTTGCGCAAGATACTGGAAGCCAAGCCGACCGTACTGGCTCTGAATATCATCCGCGGAGACGAATCGATTTATCTGCTGTTACGCTAATCCCGCTAAAAACTGGACGCCGCGCCGTGCGGCGTCCTACCATCTTTGTTATTCTGCGATTTATTCTTCTTCAAGTCCCAAACGCTCATGTTAACCAAACTGATACGTTCAGCATTGATTGGTGTCGTCGTGGCCGCGATCTTGCTGTTGGCCCTCCCCGCACTGCGCTCCAGCAGTCTGCTGCTGAAAGAGGAGGCGTCTACGCTGGATGAAGCGCCCGTCAGCTATTACCAGGGGGTGCGCCGCGCCGCGCCAGCAGTCGTCAACGTCTATAATCGGGCTGGCGGCAAAGACGAACTCAACGTTCGCACGCTGGGTTCGGGCGTTATCATGAACAACAAGGGCTATATTCTTACCAACAAACATGTCATCACAGACGCCGAACAAATCGTCGTCACGTTGCAGGACGGCCGCCTGTACGAAGCGCTGCTGGTCGGCTCGGATACGCTGACCGATCTGGCGGTACTTAAAATCGAAGCCACCAGCTTGCCTGCAATCTCCATCAACGATCACCGCACCGCCCACGTCGGCGACGTCGTGATGGCCATTGGCAATCCCTATAATCTGGGACAAACCATCACACAGGGCATCATCAGCGCCACCGGGCGAGTCGGGCTCAGCTCATCAGGCCGTCAGAACTTTCTTCAGACCGACGCATCCATCAACCGGGGCAACTCCGGCGGCGCACTGGTCAATACGCTGGGAGAACTGGTCGGCATTAATACCCTCTCTTTCGATAAGAGCAACGACGGCGGAACGCCGGAAGGAATTGGCTTTGCGATCCCTGTCGCGCTGGCGACGAAAGTGATGGGTAAGCTCATTCGCGACGGACGGGTTATCCGTGGTTACATCGGTATCAACGGCGCCCAGATTGAACGAGTGGGCAACAAGAATGCCGGACTTGAGCGCCTGCAGGGCATCATCGTCAGCAAAGTCGAACAGGACGGTCCGGCGGATAAAGCAGGCATCAAGCAAGACGATCTGCTGCTGAAGGTGAACAACAAACCGGCGCGGTCAGTCATTGAAACCATGGACCAGGTGGCGGAGCTGCGCCCCGGCACGGTGATCCCGGTCGTGATTTTCCGCGACAATAAAGAGATGACGCTCGACGTGACCATTCAGGAATTCCCGACGAACTAGCGTGTAACGTCACGCGTTACCGGTCGCAGAATGAGAAACGGGACGACAGCCTCACGGCTATCGTCCCGTTTTTTTATAGCCGGAGAAACTTACTCCGCGCCCGCGATGCGTTCAATGTTCGCGCCAAGACCACGCAGCTTATCTTCGATGCGCTCATAACCGCGATCGATGTGATAGATGCGATCGACCAGCGTCGCGCCTTCCGCGATACAGCCCGCCAGCACCAGACTCGCCGATGCCCGTAGGTCGGTCGCCATCACCTGTGCGCCCGAGAGTTTTTCCACGCCGTGGCAGATAACGGTGTTGCTCTCAATCTCCGCCTGCGCGCCCATACGAATCAGCTCAGGGATATGCATGAAGCGGTTTTCGAAAATGGTTTCCGTGATCACGCCAGTGCCTTCCGCCACCAGGTTCAGCAGGCTGAACTGCGCCTGCATATCGGTTGGGAAGCCAGGGTGCGGCGCGGTGCGGATCGTCACGGCTTTAGGACGCTGACCATGCATGTCCAGACTAATCCAGTCTTCGCCGATTTCGATATCCGCTCCGGCTTCGCGCAGCTTGGCCAGCACCGCATCCAGCGTATCAGGACGCGTGCTGTGGCAGACGACTTTACCGCGAGAGATCGCGCCGGCAATCAGGAAAGTGCCGGTTTCGATGCGGTCAGGCAGCACGCGATAAACGCCGCCGCCCAGACGCGCTACCCCATCGATGACAATACGGTCGCTGCCCGCGCCGCTTATTTTGGCGCCCAGCGTATTCAAGAAGTTGGCCGTATCGACAATTTCCGGCTCACGGGCCGCATTCTCGATAATCGTCTGACCTTCTGCGAGCGTAGCCGCGCTCATGATCGTCACCGTGGCGCCCACGCTAACCTTATCCATGACGATATGCGCACCCTGCAAACGTCCATCAACATGGGCCTTAACGTACCCTTCTTCCAGGGTAATCTTCGCGCCAAGCTGCTCCAGACCGTTGATATGCAGGTCGACCGGACGCGCGCCGATAGCGCATCCGCCCGGCAATGAAACCTGTCCCTGACCGAAGCGTGCCACTAGCGGCCCCAAGGCCCAGATAGAGGCGCGCATGGTTTTCACCAGCTCGTAAGGGGCGCAAAAAACGTTGACGCCGCTGGCATCGACATGGACGGAACCGTTGCGTTCCACACGAGCGCCGAGTTGTCCGAGCAGCTTCATCGTGGTGTCGATATCCCGCAGTTTCGGGACATTCTGTATTTCTACCGGTTCTTCAGCCAACAGAGCGGCAAACAGGATCGGCAAAGCCGCATTTTTAGCGCCGGAGATAGTGACTTCACCAGAGAGCCGGGTCGGCCCCTGCACACGAAATTTATCCATAGTGACGATTTCTCAATAATTCAGTTCAATAGCGCCGCGCTATTTAGAAGCCGCTGAGCTTGCGATCGCGCTGCCACTCTTCGGGGGTATAAGCCTTGATTGACAGGGCGTGAATACGGTTGTCCGCGATATATTCCATCAACGGCGCATAGACCGTCTGCTGCTGTTTAACGCGGCTCATGCCGGCGAATAAATCACCGACCACAATCACCTGAAAATGGCTTCCATCGCCGGATGCATGAACTTCCTGAAGTGCCAATGCGCTCATCAGCACAGATTCGATTTCTTTATTTTCCATCGCTCTCGATTCTACGTCTGGGGGGATGATAAACAGCGGGTATCTTAGAGGAATCCGCCGCTATCTTAAACAAAAGAAATCCCCCGTTGCGCAAAAGGCAACAGGGGACGAAGGGCCGGAAACACCGTGCATTAGCAGGTTAATTGCACCGGAATGACGTCGTTCAGGTTATACAGATCGATCAGCGTTTTCAGCCGGTCGCTCACCCCGATAATCCGCAGCTCGCGGCCCTTCTGCGTCTGCTGATGATAAAAATGCACCAACAGCGCCAGACCCGCGGAGTCCACCCGCTGTAGCTGGCTGACGTCCAATCCGACCACGTTCTCCAGCAACGCCTCGCGCTGTTGCCAAAGCGGCAGCAACGTTTCACGATCCAAATCGCCTTTCAGCGTCAGCGTGCCTTCCTGCGATTGCCAGCTCAGCGGATCAGCCATTTTTCTGGTCCAGCGTGATCGGCTGCTGCGCAGAAATTTGCAGCTGGCGGGTCAGGCCGTCGACACCCTGCTGGCGCAGTATCGACGCCCATTCGTTCTGTTTAGTCGTAATCATGCTCACGCCTTCGGCGATCATGTCATAGGCCTGCCAGTGACCGGTCTGACTGTTCTTGCGCCACTGGAAGTCCAGCCGCACCGGCGGGCGTCCGCCGTTATCAACGATCGTCACGCGGATAGATACGATGTTGGCATCCCCCAGCGGCTGCTGGGGCGCGATCTGGTAGGTCTGACCGTGATACAGCGCCAGCGCCTGACCGTAGGCTTGTTCCAGATAAGCGGAGAACGCCTTGAAGTAGGCTTCGCGTTGGGCGGGCGTCGCGCCCTTGTAATATTGTCCCAGCACCAGCGCGCCGGCGTATTTCACCTGCACATAGGGCAGCAGCTCTTCACGTACGATATTGCGCAGGTAATTGGGATTCTGACGGATACCCGGCTGTTCATTCTTCAGGCGGTCAAAGGTTTTCTGTGCGGCGTCGGCCATCAGGCTGTATGGGTTAGTCTGGTCGGCGGCAAGCGCCGCGGGGGCCATCACCAGCAGCGCCGCCGCCATGAGTAAACGTTTCAACATGCAGGTATCCTCTTAAGAATGTGGAGTCACGGGGTTGTTCTGGGATTCCGGAGCGCTGGCTGGCGCACTGCCGTTCGGCTCAGTATGCTCGTTGCTGCCGCCGCTCTTATATAGGAACTGCCCGATGAGGTCTTCCAGCACCATCGCCGATTTGGTGTCCTGGATGATACCGCCGTCCTTGAGGATCGACGTCCCCATATCCGGGTCTTCGAAGCCCATATTCAGCGCCAGATACTGTTCTCCCAGCAGGCCCGACGTACGAATCGCCAATGAACTGGTATCGGGAATATGGTCGTAGCGCTTGTCGATCGCCATCGTAACGCGCGGCAGGTAGGTGTTAGGATCCAGCTCGATACTGTCCACTCGACCGATGACGACGCCGCCGACTTTCACCGGCGAACGCGTTTTCAGTCCGCCGATGTTATCGAATGTCGCCGATAAACGGTACGTCTGCTGGTGTCCCAGCGTGTTCAGATCGGCGACCTTCAGACAGATAAAAATGATGGCGCCCAGCGCAATAAGCATAAACACGCCGACCCAGATTTCATGTTTCTTCGTTTGCATCACTTAGTTCCCAAACATCAGTGCTGTCAGCAAAAAATCCAATCCCAGAACCGCCAGCGATGAATGCACGACGGTTCGCGTCGTTGCACGGCTGATTCCCTCCGACGTCGGGATGGCGTCATATCCGTTAAACAGAGCGATCCAGGTCACGGTGATCGCAAAGGCCAGACTTTTCAGCATGCAGTTTACGATATCCAGCCGCCATTCGACCGCCCCTTGCATCGCCGACCAGAAAAAGCCGCTGTCGATGCCTTTCCAGTCCACGCCGACCAGCGCGCCGCCCCAAATCCCCACGGCGACGAAAATCACCGTCAGTAGTGGCATCGTCATCACGCCAGCCCAGAATCGCGGCGCAACGACGCGGCGCAACGGATCCACCGCCATCATTTCCATGCTGGACAGCTGCTCCGTAGCCTTCATCAGACCGATTTCCGCCGTCAGGGCAGACCCGGCGCGACCGGCGAACAGCAGCGCGGTCACCACCGGCCCCAGCTCGCGCAGCAGCGACAGCGACACCATCATGCCGAGGCTGGCCTCCGCGCTGTAGGTCGTCAGGACCAGATAGCCCTGCAGCCCCAGCACCATACCGATAAAGAGGCCGGACACCATGATGATCAACAGCGATTGCACTCCCACGCTGTAGAGCTGACGGCGCAGCAACGGCCACTGCCTGGCCGGTTCTGGTTTCCCCACCAACGCATTGAACAGCATGAGTCCCGCACGTCCGAACGACATACAAACGTTGATGCCGACGCGTCCAAAAGACGCTAATGCCTGAAATAGCATGAATAAATTAACTCCCAGCTTTCAACAGTTCGCGCGTGTAATCTCCCGCAGGATAGCGGAAAGGCACCGGCCCGTCGGCGATACCGTCCAGGAACTGACGCACGCGCGGGTCGTCATTGTGTTGCAATTCGTCAGGCGAACCCTCAGCGACGACGCGCTGATCAGCGATGATGTAAGCATAATCCGCAATGCTCAGCACTTCAGGGACGTCGTGGGAGACCACAATACAGGTGACACCGAGCGCATGATTGAGTTCATCGATCAGTTTGACCAGCACGCCCATCGTAATGGGGTCCTGCCCAACGAACGGCTCGTCGAACATGATGAGCTGCGGATCGAGCGCGATAGCCCGCGCCAGCGCCGCCCGCCGCGCCATGCCGCCGGATAATTCGGACGGCATCATAAAGGCGGCTCCGCGCAGCCCCACCGCTTCGAGCTTCATCATCACGATAGTGTGCAATAATTCCGGCGGAAGCTGGCTGTGTTCCCGCAGCGGCCAGGCGACATTGTCGAACACGTTGAGATCGGTAAACAGCGCGCCGGATTGAAACAGCATGCTCATTTTTTTACGGGCTTCGTACAGCCCGGAACGAGAAAGCGTAGGAATATTTTCGCCGTCGAACCAGACTTCGCCCTGATCCGGCGGCAGCTGGCCGCCAATCAGGCGCAGCAGCGTGGTTTTGCCGATGCCGGACGGCCCCATGATGGCCGTCACTTTGCGTTTAGGGACGTTCAGGGAGATATCGCTAAAAATCTGCCGATTCCCCCGGCGAAAACTGAGCCCGCGAACTTCAACCAGGTTAGAGACTTCGGGATTCATCATGTGTTTCCTTTCCGACTGCGCGTTCGGCGCAGTCATCAGCATTAAGACCGTCTGTTGAACCGCCCTTCAACGCCGGATGACGCATCGGGCATTCACTGTGACAAACGGCCATCACTAATTCGTGACCAAAGTTGCCATTGGTTTTACTTTTTCACACTACACAGTCAAAATTAGCGCCAAAGATGAAAAATGATTTTTTTATTCACTCTTCGTCCCAAAAATACTGGTTTGTGCGCCAATAAACCGGTGATTATACCTGAAGAAAGGACGCTGCATGCTTTTTGCGACAGTACTCTTGATTGTTGGTTTGATTCTGCTGGTTTATGGTGCCGACCGTCTGGTTTACGGCGCTGCCGTATTGGCCCGCGGCTTCGGCATTCCGCCGATGGTGATCGGCATCACGATTGTAGGACTGGGTACCTCGTTGCCGGAACTGATGGTCTCAGTCACCGCGGCGATGAACCACCAGATCGATATGGCGGTGGGCAACGTGCTCGGCTCCAATATCGCCAACATTCTGCTGATCCTCGGCAGCGCCACGTTGATACGCCCGCTGACCTTCCATTCGGTGCTGGTGCGCCGGGAACTGCCGCTGATGTTAATCGTCACCGCGTTGTGCGGAGCGCTGCTGTACGACCATGTTCTCAGCCGACTGGACGGCGTGATACTGCTGCTGGCCGCCACGGTCTCCATTACGCTGATATTGCGCATGGCCCGCACGGCCCAACAAGCGGGCGTTGATAGCCTCACGCGCGAGCAGATGGATGAGCTGCCGCGAGACAATAACGCTACCGTCGCCTTGCTGTGGCTGGTACTGGGCGTCATTATTCTGCCGATGGCGACCCGCATCGTCGTGGACAACGCTACCGTGATCGCCCGCAGCTTCAATATCAGCGAATTGACTATCGGTCTGACGGTGCTGGCTATCGGCACCAGCCTGCCGGAACTCGCCACCGCGATCGTCGGCACGCTGAAGAAAGAGGACGATATTGCGCTCGGCAACCTCATCGGCTCCAACATTTTCAACATCGGCATTGTGCTGGGCGTACCGGCGCTGCTTTCTCCCGGCGCGTTGAACCCCCTGGCATTCAGCCGCGACTATTGGGTGATGCTGGGGGCCAGCGTACTGCTGGCGGCATTGTGTCTACGCCAGAAACGGTGCATCGGTCAGGGCGCGGGCGCGCTATTGCTGTGCGCGTTTATCGCTTACCTCACCGTGCTGTTCTTTTTTTCATAGCCGGGCCTTAACGGCCACGCAGGACGTTTTGCATGTCACACTTTGAGCTACCCTCCAATTTCGATTTCCAGAGCGCAGGGAAACAGGTTTTATCCATTGAGCGCGAAACGTTGGCGCAATTGGATCAATATATTGATGATAATTTCACCCGCGTCTGCGAGATGATTTTCCGCTGCGCGGGCAAAGTCGTCGTGATGGGGATGGGAAAATCCGGTCATATCGGCTGCAAGATCGCCGCGACCTTCGCCAGTACCGGCACCCCATCCTTCTTCGTGCATCCCGGCGAGGCCAGCCACGGCGATCTGGGAATGATTACCGCGCAGGATATCGTTATCGCCATCTCCAACTCCGGCGAATCCCATGAGATTCTGGCCTTGATCCCCGTACTCAAACGTCTGCACGTCCCGTTAATCTGCATGACCGGCAATCCGGACAGCACCATGGGAAAAGCCGCCGACCACCATCTCTGCATCCATGTTTCGCAGGAAGCCTGCCCGCTGGGTCTGGCCCCCACCTCCAGCACAACTGCTACGCTGGTAATGGGCGATGCGATTGCCGTGGCGCTGTTACAGGCCCGGGGATTTACCGCGGAGGATTTCGCTCTGTCCCATCCGGGTGGAGCACTTGGCCGCAAACTGTTACTGCGGGTGAACGATATCATGCACACCGGCGACGAAATCCCCCGCGTTCCTCGCGATGCGTCCCTGCGCGATGCGTTGCTGGAGATCACCCGTAAGAACCTGGGGATGACCGCCATCTGCGCCCCTGACGGCACTATCGAGGGGATATTCACCGATGGCGACCTGCGCCGTATTTTCGATCTGAATATCGATCTGAACAGCGCGCGCATCGTCGACGTCATGACCGCTGGCGGTATCCGCGTCACCTCGCAAATGCTGGCCGTGGATGCGCTGAACCTGATGCAGTCGCGTCATGTGACGGCATTGATGGTCGCTCAAGACGATCGCCTGGTCGGCGTCGTGCATATGCACGACATGCTGCGTGCAGGTGTGGTTTAATCCAGCCACGCCGTCATCTAAGCGTTGACCCAACGACTTCAACCCGGCTGTAAACCAAGGACAAGCGTGAAATGAGTGAAACCCCGCCGAATACCGAGACCTGCTACGGCCCCGTCGCCGCTGCGGTGATGGGCAAAGCCCGAGAAATCCGACTGCTTATCTGCGATGTGGACGGCGTGCTATCCGACGGCCTGATCTACATGGGTAATCAAGGCGAAGAACTGAAAACGTTCAACGTTCGGGACGGCTACGGCATCCGCTGCCTGCTGACATCCGATATCGATGTCGCCATTATTACCGGTCGTTCAGCCAAGCTCCTGGAAGACCGCTGCAAGACCCTGGGGATTTCTCACCTATATCAGGGACAGTCTGATAAGCTTTTGGCCTTCCGCGAGCTGTTGGATAAACTGGCGCTTGAGGCCCATCAGGTCGCCTATATCGGCGACGATTTGATCGACTGGCCGGTGATGGCGGAAGTCGGACTGAGCGTCGCGGTGGCGGATGCCCATCCGCTGCTGTTGCCCCGCTCGGATTATGTGACGCGCACCGCAGGCGGGCGCGGCGCCGTACGCGAGATTTGCGACCTGATTTTGCAGGCGCAGGACAAGCTGGAGTTCGCTAAAGGGTTGTCGATATGAATAAAACAAAGCGCTGGCTGACCGTCCTGCTGGCCCTGATCGCACTGGTGTTGATCGGCCTGAATCTGACCGGTACCAACGATGACGCAACGCCCGCCGTGTCGGAGAGCAACGCGCCGACCTATACCACTCAGCAAAACCTCACCGTGGTGTATGACCCAACGGGAAAACTGGCCTACAAGCTGGTGACTGAAAAAGCCGAATATTACGAAAATGACCAGTTGACCTGGTTCACCCAGCCAGTGGCCACGATGTACAACGAATTAGGCGTCGCCACCTGGTCAGTCCGCTCGGATCGGGCCAAACTGACTAAGGACCGCATGCTGTATCTGTACGGCCATGTCGAGATGAACAGTCTGACGACAGATTCGCAGCTGGAACGGGTCAAAACAGAGAATGCCCAAGTAAACCTGGTCACCCAGGATGTCTCATCCGATGATGAAGTCACGCTGTACGGTGCCAGCTTTACCTCCAATGGTTTAAAAATGCGCGGAAATCTGCGCAACAAGACAGCAGAGTTGATCGAAAAGGTAAAAACCTCCTATGAAATTCCAAAAAATCAATAAAGCACTGCGCTACACGCTGATCGCCAGCTCGCTGTTTTCCGCCAGCATGCCGGTATTGGCGCTGACCGGTGATACCGATCAGCCGATTCATATCGACTCCGACCAGCAGTCGTTGGACATGCAGGGCAACGTCGTGACTTTCACCGGCAATGTCATCGTCACGCAGGGATCGATCAAGGTTCAGGCGGACAAAGTCGTCGTCACCCGTCCGCAAGGGCAGCAAGGTCGCGAAGTCATCGAAGGATTCGGGAATCCGGCGACGTTCTATCAGATGCAGGACAACGGAAAGCCGGTCAAAGGCCATTCACAGAAAATGCGCTACGAGCTGGATAAGGACAACGTGATTCTGACGGGCAACGCCTATCTGGAACAGTTGGACAGCAACGTCAAAGGCGACCGCATCACCTATCTGGTCAAACAGCAGCAGATGGAAGCCTTCAGCGATAAAGGCAAACGCGTGACCACGGTGCTGGTGCCTTCTCAGCTGCAGGACAAAAATGGCCAGCGCACCGCCCCGGCCAAGGCCCCCAAACCGCAACAGCGAGCGACGCAATAACTCATGGCTACATTAATCGCAGAAAATCTGGCTAAGGCGTACAAAGGCCGTAAGGTCGTGGAAAACGTCAGCCTGAAGGTCAATTCCGGCGAAATCGTCGGCCTGTTGGGTCCGAACGGCGCGGGAAAAACCACCACGTTCTATATGGTCGTCGGCATCGTCCAGCGCGATGAAGGCCGCATCATTATCGATGACGATGATATCAGTCTGCTGCCGCTTCACGACCGCGCGCGCCGCGGCATTGGCTACCTGCCGCAGGAGGCGTCGATTTTCCGGCGGTTGAGCGTTTACGATAACCTGATGGCCGTGCTGCAAATCCGTAAGGATCTGACGCAGGAACAGCAGGCGGACCGCGCCAATGAGCTGATGGAAGAGTTTCATATTGCTCATTTACGCGATAGTCTGGGACAATCCCTTTCCGGTGGGGAGCGTCGTCGAGTGGAAATCGCCCGAGCGCTAGCAGCCAATCCCAAGTTCATCCTGCTGGATGAACCTTTCGCCGGGGTGGACCCAATTTCGGTGATAGATATCAAGAAAATTATTGAACACCTCCGCGACAGCGGTCTGGGTGTCCTCATCACCGACCATAACGTCCGCGAAACGTTGGACGTCTGTGAACGTGCCTATATCGTCAGCCAGGGCCATCTCATCGCCCACGGATCACCGGCGGATATATTGGCCAACGAACAGGTCAAACGTGTCTATCTGGGCGAAGGCTTCCGACTCTGACGTCATATTTTTGTTCGTATTATCCAAGGGAAGTTAGCGCTATTTATGAAGCAAGGTTTGCAACTCAGGCTTAGCCAGCAACTGGCAATGACGCCACAGTTACAGCAGGCAATCCGCCTGTTGCAGCTGTCCACGCTTGAACTCCAGCAAGAAATTCAACAGGCGCTGGAAAGCAACCCCTTGCTGGAACAAACCGATCCCCACGAGGAGGNCGAGACGCAAGAAAGCAGCAGCAGCGAAGCGCTGGATACCCGAGAAGCGCTGGAGCAGAAAGAGATGCCCGACGAGCTGCCGCTGGACGCCGCCTGGGATGAAATCTACACGGCGGGCACGCCCTCCGGCACCAGCACCGACTACCGCGATGACGAACTGCCGGTCTATCAGGGCGAAACCACACAATCCCTGCAAGACTATCTGATGTGGCAGGNGGAGCTGACGCCGTTCTCCGACACCGATGCCGCCATCGCCACCTCCATCGTCGACGCTGTCGATCCCACCGGTTACCTCACCGTTTCTTTAGAGGAAATTCGCGACAGCGTCGGTAACGAAGAGCTGACGATGGAAGAAGTGGAAGCCGTCCTGAAACGGGTGCAGCGTTTCGATCCGGTGGGCGTCGCGTCGCGCGATCTGCGCGAGTGCCTGCTGGTGCAGCTGTCCCAGTTCGACAATAAAATGCCGCGCTGGGAAGAAGCCAAGCTGATCGTCAGCGAGTATCTCGACCTGTTGGCGAACCATGACTTCCGTACGCTGATTCGCGCCAGCCGTTTGAAAGAAGACGTGCTGAAAGAGGCTCTGGCCCTGATTCAATCCCTCGATCCACGTCCGGGACAGTCCATCAACACCGGCGAGTCGGAATACGTGATTCCTGACGTCCTGGTGCGTAAAGTGCAGGACCGCTGGTCCGTCGAACTCAACACCGACAGCGTACCGCGGCTGCAAATCAACCAGCAGTATGCCGCGCTGGGCAACAGCACACGCAGCGACAGCGACGGCCAGTTCATCCGCAGCCATCTGCAGGAAGCCCGCTGGCTCATCAAAAGTCTGGAAAGCCGTAACGACACGTTGCTGAAGGTGACCCGCTGCATCGTCGAACAGCAGCAGGCCTTCTTCGACCACGGCGAAGAGTACATGAAGCCGATGGTGCTGGCGGATATCGCCCAGGCGGTGGAAATGCACGAATCCACGATTTCCCGCGTCACGACGCAGAAGTTCCTGCACAGCCCGCGCGGCATCTTCGAACTGAAATATTTTTTCTCCAGCCACGTCAACACGGACAGTGGCGGAGAGGCCTCGTCCACCGCCATCCGGGCGTTGGTCAAAAAATTAATCGCTGCGGAAAACCCCGCCAAACCGTTGAGCGACAGCAAGCTGACCACCTTGCTTTCCGATCAGGGAATCATCGTGGCCCGGCGCACCGTCGCCAAATATCGCGAGTCTTTATCCATCCCACCGTCCAACCAGCGTAAACAACTGGTTTGACCTTGAACTGAGAAGGAAGACGCTATGCAGCTGAACATTACCGGACACCATGTTGAAATTACCGATGCCCTGCGCGAATTTATCAATACGAAGTTTGCGAAGCTGGAACAGTATTTCGATCGCATTAATCAGGTGTACGTGGTGCTGAAAGTGGAGAAAATTCAGCAGATTGCTGAAGCCACGATCCACGTCAACGGCGGTGAGCTGCATGCCACTTCAGAAGCGGAAGAGATGTATGCCGCGATCGATCTTCTCGTCGACAAGCTGGCGCGACAGTTAAACAAACATAAGGATAAACTGAAGCAGCACTGATTGGTTCCCCCGCCTCCAGGCGCAGGGACCGGAACGGCAAGCTCGTAAGAGGAGCCGTTTTGGTAGCTGGAGGCCCGAGTGTTGTCAGGTGAATACAAAATGAATAACGATTCCATTATGCAACTCAGCGCCGTACTTCGTCAGGAGTGCACCCGCAACGCCGTGAGCTGCCAGAGTAAAAAGCGCGCTCTGGAAATCATCAGCGAACTCGCTGCGGCACAGCTCAATCTGCCCTCACAGATTATCTTTGAAGCTATTCTGGCGCGGGAACGGATGGGCAGCACCGGTATTGGCAACGGTATCGCCATCCCTCACGGCAAACTCGACAACGATGACACGCTGAGCGCCGTGGGCGTCTTCATCCATCTGGATCAACCCGTCGCCTTTGATGCCATCGATAACCAGCCTGTGGACCTGCTGTTTGCCTTGCTGGTTCCCACTGAACAATGTAAAACCCATTTGAATACGCTGGCGCTGGTCGCCAGACAGCTGTCGGATAAGGCGCTGTGCCGCCGATTGCGGGGGGCACAGAGCGACGAAGAGCTGTATCAAATCATGACCGAATCGGATAGCGCCGAACAGCCCTAAAACAACAGGCCGGAGCGCATCCAGACCGAGAAGATGACACTAGCGGACGCCGTGCGCCCACGCTCACGTCCGGTAAAAACTCCGGCTAAGGCCGGATGACTAACATAAGCTAACGGTGGCAGCGAGGACCTTCACCATTCCGCTGCCTGAGGGGAGTCGTCAGATGGTGCTGATGATTGTCAGTGGTCGTTCAGGCTCGGGCAAATCCGTGGCCTTGCGCGCGCTGGAAGACATGGGTTTCTACTGCGTGGACAACCTGCCTGTAATTCTGCTGCCGGAACTGGCCAATGCCCTGGCGGCGCGGAATATCTCGGCGGCGGTCAGCATTGACGTACGTAATATGCCGGAAACGCCGGAAGTGCTGGAGCAGGCGCTGACCCGATTGCCGAGCAGCTTCTCGCCGCAGCTGCTGTTTCTGGACGCCGATCGCAATACGCTGATCCGCCGCTACAGCGACACTCGTCGCCTGCACCCGCTGTCCAGCCAGAACCTGTCGCTGGAAAATGCCATCGACGAAGAGAACAATCTGCTGGAACCGCTGCGCTCCCGTGCTGATTTGATCATCGACACCTCCGAGATGTCGGTGCACGAATTGGCGGAGATGCTGCGCGCCCGCCTGCTGGGCAAGCGGGAACGCGAGCTAACGATGGTGTTTGAATCATTCGGCTACAAGCATGGCATTCCTATCGACGCCGACTACGTGTTCGACGTCCGCTTCCTGCCAAATCCGCACTGGGATCCCAAACTACGCCCCATGACCGGACTTGATAAACCTGTCGCGGCGTTTTTGGACCGCCATACCGAAGTGCACAACTTCATTTATCAGACGCGCAGCTATCTTGAGCTGTGGCTGCCGATGCTGGAAACCAACAATCGCAGCTACCTTACCGTCGCCATTGGTTGCACTGGCGGTAAACACCGTTCGGTGTATATCGCCGAGCAGTTGGCCGATTACTTCCGCTCCAGAGGCAAAAACGTGCAACTGCGCCACCGTACGCTGGAAAAACGTAAATCATGACCGTAAGACATACCGTTGAAGTCAAAAATCGTCTGGGTATGCACGCCAGACCGGCGATGAAGCTATTCGAACTGGTACAAAATTTCGATGCCGAAGTCATTCTTCGCAATGAGAGCGGCACGCAGGCGGAAGCCAGCAGCGTGATCGCCATGTTGATGCTGGATTCCGCCAAGGGCCGGCGAATCGAAATCGAGGCGACCGGTCCAGACGAAAACGAAGCGCTTGCGGCCGTCGTTAAACTCTTCGACGCCGGCTTTGACGAAGAATAACGAAGTTTCCGCTCATTTTTTCCTCTTCGAACCTTCCATTTCCCCCTCTCCTTGTCATCGCCCAATCCTCCTACGTCTCAACTATTTTTAGGTTCATCATTGTCGCCGCGGGTAAATAAAAAACGCGTGTTCCTATAAAGGTCCTCAAATTTTTTGTTAATTTCAAAAAAGCCAGAGTTCACAATTAAACCGGATAAATAACATGAAGTTATTTTCTTATCTTCATTTTTATAAAGAAACCTTAAATTTCCATTAGGCCCAAAATCTAGGAATTGCCTTAAACAATATATGATCATGTTTATTCGCGAGATTAAGAAGGCGTTTATTCTATTTGTTTTAACCAAGACCTCCATTTTCCCTTTTAACTTCATGCAGATATAAATACCTGTAAAAAAAACCCAAAAGCAGATCTGATTTGAAATGAAAGCAATTATTAATAAGAATACAAAAACACAATCCACCCAAATGACTAACGAGTAAGCCAAGGTCATCTTATGTCATTTTGGCAGTGTTAAGTGATCAGGGGTGAGTTATAGGGACAGAAATACTTTGATGAGGATATCAATATGTCTAAAAGCATAGCCAATAAAGGCCAAACACCAGATTCTCGTCGTGGCGCACTGAGGGAACTACTGAATAACAAAAAAGCGATTCGCGTAATGGAAGCCCACAGTCCATTATCTGCCATGCTTATTGAAGAAGCCGAATATATAAAAGGAGACGTGAATCACAAATTTGATGCTTTTTGGTCAAGTTCTCTGACCGATTCTACTTTACGCGGTCAGCCCGATACGGAATTAGTCAATTATAGCCGCCGGTTTAATTCCATCGCGGACATTTTTAATGTCACGAACAGCCCATTAATTTTTGACGGTGATACCGGCGGCCAGATCGAACATCTGGTGTATCACATCCGCGAGGCCGAAAATCTGGGGATTTCCGCCATCATTATCGAGGATAAAACCGGCCTGAAGAAAAACTCTCTATTTGGCAATGACGTGAAACAAACCCAGGCCACCGTGGACGACTTCTGCGCCAAAATCAAAGCGGCCAAACAGGCCCAGCTGACGCCGGAATTTATGCTGATTGCGCGTATTGAAAGCCTGATATTGGAAACCGGTATGGACGATGCCATCGACCGCGCGCTGCGTTATGTCGAGGCGGGAGCCGACGGCATTATGATCCACAGCCGGCTTAAAAAGCCGGATGAAATTCTCGAATTTGCAAAAGTCTTTCGCAGCCACTATCCGCAGATTCCTTTGGTGTGCGTGCCGACCAGTTTTAATGACATTACGTTCGAACACCTGGTCGATAATGGTTTTAACATCATCATTTATGCCAATCATATGTTGCGTGCATCTTATCCGGCCATGCGCGAAATTCTTCCCCACATTCTTAAAAATGGGCGAACTCAAGAAATAGAAGACAAATGTATTTCTATAAAGGAGATTCTAAATTTAATTCCGGGCACAAAATAATCACTGGGTCACTAATAATTTAGCAACACAATCAATCATTAAAAAAGAAGGAAATTATCATGATTAGCCCTGATGATTTTTTGGTTTTTTTACACCATAAAGGTATTCGATTCTACAGCGGCGTCCCTGATTCTTTATTAAAAGAATTCTGTCTGGCTATTGACGGATCAAAAGAAGATATTCGTCATCAGCTAGCTTGCAATGAAGGCGCAGCAGCTGGAATGGCTATTGGCTATCAGTTGGCAACAAACTCAATACCTGTGGTTTATTTACAAAACTCTGGACTGGGAAATATCGTTAATCCCATTTGTTCACTGGCGACGACAGACGTTTACAGTATCCCGATGCTATTTATTATCGGCTGGCGTGGTGAAACCAACCCCGACGGCACGCAACTGAATGACGAACCTCAGCATGTTATGCAAGGTCAGGTTACGCTATCGCAGCTAGAGGTACTCAATATTCCCTTTCATATATTGAAAGGTGAGCCGGATATTGACTTCCCGCAGATAGAACAGCTGCTGGAACAGGCAAAACGCGATAAACGTCCTGTCGCCCTCGTCGTACGTAAAAATNCATTCTCCCCCTGCCAGCAAGCGGGGCAGCCGTCGCGAACGTCAGGCACGCTGCTGCGCGAGGAGATCGTCGCGGAAGTCCTGTCCGTACTACCGGCCGACGTCCCCATCGTCAGCACCACCGGTATGCTGTCGCGCGAACTGTTCGAGCTACGTGAACAACGCGGCGAAGAGCATGACCGCGATTTTCTGACCGTGGGCGGCATGGGCCTCGCCAGCCAGATAGCGCTGGGTATCAGCGAAGGTCGACCGGGTAAAAAAGTTGTCTGTCTGGATGGCGACGGCGCGACGCTGATGCACATGGGCGGGCTGACCAATAGCGCCCTTTCCCCCACGCTTATCCATATCGTCATCAATAACGGCGCCCATGAGTCAGTCGGCGGTCAGAGGACGGCGGCGTCGCGCCTGCCCTTAGCCCCCATCGCTACCGCCTGCGGTTATCGCCAGGTCACGGCGGTAGGCAGCCGAGAAGCCCTGGAGGCAACGCTTCGCAGGGCGCTGACCAGTCAGGGAAGTCAGTTTATCGAAGTGAAATGCCGCATTGGACATCGCGACAATCTGGGTCGGCCCACGACATCGCCTTCTCAGAATCGAACCTGCTTTATGCGCTTCCTGTCGCAGCCAGCTCACTCCAGCTGATAACACCCCTGCCGCCCCTTCCCCGAAGCGGTGGCGTTGAAAGGATGCTCCCTATGACAAAACACATTTCTCTGGTTGGCATCGGCGTACTGGGAAAGGCGATCGCACTCAGATTACGCCAGTGCCAATACTCCCTCAGCGTTTACAATCGCACGGCGAGTAAAGCTGAAGCCCTTGCCGGCAACGGCGTACATGCGGTGAGTTCGCTCGGCCAGTTATTCACGCGCAAACCCTCCATCATCCTGATTTGCCTGACTGATGCTCAGGCCATGAAAGCCCTTTTTTGCCTTCCGGAAATAGAAAGCAAACTGCAGGAATATCGTCCGCTTATCGTCAACACCAGCACCATCGGGCCCCAGGACAGCCAGCAGATGGAGGCTTTTTTCCAGCGACAGGGCGCTCAGTATGTCGAAGCCCCCGTCTCCGGAGGCCCCGAAGGCGCGCGCACCGGCAAACTGGCCTGCTGGGTAGGCCCAATCCCGCCCGACTTTGCCGACGTCCTGCCCCAGTTGCTCTCCTCTCTGAGCGACAAGTATGTCGTTATGGACAGCAACCGCGCCGCACAGACCATGAAAGTCATCAATAACTACTGTGAAGCCGTCCACCTGCTGGTCGCCGCAGAGTCGATTCTGCTGGCCGAGAAGTCCGGCATCAGTCAGACGATATTGCAGAAAGCGCTCCCCCTGGGACGAGGTCGCTCCACCTATATGGACGTGATGCTGAATCGCTATCTTCACCCCTCAGCGCAGATTTCCGTTCCGTTGGATATCCGTATCAAGGATCTGGATCTGGCTCACGCCCTGTTTCAGGAACGCACAGTCCACAGCGCCTTTTTCGCCCCTACCCAGCGTATCTACCTAAAAACCGCCGAAGCCCTCAGGCCGCCACAGGATCAGACCGCCTGTTTTGCCTATTTGTCGAAGCAATCACAACAGCCAGAGCTGGAGGCGTAAATGGTGACGAAAAAAGAGCAACGCGCTTATTGGATGTCCGTACTGTCACGCAGCCGTGCCGAAGCACTGCTGTCATATTGGCAACCCCTCAATATTGCCGTTGACTATCAGCTGCTGCGGCCGACGGAGATCGGCCTGCTGCAACTGCAAGGCCGCATGGAATCCACAGGACAGCGTTTTATGGTGGGCGACCTAACCGTCACCCGCGCGGCGATCCAAATTAAGGACGGCATTTGCGGCTACAGCTATGTCGTCGGCAGAGACAAACCCCATGCCGAACGCTGTGCCCTTATCGATGCCTTATTGCAAACCCAGTCCGCTTTCAACCCACTGTGGAAGCGTCTGGTTTCCCCTCTAGCCAAGCAACAGCAAGCTGAACATGACCATCAGCGCCGTGAAGTCGCCGCCAGTCGAGTCAACTTCTTCACGTTGGTCAGAGGAGAGTAATCATGAACATGTCGAATGGATTCGCCAATCCGGTATTTGGCACTCAAGCCTGCTTCAGAAAAATCGTCAAAGCCATGAGCGAACCCGGAATGACTGTGACCGTTCCCGGCATTGAAGGACTGGACAATATTTCATCGTCCACCATCGCTGTGTTGTTAACGTTGACCAGTCACAGGACGCCGCTGTTCATCGACCGGAATATCAGTAATCCACTCCTGCTGAGAACGCTGTGTTTACACACCAATGTGCCGATTACCTCCAATGCCGCAGAAGCGTATTTCGTTCTGTTGAACGGAAAAACCAACAAGTTCGATAGTCGACCCATCCAACACGATCTGATGTGTTTCCCGTGCGGCAACGAAATCGAGCCGGAGAAATCCGCCACCATCATTCTGGAAGTGGATGGACTCAACAACGGCAGATTGCTGAAGCTAAGCGGCCCGGGCGTGAATAACGTCAAAATCATCTCCCCGCATCTTCCCAGCGCGATACGGCGCTATCTCTGCGAGCGGCCACATCCTTTCCCGATGGGTCTCGATTTTCTGTTCACCTCCGGCAAAAAGCTGCTCGCTATACCCAGAACCACTCGAGTGGAGGAGTGCTGATGTATGTTGCAGTGAAAGGCGGTGAAAAAGCCATTGAAGCCGCACACCAACTTCAAGCCTGCCGTCGGCGCGGTCAGCCGACTATCCCGGAACTGAGCTGTGAACAGATAGAACAGCAGCTCGGCCTGGCGGTCGACCGCGTCATGACCGAAGGCAATATCTACGATCGCGAACTGGCTGCGCTGTCGATCAAGCAGGCGAGTGGCGATCTCGTCGAAGCGATTTTTCTGCTGCGCGCCTACCGCTCCACCCTGCCTCGCTGGGGGGTGAGCGAACCGCTGGCTACTGCATCCATGCGTCTGGAAAGGCGCATTTCCGCCATCTTCAAAGATCTTCCAGGCGGGCAACTCTTGGGGCCGACTTACGACTATACCCATCGGCTGCTGGACTTCACGCTGTTGGCGGAGGGCGAACCGCCAACCGCCCCGACGGTGCCGGAAACACAGGATGAGGCGCCGGCCGAGGACACGGTTCCTCATGCCTTTCACTTCCTGACACAGCAGGAGCTGGTGCCGCCGGTGGACGAACGCGACGAAGAGCCGGCGGATATCACCATCACCCCGCCGAGCTACCCGTGTCCGCGTTCGGCGCGGCTACAGCAGCTGATCCGCGGCGATGAGGGGTTTTTGCTGTCGCTGGGATACTCCACCCAGCGCGGCTATGGCCGCAATCACCCTTTTGTCGGCGAAATCCGCACAGGCATGGTCACGGTGACGATGTTCATTCAGGAAGTGGATATGACGGTGGAAATCGGCGACATCTTGGTGACGGAGTGCGAAACCGTCAATGGCTTTATCAAACCCACGGAACAGGCCCCGCNCTTCACCCGCGGCTATGGGCTGGCCTTTGGGCGAGCCGAACGCAAAGCGATTACCGTCGCCCTCGCGGACCGTGCGCTGCAGGCCGCCGACTATCACGAAGAAGCCCAGGGCCCGGCTCAGGATGAAGAGTTTGTTCTGTCTCATGTCGACAATGTCGAAGCGGCCGGTTTTGTCTCTCACCTGAAACTTCCCCATTACGTCGATTTTCAATCAGAACTGGAACTCCTCAAGCGTCTTCGACAGGAGTATTCATCCACGCAGGAAGGCCCACATCATGACGACTAACGCTGCTGAAGATGTAGAACAAAGCGCATACAACTATGCCTATCTGGACGAGGACACCAAAGGCATGATCCGTCGCGCCATACTCAAAGCCATCGCCATCCCCGGCCATCAGGTGCCTTTCGCCAGCCGGGAGATGCCCATGCCTTACGGATGGGGAACCGGTGGTATCCAGGTGACCGCCAGCATTATCGGACCGGACGATGTCCTCAAGGTCATCGACCAGGGCGCGGACGATACCACCAACGCCGTCTCTATCCGTCACTTCTTCCGCACCGTCGCGAAAGTGAAAACGGCGGAAAAAACGGCAGAGGCGACCATCGTTCAGACTCGGCACCGAATACCGGAGACGCCGCTGAAGGAAGACCAGATCATCGTCTACCAGGTGCCGATTCCCGAGCCGCTTCGATTTATCGAGCCGAGGGAGACGGAGACCCAAAAAATGCACGCGCTGGAAGAGTACGGCGTCATGCAGGTCAAGTTGTATGAGGACATCGCGCGCTACGGACACATCGCCACCACATACGCTTATCCGGTCAAGGTCAATCAGCGCTACGTGATGGATCCCTCACCCATCCCCAAATTCGACAATCCCAAGATGCACATGATGCCGGCCCTGCAACTGTTCGGCGCCGGACGCGAAAAACGCATTTATGCGGTTCCCCCTTATACCCCGGTCGAAAGCCTCGACTTCGACGATCATCCCTTCACCGTGCAGCAATGGGATGAGCCGTGCGCCATCTGCGGCTCGCGCGACAGCTTTCTGGATGAAGTGGTGATCGACGATGCGGGTAGCCGCATGTTTGTCTGCTCGGATACCGACTATTGCCAGCAGCAACAAGATAGCCAGGAGAAAGCGCATGGGAACACGTAATCCCACCCGTAATGACGACGGGCCGCTGCTGTCCGTCGATTCACTCACCCATCTGTATGCGCCGGGCAAAGGATTCCAGGACGTCTCGTTCCAGCTCTGGCCGGGTGAGGTTCTCGGGATCGTCGGAGAGTCCGGTTCAGGCAAAACCACCTTGCTGAACGCGATTTCCGCCCGTCTGACGCCGCAACAAGGCTCCGTCACCTACCGGGATCGCCAGCAGCGAACATGGCCTATTTATGACATCAGCGAGCGTCAGCGTCGGGC
Organism: Lonsdalea quercina subsp. quercina; assembly: GCF_000688695.1. Lineage (GTDB taxonomy): Bacteria > Pseudomonadota > Gammaproteobacteria > Enterobacterales > Enterobacteriaceae > Lonsdalea > Lonsdalea quercina_D. The sequence continues at coordinate 46,267 of NZ_JIBQ01000012.1, read as the reverse complement.
GCTGATACGTACCGAATGGGGCTTGGTCTGGCAGCATCCGCTGCTGGGACTGCGGCCAGCGGTCTCCGCAGGCGGCAACATCGGAGAACGCCTGATGGCCATCGGCGAGCGCCATTACGGACACATCCGCGAGACGGCCGCGCACTGGATGAGCAACGTCGAGCTGCCCGTCGAACGTATGGACGATCTGCCGACCACCTTCTCCGGCGGGATGCAGCAGCGTCTGCAAATCGCCCGTAATCTGGTGNCCTCGCCGCGTCTCATTTTTATGGATGAGCCGACCGGCGGACTGGATGTTTCGGTGCAGGCTCGCCTGCTGGACCTGCTGCGTACGCTGGTGACGGACATGCAGCTGGCCGTCGTCATCGTCACCCACGATCTGGGCGTAGCGCGCCTGCTATCCCATCGGCTGCTGGTCATGAAACAAGGACGGGTCGTCGAACAGGGACTGACCGACCGCGTGCTGGACGATCCTCATCATCCTTATACCCAACTGCTGGTGTCATCCATCCTCTAGCAGAGCCATCACCCAGGAGGCGCCATCAATGGATATTCGCCTACGCATTGAACATGTGAGTAAAACTTTCGTACTGCACAACCAGCAGGGCGCTCGTCTGCCGGTTTTCAAAGCTATCAATCTGGCGGTGAAAAGCGGCGAGTGCATCGCCCTCCACGGCCATTCGGGCAGCGGAAAATCCACGCTGCTGCGTTCGCTCTACGGCAACTATCAGCCGGATAGCGGCCATATCTACGCGCGCCATCAGGACGGCTGGGTGGATATGGTCTCGGCCGACGCCCGCGACATTCTTGACGCGCGCCGCTATACAATCGGCTGGGTCAGCCAGTTTCTGCGGGTTATTCCCCGCATCAGCACGCTGAACGTCGTCATCCAACCCCTGTTGGAACGGGGCATCTCGCGTCAGGAAAGCGAAATCCGCGCCGGTGAGCTGCTAACTCGGCTGAATGTGCCGGAGCGACTGTGGTCGCTGGCGCCAGCCACGTTCTCCGGCGGCGAACAGCAGCGGGTCAATATTGCCCGCGGGCTCATCGCCGACTATCCCATTTTGCTGCTGGATGAGCCGACGGCTTCGCTGGATGCGGTCAATCGCGAAGCCGTCACGCAGGCCATTATCCAGGCCAAAGCGAGAGGCGCGGCCATCGTCGGTATTTTCCATGATGAAGAGGTTCGGGAGCGGGTGTCGGACCGAGTCTATGCCATGCCCGTCACCGCGCCGAAGGAGGAAGGCCCCTATGATCATCAATAATGTACGTATGGTGATGTCGGATGAGATCATCAGCGGATCGCTGTCGGTTCATCAAGGCGTGATTCAACACATCAGCGATGCGCCGAGCCGCCTGCCCGGCGCGCTGGACGGCGGCGACGCCTGGCTGATCCCCGGACTGATTGAGCTGCATACCGACAACCTCGACAAATTCTTCACCCCGCGTCCCGGCGTCAGCTGGCCAAAGGCGTCCGCCATGCGCGCGCACGACGCCGCGATTGTCGCCAGCGGGATCACCACCGTATTGGATGCGATCGCGGTCGGCGATGTTCGGGACGGGGGCCACCGGCTCGACAACCTGCTCAACATGACCGACACGGTGGTCGCGACGCAAAGAGCTGGCCTGAACCGCGCTGAGCATTTGCTGCACCTGCGCTGCGAACTGCCGCATAAGGAGACGCTGCCGCTGTTTGAACAGCTTTGCGATCTGCCGCCGGTCACGCTGGCGTCGTTGATGGATCACTCGCCGGGGCAGCGCCAGTTCGTCTCACGGGAGAAGTATCACGCGTACTACAAAGGCAAATACCACCTGAACGATGAAGCAATGGCGCAGTTCGAAGCGGAACAGATTGAAGGCTCGCAGCGCTGGTCCCAGTCCAATCGCAAAGAGATTGTCACTCTGTGCCGGGCCAAAGGGATCACATTGGCCAGTCACGACGACGCCGCGGAAGAGCACGTCCTGGACGCCTATCGCCACGGCGTGGCTATCGCCGAATTTCCCACGACGGCGATCGCCGCCCGCGCGGCCCATCGGGTCGGTATGCAGGTGCTGATGGGCGCGCCCAACGTGATCTGCGGCGGCTCGCACTCAGGCAACGTCGCCGCGCATCAGCTGGCGGAAGAAGGGCTGCTGGATATTCTCTCTTCGGACTACTATCCCGCCAGCCTGCTGGAAGCCGCCTTTCTGCTAGCCGAGGACGAGCGCAACCCTTACAGCCTGCCTCAGGCTATCGCGTTGGTCAGCCGTCACCCGGCGCAGGCTCTGCATCTGAATGACCGGGGTCTGATCGCCGAGGGAAAGCGCGCCGACCTGGTTCTGGTCCGTCGTCATGGCCCACGGATGACGCTGCAACGGGTGTGGCGGCAAGGCGAGCGGGTATTCTGATATGAGCAGACTGATCTATTTGATAGGCCCCTCGGGCGCAGGAAAAGACAGTCTGCTGGACGCGATACGCGCCAGCTCGCCGAAACGCCTGCTGGTCGCTCACCGCTACATCACGCGGCCTGCCGGTCTGTCCGGTGAGAACCACGTCGCGCTCACGGTCGACGAGTTTAGGCAACGCCGTCGTCACGGTCTCTTTGCTCTGGACTGGCGCGCGCACGATAACCACTACGCCATCGGCATCGAGATCGATCTCTGGCTGGAGCGGGGGCTGGATGTGGTCGTCAATGGCTCGCGGGGTTACCTGAAACAGGCGCAACGGCTTTACGGATCGCAGCTGTTTCCGCTCTGTCTGGCGGTCTCGCCGCCGATCCTGCGTCAACGGCTGCTGACGCGCGGACGCGAAAATGCAGGTCAGATTGAAGCGCGGATGCAGCGGGCGCAGGAGGAGCGGCGCCATGTGCCGTCAGACTGCGCCCTCCTGCTAAACAACGGTCCGCTGCCGGAGACACTGGCGCAATTCTGGCAGTTGCTGTCTCAGACGGAGAAAAAAGAGAATGCCCGGTGAGAAGCGCCACACGTCGATATTTCATTTTCTGGGCACCGGCGGCGCACAGCAGGTGCCCGCGTTCGGCTGTGACTGCACCGTGTGCCGGAGCGCCCGGACGTCACCGCAACGGCGGCGGCGCGCCTGCTGCGCCGCGCTGATCGATCACGGGGAAACGACGCTGATCGACGCGGGCTTGCCCAATCTGGACCGCCGCTTCAGCGCCGGGGAGATTCGCCGCTTTCTGCTCACCCATTACCACATGGACCACGTTCAGGGACTCTTCCCGCTGCGCTGGGGCTGCGGCGAGCCGATCCCCGTGTTCGGCCCGCCCGATCCGGACGGCTGCGACGATCTCTATAAGCATCCCGGCATTCTGCGGTTTCAGCCGCCGCTGAAACCCTTTGAGACGGTCGCGTTTGGCCGCGTGCCAACCACCCCGCTGCCCCTGAATCACTCCAGAATGACCTATGGTTATCTGTTTGAGACGCAGTTTGCTTCGCTGGCCTACCTCACGGATACCGTGGATCTGCCGGAGGATACCGCGCGTTTTCTGGCCGGACGGCCGGTGGACTATCTGGTGCTCGACTGCAGCGAACCGCCGCAGCCCACGCCGCCGAGGAATCACAACGATCTGACGTTGGCGCTGGATATCTTCGACCGGTTAAAGCCGGGGAAAATGTACCTGACGCATATCGGTCATAGGCTGGATCGCTGGCTGCGGACGCATGCGTTGCCAAAGCAAGTGCAGGCGGCGTACGACGGGCTGAGGCTGAAACTGTAGCGGACACGCGACGCACCAAGCGCCGCGCGTCCCGAAGATTACGCCCCGGCGATCTTCATGGCCGGCAGCAGGACCGAACCACACTGGATGTTGCTGCGGGTTTCGATATCGTCGCCAACGGTGACGATATTGCGCAACATATCCTTCAGATTGCCCGCGATGGTGATTTCGCTGACGGGGTACTGGATCTGACCGTTCTCCACCCAGAAACCGGCCGCGCCGCGCGAATAGTCGCCGGTCACGCCGCTCACGCCCTGTCCCATCAGTTCCGTCACCAGCAGGCCGGTTCCCATCTCGCGCAGCATGCCGTCGAAGTCCAGACCGCGTCCGGCGATGCGCCAGTTATGGATGCCGCCCGCGTGTCCGGTGCTCTGCATCCCCAGTTTGCGCGCCGCATAGGACGTCATCAGCCAGGTTTGCAGCACGCCGTCTTTCACGATGTCTCGCTCCTGGGTGCGTACCCCTTCGCTGTCGAACGGCGTGGAGGCCAGCCCTTTTCGCAGATGCGGCAACTCGCGAATCGTCAGCCACTCCGGCAGGATTTGCTGGCCCAATTGGTCCAGCAGGAAGGTCGATTTGCGATAAACGCTGCTGCCGCTAATCGCGCCCACCAGATGGCCAAACAGGCCGGTCGCCACCTCCGCGCTGAACATCACCGGCGCCTGCATCGTAGACAGTTTGCGCGGCGCCAGTCGCGACAGCGTGCGGCGCGCGCACTCCTGACCCACCCACTCCGGCGTTTGAAGATCGTCCAGCGCGCGGCCGATGGTGTAAGCGTAATCGCGCTGCATGTGGCCGCCTTCGCCGGCGATCACGCAGCTGGACATGGAGTGACGGCTGGAACAGTAGCTTTGCAGCATGCCGTGGCTGTTGCCGAAGACCTTGACGCCGTAGTAGCTGTTGAAACTGCCGCCTTCCGTATTGGTGATACGTTCGTCCGCCTGCAGCGCGCTCTGTTCCGCGCGGGCCGCCAGCTCAATGCCGCGCTCCGCATCCAATTCAGCGGGATGAAACAGATCGAGATCCGGCGCATCAAACGCCAGCAGCGCTTCGTCCGCCGGACCGGCAAAAGGGTCAACCGAGGTGTAACGGGCGATATCCAGCGCCGCCTGCACCGTACGGGCAATGGCCTCCGGGCTGAGATCCGTCGAGGACGCGCTGCCTTTGCGCTGCTGATGGTAGACGGTGATGCCTAACGCGCCGTCGCTGTTGAACTCAACGTTTTCCACCTCGCCATAGCGGGTGCTGACGCCGATCCCCGTGGTCTTGGTCACCGCGACTTCCGCCGCGTCCGAACCGGCGCGGGCCAACTCCAGCGCCTGCGCCACTGCCTGTTCCAGCGTTTTTCGCTGCTCTGCAACCTGAGTGATAATTGTCATTGATTCGCCATCATGAGTAAGAAAACATCCTGATAATGTAGGCGGTCACGAGGCGCGTCTGCGCGCGATTCGTGCCTTACCTCTGCGTAATAAAGAGGTAGCGTGATATCCTTGAGTCTAACAGGATCTGCCGACAATTTCGCAGCAAGCCATAACCTGATAGGATCGGCCTCTTTTTGAGGAAACCACGCATGAATAAACACCCCGAAGACTGGCAGGACGACGTCCCGCCTACCAGCCAGGAAGAAGAAGACGACGAAATTATCTGGGTCAGCAAAAGCGAAATCAAACGTGATGCTGAAGCCCTGAAAGATCTTGGGGCGGAACTGGTCGCCCTGGGGAAAAATGCCCTCGAACGTATCCCGCTGGATGAAGAGCTGCTGGCCGCCGTCGAGCTGGCTCAACGCATCAAGAAAGAAGGTCGCCGACGTCAGCTGCAGCTGATCGGCAAGATGCTGCGCGCGCGTGACCCGGAGCCCATTCAGCTGGCACTGGATAAATTGAAGAACCGTCATAACCAACAGGTGGCGCTGTTCCATAAGCTGGAGCAACTGCGTGACCGCCTGCTGGCGGAAGGCGACGATGCTATTAGTGACGTGCTGGCGCTTTATCCTCAGGCCGATCGCCAGCAGCTGCGCTCGTTACTGCGGAACGCCCAGAAAGAAAAAGCCGCGAACAAGCCCCCGAAATCGTCTCGTCAGCTGTATCAATATCTGCGCGAACTGGCCGAAACCGAAGCGTGAAGCCGTGACCGGCAGCTGGCGTGTTCCTCGCCGCCGGTCCGCCTTATCGCTACTTAGCCGATGCCGCCAGCGCGGTGCCCGCGAAAATAAACAGTGAACCGGACGCGCGGTTGAACATCCGCAGACGTTTCGGGTGCGCAAACAGGGAAGACACGCGTTTTCCCATGCAGGCGTAACAGAACATGATACTGCAATCCAGCACCGTCCAGGTCAGCGCCAGCAGCGCGAACTGACCGACGTGCGGCGCGCTGGTGTCGATAAAATTGGGAAATAGCGCGGCGAAGAACAGCAAATCTTTCGGATTGCTGATCCCGACCGTAAAACCGCGTCGGAACAACGTGAATACGCCAGGTTCGTCGACCGGCAGCGCCACATTGTCGTCTTCCGTCACGGGGCCCGTTTTCGCCCGCCACGCCGAAATACCCAGCCAGATAAGATAAGCCGCGCCCACCACCTTCAGCAGCATAAACGCCGTCGTCGACGCCGCGAGGATCGCGCCCAGTCCGAGCGCTGAGCCGGTCATCAGCAGCAACGCCGCGCTGGCTCCGCCCACGATGGTGGCGATCGCGCGTCTTTGTCCATAGCGCAAACCATGAGTCATGCTGATGAGCGCCGACGGGCCGGGTATGGCGATCAACGCCACGATCACGCCGGTGTAAACCAACCAAAGGTGCAAAGTCATGATGCGTCGTTACCTGTACGTCAGCCGCGCGTGTCGCCACGCACGATGCAGTGGAAGAAGTCAAAAAATCGGTTGAAGGAAGATATTACACCGTCCGCCTAAACAGAGATAGCCCGCTGGGCGGCACGGTAAGCAAGCGCATGTACCGCGTCGTTAACCGGTAAAAGCATGCTGATTTCGTCGCAGCAGCGCGATCAGGCGACTCACCGATGCGATGGTTTTTTCCGCCACCCGGTGGTCCAGCAGAGCCTGCTGATACGCATCCATCTCCTCCAGCAGCTGTGTGAAATAGCGGCTGCGCGCCGTATCCTGTTTCGCCTTGATGACCCGACCAGCGGTTGCGCGCAACCGCCGATGATGCGACGCCAGCGTTTCGCTAACCGGGATATCCAGCTGCCGCAGCCCCTGATGCGCGATGATCAGCGACAGCGCCAGCCGATACTTGGCGATATCGCCCGGAAAGCGGTTCAGCAGCAGAAACAGATATTGATACAGCGCGGGCAGATAGTTGTCCTGTCGCCGCTCCTGACGCGTGTTCAATGCCGACACCGCGCCGAAAACGAAGCGGTTCATCAGCGTCCGTCCCGTCCAGGCCAGCGAGTTGTCCCGAATCAGCAGAATGACCAGATAAGCCAGGAAGCAGCCGATGACTTGCCCAATGGCGCTGTCCAGGAACTGTGCGATATCGAAGGTCATCGGGTTATCCAGCACCAGAATATTGATGGTCGTCGCCAGCGACGCCAGCGATCCCAGCCGTCGTTTCTGTACCTCGATACCGATGAAGAACGCCATGAGACCAAGGCTGAGACACAGCAGCAGCTGACTTTGCTGCGTGGCGGGTAGCACCAGCATAAACATGAACGAGCCGAGCGGCAGCGCGAACAGCGTCCCGACCAGAAAGTCCTTGGCCATCATGCGCGGATTAGGCAGGCGCATCGCCAGCGCGGTGACGACGGCGAGCATCACCATGCAGACGCTGCCGGAATTCCATCCCGTCGCCAGCCAGAACAGGCACCCCAATGTGGTGGCCGCCCAGGTACGCACCCCATTGATCATGGCGTGATGCGTTTCGGCCGACGTGGCTTTAACCGCCACATCCGCCGTCAGCGCATCCGCCTCAATACGATTGATACGCCCGTTGTTCAGTACGCCCTGCATCAGCAGATGGTAATGCGTCGCCGTTGCGACCCAGCCGACCAGCGACGGCGGCAGGCTGGCGCCGTTGACGGCCACCAGATAGCGCAGCTGGCGTAAGCGCTGACGTCCCTCTTCCGGCGTCGTCACAGGCTGCTCCAGCATCAGTGACAGCGCGCCATTGATAGGCGCCTGGGTGTCTTGCAGGATCAGGTAGGTTTCGCAGGCTTGGGTGATCATCAGCCAGGATTGGGTCACCATGCTTTTGAGACGCAGGTTGCTGGTCTGCCAACGGGACGACTCCACGCGCAGCTGGCTGCGCATGCCGTTCAGCGACTGGGTGTTACGCACCAGCGCGTGCCAGTTAGCATCCAGCTCCTCTTTCGAGGCGCCGGACACGCAGCGTTGCAACAGCTGGAACTGATCCAACAGCAGCGCTTTCATCGCACGATCGATATCTTGTTTGATGGATCGCGGGGAGAACAGCAGATCCGCCAGGATAGCGCACATGATACCGAGCACGATCTCGCTGCAGCGTTCGACGGCGAACTGCGGCGCCTGGAGCGGCGTGCTCTGCGTCGTCACGACGATAATCAGCGCGGTATAGCCCGCCAGCCCAAAGGCGTAGGAGTTCTCCACCCGCACCAGCGAGGAGATCCACACGCAGGCGCCCGCCCACAGGCAGCTCAACATCAGCATCACGACCGGCGCGCGCGCCGTACTGACAATAATGACCAGCGCCCCGATACAGCCGATAAACGTTCCCAAAATACGCAGCAGCCCACGATAGCGAATGGCGCCCGAAAACGGCTCTCCGCCAGCGGCGAAGGCGGGCCCGGCGGCCACGATCGCGGCGGTCAGCACCGCCCAGCGAGGGGTTTCCAGCTGCATATAGAATCCGAGCATGAGCGAGAGCAGGATCGCGAAACTCAGCTTGAAGGCAAACCGCAGCCGGATGAATCCGGGGAAATTCAACATGGCGGCGCCTTACCCGAACTCGCGCAGCCGGTGCATCAGTTTCAACATCGGCGACATTGATTTCGTATGCTCCGTTTTTTCCCCTGTGACCACGACCGTCGCGGTGGTGCCCGCCGGGTAGAGGTTACCCATCTGCTGGTCCAACCGAATCTTCACCGGCACCCGTTGCGCCAACCGCACCCACTCCAGATTAGAGTCGACCGTCGCCAAACCGCTGCTGTCGGTGGTGATATTGCTGTTAGTCACCGCTGCCGCCACGCTATCCACGGTGCCGTACAAAATTCGGTTGCTGCCGAGCGGCGTGATTTCCACCCGTAAGCCGGGACGAACGCCGCCCAGCTTGGTCTCTTCCATATACGCCCACAGGTAATAAGAATCTTTTTTCACCAGCGCGACCACGGTCGCGCCGCGGGTAATAAATTCACCGACCTGCAGATTCAGGTTGGTCACCCAACCATCCGACGGGGCGCGGACGACGGTGCGATCCAAGTCGAGCTGCGCCAGTTCCAGCGCGGCCTGCGCCTGCGCCAGCTGATGCTGCGTGGTTTCCAGCGTATTGCCGTACTGCTCGATTTCTTCACGCGACAGCGCCTGCGTCCCGAGTTTCAGACGACGGCCCGCTTCCCGTTTTTTCTCCACGACCAGCGATTGATAATATTCGACGTTCGCCCGCGCTTCGGCCAGCGCCTGCTGATAGCGAGGTCTGTCGACTTCGAACAGGATGTCGCCTTTCTTGACCAGTTGGTTATCGTGGACGTTGACGGCCGTCAGCAGTCCGCTGACGTCGGGCGCGATAGCGACAATATCGGCGGTGAATCGCGCGTCGCGGGTCCAGGGGGACTCGGTGTAGAACGCCCATACGCGCACAATCGCCATGATGGCCAATAGGACCAGCACCAGCGTAATCGCGATACGGGCAAATTTTTTCAGATAGATTGTCAGAGCGGATGTATTCACAACGACCTCAAAGACCGAAACGGAACAGCAGATAAAACAGACAGCAGAACAACGCGGTGTTGAACAGCGCGGGATGCCAGACGACATCATAGATCCCCGTCGGCTGCAGCAGACGGAGACAAATATAAAACAGCGCCAGCGATACCAGCAGGACAAAAAATACCGGCGGGAACGACAGGCCGAACAGAACCATGACCGGAAGCGAATTCATCTTTTTCTTATCTCTCACTCTGATGCGCAATACGCCCTGTAAGCAGCATAGCAAATAACCAAAAAAAACCTCCGCCCGCAGCCATTGACTGCAAGCGAGGGGAAGACACAGCAAGACTGATAACAATAATGAAGAACACACGTAACGAATGATCGGTATGATGAAGCGCTTACTTTTTCATTCATTGAGGTAACAAAGGCAGGAATACGGCGAGGAGTACACCGTGCTTCCTGTTTAGACACGCCTCATTATGGATGGTTATTATGACCTTATCTACCCAGTGTGATCTAAATCACTTTTAAGCCAGGCTTAATAATGGAACGATTAAAAAGCATGACCGTCTTCGCCAAAGTGGTGGAGTTCGGTTCGTTCACCTCCGCCGCCCGGCAGTTGAAAATGAGCGTCTCTGCCGTCAGCCAAACGGTGACCAAGCTGGAAAATGCGTTGCAGGTAAAGCTGCTGAACCGCAGTACGCGCAGCCTCGGGCTGACCGAGGCGGGGAAAATCTATTACCACGGCTGCCGTCGCATGTTGGTCGAAGCGCATGAAGTTCACGATCAGCTGTATGCGTTTACCAACACGCCGATCGGCACGCTGCGTATCGGCAGCACCTCGACCATGGCCCAGAACGTCCTGGCGACGATGACGGCGGAAATGCTGAAGGAGTATCCGGGGCTGTCCGTCAATCTGGTCAGCGGCATCCCCGCGCCGGACCTGATCGCCGACGGTCTGGATATTGTGATTCGCGTAGGGTCGCTGCAGGATTCCAGTCTGTTTTCCACCCGTCTGGGTTCGATGCCGATGGTGGTCTGCGCCGCCAAAAGCTATCTGACGCAGAATGGCGCGCCGGAGAAACTGTCCGACATCGACAACTTTTCCTGGTTGGAATACAGCGTGCGGCCCGACAGCGAATTCGAGCTGATCTCGCCGGAAGGATTGACGACGCGTCTGAAGCCGCAGGGGCGTTTCGTCACCAATGATTCCCAGACGCTAATCCGCTGGCTCAAGCACGGCGCAGGCATTTCGCATGTGCCATTGATGTGGGTTTTTGAGGAGATTAAACGCGGTGAAGTGGAGATTCTGTTTTCCCACTACCACTCCGATCCGCGTCCGGTCTATGCGTTATACACGCGCAAGGACCATCTGCCGCTGAAGGTGCAGGTGTGCATTAATTATCTGACGGAGTACTTCAAAAAGGTGGCGCTGACCTATCAAGGATATCGCCAGGAGATGCCTCCGCCGTCGGCGCCCTGACGGCAGGCCGAGACGACGGAGGAGAACGGAGGGTGATTAAGCCGTGCCGCCTACCGTCAGGCTGTCCAGCTTCAACGTCGGCTGACCGACGCCGACCGGCAGGCTCTGGCCTTCTTTACCGCAAACGCCGACGCCCATATCCAGCGAGAGATCGTTGCCCACCATAGAGATCTGCTGCATGGCTTCGATACCGGAACCAATCAGCGTCGCGCCTTTAACCGGCTTGGTGATGCGGCCTTTTTCGATCAGATAGGCTTCCGATGTGGAGAACACGAACTTGCCGGAGGTGATGTCCACCTGACCGCCGCCGAAGTTCGGCGCATACAGACCGTAGTCGACGCTGGCGATGATCTCTTCCGGCGTGGACTTCCCGTCCAGCATGTAAGTATTGGTCATGCGCGGCATAGGCAGATGCGCATAGGACTCACGGCGACCGTTGCCGGTCGGCGCCACGCCCATCAGGCGAGCGTTGAGCTTGTCCTGCATGTAACCTTTCAACACGCCGTTCTCGATCAGCACGTTGTACTGACCCGGTACGCCCTCATCGTCCATCGCCAGCGAGCCACGGCGGCCTTCCATCGTGCCGTCATCTACCACGGTACAGAGTTCAGACGCCACCAGATTGCCCATCTGGCCGCTGAATACGGAAGTACCGCGACGATTAAAGTCGCCTTCCAGACCATGACCGACCGCTTCATGCAGCAGCACGCCCGGCCAGCCCGCGCCCAACACGACAGGCATCGAGCCCGCGGGCGCCGCCACGGCGGAAAGGTTGATTAGCGCCATGCGTACGGCTTCTTTCGCCCAGGCTTCCGCCCGCGCTTCGCCGTCCACCAACTGCCAGAAATAGTCGTAACCGGTACGCGCGCCGCCGCCGCTGGAGCCGCGTTCACGCTTGCCGTCCTGCTCCACCAGCACGCTGACGGACAGACGCACCAGCGGACGAACATCCGCCGCCAGCGTGCCATCGGTTGCCGCCACCAGCACCAGCTCATACACCCCGGTCAGGCTGGCGCTGACTTCCTGCACGCGGGCGTCTTCCGCACGCGCGGTCGCATCCACGCGCTGCAGCAGAGCGATTTTTTCTTCCCGCGTTAGGCTATCTAGCGGGTTCTGGCTCGGATACAACGCGCGATGCGCCGACTCGCCCAGCGCATGCACACGTCCGTCGCCCTGTTCTCTCACAATGCTACGGGCTGCCTGAGCACTCTGTTGCAGCGCGTTCAACGTAATTTGGTCGGCGTAGGCGAAACCCGTTTTTTCGCCGCTGACGGCCCGGATCCCCACGCCCTGATCGATATGGTAGGACCCGTCTTTGATGATGCGATCTTCCAATACCCAGGACTCGTGGTAGCTGGATTGGAAATAGAGATCGGCATAGTCCAGACGACGCGCATTCAGCGTCTCCAGAATGGCGTTTAAATCGTTTAGGCTCAGCTTGTTGGCTGTGAGTAATTGCTCACTGACTAACGTCAGACTCATAGGATGTCACTCTTAATGTCAAGGTAATCAGATAAACATGCCGCCCTTACTGGCCGGATGTCGCCGCGCGGGCTTTCTGCTTTTCGCGCAGAACTTCCTGAATCTTCGGTTGATCCACACTACCGGAAATATGGTAACGAATCAGGGAAAATTTATTCCACAGCGGCGCCAGCACTTTGCTGGCGGCGAATACCGCCGCGCCGACGACGGGATTGACCACAAAGGCCGCCGCCACCCCGACCGTACCGGACAGCTCCGGCGCGATCGTGGCTTCCATGTTGATCTGCCGCTTCACCAGATCGACATCGCCGCTCATCGCGATGTCCGCCTCCAGCCCATCGACCAGCAGATTATCGGTATGCAGCACGCCGGACTTAATCCAGGCGGAGCTGCGGATGCTGTCGAAATAGAAGCCTTTGTTAAAGGTATCGCTGAAGTCGAACTGCAATTTGCGCAGCAGCGCATCGAAGCTGATGAGACGCAGCAGTTGCCCGGCCGACCCGCTGCTCGCGCTGGTGATTTCCCCTTTGCCGAGATGGGTCTGCAGGATACCGCTGAGCGNGGGCACGTCCGGAGACCACGGCTCGCCATGCCAGTAAAGGTCATAATCGATGTTGAATGACTCACCCCGCAGCGGCGTGGCAATACCCAACCATTCGGCGCTCTCCGTCAGGCTATCGCCGGACAGCACGCCTTTCAGCGAGGTGCGGCTTCCACCCTCGGCCTGCTGCCAGCTGCCGTCGATCGTCAAACGCGCCTTGCCGTCATCCACCAGTCCGTTGCGGATCGAGATTTTGTTTCTCTCGGGCACTAACAGAGCCTGAATCCGGCCCAGATTTTGTCCCATCGCCCAACATTCGGTGCAGTTCACCTGCAGCGTAGGCCACCCGGCAAAAGTCTCGTTGGTGATGGTAAACGGCGCGGAAGCGTTGCCCGACGTCTTGGAAGCCGCGCTCCCGGACCATTGCGGATTGTAGTAAAGATAGCGCACGTCACTCCGCCACACGCCGGTACGTGGGATTTCCAGGCGTCCGTCGATCTCGCGGCCGCGCGCCGTCACCGCGGTGCCGCCCGCGGTGGGATACGCGCTCAGCGCCAGATCGCGCCACCGCTGGCCCGCCAGCGTCAACTGCGGCGTCGTCACGGTGACGCGCGCCGGGAGCGAGAATCCGCCGCCCCCCGCCCCTTGCGCGGCAGACTTCGCGCCGGACAACAGCCCCAGCCAGCGTTCGCCATCAAGCGCGGGAAGATGCAGCGTGATGCCGTCCTCGCCGGTTAGCGCCGGCNCCTTTTTACCGCCGTCCTGCCAGACCGCCTGTGCCAGCGCGNCCGACTGTTTCTTCAGCAGCCAGCGGCTGTTAAACCGCTGACTTTTCGCCAGCACGCCCTGTACTGTAAAGCCGCGCAGGTCGCCTTTAGCGCTCAGCTGGACCGGGAGCGCTTTGCCTGCGGCCTTGTCGAGCGGAGAAGGTAAGTGACTGCTTACTTCTTTCAGATCGGCCTGGGCGCTCACATCGTAGGTTGCGCCGCCCTTATGCGGCAGCGTCACGCCCACCTGTGTTTTCCAGGTGGCGTTGCCGCCCAGCGCGCTCACAACATCGGCAGGTAAGCTCGGCAGCCGCGCCGGCTGTACGCTCCCCTGCAGATCCACATTGACCTGAAACGCGTTTTCCTGCTCTTCCGTGCTGAAACTGGCGGTCAGCGGCTGGCCGAACACGCTGGCCTGCAACGGTTCGCTCTTCAAATTGCCGTTGTCATAACTAAAGCGACCGGTGAGCTGGCGCAGCGTGACGCCCAGCGGTTTGATGAACAGGCTATTGTCATTCATCGTGACCTCGCCGCTCGCCCGAACCTGCTTACCGTTCAGCGGGATGGACAAGTGCAGCGTGCTAGCCACGTTACCGCCGATTTGCAATTGTTGCAGCGCGGTTCCCAGCGTGGATTTCAGCGGCGTCTGCATGAAGTAATCACTCACATCTTTACCACTGCCGCTCAGGTCGCCGTTAATCAGCAGCAGCTCCTGCTGATAGTTGGGGATCGCGGCATCAATGTTGCGACCTTTAACGTTGCCGAGCCGCGCCTGCGGCGCATTCATCCACAGCCCGTTATTCAGGAAGTTAAGGGTGATATTTTCACTGTCCAGCGCCGGCCAGCCGGGCTGAAAGCCGAATTTGGCGTTTTTCAGCGGCACCCACACCTGAAACTGTCCGTCATGGTGCGTAAAGGGAAAGTGTGACGGATTGCCGGAAAAAATCAGAGTGCCGTTGTCTACCGAGCCCCCCTGCACCGCCTGACTGAGGTAATTGACCAGACTTTTTCCCATAAAATGTTCGGGATAGTAGCGCCATGCCTCCGCCCCATCGCTTAAACGCAGCCCGGCGAGAATATTCAACTGCGGCTCGCCCTGCGCGGGATGATGGTAGTCAAAATCGCCGTTGGCCCAGAGCGATTTGGCCTGGACGTCCAACCCTTTCGACCACAGCGACCACCCTTGGTCGTCGCTCCGCCAATGCAGGTTCCCTTCCACCTTCGCCATTTCCAGCGGCGCTCGGAACATGCCCGGATAAGGCAGCGTGCTCTGTTTCAGTTGAAGATGCACCTGACCGCTTCCCACGCTGCCGCTCACCGTACCGGAGAAATGGTCAACGCCCGGCAGCATCTGCCAGGGCTGCCAGCTGACATCTTGCCAACCCACCTGAAAGCGGCTGTCCTGCGGCGTCGCCAGCGGAATATCCAGCGCCAGCGAGGTCAACTGACCTTTCGGCTGCAGCGCCTGCCAGCGCGTTTTCAACTCCGGCATGGCGGAAGAGAGCAACGGCAAAAGCGGCGTGAAACGCTCCAGCGCCAAAATGCCGCTGCGGACACGCAGTTCGCCCTGTAGCGCCTCGCCGTCGACCGGCTTATCCGCAGGAAGCCACAGCGCGGAGATAGCTGCCTGCGGCCAGGCCTGCCCGTCCGTCGCCACCTTCAACGTCGGGATGGTGAGCTGCCAACCGTTATCCTGTCGGCTGGCCTGCAGCATCATGTTGTCGACGCTGATGCGATGGGTCTCTTTACCGTCGCGCCAGCCCGCCGTCCCCTTGTTCAGCAGAACATCGCCCCCGGCGATCTCGCCGTTACGCACATGCAGCCAGGTCGCCAAACTGAAGTCCGCGTTCTCCAGACCGGTATTGTTACGCAACCAGCGGCTCAGCCAAGGCTTCATGTCGATGTCGTCGGCTTGCAGATAAAGGGTGCCGTCATTCAGCCATCCCTGATCGTCCTGCAAATCCATGCGCATTTGCACCACGCCGTGCTGGCCGTTAAAACTCGACAGGCTGATTTGCCCCTCGGCGCGGTGGCGGTTGTGGCCATTCAGCCAGGTGAGTTGGGGGATAAAAAGCTCGGCGCGTGGGCCGGAGGGCGTCAAAAAAGTGATATGGCTGTCGCGCAAATCGAAATGATCGAGCTGACGTAGAAACAGGTCGGTGACTTGGTTCGCCTGCCAGCCGCTATCGTTATTTTTTTGGGAAAAATCGAGGGGTTGTTTGATGTCCAACTGCATCTGGTAGAAGGTCAGATCGCGGAACTGCCAGCGCAGATGAAGCAACGATTGCCACACATCCAGCGCCAGCGTGACCCGTTTGGACTGCCAGTCAGCGTCCGGATGCTGAATGCGAATATGGTTGATTTCCAGCGTGGGGCCAAACGGCTCCCAGCTGCCGTGAAGACCCGCGACCTCGATGGGGATCCCGGAGACAGACTGCGCCCAGGCCACGAGCCGTGGCCTGAAGTCGTCCAGATGCGGCATGGCAAGCCGCAGTCCACTGACCGCCAGCGCAACCAGTACAATAAGGGTGGCTCCCGTAGCAAGCAAGATTCCGGGCAGTCGCCTCACGCATGTCTCCTTGTTGTTCGTCACCGGCAGCATGGCGGGCAGAGACGCCTTCTCCGCATCACGCCGACNCTGCATTTTCTGCTATCGCTGGCCGCCGGCATCCACACGCCGTCTGTATTACATCATCACCACGTCGAACTGCTCCTGACTGTACAGGGGTTCGATCTGGACTTTGACCTGTTTCTCGACGAAGACTTCCACCTCGGCCAGAGCATGGGACTCTTCGCCTTTCAGCGCTTCGCCGACGCGCGGCGAGGCATAAACCAAGAAGCGGTCGGAATCGTAAGCATGGTGTACGCGCACAATTTCACGCAGGATTTCGTAGCAAACGGTCTCAACCGTTTTCACCGTCCCGCGGCCGTGACAGGTGGGACAGCCGCTGCACAAGACGTGTTCGATACTCTCACGGGTACGCTTACGCGTCATCTCCACTAATCCTAGTTGAGAGAAGCCGCTAATACTGGTTTTTACCCGATCTTTACTGAGCGCCTGCTCCAGCGAATGCAGCACTCGGCGACGGTGGTCTTCGTTGCTCATATCGATGAAGTCGATGATGATGATGCCGCCCAAATTACGCAGTCGCAGCTGGCGGGCTATCGCCTGCGTCGCTTCGATGTTGGTATTGAAGATGGTTTCATCCAGATTGCGATGCCCGACGAAGGCGCCGGTATTGATATCAATCGTCGTCATCGCCTCGGTCTGATCGATGATCAGATATCCGCCCGACTTTAGTTCGACCTTGCGGTCCAGCGCGCGTTGAATTTCGTTCTCGACATCGTACAAATCGAAGATCGGCTGTTTACCCGCGTGCAGCTCCAGCTTGCTGGCCATCTCGGGGATGTATTCGGAGGTGAACTCCACCAGAGAGTCGAAGGTCAACTTGGAGTCGACGCGAATACGATCCAGCGCCGCGCCGGCGAAATCCCGCAGAATACGCTGCGCCAACGCCAGCTCGCCATACAGCTGGCAACGGGTTTTGTTGCGTTTTTTGCGCTCTATCACCTTGCCCCACAGGCGTTTCAGGAAAGCGGCGTCTTCCGTCAGCTCCTGCTCGCCCACGCCTTCGGCGGCGGTGCGAATAATGAATCCGCCCTGTTCGTCGCAGTAGGCGGAAACAATATGTTTGAGGCGCTCACGTTCGGTTTCGCTTTCGATACGCTGGGAGACGCCGACATGCGAGGCGCCCGGCATGAAGACCAGATAGCGCGAAGGCAGCGTGATGTCCGTCGTCAGACGCGCGCCTTTGGTGCCCAAGGGATCTTTGACCACCTGCACCATGAGATCCTGCCCCTGGCGCACCAGCTCCGCAATGTCCCGGACGTGGAAGTTTTTCTGTTCGTCGCCCGCCACGCATTCGGTGTGCGGCATGATGTCGGAGGCGTGCAAAAAAGCCGCCTTATCCAGACCGATATCGACAAACGCCGCCTGCATGCCAGGCAGCACGCGGCTGACCCGCCCTTTATAGATGTTGCCGACGATGCCGCGCTTGGCTTCGCGCTCGATGTGAATTTCCTGCATCGTGCCGTTGTCAATGTAAGCGACGCGCGTTTCTGAAGGCGTAATATTTACCAGTAACTCAGCGGTCATGGGTTCCTCTTGCTGTACGCAGTTCGGCAAATCGGCTGAACAAGTCAAGGGTTTCCACCAGCGGCAGTCCCACAACAGCGTGGTAACTTCCCGCAATGGATTTTACGAAGCACCCGCCTTTGCCCTGGATACCATAGGCGCCGGCTTTATCCATGGGTTCACCGCTGGCAATGTAGCTAACGATATCCTGTTCTGAGAGACGCCGAAAAACCACTTCGGTGACCACACGTTGACTTAGTGTTTTTTCTTTATCGGCCAGTGCGATGGCCGTCATCACCTGATGCCGACGGCCGGACAGCGCCCGCAGCATCTCGGCGGCGTGCGCCTCGTCGCGTGGTTTTTCCAGCACATCGCCTTCCAGGACCACGATGGTGTCCGCGCCGAGCACAGGGAGATCCTGCGGCGCGACCGCAACACCCGCCGCCGCTTTATCCTGCGCCAGGCGACTTACGTAGTGTTCCGGCGTTTCGTCAGGCCGTCTCTGCTCTTCCACTTCAGCCGTCAGCGTCACAAACGGGATCTCCAGCATTTCCAGAAGGGTTTTACGCCGGGGAGACGATGACGCCAAATACAGTGCTGTCATGCACGACCTCTATTGTACGGTGAACTGACGGCGGATTTTCCGCATCAGTAAAAACAGCCACGGCCACAGCGCGCCATCAACCACGCAGTTCCATAACACTTCCGGGCGGAACGCCACGTCATGAACCAGGAACTCGGCCCAAAAGATCAAAAGATCCAGCAGCAGCGACAACAGCATCACGATTAATGCCTGCTGCCACAGCGCCATATTGCGGAAGAGCTGAAAGCGAAATGCCACCAGATAGGCCACGATGCTCAGCCCCAACGCGCGTACGCCCAGCGTCGCTCCGAGAATCAGATCGGTGATGATCCCAAGGATGAAGCCGGTTCCGACATTCACTCGGTGGGGCAGCGCCATCACCCAGTAAATCAGGAGCAGCGTCAGCCAGGAGGGGCGGAACATATAGATGTCATCCGGCCACGGCATAATCTGCAACACCAGCGCTATCAGGAACGACAGCCAGATGATCCAGTTGCCGTTACGACGATAACGATTCATTGCTCGCCTCCCGGCGCCCGACCGCCCGCAGGGGCGCTATCCGTCGGAGGAGCCGCGTTCGCCGGGGGCGCCGGCGGTCCCATCGAGTCAGGAGACGGCAATACGTGCGGCATCATCTGCATCAGGCGTTCGTTCGCTACCCGTTGCACTTCCTGCGGAGAAATAGCGGCGTGGGCGTCGTTATCCCCTCCCCACAATAGGAGAAGATAGCGCAAACGCTGCAGTCCCGCCGTGGGATGCGCCTGAATGACAGTATAGGCACGCTGAGTGTCCACTTTCACCGAAGAGATGACGCCCACGGGATAGCCTTCGGGGAAGCGTCCCCCCAGACCCGAAGTGACCAGCACATCTCCGACGCGGATATCGGTATTGTTCGGCAAGTGCTCCAGCTGCAAATCTTCCGTGCAACCGTTGCCCGCGGCAATCACGCGGATGTCGTTACGCAGCACCTGGATCGGCAGCGCGTGAGAGGCATCGCAAATCAACAACACGCGGCTGGTCAGTTGTCCGACGGCGATCACCTGTCCGACCACGCCTTTATCGCTGATGACCGGCTGGCCTTCATACACGCCGTTGACGGCACCTTTGTCGATCACAACCTGATCGCTGTAAGGGTCGATACCAGCGGAAAGGACCTGCGTCACCATCTTGTGTTCATCCTGCCGCAGCGGGGAGCCCAGCAGTTCGCGCAGCCGCGCGTTCTCCTGCTTAAGCTGCCCTTGCAGCAACAGGTCGCTGTTCTTCAACAACAGTTCCTGACGCAGCGCCGTGTTCTCGCGCTCCAGCTGCTCCCGAGAGGTCAGCTTGGCCGAGACGTTGTCCAACGCCGCGCGCGGACCGTTCGCCAGAAAGTAGAACGGGCTGACGGCGGTATCCATGTAGGTGCGGATTTTGACAAACGTACCGAGCCGGCTGTCAGCAATAATGATGACAATCGCGGTGATGACGGTTAGAAAAAGTCGCAGTTGCAGGGAGGGGCCCCTGCTAAAAATCGGCTTCATAAAATGGCGTATTCCTCGACAATGAAAAAGGGGGCCACCAGACGGGATGAACTCAACAAACCTTCATCCATACGGTTTCCCCCTTCTTTATTTCTGGCAGGCCGGATTATTCTTCGCTGAACAAATCGCCGCCATGCATGTCGATCATTTCCAACGCTTTACCACCGCCACGCGCAACGCAGGTCAGCGGATCTTCCGCGACAACCACAGGAATGCCAGTCTCTTCCATTAACAGACGGTCCAGGTTGCGCAGCAGCGCACCACCGCCGGTCAGCACCATGCCGCGTTCGGAGATGTCGGACGCCAGCTCTGGCGGGCACTGTTCCAGTGCGACCATGACCGCACTGACGATGCCGGTCAGCGGCTCCTGCAGGGCTTCCAGAATTTCGTTGGAGTTCAGCGTGAAGCCACGCGGTACCCCTTCAGCCAGGTTACGACCGCGCACTTCAATTTCACGGACTTCGTCGCCCGGGTAGGCGGAGCCGATTTCGTGCTTGATGCGTTCCGCCGTCGCTTCGCCGATCAGCGAGCCGTAGTTGCGGCGAACGTAATTGATAATCGCTTCGTCGAAGCGGTCGCCGCCAATGCGGACCGACGAGGAGTAGACCACGCCATTCAGGGAGATCACCGCGACTTCCGTCGTACCGCCGCCGATATCCACCACCATGGAGCCGGTCGCTTCAGACACGGGCAGTCCCGCGCCGATAGCCGCTGCCATGGGTTCTTCAATCAGAAACACTTCGCGTGCGCCTGCGCCCTGTGCGGATTCACGGATCGCGCGGCGTTCAACCTGAGTCGCGCCGACCGGAACACAGACCAACACGCGCGGGCTGGGGCGCATGAAGCTGTTGCTATGCACCTGTTTGATAAAGTGCTGCAGCATTTTCTCAGTCACGAAGAAATCGGCAATCACCCCATCCTTCATCGGACGGATAGCCGCGATATTGCCCGGCGTACGACCCAACATCTGTTTGGCGTCATGGCCTACTGCGGCAACACTTTTCGGAGAACCCGCGCGGTCCTGGCGAATCGCCACCACGGAAGGTTCGTTCAGTACAATGCCCTGTCCTTTTACATAAATCAGGGTATTGGCGGTACCCAGGTCGATGGACAAGTCGTTGGAAAACATGCCACGAAATTTCTTAAACATAACTAAAGGATAATCCTGCAAGCTGGGGGCGGAAATAAATAAAATCCGCCTACTTTACCAACCACACGCAGCAGCGACAAGGCGCGAACAGGCTCTGCTACGGTGAAAAAGACGTATGCCGCACAAATTTGGGTTAGGCACGAAACTCATGGAGGGGGATCCCCTCAGGCGGCATCTAGACTGGCCGCGCACAATCCCGAAAATTTGCGCCGACAACGGACATAAAATCTAACATTTTCGCGGTGATATCAGCAGTCACGACATGCTCTCCACGGCGCGCTCATTCTACGCTAAATCGGGCCGGACATTCACATTAAACATGGAACTGCTGTGAATATTTTTTCAGCGTATTCCCGACGGGCGTCGAGTTGGCAAACAACGCGCCTTGCCCGCCACGCACGCCCTTATCCAATAACGTCAGCCACTCTTCGCGGGTACGCACGCTGACGGCGCAAACGCGCGTCTTGGTACCAACGCAGGCGGCGGTCAGACTCTGGATAAATAGCTGGTTCTCCGGATGCTGATCGACGTCGCGCACCAGCCCCGGATGCAGTTTAATGACCTCAACCGGCAGTGACTTGATATAGGCGCTGCTCACCAGCGTCAGACCTGCCTGCGCCACCACCAACCGACAGCCCAGCCCGGTCAGCTCGGCAATCACCGGACGAAGACGTCCGAGGTACTGACACACGTCGGCCTCCGCCAGTTCCAGCAGCAGACGACAGCGCTGTTCCTGAGCACTCTGTTGCAGCGTTTCGCATAGCCATCTCAGGAATGAAGGCTGAAGCAGGGAATCCACGGTGATGGGGATCGCCAGCGTGACGTCGGCATCACCCGCTATCAGCGCGAGCGTGCGGGTCACCAGCAACCGTTCGTAGCTGGCGGTGAGACCAAGCTGGCGCACCAGCGGCATATATTCCGCCTCCAGTAACTCCTGCGTGCCGTCGTCGATGCGGCTGTTTAGCTCGTAATGATGCACCCAGCCCTCACAGGTGATTGCCGGTTTTTGGTAGAGACGCGGGCCGCCGCGGGACAGCGTGTCTTCCAGCAAGGTGCGCCACTTCACGCTCCCTCGTCCTTTTTCCGGCACGCGACGGTCAAAAACGCACCAGCCGCTGCCGCCTTGCAATACGGCATGACGGGTGGCGTCTTCCACATTCTCAATCACCTGATCCACCCGCTGACCGCTGCGGTAGGCGCAGATGCCGATATGCAAAATATCGTCTTTATCGATGCAAGACGGCGCTGGCAGGCGCGCAGCGTCCCGCACCATCTGCGCCGCGACGCCGTCCGCCTCCTTCAACGTGCGATGCGGCAGCAGCACCGCGAGATCGCTGTGGTGATAGCGGGCCACCAGCGCGGACGGATAACGGCTAATGAACAAAGAGAGCTGGTTAATCAGGGCCGCGCAGTATTCCGCCAGCGAGCTGTCATAACCGTGAGTTCCCTGCAGGGTATCGAAGTCCGGCAGTCGGACCATCATCACCACGCCGTGTGTGCCGACAGACTCCGGATCTTCCAACTGTGTCGCCAGTTGGTTATCGAAGAAAAACCGGTTATTCAAACCAGTTTCCGCGTCCTGTGCGACAAAGGCGCGGATCAGCGTATCCACTCGACCTTTGGCTTCCCGCGCTTCCATCAGGTCGCCCAAAAGCTTGTCGAGCGCGCCGCTGGCGCTGACCGGCCATTCACGACCAGAGCCAGGCGGCACCACTTCGCTGTCGCCGTAGAGAATACGCTCCGCGCGCGCTTCAAGCCGCTCCTGTCCGGCCATCTGCCGGCGCAGCCAGCGCACGGCATAAAAGATAGCGATCGACATCACCAGCATCACCACCATGACGGACAGAAATGAAAACAGATAACGGGGGGAGCCCATCAGCGGATCGACGTAGATAATTTTCAGCGAAATATTGGGATGCTGCATGAGCGACATCTGCGCCCGGCGATACATGATCGTCCGGTCGTCGGGCTTATCTTCCGGCAGGCTGATGACATCGCTGCTGTCCTGCCCCTGCTGGATCTCCAGCTCGACGATCCCGAGGCTCCTCATCACCGGCGGCAGCCACGCTACGATCTCGCTGGGCGAGTTCACCAGCAGAGCCTGATCGACGCTGGTCGCCACCGCTTTAAGTTGGTGCTCCATGCGTTTCTGGCTGTAGTAAATAAAGCTGGAAATACTGCTGACGAACATTAGCGCAATCGCCAACAGGGTCAGCGTCGTCATCAGCATTGAAAGTTTGGTGGTCAATCTCATCCTTGGGTCTTTTACTCCTAAGCCTTATAACCGAATAAATGCGGCAGCGGCACAGCCGCCTGCTCCTTGCGGTTTATCAGTGCATGTCATGTCTATTACCAATATAGTCATTACCTGACTTCCCTCTACCTATTTGTTCGATCCCGAAAGGAGGTAATGCAATGCAGGCTCTGATTCTCGAACAGCACCAGGGTAAAACGGTGCCTGAAGTCCGCACCATCGACCCGACGCAACTGCCGGAAGGGAACGTGACTGTCGATGTATCCTGGTCGAGCATCAACTATAAAGATGCGCTGGCTATCACAGGCCAAGGCAAAATTGTCCGCCAGTTTCCCATGATACCCGGCATTGACTTCGCGGGAACCGTACACTGCAGCGACGACGACGCTTTCGCCGTCGGGCAGTCTGTGATTCTGACCGGCTGGGGCGTCGGGGAAAATCACTGGGGCGGACTCGCGCAGTCGGCTCGGGTGAAAAGCGACTGGCTGGTCGCGCTGCCTCAAGGACTCTCGACACGTCAGGCCATGATCATAGGCACGGCAGGATTTACCGCCATGCTGTGCGTCATGGCTTTGGAAGAAGGCGGCGTCACGCCTGCAGACGGCGAGATTATCGTCACCGGCGCCAGCGGCGGCGTGGGCAGCACCGCCATTGCGCTGCTCCATGCGCTGGGGTATCAGGTGACCGCGCTGAGCGGACGGGCGGAAAACGCCGATTATCTGCGGCAACTGGGCGCAGGACAGGTGCTCGACAGACAGGAATTTACCGCCGCGCCGCGGCCACTGGAGAAACAGCGCTGGGCCGGCGCTATCGATACGGNGGGTGATAACGTGCTGGCGACCCTGCTGGCGCAGATGAATTATGGCGCAACGGTCGCCGCCTGCGGTCTGGCCGGAGGTATCGCGCTGCCGACGACCGTCATGCCGTTCATTCTGCGCAACGTGCGGCTACAGGGCGTGGATTCGGTCATGGCACCGCAGCCGCGCCGACAACAGGCCTGGGAACGACTGGCCGAACTGCTGCCCGCTTCGTTCTATGACCAGGTCGCCAAAGAGATCCCGTTGGCAGACGTTCCCGCCGCGGCCGCCGATCTCATCGCCAACCGGGTAACGGGCCGTACGCTGGTAAAACTGCGTTAAATCCGCCCGGCGTTTCTTCGCTTCAGACCACCCCTATTCGGGTGGTCTTTTTTATGACGCTCAGACAGAGAAAAAAATTTTCTTTTTTGCGCGGAATCTCTCCACGACAGAATCATCTATACATTAAGAACCGCCTCATCTGGACCCTGCTACCGATCCCTTTGACGCTGAGCCGTACGCAAACGGCTTAGAGACACCGGATAGGGTCCCGTTGACCCGCGGAGTTCGCCCTCCTTGCCTTACGGCTGCGCCCATCACGCCGGCAGGGATTGGTCTAAGCCATACTGCGGCGCACAACCTGAACGCCGCGCGTCGAGTCACTACACAGGCATAAAGGCGGAATACCATGAAAAAACATCGCACGCCGACCGAAGCAGATGTCACGCCGGAAGCCCTGTTCCNCCAGCGCCGCCGACTGCTGAAGTTTCTGGGGATCACCACCGCAACCCTCTCGTTGCCGCTGTCCGCGCAGGCGGATTTGCTGTCCTGGCTCAAAGGCGACGAAAGGCCTAAAGCCCCGCCGGGCAAACCGCTGACCTTCAATCAGCCGCCAAACTGGCGTTTGGATCTACCGCTCACGCCGGAAGACAAAGTCACCGGCTATAACAACTTTTACGAGTTCGGACTGGATAAGGCGGACCCGGCGGCCAACGCGGGCGGCCTGAAAACCGAGGGCTGGAAAATCGAGATCGACGGCGAAGTCGCCAAACCCATCACGCTGGATATGGATGACATTCTCAAGCGCTTCCCGCTGGAAGAACGCATCTATCGATTCCGCTGCGTTGAGGCCTGGTCGATGGTCGTGCCCTGGATCGGCTTCCCGCTTTCCCGACTTATCGCATTCGCCAATCCCACCGGCAACGCACGCTATGTCGCGTTTCAGACGCTCTACGATCCTGAACAGATGCCGGGACAGAAGGACAGCTTTATCGGCGGGGGGCTGAATTACCCCTACGTCGAAGGGCTGCGGATGGATGAGGCGATGAACCCGCTGACGCTGATGGCCGTGGGCGTTTACGGCAAAACGCTNCCGCCGCAAAACGGCGCGCCGCTGAGGCTGATGGCGCCGTGGAAGTACGGATTCAAAAACATTAAATCCATCGTGAAAATCCGGTTCACGCACGAACGACCGCCCTCGACCTGGAACTTATCGGCGCCGAACGAATACGGTTTTTATGCCAACGTGAACCCGCACGTGGACCATCCACGCTGGTCGCAGGCGACGGAGCGGGTGATCGGCGCAGGCGGTATTCTCGATGTGCAGCGGCAACCGACCCTGCTGTTCAACGGGTATGCAGACGACGTGGCCTCGCTGTACCGCGGTCTGGATTTGCGGGCGAACTTCTAAATTATACGAGCACGATCGTGCCCAATACGTGGAGTCAACGTCGAATGCGTTTGCAACCCCGGCACCTGTTTTGGATTAAGGTACTTATTCATCTGGCGGGAATATTGCCGCTACTGTGGCTGTTTCTGACCGTGAACCAGGGATGGCTGAGCGCCGATCCGGCGAAGGATATCCAGCATTTTACCGGCAGAATTGCGCTGAAATGGCTATTGGCCACGCTGGCGATAGCGCCGTTGGCGCGCTACGGCAAACAGCCGCTGCTCATCCGCTGTCGACGGCCCGTGGGTTTGTGGTGCTTCGCCTGGGCGACGCTGCATCTGACGAGCTACGCGCTGCTGGAATTGGGACTTAGTCACCTTTCGCTGCTGGTCAGCGAGCTTTTCTCCCGCCCCTATCTCACACTCGGCATCGTCAGTTGGATAATCCTGCTGGCGCTGGCGCTGACGTCCACGCAGGCCATGATGCGGAAGTTGGGATCCCGCTGGCAAAAATTGCATAACACGCTTTATCTGGTCGCTATTCTTGCCCCTATTCACTACATTTGGTCGGTTAAAACGTTGTCTCCGCAACCTATTTTCTATACTCTTCTTGCCCTCATTTTGTTACTGATGCGTTATAAAAAATTTCGCCAGTGGTGGCGGTGAAGCTCTGGGGTCTAACGGTGTGATAAACGCGCCGAAACGGGGCGGAACGAAAGCTGAGATGAATATCTCCGCAGATAAGGCCACTATATGGCTGCTAATTGCAACGAAATGATTATAATGCACGACTTTGTTTTTAGGCATCGGACAATTTGCGCCTAGAAAGGTGACAAACGAATAGCTTCGCGCTATTTTGTGCAGCACGAAGCGAATCGCGGGAGATAGCAGCATAATGGTAGATAAGTTCAACATTTTGCTTTTGAACGGTCCGAACCTGAATCTTCTGGGCACCCGCGAGCCTGAGAAGTATGGCCATACCACGTTGACGGAAATCGTTAACGGATTGGAACAAGAAGCGCTGGCGCTGAACGTTCAGCTGTCGCATCTGCAGTCCAACGCGGAGCACACGCTGATCGACCGCATTCATCAGGCCAGAGGCAACGCCGACTTCATTCTGATCAACCCAGCGGCGTACACCCATACCAGCGTTGCGCTGCGGGATGCGCTGCTGGCGGTCGCCATCCCCTTTATCGAAATTCATCTGTCTAACGTGCATGCGCGTGAACCCTTCCGCCACCACTCCTATCTGTCCGATGTGGCAGTCGGGGTCATTTGTGGCCTGGGTGCAGATGGTTATAGCTACGCTTTACAGACGGCCGTAAAACGCCTGTCAATTTCCAATTAACAAGAGTACGGAACCCCATTCATGGATATTCGTAAAATCAAGAAACTGATTGAACTGGTTGAAGAATCCGGCATCGCCGAACTGGAAATTTCCGAAGGTGAAGAGTCAGTACGCATCAGCCGTTCCCCCGCCGCACAGCCCTACCCGATGATGCAGCAGGCCTACGCGCCGATGCAGCCGCAGCCTGCACTTACCGCTACCGTGGCCGAAGCGCCGGTAGCCGAAGTAGCCGCAGCGCCAGCCGCAATCAGCGGTCACATCGTACGTTCGCCGATGGTAGGGACGTTCTACCGTACGCCAAGCCCGGAAGCGAAAGCGTTTGTGGAAGTCGGCCAGCAGGTTAACGTCGGCGATACGCTGTGCATCGTCGAAGCCATGAAAATGATGAACCAAATCGAAGCCGATAAAGCAGGCGTGGTGAAAGCCATTCTGTTGGAAAGCGGTCAACCGGTTGAATTTGACGAGCCGCTGGTTGTCATCGAATAACGGGGCGTACCATGCTAGATAAAATTGTTATCGCTAACCGTGGTGAGATCGCGTTGCGTATTTTGCGTGCCTGCAAAGAGCTGGGCATCAAAACCGTCGCCGTGCACTCCACGGCGGATCGCGACCTGAAACACGTGTTGCTGGCTGACGAAACGGTGTGCATCGGCCCTGCGCCGTCCACCAAAAGCTACCTGAACATTCCCGCGTTGATCTCCGCTGCTGAAATTACCGGCGCGGTGGCCATCCACCCCGGTTACGGCTTCTTGTCCGAAAACGCCGACTTCGCCGAACAGGTTGAGCGCTCCGGCTTTATCTTCATCGGCCCTCGCGCAGACACCATTCGCCTGATGGGCGACAAAGTGTCTGCCATTAGCGCGATGAAAAAAGCCGGTGTTCCCTGCGTCCCCGGTTCCGATGGTCCTCTGGGCGACGATATGGAAAAGAACCGCGCCTTTGCTAAACGCATCGGTTACCCGGTGATCATCAAAGCTTCCGGCGGCGGCGGCGGACGCGGCATGCGCGTCGTCCGCAGCGATAAAGAGCTGGAACAGTCCATTTCCATGACCAAGGCGGAAGCCAAGGCCGCGTTTAACAACGATATGGTCTACATGGAAAAATACCTGGAAAACCCGCGCCACGTGGAAATCCAGGTACTGGCGGACGGTCAGGGCCAGGCGATCTATCTGGCTGAGCGTGACTGCTCCATGCAGCGTCGCCACCAGAAAGTGCTGGAAGAAGCGCCAGCGCCGGGCATCACCAGCGAACTGCGTCGTTATATCGGCGAACGCTGCGCCAAGGCCTGCGTGGACATCAACTACCGCGGCGCCGGTACGTTCGAATTCCTGTATGAAAACGGCGAGTTCTATTTCATCGAAATGAACACCCGTATTCAGGTGGAACACCCCGTCACCGAAATGGTCACTGGCGTGGACCTGATCAAAGAGCAGCTGCGCGTCGCCGCAGGTCTGCCGCTGTCGATCAAACAGGAAGAAGTGCATGTCCGCGGCCATGCGGTCGAGTGTCGTATCAATGCGGAAGACCCCAACACCTTCCTGCCTAGCCCGGGTAAAATCACGCGTTTCCACGCGCCGGGCGGCTTTGGCGTTCGTTGGGAATCGCACATCTATGCAGGCTATACCGTGCCTCCCTATTACGACTCCATGATCGGCAAGCTGATTACCTATGGCGAAAGCCGCGACGTGGCGATCTCCCGGATGCGTAATGCGCTGGCGGAACTGATCATCGACGGCATTAAGACTAACATCGAGCTGCAGTTGAAGATCCTGAACGACGAAAACTTCCAGCATGGTGGCACCAACATCCACTATCTGGAGAAGAAACTCGGCCTGCAGTAACACGCCGCAGACGAGATAAAGGCCGGTCGACCGCTTTCAGGCAGTCGACCGGCCTTGTCTTTTCGCCCCCGCGATAAAATAAAAATAACCATTATTCAGTCAATTACTGACTTTCTTGCGCTATTCCCGCATTCAGAAACGCACCGGTTTATCTCCAGCCAGCCGCACGTGAACGTGAATTCCTGCTAGGCAACGCGCTCACATACCGTAAAATCCCCTGTTTTGCACACGCCTACTGATGAATACCAATTGGGTTTTATAACAAGATGGATAAACGTTTTCTTCAGGCACACCGGGAAGCGCGCTGGGCGCTCGGCCTGACGCTGGGTTACCTACTGCTGTGGATTGCCGCCGCGTATCTGCCGAGTAACGAATCCGGCATCACCGGACTGCCACACTGGTTCGAAATGTCGTGCCTGCTGCTGCCGCTGGCCTTCATCATTCTATGCTGGCTGATGGTCCGCCATCTGTTCCGCGATATTTCGCTGGAGGATGAGGATGCATAGCCAAATCGTCATTCCGCTGATCGCCTACCTGCTGCTAGTCTTCGGGCTGTCCGTTTACGCCTATACCCGCCGCCAGCAAGGCAATTTCCTGCGTGAATATTTTCTCGGCAACCGATCGATGGGCGGCTTCGTGCTGGCTATGACATTGATTGGAACCTACGTGAGCGCCAGCTCTTTCATCGGCGGTCCCGGCGCCGCTTATAAATATGGACTTGGCTGGGTACTGCTGGCGATGATCCAGGTGCCAACCATGCTGCTCTCACTCAGCATTCTGGGAAAAAAGTTCGCGATTCTGGCTCGGCGCTATAACGCAATCACGCTCAACGATATGTTGTACGCCCGCTACGGCAGCCGGCTGCTGGTCTGGTTCGCCAGCCTCAGTCTTCTGGTCGCCTTCATCGGCGCCATGGCCGTACAGTTTATCGGCGGGGCCCGTCTCCTCGAAACCGCGGTCGGCATTCCTTATGACACCGGGCTGGTGATCTTCGGTGTCACCATCGCGCTGTACACCGCTTTTGGCGGCTTCCGGGCCAGCGTGCTCAATGACGCCATGCAAGGCATCGTGATGCTGGTGGGGACGTTGCTGCTGGTAGTTGGCGTAATTTATGCCGCGGGCGGCCTACCCGTCGCCGTGGAAAAACTGCGTCATATCGACCCGGCGCTGGTCTCTCCGCACGGTCCCGACGATGTGCTATCCGGACCGTTCATGACCTCGTTCTGGCTGCTGGTATGCTTTGGCGTTATCGGCCTGCCGAACACGGCGGTGCGCTGTATCTCCTATCGGGACAGTAAAGCGCTGCACCGTGGCATCATCATCGGCACCATCGTCATCACCGTTCTGATGCTCGGCATGCATCTGGCCGGAGCGCTGGGGAGAGCGATTCTGCCCAACCTGACCATCCCCGACCAGGTCTTGCCTGAACTGATGATCGCCGTTCTGCCTCCGCTGGCCGCCGGCATTTTTCTGGCGGCGCCGATGGCGGCGATTATGTCCAACATCAACGCACATTTGCTGCAGGCATCGGCCACCATCGTCAAAGATTTGTATCTCAGCGTCCACCCCCAGCGGGCCAGCAACGAAAGATACATCAAACACCTGTCCAGCCTGACCACGCTGGTGCTGGGACTGTTGGTGCTACTGGCCTCTTGGCGACCGCCTGAAATGATCATCTGGCTCAATCTGCTGGCGTTCGGCGGACTGGAGGCTGTCTTCCTGTGGCCGCTGGTGCTGGGACTGTACTGGGAACGCGCCAACGCGACGGGCGCGCTGTGCGCCATGATAGGGGGTGCGCTCTGTTATACCCTGCTGGCCAGCTTCAAGATCCAATGGGGCGGATTTCATCCGATCGTCCCCGCACTGACATTAAGCCTGCTGGCATTTATTATTGGTAACCGGTTCGGGCACCCTGCGCCCGCCGCCGTTACTTCATCCGACGTTAAGTAAGAGGCCGTTATGCCGTGGATTCAACTCAAAATTAATACTTCTGGCGCACATGCCGAACCCCTGGGAGACGCGCTGGTCGAAAGCGGCGCGGTGTCCGTCACCTTTCAGGACACCCATGACACGCCGGTGTTCGAGCCGCTGCCGGGCGAAACGCGCCTCTGGGGCGATACCGACGTGATCGGCCTGTACGACGCCGAGACCGACATGAAGGCCGTCGTCGCGATCCTGGAACAGGAACCGCTGCTGGGCGCAGGTTTCAAACACAAAATCGAGCAGCTGGAAGATAAAGACTGGGAACGTGAATGGATGGATAACTTCCATCCGATGCAGTTCGGCAAGCGCTTATGGATTTGTCCGAGCTGGCGCGATATTCCCGATCCGGAGGCGGTCAACGTAATGCTGGACCCCGGGCTGGCCTTTGGCACAGGCACACATCCTACCACCGCGCTGTGCCTGCAGTGGCTGGACGGTCTCGACCTGCAAGGTAAGACCGTCATCGACTTTGGCTGTGGCTCAGGCATTCTGGCCATCGCGGCGCTGAAGCTGGGCGCCGCCCGCGCCATCGGTATCGATATCGACCCACAGGCCATTCAGGCCAGCCGCGATAACGCTCAACGCAACGGCGTGTCTGAGCGTCTGGANCTGTACCTGCCGCAAGATCAGCCGGAAGCGCTCTCCGCCGACGTCGTCGTCGCCAACATTCTGGCAGGCCCTCTGCGGGAACTGGCTCCGCTGATCGGCGAATTACCTAAAGCGGGTGGTCATCTGGGCCTCTCCGGCGTGCTGGCGACACAGGCCGCCAACGTATCAGAAGCCTATCAGGATAAGTTCGAACTCGATCCTGTGGCGGAAAAAGAAGAGTGGTGCCGAATTACCGGTATCAGAAAGGCGCTGTAAACGCGCCTGGATCCTTGGCGGGGCGCCATTCCGGGCGTTCCGCTTCTTTATCACTCCCCTCACCCCAACGCTTTAACCACACGCCGCAGACGCAGCGGTAGTCAGGCTATTTGACGACAAAAGGAATATTGCAGTGATTCATAGCAACTTGAAACCCATTCTACTGGCGGCGGGGCTTTTCGCCGCCGGGACATTCGCCGTTAGCGCGCACTATCCATTGAGCGATATCGATCTCTCGCAGGCACGAGCCGGTTTTCAGACCGAGCTCGTCAACGATACGCTGGAACGCGACGGCGAGGCTGAGACGCCGCCAGTGAAACTGTTTAAGACCGTACATTATCCGTCGCCCGTGGGCGAACTGGTCGCCTATCTGACGCCCGACCCCAAAGACGGCAAGCGGCATCCGGCTGTGGTGTGGGCCCACGGGGGTTATGGCGGCATAGGAAGCTTCCTTTGGGAACCTCAGGACGCCGACAACGATCAAAGCGGTCGCGCATTCCCAGAGGCCGGCATCGTTACGATGATGCCAAGCTGGCGCGGGGAAAATGACAATCCCGGCAAGTTCGAGATGTTTTACGGCGAGATTAACGATTTACATGCCGCGAGAGACTATCTGGCTAAACTTCCTTACGTTGATCCCAACCGCATATATCTCGTCGGCCACAGCACGGGTGGGACGATGACGCTTTTGGGAAACGAGTATCAACATGGTTTCCGCGCAGCGTTTTCACTTGGGGGCGTGCCTGATTTAGCCTTGAGATTGAGCCGCGGCCCCGCCGCCGTCGGCCCATCCTTCAACACCCAAAACCCGCGTGAGTTTTACCTGCGCTCGCCTCGCACTTTTATTACGCACCTCAAATCGCCGACTTACTATTTTGAAGGCAGCGATAATTACTGGGAATATTCATTGCCCCAGATGGAGCAGGATGCGCAAAACGCGGGCGTGCCCTTTCATGCCTATAGCGTGCCGCGCGGCGACCACTTTTCTATCATCCTGCCGGTCACGCGTCTCATTGCCCAAAAAATTCTGCACGATACCGGGGTGCAGCCGCACATCGAATTTTCCCCCGCTGACATCGAACATATCAGCCGGGAAATTGACGCGGCGATAGACGAAACCGACCAAGAATAGGAACCTGCCGCCACGGCAATGACAGAAATCAGGAGCACGCTATTGCCGTCGCCAGACCGATAGATTGCTCCTCTTTACGCGGAATATGATGCATTTTTCACTACCAATTGCCTTCATTGCCCCATGAATCGCTCCCTGAGGCCGCATCTTCACGGTCTTTTCACTTCAAATAAGCCCTTGTCGACTGCATGGTCCACAGAGAGGTAATCCACATAACCACATGATATGTATAGTTAAAATTAGAATTTATTTTGATGAAACGCCATTTTATTGATCTGTTACGCGTAATTGCTCAAAGTTTGGCCTTTCCTATCGCG
Source organism: Lonsdalea quercina subsp. quercina (assembly GCF_000688695.1). Taxonomy (GTDB): domain Bacteria; phylum Pseudomonadota; class Gammaproteobacteria; order Enterobacterales; family Enterobacteriaceae; genus Lonsdalea; species Lonsdalea quercina_D. Next base: position 12,831 of record NZ_JIBQ01000012.1, on the reverse strand, counting down.
TGAAAAATGCGTAATATACGCGCCCTTGCAGACACAGTATGGTCACTCTTTGTCTATGCACATTGGACAATTTCAGCTTCCCAATCGTTTGATAGCCGCCCCGATGGCCGGTATTAGCGATCGCCCATTCAGAGCACTCTGTCACATGATGGGCGCTGGAATGACGGTGTCCGAAATGCTCTCTTCCAATCCGGAAGTGTGGCGTTCGGACAAGTCCCGCTTGCGCATGGTGCATAGCGATGAACCTGGTATCAGGGCCGTGCAGATTGCCGGCAGCGATCCAGGGGAGATGGCCGCCGCCGCCAGCATCAATGCTGAGTTCGGCGCGCAGATCATCGACATCAATATGGGATGTCCAGCCAAGAAAGTGAACCGCAAGATGGCGGGGTCTGCATTGCTGCAGCATCCTGATCTGGTGAAACAGATTCTGACGGCGGTAGTGGAAGCGGTAGACGTACCGGTGACACTGAAAATTCGTACGGGCTGGTCTCCAGAGCACCGCAACTGTGTACAAATTGCCAGATTGGCTGAAGATTGTGGTATCCAGGCCCTCACCATCCATGGACGAACACGTACGTGCTTGTTCAATGGCGAGGCCGAGTACGACAGCATTCGGACAGTTAAGCAGGCCGTCGGCATTCCCATCATTGCGAATGGCGACATTACTGACCCGCATAAAGCCAGAGCGGTTCTCGATTACACCGGGGCCGATGCCCTGATGATAGGACGGGCCGCTCAGGGAAGACCCTGGATCTTTCGGGAAATCCAGCATTATCTGGACACAGGGGAGCTGCTGCCACCGATGCCATTGGCAGAGGTTAAGCGCTTGCTGATCGGGCATATACGGGAATTGCATGACTTTTATGGTCCAGGCAAGGGATTCCGTATCGCTCGTAAGCACGTTTCCTGGTATCTCCAGGAACATGCCCCGGACGACCAGTTTAGGCGCACATTCAACGCCATTGAGGATGCCAGCGAACAGCTGGAGGCGTTGGAGGCATATTTTGAAAATCTTGCGTAAACAGAAAAAGAGCTGACAGAACTATGTTCGAACAACGCGTGAATTCTGACGTACTGACCGTTTCCACCGTAAACTCTCAGGCTCAGGTAACCCAAAAACCCCTGCGCGACTCGGTTAAACAGGCACTGAAGAACTATTTTGCTCAACTGAACGGTCAGGATGTGAATGACTTGTATGAGCTGGTACTGGCTGAAGTAGAGCAACCACTGTTGGACATGGTGATGCAATATACTCGCGGCAACCAGACCCGTGCAGCACTGATGATGGGTATCAACCGCGGCACTTTGCGTAAGAAACTGAAAAAATACGGCATGAACTGATAACGTTCGGCATCCGTATTTTCACAAGGCGTTGATGAGTCATCATCAGCGCCTTTTTTGTGCCCTTTTCCCGCCAAATCGCCCTGCTCTTTGCCATAATGAAGTCTTCCGCGTCACGCCAAACGTCGGCCGATAGGACGACGATAAAAGACAGCAACACGCGATGAACAGAGCCACTGACCAGGAGCGAAAACCGATGGTAAATAAGTTCACTCAGGCAGACGATTTCAACGAGACGCGCTTTTGGGCAAAGATAGTCGGCTACGCCAAAAAGGCCGGGAGCGAGGTTATTGAGAAAGCGCTATGGCTCTATTACGCCGCACAACGGCCTGATACGCCGGTATGGGCCAAAACCACCATCTACGCCGCTTTGGCTTACTTCGTTCTGCCCGTCGATGCCATTCCGGATGCGCTGCCGGTGGTGGGATTCACGGACGATCTGGGCGTTCTTGCCGGGGCTCTGGGCACCGTCAGCCTGTACATCAACGAAGAGGTCAAACAGCAGACCCGCGATAAACTTGCAGACTGGTTCGACTAATTATCGACGCCGACGTTTTCGACCTCACGAGTTGCGCTGATAAGCGCGGGAGAAAAAAACCGGATAAGAGGTGCCGGAGACTCGCTCCGGCACGCGTCAACATTAATGCTGCAGGGCGCTGTTGAGAATAATCGAGGTGATGACGCCCGTTGCGGCGGCGATCAGCACGTAGTTGCCGTCGATGTAAGCCCAATGCTGGCCTGACGGCGGCTGTCTTAAGCCGCGAGCACGCCAGTCGTTGACACGATAATCATTGCCGCGATAGCGAGTTGGAGCCGGTTTGCCCCTTCTGAAATCGTGACCATTGGAGACAAAGTGGTCGCGGTCGCCGCCGCGCTGTACGTGTGCCTGCTGCCGACCCGGTTCGCCATGTCCGCCGCGGTTCGCGTGACCGCCACGATTGCCATCATGACCGCCGTGCTGCTGGCTTCCCGGTCCCTGCTGCCATTGCTTACCGTCCTGATGATCCGGACCCGCCGCAAAAGAGACGGTTGAGAGCAGGCTACTTGCGGTAAATACCGTCATTACCATGGCCAACGTAATTTTTTTCATAACTGACTTCCTCGAATGGTCCTGCCTTTAGTAGGCAGATTACACAGCACTATCGTCCACACTACGGCAGTCTTGAATAACGAAATGTCTTAAATCGTGCTTTCTTAACTAGTTTTACCCTGCTTATCGAATTCTTAACACATCAGCACATCTTCGCGTCATTTTCGTCCTTCCGCACTGTTCAACGTTCATACCAACAGTCTAGTCGATGAATATGTCGCTCAGTTCCGTACGCCGCCCAACGTGAAATTCCCTCAATTATGTTGAGGGAATTTCATCTCATAGGGGGATTAGTTCCATGATAATCTCTGTCCACTAAAATAATTAAGAAGGGATTTATATTCATGACAACCATTCAAACGCAACGCCCCCCATTTCGTGCCGACGTAGTAGGAAGCTATCTTCGACCTCAGTATCTGCATGATGCCAGAGCCAAATTTTCCCAGGGTAACCTTTCCGCCGACGAGCTGCGAGCCGTTGAAGACAAAGCCATCACCGAGCTGGTCGATAAACAAAAAACAGCCGGTTTGCAGGTGATTACCGACGGCGAATTCCGTCGTAGCTGGTGGCACCTCGATTTCATGTGGGGCCTGAAAGGCGTGGAAAAAACCATCATCGCCAAGGGCTACGCGTTTGCCGATAAGGAAACCCGTCCGGAAACTGCGCGCCTTTCTGGTAAGATCTCCGGCGAGAACCATCCGTTCATCGAACATTTCAAATTTCTGCTTCAATTCGCAGAGCCAGGCATTACACCGCGACTGACCGTGCCTTCTGCGGCGCAGTTCCTGGCCGAGCTGCAGCGTCCCGATAACAAAGCCAAGACGCTGGAGTTTTACCCGACTGAAGATGCGCTGGTTCAGGACATTGCCAAGGCCTACCGTACCTTTATTAAAGAGCTGTATGCGGCGGGATGCCGTAACCTACAGCTGGATGACTGCACCTGGGGCATGCTGGTCGACCCGAAATTTGCGGGCGGCGGCGGCGCCGATACGCCGAACTCCACAAGCTGCGGCTGCGGGCATCACCCAGAACCGGTTGAAGGCAGCAAAGTACACACGCTGGCCGAGCTGTATCTGAAGGTCAACAACGCGAGCGTGGAAGGCGCACCGGAAGATTTGGTGCTGACGACGCACGTGTGCCGCGGCAACTATGCCTCGTCTTGGGCCGCCAGCGGTGGTTACCAGCCAGTAGCGAGCGTGCTGTTCGCCCGTGAAAATGTTTCCGCCTACTATCTCGAGTTCGATACCGAACGCGCCGGCGACTTCTCTCCGCTGGCTCAGGTGTCTGGCGATAAGCAGGTGATTCTGGGGCTGATTTCTTCCAAGTTCGGCGAACTGGAAGACAAACAGGCGGTCATTGACCGCATCAAGGAAGCCACTCAATTCATACCGCTGGAACGCCTGTGCCTCAGCACTCAGTGCGGTTTTGCCTCAACGGAAGAAGGCAATGAGATCACCGAAACGCAGCAGTGGGCGAAAATCGCGTTGGTCAAAGAGATCGCTGATGCTGTCTGGGGTTAACGGGCAGCTTATCGCCATCACGCCAAGATCGAAGGGACGGGTTATCCGTCCCTTTTTCTTTCATTTATCCTCCCGCCAACGCCAACGTCTCTCCCATTGTGGAAAAAACCGCCACGGACCACTATATTTATGCTTTGTTGCTATATACCATCACCTTATGTGATTAGCAATGCGTGGTGATATCACGTAGATTCTCGCCGCTCGGCCTCATAAACATGCCGGTTGTTATCTCCCCCGTCTTTGTAGGAACCACGATGAAAAAAATCAGCGTTGCATTACTGACTGGCGCATTACTTGTCACCAGTGCTCTGGTACAGGCGCAGGACGATCTCAGCACCATTAAGGCTGCGGGGGTCATGAAATTCGGTACGGAAGGGACCTATGCTCCCTATACCTACCACGATAAATCGGGAAAATTGGTCGGTTTTGACGTGGAAATAGGCCGTGCAGTGGCCGAGAAAATCGGCGTTAAAGCCGAGTTCGTCGAAGGACGTTGGGACGGATTGATCGCCGGACTGAGCGCAGGCCGCTATGACGCCGTCGTTAATCAGGTCGGTATTACGCCTGAACGTCAGGTGAAATTCGATTTCTCCAAACCCTATATTGATGCGAAGTCTGTGCTGGTTGTCCGCAACGACAACACCACGATCAAGACGTTTGAAGATCTCAAAGGTCATAAGTCCGCACAAAGTCTGACCAGTAATTATTCGAAGCTGGCGACACGGTACGGCGCAGACATCGTCCCTACCGACGGATTTAACCAATCGCTGGACCTGGTAATGAGCGGCCGCGCCGACGCGACGCTGAACGACAATCTGTCATTCCTCGACTTCAAAAAACAGAAGCCGGATGCGAAAGTCAAAGTCGCCGCCACCGCTGAAAGCGGCGATCCGTCCGCCATTCTGGTGCGTAAAGGACAAACCCCGCTGGTCGAGGCAATTAACCACGCGCTGGACCAGATGAAAGCGGATGGCACGTATAAAACGATTTCTGTGCGATACTTCGGGGAAGATGTTTCCCAGTAACCGCAAAGATATCGGAGTTTTAGATGCCACCCTGGCTACAACTTATGGCAGACTCCTTTTGGAGTCTGCTTTCTGCTGGACTGAAGTTCACCGTTCCCCTCGCCATTATCTCCTTCATTCTCGGGCTGGCGCTCGGGATCGTCGTCGCCTTGATCCGGCTTTACGGGCCTCGTCCGCTGAAATGGATTGCCGATTTCTACGTCTGGGTCATTCGCGGCACGCCGCTGCTGGTGCAGCTGTTTTTGATTTTTTACGGGCTACCCAGCGCCGGCATCACTTTGGATGCGTTTCCAGCCGCGCTGATCGGTTTTACCCTTAATGTAGGGGCTTATAGCTCCGAGATCGTACGTGGAGCCATACTGTCCGTACCTCAGGGGCAGTGGAACGCCGCCTACTCGCTGGGCATGAAGGGAACTCAGGCTATTCGATGGGTCATCTTTCCCCAATCGGTATTTGTGTCCCTCCCCCCGCTATCGAATACCTTTATCTCTTTGATCAAAGACACCTCGTTGGCGGCCGTCATCACCGTGCCGGAAATGTTTCTTGCCGCTCAGCGCATCGTCTCCGTCACCTACGAACCGCTCATTCTCTACGTCGAAGCGGCTATTATTTACCTTCTGTTCTGTACCATTCTCAGTAAAGCGCAGACGCGCCTCGAGAGCTTCTATCAACGGCATAACGTCCGTTAACTGGTTGCCCGGCCTTTCGCGATGCGGAGGGCCGAATAACTCATTTTTTTTATTGATGTTAATGTCTTCCACCCGCCCGCCAGAGTCTCGTCCTTCAGCCCTACCCCCTCCGCTCAATCCAGCAATTCAGTAACAAGTTGCACTAAAAAAGACAACAAATACCTTGGTGATGCACTGGTTAAGATCGTGGCGTTCTGCTAAATCCGCCAATCAGGTCATTTCGCACCAAAAGCAGGCAATATTTTCAGCACCGTGATTATGTTGGTGCAATACATTGCAAATTTTGTGTCCTCCCTCACAAAACTTCCCGCCATCAGCCCGAGAGCACCTGTCACGGATTGGCATTAGTTTTGCTTAATCACGTCACGGCCCAATGTCCAAATGACGACGCCGGCAGACAGGACGGATGCAACGCTGCGTCCATTACCACAGCACATAACTCATTAGGCACATAAGATGATGAAAAAATTAATTATGTCTACGCTGGTCGCAGGAGCGTCTCTTTTGACGGCGATGCAACAGGCCCATGCTGGCGCCACGCTGGATGCCATACAGAAAAAAGGCTTTGTCCAATGCGGTATCAGCGATGGCTTGCCAGGCTTTTCCTATGCCGATGCCAGCGGCAAATATGCCGGTATTGATGTAGATGTTTGCAGGGGCGTCGCGGCTGCCGTTTTCGGCGATGCCAACAAGGTGAAATTTACCCCGCTGACCGCCAAAGAACGTTTTACGGCGCTGCAGTCAGGCGAAGTGGACCTGCTGTCGCGCAACACGACATGGACCTCTTCGCGTGACGCGGGCATGGGCATGCTGTTCACCGGCGTCACCTATTATGACGGCATCGGTTTCCTGACCCATAACAAAGCCGGGCTGAAAAGCGCGACGGAGCTGGACGGCGCGACGGTTTGTATTCAGGCGGGGACCGATACCGAACTGAACGTCGCAGACTATTTCAAAACGCATGGCATGAAGTACACGCCGGTGACCTTTGACCGCTCCGATGAGAGCGCCAAAGCACTGGAGTCCGGACGCTGCGACACGCTGTCTTCCGACCAGTCTCAGTTGTATGCACTGCGCATCAAATTGGCCAATCCCAACGAATACGTCGTGCTGCCTGAAGTCATCTCCAAGGAGCCGCTGGGACCTGTTGTTCGCCGTGGGGACGAAGAGTGGTTTTCCATCGTGCGCTGGAGCCTGTTCGCCATGTTGAACGCGGAAGAGATGGGCATCACCTCTCAGAACGTTGACCAGATGCAGGCTAAACCGACAACGCCGGATATGGCTCACCTGCTTGGGAAAGAAGGCAATTACGGGAAAGATCTCAAATTACCCGCCGACTGGGCCTATAAAATCATTAAACAGGTCGGTAATTACGGCGAAGTCTTTGAACGCAACGTCGGTATGGGCAGCGAGTTGAAAATCAAACGTGGACTGAACGAATTGTGGACCAAAGGCGGTATCCAATACGCGCCCGCCGTTCGTTAATCCCCCAAGTAAATCGGGCACGGCCTGACCGCCGTGCTCCCGTTTGACCGCTACCGAGGCTTCATCATGCTGCAACGCCCAACCGTAAAAGGTGATTTATCACTGACTAATCCTGCGGTGCGCGCCTGGCTGTACCAAATCGTCGCTGTCGTCGCTGTACTGACTTTCGCAGCCTATCTGTTGCACAACACCATCACCAATCTGGCACAGCGTGGCATTACTTCCGGCTTTGCTTTTCTGGATAACTCCGCTGGGTTTGGTATTGTCCAGCATCTCATCGACTACCAGCAGGGCGATACTTACGCCCGCGTCTTCATTGTCGGCTTGCTGAATACGCTGTTGGTGTCAGCCATCTGTATTGTCTGCGCCTCATTATTGGGATTTATGGTCGGTCTGGCCCGGCTGTCTGTCAACTGGCTGCTCCGTAAGCTATCCACCTTCTATATCGAAACGTTCCGCAATATTCCGCCTCTGCTGCAGATCTTCTTCTGGTACTTCGCCGTACTGCGCAATCTACCGGGGCCTCGCCAGGCGGTCAGCGCGCTGGATGCCGTGTATTTGAGTAACCGCGGATTGTATATCCCGGCAGCAGATTTCGGCCCCGGCGCCCTTCCGGCCCTACTCGCCGTGGTTATTACCGCAATCGCAACCGTTCTTATCGTTCGCAGGAATCAACGCTATCACCGTGAGACTGGCATCTATCGCCGAAACTGGCCGTGGCCATTGCTGCTCCTTGCGTTACTGATGGGTCTGGCGCATGTCTTCTTCGGTCAAGCATTGAACTGGGAATTCCCGGAATTAAGAGGGTTTAACTTCAACGGCGGCATGGTCATGATCCCGGAACTTGCCGCGCTGGCGTTGGCGCTTTCGGTCTATACCTCATCCTTCATCGCCGAAATCATCCGTTCGGGTATTCAATCGGTATCGCACGGCCAGCATGAAGCGGCGTTATCGCTTGGCCTGCCAAAAGCGATCACACTGCGCAAAGTTATCCTGCCTCAGGCAATGCGCGTCATCATTCCACCGCTGACCAGCCAGTACCTCAATATTGTGAAGAACTCTTCCCTCGCTGCGGCGATTGGCTACCCGGATATGGTGTCGCTGTTTGCCGGTACGGTCCTGAATCAGACCGGTCAGGCGATTGAGACGATTGCCATGACAATGTCGGTCTACCTGATTATCAGCCTGCTCATCTCGCTGCTGATGAATATCTATAACCGCAAAATCGCCTTAATTGAGCGCTAGAGGAGCAGGGTGAACATGATTTTACATACACCAAATCGCCCGACGCCTGTTAGCAGCGCCATCGCATGGGCTCGACGTAATTTGTTTTCCAGCATCCCCAACAGCCTGTTGACCATTCTCTGTCTATGGCTAATGTGGAAAGGAGTGCCACCACTTCTGAACTGGGCGGTCTTCGACGCCAACTGGTTGGGCGCAACCCGCAATGACTGTNCCCGCGAAGGGGCCTGCTGGGTATTTATTCACGCTCGCTTTGGCCACTTTATGTATGGCCTCTATCCCACCGAAGAGATTTGGCGAATCAACTTCGCGCTGGTGCTGGCGCTGTTGAGCATTTTCCCCATGTTCTGGAAGCAGATGCCGCATCGCGGCCGTTATATCGCCGGATGGTGCATTGTCTACCCACTCATCGCCTGGGGGTTGCTGTCCGGCGGATTTGGCGGGATGCCTCACGTAGAAACACGCCAGTGGGGCGGACTCACACTCACCATCATTATCGCCGCCGTGGGGATTGCGGGCGCTTTACCGCTCGGGATCTTGCTGGCTCTGGGCCGACGCTCGGAAATGCCTATCGTCCGTATGCTATGCATTGGATTTATTGAATTCTGGCGTGGCGTACCGTTGATCACCGTGCTGTTTATGTCCTCTGTGATGCTGCCGCTGTTCCTGACGGAAGGGACCAACATAGACAAACTGTTGCGCGCCTTGGTGGGAGTCATTCTGTTCCAATCCGCCTATGTGGCGGAAGTGGTACGAGGCGGCCTTCAAGCGTTGCCGAAAGGACAGTATGAAGCAGCACAGTCGCTGGCATTGGGATACTGGCGTATGCAGTTTCTGGTCATCCTGCCTCAGGCGCTAAAAATGGTTATCCCCGGTCTGGTCAATACCATTATCTCGCTGTTCAAAGATACCAGTCTGGTGATCATCATCGGGCTATTCGATCTGTTCAGCAGTATCCAGCAGGCTACGGTCGATCCCGCCTGGCTAGGCATGTCTACCGAAGGCTACGTCTTCGCCGCGCTGATCTATTGGATCTTCTGTTTCAGCATGTCGCGCTATAGCCAACATTTGGAAAAACGGTTTGATACCGGACATAAGTCTCATTGAGGTCATCCATGAATCAGAATGCGTTAACACAATCCGCTGACTATATGATTACGCTGGAAAACGTGAATAAGTGGTACGGCCATTTTCACGTACTTAAAGATATCAACCTTCAGGTGAAACAAGGTGAGCGTATTGTCCTGTGTGGCCCGTCAGGTTCGGGAAAATCAACGACGATCCGCTGTATCAACCATCTGGAAGAACATCAGAAAGGACGAATTGTCGTCGATGGCATCGAGTTGAACAGCGATAGCCGCAACGTGGAGAAAATCAGAACGGAAGTCGGCATGGTGTTTCAACACTTCAATCTTTTCCCGCATCTCACCGTTTTGCAAAACTGTACGCTGGCGCCTAGCTGGGTACATCGCATGCCGAAAAAAGAGGCCGATGCGCTGGCGATGCATTATCTGGAGCGCGTTCGCATCTCGGCCCATGCGCATAAGTACCCGGGGCAGCTTTCCGGAGGCCAGCAACAGCGTGTCGCTATCGCGCGTTCGCTGTGTATGAGACCCAAGATCATGCTGTTTGATGAGCCTACTTCGGCGTTAGATCCTGAAATGGTCAAAGAGGTGCTGGATACCATGCTTAGCTTGGCCGAAGACGGTATGACCATGCTGTGCGTGACCCATGAAATGGGATTCGCTCGCACGGTCGCTAACCGGGTGATCTTTATGGATCAGGGTGAGATCGTCGAACAGGCGCCGCCGGAGATCTTCTTCTCGAATCCGCGATCGGAACGTACTCAGTCTTTCCTGGCGCAGATTCTGCACTAACCGCTTACCGAGGCTCATTCGATGAATGAGCCTCGGTTCATCGATATTCCAGCAATGCAGATAGCACCATCTACTCTCAAAACCGCCTACCTTTATCCCCTGCTTATGGTCACTCGTCTTTTGACGTGCAAGCCGCTTTGCTATTGAGCACGTCAGACTGGGCGCTGTGCAGCTGCAACATAGTTTGGATCGATGTCATGAGATCAGCCAGCATGTTGTCGCCCCGTATAACGCCTTTATCTAGGGCTCTTCGCACGATGCCTTATGTCTTCCCGGTCCATTTCATGATAAGTGCCGAGGCTGAGTTTGGCTTGGAACCGATAGCATGACCCGCCTTGAAGTATGGCAACCTTCTTTCTGGTTGGCTCTCCGCGAAGTGCTTCATGTCACCTCCCCAAGGACATCCGATAATGAGTGAGCCGGGAGTGAATGCAGCATCGTTCAGGGCAATGCTGGATTGCCGATTAGGATGAGGTCGAGTACGTGTCAGGGAAAGAGGATAGGCAGGACGATACGTATCGCGACGGCTGTTGCGAGGGGGCGGGGGGGACATGCCAACATGGCCGACTAGTGGCTTCTAACGAGGCGGGCGGGGGTGACGGCGTGGCGTCGGGCCGCGGGTGTGTGCGCTTTTTTTCGCCCCAATGCAAAAACCCCCAGCTTTCGCTGAGGGTTTCTACGGATTTGATGCCTGGCAGTTCCCTACTCTCACATGGGGAGACCCCACACTACCATCGGCGCTACGGCGTTTCACTGCTGAGTTCGGCATGGGGTCAGGTGGGACCACCGCGCTATCGCCGCCAGGCAAATTCTGTTTCATTCCAGCCGTTACACACTCTCTCCGTGTAACCACCAGAACCAATCTTTGAACAAGCTGAATCGTCTCTCTAAAAACACCTTCGGTGTTGTAAGGTTAAGCCTCTCGGGTCATTAGTACTGGTTAGCTCAACGTATCGCTACGCTTACACACCCAGCCTATCTACGTCGTCGTCTTCAACGGCCCTTCAGGGGACTCGAAGTCCCAGGGAAGACTCATCTCGGGGCAAGTTTCCCGCTTAGATGCTTTCAGCGGTTATCTCTTCCGCACTTAGCTACCGGGCAATGCGATTGGCATCACAACCCGAACACCAGTGGTGCGTTCACTCCGGTCCTCTCGTACTAGGAGCAACCCCCCTCAATCTTCCAACGCCCACGGCAGATAGGGACCGAACTGTCTCACGACGTTCTAAACCCAGCTCGCGTACCACTTTAAACGGCGAACAGCCGTACCCTTGGGACCTACTTCAGCCCCAGGATGTGATGAGCCGACATCGAGGTGCCAAACACCGCCGTCGATATGAACTCTTGGGCGGTATCAGCCTGTTATCCCCGGAGTACCTTTTATCCGTTGAGCGATGGCCCTTCCATTCAGAACCACCGGATCACTAAGACCTGCTTTCGCACCTGCTCGAGCCGTCACTCTCGCAGTCAAGCTAGCTTATGCCTTTGCACTAACCTCCTGATGTCCGACCAGGATTAGCTAACCTTCGTGCTCCTCCGTTACTCTTTGGGAGGAGACCGCCCCAGTCAAACTACCCACCAGACACTGTCCGCAACCCCGATTAGGGGCCCACGTTAGAACATCAAACATTAAAGGGTGGTATTTCAAGGTTGGCTCCATGCAGACTGGCGTCCACACTTCAAAGCCTCCCACCTATCCTACACATCAAGGCTCAAGGTTCAGTGTCAAGCTATAGTAAAGGTTCACGGGGTCTTTCCGTCTTGCCGCGGGTACACTGCATCTTCACAGCGAGTTCAATTTCACTGAGTCTCGGGTGGAGACAGCCTGGCCATCATTACGCCATTCGTGCAGGTCGGAACTTACCCGACAAGGAATTTCGCTACCTTAGGACCGTTATAGTTACGGCCGCCGTTTACCGGGGCTTCGATCAAGAGCTTCGCCTTGCGGCTGACCCCATCAATTAACCTTCCGGCACCGGGCAGGCGTCACACCGTATACGTCCACTTTCGTGTTTGCACAGTGCTGTGTTTTTATTAAACAGTTGCAGCCAGCTGGTATCTGCGACTGGTATCAGCTCCGGGAGCAAGTCCCTTCACCAACGCCAGCGTGCCTTCTCCCGAAGTTACGGCACCATTTTGCCTAGTTCCTTCACCCGAGTTCTCTCAAGCGCCTTGGTATTCTCTACCTGACCACCTGTGTCGGTTTGGGGTACGATTTCGTGTTACCTGGAGCTTAGAGGCTTTTCCTGGAAGCTTGGCATCGGTCACTTCATCACCGTAGTGACTCGTCATCACGCCTCAGTGTTAACGATGTTCCGGATTTACCAAAAACATCCACCTACACGCTTAAACCGGGACAACCGTCGCCCGGATAACCTAGCCTTCTCCGTCCCCCCTTCGCAGTAACACCAAGTACAGGAATATTAACCTGTTTCCCATCGACTACGCCTTTCGGCCTCGCCTTAGGGGTCGACTCACCCTGCCCCGATTAACGTTGGACAGGAACCCTTGGTCTTCCGGCGTGCGGGTNNTTCACCCGCATTATCGTTACTTATGTCAGCA
>NZ_JIBQ01000011.1 GCF_000688695.1 Lonsdalea quercina subsp. quercina | reverse complement strand
CAGCCGCCCGCCATGCAGCAGCGCGCCCCACAGCTCCCACACTGAGAAGTCGAACGACAGCGAGTGGAACAGGCTCCAGACATCGTCGGCGCCAAAGTCGAACCACCGGCGGGTTGAGGCGAACAGCCGCATCACCTGCGCGTGCTCCACCATCACCCCTTTTGGCTGCCCGGTGGAGCCCGAGGTGTAAATCACGTACGCCAACTGATGCGGGTCTGCCGCCTGGTCAGGATTACCCTCCGGCTGTCCGGCCAGCAGCGCGTGCGCCTCCAGGTCGAACAGGCGCACGTCCGTGGGCGTCTGCGCCCACAGCGCCCCTTCAGTTATCCACCCCAGCGGCGCGCTGTCCTCCAGCAGATAGCGGATGCGCTCGGCCGGGTAAGTCGGGTCAATCGGCACGTAGCCGCCGCCCGCTTTGAGCACCGCCAGTACCGCCACCACCATTTCCACGCCGCGCGGCAGGCTGATGGCCACCCGGCTCTCCGGCCCTACGCCCTGCGCCATCAGCGCGTGCGCCAGTTGGTTGGCCCGGCGGTTCAGTTCGTCATAGCTAAGCCGCTGCTCGCCAAATACCAGCGCGATCGCCTGCGGCTCGCGGCGCGCCTGCGCTTCGAACTGCTGATGCAGGCAAACGCAGACAGGCTCGGCCTCAGTGTGGTTCCTATCGTGCAGGAGAGAATGACGCTCGTCATCGGTCAGCAGCGGCAACTGCGCGACTGGCAGAGTCTCATCGCTGACCATGGCACGCAGCAGCACCTGCCAATGCGACAACATGCGCGCCACTGTCACTCGGTCGAACACACTCACGGCAAAATCCAAACTGCCGGAAAGGCTCGCACCCGTTTCTTCAAGCGACACCAGCAAATCAAATTTGGCGGTCACCGATTCAGCGCTGAAAGGTTCCACCTGCACGCCGTCCAACTGCAAGACATCATCCGGCAAGTTTTGCCACGCCAGCAGGGTTTGGAATAATGGACTATGCGACAGGCTGCGCGTCGGGTTGAGCGCCTCCACCAGTTGCTCGAACGGCAGATCCTGATGCGCCTGCGCCGCCAGCGTGGTCTCCTTCACCTGCGCCAGCAGCGCNCCGACCGAGGCCGCGCCGTCCACCCGGTTGCGCAGCGCCAGCGTATTGGCAAAGAAACCGATCAGCGGCTCCAGTTCGGTGCGGGTTCGCCCGGCCACCGGTGAACCGACCACGATGTCATCCTGTCCGCTCAGGCGATAGAGCAGCAGCGTCCACCCCGTCAGCAGCGTCATAAAAAGCGTGCTGTCGTGCCGCGCCGCCAGCGCCTTCAGCTCAGTGGTCAACGTCGCATCCAGCGTAAAATCAATGTAGCCACCGGCATAGTTTTGTACCGCGGGTCGCGGCCGATCGATCGGAAGATCCAACAAAGGCGGCGTATCCGCCAGTTGCTCACGCCAGTAGGCAAGCTGTGACTGAATGGGCGTCGTCGTCACCCTGCGCCGTTGCCAGACCGCATAGTCCGCATACTGAATCGCCAGCGGCGGCAGGGGATCGGGCTGTTGCTGACTGAAGGCCCGGTACAACTCCCCCAGTTCTCGCATAAATCGGTTGAGTGACCAGCCGTCGGCGACGATATGGTGCAGCGTCACCAGCAGCACCTGTTCGCGCTCGCTCAGCCGGATCAGCCGACCGCGGATCGGCGGCCCCTGTTGCAGATCGAACGGTTCCGCCGCTTCTTCATCGGCCAGTTGGCGCAGCTCGTCGGCGGCGGCGGGCCGCCCGCGCAGGTCATGCACCGTTAGGGAAAAAGGCGCAGGCTCGTCAATCTGCTGATATGGCGTGCCCTCCACCTCGACGAACCGCGTGCGCAGCGCCTCGTGACGCGCCACGATGCGGTCCAACGCCATGTGCAGCGCGTCGCGGTCCAGTTCGCCACTGAGCTTCAGGCCGCAAGCGATGTGGTAAGCCGTACTCGCCCGCGCCTCCAGCTTGATCAAAAACCACAGCCGCTGTTGAGAAAACGAGAGGAGAAGTGGCGCGGTGCGATCACAGCGCTCCAGCCCCAGTACGGGATCATTTCGCTGTGTCCGCAACCGTTCCAACAACGCGACCCGCTGCGATACCGTCATTTGTCCCAGATCGTACGCCTGATTACCGTTATCTTTTTCCGAATGCATTGAATCATCCACCTTAATACCTCCATTTATTACTTCAGCGCTGATCGAGGGAGTTCTCTTTCGACATCAACTCATGAAGCTGCATATCAATATGTTGCAAAAGTAGATCGGCCATTCTGTACAGTTGAGGAACGGCAAACACATCCTGTAGCGGCACCTCTATCATCAGTCGATTTTTGATACGTGAGACCAGCTGTACGGCCAGCAGCGAGTGTCCGCCCAGCGAGAAAAAGTGATCCTGACGCCCCACCCGTTCCACCTGGAGCAGTTCAATCCACATATCGGCTAGGATCTGTTCAATCTCGCTGTGAGGCGGATCATATTCCTGACTGACATAGGCCGAAGCATCCGGCGCAGGCAACGCATTGCGGTCAAGCTTTCCATTGGGACTGACGGGGAAATGGCTCAACGGCATGTAGGCAACGGGCACCATGTATTCCGGCAAACGTTCGGTAAGATAGCGGTGCAGCGCTTCGGCCTGACACGACGCACTTTTCTCACCGTCCGGCAGGAAATAAGCCACCAGCCGCCGGTTATCGGGATCCTCCTCTTTCAGCACCACCAGCGATTGGGCAATGCCGGGACAGGTATTCAGTTGAGCTTCAATTTCCTCCAGTTCGACCCGGAATCCGCGTACCTTGACCTGACGATCGCCGCGGCCCAGATAGGCGATCGTGCCATCCGCATTCCAGCAGCCGATGTCGCCCGTGCGATACATCCGTTGCGAAAGCGTATGACCGGATGGCAACACAAAGGGATCGGGAAAGAAGCGTTCAGCGGTCAGCGCCGGATTATTGAGATAGCCGCTGGCTACCGCATCACCGGCCAGATAAATTTCGCCGCTGACGCCAACTGGCACCGGCTGCTGCAAGGCATCAAGCAAATAGACGCGTGTGTTGGCGATAGGCCGACCAATAGACGGCAGCCGCCCCCAATCCTGCGGGGATGAAGGCAGCTCAAAACAGCTGACTACGTGGGTTTCGGTCGGCCCGTAATGGTTGTAGAGACGGGCATGGGAAAGTCGCCCAATGAACGCGTGTTGAAGCGACTCGGTGATGACTAATTGCTCACCGGCGGTGATGACCTCCCGTATCGAGTCCAGAGGCTGCGTTTCGGTCTGCAACTGGGCGGCCAGCGCTTTAAGCGCGACGTAAGGAAGATAAAGCCGCGCTATCTGACGTTGGCGGATCAGCGCTGAGAGTTTGACCATATCCAGTCGGCTAGACTCATCAATCAGGACCAGCTCGCCGCCGAACAACAGCGTACTGAAGATCTCCTGAAAAGAAACATCGAACCCCAGCGCCGCATATTGCAAAGTACGCGGCGTCGTTTTTTCTCCGCGCAGCTGACGCTGCCAGTGCATGAGGTTGACCAATGCGCGGTGCGGCATCGCCACGCCTTTGGGCTGGCCTGTCGACCCTGAGGTATAAATCACGTAGGCCAGCTGCGACGCCTTCAGCGGCGATACCGGGTTACTCGTTTGCGGCGGCGTCCGGTCTTCCATTAATCGTTCAGGCAACACCAAAAGCCTGTACGCTTCATCGGCGGGCAGCCTGGGCGCCAGGGAGGCGTCGGTTATCAGCACCCGCGGCTGGCCGTCATGTAACAGGTAACGGATACGGTCATCCGGGTAGGCCGGGTCGATAGGCAGATAGGCACCGCCCGCTTTCAGCACCGCCAGTATCGCCACCACCGATTGCAGGCCGCGCGGCAGACAGATCGCCACCCGCGTATCCAGTCCCACCCCCTGAGATATCAGTCTCTGCGCCAGCTGGTTGGCACGCTGGTTCAGCGCGTCATAGGTCAGCGACTGCTCGTGACAGACCAGCGCTACCGCCTCCGGCGTGCGCTGCACCTGAGCTTCGAACAGATGGTGAATGCCCTGTTCCTGCGGATAATCGGCACGGGTGTCGTTCCAGTCATACAGCACCTGCTGACGTTCGGCATCGGACAGCAGCGGCAGCCGGAGAATCTCCTGCGCCTCATCCTCTACCACGGCCTGTAGCACATGCTGTAGATAACCGACATAACGCGTCACGGTCGACGGGTCGAACAGGCTGCTGGCATACTCAATGCTGCCCTCGATCTGATCGCCTGCCGCCTCCAACGCCAACAACAAATCAAACTTGGCCGTTACCTGACCGCTAACAAAAGGGGTGACCTGCAATCCCTGCAACGCCAGTGCGTTTCCTTTGTCCTCTTGCCAGACCAGCATGGTCTGGAACAGCGGGCTGTGCGCCAGGCTTCGCACCGGATTCAACGCTTCCACCAGCTGTTCAAACGGCAGATCCTGATACGCCTGCGCCGCCAGCGTGGTCGCCTTCACCTGCGCCAGCAGTTCGCCCACCGTCGCGTTGTCGGCTATCCGGCAGCGCAAGGCTAACGTATTGGCGAAGAAACCGATCAGCGGCTCCAGCTCGGTGCGGGTGCGCCCCGCCNCCGGCGAGCCGATCACGATATCGTCCTGCCCGCTCAGCCGGTGCAGCAGAATGGCCCAGCCGGTCAGCAGCGTCATGTACAGCGTGGCGTCGTGACGGGCGGCCAGCCTTTTCAGCCCCGCCGTCAGCCCCGCATCCAGTGTGAAATCGACCCGACCGCCCGCATAGTCCTGCACCGCCGGGCGCGGCCGGTCGGTCGGCAGCGCCAGCAGCGGCGGCNCCTCCGCCAGCTGTTCCCGCCAGTAACCCAGCTGCGTTTGCAGGCGCGGACCGTCTATCCACCGGCGCTGCCAGGCGGCGTAGTCCGCGTACTGGATGCGCAGCGGCGGCAGCGGCGACGCCTTCCCGGCGGTCAAGGCGTCGTACAACGCCCCCAGCTCCCGCATGAAGAGGCCGACAGACCAGCCGTCCGAGATGATGTGGTGCAGCGTGAACAGCAGCACCTGCCGACGGTCGTCCAGCCGGATCAGGCGCCCCCGGACCAGGCCCCCCCGTTCAAGGTCAAAGGGGGCGCCCGCTTCCTCCGCGCTCAGCCGCGACAGCGCGCTTTCCGGCTCCGGATGCCCTCGCAGGTCGTCCACCACAAGCGCAAAAGGCGCGGGCGCGTGGATTTGCTGATACGGTGTGCCGTCTTCCGCCACAAAACCGGTACGTAACGACTCATGGCGCGCCACGAGACCGTCGAGCGCCGCCTGCAGCGCCTCCTCGTTCAGCTCACCCNCCAGCCGTACCCCGCCCGCCATGTGATAGGCCGCGCTGGCGTTCGCTTCCAGCTGCGACAGGAACCACAGCCGCTGCTGGGCGAACGACAGCGCCAGCGGGGCCGTGCGGTCGGCTGGTTCGAGAGGCGGCAGCGCGCTCAACGGCGCCTGCCCGACCGCCTGCGCAAACGCCGCCAGCACCGGATGGGCAAACAGCGTGCTGAGCGCCACGTCGCGTCCCAGTTGCTGACGCACCCGCGACAGCAGCTGGATAGCCAGCAGCGAGTGGCCGCCCAGCGCGAAGAAGTGGTCGTGCCGTCCCACCGCCTCGACGCCCAGCAGTGACGCCCACAGCCCCGCCAACGTGGTTTCGGTTTCCCCCTGCGGCGCTTCGTAGCGCTGCACGGCGTAGGCCCCGGCGTCCGGCTCCGGCAGCGCCTGCCGGTCCAGCTTGCCGTGCGCGGTCAGCGGCCAGGCGCTCAGGTGGACCCAGGCCCCCGGCAGCATGTAGTCCGGCAGCTCCGCCGCCACCCAGTCGCGCAACGACTGCGCCTCCTGCGCCGCCTCCGCCAGATAGTAGGCCACCAGTCGGCTGTCCCCGTCGGCGTCCTGCCGCGCGATAACCACGCTGTCGTCCACCGCCGGGTGACGGCGCAGCCGCGCCGCTATCTCGCCCAGCTCGATGCGGAAGCCGCGGATTTTGACCTGATGGTCGTTGCGTCCCAAATATTCCAGCTCGCCGTCGCTGGACCAGCGCGCCCGGTCGCCGGTTTTGTACAGCCGGGCTCCCGGTTCATCCACGAACGGGTCGTCAATAAAACGCGCCGCCGTCAGCGCCGCCCGGTTCAGGTAACCACGGGCGACGCCAGCTCCGCCGACATACAGTTCGCCCGCCACGCCCACCGGCACCGGCTGACGCGCCTCGTCCAGCACGTAAATGCGCAGGTCCGGGATGCGTTCGCCTATCGGGCTGACGCCCAGCGCCGTGTCCGCCGGGGAGAGCGGACGGTAGGTGACGTGCACCGTGGTTTCGGTGATGCCGTACATGTTGACCAGCGTCGTGCGCTCGCCGTTTTGCGCGTACCACGGCGCCAGCATCGCCGGCTCCAGCGCTTCCCCGCCGAAAATCACCCAGCGCAGCGCATGTGATGGTGGCGGTGACGAGGCGTGCAGGGTCTCCGCCTGGGCGGCAATCAGGGGCCGGAACGCCCCCGGCGTCTGGTTCAGCACCGTCACGCCCTGCTCGCACAGCAGCTGATAAAACGCCGCCGGCGTCCGCGCCGTCTCCTGCGCCACCACCACCAGCCGCCCGCCATGCAGCAGCGCGCCCCACAGCTCCCACACTGAGAAGTCGAACGACAGCGAGTGGAACAGGCTCCAGACATCGTCGGCGCCAAAGTCGAACCACCGGCGGGTTGAGGCGAACAGCCGCATCACCTGCGCGTGCTCCACCATCACCCCTTTCGGCTGCCCGGTGGAGCCCGAGGTGTAAATCACGTACGCCAACTGATGCGGGTCTGCCGCCTGGTCCGGGTTACCGTCCGGCTGTCCGGCCAGCAGCGCGGGCGCCTCCAGGTCAAACAGCCGCACGTCCGTGGGCGTCTGCGCCCACCGCGCGCCTTCGGTTATCCACCCCAGCGGCGCGCTGTCCTCCAGCAGATAGCGGATGCGCTCGGCCGGGTAAGTCGGGTCAATCGGCACGTAGCCGCCGCCCGCTTTGAGCACCGCCAGTACCGCCACCACCATTTCCACGCCGCGCGGCAGGCTGATGGCCACCCGGCTCTCCGGCCCCACGCCCTACGCCATCAGCGCGTGCGCCAGTTGGTTGGCCCGGCGGTTCAGTTCGTCATAGCTAAGCCGCTGCTCGCCGAACGCCAGCGCGATCGCCTGCGGCTCGCGGCGCACCTGCGCTTCGAACTGCTGATGCAGGCATGCGTCGACGGGCTCGGATTGAGTCTGATTCCAGCCGTGCAGCAGGGTGTAACGTTCGTCGGCAGAGAGAAGACTTATCTGGTCGACGCGCTGGCTGTCGTCGGTGATCACTGCGTCGATAATAGCGGACAGATGCGTGAGATAACGGCTCACCGTGTGGTCCGACAGGCGTTCCGCATCGTACTTGAGCAGGAAACTCAGACTATTTTCTGATTCCATAACTTCGGCGTTCAGCAGATTGGCGATATCACCATGACTGATCTGAACCGGATACGATACGGTGTCCCATCCCCCCCAGGATACCGTTGCGCCCGGCTGGTTTTTATCCGGCCCGCACTGGGTGCCTACCATCAACTTCATGATCCCTTTCGCACCACGATCAATCTGGTATGTGAACTGGGTTTGTATATAGGAACGCTGAGCGGAAGAGCGATGGATCGGCAGACGTTCCGCCATGAGCTCAAAAG
Organism: Lonsdalea quercina subsp. quercina; assembly: GCF_000688695.1. Taxonomy (GTDB): domain Bacteria; phylum Pseudomonadota; class Gammaproteobacteria; order Enterobacterales; family Enterobacteriaceae; genus Lonsdalea; species Lonsdalea quercina_D. The sequence continues at coordinate 26,533 of NZ_JIBQ01000011.1, read as the reverse complement.
GATAATGTCGATTGCGCTTGGCCTGTCGGGCGGTGGCATGCATGGAGGTCAAGAGTTCGCCAATGGTTAAATCAGTATCGAAACGCGCCGCAATAGGTACGACATTCGTGCAGTTCCCTACGGTATTTCGCCACGGTCCCTGACCGCGCGCCGGCATCGGGCTGCCCACCATGATGTTGTCCTGACCGGTATATCGCCGCAGGAAAATAAAATAGCTGGCAAGCAATAGCTCATACAGGGAGGTGCCATATTTTGCGGCCAAAGCGCCGAGGCCTTTCTGCTGGGCATCCGATATAAAAAAGGATTGGATGCAAGCCCGGGGAGCGGCGGAACCCGCCGAGGCGGACGCCAGATGCAGATCAAACCCTGCCCCGCCGGGTCCAGAGAACACCTGCTCCCAATACTCGAACTGTTTTTTGCCCTGAGGACTTTCCAGCCACGCCTCCTGATGCGCGACATAAGCGAAGAAATCAGGATCGTCATTAGCCGTCTCAAGCGGCAATAACATCTTCTTCGCCAGCAGTTCCCCCCACTCCTCCATCAGCACCCAGAAGGTATTACCGTCGCAAATCAGGTGATCGATAACCCAAAGCAGGACGCTCTCCTGTGCGGAGATCCGGTACAGGTGAGCGCGCAGTAGCGGCTTACCATCATCAAAGGGCCGCCGGTATTCAGCCTCAATATGCTGTTGTAGGGCCGCTTCCGACCAAGAGGATGCGTCATGCAAGAAAAAAGGAATTTCACCCAATGGATGAATGCACTGTTCAGGACCATCATCACCACTGCGGAATGTCGCGCGCAGCATGGGGTGACGCGACATCATTAGTTTTAGCGTGTGATGAACAATCGCAGGATCGACGTCGGCTAAAATGCGAGGGCAGAAAGCAATGTTATAACCGCCACGAAGACGAGGCGATTTTTGATAGGAAATCCATAGACTACGTTGGCTCGCGGAAAGGTTACTCCACATATCATCGACTCCTGTACATATCAGCACATCCCTGTCGGAGTAAGAGCCATAAGCTCTTACTTATGTCGTCGTTGTTTGTCTGTAATGCAGTAGATCATTGACTAATATGCGGAAATGACTATTCCCAGTAGATTTCGCGCAAGGATTAACATTCCAATGTTGGTTTAATGTTAACGGAAGATCAAAACAATGTAAGCATACCACTATGCCTTTCAAAAAGTCACATGTTTTAAGTATGTTATGATCAATGGACTGGTATAAGTAACGAAATGGATTTAATAACGAAGAATGTAATTAATTCACATAAATATTAATGAGTTAAAAGATAAAAGACGGATTACAGAATCAATGTTAACTGAGAGGAAAAACGTTGCTAAAAATATATTTTCTATTTTGAATCATGGGGATAAAAATAAATACACCTCTAATAATTTCAGAAAATTATTAAAACAAAAAATTACATAGAGTTACTTAAGATAAGGCATGCAAATTATTTTAATTCGATAGGTCATAGAACCTTAGATCGTGTAGCGTGACGCCACTCCGCATTTCAAGGGGTGTAAAAACTGATTAACAGTTTATCCATTCACGGTTTATCTGGTTTTTTGCCAAAAAGATTGAAAATGCTTGGCTACGCTTCTGCCATGGGGATTAAAAATGGCGATGAGGTGGGGGTGAGTCTACAACGTACGGCGGGATTCTGCTTTCTAGCTTCCAGGCAATTGAGCGCCGGAGGCCTCGTCATAGCAGCCATGTCAGTGCATTGAGGAGACAAAAAAAAGCCGCATACCGGTAAAAGGGTATACGGCTTTTTCATCCAAGATGTTGAAGAACACCTTGGGAAAGATAAGTGGCGGAACGGACGGGACTCGAACCCGCGACCCCCTGCGTGACAGGCAGGTATTCTAACCAACTGAACTACCGCTCCACTCTGCGCTCTGTGAGCGGGTTGAATACTAGAATGGCACCCTTATCACGTCAATGCTTTTTCTCGCTAACCGACTCTGTTTGCTCACATTTCCAGCGCGGAGCCCGTTTTTATTCACCGCGGCGGTTAATCACGCCACAGGCAGCTGCCGCCTTTCTTCACGATCAGATCGAGTCGCTGTTCATGCGCCATGACTTCGTCATCGCTGGCGTAGATTACCGGCAAGGCGGACGCTGGACGCACGATGCGCTGAATGGTGTCTGTCTGATTAGCCTGCTGTGCCCCTTCGTTATCCATTGAAAACGCAAGCGACCGCTGGCCGCCGGTCATTGCCAGATAGACTTCCGCCAGTATCTCGGCATCCAGCAACGCGCCATGCAGCGTACGTTTGCTGTTGTCGATCAGATAGCGGTCGCACAACGCATCCAGGTTGTTACGTTTGCCGGGGAAGAGCTTACGGGCCAACAGCAGGCTATCCGTAATTTTGCAGAAGGTTTCCGTCTTCGGAATATCCCGCTGCAACATCCGGAACTCGTAGTCCATAAAGCCGATATCAAACGCCGCGTTATGGATGACCAGCTCGGCGCCACGGATGAAATCCATAAAGTCGTCGGCAATGTCGGCATAGGTGGGTTTATCGACCAGGAATTCGTCGCTGATACCGTGAACATTGTAGGCTTCCGGATCGATCAGGCGATCCGGTTTGAGGTAAACATGATAGTTGCGGCCGGTCAGACGACGGTTAATCACCTCAACGGCGCCGATTTCGATGATGCGATGACCTTCGTAATGAACACCCAACTTGTTCATACCCGTGGTTTCAGTATCCAGGACGATTTGTCGTGTTATTTCAGTGCTCATCGTTTTCGTTTATGTCAGACTTGTGGTTTTCAGCATGGACAAGAGTCTACCAGAGATGCGTAAACAGGTAGAAATTTTCACCGACGGCTCCTGCCTCGGCAACCCCGGCCCCGGCGGATACGGCGCGGTATTGCGCTACAAACAGCACGAAAAAGAGCTCAGCGCGGGTTACCGTCTCACGACGAATAATCGTATGGAGTTGATGGCGGCGATTGTTTCGCTGGAATCGCTGACGTCGCCGTGCGACGTGACGCTCAGTACGGACAGCCAATACGTGCGTCAAGGGATCACCAGCTGGATTCACAACTGGAAAAAACGCGGCTGGAAAACCGCCGATAAAAAGCCGGTCAAAAATGTGGATCTCTGGCAGCGGCTGGATTTAGCCATCCACCAGCACACTATCCAGTGGGAATGGGTGAAGGGGCATGCCGGTCATCCGGAAAATGAACGTTGCGATCAGCTGGCGCGTGAAGCCGCGGGTGCGCCGACGCTGGATGACGTCGGCTACAAACAGGATTAATCCGGACCACGACGATAGCTTTTCGTCACCCCCACCGGGCTGCGCATCGGCGTTTTTTTCCGTCGGGAGCGCATCGGCGTCGGCGTCAACGGCACCGTACGTTTACGCGCCACAATCAGGTTTAAACATCCCAGCAGCGGCAGATGATTGTTCCAGCGCCCCTGCCCTTGCTGACGCCAGGGCAACGCATGCAGGCTGGTATGAAGCACAATTTCATAGTTGAGCAGGTTCAGCCAGTCCTGCAAGCGCATCTGGCTGAACATCCGACTGCAATACGGCTGCCGACGCCGAATCCCCGGCACCATTTTTCCCAACCCCATCAGACTCATCGGATTAAAGCCGCTGATAATAAGCCAGCCGTCGTTGATCAGGACACGATCCACTTCCCGCAGCACGCGGTGAGGATCGCTGGAGTAAGCCAATGAGTGAATCAGCAGGCAGGCATCTACAGACTTCTCTACAAACGGCAGCTGGCACGGGTCGGCGATGACATCCGCACGCGTACGATTCAGGGTGACATTGATCTGATGCGGGATCGCGCACTCGACGCTGGTTAACTCAGCGCTGAGCGCGCCGACTTTGACCAGATGAAAACCAAAAATCTTCGGCCACCACGGCTGTAGCGCGTCATCGAGCGTATCGCGGTAGAATGTCCCCCAGGGGATGGAGTCCCAAGAATCAGGAGCCTCTACAGTCTGGACGGTTTGTGCTGGCTTCATGTTCTAGTATCTTCCACAGGTAACTGCAAACAGAGGACTCACCATGAATCTTATCAGTGTTCCCGCACTCAAAGATAACTACATTTGGTTGCTGAGTAATCAACAGAAGCGATGTGTGATTGTCGACCCCGGTGAAGCCGCGCCAGTGCTGACGGCGCTGGAAGAGCACCAGCTTACGCCGGTCGCCCTCCTTTTAACCCACCACCATCAGGATCATGTGGGCGGTGTAAAATCACTGGCCGAGCGCTTCCCCGACATGGACATTTACGGTCCGCAGGAAACTTCCCGCAGCGGAACGACACATAAAGTGAAAGAAGGCGACATGCTGACGCTGCTGGACTCGGAATTTTCTATTTTTTCCGTCCCAGGGCATACAGCGGGGCATATCGCGTATTATAGCGCTCCATACCTGTTTTGCGGCGACACGCTGTTTTCCGCTGGATGCGGACGTATTTTCGAAGGCACACCGGAACAAATGTTTGAATCGGTTAGCAAACTTTCCCAGCTACCGGATGAGACTTTGGTGTGTTGCGCTCATGAATATACGTTGTCAAACCTGGAGTTCGCCCATGAGTTATGGCCGGAGGAACCCACAATCGCCGACTATCTGCTAAAAGTCAGACAATTAAGGGAAAAAGGGCTGCCAACAGTCCCCACAAACCTCGGTTTTGAGCGAAATATTAATCTTTTTTTACGTTGTCATGACACTGATTTACAAAGAAAAATATTTAACGATGTGAGCACCAGGGGCGATTGGCAGACATTTGCGCAACTAAGGGCCATGAAGGACCACTTCTGAAGGTTTTAGTTGTACGCAATGACCAATCAAAGTATGATCGTTCGTCTTTTGAGCAACTGTTGACAAAAATATGAAGGCTAAAGCGATACTTATCGCCTCGGTCTTGTTGGCAGGCTGCCAGGTTTCACCCCATGATACCTCCCAGCCCAAACAACATGCACAGAGTCTGTCTTCGGCCAGTCAAAGTGAAACAGGAAAATACGCCGATGGTCGAGAGACCGGGGCGCGATGGTTGGATGATGACAACCTCGCGCAGCAGGACCTGTGGAACTTAATTAGTCGTGAGCTGAAGATGGAGGTTCCGGAAAACGCCCGGATCCGCGAACAGAAACAGCGTTATTTGAAAAATAAGAGCTATCTCCACGATGTAACATTACGGGCAGAGCCGTACATGTACTGGATAGTCGAGCAGATTAAGCAACGTAAAATGCCGATGGAACTGGTACTGCTACCCATAGTGGAGAGCGCTTTTAATCCAAACGCCCAATCGTCGGCCAACGCCGTTGGATTGTGGCAGATTGTCCCAGGAACGGGACGTCATTATGGATTGCAACAAGATAAATGGTACGACGGACGCCGCGATGTCGCCGCTTCCACGACGGCAGCATTAAATATGATGCAGCGCCTTAACCGCATGTTTGATGGAGACTGGTTACTCACCATCGCCGCCTACAACAGTGGCGAAGGCCGTGTGATGCAGGCCATCAAAGCGAACAAGGCAAAGGGNCGCCCAACGAATTACTGGTCACTGGCGCTCCCTTACGAAACGTCGATTTACGTACCCAAGATGCTGGCTTTAAGCGACATCTTGAAGCATAGCAAAAAATACGGCCTTGACCTGCCGAAAACGAATGAAGAACGTGCCCTGGCGCAAGTGGACTTAGGACAGCAAATGCAACTGACCCAAGCCGCCGAGCTAGCCGGTTTACCCGTCACAAAATTGAAAAGCTACAATACGGGTTATAAACAGAATGTGACTGCGCCTAACGGGCCGCATTACATAATGGTACCGAAGGCACATGTCGAGCAGTTGAAAGACTCGCTGGCAGAAGTAGATATTGCGGCGGTTCAGCCGACGCGTCTGGCACAAACAACCCGGGGTTCTGAATATAAAGTCCGTACTGGCGATACGTTATCCGCCATTGCCAAACGGCTCAATGTCAGCACCAAAGACCTGCAGAACTGGAACAACCTTCGTGGTCACACAGTGAAAGCAGGTCAGACGCTTCAGGTCGCGAAAGCTTCTTTCGCCACGGCAGGGTCTGATGCCAGCACTAAAAATAGCTCGATCATCTACCATGTTCGTAAAGGTGACTCGCTGGCAAGTATCGCCAAACGTCACGGTGTCGACATCGCAGATGTGATGCGCTGGAATACGGTCATTAACAAAAATGCCAATATCCAGCCGGGTGACAGACTGACCTTGTTCGTCAGCAAAAAACGGTCTCCCGATTCCTGATCGGTCACGTAAAACAAAAACCTCTCTTCGGAGAGGTTTTTTTATGGGCGAAATAGTGTTACCGAAACAGGAAGCTGGAACAGAGCTCAAGCGCTTGCTCGTAAAGACAGGTATCCCCCACAGGGCGTCGTCGCAATCACCGTCCCGACTACAGGCTGAACTCCACCCGCAGAGGATTGTGGTCGGAGGCGTCCGTAACCAGTACCGAGGAGTGCGCCACGTCCAGCTCACGATAGAACACGAAGTCCAGAGGCCGGCCGAACGCCCTGCGCCGCTGATCGTTGCTGAACGTCACCTCTTTTAATCCCATAACTCCGGCAAAACGGTACAGGGCGTTGCTTCTCGGTTGACTCCAGGCGTTAAAGTCCCCCGCCATTATTACCGGTCCGCGGTGGTGGTTCAGATGCTCCCCGATGGCCTGTAGCTGCTTGGTGTAGACCTCTACGCCGAAGCTGAAATTCACGGCGTGGATGTTAACCGCCATCAACGAACGTCCGTCGTGCAGAGGGTAGATCGTCACCAGCGCAGATTTAGACAGTCGAAGCAGCGGCTCACGCTCACGCAAGGGGCAGCAATACATCGGTTGCGCGGCAGAGAGCGTCATCACGCCCGACGGGTGCTGCGGAAGGAAAAATGCGGGAACCTGATCGGCGGCAGGATAGTGGGAAGTGGCGAACTGAATTAACTCCGGCGAACTCTGCGCTTCCTGCAATAGCATAAGCTGCGCGTTATTGCCGAAGCCCTTCAGCACCGACAGCCAGTCCAACCGCTGTTGTTTGAATATGTTCCATACCAGAAGACGCAACACGCCATCGTCCAGGGGCAACGGACCCGATAACACCGGCTGCCCGGCATAATGCATTACCACCGGGGGGAAAATTCTCTCCACAGGCTGCCCGGCAACATATCTCATGGCATAAGTTTTCTTTCGCACGTCTCGCCTGCTATCAAGATGACAGAGTGTCAGCTACTGCTTAATGCAACAGTGATAGTCCAGTTATAGGGGCTTTGCCTGTGAGTTTCAACAGCAGATTGGAAAACGACGGGAGCCCGTTGGGGAGAAATTCCGAGTAAAAACGCCCTTGTTTATTTCCGGGAAAATAGCGAAAAAAGCCCTTATCGCAAGCACATAGGTGACAGGAGCGCGGCGCTAAAAACAGCCGTGTGATGTCCCATCACGCATAATGTAATAAGAAACTACACCCCCCTCATTATCATGAAAGCGAGCACCCGCCGCGGCCAGCAACGGTGGGCCCAGTCCCCGCTGCACACTTTTCTGCGTGCGTTCTGCCATTTGATGTGAAGACCCCTTTTTTATCAGGGAACAGACAGACATGTTGAGCATGGTATGGGCGCTCGCCAGTTCGATAGGTGAACATCCGCGGGGAAAGGCGCTGTCACCGTCAACGGGGTTGAGCAGTCTACTGTTGAGCCGCTTCATGCATTGACGAAGCAGACCGTTCAAAAACGTGTAGCCGCTAGTTCGCTAGCGCGAGTGCTCTCAGCGAATTGAGCGCATAAAAATGCCCTGAACGGAGGGGGCAGGGCATTTGGATTGACGGCCAGACGGGTCCTCAGCCTTTTACGGCACGGTTTCGCTGAGCATCAACATCTGGGGCGTGCTTGAGAGCTAGTCGCACGTCCCGCATTCGGCGACGGAGATATAGTCCGTGTAGATCTGCGGCGAGCCAGAGAACGAGGCCAGCTTCTTCCACTCTTCATACATCTGCTTAGTGTCGCGATGCGCCTGAGCGAACTTATCGGTTTCCTGCGTGCCGATATCCGCCTCCGGATAAAAGACCGTCAATGCCTCCACGCTCTCTATCTCCATCATGACGACATACTGATCCAGCCGGTTGCCGCGCTCCCCTTTCAGCAGATGAAACTTCCAGTCAGGATAGTCCTCTATACGGTGGTGATTCTCAGCAATAAAGCACTCGAACTCGGCGGGGGTGACGCCCGCTCGCAACGCCAGATTATGGATACCGATCACCCGCGCGGTCCCCGTCCCTTGATGATAACGAGGACCCGGTTTGACCGTACTTTTGTTGTTTTCGGCCAATAGCCGATAGTCGGTAAACAACGTCGGCAGTTCCGCGAAAGTGGCCAGATGTTTCCACNCTTCGAGGATCCCCTGCGCCTCGGGCGCCTCCTGCCAGAACTGCCGAGCCAGCGCCGTCGGGTTGCCGTTTTCATCGACGTACAGGTCACGCGCCTCAGCGTTTTTCATTTCGAACAGCATCAGATATTGATCGGTACGCTCACCGCGTAGCCCGCGCAACAAGGTCCAGCGCCATCCCGGATAAATCGGCAGTTGAACGCCTTTATCACGCACAAAGGCTTCGAATTGCGCGTTGGTGACGCCAGCTTCGGTATCGATGCCGATGTAATAAAAACTGAATACACGAGAAGAGAAATTCTGCATCACAATCATCCTTATGCGCCCTTACCGCGCCGACGGCAGAAGCCACCGGCGGCGGGTTTTCGGCGTACGCTCCGTAGGTTCCAAGATCCCTCATCCGACGCCGTGAGGCGTCAGACTCGCGGTCTCGAACTGCGTGTTGATAATGGCTTCTACCAGTACTCGCCCTTCCGGCGAGAGGGTGACCACCGCGTTGTCCACGGTCACCAACCCTTTTGCTTCCAAGTGGGTCAACGCCGCCGAGATGGTGGGGTTGTCGAAGAAGCTCTCCCCATCAAAGCGTTTTTTGTAGACCGCATCATCGACAGGGATCAGCGTCGACAACGCCATCTTGAAGGCATTGACGCGCTGCTGATGCGGGGAGAACCCGCGGACCGAGCCGCACGGCAGACGCCCCGCGTTCAAGGCTTCGCGGTACTCGTCATACTCCGTCAGGTTGATCATCTCAGAGCGACGAGACTTGGAGCTGCCGCCCAGCCCTATCGCGACCTCGGGATATTGTTTGTCCAGATCGGTGATCAGGCTTTTCCATTTCTCCGGCGGCAAATCACGTTTGTGAAAATACATGGTGGGATGTTCGAGATAGTCGTCGGCCAGATAGCTCTCCACCAGTTGACGCATCTGATACTGTTTCCCCAGACTGGGCATTTCGTTATCGCCCAGCGAGATCAGTTTGCGCTGCCAGAGATTTTTCCGTTTCGCCGAGACGCCGCTGCGGGTTTCCATGAATTCTTTCATATGCAGCTTGGTGCATACCACATGCGACAGATCGTACTTCTTGACCATCTCCATGTCGTACGCCACATCATCCACTTTCTGCCCCATCAGCCCATACATCAGGTCGATGGTGATCAGCTCGTACCCCATCGCTTTGGCATTTTCCAACGTGGAAAAACACTCCGCCGCCGTATGTCTTCTGCCGCAGGCATGGATAAGGCGATCGTTAAACGACTGCGCGCCAAACGACAGCTTGGTGAACCCCAGCTCCTTCAAGATAGCGAGATAATTTTCAGGCAGGCTGCCCGGCTCGCCTTCAAACCGCAAAGTGGCGGAGGAGAAGTTGAAGTTCTCCTTGTAAAACGCCATCAGCCGCCGTAATTCGGCTTCCGGCAGCAGCGAGGGCGTTCCGCCGAAAATATTGAATTCCCCGACGGGCGTACGGCTCAGGCTCGGGACATGTTCCAGCCACATCTGAGCCTCTTTGATGTTGAGATCCACCACTTCGCTAAACAGCGCGCCCGCCTTTGCAGAATCCGGGTTGAGGATCACGGTGGGAAACTGGCAGAAGTGGCACTTGTAACGGCAGGTAGGGATGTATGCCCAGAGATGGATCCGCTCTGCCTTGCCGACTTCCACCTCCATGTCCGCATGAAACGCAGAAATCGGATAATCCTCAATATCACCGGGGAAAACGTGGCAACCAAAGGGGTCCTTGACAACATAGTCGAGCAGCTTCGCATTCTCTTCCTTCGCCAGCACCTCACACACTAACGGCGTGGGGTATCGGCTATCGAGATCGAGCAAGGTGTCGAGATGGCTCTTGTTCATCAAAACNCCCCGCCATTAGCAAAATAGTTGTGCGCTTCGCCCGACTCGCGGTCTTCGCAGAAATAGTAAACGAAGCGCAGGAAGNCTTTTTCATCCACGGTATCGAAACAAGCGGGCAGCGGCGGCGCGGAGCCGATATCTTCGCCGACAAAACGCCGCAGCGAGTTGAAGATCTCATGTCTGAATTCAAAATAGAGTCGGAACGCCGGGGTTTTGTAGGCATGGATCGGCTTGAAGTCGACGACGCTGGTTTCATACTTGATTTGGTAAATACGTCGATAGAGACTTTCCGCCACCTCCGGCGTGAAGAACTCAATGACTTCGGGGTTGTCCACCAGCAGCGACGGATTCAGTAGCACCGGCAGTACGATATTTTTCGGTATGTAGTCTTTGATCGAGTTGAACCAGGAGACTTCAGCCTGTTCGGGCGACAAGTCCTGATAGTTTTCCAACGCATGCTCCGTCGGGCGCACATCCTTCATGATGATGATGCCGTCTTTCCCGTAGGCAGTCCCGTTCATCACCTCGTAGAGCAGTGTGTCCACCCTTCGGCTGTTGATTTTGACGTAAGCTTCGGGCGCATAGACGGGTTTACCGCCGCAGGCGATGACCTTGATGCCGAAGTCCCAGTCGTCGGAGAGATGTTCGACAAAGCGCCCGCCTTCCAGCTGGTAGAAAATCTCAATGCCGCCCACCGCATCGTACATCCGCTTTTCGACCGCAAACCCTTTGCCATCAGGAAAACCGCCAAACAGCGAGAACGAAAAGNGGCGACAGCGCAGGGTTTTATCAATTTCACGGTACAGGTTAGGCCGTAGCTCGAAATCTCGTTTATCGTAGTAGTAATTACAGGTGCCCAGATCGCCGTGCTGTTCGATCATGGTATAAACCAGTTCGTCTATCCAATACTTATCCACTTCGCAGTCCGCATCGGCGGAAACGATATAGTGCTTGTTATCGATACCGTATTCGATATTACGGATACCCGCGCGCTGTGAAGCGTAATCCATGCCTTTTTTTCTGGCTGAAGAAACGCCCTGCGTAGTTTCATTAATGATATGTACAGTCAGGTCTTTATATTTATCCTGAGCTGCTTTGACTTTCTGAATAGAGTCATCGGTCGAATTATTATCAACGATAATTAATTCCATATTATCCAGGGTAAATATGCCGTATTTCGATGTCTGCCGATAAATAGAATCAATGACTGCTTCAATGCGATTCCCTTCATTATAAACGGGCAGCACAATGGATATATAAGTTTCTTTACGCATAACAACTCCCTATTACACATTAAAAACGTGGCCAAATATCTTGTTGGAAATGAGTTTTTCCCCGATATGGAAATTATGTTTCGCGATGAACTCTCGTTTCGACTTGTCGGCAACCAATCCATAAACACGTTGCACAAAATCATCATCCGGCCAGCCATCCTGGTCGGCTGAAATCGTCATCAGTTCGGTTTGAAAACCGTACTGACCGTAAACCTCGTCGTAATACTCATAGCGGGTGGCGATGTAACNCCGCTGGTGGCTGATCGCTTCCCCAATCGGATTGCCGTAGCTGTCGTAGTCGTACGATGTGAGAAAGGAGACGATATCGCAGGACTCATAGAGATCCTGAACCGTATACGCATCGCCGCTTTCGTCGATAAAGTCATGCTGTAATGCGCCGATGAAGTGGACGAATCGCGCCATTCCCAATTCGCTGACATAGTCTTTCAAATAAGTAAAATAGCGAGCATCTTCTTGCTCTCCCCCCGCAATAATTAAATAGACGCAGGGCTCTTTATTATTTTTGACGCACAGCTCATTAAGTTTTTTAGTCAGATAGATATCTCGTTCCAAACGCTTCACAGGAACAAGCCGAGTCGTGCGCGCAATCAGAATATCGTTCTCTGAAATTCCGAATTCGGGGCGCAGGGATTTCCGCTTTTTATCGCCTTCGAAACAGTAGCAATTACGCATGACGTCGATATTGACTCCGCTCCATTCACTAAGCTTGCTGGCGAGGGCATCATTAAGCGTGACGTAATTGATATATTTCGTAGGAATCGGTTTCACGGCATAGGGCCAGGGTTCGCCGCCATATTTCCCACAGGCCGTTTCGCTGTTCCACATGAGATCGTGGTCGCGCCAGAGCACGAAACATCCGAGATCTTTCTCTTCGCCGTAAGCGGCAATCGCTTTATACAGCGCATGGGTATAAACAATATTCTCGGGAAGCGTGCCGTTTTCAACGACGACATGGGTAATGCCTAATTCACGCCAGGTCTCTACAATGCGCTCAGATAAGACGTCAGCGACCGCATGAACGTCCGCCAGCTTCTGCGCCTTTTGCGCCTCGCTGGAAGGAAGACTTCCATTGATCAACAGGTTATTCACGTCCTCGATAAAATACGGAGTGTAACCAGGCAGCTCGCCCTCCCCCGTCGCTCGCACCACCGTAAAGATCTGACCAAAGGCGCTCTTCTCTTTCTGCGTATAGGGCCTGCCGAAATTGCCTTTATCGATCTTGATGTCGAACCCAAGATCAATGAATGACTCGAAGCCTCTCTGATTGAGGCAGGAGGCCAGCTTGNCCGCTTCCACGGTGATACCGGAAACCGCGACGCCATCAAATGAAATGAATATGGCCCTATTCTTTACATCCATGAGTCCTTCCTTAGCTTAATTGAGTAATTCAGAACGACCTGAGTACGGCGCGCGCCGGGCCCGAGGTATAAAATGAACATCACCCGTCATTGAGGCGGTCTCGCGCAAGGAGCAGGTCTAGCGCGATTCGTCCGAGAGCGTATAACCCAGCCGTTTCAGCTGCGGCCCCGCCACCGCCTCGAACTCGGCGATCTGACGCTCTGACAAATCACGCTGATAACGCCCGACCGGGGACGTGGAGATCGCTTTAGCGGCGGCTTCGGCGGCGGGATGATCCCAGGGATTTTCGAACAACACATGCGAGACCTCGTGATGCGCCAACACTTGGTCGCTCCATTCAACGCCGATAAAATCGGTCATCCGTTTGATAACCTCTGCCGGCGAGGTCACCAGATCTTCATAGCGAATCTCCAGATAGCGCCCCTGCGGCGCCACGGTCACGGGCCGGGAGACGATCTCGACCCAGCCGCGCGCCATTTCCGATGGCGTTTTGTATCCCCACTTAGGGACGGAGTTGAGGTGGGAAGCGAAGAGATCTCGGCCATCACGGACGATATGGATAAACCGCGCTTCGGGCCAAATCCGCGCAAAATCATCAATGCGGGCGATTTTGCGCTGCAACTTTTGGCCCCAGAACAGCCCGCCGTATTTCCTGAGCCGATAGGCGCCGATCTTCTCGATCAGATAGCAGCGATCGACGAAGCGGCTAAGATCGCTTTTTCGTTCGGCCATCGCGGCCTCGACCAGTTCGATCAGGTCGTCGTTCGGGACGCCGGAACGCTGGCACTGCTTCACAAAGTGCGCGCCATCAAACCAGAACGGATCTTCCGTCTCCGTGCCCGGGCCGAGCACCCGGGGATCGTTGGCGGAGAGCAGCCGCGCCGCCTCCAGGATGTGCGGTCCCAGATCGAGCGGCTCAAGAAAGTCGATTTCAGGCGCGACGACCAGATCGGGATGCGCATCCAAAATAATACTTTGCAGCGTCGTCCCCGACCGATTCTCCCCGCCAAGCAGCACGGGCGCTTTGACGTTAGCTTCTGGCTTCATAGGACCCTCGACGAAAATTCAAGGCGTGAACGACATCCGCTTCCAGATCCACCTCAAAGGCCACGCCGAACGCAGAGCGCGCATAGTCTTTCCGCCGCTTCTCGTCAATCACGCCCGTGTCGCCGCCGGTGTCGTTGCCGGACGCTTTGACGGCCTCCAGCGACGCTTTGAAAATGGACACCGCGTGCTCCAGCTCCGACTGACCAAAGGCGAAATTGATCATGTGCGTACCGTTGCACTCTAAAAACAGGCCATGCGCGAAGCATTCGGCCGTCACCGCATCGGCCACCTTGGCATTGGCGAAAACCGTTTTAAACATCAGCGGCGGGCCGGTCACCCAAAGGGGTATGCCGACCTCATCCGCCGCCAGCTGAAGCCGGCGAATCAACTCAGCGCCGATTTTCAGCGCGGCGTCGTGCGGTCGCTCTTCCCTGAAGATCCGCAGCGCCACCAGCGCGGCCGCCATCGAAGTCACCTCTTTGTTGTAGGTGCCCGCCAGCCCGGCGGCGTCGTAGGCGTTGATCAGATCCGCCTTTCCGGCGACAGTCGAAAGCGCGAAGCCGTTGGCGAGGCCTTTACTGACAATCATCAAATCGGCATCCACCCCGCCATCTCCGTGAACGCCATGCGCGCCGTAACGCAGGCCGGACATCACCTCATCGAGAATGAAGGGAACCCCGGCGGCGCGGCACAGACGCCCCATCTCGTTAAAATGGCTTTCCGGGAACCAGCCCAATTCAGGCGTGACGATGACGGCGGCGATACGGTCTCGCGCCACATCCAGCGCGGTAGAGAGCGCCTGCAGGTTGTAGCCAAAATGGAAGACATCCGTTTCCTGGTCGTAGCAAAGCTGACCAAACTGACGATGCCAGTCGTGCCAGCCGTGGTAACCGCTGGACAGGACGATCCGCCGTCCGGTGTAAGCTCTGGCCATTCTGATCGCCGCCGAGGTGCCGTCCGATCCCGTGCGGAAAAAGACCGCCTTTTCGACGCTGGGGTAGCGCGCCACCAGCTGCTCGGCCAGCTCGATTCGCTGCGGGGACAGCGTGGTCGGAAAGATGATGCCGCGCGACTGAATCTGATCGACCACGGCCTGATCGATCTCATGACGCCGATGGCCGAAAAGTACGGTGCCGTTTGACGAGGTCATGTCCAGAATCGTTCGACCATCGCAATCCTTTAGCCAGGCGCCCTTGGCGCTTTGCACTACGAACGGCGGGCGAGCGGAAATGTCGTACTCGCGGGCGGCGGTTGACGCGATCGCCCGTCGTAACTGCTGCTGATTATTGTCCATCGTGTTTATCGCTCCTGAGTGGGGTTCAGCGCATCGCTACGGCCATGCGTCGCGCGTTGGCCATAATGGTGTGGGTTGGATTTGAGTTTCCGGCAAAGGTCATGACGGAGGCATCCATGACGTAGATGTTGTCGTAGCCGTGAACAAGACCTGCGACGTCGACGACCGACCGCGTGGCATCCGTCCCTGCCCGCGCCGTGCCATGCAAATGCGAGCCGCCTTTGTTATGCACAGACGGTTCACGCTCTATCGTCTTCGCGCCGGCTTCTCTCAGAATTTCCTCCGCCCGGGCCGCCATAAAACCAATACGCGCCAAGTCGCTGTCGGAGTTTTTGTAATTGAACTTGATCAGCGGATTGCCAAATTCATCCTTGTGCTCATCGAGGGTGATGCGGTTGTGAGACCACGCCTCTTCGCCCGCGAGATAGTGCAGACGGATGCGGCCAATGTTGCGCAGCGGTTCCGGGGAGGCCACCTCATACAGCAGGCCGCCAATTCCGGTCGGCACGTCGGCGTTCTGATAGAAATCATCGGTGTAGACGGACGCGGGGGCGCCTTGATGCGGGGCGCACAGCCCATCTTCCTTCGCCCAGGCAGGGTTAGAGCCGGTCGTGTAGCCGGTGATTTTGAAAGAGAGGCCGCGGCCAACCAGGTCGTGCTCATTGCCAATGCCGCGCGGGGCCAACACGGAGGTCGAACGCAGCAGCAGCGCGCTGGTCTGAATGGCGTTGCCGCAGCAGATGATCTTGTTGACGGGAATACTTAAATGTTCGGATGAGAATGGGATATAACACTCCGCCGACTGGGCATGCCCTTCGTTGGAGAGCCGGATGCTGTTCACCATGCAGCCGAACAGCACGGTAATGGATCCCGGCAGCGCCGAGTCGTCGATCACCGATCGGTTCAGAATCGACGCCTTGGCGCCCGTGGTACAAGAGCGGCTGTCGCAGGCCGAACAGAATTGACATCCGTTGTCATTTCCCGCCGGAATAATAGCGAGCGGCATATTACGCGGGCGGTAACCGAGCGACGCCATCGCATGAGCGATCTTCTTGCCGCGCGCACTAAATGGATAGCTGCTGACGTCTTGCATCCCCAGCATGGATTCGATGTAGCCGTAGTGTTCTTCCAGATCTTGCAAGGTGATAGGCCAATCCATCTCCATATCCGAATGCAGGTAGCGGCTGATGCGCATATCCACGTCGCGGTAGCGAAAGGTGATGGCGGAATAGAACTGCATACCGCCGCCGACGCAGCAGGCGGTCCACGGATTTCCATCCTGCAGCCCGGTTGCGGTGATGGCCCGGCTGTAGATGGACTGATGCGTCCCCAGCACTTCTCCCGGCGACGCCAGCCCGCCCAGCTCCAGAATCAGGACGTCCTTGCCCTGCTCCGCCAGCGTACGCGCCACCGTCGCGCCGGAAGGGCCGGAGCCCACAATGACGGCATCGAATTGGTCAAAACGTCCTTGATAAGCGCTAATGTGCTTAATCGTTGTCATGGTTCATTGCTCCTTCATTCAAAATTTCATCAACACGTCGGGCCGTCTGGGCCAGGGATCGTTGGCAGTGCCGACCGTCGACAACGCATTCCTTTGCTACGCACGCCGCCGGAAAATCAGTGGCGCGACGCCTTCAACCTGAAGTGATGGCACGTCGTCCATCCGCGATGCCTTGCGCTCGTCGATACGAGACGCAAGCTTGTCGAGCCATCAGGCTCTCAAACACACACAGGGCACGTGTCCCGCGTCGCCTGCCGGGCGTTGCCGCGACAGGTCATCCACAAAACGTCGTAGCCACACGTCGATGGAGGCATGCCGTAAAATGTTCAACATGCTCTGGTGGCGCTCTATGCGTTCTTCGAGCGGCATCATTAAAGCGCGGTCCAGCGCGGCGGCGACTTCGCGCGGGTCGTACGGATTGACGATCAGCGCGGCATCCAATTCCCTCGCCGCGCCGGCGAAGCAAGACAGCACCAGCACGCCGGGATCCGTTTCTTCCTGGACCGCCACATACTCTTTCGCCACCAGATTCATCCCGTCGCGCAGCGGCGTGACGCAGGCGACGTGTGCCTGGCGGTATAGGCCCATCAGTCGCCGGCGATCGCAGTTCTTGTTCATGTAATTCAGAGCCAGCCAGTCCAGCTCGGAATAGCCGCCGTTAATGCGCCCGGCCAGTGCGTCAAGCTGCTCGCGTATTTGCCGGTAGCTGGAGATGTCGTCGCGGGTCGTGGGTGCGAACTGGACAAACTGCACCCGCCGCCGATGCTCGGGGTAATGTTTCAGCAGCAGTTCGAAGGCGCTGAAGCGCTCGGGTAAGCCTTTGGAGTAATCCAGCCTGTCGACGCTGAAGATGGCTTTACGTCCCAGACGACGGGAGACCTGATCGAGCAGATGAAGGTCGGGGGAGTTGTCCTGCGCCAGTTGACGAAGCGGCTCAATCGCGACGCTTATGGGGTAAACGCCGCTTTTGACGATGTCGTCGCTCATCCCCATGCGGCTGGCGTAATCCCGGAAAGCCTGATGATCTTCTTCGGTCTGAAATCCCAACAGGTCGTAATCCGTCATGCTGGAAAACAGCTCACGGTGCGGCGGTATCGTCATGGCGATGACGCTGGATGGGAAAGGGATATGCAGAAAGAAACCGATACGGTTGTGGATGCCAATCGACCGACAGGCTTGGGCGAAAGGAAGGAGGTGGTAATCCTGTACCCAGATGATATCGTCGGGGCGAAGCAGCGGTTTTAGCTGCTGCGCCAGACGACGGTTAACGCGCAGATATCCCTGGTACTCTTCGTTATCGTAGCGCGCCAGATCCACACGGTAGTGGAACGTCGGCCACAACGTGCCGTTGGAGAAGCCGCAATAATACTGTTGATACTCTTCCGCGGTCAGCGCGGTCGTCGCAAAGGTGACGTTATTCAGACTTCGTTCTTCGACGCGGGTCGGACATTTTTCTACTTCGCCATTCCATCCAAACCAGACGCCGCCGCTAAGCTCCAGCGCGGCCATCATCCCGCTGGCCAGTCCTCCCGCCGGACAGTCATCCAGCGCCGGGGGCACGCGATTAGATACCACCACAAGCCGGTTCATCGCGACACCGCCTTATCCGCACACGGCGGGTCGGCGAACGAGGTCAAACACGATAACCACTCCCCGACGGCATCGACACTCGACAGTCGATGCGTCGCGCAGGTAGGGCCGGCGCCGATTTTAATCGCTATCCCTCCCAGCGCCTGCGCAGCATCAAAACCCTGTTCGTCGGTGAGATCGTCACCCACGAAGACGGGGGTTCGCCCCTGAAACGGCGTTTCCGTCATAAACGCCCGCAACGCGACCCCTTTGTTCACGTTCTCAGGTTTTATTTCAACAACGCATTTCCCCAGCTGGGCCGCCCACTGGGGATAATCCTCAATCAGCGCTAAGGCGAGCCGCGTCGCTTCGGGTTCGAATTGCGGACACTGGCGGTAGTGCAACGCCACGGCCGTGTCCCCTTTAGCTTCGAGAAAAGTGCCGGGATGCTGACTGACCCAATACTTCAGTCGCAGACAGAGTTCTGCGGGCAGACTGACCTCACAGCGATGAACCGTCCCGTCTGCACGACGACGTTCCCCGCCATGTATTCCCGCCGCCGGAAACAGCAACGGCGCCAGCAGATCATCGATATCCGCTAAACGCCGTCCTGAGATAATCCCTACAGCGCCATCACAGCCGCGAAACAGCGCACGAAGAAGAGACAAACGCGGTAAGGGAATGGAGGCGTCCTCTGGACGGGGGCATATTTCCGCGAGCGTACCGTCGATATCGAAAAAAAACGCAGAGTCGCAGAGCCTTAACGCCGGTAATGCATCAGGCTGATTCAAGTCTTCATGGTCTTCTGGAGTCACGTTCATAATCCTCTCTTGGTGATAGCGAGTTCAGTACTGATTCGCCAAAAGCAGCCGTATTCCTGATGCCAGTGATTGATTCGTTTAGACTCACCGTGAATCTGCTCACGGCACTTCTTCCCTGAGAGCATCGATATGCAGGGAATAGCGTCTTTCGATGTCACTCACTGACGTGACGATATGGGTTCCTTCCCCCCGACGAGCTTTTGACTTCTGGAAAAGTCGAAGATCATCGGGTACTGCCAGAAATTAAATATTGAATCAGCCCCATCAGATAAATTGGCGGGCCTCAGTTTCTATTGTTATTTCTTTCACCAGATTGAAGACAAGCACTAACTCATCATCCATTTATCGCAATGGGCTTAATTGGCCATAGATTTACTCGCGGTTTTGTCATTATTCACGCACAATGGATTTGCTTTGGCATTAAATAAAAGGTTCTTGAACACCACATTGATACATTCATCAAAAATGTAATTAATCACCCAACTACCCTGAGTAGCATGCCTAACACCCATATACATTCCATGTTAGATTAAACACATCAGCGCCCAATAAAAAACCTTATATATCAAAAGACAACCCACCATTTTGGCAAGGTCCCGCCCATCATAAATTGATAGGATTTTTGAGTAAAAATTAAAGAAACATAAATCCTTGTTTAAATGGATTCTAACCAGGTTAAACCACAAAGCAATTTTTATATTTCGCTTTTTTTCATTACATGGCGCTTATATTGTTACATTTACCCATAATGGTTTCTTATTGGCTATCTATTTAAAACCATAATTTATTAAGAACCATAAAATATCTTTATGCCATTTAAAGACCTGGTGCTTGCCCTCTAAAAATAAACATTAAGGCTTAACCCAGTGAAATGAAAACAAAAAATGAAAAACATACATTTAAATCAATAAAATTGATGCCAGAAAAAATAGGAATATACTGAAAATAATCATTGAATACTGTTCTCGAAAAAGAATAACTCAACGAATACTTCCCCACAATATCCCCTAACATGATTATTAGTTATTCTGAGATAACCTCTCCCCTGAATAAATAATTCATCTAGGCACTTAAAATAAATTGAATCACTACACCCAATAAATATGATTAATTCCGAGATAGTTTCACGATTTTATTGATGGATGATGTGCTTTTCTTCTTATAAACCTGTGAAATTTTATTCTCAGTTGATGTAAGTCGAAATTTGTGCTGACTGTGAGTCTTTACGATGACAATATTCCTTTCAAAACGGCCGCCTTATGACTTATTGTTCGGCCAAAAACGCCATGATAAGCGACAGTAGATATCATCCAGACCATGGAATGATCCTTCAGGACTCAGAGTTTATTACTTTAGGCGTTTGATTAAGTCGTATTATGAGGAAGCGGAGCGTCGGTGGAATATAGCGGAGAGGTTATTGTTCCCGGAACGGGTGGGTATGAGCGGTGGTTTTCCCTCAGCATCTTTTTGCGGGTACTTTGCCTTGATCGCAGCAGATAGCCATAGGGCAATAAAGGGGAAGATTTATCGGGAGGAAGTACACAGAGGTAATGTTCGAACAAAGGGAGCAGGTCATCCGCACGCTGATAATGCCGAAGCAGATAGCACTGGGCAGCTGAAAGCAGCGATTCCAATCGTTTTCATAGGCATCCAGCGAGCAACCAGAGTCGCCTCTCATCAGGCGATCTCAGTAGTCATCTCCATCGCTCACGTCACAAGAAGACTGTATGAAACACAACGGGTTGTTATACCGATGATTTCACTACAGCGAACCGAGACCTTTCAGGGAAAAAGCACGAGCACGCATTTGGTAAAAATAAGGAAGAACCAAAAGAGGCTATGATCTGTGTGGACGTTTTACGATTGAATACTCGCTGATTGTCGCGGGTATTTTGAAGACGAAAAAAAACCGTACCCCTTTTACGGTAGTACGGTTTCTTTTCCATCTGGGTATCAATAACATCCCAGGACAAGATAAGTGGCGGAACGGACGGGACTCGAACCCGCGACCCCCTGCGTGACAGGCAGGNATTCTAACCAACTGAACTACCGCTCCACCGATTCTGTATCGTTACCGGATAACCTGCTTCCAGTAACCGGTGCTATGCACCTTAAATTAATGCCTGGCAGTTCCCTACTCTCACATGGGGAGACCCCACACTACCATCGGCGCTACGGCGTTTCACTGCTGAGTTCGGCATGGGGTCAGGTGGGACCACCGCGCTATCGCCGCCAGGCAAATTCTGTTTCATTCCAGCCGTTACACACTCTCTCCGTGCAACCACCAGAACCAATCTTTGAACAAGCTGAATCGTCTCTCTAAAAACACCTTCGGTGTTGTAAGGTTAAGCCTCTCGGGTCATTAGTACTGGTTAGCTCAACGTATCGCTNCGCTTACNCACCCAGCCTATCTACGTCGTCGTCTTCAACGGCCCTTCAGGGGACTCGAAGTCCCAGGGAAGACTCATCTCGGGGCAAGTTTCCCGCTTAGATGCTTTCAGCGGTTATCTCTTCCGCACTTAGCTACCGGGCAATGCGATTGGCATCACAACCCGAACACCAGTGGTGCGTTCACTCCGGTCCTCTCGTACTAGGAGCAACCCCCCTCAATCTTCCAACGCCCACGGCAGATAGGGACCGAACTGTCTCACGACGTTCTAAACCCAGCTCGCGTACCACTTTAAACGGCGAACAGCCGTACCCTTGGGACCTACTTCAGCCCCAGGATGTGATGAGCCGACATCGAGGTGCCAAACACCGCCGTCGATATGAACTCTTGGGCGGTATCAGCCTGTTATCCCCGGAGTACCTTTTATCCGTTGAGCGATGGCCCTTCCATTCAGAACCACCGGATCACTAAGACCTGCTTTCGCACCTGCTCGAGCCGTCACTCTCGCAGTCAAGCTAGCTTATGCCTTTGCACTAACCTCCTGATGTCCGACCAGGATTAGCTAACCTTCGTGCTCCTCCGTTACTCTTTGGGAGGAGACCGCCCCAGTCAAACTACCCACCAGACACTGTCCGCAACCCCGATTAGGGGCCCACGTTAGAACATCAAACATTAAAGGGTGGTATTTCAAGGTTGGCTCCATGCAGACTGGCGTCCACACTTCAAAGCCTCCCACCTATCCTACACATCAAGGCTCAAGGTTCAGTGTCAAGCTATAGTAAAGGTTCACGGGGTCTTTCCGTCTTGCCGCGGGTACACTGCATCTTCACAGCGAGTTCAATTTCACTGAGTCTCGGGTGGAGACAGCCTGGCCATCATTACGCCATTCGTGCAGGTCGGAACTTACCCGACAAGGAATTTCGCTACCTTAGGACCGTTATAGTTACGGCCGCCGTTTACCGGGGCTTCGATCAAGAGCTTCGCCTTGCGGCTGACCCCATCAATTAACCTTCCGGCACCGGGCAGGCGTCACACCGTATACGTCCACTTTCGTGTTTGCACAGTGCTGTGTTTTTATTAAACAGTTGCAGCCAGCTGGTATCTGCGACTGGTATCAGCTCCGGGAGCAAGTCCCTTCACCAACGCCAGCGTGCCTTCTCCCGAAGTTACGGCACCATTTTGCCTAGTTCCTTCACCCGAGTTCTCTCAAGCGCCTTGGTATTCTCTACCTGACCACCTGTGTCGGTTTGGGGTACGATTTCGTGTTACCTGGAGCTTAGAGGCTTTTCCTGGAAGCTTGGCATCGGTCACTTCATCACCGTAGTGACTCGTCATCACGCCTCAGTGTTAATGATGTTCCGGATTTACCAAAAACATCCACCTACACGCTTAAACCGGGACAACCGTCGCCCGGATAACCTAGCCTTCTCCGTCCCCCCTTCGCAGTAACACCAAGTACAGGAATATTAACCTGTTTCCCATCGACTACGCCTTTCGGCCTCGCCTTAGGGGTCGACTCACCCTGCCCCGATTAACGTTGGACAGGANCCCTTGGTCTTCCGGCGTGCGGGTTTTTCACCCGCATTATCGTTACTTATGTCAGCATTCGCACTTCTGATACCTCCAGCAACCCTCACAGGTCNCCTTCGCAGGCTTACAGAACGCTCCCCTACCCAACAACACCTGAGTGTCGCTGCCGCAGCTTCGGTGCATGGTTTAGCCCCGTTACATCTTCCGCGCAGGCCGACTCGACCAGTGAGCTATTACGCTTTCTTTAAATGATGGCTGCTTCTAAGCCAACATCCTGGCTGTCTGGGCCTTCCCACATCGTTTCCCACTTAACCATGACTTTGGGACCTTAGCTGGCGGTCTGGGTTGTTTCCCTCTTCACGACGGACGTTAGCACCCGCCGTGTGTCTCCCGTGATAACATTCTTCGGTATTCGCAGTTTGCATCGAGTTGGTAAGCCGGGATGGCCCCCTAGTCGAAACAGTGCTCTACCCCCGAAGATGAGTTCACGAGGCGCTACCTAAATAGCTTTCGGGGAGAACCAGCTATCTCCCGGTTTGATTGGCCTTTCACCCCCAGCCACAAGTCATCCGCTAATTTTTCAACATTAGTCGGTTCGGTCCTCCAGTTAGTGTTACCCAACCTTCAACCTGCCCATGGCTAGATCACCGGGTTTCGGGTCTATACCCTGCAACTTAACGCCCAGTTAAGACTCGGTTTCCCTGCGGCTCCCCTATTCGGTTAACCTTGCTACAGAATATAAGTCGCTGACCCATTATACAAAAGGTACGCAGTCACCCTGATAAATCAAGGCTCCCACTGCTTGTACGTACACGGTTTCAGGTTCTATTTCACTCCCCTCGCCGGGGTTCTTTTCGCCTTTCCCTCACGGTACTGGTTCACTATCGGTCAGTCAGGAGTATTTAGCCTTGGAGGATGGTCCCCCCATATTCAGACAGGATAACACGTGTCCCGCCCTACTCATCGAACTCACAATCCATGCCTCTTCGTGTACGGGACTATCACCCTCTGTCGTGCGACTTTCCAGACGCTTCCACTAAGACACAAACTGATTCAGGTTCTGGGCTCCTCCCCGTTCGCTCGCCGCTACTAGGGGAATCTCGGTTGATTTCTTTTCCTCGGGGTACTGAGATGTTTCAGTTCCCCCGGTTCGCCTCGCAACACTATGTATTCATGTTGCGATAGTGCAACGGATTGCACTGGGTTTCCCCATTCGGGTATCGTCGGGTATAACGGTTCATATCACCTTGCCGACGCTTTTCGCAGATTAGCACGCCCTTCATCGCCTCTGACTGCCTAGGCATCCACCGTGTACGCTTAGTCACTTAACCTCACAACCCGAAGGTGTCTCGTAAGACACGCTTCACGCTGCGATTATTTGAGAGACTCTGACACAACCAAATCACATCTCAATACTGCACGGAGAGACATGTTCAGCTGCATCGTTTCAAATTTCAGCTTGTTCCAGATTGTTAAAGAGCAATATCTTAAACACGACTCGTTAAAGTCATCTTTAAGATATTCAGGTGATAATGCCTTTCACTCATTATCGGTATGGCGTCCCCAAGGGGATTCGAACCCCTGTTACCGCCGTGAAAGGGCGGTGTCCTAGGCCTCTAGACGATGGGGACACGAAATCCGACTCAGCCTTCCGGCTCAATCGTTCCGCATCAGCATGAGTCAGAGACTCATCATCAACAGGTGCGCTTTTGCTCTTGCTTTTTCATCAGACAATCTGTGTGAGCACTTCACTAGCACTTCACTTTGGTAAGGAGGTGATCCAACCGCAGGTTCCCCTACGGTTACCTTGTTACGACTTCACCCCAGTCATGAATCACAAAGTGGTAAGCGCCCTCCCGAAGGTTAAGCTACCTACTTCTTTTGCAACCCACTCCCATGGTGTGACGGGCGGTGTGTACAAGGCCCGGGAACGTATTCACCGTAGCATTCTGATCTACGATTACTAGCGATTCCGACTTCATGGAGTCGAGTTGCAGACTCCAATCCGGACTACGACGCACTTTATGAGGTCCGCTTACTCTCGCAAGTTCGCTTCTCTTTGTATGCGCCATTGTAGCACGTGTGTAGCCCTACTCGTAAGGGCCATGATGACTTGACGTCATCCCCACCTTCCTCCGGTTTATCACCGGCAGTCTCCTTTGAGTTCCCGACCGAATCGCTGGCAACAAAGGATAAGGGTTGCGCTCGTTGCGGGACTTAACCCAACATTTCACAACACGAGCTGACGACAGCCATGCAGCACCTGTCTCAGAGTTCCCGAAGGCACCAAGGCATCTCTGCCAAGTTCTCTGGATGTCAAGAGTAGGTAAGGTTCTTCGCGTTGCATCGAATTAAACCACATGCTCCACCGCTTGTGCGGGCCCCCGTCAATTCATTTGAGTTTTAACCTTGCGGCCGTACTCCCCAGGCGGTCGACTTAACGCGTTAGCTCCGGAAGCCACAGTTCAAGACCGCAACCTCCAAGTCGACATCGTTTACAGCGTGGACTACCAGGGTATCTAATCCTGTTTGCTCCCCACGCTTTCGCACCTGAGCGTCAGTCTTTGTCCAGGGGGCCGCCTTCGCCACCGGTATTCCTCCAGATCTCTACGCATTTCACCGCTACACCTGGAATTCTACCCCCCTCTACAAGACTCTAGCTTGCCAGTTTCAAATGCAGTTCCCAAGTTAAGCTCGGGGATTTCACATCTGACTTAACAAACCGCCTGCGTGCGCTTTACGCCCAGTCATTCCGATTAACGCTTGCACCCTCCGTATTACCGCGGCTGCTGGCACGGAGTTAGCCGGTGCTTCTTCTGCGGGTAACGTCAATCAGCGAACGTATTAAGTTCACTGCCTTCCTCCCCGCTGAAAGTACTTTACAACCCGAAGGCCTTCTTCATACACGCGGCATGGCTGCATCAGGGTTTCCCCCATTGTGCAATATTCCCCACTGCTGCCTCCCGTAGGAGTCTGGACCGTGTCTCAGTTCCAGTGTGGCTGGTCATCCTCTCAGACCAGCTAGAGATCGTCGCCTAGGTGGGCCTTTACCCCGCCTACTAGCTAATCCCATCTGGGTTCATCCGATGGTGTGAGGCCCGAAGGTCCCCCACTTTGGTCTTGCGACGTTATGCGGTATTAGCTACCGTTTCCAGTAGTTATCCCCCTCCATCGGGCAGATCCCCAGACATTACTCACCCGTCCGCCGCTCGCCGGCAAGGAAGCAAGCTTCCTTCCGCTGCCGCTCGACTTGCATGTGTTAGGCCTGCCGCCAGCGTTCAATCTGAGCCATGATCAAACTCTTCAATTAAAAGCTTGATTTGCTAAGTTAATAGCGATGCTCAAAGAATTTACTGTTTATTCGTAATGAATTAACTGTTGTTCACTCTTCAAGACTTTTTCGTATCTAGTTGCGATAGTGTCTTGTGAGTGCCCACACAGATTGTCTGATTAAATTGTTAAAGAGCAGGACCACTTTCATGGTCGCGGGCCGCATATACTA
>NZ_JIBQ01000010.1 GCF_000688695.1 Lonsdalea quercina subsp. quercina | reverse complement strand
TGGGGGCGACAAGCGTTCGATATTCTGCCCAAAGCCCAAAGCCCAAAGCCCAAAGCCCAAAGCCCAAAGCCCAAAGCCCAAAGCCCAAAGCCCAAAGCCCAAAGTCGATTTGCTCCTTGCCCTTTGCCGACATCCGGCGTTGCCCGCCTATCTTCCGCTGTACTCCGCCTGTGTTCAGAAACCCAGCGCGTAGAGCCAGCAGGCGCTTTGTCCGCGGGTCTCCGCCCGTCTCCCGTCATTTATACTCCCCACTAGACGACCGGTCTATTTAATG
Organism: Lonsdalea quercina subsp. quercina; assembly: GCF_000688695.1. Lineage (GTDB taxonomy): Bacteria > Pseudomonadota > Gammaproteobacteria > Enterobacterales > Enterobacteriaceae > Lonsdalea > Lonsdalea quercina_D. Next base: position 278,807 of record NZ_JIBQ01000010.1, on the reverse strand, counting down.
TTACTTTCATGTTATGAATTCGATGAACAAAACAAAACAGACGCGTCAACAAATCCTCGATACCGGCCGCTTATTAGTGCTGCGGCAGGGTTTTGTCGGCGTCGGGCTTAAAGCGATTCTGGATGCCTGTCAGGTGCCCAAGGGATCGTTCTATCATTACTTTTCCTCCAAAGAGCAGTTCGGTTGTGAACTGCTGGCGGATTATGTCAATGAATATCAGCAGCGTCTGGATGCGCTATTCAGCGTAGCAACGGGAAGCGGTCGCGAGCGGTTAATGCGTTACTGGACCGCGTGGATCGACGATCCCTTGCTGGGCGGCTGGGCCGAACACTGTCTGGTAGTCAAGCTGGCTGCGGAGGTCGCCGACCTCTCCGAAGATATGCGGCTGATATTGTGCGATGGCGTGTCACATCTGGTGGCGCGTATCGCCGAGACGGTGGGCGAGGGGCAAGCGGACGGTTCGTTACGGTTGTCCCTGCCGCCTGCGGAAACCGCGCAAACGCTGTATCAGCTGTGGCTGGGCGCCGCGCTATTGTCCAAGCTGAGTAAGGACAAAGCACCGTTGCACCAGGCATTAATCACCACTGAACTACTACTTCCCCCCGCAGGGGGCCTTAAGGACGCCGAAACGGTTCTCGGCGTATCTTCATCCTCTTTTTAGGAGTCTTGTATGAACATTCTGATGGTATTAACGTCGCACGATCGTCTTGGCAATACCGGCAAGAAAACGGGTTTCTGGCTGGAAGAGTTTGCGGCCCCTTACTATGTCTTCAAGGATGCGGGTGCGGCTATCACTTTGGTGTCTCCGCTTGGCGGGCAGCCGCCGCTGGATCCGGTCAGCGACGCACCGGAAGCGCAAACTGCCGCGACTGAACGTTTTCGGCAGGATGCGGATGCTCAGAATGCGCTGAGCCATACGGCGAAACTGGCTGACGTCAATGTGGCCGACTTCGACGCGGTGTTCTATCCCGGCGGACATGGGCCGTTGTGGGATCTGGCGGAAAGCGCTGACTCCATCTCGCTGCTTGAAGCGTTCGATCGTGCCGGGAAACCACTGGGGCTGGTCTGCCATGCGCCAGGCGCATTGCGTCACGTCCGCGGCGCCGACGGCGAACCGCTGATTAAAGGACGCAAAGTGACCGGTTTCTCGAACAGCGAAGAAGCCGCGGTACAGCTGACTGAGGTGGTTCCGTTCCTGATTGAAGACGAATTTACGCAGCTGGGCGGACGCTATGAAAAAGGCGCCGACTGGCAGCCCCATATTGTGACCGACGGCCTTCTGACCACGGGTCAAAACCCGGCGAGTTCAGAAGGGGTCGCCCAGGCTCTGCTTAAGCAGCTGGCCTAACCCGCATTTCTATTTCGGAGTGAATCATGAGTTCTTCAGTTACTGCGGCCTCTTTGGCCGCCACCGTCGCAGACATGAAGCGTGCGCACGTGCAGGACGGGCCTGCCAGTAGTGAATTGCGCCGCGACCGCATTGAGCGCGCCATTCAGTTGCTGACCCGCCATCATCAGGAGCTGGAAGCGGCGGTTCGCGCCGACTACGGTCACCGGAGCCCTTATCAGACCATCATGGCGGATATTCTGGGGTCCGTGAACGCGCTGAACTACGCCCGTGAAAATCTGGCGCAGTGGATGCAGCCTGACGAACAGCCCGCCCCGGGGCCGGGTATGCATGCGCGGGTGCAATATCAACCGCTTGGGGTCGTCGGCATTATTAGTCCGTGGAACTTTCCGCTGAATTTGGCGTTTTGTCCGCTGGCGGGCGTCCTCGCCGCCGGTAACCGCGCGTTGATCAAGCCTTCTGAGCTCACGCCGCGCACGGCTGAACTGCTGGCGGACTTGGTCGCGCGTTACTTCGACCCGCTGGAAGTGACGACCGTGCTGGGCGATGCGGATGTCGGCAAGGCGTTTAGCGCGCAGGCCTTTGATCACCTGATCTTCACCGGCAGCACCAGCGTCGGCCGTCACGTCATGCGAGCGGCCGCGGAGAATCTGGTGCCTGTGACGCTGGAACTGGGCGGAAAGTCACCGGTGATGGTCGATACCGATGCCGATATCCAAACGGCGGCCGAGCGCGTGATGACGGTCAAGACGTTCAACGCCGGACAGATCTGCATGTCGCCGGACTATGTGCTGCTGCCTGAGTCCGCTCGCGATGCATTTGTGACCCATGCGCGTACCTTTATCGCTGAAACGTTCCCAACGTTGTCGGATAACCCCGATTACACCGGCATCATCAGCGATCGTCATTTCCAGCGGTTGCAGCAGCTGCTGACCGATGCGCGTGAAAAAGGGGCAACAATCATCGAACTTTCCGCTGAAGGTGAGTCGGGCGTCGCGCTTCCGCAGCGTAAACTATCGCCAACGGTGGTGCTGAACGTGACTGACGATATGTTGGTTATGCAGGAAGAAATTTTCGGGCCGATTCTACCGTTGAAAACCTACGCGAGTCCGGAAGAGGCTGTCGCCTACATCAACGCGCATCCGCGTCCGTTGGCGGCCTATTACTTTGGTCAGGACCCGGTGCGCCAACGTGAATTCAGCGAGCGCACGACGTCCGGCGCATTGGTGGTGAATGACATCATGACGCAGGCCACAATTGAGAGCGTGCCGTTCGGCGGCGTAGGCGCGTCCGGCATGGGCGCCTATCACGGCATCTACGGCTTCCGCCGCTTTAGTCATGCCAAAGCGGTGGTGGTGCAGAGCCCTGGCGGAGAATCCAACCTGCGGATGCGTGCGCCTTATGCGCCAAAAATGGCGGAGATTGAATCCGTACTGAAACCTTAACCGCTCGTTCAGCCTTCCCCGGGCCGTGGATGCACCGCGGCCCGCTTTCTCCAGTCATCACGTTTCACGCTCTGTAATGTGATGTCGCTACCGACAATGACCTTTCCCACCGCGCAGAATCCCGCGCGTTTCTTTCCTGTGCCGCCATGGCTTATTTGACCGTTGTGTGAAATGTGCCGTCGCGCGTATTCCTCCCGGAATTTACGTCTCGCAGGGATGTCTAAACGTGAGCTGATAATGCCGCGGTTTTGCTAAACACGGCTCGAGCAGTTGGAGCCACCGATATTCATTGATGTTGTCATGTTCTGACAGTGAAGGATAAAGCATTTATGGTGACCCGCTCGCGAGTGCTGTTTTTCGTCCGTTACGCGCACCCCAGGCATTGGCCGCTGTGGTTCGGTCTGGCGGTGTTGTATCTGTTGATTCAATTGCCTTATCCCCTGCTGGTGCGTCTTGGCGGCTGGTTGGGGCGGCGTTCTATGCGTTTTTTGAAACGACGGGTCAGCATTGCCCGGCGTAACCTCGAGTTGTGTTTCCCTGAGATTTCCGAGCACCAGAAACAGGTCAAATTGATCGAGCATTTTTCTTCGCTCGGCATCGCGCTGCTGGAAACGGGGATGGCTTGGTTTTGGCCGGATAAACGCATAAAAAAATGGTTCGACATCGTCGGGCTGGAACATCTGCATAATGCGCAGGATCGGGAAAAGGGCGTCATGGTGATCGGCGTACATTTTATGACGCTGGAGCTGCATTTTCGCATTCTCGGCCACTGCAAACCGATGGTGGTCATGTACCGTCCGCACAACAGCTCCATTCTGGAACGGGTGCAGAAGTGGGGGCGATCGCGGTCGGGGAATGTGCTGGTGAACCGCAAAAATCTGATCAGCATGGTACACACGCTTAAACACGGCGGCACCGTGTGGTTCGCGCCGGATCAGGATAACGGGCCGAAAGGCAGCGTATTCGTCCCATTTTTTGGTGTAGAGAAGGCGGCGACCTCAAACGGCACTTTCACCATCGCGCGTCTGGCTCAGCCGAAACTGGTGACGGCCGTTGTCATCCGCAAACCGGCGGGGCAGGGTTATCAGCTGGTGATTTCCCCGGCGCTAGAACACTATCCCTATGACGATAACCTGGCCGCTGCAGCCTATATCAATCGGGCTATAGAACGCGAAATCATGAAGGCGCCGGGCCAATATCTCTGGCTGCATCGCCGGTTTAAAACGCGTCCGGCGGGCGAGCCCTCTCTGTATCTCTAGTCATCCGATGCACGCGGGGCCTCAACAGCCTCGCGTCTCTCAGCCCCTGTCCTGGCAAGAATATCAGCCGTGATGTTTGATCACGTTAGGTCAATATGTCGTGAAGATATGCGGTGAAAGTGGAAATTTACCGTAAATACGCGACATCAACGGTGATATTCGCGGGATTGATTCAAAGATAAATCAATAAACTTCCATGAAGTGATGCCGATTAATGGGCGACGAGTTGGGATTTATCAAGGCCGGGGAAGTCAACATGAAGTCAATAAATAAAATGATACTAGCGATGGTTGTCGCTGGGATTATGGGGGGGATATTGATTTTGTTGCTCCTGAGCCAGCGGGTGATAGCAAAAAACGATCAAAAGAAATTGCAGGATTTTGCCGAAGCCATAATGAAGCGTTCCGATGACGTCGTCACTGAATCCAATACCGCGATTAATGAAGCCTACGCATTGAAGTATCCTCTCTGCTCTGAAGACGATTTATTTCAGCTTCGCTACATGGTTTATAAGTACCGCTATATTATCGACCTTGGCCGAATACGGAACGGCGAATTGTTATGTACCGCCGGGCGTGGCGTGCTGTCCTCGCCCATTACGCTACCAGAAACAGACGTTCAAAAAAGGGACGGCACCCAGCTTTGGACCGCCGTACGAGGCCTCTTTGATCCCCGCATTCAAACGGATATCGCCAGTCGCAAAAACGTCGTGGTATTCACGTCACCCGATGCCTTCCGTAGCTTTTCTTATCCGCTGCACGGGTATGGCGCGGTGTTAACGTCGGCGGATGATAGCCACGTTTTCCAGACTTTTGGCAGTACAAGCGTGACGCCGACCCGCTATGAAAGCTCCTGGCTCGCTCAATATCGCCAGTCTTACCTGTGCAGCAGACTGTATGAAATCTGTATTCATGCGCGGCTGAGCGCTTCCGGCGTTTTACAGATGCCGGCCTATATGATCTCTGCTATCTCGTTGCTGGGCGCTATATTAGGCGGCACGCTGACGTTAGTTATTTTTCTGCTGCTCGACATCAATCGTTCAATGACCAAACAGCTGCGTCTGGCCGTCAGCCGTAAAAAGCTTCATGTGAATTACCAGCCGATCATTTACCTTAATGATGAAAAAATCATTGGCGTTGAAGCGTTGGCCCGGTGGACAAATAAACACGGTCAGCTCGTGTCTCCCGACGTCTTTATCCCCTTAGCGGAAAAACAAGGGATCATCGGTGATATTACGCGGCATATTACCCAGCGCTCGGTTGCCGAGATGCAAAGCGTTTTATTGAATAACCCGGAGTTTTACCTCAGCATCAATCTGGATATCTCCGACGTTCTGGACACCGATTATCAGACGTACCTGAATGAGCAGGTCGCGCATTTTGGTGTGACGCCGAAACAAATTATTCTGGAGATCACGGAGCGTTCGACGGCCAATTATGCGACGTTGGCGAAAAGGTTATCCGAGCTGCGCACGCAGGGATATCGTATTGCCATCGACGATTTCGGTACGGGCTACTCTAATTTTTCGTATCTCTCCAGCCTGCCGTTTGATGCCTTGAAGATCGACCGAATGTTTACCGAAGCCATCGGCACCGACTCCGTCAACGCCCGCATGGTGGATTTATTGTTTACGATGACGTCCATGCTGAATACCTGCGTCATTGTCGAAGGGATCGAAACGGCCGAACAGGCCGCCTATGTCAAAGAACATTGCAAGGACGCCGTGGGACAAGGTTGGTACTACGGCCGACCTATGAGTGCGACACGGCTAAAAGCGTTGCTGTCGTAATGCGGCGGACGGGATGAATTCGTTACTGTATTTATTGAATGCAAACATCGGTGCAGTAAAAACAGTAAGCGGTCTAGGCGGAATAAGAGGCGTTGACGGTCGCAGTAAGGAAACGCAATGGCGATAAAATGCGCAAATTATCATAGTGAACTCTTCGTGAAATATGATCATGGCTGGATTCATCTCGCAATAATTATTTTCCACTCCCTCCGCCGCTATGAATAAATATCAATAATGCTTTAGGATGACTCGCTATGAAATATTTGGTAATATTTTTTAGCCAATTCTGGCTAAATATAAAATCAGTTAAAGAGTCATTTTCAAATGAAAAAATTAGCAGTCTTTGCTTTATCTGCAGCAATATTACTTTCTGGATGCGCCACTATTGTTGGAGAACGATCTCAGGTGGTCAACGTTGATAGTCATCCCTCTGGTGCAAAATTCTCGATACAGGATGAAACCGGGCAAGTTGTCGTCACCGGTAATACGCCTCAAAACGTGGTTTTGGATAAATCTAACGGACATTATTTTGGTGGTAAAAAATACCTGATTACGTTCACAAAAGATAGCTATCAGCCGCTGACCTTGCCCGTTCGATCATCTGCGAACGGGTGGTATATCGGCGGGAACCTGGTATTCGGCGGTCTTATCGGCTACTTACTGGTGGATCCTTTCAACGGCGGTATGTATACGCTTCACCCCAAAGCCGCCAATGCAATATTAACACCTCAAGCGCAATAACGTCTCTTTGCACTCTTGCGATAGGCTTCAATAATAATTTTTTAATAAGAGCAGCGGATAAACTGCTCTCCATTTATTTTGGGTAAATAACCATGAAAAGAGTATTTTTTCTATTTTTCGCATTGATATTGAGTGGATGTTCCAGACCGCACGGTCCTGCAGAATATATATTGGATCCGACTATCATCACGCCAAATAATCAGGTCGAACAGACCAAAGTGACCGTGACTCGAAATAAACAGTTTATCGGTAGCGGGAGCGGCGGTCTCTGTAAATTCGTGGTCGCTGTTGATGGTAAAGAGATTGCGCTGTTAAGACAAAATCAGTACGTCACGGCCTATTTGAATAACGGCTTGCACAAACTGAGAGTGAGCAACGAATGCTCAGTGGCGTCAATGGGTATGAGACGGACCGTGGATGTGCTTGCCGACGGCACCGAGCAGGAATATCTGACGGAAGTCGGTATCTGGGGCCAGTACCGGCTGTGGCGTACGCAGTAATTGCGATTGACCCAGCCTTGATAAGCAGGATGAGCCGGCGTAGCTTCGTGAGAGACGATGCGCCGGTTTTTTCTCCAGACTGACTTCGCGGGATTTTTATCACAGAAAGGACTGGGGATAACTGCTTGAATAATGGCGGAGAGAGAGGGATTTGAACCCTCGGAGGGATGACTCCCTCAACGGTTTTCGAGACCGTCCCGTTCAGCCGCTCCGGCATCTCTCCACGGAAGGGCGACTATGATGCCCGTTTTCGGCGCATTTTAACAGCCCCTATCCACGTCTTTAGACCTGAGTGACGACATAGCGAGCAATATGCATGAAGTGGCAATGGAAAACCTCATCGCCTTCGCCTGAAGAGGGGGCTGCGTGGCAGACTGCACTGTCTATCCCACTGTTGGCGCCGCTGGACGAACGCGAACGGCGCCAGCTGATTAACCTCGCGCAGCAGTTTCTGCGGCAAAAACGACTGGTGCCCTTGCAGCATGTTGAGCTGGATGCGTTGATGCAGCAACGCATCGCGCTGTTGTTTTGCCTCCCCGTGATGGAGCTCGGCATCCACTGGCTCGATAGCTTTCATGACGTCCTCATCTATCCTTCGCCGTTCATCGTGACGGACGAATGGGAGGACGATATTGGCCTGGTCCATTCGGGGGAGGTCGTGCAGTCAGGGCAAAGTTGGGAGCAGGGGCCCATCGTGCTCAACGGCCAGGATATCCAAGATTCCTTCGACCTGTCGGGATTCAATCTGGTGATCCACGAAGTCGCGCATAAGCTGGATCTGCGTGGCGGGCATGAAGTCAGCGGCGTTCCACCGCTTCCGCTGCGTGAAATGGCGCCGTGGGAGCAGGCGCTCCACGGGGCGATGAGCGAGTTGCAGGAGGAGATTGACCTGGTGGGAGAAGAGGGCGCCAGTATGGATCCCTATGCCGCGACCGATCCCGCGGAGTGTTTCGCCGTGCTGTCCGAGTATTTTTTTAGCGCGCCCGAACTGCTCTATGAGCGTTTCCCCGTGGTTTATGACGTGTTCACGCGGTTCTACCGACAGACGCCGCTGGAGCGCCTACAGCGCTGGCGAAAAGGGGCCGAAACCGCCTTATCGCACAACTCTTGAGCATAAAAGCGCGGAATTGAACAGAGGCTAAGCAGTTGGGATATAAACGCGATTTTGGCGTTGACAGCCCAGAGTGACCCAGATACTATGCGCCCCGTTCACACGATTCCTCTGTAGTTCAGTCGGTAGAACGGCGGACTGTTAATCCGTATGTCACTGGTTCGAGTCCAGTCAGAGGAGCCATATTTAGAAAAGCCCGCTTAAGGAAACTTAAGCGGGCTTTTTGCATTACATCAGGGGATGTTCCTTCCCTCAGCCTGGCAGGCTTTCAAAAACGGTCCCCCCGTTTGAAGGGGTTAGGTGAAGCCTGTTTCAGTGTTTATCTATTCCCATAAAAATATAGGGAAGATAGAGAATTACCAGCTCTTCACCGCAGCATTCTTCTCGGTGCATCCCGTGTAATAAATATCATTGTTCACCAGACGCGTTAACGAACAGTTTTTGGTTTTCCCGCTGATGGCCGCGTCAAAGGTAAACTTCTGGACCCCAGAACCGGTGATGCCTGTTTCGTTACCTTCATACTCTTGAATGTTGCTGATGGTGATCTTTTCTGGGGAGATATTCATAGACTCAGAGAAGCCTTTCTTAATCACTTCGTTAGAAGGTGGGGACTTCACTTTGTTGATGACATGCATGCCGACAGACGTACATCCCGATAATTGGATAACAAGAAACGTCACTGCGATATTTGAAAACATACAATTTCTTTTCATGAAATGAATTTCCCTTCTGAAACAATGAATTAAATTCACCTGGCGTTAATGCTTGAAGCAGCACAGGACAACGAAGGAAAACCACTCATTTTTGATTCTGTAAATCTAACGGCATACGTTTGAAATGTTACATAAGTGAAATAACTCGTAATACTTGATCAAACTCATCTATTTTTATTTTACTTTTAAGTGGGTTAATTCTGAAAATGAAGGACGGAATTTAAGCGTTCTTTCTCACTTGGAGCCGGTAGGTCAGGCTTCCCCTTCGCCGCATAGACAAAAACGACGTCGATATAACCTTATGTCTGGGGTCATTGCGGCAACCCGAGTCAGCGCTGGTAGAAAAACGTCTTTTTAAGGAAACTTTGACGTATTTTGAGGGCGAATTTGCCACGATATAGAACCTATGGATCCCACTTTTTGCCGCCTTTTACTGCCGTTTCAGGCTGTGCTAAACCGCGCTTTTTCACCGAAGGGCGTCTGCGCTAATGCTTGCTCACCGTTATCGGGCTTTGCCTCTTCGGGCCGGTCGTCTTGATCACGTTCTTACGTTCAAACAGGGACAAGACAGGTGACCAACGATCTCAATGCTGTTGCTAAACCACAGGAGCGTGGTTTCAGCATGAGAATATCTTTATGAATCAACGCAATTTTCTATGGAAGGTGCCGCGACCGGGCTGGACAAGAACGGCGTGATGGGATCGGACCATTGGAATGACGTCTATTCCCATGTCGATATCTTTTTTTTGATTAAGGGATGTTTCGATTCCTGAGTATTTTAACAAAATATTTTCGTTAATAACGACTAAGCATTATTAAACTCTGGCTTTATGCTCTCTTTGACGTTGAATAATTAGGATATAAATACAAACATCTTTGCCTTCTTTTTTGATTCATTTAAAAGTATGCTTCTATCGAAGCGAATATAGATTACTGTAGTCGTTTCAATCTATTATTCGCGTTGCTTTTTTTTCTTACTTAATATTAATCTATTTGGTTTCTTAATAAGAACTGGAGGTGGCAATAATAAGAAAATTAAGGAAAGTTTAGGGGAATATAACGGTCTTCCTATTATCGTTAGCGTCTATTACCGCTCTTCGCGCATTCGCAAAAGAAGAGAGGTTATGAATAAAACCAATCTTGCCTAATTATTTTTATAAATATTATTCAGTAAAGCATGAAAAGTGCTAAAAACGAGGAAAGTCTATGGAAGGAAAATCTCAGAAGACAGTGGCGGAAATCCTGGTCAGTCATTTAGAAACTGTGGGGGTAGATGTCGCCTTCGGTGTTTCAGGGGCTTATATATCCCCAGTGTGGAAGGCACTGTCAGAGTCTTCGATCAGAACCGTTCATTGCCGACATGAGACTGGCGCGACGTTTTGTGCTTCTGAATACAGCTTGTATCATCACAAGCCTGCCGCCGTCTTTACCACCGCGGGACCGGGTATCATCAACGCATTAACGGCAGCGCGCACGGCAAAGCTGGATGGCGCTAAAGTGATATTCATCGCCCCGATTACCACGGCGCAAAGTAACGGATTGTGGGGGTTGCAACAAACGACGGNAGAGGACGTCCTTGCCCTGCAAGGAGAAGGAATTTCGGGATACTTCGATCGTGTTGTGTGTGTCGATGAAAAAGCAAAATTGAGTGAAGCGCTCGACGCCATCAATCATTTCAACGTTTCTCAGGGCCACGTACTGGGAATTTTCATTCTTCCCAACATACAGAAGTCAGATATTGCAGAAGAGGAATACAGCGACAAATCATCCTATATTCCCTCACCGATCGGTCGCGAAGATAAGGACGCTCTGGATGCGCATCAGCAAGAAATAGCAGAGGTTCTGGCTGCGGGTGATGCCATTATCTGGAATGGCTTTGGTTGTCTCGACGCGTCGGATGTATTAACGCGACTCGCCATTGAAACCCAGACGGCGGTTATGTCTACGCCTCGCGGGAAAGGTATCTTCCCTGAAAACCATCCGTTATATATAGGCTCCACCGGTTTAGGGTGCGATGAGCCAGCACTTCTCTCTGCCATTAATAAACTGTCGTTGAAATCAATGGTTATTTTGGGGACGCGGTTGGGGGAATCCAGCGCGCATTATCTCCAAAATAAAATAAAAGGAATCAGAGTCTTTTATGTCAGCCTGGAAAATGCGGATATTAAAAATAACCTGCCTCCAGAAACTGAAATTATTCATGCCGAACTGACAACCTTTCTACAGGGCGTCTACGAGAAAATAAAAACGTTGCCTCTCGCTCAACGGTCAACCGCTCTTCCACCGCTCGAATCGTCTCAATGTGAAGTCCCGGTCAAGAGCAAGGATGGCGTGGTCAATCCAGTCGATGTCATGGCCGCCATTCAAAAAGTCGCGATTGATGAACACGACTGTCTGGTGGCGTCCGATGCCGGTAACTCGCACGTTTGGGCAAACCGATATTTGCAGTTTCAAAAGCCCAATCGTTATCGGGTCAATTCCGCGTTGGGAACCATGGGGCATTATGCCTGCGGCATTGTCGGGCTGGCGATGTCAGGAAAAGTCACCGTCGGCATCATCGGCGATGGTTCTATGCTGATGAATAACGAAATCAGTACCGCAGTGCATCACCGAGTCCCGGCGATTTGGGTGGTATTAAATGATGGCGGCTACAACATGTGCCGGCAGGGGTTGAACTCGGTCGGTTATCCGGCGCTGGACTGTGTGATTCCAAAGGTGGATTTCGCTATGTTCGCTCATGCGCTAGGGGCGAACGGTGTCAGCGTCACAAGTCGTGCCGAGTTGGAAAGCTCGCTACGTACGGCGATCAACCAAGCGGTTCCCACGGTCATTGATGTCCGCATAGACAGGGACGTGCTGCCGCCGGTATTGGGACGACAAAACGCCGTCAAATCGCTGTAAATCCGTTATCACCGTTGAGTTAAGCATCAAGCCTGCGGGTGTTCATTCCCGGGAGAGACTCAGGCTAGGGTTTATCCACAACTTCTTTGCGAAGAGAAGGGCGTAAATCCAGGGTGAAAGGTCTCACGGTTCTCTCTGAGGCGAGTTCAGGCGTTCATATTTACCCGCCTCGTGAGGACTCTTCGGGGGTGGCGGCTATCGTGCCCGAGGGCAGCCTATTACCTCATCTCTAGGTAATAGGCTTTCTTGGTTAGCGTCCTGTCTGCCGACGTCTCACTTCCTTGTTAACCTTCTATTCCAGACTGACCACCACCACGGATTTCGCGGGGATGGCGAGATTCAGTACCGACCCGTCGATTTTGCCGCCGTGAAAGACTGCGGGATGAATGGCTTCGGCCTGACCGGGGACGTTATGCGCATCCGACACCGTGCTGGTCAGCACCTCTCCCGACACTGTTTTGACGTTCAGTGCCCCCAGTTTGATGGCCAGATCGTAGCCCGCGTGCTGGTTCATATTCGCGACGCCGATGTATATTTTGCCGTCTTTCCCTCTGGCGGCGGAGACATTGAAGGCTGGGAACGTGTGCCCGCCATACGTCAGCCGAGGGGCTTTCACCGTTAGCGGGATGGCGGTGGAATCCTGGAATGGCACATACATTTTGTAGGCATAGTAGGTCGGCGTTAACGCGATTTTATCGCCTTCCGTCAGGATCATCGCCTGGAGCACGTTGATGGTCTGCGCGATGTTGGTCATCCGTACGCGGTCGGTATACTGGTGGAAAATGTTAAAGTTGGCGGCCGCCAAAATGCCGTCCCGCAGCGTATTCTGTTGGAAAAGATGGCCGTGATAGGTGCCGGGCTCGACGTTATACCAGGTCCCCCATTCGTCCACGAATAGGCCGATGCGTTTTTCCGGATCGCGCTTATCCATGACGGCGATATGCTGGCGCAGAATGTCATCCATGCGCAGCGTCTGTTGGAAAATGGCATTCCACTGTTCATCGGGGAAACCGGTGGCGGACGCCTGATTGCGGTTCTTCCAGTCGCCGGTGAGCACGGTATAGAAGTGCAGAGAAATGGCGTCCAGATGCGCGCTGGCGTTTTTCATGACCACGTCGGTCCAGTTCGTGTCGTCATTATTCGCGCCGGAGCCGACACGCATCGCCGTGTTGTCGTTATCGTTATGGAAGTTGGTGCCGTTTTTATGGAACAGCGCGCCAAAGCGGCGTAATTCGTTCGCATAGTATTCGGGCGTCATATTGCCGCCGCAGCCCCAGCTTTCATTGCCGATGCCGATAAACGGCACGTTAAAAGGCGCGTCCCGACCGTTAGCGCGTCGTTCGTCCGCCAGGCTATCCCGGTCTTTGGACGTGAGATATTCGATCCATTCGCGCATCTCCGTCGGCGTGGACGAGGCCACATTGACGGAAATATACGCCTCCGCACCGATCTGCTCGGCGAAATCGAAGAACTCATGCGTGCCGAACGCATTGGTCTCCGGCGCGCCGCCCCACCAGTTGTTCTTGCGCACCGGGCGTTTGTCGCGGGGACCGATGCCGTCGCGCCAGTGATATTCATCCGCAAAGCAGCCCCCAGGCCAGCGCACGACCGGCACTTTAATGGCTTTCAGCGCGGCGACTACATCGTTTCTGATGCCGCGCGTGTTGGGGATGGGGGAGTCGGGACCGACCCAGATGCCGTCATAAATGCCTCGTCCCAGATGCTCGGAAAACTGACCATAGAGGTAGCGAGAAATCGGCGGCCCGGGATGGTCGGCCTGCAACGTGGCTTCTATCCGGCTATTGTCGGCGGCGGACGGTGAGCCTAACGGTAGGGCCAGCGCGGCCAGAGTGACGCTCATTATTCCTGTGAACCTGATTTTTTTCATAGACACCTCGGTGATGGCGCAAAAAAAAAACCTGAACGGCCTCTCGTAAGAGGACCCTTCAGGTTTTGCCTGGCCGGCGGCCAGTGACAATCCAACGGTGATAGGGGGGAAGGCTACGTAAATTGCCGCGCCGCGGCTGTTAGACGGGTCACATTTCCACCGTTTCCGCAGGCGCGCCTGGTTTGTACCGTCGTCAACGGCGGTTAAAATTCATCTGCGGCGTCAGAAAGGCGCTGCGAAACCACAGTCGGAAGGCGTTCATCGACGGGGTGAAAATCGCGTCTTTACGCCACGCCAGCCCAACATTCATGGGATGCAGATTGTCGGTCAGCGCACGGGTTTCGATCCTTTTACCTTCCAGCGACCACGGACGATAGACCAGATCGGACAGGATGGCGACGCCCAGCCCGTCGGCTACCATGCTGCGCACGGCTTCGACGGAGCTGGTCCGCAGCATCACGTTGGGACGCTGCCCGCTTTCTTCCCAGTAACGCATTGCGCTATGGTCGGCTTCATCGACGGTCAGCATGATAAACGGCTCTCTGGCGACATCCGCGAGCGTGAGATGCGGTTTATCGCACAGTGGATGACGGCTGGGTAGCCAGAGACGGCGCTCGGAATTAAACAGCGTTTCCGAGGTGATGCCTGGGAGCGTCAGGTTAGCGGTTAGCACCAACGCGATATCCAGCGAGCCATCCAGCAGACCGCGCTCAATATCGATGCGCTCACGCTCGTAGAGATTAATATTCAGATGGGGGAAGGCGGAAGAGAGCCGCTGCAAATGATAGGGAAGAAAATACCCCATCACCGTGTAGGAGGCGGCCAGATTCAGCTGGCCGCAAATTTGGTCGTCCGTCGAGGGAATATGCAGCGCATCGTCCACGCTGCGCAGAATGGAGTAGGCATGGTGCAGAAAGTGGGTGCCGGTCTCCGTCAACGTCATGCCCCGCACCGAACGTCGGAACAGCGGCTTCCCCAACAGGCCTTCCAGCTCCTGAATGGCGCTTGTCACGCCCGACTGCGAGATATTCAGATGTATGGCGGCCTGTGATATTTGCCCCATTTCCGCCGTGGCGACGAAGTATCGAATCTGGCGTAGTGTCAACATGCTCTTCTCCGGTATGAGGGGCTGAAATCAGTCCGGCGTCGTCACCGGGATAGGGCTTCATTTAGCGATCTCTTTTTTCGATGGCTTGCTATCAGAAAATAATGCTATTCGTCTGTAAAAAACTTCCCCTATATTATTTTTAAATCAATGAGCTACCAATAATAAAATATTATGACAAAACACATCGATTTAAATTCTGATATGGGCGAAGACTTTGGGTCCTGGGTAATTAACGGCAATATCGATCAAGAAATTATGTCATTCATAAGTTCTGCCAATATTGCCGCCGGGTTTCATGCCGGCGATCCCACCGTGATGCGTAAAACCATCGAGATGGCGAAATATTACGGCGTCGCCATCGGCGCGCATCCCGGTTACCGCGATTTAATTGGTTTTGGCCGCCGACATATTGCCATGCAACCGGATGAATTAGTTAACGATATCGTTTATCAGCTGGGCGCATTGCGGGAATTGGCGCGGTTATATCAGATGGAGTTACAGCATATAAAACCGCACGGCGCGCTCTATATGCATTTGGCTAAAGAGGAGGCTTCAGCGCACTGCTTTGTTGACGCGCTGCATCGCATCGCGCCGGATTTGCTGCTGTATTGCATGCACGGCAGCGCCGTGTGGCGAGCGGCCCAGGCGTTACAACACCCTGTTATCTGTGAGTTTTATGCGGATCGTGACTATGACCTGAGCGGTTCTATCGTCTTTACCCGCCGGGTGGGCGCGCTGGACCCGGACGAGGTGGCGCAGAAGGTGCTGCGCGCGTGTCGGGACGGCGTCGTGCGTACCGTTGAGGGAGAAGATATTCCTATCGTTTTCGAGTCGGTCTGCATGCATAGCGATACGCCGGACGCGCAGACGTTGTTAAAGGCGACCTGCGAATTATTAACGGCGTCGTCTATTGAAATTACAGCACCAGAAAAGCAACGCCTGTTTTAAAAATAATAATGCCGTATCAGGAGTGATTAATATGAAAGAATATGAAGTTTATTCTCCTTTGCCGGGAGTTTTTTATCGGCAACCTGCGCCCGAAATGCCGCCTTTTACGGAAGAGGGCGATGATGTTCAGGAAGATACGGTAATTGGCCTGATTGAGGTAATGAAACAATTTACCGAAATGGTGGCGGGACATTCAGGAAAATTAATTAAATTCAACGTTGAAAGTGGCGATCCGATCGAACCCGGACAGGTTATAGCCATTATTAAAAGCGATCGCTAAATAAAAGTTTTTATTATCGCTGAGCGTTTATTCAATCACCGCGGAAGTGGAGATATTGATGCCGATAAATAAATTATTGATTGCCAACCGAGGGGAAATTGCCGTCAGGATTATTCGCGCCGCTCAGGCGCTGGGGATCCCAACGGTGGCGGCGTGCAGCGAGGCGGACGTTGCCTCGCTGCCGGCGCAACTGGCCGACGAATACCGCATCATCGGCGCGGCCAGGGCCGACCAGAGCTATCTGAATCCGCAGGCGGTGCTGCAAGCGGCGCGGGAGAGCGGCGCGGATGCCATCCATCCGGGGTATGGATTTTTGTCGGAAAACGCGGCGTTCGCCGCCGCCGTCGGGGAAGCTGGCATGATTTTCGTCGGGCCGACGGCGGCGGTGATCCGGTCGATGGGCGACAAGGCCGCCGCCCGTCGTACCGCGCAGGCGGCGGGCGTGCCGGTGGTGCCGGGATCGGAGCAGGACATCACCACGCTCGACGACGCATTGCAGGCCGCCGAGCGTATCGGCTATCCGTTGTTGATCAAAGCAGCGGCAGGCGGGGGCGGGCGAGGCATTCGCATCGTGCAGTCAAAGGAAGCGCTGCAAGCCGCTTTTCCGCTGGCGCAGCAGGAAGCCAAGGCCGCCTTTGGCTCTGGCCAGGTCTATCTGGAGCTGTTTATCGAACACGCCCGCCACATCGAAGTCCAAATCCTTGGCGACGGCGAACGGGTGGTACATCTGTTCGACCGGGAGTGCTCGCTGCAGCGGCGGCGCCAGAAACTCTTCGAGGAAGCGCCATCTCCCGCGTTGACCGACGCGCAGCGTCAGGCGCTGTGCGACAGCGCGGTGAAGCTGGCGCAGAGCCTGTCCTATCAGGGCGCGGGCACGCTGGAATATCTCTTCGATTCGGCCACCGGCCGCTTCTACTTCATTGAAATGAACACCCGCATTCAGGTTGAACACCCGGTGACGGAAATGGTCACGGGCGTCGATCTGGTGCAGTGGATGCTGCGTATCGCCGGGGGCGAAAAGCTGACTTTACGGCAGGAAGCGATCGCGCTGAACGGTTCGGCCTGCGAGATGCGCATCAATGCGGAAGATCCAGAACGCAATTTCTTCCCCTGTCCTGGCACGGTAACGGACGTCAATTGGCCGCAGGGCGCGTGCGTACGCATCGAAAGCCATTTGTTCGCCGGCTATCGTATCCCGCCGTATTACGACTCGCTGGTGGCGAAATTGGTCATCCACGGAGAGGACCGCGCACAGGCTTTGTCCCGCGCCGCCGCCGCGCTGGCGGATCTGCGCATCTCTGGTATCACCACCACCCAGTCGCTGCACCAATGGCTGTTGGCGGACTCGCGCCTGAAGGCGGCTGACTTTACCACGACGGCGCTGGAGCGCTGGTTGGCTGAACGGGCCGCCGCGGATGCTGCGGCCGCTCAGGAGATATGACATGACGACAAAAGCCATTCGTTACAGCTTTGGCGGCGACGAACATTTATTTGCGGAAATCGACGAAGCCATGTCGCTGGACGCATTCTTTCGCGGCATGGCGATCACGCGCGCGCTGGAGTCGCAGGCGCTGCCCGGCGTGCTGGATATCTGTCTGGCGAACGCGTCGTTTCAGGTGCGCTTCAATCCCGACATCATCGCGCCGGAGGCAGTGCTGGAGCAGGTGAAAAACGCCGAGGCGCAGGCCACCACCGGCACCTCGCTGTCGACGCGCATCGTCGAAATTCCGGTGCTTTACAACGACCCGTGGACGCACGAAACGCTCATGCGGTTTCGCGATCGTCATCAAGATCCGCAGGCGACCGATCTGGAGTATGCCGCCGCGATTAACGGCTATGCCGAGGTGGCGGATTTTATCGCCGCGCATAGCGGCACGCCGTGGTTTGTCTCGATGGTAGGGTTTGTGGCGGGGTTGCCCTTCATGTTCCAGATGGTGGAAGAAGCCAAACAGCTGGAAGTGCCTAAATATCTGCGCCCGCGCACCGACACGCCGCGCCAGTCGCTCGGTCACGGCGGCTGCTTCGGCTGCATCTATTCGGTGCGCGGCGCGGGCGGCTATCAGCTGTTCGGCGTCACGCCCGCGCCGATCTACGACCCAAGCCAGCGTCTCGACTATCTGCAAGCGTCGATGGTGTTCTTCCGCGCGGGCGATATCGTCCAGTTCCGGGCGATGGATCGCGCCGAATACGACCGCGCCGTGGCAGAGGTCGAAGCGGGGACGTTCAGCCTGCGTATCCGACCGGTGACTTTCGAACTGGAAAAATTCAGCGCGGATGCCGCGCACTACACCCACTATCTGCGGGAGGTGCTGTATGCCGATTAAGGTTATCAAGCCCGGACTGGCGACCTCGGTACAGGATACCGGTCGCGAGGGGTACTACCACCTCGGCATACCGCCTTCGGGCGGAATGGACAATTATGCCTTGCGCATGGCCAACCTGCTGGTGGGCAACAACGAGTCTGCCGCCGTACTGGAAATCACGTTGATCGGCCCAGAGCTGGCGTTCGGTAAAGAGGTCTTGGTGGCGGTCACGGGCGCGCGGATGACGCCTCGGCTGGACGGCGCGGAAATGCCGCTGGACACCGCTTTTCGAGTCAGACCCGGTCAGGTGCTCAAGTTTGATTTCGCCAAAGCGGGCTGTCGCAGCTATCTCGCCGTGGCGGGTGGCATCGACGTTCCGCTGGCGCTCGGCAGCCGCTCCACCTACACCCTGGGCGCGCTCGGCGGATGGGAAGGGCGGCGGTTGCAGGAGGGCGACCGGTTGCCAATCGGCGCACCGACCGGCGTGGGGGCTGAAGGCGCGCAGGCGCCCAAGGCGTTGTGTCCAAGCTTCGAAAAGGAGGTCACGCTGCGGCTGGTTCGCGGCCTCTACATTCACCGCCTGACTGATGAAGCGGCGGCACAGTTTTTCGCCGATACCTGGCGGGTCGGCACGGAGGCGGACCGCATTGGCTATCGACTGAAAGGCGGTAAACCGCTGGAGTACCTACCGCGTACGCCGCCGTTCGGCGCGGGTTCCGACCCGTCCAATATTGTTGACGCCTGCTATCCCATCGGTTCCGTACAGGTGCCGGGCGGGCTGGAGCCGATAATTTTGCTGCGCGACGCGGTTTCCGGCGGCGGTTATATGACGTTGGGAACGGTCATCAGCGCGGATCTGGATCGGGTGGCGCAGTTGCAGCCCCATCATCAGGTGCGATTCGTGCCGGTATCGTTGGAAGAGGCGCTCTCCGCCCGGCGGCAGTATCAGCAGCGGCTGGCGCAGTTAAGAGACTGGATTGGCCTTCAGACGGTCTGATCCCGCCCGGCGGCCTTCGCCGGTGACGGTAGCGTAGCCGTACTCATCGTCTTCTCACGGGCCATGCGGTATCGACCATCCGCATGGCGATGGGGGCTGTCTGCTACTCGCGGTTTATCGCTAAAACGTGGCCTTTTCCGATGTTCGTCGGTCAGGTGTGTTTTCCCTCTTTTGCACTCAGGAGTCCCCTATGGCAGATCTTTCCGATGTCAATCTGACCGCCCCGGAGACCGAGTCCGGCACGGTCTCCGCTAACGAGCGCATGGGCAAACTCTCGCTCACCATGGCGTGGTGGGCGGTATGCAGCGCGCTATTTTACATCGTGGTCGGCGCGTCGCTCGCACAGAGCTGGGGCGCGAAAAACGCCATTATCGGCATGGTGTTGTCGGTCGTTTGTTACGGCGTGGTGAATGGGATCATTAGCCGATTCGCGATAAAAACCGGGCTGTCCGTCTCCCTGTTTTCGCAGGCGCTGTTTGGTCGGCTCGGTTCATCGCTCGCCACGTTAATCTTCTTCTCTACGGCCATCTATTACGCTGTGTTCGAAGGGTCGGTCATCGCCTTCGCGCTGAACCACCTTTTTCCGGCGCTGCCTTATGCCGTCGCCGCGCTGGTGGTGGTGCTGTACAGCGTGCCGCTGATCTTCGGCAGCGTGCAGCACTGGCTGGACAAATTTAACGGCGTACTGCTGCCGTTTTACCTGCTTGGGCTGCTGCTGACCGTGGCGGTGTCTATTCAGCAAAACGGCTATAACCCGCAGTGGCTGGCGTTCGGTCCCGCCGATCCGCCGGCCTACGGCTGGTGGCACTGCTTCACCTACTACATGGGCGTGTGGATCCTGATGATGTATACCTTCGACTACGCCCGGTATGGCAAAGCGAAGGACGCAAGCTACCACGCGGGGATCAACTTCGGCATGCCGTTCTATCTCATCACCTTTTTGCTCAACGGCGTGGCGGGCATCTATCTGGTCAGCGGGTTTTCGGAAAGCGACGGACTCAGCGAAACCGGCGTGGTGGTGGCGATCCTCAACCTGCTGGGGCTGTGGGGACTGTTCTTCGTCTGGGTCACGCAAACCCGCATTAACACCGCCAACTATTTTCTGGCGACGGTCAATATGCAGGACTTTTTCCGGCTGTTGTTCCGGCTGCGCTTCCGGCGGATTATCTGGGCCTGTCTGGTCGGGGTGGTGGTCTATGTGCTGATGCTGGCGGATGTGTTTAGCTACATCTTGCAGGCGTTGGCCTGGCAGGGGATCTTCGTGGTGGCCTGGGTGGGCGTGGCGTTGAGCTACATCCTGACGTCCTCGCGTCAGGCGCTGGGCATCAACTATGAGCGCAACATTAACCTCTCAGGGTTGACTGCCTGGGGCGCGAGCGTCGCCGTCGGCATCCTGTTGATGTATGCGGACGCGGCATGGCAGTCCTGGTCTGCGCCCGCCACGTTCATTACCGCTTTCGTCTTGTACCGTCTTCTGCCCGCCGCGACGCCGCGCGCGGCCGCATGACCGCTCTGAGCCGTCGTCGACAGACGGCGGCGTTTCCCGCCCGCCCGCTTAAAGACACGCATTCGCACAATCCTGCGAGTTTAGAGACGCTGACTGACGTCCCGGCCGCGTCCATCCATCATCATTTCTTATTGCTAATCATCCGCTTGGCAGCGCTGTGGTCTCAACACGTCGCGCTGCAGACCGGTTTTTTTCATGTATTCACGAAAAAACGGCGTGAAATGTCTCGATATAAAACGCTTAAAAAATCGACACTCGCCATGTATTCAACCGGTCGCCCGGTTCAATGCCGCAGCATCTGCACCCAATCCAGCTAAATCGTAGTGATTTCGCGGCTATTGGCCGCACATTTGGCGCCTTTTCCCTGTATTGACTTGACCCGGTCATCGTGCTTTTTTTGAACCAATTACCAATTGGAGTGAACCAATGAGCGACATGGCCCGCGTCAAGAAAACGGAAAATTCACATTATGCGCTCGAGAAACTGCGTGAACTTCTGCGCGAGAGCGCATTGGAGCCTGATGGAAAACTGCCGACGGAGCGGGCGCTCTCTGAGCTGTGGGGCGTGGGACGACGCGAGGTGCGGCGCGCGCTGGAGGTGGTGGAAGCGGAGGGGCTAATCTGGCGTAAGCAGGGTTCCGGCACGTTTCTCGGACAAAAGCCGGACCATTGGGGAACCCACGCGGCCAACCTGATCGAAGGAACCAATTTCATGGAAATCATGGAGGTGCGGCTGCGCATCGAACCGCAGCTGGCGCAGTTGGCCGCGCTGCGCGCCAAGCCGTCGGACATCGAACGGATGCGGGCGCTGCGCGACAAAATTTACGAGCGCACCGACGCCGACTGGCGTGAGCTGTGGGATGGCTCTTTGCACCGGCTGATTGCGCAAAGCGCGGGCAACCAGCTGTTTCTCTCGTTGTTCGACGTGGTGAACCGCGTACGGCAGTACCCGGCCTGGCAGGCGCTACGCGCGTTGGCCCGCAGTCACAATGCGTCGCCCACCGACTCGCACAGCGATCATACGGAAATCATCGACGCGATTGCCGCCCACGACCCGGTGAGGGCGGGCGAGGCGATGCGCCAGCACCTGCTGACGCTGGAGGATAGGCTCATTCGCCATACCGCGCTCCGCGACGACGCGCCGGCCGACGCGGAAGCGCTCCGCCGCTAAATTTTTCCGCGGGCCAGCGCCGTCTGACCTGCATTCATTGCGCCGACTCTCGGCTTTTGCTATCGACCAGAGGAAACATGACATGAACCGACTTATCAAACAGACCGGGCTCTTGCTGGCCGGTGCAGTGATGGCGACGACGGCGCAGGCGGCAGAATTACGCATCGGCCTGCAAGACGACCCTGACGTACTGGACCCGGCCCAGTCGCGCACGTTTGTCGGGCGCATTATCTACACCAGCCTGTGCGATCGGCTGGTGGACGTCGACAACTCGCTGTCGATCGTTCCTCAACTGGCGACGCAGTGGTCGTGGGGCGACGGCGGCAAAACGCTGACGATGGATCTGCGCAAGGGCGTGGTGTTCCACGATGACACACCGTTTAACGCGGAAGCGGTGGTGTACAACATCCAACGTTACATGACGATGCCGGAGTCCCGCCGCAAAAGCGAGCTGGCCTCCGTCGCCCGCGTGGAGGCGATCGGCGAATATCAGGTGAAATTCACGCTGAAAAGCCCCGACGCCAGCCTGCTGGCTCAGCTGTCCGATCGCGCGGGCACGATGATCTCCCCGACGGCGGGCAAACGGCTCGGGGCCAATTTTGGTTCGGATCCCGTCTGCTCCGGCGCGTTTAAATTCGTGCAGCGCGTCCAGCAGGACCGCATCGTGCTGGAGAAATTTCCCCGCTACTGGAACGCCGGCAACATCTTTCTCGATAAGGTGACCTTCCTCCCCATCCCGGACACGACGGTACGGTTAGCCAACTTGCAGTCCGGCGAGCTGGATCTGGCCGAGCGTATCTCGGCGTCGGATGTCGCCGCCGTGCAGCAGAACCCGAACCTCAACTACGGCAAGGTCATCGGACCGGGCTATATGGCGCTGTACATCAATATTGGCAACGGACCGCAGGCCAACAACCCCTTCGGCAAGGACAAACGGCTGCGTCAGGCCTTCTCGCTCTCTATCGACCGTGAAGCCATCAATCAGGTGGTCTTCGAGGGCACGGCGCTCGCTGGCAATCAGCCGTGGCCGTCCACCAGCCCTTGGTATAACCAGCATCTGCCGGTCCCGGCGCGGGACGTGGCGAAAGCCAAGGCGCTGATGAAGGCGGCGGGCTATGAGAAATACGATATCGAACTCCAGCACGCCAACAACACCACGCAGACCCAGATGATGCAGGTGATCCAGTCCATGGCGGCCGAAGCGGGTTTCAACGTCAAACTGAAAGCGACCGAGTTCGCCACGCTGCTCTCCGAACAGACGGCGGGGAACTACGTGCTGTCGCGCTCCGACTGGTCCGGCCGTTCGGATCCGGACGGCAATATTCACCCGTTTGTGACCTGCGACGGCGGCATCAACGACACCAAATATTGCAATCCTGCGGTCGACAAGCTGCTGAACGAGGCGCGCGAATCCACGGATAATGCGGTGCGCAAAGCCCGGTACGACGCCGCCACCAAGATTCTGGACGACGATCTGCCGCTGATCTATCTCGGTCATCAGGCCTACCTCTATGCCTACTCCAAAAAAATCGCCGGATTTACGCCGTCCGCCGACGGCATGATCCGCCTGACGGGCGTCAAAAAAGGCAACTAATTCGGCGTGCGCTCGCCGGGGGGGAGGCACGTTATCCCCTCGGCGGACCCGGTTGAGGCACTCTTTAAATAAGGAAACGCGCGAATGCACATCTATATCGGCAAACGCCTGTTGGTGGCGATACCGACGCTCCTGATTATCTCCATTTTCGTTTTTTCGCTGCAAAAGCTGCTGCCGGGGGATCCGATCCTGGCGATGGCGGGCGAAGAGCGCGATCCGGCGGTGTTGGAGCTGCTGCGTGAAAAATATCGCATGAACGACCCGGTGGTGTATCAGTACTTCTACTGGCTCGGGGCCGTGGCCCAGGGCGACTTCGGGGTGTCGCTCCGCACCAATCAGCCGGTGCTGGATTTGATTGGCGAAAAACTCCCGGTCACGCTCCAACTGGCGGTAATGGCGATGTTTTTCGCGCTGATCATCGGTGTGCCGATCGGCATTCTGGCGGCGGTGAAGCAGAACACGACGCTGGATTATCTGGCTAACGTGGTGGCGTTGTCGGGGCTGTCGATCCCCAATTTCTGGCTCGGCATCATGCTGATTTTGCTGGTGTCCGTACAGTTAGGCTGGCTGCCTGCGTCGGGCTACGAATCGTTGTTCACCGATCCGCTGCGTTCCCTGCAAACCACGCTCATGCCAGCCTTCGTGCTCGGCACCGCGCTGGCGGCCACGTTGATGCGGCATACGCGCTCGGCGATGCTGTCGGTCATGAAAGCAGACTACATTCGCACGGCGCGCGCCAAAGGGCTATCCAACCGAGAAGTGGTGCTGAGCCACGCTTTCCGCAACGCGCTGTCGCCTATCATCACGCTCACGGCGCTGCTGTTCGGCGAACTGCTGGCGGGCGCGGTACTGACCGAACAGATTTTCACGATCCCCGGTTTCGGTAAGCTGATCGTCGATGCGGTCTTCAACCGCGACTATGCGGTGGTGCAGGGCGTGGTGCTGTGTACAGCGGTGGGCTTCATCGTCATGAATCTGCTGGCGGACGTCGCCGCCATGCTGCTGAATCCGCGAATGAGGAGCGCGCTATGAGCCTGACTGAACCCGTCGTCGTCGCGCCGCAGGCCGTGGCCGGAAACCGCGCTTGGAAGAAGATGAAGCGCAACCGCAGTTCGATCGCCGGTCTCATCATCATCGTCTTTTTCGCCCTGTTGGCGGTGCTGGCGCCGCTGCTGCCGCTGGCCGATCCGCTGGCGACCAGCTGGAGCGCCATCCGCAAGGCACCGTCGGCCGCGCACTGGCTGGGGACGGACGACATCGGCCGCGACGTGCTGTCGCGTATGGTGTGGGGCGCGCAGGCCTCGCTGATGGCAGGGGTGATCTCCGTTGCCATCGCCGTGCTGACCGGCGTCCCTTTCGGCCTGATTTCCGGCTACTTCGGCGGCTGGGTCGATCAGGTGATTTCCCGCGTGACCGAGGCGTTTCTGGCGATGCCTTTCCTGATTATGGCGATTGCGCTGGCGGCATTTCTCGGTCCGAGCCTGACGAATGCGATGATCGCCATCGGCCTGTCCGCAATGCCGATTTTTATTCGGCTGACGCGCTCGCAGGTGCTGGCGGTCAAAACCGAGGACTACATCGAAGGCGCGCGCTCCATCGGACTGGGCCACGGCGATATTCTGCTGCGTTACATCCTGCCGAATATCCTGCCGCCAATTATCGTTCAGGCGACGCTGACGGTGGCGNCGGCGATTATCGCGGAGGCCAGCCTGTCCTTCCTCGGCCTCGGCCAGCAGGCGCCTGCGCCCAGCTGGGGATCGATGCTGAATGTCGCCAAAAACTTTCTGACGCAGGCGCCCTGGATGGCGCTGTGGCCGGGGGCCGCCATCTTCCTGGTGGTGATTGGCTTTAACCTGCTGGGCGATGGCTTGCGAGATGCGCTCGACCCGCGTGAAAACTCATAACAGAAGGAGAGCGTCATGAACGCATTTACCACGCGTCCGGAGATTTTAGGCACTTTCGGGGTGGTCACGTCCACCCACTGGATCGCCTCGGCGGTGGGCATGAGCATTCTGGAAAAGGGCGGCAACGCGTTTGACGCGGCCGTCGCCACCGGCTTTGTGTTGCAGGTGGTCGAACCGCATCTGAATGGACCCGGCGGCGATATGCCCGCCGTCATCTATTCGCGCAAAAAGGACAAAGTCGAGGTGATCTGCGCGCAGGGTACTGCCCCGGCGGCGGCGACGCTTGAGCACTACACCGCCGAGGGGCTGGAGCTGATCCCCGGCGACGGCCTGCTGGCGACGGTGATCCCCGGCTCATTCGACGGCTGGATGCTGATGCTGCGCGACTACGGCACCCTGACCGTGCGTGAAGTGCTGGAACCGGCGATCGGCTATCTGGAGCTCGGTCATCCGTTGCTGCCGCGGGTGGCGGCGACCATCACCGATCTGGCCGAGTTCTTTCGCACGGAGTGGCCGACGTCGTATGACACGTGGCTGCCCGGCGGAACGGCGCCTGCCGCGCTGTCGAATTTCACCAATCCGGTGCTGGCCGAAACCTGGAAGCGCATTATTCGGGAGTCTGAAGCCCGGCCGGGACGCGAGGCGGGTATCGACGCGGCGCGAGATGCCTTCTATCGCGGTTTTGTCGCCGAGGCGATCGCGGACTATCTGCACTCGGCGGAAGTGATGGACGCCAGCGGCCATCGCCATAAAGGCGTATTGACCGCCGACGATATGGCGAACTGGCAGGCAACGGTTGAAGCGCCCACGATGTATGACTACCACGGCTGGACCGTCGCCAAAACCGGTCCTTGGGGGCAGGGGCCGGTGCTATTGCAGTCGCTGGCGCTGCTCAAGGGCATCGACATCGCCGCCATGGATCCGGCGGGGCCGGACTTTGTACATACGGTGGTGGAAGCCATGAAGCTGGCCTATGCGGACCGTGAAGTCTATTACGGCGACCCGAACTTTGCCGCGGTGCCGATGCAGACCTTGTTGTCCGACGGTTATAACGCCGATCGCCGCAAACTGATCGCCGCCGAGGCATCGCTGGCGCTGCGGCCGGGGCGTCTGCCGGGTTTCACCGATCAACACGATCTGACGCTGCGCATGCTCGCCGCGCAGCGCGGCAGCGGCGCCGTGTATGAACCGACCATGTCGCACCTGACCGAAAAACGGGGAGACACGGTGCATATCGACGTCATCGATCGCGAGGGCAATATGGTGTCGGTCACGCCGTCCGGCGGTTGGCTGCAGTCGTCGCCGGTGATCCCGGGGCTGGGCTTCTGCCTGAACTCCCGCGCGCAGATGTTCTGGCTAAAACCGGGCCTGCCGACATCGCTGGCGCCCGGCAAGCGTCCGCGCACCACGCTCACGCCGTCGATCGCCCTGTATGAAGGTCGGCCGACGCTGTCGTTCGGTACGCCGGGCGGCGACCAGCAGGATCAGTGGCAATTGGCGTTTTTCCTGCGTTACGCCCATTACGGATTGAACTTGCAGCAGGCCATCGACCTGCCGCTATTCCACNCCGCGCATTTCCCCGGCTCGTTCTACCCGCGCACGCGTCAGCCGGGCCACGTGATGATTGAAAGCAGTATCGGCGACGCCACGCTCTCGGCCCTTAAAGCGCGAGGTCATGACATTGTGGCGTCCGATCCCTGGACGATCGGTCGTTTAACGGCCGCGCGCCGGGACGAAGACGGGCTGCTGCGCGCCGCCGCCACGCCGCGTTTGATGCAAGCGTATGCGATAGGGCGATGAGGNGCGTCGCCCGGCGGCGTGAAAGGGAGCGAGACAATCGGGTCAATACGGTGTGCGGAGACGGCCGCCACTCACGGGGGAGACAGAACCATGAATGAGCAAAAACCGCTGCGGGAATGCGTACTTTCCGTACAGAATCTCACTACCTCTTTTCGGGTGGACGGCGTGTGGAAAACCGTCGTGCGTGGGATCTCCTTCGAGGTCAGAGCCGGTGAAACGGTCGCCGTCGTCGGCGAGAGCGGCTCCGGCAAAAGCGTCACTTCGCTGTCGGTGATGCGTCTGCTCGATCCGCGTTCGAGCCGTATCGAAGGCCGCATTTTGTTAAACGGAAAAGAGATTTTGTCGCTCCCGGAGAAGGCGATGCGCGCGGTGCGCGGCAACGACGCCGCGATGATTTTCCAGGAACCGATGACGTCGCTCAACCCGGTGTTCACCATCGGGCGGCAGATTTCGGAAGTATTGCGGCAGCACAAGGGCATGAGCAAGGTGGCCGCGCGGGCCGAAACGCTCCGGCTGCTGGACAAGGTGCGCATCCCCAATCCCGCCGCCCGGTTCGACGACTACCCACACCAGTTCTCGGGCGGTATGCGCCAGCGCGTCATGATTGCAATGGCGCTGGCCTCTAAGCCCAAACTGCTGATTGCCGATGAGCCGACGACCGCGCTCGACGTCACCATTCAGGGCCAGATTCTGGATCTGATCAAAACCCTGCAGGAAGAGGAGGGGATGGCGGTGCTGTTCATTACGCATGACATGGGCGTGGTGGCGGAAATTGCCGATCGGACGCTGGTGATGTTTCGGGGTGAACAGGTGGAAACGGGCGAGACGGCGGAGGTGTTCCGGCACGGCAAACATCCCTACACGCGCGCGCTGCTCGCCGCCGTCCCGACGCTGGGGTCGATGGTGGGGCAACCTTGGCCGCTGCGCTTTCCTCGTATCGACATGCAGAGCGGCGAAGTCCTTCCTGCGAATAACGTGTCCCACACGGTGGAGAGCGGCAAAACGCCGGTGCTGTCCGTAAAAAATCTGGTGACGCGGTTCACTCTGCGTTCAGGCCTGCTGGGGCGATCGAGCGGCGCCGTGCATGCGGTCGAGAATGTGTCGTTCGATCTGTTTCATGGCGAGACGCTGGCGCTGGTAGGCGAGTCCGGCTGCGGCAAATCGACGACCGGACGTTCTATCATTCGCCTGATCGAACCACAAAGCGGCGAAGTTCAGCTGGACGGTTACGATGTGCTCAACCTTGACGTCGTCGGTCTACGCACGATGCGCCGCAGCGCGCAGATGATTTTTCAGGATCCGTTCTCCAGCCTGAACCCGCGGATGACGGNGGGGGCGGCCGTCGCCGAGCCGATGATCAAACACCGGCTGGCCACGCCGTCCGAGGCGCGGCAGAAGGTGGCCAAACTGCTGGAGCAAGTGGGACTGTCGGCGTCCATGATGGATCGCTTCCCGCATGAATTTTCCGGCGGCCAGCGCCAGCGGGTGGCGATTGCCCGGGCGCTGGCGTTGAATCCCAAGGTCATCATTGCGGATGAAAGCGTCTCGGCGCTGGATGTGTCGATAAAAGCGCAGGTGTGTAATCTGCTGCTCGATTTGCAAGAGCAGTTCAATATCGCCTTTCTATTCATCTCCCACGATATGGCGGTGGTGGAGCGCGTCAGTCACCGGGTGGCGGTGATGCGTCTCGGGGAAATCGTCGAGATTGGGCCGCGCGAGGCGATCTTCGCCAACCCGCAGCATCCGTACACGCAGAAGCTGATTGCGGCAGTGCCGGTGCCAGATCCTGCGCGTCGCGGTATGCGGCGTAATGCGGCGATCGAAGAGTTGAAAAGCCCGGTGCGTCCTGTGGGCTATGTGCCGCCGCCGCGCGTATATCTCGAGGTCGGCCCCGGACATCGGGTGATGGCGTCTGACGCCTCGTGAGAGCGCGGCGACAGGTGAATCATGACCGCAAGACGTCGGCGGATCAGTTCAGCATCACGCCGCCGTCCATCCCCGCTGCTGTCCGGTGATGAAATCTTTTTTCATCAGGAACAAAGTGGCGGCCGCCAGCGCTTCAATTTCCGTCGTCCGCCCCTGCGGAATGAGGACAGCGAAGCGCTGACGCATCTGTTCCACGCTCTCTGCGGATTGGGCGCGCCAGAAGATCGTCGGGGTCCCTGTCGGCGTGACGGCGTTGACGCGGATTGCGGGCGAGAGTCAAATCGATAACGGCACTGCCGCCCATCATCACCCTCTATTTTTCGCGTAATTCACTCATATCTATGTCCTCGTTCAGGCATCCGGTTTGCCCATCGCGCTGAGATGGCCTGATAACATAAGGGAGAATGTTTGTTGTTCTCTTTTGAGCAAGTTACGTCTTTAGGCACGGGGTGGGAGCGGCTTTACACCCAGCTTGCCTTCAACGTAAGCGATAGGCGTGAACGGCAGGTCCTCTTAACAGGCTATTCTCGTCCATAAAAAAAGGCCCGGTTAGGGGCCTTTGTGCTTGCCGCGCTAAAGCGGCGAAGGTGACTTACTTACGGCCGAGTAAAAATCCCAGCACAATCCCGGTCGCGGCGGCAATCGCGACGCCTGCCATCGGGTTGGATTTAACCTGGCTTTTCACCACATCAGCCGCATCGCGTGCGGCATAGCTGGCCTGGGAAGCGTACTTTTTCGCCGCCCCTTTGAACTGATGCTCGTGTGAGTCAGTGGCCTCGCCGAAAGTTTCCTGAGCAGCGCCAGCCGCTTCGTTTACTTTATCTTCTGCTTTTCCGAACATACCAGCTCCTTTACTAATGGCTAAATGTCACACTAAGCGTAGCAAAGGCTGGCAGGAATGCTGGAAGGAAACATCTTAATTATCCTTTATCGCGTTTTTGACGCGGTTCAGGCTGATAATCGCAGTTCAGGGTATCCGTAAAGCACGCAATAACCGGGCATGGCATGCGCTGTGCCCGGTAGATCCGCGACCTAAAATTAATCACGGTGGCGACGGTCTAGCGCCAACTGGGGGGGATCTCAGGGAAGTTATCCGTCTGCCAGACGGCATGTTGCCAATACTCCTGGGCGATTTCTTCCGCCATCTGTTTATGCTCATGGAGAGACATGCGGAGGATGTCATCGACGCGGCGTCCCCGCTGACGCAGATAGCTAATAATGCAGCGATAGCCGTCAATGTCCGCCAACGTGTCACGGCACTCGGGGTGTGCCCATATCTGTACCATCTCATCCAGCAACGACTTCAGTCCGCCACCGGGGTAAAACATCTCCCATACGCGTTTTCTGGCGCGTTTCAGGAAATGCTCGGTGGAAGGCATGGGGATGGGCTCGAAAGACCAGTCGTACTGCTGGCCCCAGGCTTGGTGTTTGACCATTTCCTGCAATATGGAGACGGAGCCGCCCTCGAGAATAATCAGCGGATGGATCTTGGCGTAATGGTCCACCAGTAGATGCAGCCGTTCAACGGCCTGTGGCGCAGAGATGATGCTTTGTTCAATGGGGCGAGAGCTTAGGTAAACGCGCTCGGTGCCATGCAGCTCTTGTTCAGTCGGACGTCCGCTGCCCATCGTCACTTCAGGGCAGCATTGAATACGGTCAAGAACCAATACCGGCGCGCCGGTTTTTTCCGCCAGCGCCACCGATCTTGCGGTTTTCCCGGTACTTGTTGGTCCCCAGATGAGGTGTAAAGTGGTGTTCATGGCGGCATCCTCACTCATGATATTTAGAACAGCAGGTGGACATATAGCGGTTGATCACTTCTTTGACGTGGCTGAGCGCCCCCGTTTTCCAGTTATCCGAAATGGAGAGGCGGCTCTTATAATCAATTGCCCGGGAGGGAATACGCCACTCTATTTGTCCCTCAATGACGTTGATATGGGATTTGCTTTGGGGGGAAATAATACGTTCGATAATAAACACATGAATATTTCTGCGCATGAACGCTTTCATTCGTTGAATTCTGTCGCTGGCGCTGATGGCGGCGGAGTGGATTTGATGAGCAAATTTGAAAACGACATCATGAGGTTCAAGATTATCCACGGGTCCCTGATAATTTATAAAGAGACGCCGGTTACCGGTTGAGGAGATTAATAGTGGTGGAGGCGGCTCTTCGGACTGGAACATGGTGGATAAATAATAATTTATTGATGTGAATGCTATATCTTCGAAACTCAACAACTCCATAAGCGCGATTAGCTCAAAATCATCCGGACTGTTGATTGTGCTCGAATCGTCCGGTGGAATGACCGTTTCCATGTAGATGCAATCCTTTTATAGGAATAATGACTCGCTTTATTGATCGATACCTGACAAATATCGAGAGTGACTAAGCCATTTAGGAAGAGAATATAACGCCGATATTTCACCTATCGATAAGCGTGAGACGGCATGTGAAATGAAAATAAATCGTGTCGTAAGGGTGTCGCTATCGACCTACTGAGCTGCTGGGGCTTGGTATGCCTATAATGCGCCGTCGTTGCTCCAGCCGGTTCCTCGTGCTTCTGCGTCCTGTGGATCAAAACTCACGCCTCCTTGTCTATGTCGCCCCATGCATGACGGTTTAATTTTGTTAAACATATCAAGACTTGAAGAGCGATTCTATGTCTATACTCATTAGCGTTCGTAATCTTACGTATCTTCAATCTAAGGAGTCATGATGGACGTTACCAATCAAATAAGACCGTTCAAAACAATATCGTGGGGTAGCATTATCGGTGGCGTGGTCACGGTTCTCGCCGTGTCTATGCTGTTGTCGACGTTAGGCACCAGCATGGGCTTTGCTATTGTTGATCCCAATGCCGAAAATCCGACTAATGGTGCCGGTATGGCCTTTGGGTTGTGGACTGCGATTTCGATCGTCATCAGCCTGCTGGCCGGTGCTTTCGTGGCAGGTCGCCTGGCTGGCAACGATGGCATGATCCACGGTTTCCTGGTGTGGGCCACGTCGCTGATTGTCGCGGCGATCCTGGGCGCGATGCTGGTCGGCTCTGCTGTCCGCACGGCGGGTAACGTGTTGGGTTCAATCGCTTCTGCCTCCGGTTCGGTCATCTCCGGTGCTGGCAATATGCTGGGCCACGGCGCCGCAGGTCTGGGCGAAATGGGCAAATCCGCGTTCAATCAGTTCACCCTGAATACGGATGTTCAGTCCGATAAGGTGCAGGACAACGTTGCCGCCGCGCTGAAAAAATCCAACATCCCGACGCTGCAGCCGGACTATCTGAAACAGCAGATGATGGAAGCGAAAGACGAAATCACTCAGGCGGTGAAACAGTTGGCCACTGCGCCGAACAACAGCGATGCAGTGATCCAGGGGCTGACAGACAAACTCAAAGCGCGTGCGGACACGATTTCCAAAGGGATCAACCGCGACGACCTGAAGAAAGCACTGACTGAAAATACCTCGATGACGCCGCAAGAAGTGGATAAAACCGTCGACAATATGATTCAGGCCCGTGAAAAAGCGGCTCAGGAAGTGGACAAACGTCTGAGCCAGGCTCAGGCGCAGATCAATCAGGCTAAACAGCAGTACGCTGAATTCAAACAACAAGCAGCTGAAAAGGCAGCAGAGGCAGCCAGCATGATGGCTAAAGCCGCATTGTGGTCCTTCTTCGCACTGCTGGTCGGCGCAGTGGTTAGCGTTCTGGGCGGTCTGTGGGGCGTGAAAACCAACCTTAAACATACTGCCGCTTAACGAGGGCATTATCAGAGAATTGCCAAGCGCATTCCAAGTCTGACCTCTGTCCGCACGCTCTTTCACAGATCGTGCGGACATTTTTTTGTCTGGGCTGACGACTGATGAGGACGGCGAGTGTGGGTGGAAAAGTGAAAAAGGGGAGACAGGTCAATAGGGAGATAAGAAAGATAAGTTAAGGCCCCGAGAGGCCTTTCAATAGCGTTATTCGGCGTCCGTCTCGTCTCGGATATCGGTAGATGGCCCGTTTTTTTGCACGGATTCAATGCCTTTTTTCGCCCCTTGCTTAGAAGCGTACATCTCACTGGTGGCGATAGTCTCGCCATTAGAGGCAACTAGCTTGAAATAGTAGGGTTGCTCCGTTGTCTTCTTCGTTTTCTTGATAATGTAATAGCCCATTCATCCTCCTAAAATTTGGTCAAGAATGTACACCACTATTAACTATTGTTCGATTAGTCGGTTTTATCAATGCCAAAAGTAAATGTTTAGTAAAATTGATTGTTTACGGCGGTGTTTCATCGACAGGATTGTATTTGCGACTTTCATCCCCACCTCTATTTAAGCGATTATCACAGCCGGAGTGATTAGCTTCGGACTCTGCGCAAAGGGGGGGGAACGTGTCAGTGAGGAGTTCGACTGCGACCCAGTTTGAAAGGGGCAGTCAATAACCCGGGTGGGATCAATATTGAGCAGATTGAAATAACCCGGTCTTAGATTTACCGACAATTGGCATATTAACGCCGTGCGACTATGGTTACCTTGACTATCCTCGAATGGAGAAAGCGTATGGGATTCTGGAGAATTGTTTTTACGATTATTTTACCCCCGCTGGGCGTGCTGTTAGGCAAAGGGCTGGGTTGGGCTTTCATCATTAACATTATTCTGACGCTGCTGGGTTATATTCCAGGCCTGATTCACGCATTCTGGGTGCAGACCAAATCGGATGCATAAATAAAGGGTCCGCTAATCCAATTATCTTTTATCAGACGTGGCGTTGATGGCGCCACGTTCACTTCAATCCACGACACACATCGGCTATTTCCCTCAAGGTGATAAGGATTATTACCGCCTTCGTCATTATTTCACCGGTCGCTTCACTGTTTTATTCTCAGGAAGCGCGCGTTTTTTTGCTTTTACGGCGTCGCCGCCGCGTCAGTGAATGTAATGTTTTGTCTATTATCCCTTTCACCACCGACTAAAGCCTGTACCGGCGATTTTTACTGTGGTTAACTTTGCGAGTTTTTTCCCCTGTGGCGGGTCAGAGAGGCCTTATGGTGAATACCCAAGAGATGTCGGATACCTACCGCTTCCGCGCGCTATTGTTAATTAATCGAAAGGCCCGCAATGGCGATACCTCAATCGACGCTATTGCTCAATGGCTGCGCGATGAACACATCGATCCCGTTATCCCGAAAATGGACAAGCACAGCCGTTACTGGGATGTCATTCGCACGCATGCCGGTCATGTGGATATGGTCATTGTCGGGGGCGGCGACGGGACCCTGAACTCGACGGCTAACGCGCTGATGGAAACCGGTCTGCCGCTGGGAATTCTGCCGTTGGGAACGGCGAACGATCTGGCGAGAACGTTAGGGATCCCGCGCGATATCAAGCAGGCCGTGGAGGTTATC
The DNA here is from genome assembly GCF_000688695.1 of Lonsdalea quercina subsp. quercina. Taxonomy (GTDB): domain Bacteria; phylum Pseudomonadota; class Gammaproteobacteria; order Enterobacterales; family Enterobacteriaceae; genus Lonsdalea; species Lonsdalea quercina_D. The sequence continues at coordinate 244,193 of NZ_JIBQ01000010.1, read as the reverse complement.
GCCCGCGGCGCGGTGCGCGCCATCGATCTGGGCGAGGTGAACGGTCATCCTTTCTTCAACGTCTCCAGCATTGGCTTTTCCGCCGCAATGGCGCGCGGACTGTCGGCCAAATCGAAAAAACGCTGGGGAACGGTGGGCTATGCGCTGGCGGCCATTCGACTCTTGAAACAGAGCCGGCCGTTTACGGTGGAGATCGACCACGACGGTCAGCGCGAACGGGTCAAAACCGTGCAGGTGTCCGTCGGCAATGGGCGTTTTTACGGCGGGGGGATGACGGTGGAGCAAAGCGCCAGACCGGACGATGGGCTGTTCGATGTCTACAGTCTCGAAATCGACCACTGGTGGGAGATGATTGCGCTGATCCCGTTTCTCCGCCGCGGCACCCATGGCCGCTGGCGTAAGGTCCGCGCTTTTTCGACCACCGCGCTGACGTTGCAGACGTCGCGGCCACACGATATCAATGCCGACGGAGAGATTGTCGGCACCACGCCCGCGAGATTCCGTATTCGCCGAAGCGCGGTGCGGGTATTTGCCCCGACGCCTGACGCGGGGCCGACGCCGTCGTCACCGAAGTGACGCGCCGCCCAAAAAAACAGGGACTGCCGTCGAGCGGGAGTCCCTGTTAACGATTGAAGGTGTGACTAGCCGTGGAGGCGGCGGGTGATGTCCGCCACTCGAGCGCCATACAGTTTGGCGGTTTCCAAATCGCCCGTCGGGATGGCGTCCGCACCCGCGTCCGCAGGAGACTGCACCAGCACGCCGACTGAGCCGCCGAGATGATTGACGTCGCTGCGAGTCGATGCTTGCGTATTAGCAGGCAGTAGTCCCAGACTGACCCAAATGCCGCCGTGCTGCGCGGCCAGCGTTTGCAGATAAATCAGGGTGACTTCCTTGTCGCCGTTCAGGCTGGCGCTATTGGTGATGCCGCCAAACACTTTGTTCTGCCAGCCGCGTTCAGCCCACACTTTGGATGACGCATCCGCAAATTTCTTAAACTGCCAGGCGACCGACCCCATATAGGTGGGGGTGCCGAAAATGATACCGTCGGCATTAGCCAGCGTCTGCCAGTCCGCCTCTTCGATTTCCCCGTTGTTGTCGATCGGAATCAACGTCGCTCCGGCGCTTTCCGCCACCACTTCAGCAACAAGCTTGGTGTGACCGTAGCCGGAAAAATAAACTACAGCGATCTTACTCATGTGTCTGCCTCTCTGTTTCAGTCAATGAAAATCAGAACGCGCACAGGCTTTGTATACGCAGGATGTTCGAAATGAACGTGTTGATACTAGTCCCCCCTCATAAACAACACAATCGGAGGGTTTTCGGTGACGTTCTGCCGACGATGGGAAGGAGAAAAGGGAAACATTGGGATGGCGGCGTTGAAAAGGGCCGCGGGCGTGAACGCCCGCGGCGCGCAGAACCGTTACTTAAAGATACGGAAACGATGGTCATCCGGGATAAACGTTTTGTCGCCCGCGGGCTGTTCGATAGCGCCGAAAGGCATCTCAGCTCGCAGGTGCCAGCTCTCCGGCAGGGACCAAGCGGTTTTGATATCGTCGTCGATCAACGGGTTGTAGTGTTGCAGCGATGCGCCGATGTGTTCCTGCGCCAGCGCCGACCACACGGCAAATTGCGCAATGCCGGTCGAGTGTTCAGACCAGACCGGGAAGTTGTCCGCGTAGGTGGCGAACTTCTTCTGCAACGCTTTCACCACCTCGGTGTCTTCGAAAAACAGAACCGTTCCGGCGCCTGCGGCGAACGAGGCCAATTTTTTTTCGGTTGGCTCAAAAGACTCGGCGGGCACAATCTTTTGCAACTGTCGTCGGGTGATGTCCCAGACGTTTCGATGCTGCTCGCCAAACAGAATCACGACCCGCGAGGTCTGCGAGTTGAAGGCGGATGGGCTAAGTTTGACGGCGTCCATGATGATGTGCGTGACCTGATCTTCCGACAAGGGAAGCGTAGGGCCGAGCGCGTAAATGGAGCGACGGGCCTTGATGGCCTCAAGAAATGCATTACTCATAGGTCATTCCTCTCTGCAAGGGACGAGTTCCCTTGATCTCTCTGGCGCCGCTGAATAGGGGTTGCGATGCGGGTCAGCGGCCGTGGGATAGATACCTGACTAATGATAGAAGATGTGTGCACCCTGTGAGGGCGCCACGGCGAAATTTTGTGGATCAACGGGGAAAAGAGGAAGACGGGCTGCCGCACACCTCGCAGGATGGATCTTTGGGTAGGGCCAGTTCGCGGAACTGTAGCGTCATGGCATCTACCATGATCAACTTTCCCGTGTTGAGGGTGCCGAAGTGGGTCAGTAATTTCAGGGTCTCCATCGCCTGAAGAGAGCCGACAATACCGACCAGCGGGGCCATGACGCCGCTTTCCACACAGGTGGGCGCGTTGTCGCCGAATAACCGACTGAGGCATTGATAGCAGGGGGCTTCCGGCTGGTAGGTGAAGACGGCGAGCTGTCCTTCCATACGAATGGCCGCGCCGGAGACGAGCGGCTTTTTCAGCCCGAAACAGAGTCTGTTGAGCTGGTTGCGGGTGGTCAGGTTATCGGTGCAGTCGACGACGACGTCGTGTGTGGCGATGCGCTCCTGTAGCGCGGGGTCGTCCAGGCGGGCGTCCACCGGCTCCACCGCGATGTGTGGATTGATGTCGTGTAGCTCGACGGCGGCAGAGGCGACTTTCGCCATACCGATTCGGTCGTCGCGATGCAGAATCTGCCGTTGCAGGTTCGAGAGCGAGACGGTATCGAAGTCGAGCAACGTCAGGTGCCCCACGCCCGCAGCGGCCAAATATTGCGCCGCCGCACAGCCCAGCCCCCCGAGACCAACGACGAGCACGCGGGCGTCTTTCAGCGCCTCCTGGCCGTCGAAGTCAAAGCCGCGCAGGACAATCTGCCGGTTGTAGCGCAGCGCTTCGGCATCCGTCAGCGTCGCCATCATGCCCCTCCCAGAAGAGGGCTGAACGGCTCAATCTCCACCCACTCGCCGGCGGCGACATGGCCGCGCTCGGCGTCGAGCACGATAAAGCAGTTTCCCTGACTGAATGAGCTGAACACATGCGAACCCTGATGACCGGTGCTGCGTACCTCGATGTCGCCGTCCGCGTTACGCGAGAAAATACCGCGCTGGAAATCGAGTCGACCGGGGGTCTTTTTCAGCGGAGTCGAGGTTTTGACCCGCATACGGGCCGGCAATCGCCATTGCGAATAGCCGTATAGCTTCGCCAGTAGCGGTTGCACCAACTGATAAAACGTCACGGCGGCAGAGACCGGATTCCCCGGCAGACCGCAAAACCAGGCGTGGGGGAGCTTGCCGAAGGCAAAGGGTTTACCCGGCTTGATCGCCAGCTTCCAGAAATGGATGTCGCCTAGCTCATCAAGCATCGACTTGGTGTAGTCAGCCTCTCCGACGGAGACGCCGCCGCTGCTGACGATGACGTCCGCGCAGGCATCGGCGTCGGTAAAGGCCTGACGCAGTGCCGCCGGGTCGTCTGGGATAATGCCGAGGTCGATCACGTCATAACCCAACTGTTCCAGCATCAATCGCACCGCGAAGCGGTTGGTATCGTAAATTTGCCCCGGCTGCAACGGTTGTCCTACGGGCTGTAGCTCGTCGCCGGTCGAAAACACGGCGACGCGTAGTCGGCGATAGGCGTTCACTTCCGCGATGCCGAGAGAAGCCAGCAGCGGCAGTTCGGCCGTTCCAAGCCGCGTACCTGGGCTCAGAACCGGCTCATTTTCGCGAATATCTTCCCCGGCGCGGCGAATATTTTGCCCCGGCGTGATCGGATGCATAAACCGTACGCCGGTGTCGGACACCTCCGTGTGTTCCTGCATCACAACGGCGGTCGCGCCCGAAGGAAGGGGGGCGCCGGTCATAATCCGAATACAGCTGCCGGCGGGCCAGTCGCCCTCGAACGGCGCGCCCGCGAAGGCTTTTCCTGCTACCGGCAGCGGGTGGCTGAAGTCCTCATCGCCGCGCACGGCATAGCCGTCCATCGCGGAGTTGTCGAAGTGGGGGACGTTGATCGGGGAGGTCAGCGGCGTTGCCGCGATGCGGCCATCGGCCTGATAAATCGAGACCGTCTCGGTATCCGCGATCGGCGTAATGAGCGCCAGCATGCGCTGTAGCGCTTGGTCGAGGGAAATAAGGCCGGATGTGTTCATGAATACTCCACAAAGGGTTGCGCCGCAGGCAGGATCGCAGGCGAAAACAGGGTTCCTATGCCATCATTATGTCAGAGAACGCCTGAGGGGAGAACGCGGTGGATGAGTGCGCGCCGCGCCGCAGGTTGAAAATGTGAACAAGGGGGCTTCTTTGGCCTTATAGCGCGAGAGCATGTGTAGTAACTTTTTGTTATAAAAGATCTTTTTATCAACTCGGCGAATGATTTGTGCTTTACATTGACGCCAGCGCTAAATATAGTCGAAAACCGATGAGGATCCCGTAACGACAGCGGCGGGAAGCGAGTTTTATGGGAGATTCACCGTACATGACACTGTCGTCTCAGATAGATCTATCACCTACCTCCGAGGCAGGCAGCGCAGGGACGCTGCCCCCACACCGCGTACTCGACGTTCGCGGGCTGGGCGTTAATTTCATGCAACATCAGCATCGGGTCGATGCGGTTCAAGACTTATCTTTCACCATCGATCGCGGCGAGACGCTGGCGATCGTCGGGGAGTCCGGCTCCGGCAAGTCGGTCACGTCACTGGCGTTAATGCGCCTGATCGAGCAGGCGGGCGGCGCATTCTCCGGCGGCGAACTGCTGTTCCGCCGTCGCGGCGGGCAGGTCGTCGACCTTCGTCAAATCCCCCAGTCCCAGATGCGGCATATTCGCGGCGCGGATATGGCGATGATTTTTCAGGAACCCATGACGTCCCTGAATCCGGTCTTTCCCGTCGGCGAACAAATCGCCGAGTCGGTACGTCTGCATCAGGGGCTGGACCATGCCAGCGCCCGACGTGAGGCCCTGCAAATGCTGGAGCGGGTGCGGATCCCGGAAGCCGCCAACGTTCTGAAGCGCTATCCGCATCAGCTCTCTGGCGGCATGCGCCAGCGCGTGATGATTGCGATGGCGCTCTCTTGCCGCCCGAAGCTATTGATTGCGGATGAGCCGACGACGGCGCTGGATGTGACCATTCAAGCGCAAATTCTCGCGTTAATTCGTTCGCTGCAGCGCGAGATGGAAATGGGGGTGATCTTCATCACTCACGATATGGGCGTGGTGGCCGAGATGGCGGACCGGGTGCTGGTCATGCACCGTGGCGTCTGCGTCGAATCCGGCGCTGTCGCGCCTTTGTTCTCCGCGCCGCAGGAGCCTTACACGCAGGCCTTGCTGGCCGCCGTTCCGCGCCTGGGCGCCATGAGCGGACACCCTTTCCCTCTGCCTTTCGATTTGCCGGGCCACTCGCAGGAAGTTGCCGCGGTTCCGCAGGACACCATTCCCGCTGGCGCGGCGCCGGTCCTGCAAGTTGAGAATCTGGTGACGCGATTCCCCCTTCGTTCAGGGATCTTGAACCGCATCACCCGTCAGGTTCATGCGGTAGAACATGTCAGCTTCGACCTTTATCCGGGCGAAACGCTGGCATTGGTGGGCGAGTCCGGTTGCGGCAAATCCACCACCGGCCGCTCGCTGCTGCGGCTGGTCGACAGTCAGGATGGCGTGATTACCTTTAGTGGACGGCGTATTAACCAGCTGAAAGGGGCCACGTTGCAGCATCTGCGGCGAGACATTCAGTTTATCTTTCAGGACCCGTACGCATCGCTGGACCCCCGTCAGACGGTGGGGTATTCCATCATGGAGCCGCTATTGGTGCACAAGGTCGCCCATCGGGCGGAGGCGGAGCAGCGCGTCGCCGCGTTGCTGGAGCGCGTGGGGCTGTCGGCGGAACATGCGCAGCGCTATCCCCACGAGTTTTCCGGCGGTCAGCGCCAGCGTATCTGCATCGCACGGGCGCTGGCGCTCAATCCTAAGGTGGTGATCGCGGACGAGTCCGTTTCGGCGTTGGATGTGTCCATTCAGGCGCAGATCGTCAATTTGATGATGGATATTCAGCGTGAATTCGGTACCGCATTTTTGTTTATTTCCCACGACATGGCCGTGGTAGAACGCATCAGCCATCGTGTGGCGGTGATGTATATGGGACAAACTGTCGAGATTGGCACGCGTCAGGACGTTTTCGAAAACCCGCAGCACCCCTACACGCGCAAGCTGATGGCGGCGGTGCCCAGCCCCGATCCTGCCCGACGTCATCAGGAACGGATGCTACAGATTGATGAAATACCCAGCCCGATCCGGGCATTGGGCGATGAGCCCGCGACGGCGCCGCTGGTGCAGGTGGGAGAGCGGCACTTCGTCGCCCGCCACCGCATCGCCGGCGCCTACTGATAGGGAACACAAGGAGAATGCACAACATGAAAACAGTTAAGACGCATCGCTGGCTGTTGGCCGCGGGCATCGCTGCTTCAATGACCGCCGCGCCGGTATGGGCGGCGAAGGACGCAGTCATCGCCGTCGCCTCCAACTTCACGACGCTCGATCCTTACGACGCTAACGACACGCTGTCTCAGACGGTGGCCAAGTCGTTCTATCAGGGGCTGTTCGGCTTTGATAAGGAGATGAAGCTGACCAACGTGCTGGCGGAGAGCTATCAGGCCAGCCCCGATGGCAAGGTGTATACCATCAAACTGCGACCGGGCGTGAAATTCCATGACGGTAGCGACTTCAACGCCGAAGCGGTGAAGGTCAACTTCGATCGCGCCAGTAATCCGGACAACCACCTGAAGCGTTACAACCTGTTCAAGAGTATCGCCAGCACTGAAGTGGTCGATCCGCTGACGGTGAAAATCACGCTGAAAACGCCGTTCTCCGCGTTCGTCAACAATCTGGCGCATCCTGCGGCGGTCATCATCTCGCCCGCGGCGCTGAAGCAGTACGGCAAAGAGATCGGCTTCCACCCGGTTGGGACGGGGCCCTACCGCTTTGTGACCTGGAATCAGACCGACTTTGTGAAGGTGGAAAAATTCGCCGGATACTGGCAGTCCGGTCTGCCGAAGTTGGACAGCATCACATGGCGTCCCATCGTCGATAACAATACGCGCGCGGCGCTGTTGCAGACCGGCGAGGCGCAGTTCGCCTATCCGATCCCCTTCGAGCAGGCCAAGCTGCTGGAAAAAGACAAGGACATCTCGCTGGTGGCGTCGCCGTCGATCCTGCATCGCTACATCAGCTTTAATGTGACGCAAAAGCCGTTCGACAATCCCAAAGTTCGTCAGGCGATCAACTACGCCATCAACAAGAATGCGTTAATCAAGGTCGCGTTTTCGGGCTATGCGGTGCCGTCCGAGGGACCGCTGCCCGCCGGCATCGACTATGCGGTGCAGTACAAGCCGTGGCCGTACGATCCGGCCAAGGCGCGTGAGCTGCTCAAAGAAGCCGGTTATCCCAACGGGTTCACCACCACGCTGTGGTCGTCGCATAACCACAGCACGGCGCAGAAGGTATTGCAGTTCACTCAGCAGCAGCTGGCGCAGGTGGGCATCAAGGTACAGGTGACCGCGATGGACGCCGGACAGCGCGCCGCGGAAGTGGAGGGCAAAGGGGTGAAAGAGAGCGGGGTCAGGATGTTCTACACCGGTTGGTCCGCTTCCACCGGCGAGGCCGACTGGGCGCTGAGCCCACTGTTCTCGACCGCCGCCTGGCCGCCCGCGCAGTTTAACACCGCGTTCTACAGCAACCCGGCGGTAGATGCCGATCTGACCAACGCGTTGAAAACGACAGATCGCGCCGAGAAGCAGAAACTCTATGCCGACGCGCAGGACAAAATCTGGGCCGATGCGCCCTGGGCGTTCCTGGTAACGGAAAAACTGGTGTCAGCCAATAGCAAGAAACTGACCGGCTTCTACATGATGCCGGACACCTCGTTCAGTTTTGATAACGCCGACCTGACTGAGTAATCAACCTGCGCCGCCGGCTTCAGACCGGCGGCTTTTCCGTCCGGCGTATCGGTCGGGCGGCGAAACACCGTATGTGGAAAGGCGTCAATGCTGAATTATTTTCTCAAACGTTTACTGGGACTCATCCCGACCTTATTCATCGTCATGGTGCTGGTGTTTCTGTTTGTTCACCTGCTGCCGGGCGATCCCGCGCGTCTGGTGGCCGGACAGGATGCGGATGCCGAAGTGGTGCAGATGGTGCGCCAGGAGCTGGGGCTGGATCGACCGCTGCCGCAGCAGTTTTTGCATTTTCTGGCTAATGTGCTGCAGGGGGATTTCGGCCACTCGATGGTGTCCAAACGGCCGGTCACGGAAGAGATCGCCACCCGCTTCATGCCGACATTTTGGCTGACGGTATGCAGCATGGCCTGGGCGACGCTATTTGGCATGAGCATGGGTATGGTTTCCGCCGTGTGGCGCAATCGCTGGCCGGACCGGGTCGGCATGACGCTGGCGGTATCGGGACTCTCTTTTCCGGCTTTCGCGCTGGGCATGTTATTGATGCAGGTTTTCTCGGTCCAACTCGGCTGGCTGCCGACCGTCGGGGCCGACAGCTGGCGGCACTATATCCTGCCCTCCATCACGCTGGGCGCGGCCGTGGCGGCGGTGATGGCCCGTTTTACCCGCGCGTCCTTCGTCGAGGTGATGCAGGAAGACTATATGCGCACCGCCCGCGCCAAAGGGGTGCGGGAGTCGCTGGTCATCGTTAAACACGGATTGCGCAATGCGCTGATCCCCGTCGTGACGATGATGGGTCTACAGTTCGGCTTCCTGCTGGGCGGCTCCATTGTGGTTGAAAAGGTCTTCAACTGGCCGGGACTGGGCCGATTATTGGTGGACGCCGTGGAGATGCGCGACTACCCCGTGATTCAGGCGGAAGTGCTGCTGTTTTCGCTGGAGTTTATTCTTATCAACCTATTGGTGGATATGCTGTATGCGGCCATCAATCCGGCCATTCGTTATCAGTGAGGGACAGAATGAAAAACTGGCGACGCAACGCCGTGATAGCGGCCATGCCGACGGCGACGGTGGGGAAAAACCGGACGCCGCTGCGGGAATTTTGGCGGCGCTTCTGTCAACAGCGGGTGGCGCTGGTCGCCGGCCTGTTTGTCGTGCTGCTGGTGCTGGTGGCGGTGTTCGCCCCATATCTGGCGCCGTTTGACGCGGAAAATTACTTTGACTACGACCGGTTGAACGAAGGGCCGTCGGCGCTGCACTGGCTGGGCGTCGATTCGCTGGGGCGGGATATTTTCAGCCGGATACTGCTGGGCGCGCGGATCTCGCTGGTGTCCGGCGTCTGTTCCGTCCTGGTCGGGATGGCGATCGGCACGGCGCTGGGGTTGCTGGCGGGGTACTACGAAGGCGTGTGGGACCGCCTCATCATGCGTATCTGCGATGTGTTGTTCGCTTTCCCAGGGATCCTGCTGGCGATTGCCGTCGTGGCGATCATGGGCAGCGGCATGGCGAACGTGGTGGTGGCGGTCGCGATATTCAGCATTCCGGCCTTTGCCCGTCTGGTACGCAGCAACACGCTGGTGTTAAAACACCAGACGTTCATTGAGTCGGCGCGCAGCATCGGGGCGTCCGATTGGACTATCGTACTGCGCCATATTCTGCCCGGCACCGTGTCGTCCATCGTCGTGTATTTCACCATGCGTATCGGGATGTCGATCATCGCCGCCGCGAGCCTGTCGTTTCTGGGGCTGGGCGCGCAGCCGCCGATGCCGGAGTGGGGGGCGATGCTTAACGAGGCGCGGTCGGATATGGTACTGGCGCCGCACGTGGCGATTTTCCCCAGCCTGGCGATCTTTCTGACGGTGCTGGCATTCAACCTGCTGGGCGACGGTTTGCGTGACGCGTTGGATCCGAAACTGAAGTCGTAGTCACGGCATTCAACGGTCTGCACCGGACTTGTACGTTGAAAAAAAGACGCCGCGTCGAACATGACGCGGCGTCTTTGTGTCTGGCGTCCGCGCGGCGAATGCGGCGCGGACAAGGTGAGATTAGAACGAGGTACGTTTGTACGTGCGGTACTGTGGGTGCCAGAAGTTGTGCTCGATCGCCTTGATCAGCGCTTCTTCGGAGGTCACTTCCGCTACGCCGTCTTCTTGCGCCATCTTGGCGACTTCCAGCGCAATGTGATGCGACACTTCCTGAATTTTCTCGATCTCCGGCAGCAGGCCGCCTTTGCCTTCGTTCGCCAACGGTGAACAGTCGGCCAGCGCGCGACTGGCTGCCATCAGCATACCGTCGGTGATGCGACGCGCGCCGCTTGCCAGCACGCCGAGACCGATGCCCGGGAAGATATAGGAGTTGTTGCACTGGGCGATCGGGTAGATCTCGCCTTTATGCGTGACGGGAGCGAACGGGCTGCCGGTCGCGACCAGCGCCGTACCGTCGGTCCAGTTGAAGATATCTTCCGGTCGGGCTTCCACGCGCGAGGTCGGGTTGGAGAGCGGCATAACGATAGGACGCGCGCAGTTGCTGTTCATCTCACGGATGATCTCTTCCGTGAACAGCCCCGGCTGGCCAGAGACTCCGATCAGCACGGTCGGCTTGGCGTTTTGCATCACTTCCAGCAGAGAAATCGCGTCGCTGCTGACATCCCAATGCGCGATTTTCTCGCTCTTCTGCACCAGCGGACTTTGGAAGTTGAGCAGGTTAGGCAGTTTATCGGTCAGCAGGCCGAAACGGTCGACCATGAAGACGCGTGACCGCGCTTCTTCATCGGTCAGGCCCTCGGCCACCATCTGGGCGATAATCTGCTCTGCGATGCCGCAACCGGCGGAGCCAGCGCCGAGGAAGGCCACGGTCTGGTCGCGCAGCTGGCTGCCGGCGGCACGGCTGGCGGCAATCAGGCTGCCCAGCGCCACGGCGGCGGTGCCCTGAATATCATCGTTGAAGCTGCAGATTTCATCCCGGTAGCGTTTCAGCAACGGCATGGCGTTGCCCTGCGCAAAGTCTTCAAACTGCAGCAGGACGTTCGGCCAGCGGCGTTTTACCGCCTGAATGAATTCGTCCACAAAGGCGTAGTACTCGTCGCCGGAAATACGCGGATGACGCCAGCCCATGTAGAGCGGATCGTTCAGCAACTGCTGGTTGTTGGTGCCGGCATCCAGCACGACCGGCAGCGTGTAGGCCGGGCTGATGCCGCCGCAGGCGGTGTACAGCGACAGCTTACCGATAGGAATCCCCATGCCGCCGATACCCTGATCGCCCAGACCCAGAATACGTTCGCCATCGGTCACTACGATGACTTTCACGTTCTGTTTCGTGGCATTCTGAAGCATATCGTCGATATGCTCACGGTTCGGGTAAGAGATGAACAGGCCGCGCGCGCGACGGTAGATATCGGAGAAATGTTCGCAGGCTTCGCCGACGGTTGGGGTGTAGATAATCGGCATCATCTCACTCAGGTGACCCTGCAGCAGTCGGTAGAACAGCGTCTCGTTGGTATCCTGAATGTTGCGCAGATAAACATGCTTTTCGATGTCGTTTTTGAAGCCTTCGTATTGACGCCAGGCGCGTTCGGCCTGTTCTTCAATGGTTTCGACCGCTTCCGGCAGCAGGCCGGTCAGGTTGAAATGGGATCGTTCTTCTTCGGTAAAGGCGCTGCCTTTGTTCAGTAGCGGAAATTCGAGAAGGATGGGTCCAGCATAAGGTATGTAGAGAGGGCGTTTACTTTCGTATTCTAATTCCATGACTTTTAGCTCTTTTTTTTAGGGGTAACAGAAATGGGTTCAGGTGCAGCAACGAAATGAAGTGTCTTTAAAATCTTAAAGAACCCACTGAATATGTACAGGCAATGTTAATTAAAATAATTACATATGACTTGCATTCAACTAAAAAGTGAGCAAGGTCACACCCTGTTTGGCCTTGGGCAACAATCACGTAATAACAACGTACCGTAAATCAACATCTCTCAAAGCCCCTAACATGGCCTGCGTGGCGCTCCACTGACTGATGACGGCCTGTTGACGTTCGACCAGCACCGCATGACGCAAATCTGCGGTTTTTTCCCCTGACAGATTCATCAGGTTCAGCGCCGCCTGTAGCGGCGGCAGGCTGGGGTTGAAGGCCGCATTTTCAGCGTAGCAGCCGGTGTAGATCGCGCCCGAGTACGTCTGCAGGGCGATGCCGCTGTAGGCCTCCGTATACGGCGCATGGCTGCGGTTGGCCGCCGCCAGCGCGGCCTGTACTAACGTGTCTTCGCTATACAATCTTAACCCGTGATGTACCTGGTCCATCAGCAGCGTGGCGACATTCAAATCTCGCGGGCCGAAGGCGTCGGGCAGATAGTGAGAAAGAGGCTGAGGCGAGCGTTCGGGCAGGCTGATACTCAGCGTCGCCGCGGAGTTCAGTTCGTTGATGAACTGACGGCAGTGGCCGCAGGGCGAATAGTTGACGGTCAGCGTGCGCAGTGCCCGCTCGTGACGGAGCCAGGCATGGGTGATAGCGCTTTGCTCTGCATGGACGCTTTGTTGCAGCGGCATGCCGGGAAATTCCATATTGGCGCCGAAATAGAGGTTGCCGCTGGCGCCCTGCGCGACCGCGCCGACCTGAAAATGCGAGATCGGCGCGTGGGCGCAGGCCGCCGCCAACGGAAGCAGCATCAGCGCGAGCTGTGTTTCATCAACTTGACCGGCGAGGCGGAGACGTCCAACGTCCGCGGCGGACAGCCATGCGGCGAAATCTCCCCGATTAAGCATCGGCGTGAGCACCGCCTGCATCGCGTCGGGCAACTGACTGAGTGCGGCGTGAAACCGTGATTGCATCTACGTCCCCCTTTTCATTCTTCTTTTTTCAAGCATAGCGGACAGCCGAAGTTGAATCGCATAAATGTGATCTTTAGCACAATGACATGAAACGGAATGAAAAGCTGAGTGACAATATTAATCAAAATATGACTCGCGTGAGCGCTCATCCGCACCAGCCGGAGAGCGCTCCTGTCTTTAGTGCGCCATCAGCAACAGCAGCGGGAAGACGAACGGGGCGAGCAGCGACGTCATAATGCCGCAGATCACCAATGCCAGCGAACTGAACGCGCCTTCCTGAAAGTCGACTTCCGCGCAGCGGGCGGTGCCCAGGGCGTGGGACGCGGTGCCCATCGAGAGTCCGCGCGCCGACTTCACCGTAATCTTGAGCCGATTGAGCAGGCTGTGTCCCATTACCGCGCCGAGGATCCCGACGAAAATCACGCAGACGGCGCTAATGGCGGGAATGCCGCCTATCGAGCTGGCGACCGCCATCGCGATGGGGGTGGTGACGGACTTCGGCAGGACCGACGCGGCGATTTCCGGCGTCGCGCCCAGCCACAGCGCCACCAGCGTGCCGCTGACGATCGCGGTCAGGCTGCCGACAAAGCAGACGGTAATAATGGATTTCCACCGGGCGCGAATTTGATGAATCTGCTCATAAAGTGGGAACGCCAGCGCGACCACGGCGGGCTGCAACAGGTTGTTCAGCACTTCGCTGCCTTTGAAATAGTGTTCATAAGGAATGCGTAGCAGCAGCAGGACGGGAATAATGATGAGCATGGACACCAGCAGCGGATTGAGCAGCGGCATGTTCAGTTTAATCGCCACCCGACGCGCGCCGAAGAACACCAGCAGCGTCAGCGGCAAGGACCACCATAAATAGGTCAGCATTGCTCTTTTTCCTTAGCTGCCCGCGGGGTTCCCGGCAGCGTCCTTTCCCTGTGCATGATCTGGGTGCAGTACCCAACAACCACCATCACTATCAGCGTGCTGATCAGGCAGGAGACGACGATGGGACCAAACTGGCTGCGCAATAGATCGAAATAGCTCATCACGCCGACGCCGATAGGGACGAACAGCAATGCCATATAGCGGATCAGCACGTGACAACCGGGTCGGACCCAGTCGGCGGGAAGGATTTGCGAAGAGAGCAGGGCGAAAAGGATCAGCATGCCAATGATGCTGCCGGGGATGGTGATAGGCAGTAACGCGGATATCGTATTGCCTGCGTAAAGGCACAGGTAAATCAATACGAAAGCGCGTAAATACTGCCAGCAGAGTGTGATCGTATTACGCATGGAAGGATTCCTGATTATCTGGGGGAATTTATGATAGCGCTAACCGAAAGCCGGTGCTACGGGTTGCGCAGCACCGTTTCCCCCATTGGGAAACCAAGGCGTTTTCGTCGCTAAACCGGGGTTTTGTCGAACAATTCACTCTGCGACAAGGCTTCGGCGATCGCATTCGTGAGTCGGGATAAGGATTCCGCTGAAATAATATACGGCGGCATGAGGTAGATCAGTTTGCCAAATGGCCGTATCCAGACACCTTTGTTAACAAAAAAGCGTTGCAGCCGCGCCATATTCACCGGCGCGACGGTCTCCACCACGCCGATGGCGCCCAAAACACGGACATCAGCAACGCGCGGAGAGGCGGCCAGAGGCAATAACTCAGCGCGCAGCTGCGCTTCAATCGCCGCGACCTGAGACGACCAATGTCCCTCTTCCAACAGCGCCAGGCTGGCGTTGGCGGCCGCACAGGCGAGCGGGTTCCCCATAAAGGTGGGTCCGTGCATAAAGCAGCCCGCCTCGCCGTCGCTGATGGTGTTGGCGATGTGTCGGGTGGCGAGCGTCGCGGACAGCGTCATATAGCCGCCGGTGAGGGCTTTACCGAGGCACAGAATATCCGGCGTGATGCCTGCATGTTCGCAGGCGAACAGTTTGCCGGTGCGGCCGAAGCCGGTGGCGATCTCATCGGCGATGAGCGGGATGCCGTACTGGTCGCACAGCTGTCGCACCCGGCGCAGATACTGGGGATGATAGAAGCGCATGCCGCCAGCGCCCTGCACGATCGGCTCCAGAATCACGGCCGCGATGCTCTCCGCATGCTGTTCAACGATCGCCGTCAGCGAATCGCCGTCTTCTTCCCGCCACGTTTCGCCAAAGCGACACTGCGGCGCATCCGCGAACAGATGCGGCGGTAAATACCCCTGATAGAGGCTGTGCATCGAATTCTGCGGATCGCACACCGACATCGCCCCCAGGGTATCGCCGTGATAGCCATGACGCAGCGTCACAAACTGACGACGCGACTGTCCCTGCGCCTGCCAATACTGCAACGCCATCTTCATGGCGACCTCGACCGCCACCGATCCGGAATCCGCCAGAAAAACGCACTCCAGCGCATCCGGCGTCATCGCCACCAGCCGTCGGCACAACGCGATGGCGGGCGCATGGGTGATGCCCCCGAACATGACGTGGGACATCTGGCCCAGCTGTTCCGTGACGGCCTGATTGATGCGGGGATGGTGATAGCCGTGGATCGCGGCCCACCAGGAGGACATGCCGTCTACCAGCTTGCGGCCGTCTTCCAGCTGCAGCTCCACGCCGTGTGCGGCGCTGACCGGATAGCAGGGCAGTGGCTGGGTCATGGACGTATACGGATGCCAGATATGGCGTTGGTCAAACTGGAGATCGTCTGGAGTGATCATAACTTGTCAACTAAATCTAATTCAATTTGGTTGACAGTATATCCCCATAAATTACACTGACGAAATCTTTTTCACCCGGAGTTGTAGTGATGTCAGAACGAGTTCAATGGACGTTGGAACAGGCGCAAGACCTGTTTAATAAGCCCTTTCTGGAGCTGATGTATGAGGCGCAGACCGTTCACCGGCAGCATTTCGATCCGCGCCAGGTTCAGGTCAGCACGCTGCTGTCTATCAAGACCGGCGCCTGCCCCGAAGACTGCAAATATTGCCCCCAGAGTTCCCGTTATCGTACCGGCATCGAAACCGAGCGTCTGATGCAGGTTGAGCAGGTAATGACCTCCGCCCGTCAGGCCAAGGCCGCAGGCTCGACCCGTTTCTGTATGGGCGCCGCCTGGAAAAACCCGCATGAGCGCGACATGCCCTATCTCGAAGAGATGGTGCGCGGCGTGAAAGCGCTGGGAATGGAAACCTGCATGACGTTGGGGACGCTACAGGGCGATCAGGCGGAGAGACTGGCGGAAGCGGGGCTGGATTTCTACAACCATAACCTCGATACCTCGCCGGAATTCTACGGCAGCATCATCACCNCCCGCACTTATCAGGAACGTCTGGATACGCTCGGCAAAGTGCGCGAAGCGGGGATCAAAGTCTGTTCCGGCGGGATCATCGGTCTGGGCGAAACGGTGCGCGACCGCGCCGGTCTGCTGGTGCAGCTGGCCAATCTGCCGACGCCGCCGGAGAGCGTGCCGATCAACATGCTGGTCAAGGTCAAAGGTACGCCGCTGGCCGAAAACGAGGACGTCGATCCGTTCGATTTCGTGCGTACCATCGCCATCGCCCGCATCATGATGCCGACGTCGCACGTCCGTCTGTCCGCCGGGCGCGAACAGATGAGCGAGCAGACGCAGGCCATGTGCTTTATGGCCGGGGCCAACTCGATTTTCTACGGCTGCAAGCTGTTGACGACCCCGAACCCGAAGGAAGACAAAGATCTGCAGCTGTTCCGCAAGCTGGGACTCAACCCGCAGCAGACCAGCACCGAGTACGGCGACAACCAACAGCAGCAACATCTGACCGAGCAGCTGATGAACGCCGACACCGAGCAGTTCTACAACGCGGCGGTCTAAATGGGCTGGCAGCAACGTATCGAACGGGCGCTGGCGCAGCGTCGCGAGGAGGGCGCCTACCGTCAGCGTCAGGTGAATGAAGGCGGCGGCGGGCGCTGGCTGGAGACCAACGGTCGCGGCTATCTGAATTTTTCCAGCAACGACTATCTTGGCATCAGCCAGCATCCCAGCATCGTGCGCGCATGGCAGCAGGGCGCCGAGCGTTTCGGCGTGGGCAGCGGCGGTTCGGGACATGTCACCGGCTACAGCGTCGCACACGAAGCGCTGGAGCGGCAGCTGGCGGACTGGCTCGGCTACGATCGCGCGCTGCTGTTCATCTCCGGCTATGCCGCCAATCAGGCGGTGATCGCCGCGCTGGCGGACGCGGGAGATCGCATTCTGGCGGACAAACTCAGCCATGCATCGCTCTTGGAGGCGTCCGCTTTGTCCCCGGCCACGTTGCGCCGTTTCCCGCATAATCAGCCGGAAGGGCTGGAACGCCTGTTGCGCGCGCCGTGCGACGGCCAGACGTTGGCGGTGACGGAAGGGATTTTCAGTATGGACGGCGATGCGGCGCCGCTGTCGGCACTCCAGGCGGCGTGTCGTCGGCACGGCGCCTGGCTGATGGTCGACGATGCTCACGGCATTGGCGTGCTGGGCGAACAGGGGCGCGGCAGCTGCTGGACTCAAGGCGTCCAGCCTGAGCTGTTGATCGTCACCTTTGGCAAGGCGTTCGGCGCCAGCGGAGCGGCGGTCCTCTGTCGCCACGACGTCGCGGAGTATCTGACCCAGTTTGCTCGCCATCTTATCTACAGCACTTCTATGCCGCCTGCGCAGGCCTGTGCATTGAGCGCGGCGCTGGAGGTGGTGCGCCACGGTGACGATCTGCGACAAAAACTGGCGGACAACATCGCCCGCTTTCGTCGCGGCGCCGCCGGGCTGGCTTATCAGTTGCAAACCTCCCAGAGCGCGATCCAACCGCTGATCGTCGGCGACAATCACCAGACGCTGGCGCTGTCTCAGACGCTGCGAGAGCAAGGGCTCTGGGTCGGCGCGATGCGACCGCCGACGGTGCCGCCGGGCACCTCTCGTCTGCGCATCACCCTGACGGCGGGTCATACGCCGCAGGATATCGACCGGCTGCTGGAGGTGTTGCATGACGCCGTCTGAGGCTCCTCACAAGCAGGCGATTGCGCGGGCGTTCGGCCGCGCCGCCACGCACTACGACCGTTTTTCCGAGTTGCAGCGAGAGAGCGGGGAGCGGCTGATGTCGTTGCTCGACGAACACGCCGGACAGGAACTGCTGGATGCAGGCTGCGGAACGGGCTATTTCAGCCGCCGCTGGCAGGCCCAGGGCAAAAGCGTTACCGCGCTGGATCTGTCGTCGCAGATGCTGGCGGAAGCGCGGCAGCGGGCGTCGGCATCACACTATGTGCTGGGCGATATCGAACATCTGCCGTTGCCGACAGCCAGTGTGGATCTGAGCTTCAGCAACCTGGCGATCCAGTGGTGCGACGATCTGTCTCGCGGACTGGGCGAGCTATACCGCGTGACGCGGCCCGGCGGGGCCGTCGCCTTCTGCACACTGGCTCAAGGTACGCTGGCGGAGCTGGAGAACGCATGGTTGCAGCTGGATGGCTCGCGCCGGGTCAACCGCTTCTTGACCGTGCCGGAGATCGAAGCCGCCTGTCAGCCCTACCGCCATCGGTTGGTTAGCGCGCCGATGACCTGCTATTTCCCCGACGTGCTGAGCCTGATGCGCTCGCTGAAAGGCGTGGGCGCGACCTGGCTGCACGAGGGGCGGCCTTCGCGCGCGATCAACCGGGAACGACTGCGGGCGCTGGCGGAAGTCTATCCGCGTGAGCCGCAGGGCTACCCTCTGACGTATCAACGAATTCTGGGAGTGATTGAACATGACTGAGCGCTGGTTCGTGACCGGCACGGACACCGACGTGGGGAAAACCGTCGCCAGCGCCGCGCTATTACAGGCGGCAGGACGCGCCGGGTATCTTACCGCGGGCTATAAGCCGGTGGCCTCCGGCTGCGAGATGACGCCGGAAGGGCTGCGCAATCGGGATGCGCTGTGGCTGCAAGCCAACAGTCGGCTGGCATTGGCCTATGACGAAGTCAATCCGCTGGCCTTCGCCGAGCCGACGTCGCCCCATATCATCAGCGCGGAAGAGGGACGTCCGATCGCGTTTAACGCCCTCAGCGCCGGTTTACACGCGTTGACGGCACGTTCGGAGTGGGTGCTGGTGGAAGGGGCCGGCGGGTGGTTCACGCCGCTTTCCGGCCGGCAGACCTATGCGGACTGGGTGGTGGAAGAACAACTGCCGGTCATTCTTGTGGTCGGCGTCAAGCTGGGTTGCATCAATCACGCCATGCTGACCGCGCAGGCCGTGCAGCAGGCCGGGCTGACGCTGGCGGGGTGGATAGCCAATGATGTCGCCCCTCCGGGGAAACGTCATCAGGAATATTTGCAGACGCTCCAGCAGTGCATTCCTGCGCCGATGCTGGGCGAAATTCCACATTTGACCCATCCTGAGCCGCGCCAAGATCTGGGACAGTATCTGAACCTGGCCGCGCTTCGGGTTTAATGGGCGACAAAATGGCTAGAGACGCTAAAAATTGATAGGAAAAATCATCTTGAAAAAAACTTTTTCATGGTGATTTTGAGTGCTTTTTTTGACGTTAATCAACACTCAAGCGCCTTTTTTCGCCTCGCCGGATCATCATTCCGTCAGAAAATAAACTTTAAAAAAATGATTGCGTCCCCATACCGTGAGTCGGGGTCGCTATCTCCAACTCAGGACCACCGGGCTCTTGTGGGAGTTATCCACCATTTCTGTGGATAACTGTGTGTATGAGGATTAGAAAAACTCATCCAGACGAGAGCTGGCGCGGGTTTTACTCGGGTTGACGGTATTCTCGGCTTTTTGCTCTACGCAATAAAAATCAATAAGTTAATTAAAATCAAGCGCCATTTATCGCGCCGCTGGCGAGTTGTGTAAATTCCGGTCAACGTTCAAGACATTCTTATGTCACTGCGGTGACAGCTGGGGATAAGATGCATTTTCGCGCTGGCTAAGGGCATCGCGATATGCTACTGCGGCACACCAAACTTGAGGCTGTGGTTATATCCAGTATCATGTGGCTGGCAATCAACCCGATCGCTTCCCATACTGAGGAAGTCGACATTGTGACCGACCGACGTTTTTTCATCTTCTCCAATCAGGTAGCCCAGCTCATGAGTAAAGAATTTAAACTGCATTCCGCCTACCAACCCGCAGGCGACCAACCGGAAGCGATCCGCAGGCTCAAGGAGGGGTTGGAAGACGGCCTGGCGCACCAGACGCTATTGGGTGTGACCGGTTCAGGCAAGACCTTCACCGTGGCTAACGTGATCGCCGATCTCAACCGGCCGACAATGGTGCTGGCGCCCAATAAAACCCTGGCGGCGCAGCTGTATGGCGAAATGAAGGAGTTCTTCCCTGAGAACGCTGTGGAATACTTCGTCTCTTACTATGACTACTATCAGCCGGAAGCCTACGTGCCGAGTTCAGACACGTTCATCGAAAAAGATGCGTCGGTAAACGAACATATCGAGCAGATGCGCCTCTCCGCCACTAAAGCGCTGCTGGAGCGGCGCGATGTCGTGGTGGTGGCTTCCGTCTCGGCCATCTATGGTCTGGGCGATAAAGCGCTGTATCTGAAAATGATTCTGCACCTCTCGCAGGGCATGTTGATCGGTCAGCGGGATATCTTGCGCCGGCTGGCGGAATTGCAGTACGCCCGCAACGATCAGGCTTTCCAGCGCGGCACCTTCCGGGTGCGTGGCGATGTCATCGATATCTATCCGGCGGAATCGGACGACGTGGCGCTGCGCGTCGAGTTGTTCGACGACGAAGTGGAACGACTGTCGCTGTTTGATTCCCTGACCGGGCAGATCATCAGCAACGTGCCGCGTTTTACCATCTATCCCAAGACGCACTACGTCACGCCGCGCGAGCGCATCTTGCAGGCGATGGAAGAGATCAAGGATGAGTTGGCCGACCGCCGCAAGGTGATGCTCGCCAATAACAAATTGCTGGAAGAGCAGCGCCTGATGCAGCGCACCACGTTCGATCTGGAGATGATGAACGAGCTGGGTTACTGCTCCGGCATTGAAAACTACTCCCGCTACCTGTCGGGTCGCGGCCCGGGCGAGCCGCCGCCGACGTTGTTCGACTATCTGCCGGCGGACGGTCTGTTGGTGATCGATGAATCCCACGTCACTATCCCGCAGCTGGGCGGGATGTATCGCGGCGACCGGGCGCGCAAGGAAACGCTGGTGGAGTACGGTTTCCGTCTGCCGTCGGCGCTGGACAACCGGCCGATGAAGTTTGAAGAGTTTGAGGCCCTCGCGCCGCAGAGCATCTATGTCTCGGCGACGCCGGGCAAGTACGAACTGGAGAAGTCCGGCGGCGAAGTCATCGATCAGGTCGTGCGTCCTACCGGTTTGCTGGACCCCATTATCGAAGTGCGGCCGGTGGCCACGCAGGTGGACGACCTCCTGTCGGAAATCCGCAAGCGCGTCGCCATCAACGAGCGCGTCTTGGTGACGACGCTGACCAAACGGATGGCGGAAGACCTGACGGAGTATCTGGAGGAGCACGGCGAGCGCGTGCGCTACCTGCACTCGGATATCGACACGGTAGAGCGGGTGGAGATCATCCGCGACCTGCGGCTTGGCGAATTCGACGTGCTGGTTGGGATCAACCTGCTGCGAGAAGGGCTGGATATGCCGGAGGTCTCGCTGGTGGCGATACTGGATGCGGACAAAGAGGGCTTCCTGCGTTCCGAACGGTCGCTGATCCAGACCATCGGTCGTGCGGCGCGTAACCTGAATGGTAAGGCGATTCTTTACGGCGACAAGATCACTCCGTCGATGGAGCGGGCGATCTCGGAAACGCAGCGACGCAGAGAAAAACAGCAGGAGTACAACGAGCAACACGGCATTGTGCCGCAGAAGCTCAATAAGAAAATCGGCGATATCCTGCAGATCGGCCAGTCGCCGAACAACAAAGGCAAGGGCCGAGGCCGTCAGGCCGCCGAGCCGGATGCCCGCTACGCGCTGTTGTCGCCGAAGGCGCTGGAGCAGAAAATCGCCGAGCTGGAGGCGCAAATGCTCAAGCACGCGCAAAATCTGGAGTTCGAGGAGGCCGCCAGCCTGCGAGACGAGGTTCAGGCGCTGCGGGCGCAGTTTATCGCCGCCTCTTAACGGCGGCATGATTCCTTCCCAAGTTAACAGGGCCCGCGATGGATAAGATGACGTCAGGTAGAGATGTGCTGTTTATCGCGGGCTTTGGTCCGATTACGACGTCGGCGCCGGACAGCGCCGCGCTTTACGTAGACACGCTGCAACTCTCTCCTAAAACCCTATCCCGATAACCCGGACTATCAGGTCACCAATGTGCTGGAAGGGGTGAAACACTTTGCCCTCTGGCCGTTGGCGCAGGCCAGTCAATCTTGCTTCGGCGACGAGCGCTGGCCTGAACAGTACCCCATTCCCCAGAGCTGGCTGGCGTTCGAGGTGAAGGATCTCGCCGCGGCCACGCTGCGGCTTAAACAGCAGGGAGTTCCACTGTTGGTGGACGAACGGCGGGAGCCTTGGCAACAGCGGGCGACGTGATTTCGCAGCCCGGTGGGTATGCTGGTGGGGCTCACCGTGACGCCGTGGCTGCGTCAGCCTGACGATATCGTAGGTTAACGTTTCCCCCTACTGCTCATTGGTTTGCATGCGCCGGGCGGCCTCCGCTTTCAGCGCGCTGCGGTCGATCTTGTTGGTGCCCGCCAGTGGAAAGCGGTCGAGCAGCCAGATACGGCGGGGATGCAGGTAGGCCGCGCCGTGCGTCAACGCAAAGGCCTTGAGCGACGCTTCGTCACACTGACGGCCCGGACGTAAAATGACCCAGGCGACCGGTTTGGCCCCTTTAATCTCATCCTCCACCGGCACCACGCAGGCCTGTTGCACGTCCGGGTGACGCTCCAGCAGCTGCTCCNCCTCGCTCGGATAGATATTTTCCCCTCCGCAGACAAACATATCGTCATGACGACCGACAAAGGTGTAAAAACCCGTCTCGTCGCGGCGGAATACGTCGCCGGTGCGGTAGTAGCCGTCCGGGGTGAACGGTGGGGTGATGTCCGGTCGCTGGTGGTAACCCTGCATCAACGCGGGACTGTTGATCTCCAACACGCCGTAGTCGGACAGCGCGCCATCCGCCGCCCTCAATCGTACTTGCACCTGTGGATGCGGGTAACCGGTCGCCAGCGGGGGCGGCTCCAGCCCTTCGGGATGCGGCCCGAAAACCACCGGGCCGCCCTCCGTCGTCCCATAGGCGTTGATGATGCGGGCGGTGGGCAGCAAACGGCGAATTTGCGCAAGCAGGCTGGCGCTGACCGGCGCCGATCCCATCCGCACCACCCGCACGCAGGTCAAATCGCTGTTCGCCAATAGCGCTTTTTCGCGCAGCATCATGGCGATCATCGGCGGCACGGCGGTCAGCCAGCTACAGCGGAAGTCGTGAATGGCGCGAATGTAGGCCGGGGCGGTGAACTGCGGCAGGATCACCGCGCTGACGCCGCTGGACAGAGACAACAAGATCAATGCCAGCGCATTCATATGGTAGAACGGCGCGGCGATCAGTAGCCGTTCATCCAGCAGTTCGCCCGCGTCACGGCGGGTCTGGACGACCCACAGATGACTGTCGTGCGTCAGACGCACGCCTTTGGGCATGCCGCTGGAGCCGGAGGTATACAGCAGCAGCGCCAGATCCTGCGGTCGCGCCTGATAGGGGGTTAATGGTCCGGGCTCGGCAAACGCGCGCAGCGCATCGTCGCTAAGAGCGATACGCGGCAGCGCGGGCGGAAGGCGGCCTCGCTGCGCATCGTCACCGAACGCCAGCACGGCGCCGCTGTCTCGCAGAATGGCGTGCAGGGTGTCGGTCGGCAGTTTGATATTAACCGGAACCGCCACCAGCCCGGCGCGCAGAATGCCAAGCAGCGCGGCGACGTAAGGCACGGAGTTCAGCGCCACTATCGCCACCCGGCTGCCGGGCTCGAACCCCCGCGCCAGCAGCGCGCGACCGATCGCGTCGGCCTGGTGATTAAGCTGCGCATAGCTGCAGGTGAGGGCGGGACCTTCTTCCTGCGGGGCAATGAGCGCCGGGAGCGGGCTGTCGCGCAAATCTGCATTCAGCGCGCCGAGGTTGCGATCGGTCATGGCAGAAACTCGAAGAGGTTGTTGAACATCGGGAGCGCGACGACAAGTCGCTCAGGCCGTTCGCTGACCGGCAGTCCGAGCGTCCGCGCGCTTGCGGCGATCTGCTTGCGATCGCCGCCGTGAAAGCGAAGCGCCGCGAACTGGCTGTCGCGCCCGGCGTCGAGGGCGATCAGGGAGGCGTAGCGCTGCGCGAAGGTGTCATGACTGAGAAACGCCAGCGAAAATCTGGGCGTTAGCGCACCCAGCGCCCGGTATTGCTGCGCCAGCGCGTCCGGATCGCGGCCAACCACGGTCAACTGCCCGATGCGCGCGACGCCGTTCGGATGCCGAAGCCAGTCGTCGCGCCAGACTAGCTCCGGCGTATGGTGCTGGCAGAAGTAGAGGCGTCCGGCGCTGAAGCGGCCAGCGGCGAGGTGCACAGTGCTGAAACGCGCGGCCTGCACGCGCCCGTCCAGCGTGACGGGGCGCGAGAAGTGGCTGACCGGCAGGGTGGCGAATCCCGCCTTCTGTAGCCTGGCGGCGCTGGCGTCGATGTCCTGGCTGCCAAACACCAGTCCGTCCAGACCGCCCGGCCCGTCCAACAGTTCCCGTCGTTGAGGCGGTTCGTCCGGCGGCAGACCGAGCACTTCCAGATAGTGTCCGTCGAACATCAGCAGATGGTTGATTGACCCCAGCGAGTGGCGGCCGCGCGGCGTAAGCGTGAAGCCCAACTGTTGCAGCAGGAACGCCGCGCGGTCGGTATCGAACCGCGCGNTGAGCACCACATGGTCAAGGGTAAGCGTCATCGTCAGCGCCTCACGCGGTCGCGGTGGAATACAGGCCGCGGCCGCTGGCCACCAGACGACCCTCGCTGTCGAACAGCTCGGCTTCGGCGCAGGAGACCTGTTTGCCGAGCTTGATCACCCGACCCCTGGCGCGCAGGTCGCCGCGCGCCGGGCGGTGATAGTCCACATGCAGGTTTAGCGTGGGCACGCCGCGACCGGTAAAGGCCACCAGCGCCCAGTCGGCGGTGAGGTCGACGAGGGCCGCCAGAATGCCGCCGTGGGTGTAGCCGCCCGCCGGATTCACAACCCACTCTTCACGCCAGCGCGCGGTGAGCTCAATCTCGCCGTCGCCGACGGCGATGACGCTCAGGCCGAGCCATTGATGGTAGGGCCCCGCCAGCAGGCGGGTCTGAACGTCGGCGAGCGTTAAGGGGGAAGAGGACTGCGTCATGGGCATTACCTTATTCGTTGGGGGACGCCCTCAGGGCGTGACGATAACCTTGCCGAGGACTTCGCGATCGCGGATCAGCCTTAGCCCTTCAGCCGCCTGTTCCAGCGGGACGATGCGGTCGATCAGCGGGTCAATATCGCCGCGCGCGACTTTATCGATGAGGGTGACCAAATCTTCTTGGTAGAAGCTGTTGGAGCCTTTGATGTTCAGCTCGAAGCTCCACACGTAGCGTAAATCCTCCTGCGGGTCGTATCCGGCGGTCGCACCGCAGACCAGCAGCAGGCCGCCGCGTTTCAGGCAGCGCAGCGACGGACGCCAGGTCTCTCCGCCGGTGAAGTTGATGACCACGTCCACGCCGCCTTCATAGGTGCGTCGCTGGGGCTTGCCGTAGGTGGCGATCGCCCAGCGGGAGAAGTCGGTTTCCCGATAATTCACGACGTGGTCGGCGCCCAGCGCCCGCAGCGCCTCGCCTTTTTCATCACTGCCCGCGCAGGCGATAACCTCCGCGCCCAGTTGTTTCGCCAGCACCACGCAAGCGGAGCCGACGCCGCCGCTGGCGCCGAGGATCAGCACACGGTCGCCCGCCTTGACGGTGTGGTGGGTGATCAGCATTCGATGCGCGGTGCCGTAGGCGACCGGCAGTGCCGCCGCCTGAGCGAAGCTGACGCGGTCGGGGAGGGCGATCAGCTGCGCGGCGTCGACCAGCGCATACTCGGCCATGCCGCCGTCGATCATTTCGCCCATCAGTCCGACGTTCGGTTTAAGCGGGTTGACCAGCACGCGGTCGCCCACGCGCCAGCTTTCGACGCCCTCGCCGATCTCGCTGATCGTGCCCGCCAGATCCAGACCGGGCACGACCGGCAGCGGTAGGGTGATCCCCGGCATGCCTTGTACGGTGAAGACATCGTGATAGTTGAACGACGAGGCGCCGACGCGCAGCACGACGTGGCCGGGTTGCGGCGTCGGCCGCGGATGCGTGTCGACGATCTGTAGCTGGTCGAGGTCGCCGTGCTGTGCCAGCACCAGCGCTTTCATGGTTTTGCTCACGGAGGGTCTCCTGTCGGCGGTTAGTTAGCCTGAGGGGCAAGGTTTTTTGACTGCTGATAAGGACCGGTCACAAACAGGTTGTCGTTCAACGCGCCCTTGATGGTGCCGCTTTCAAGGAACACCTTGTGCTGCAATTTCAGCGTGTCGATATCCGCCGGTTCGAACGACAGTCGGTTCATGCTCTGCCAGCGGCCGACGTAGACCTCGGCGTCTTTACGCGGCAGGTTGGCCTGGGTTTGCAGCAGCTGCGCCACCTGCTGCGGATGGTCCTGACCCCAGCTCAGCGTATCGCGCAGCGAGGCAATCACGCGGGCCACCGCCTCGGGATGCCGTTCGATAAATTCGCTGCGGACGGCGCCGACGCCGATGTAAGGCACGGCGTCGCTGTGCGTGATTTTTCGCCACTCGTCCGCAAAGCTGCCGAGCGACCGGGTATGCAGGTCGCCCAGTTGCCCAATCGTCACCGAACGCAGCGCGGCGGCATCCNCCTGTTTTTGCGACAGGAACTGCGCCAGACGTGATTCGTTGCCCCCGACCAGCGAGAAGTCCGCCGGTTTGATGCCGTAGTTGCGGCTGAGGATGGCGCTGGCGATCACCGCCACCGACGAGCCGGCGGGCGACATGCCGATCTTTTTGCCTTTCAACTGGTCAAGCGAACTGATGGGGGAGTCGGCAGGGACGACAAATTGCACGTCGGCGGGCTGCGTGGCGGCGAAAATCTTCACCGGCACACCCTCGGCGGCCGTGCTGAAAATCCCGGCCAGCGGCGCGCCGAAGGCCAGATCGATAGAGCCGGAGGCCAACGCTTTCACCGGCGCGTTCACGTCGGGAAAGTGAATGAACTCGGCGTCGATGCCGTGACGCGCCAGAAATTCAGTGCTTTCCAACACGGCGCCGTACCCGAGGCTGACGCCGCTGGTCCAGTAGCCGATGCGGACTTTCTCCGCCGCCGAGGCGGCCTGGGCGAACAGCGCCCCCGCGACCATCAGAGTCGCGACCACGTTCATTTTCATGATGTTATTCCCGGGTCAGTTTTTTCCAGCGGAACAAACGGCGTTCCAGCGGTTTAAGGATGCCCCCCTCGAGCAGCAGCATGAGAGAGACCAGCAGCACCGTCCAGGCGAAGACCTGATCGGTTTGTACCAGATCGCCCGCCTGACGCAGGCGGTAGCCGATGCCGTTCGACGCCCCCAGCGTCTCGGCTNCCAGCGAGACGCGCCAGCCGAAGCCGAAGGCCAGCCGCGCGCCGGAAAAGAAGTAGGGCAAGATCGTGGGCAGGTAAATTTTTAGCAGCGTCTGCCTGCGGTTCATGCGGAAACTGCGCGCCAGTTCGAGGTACTGCGACTCCACCGTTTGCGCGCCCTGCCAGACGTTAGTCAGGATCAGCGGCATCGCGGTCATGAACACCACGAACACCGTCGTCGCGTTGGAGATGCCAAACCAGATGATGGCGAAAATCGCCCAGATGGCCGAAGAGACGCTGTTGAAGACCGACAGCAGCGGCTCGAAGAACTGCGCCAGACGTCGACTTGCGCCGAGCGCCAACCCTAACGGCGTGCCGACCAGCGNCGCGAAACCAAAACCCATCGCCACGCGGGACAGCGTGATGCCGACATCCTCCGGTAGCGTGCCGTTCCGCCACAGTAGGGCGAGCGCCTGCGCGGTTTTTTCCGGACCCGGCAGGATGAAGGCGGGCAGTCGCAGCGCCACTAACCACCACGCCAGCAGAAACATCGCCAGCAGAATGACACGCTGTACTATCAGCGTGGACAGCGTACGCGTGGGCATCATGTCAGACCTCCATCCGCAGCAGGCGGACCTGTTCGCTGACCGCCTGACTGGTTGGCAGACGCGGACGCGACAGCGCAATGTGCTGAATGTGGTGGATGCGGCCGGGGTTGGGTTTGAATACCATGACCCGATTCGCCAGTACCACGGCTTCCTCGACCTCGTGCGTCACCAGCACGATAGCCATCTCGGTCAGGCGTTGGATCCGCAGGATTTCGTCGTGCATGGCGCTGCGTGTTTGCGGGTCCAGCTTGGAGAAGGGTTCGTCCATCAGCAGAATTTCCGGCTGCGTCACCAGACTGCGCGCCAGCGCCACCCGGCTGCGCATGCCGCCGGAGAGCTGATGGGGCCAGTAGCGGGCGAAGGCGGACAGCCCCACCAGCTCCAGCGCTTCGGTGACCCGCCGACGCCGTTCCTCCGGGCGGAGGCGCAGCGTTTCCAGGCCGAAATTCACGTTCTGCTGAACGGTGCGCCAGGGCAGCAGGCGATCTTCCTGAAACAGATAGCCGATGCGCTGCCAGTGCCGAAAGCGCGCGGCGGGTTCGCCCTGAATCGTCAGCGTGCCGCTGTCGGCATCCTCCAGCCCAGACAGAATGTTCAGGAGAGTGCTTTTCCCACAGCCGGAGGGGCCGAGCAGCGCCAGAATTTCTCCCTGACCGAGCGTCAGCGACACGTCGGACAGCACCGACAGTTCGCCGAAGGTTTTATAGATGCCTCGCGCCTCAAGCGGAGAGGCGAGCGCGATGTCGTGCCGTCTGGTGCTCATCACTGAAGTCTCCGTTCAAGGAGCGGCAGCACCGCGCCGTCGCGGCTTAGCGTGGCGTAGACTTTGTCCAGCGTCATCGCCTGGAAAGTTTCGATATGGCGGCGGGCGATCAGCTCCACCCGTTTGGCGTCGCCCTGACTAAACGCTTCGATCATCGCGTTGTGGTCGTGCTTGATTTCCGGCTTGGTGCCTTGCACGTTGAAGCCCAGCGCCACCAGCCGGGCCATTTCGTCCATCAGGCTCGATAGCATGGCGATCAAATGGTGGTTGCCGGAGGCCTGAGCGATGGTCAGGTGAAAGCGTTTGTTGGCGTTCATGAAGACGTCGATTTGTCGGGAGAGCGGCGCGCGGATCTCTTCCCGGCAGGCGGCTTCCAGACGGCGGAGTTCATCAATATCGACCCGGCCCACCGCCAGCCGGGCGGCCAGCGGCTCCAGTTGAGCGCGAATGGTGAAAATCTCCTCCACGTCTTGCACTGTGACCGGCGCAATCTGATACCCCTTACGCGGACGGGAGCGGATCAGGTTTTCGTGACACAGCCGCGCCAGCGCCACCCGGCAGGTACTCTTACCGATGTCGTAACGCGCCATCAGCGCCTGTTCGGTGATCATGGCGCCCGGCAGCAATTGGCAGCACAGCACATCGCGTCGGATACGCTCCCAAGCGCTATCGGCCTGAGATTGCGGTGCGCGGTCTTTCGCCTGCAATATCGCCATCTGGAGATCCTCAATGGACTCTGTGAGCGGCTCACAGAAAGGAGTTGGGACGCTTAATTGAGGGTCAGTCTATGAAGCGGAAAATAGAACCACCACTAAGAAATATGGCGATAGATATGCACATAACGTCTTAACTGAGCAGCCCAGATAAAGACCCGTTCGGAATCAACAGGACGCGCACAGCGGTCCGTCATCCGCAGAACCCGAGACGGTTTTGATACAGAAAAATAAGGGGTACGCGCTGAAAACAAGGGAAGCTCGGGGCAGTAAGACTGTCGCCGTCGGGATAACGGCGACCTTAATTCGTAGGGGGTGTTTGCGAAGACGGTGAGGAACGACCGTCAGGCGGTTTGGCGATGCAGATTCAAGGCCAGCTGCCGCTGCGTTTGAGCGATAGCTTCGCGCAGCAATTGTCGGTCATGGTGGTGTGGAACGTCAGCCGCCGCCAGCGGTTGCTGTATCACCAGGCGATCCGTCAGGGCCTCGGTGTTCATCTGTGGCGCCAGGATCACGGCGTCGATCATCCGGCGGCCGACTTTGCTCTCAATCATCTCAATCTGATGCGATATCGTGAGCTGCGAGGCCGCCGGGCTGAGTTCCTGATCCAGATTGGCGATATACACCATCGGCGCGTTGCTGTGGTAAAGCGCGACGGTCAGATCCTCCAGCAGCAGCAAGGGCATCAAACTGGTCAGGAAACTGCCGGGGCCGATGAGCAGTAAATCGGCGTTGGCGATGGCGTCCACCGCTTCACGCGTAGTGGTGACGGCGGGAAACAGACGCAGGTCCTGCGGCAACGTCGCCAACTGGTCGACGGCGACCTCCCCGTACACCGGCAGCCCCTGCGCGTCCGTCGCCAGCAGATCGGCGGACTGCTCGGACATCGGGATGAGTTCGGCGTCAATCTGCAGCAGGTTGCGGATGAGATTGATCGCCTCTAGCGGACGGACGCTGAGATTGTCCAGCGCCTTGAGCATCAGATTGCCCAGATTGTGTCCGGCCAGTTCGCCGCTGCCGCCGAAGCGGTATTCGAACATCGCGGATGCCGTGCTGGGCGTAGTGATCAGCTGATTGAGGCAATTGCGGGTATCGCCCCAGGCGATGCCGCCTTCGGAACGGCGGATACGCCCTGTCGAGCCGCCGTTATCGGTGGTGGTGACGATACCGGTCAGGCGCGAGCCGAGAAAAGAGAGTGAAGACATAACGCGTCCCAGACCGTGCCCCCCTCCTAAAGCCACCACGCGCTGGAGGTCGGTCAATGTGAGATTACGCATAGATGCCTCACCCAATAAAATAAATAAAAAAACGTAGCGGATATATATCACACTGCCCGCCGGTCGCGCATCACGCACGAGGCAAATCGTGCTGAAAAAGGGGAACGGCGCTGTTTCGCGTGAGCCGCCGCCCTGATGTCGCCAGAAAACCGGGCAAGCAACGAGGGGCGATCCCGACCGGTCAGGCCTCGTCGGCGAAATAGGTGAAAAATACGCTATATACAAACATATATACCGCATTTTCAGTGACTATTCGCCAATATTGGCGATAGACTCTATGCTGAAATCACGGTTTTTCTGACGCCCTCACCCACGGCGGCAGCGAGATCAAAACTCCTAGCCTGAATGCCTACGTTATGCCCGGTCGCGTAATAGGGCGCTCAGGCCGTGGCCCCCTCGGCCACCAGGGTGCGCGTAGAAATGCCCGCATCTCCCGTATTTGGAAAGGTGTTTATGGTGAATCAACTGACCGACGCGTTTGCGCGCAAGTTCTATTACCTGCGCCTGTCGATTACGGACGTCTGCAATTTTCGTTGCACCTACTGCCTGCCCGATGGCTACCGCCCCCAGGGCGCGACGCCGCGTCGCTTTCTGTCGCTGGATGAAATCCGCCGCGTCAGTCGGGCGTTTGCCGCAATGGGGACGGAAAAAGTGCGGCTGACGGGGGGCGAACCTTCGCTGCGCCGTGATTTTATCGACATCATTGCGGCCGTGCGGGAAAATCCGTCGATCCGAACCCTTGCCGTGACCACCAACGGCTATCGGCTCGCGCGTGAGGCAGCGCGTTGGCGCGAGGCCGGTCTGACCCACATTAACGTCAGCGTAGACAGCCTCGACCCACGACAATTTCACGCCATTACCGGACAGGACAAGTTCCGCGAGGTCATGGCGGGCATCGACGCCGCGTTTGCCGCAGGCTTCCCCAAGGTCAAAATCAACACGGTGCTGATGCGGGACGTCAACGACGGCAGCCTGAACACCTTTCTGGACTGGATTAAGCCGCGACCGATACAACTGCGCTTCATTGAGCTGATGGAAACCGGTGAAGGGCGCGATCTGTTCCGCCGTCACCACGTCTCCGGCCAGACGATCCGCGATCGGCTCTTGCAACAAGGCTGGCAGCCGCAGGCGCGTCAGCGCAGCGACGGGCCCGCCCAGACGTTCGCTCACCCTGACTATCAGGGGGAAGTGGGACTGATCATGCCGTATGAGAAAAACTTCTGCCAGAGCTGCAACCGGCTGCGCGTATCGGCGATAGGCAACCTTCATCTGTGCCTGTTCGGCGAACAGGGGATCCCGCTGCGGGATTTGCTGGCGGACGACAGCCAGCTGACGGCGCTGCAAGACCGCATCGCGGGCGGCCTGAGGCTGAAAAAAGAGACGCATTTTCTGCACGAAGGCGACAGCGGCATCACGCCCAATCTATCTTTTATTGGCGGGTGAAACCGTTTAGAACGAAGAAGTAAGGAGAGAGTATGAGTAAGCCCAGTCAAGAATTTATCCCGCTGCAGATTGCGGTAATGACCGTGTCTTCGCGTCGGACCGAAGCTGACGACACCTCCGGCGACTATTTGCGTGAAGCCGCACAGGAAGCGGGACACCACATCGTCGCCAGCGCCATCGTGCCGGAAAATCTGTATCAGATTCGCGCCCGGGTTTCTGACTGGATCGCCAGCGAGAACGTGCAGGTGGTGCTGATTAACGGCGGCACCGGGTTTACCGAGGGCGATAAAGTGCCGGAGGCCATCAGCGTACTGTTTGACCGTGAAATGGCCGGATTCGGCGAGCTGTTCCGCATGGTGTCGTATGAAGACATCGGAACCGCGACGGTGCAGTCGCGCGCGCTGGCGGGGCTGGCTAACGGCACCGTAATTTTTGCGATGCCCGGATCTACTCGCGCCTGCCGCACCGCCTGGGAACGCGTGCTTCAGGAGCAGTTAGACGCGCGCCAGAAGCCCTGCAATGTCCACCCACATCTGAAAAAATAACCCTCATCATGACGCAACTGACGCACATTAATGCCGCCGGCGAAGCGGCGATGGTGGATGTTTCCGCCAAGGCCGACACGGTACGCGAAGCGCGCGCTGAAGCTTTTGTAGAAATGGCCCCTGAAACGCTGGCCATGATTATCGAGGGCCGCCATCACAAGGGCGATGTGTTCGCCACGGCGCGCATCGCCGGTATTCAGGCGGCGAAACGGACCTGGGACCTGATCCCGCTGTGTCATCCTCTACTGCTGACCAAAGTTGCGGTAGAGCTGGAAGCGCAGCCGGCGAACCATCGCGTGCGCATCGAATCGTTGTGCCGTCTTACCGGCAAGACCGGCGTGGAGATGGAAGCGCTGACGGCCGCCTCCGTGGCGGCGCTCACCATTTACGATATGTGTAAGGCGGTGCAGAAAGACATGGTTATCGGCCCCGTGCGACTGCTGGCGAAAAGCGGCGGTAAATCCGGCGATTTTCGGGCGGAGGACGCATGATCACGGTCCTGTTTTTCGCTCAGGTACGGGAGCTGGTGGGGACGGATCGCGAGACGCTGCCAGCGACCTTCCCAACGGTTTCCGCGTTGCGGCAGGCGTTGTGCGAACGCGGTGACCGTTGGGCGTTGGCGCTGGAAGACGGCAAGCTGCTGGCGGCGGTGAATCAGACGCTGGTGGCGATGGACCATTCGCTGCGTGACGGCGACGAGGTCGCCTTTTTCCCGCCGGTGACGGGAGGATGAAAATGGAAGCCACCCGCATTCGGGTCGGAGAGGCGGCATTCAGCGTGGGCGACGAGTATGCCTGGCTGGCCGCCTGTGATGAAGATGGCGCGGTCGTCACTTTCACCGGCAAAGTGCGCAACCATAATCTGGGCGAGAACGTGAGCGCCCTGACGCTGGAACATTACCCCGGTATGACTGAAAAAGCGCTGGCGGAGATCGTCGAGGAAGCGCGTGAACGCTGGCCGCTGCAACGCATCAGCGTCGTTCATCGCATCGGCGCGCTCTATCCCGGCGATGAAATCGTGTTCGTGGGCGTGACGGGCGCGCACCGGGGAGCGGCATTCGACGCGGCTGAGTTCATCATGGACCAGCTGAAAACCCGCGCGCCATTCTGGAAGCGCGAGTCAACGGACGAAGGCGAGCGGTGGGNGGCCTCGCGGGACAGCGATCGTCTGGCCGCCAAACGCTGGACGCGGTGACAAGCCCATGTCGGCGGTAGGGGACCGGGCGGTTGCGCGCCGATTTTGTGGTAAACTTTAGGTCGGAGGGCAATTATTTGCCTGGGATCGTTTACTCAACACAAAGGAAGCATCATGGATCGATATCCACGTTCCAATGACTCGATTGTTCAGCGTGCCGGTACCGGTATGCAGACCTATATGGCGCAAGTTTATGGTTGGATGACCTGCGGCCTGCTGCTGACGGCGTTTGTCGCCTGGTATGCGGCGAATACGCCCGCCGTGCTGAAGCTGGTTTTCTCCAGTCAGATCACTTTTTACGGACTGATTATCGCGCAGCTGGGCCTGGTCTTCGTGATTTCCGGCATGGTGAACCGTCTTAGCGGAACGGTGGCGACTGGTCTGTTCATGCTCTACTCGGCGCTGACCGGATTAACGCTGTCCAGCATTTTCATCGTCTACAGCGGCGGCTCTATCGCCAGCACCTTCGTCATTAGCGCGGGGATGTTCGGTGCGATGAGCCTCTACGGCTATGTGACCAAACGTGACCTGAGCGGTTTCGGCAGCATTCTGTTCATGGGGCTGATCGGCATCCTGTTGGCGACGTTGGTCAACATCTGGCTGAAAAGCGATGCGCTGACCCGCGCCGTCACTTATATCGGCGTGATCGTGTTCGTCGGGCTGACCGCCTACGACACGCAGAAGCTGAAAAATATCGGCGAGCAGCTGTCCCCTGATGATAAAGACGGCTTCCGTAAATACGCCATCGTCGGCGCGCTGACGCTGTATCTGGACTTCATTAACCTGTTCCTGATGATGCTGCGTCTGCTGGGCAACCGCCGCTAACCGCACAGCGAATGAAAACATCAACAGGGAGCTTAGGCTCCCTGTTTTTTTGTGCGTAAGCCAGAGGTGGCGATACCGCTTAGCGCGTTTCTTCCGGCAGCTCCGCCAGCGCTTGCAGGTTCTTCGCCCGCAGTTTTCTGGCGCGGCCTTCCAGCCACAGGTAAGGGCCGAGCGCGACGATCAGCGGGGCGATGTAGTAGAGCGCTCGATAGGCCAGCAGCGCGGCGATAATCTCCCCGTGAGTGAACGGCCTGCCCGCCAACAGCGCCAGAAATATCGCTTCTAGCACGCCAATGCCCGCGGGGACATTGGCGACCAGACAGGCGATGCTGGCGATCAGCAGGACGCCGAAAACCATAATAAAATCGGCTTTTTGCGCCAGCAGCAGCCAGATGATCCCGCCCATAATCAGCCAGTTCAGCGACGAAACCAGCAGCTGTAGGAAAGCCATTTTCAGTGACGGCAGCGAGAACTTCATGCCGCGAAACGAAAGACGACGACGGTGAGAAAAGGCGCATGACCACAGATAGGCCACGATCACGAGTAGCAGCGTGTAGCCGATCAGACGGAGAGCGACGTCGCCAATCACCCAGTTCCCCGGCATATGCAACGGGCCGAAGGCGAATACGCCGCCTGCGAGCAGGATATAACCCAGCCAGTTGGTGGCGATGCTGAGGGAAAACATTTTCGTGATGGTGCTGCTTTTCAGTCCCAGCCGGGAGTAGAGCCGAAAGCGCATTCCTACGCCGCCGACCCACGCGCCAAGCGTGAAATTGAACGCGTAGCAAATCATGGATACCAGCAGTACCTGCAGGCGGGGAAGCGGGTGGCGGCAGTAGGCGCGCCCAAGCAGGTCGTAAACGCCGTACAGCAGATAGCTGATCGCCACCAGACCGGCGATGAGATAGACCACCTGACGGTTGTAGGCCAGGATCGCATGCAGTACCTCTGTCCAATCCACGTTCTGCGCAAAGATGACCAACAGCACGACGACCGCAATGAGAAACAGCGCGGCGATACTCTTCTTGAGTAGCGTTTTCTTTTTGCGGCGACTGACCTTCATGATCGAGTGATCTCCTGTTGGGGGGTTAGTTCTTTTGTCGTCGCCTCGGTCGGCGACGTCTCTTCCGGGCTGAGCAATTTGAGTCGCTGCGTATGTGCGGGCAGCCAGCCTATCCATGCTGGAAAATGGCGCAAAAAGTGAAACACCAGCACGTTCTGCATCAGCCGCCAGTAGGATCGCTTAGGCAACTGGTCTGCCTCGACGCGTAGAGAGTCCTGCGTCATCAGCTCTTGCAGATGTTCGCGTAGCTGTCGGTTAAAGGCCCGATCATGAATCATCAGGTTGGCCTCCAGATTCAAGGCCAGACTCAGTGGATCCAGATTGCTGGAGCCGACGGTGGTCCATTTATCGTCCTGCAACGCGATTTTGCCGTGTAACGGGCGGCGGCGATATTCGTAGATCTCCACGCCGGCGCGCAACAGGTAGTGATACAGCATGCGAGCGCCGACCAGGACGATCGGCATATCGGGCTGCCCCTGCACGATAAGGCGCACGCGCACGCCGCGGCGGGCGGCTTTACGCATCGATCGCAGCAGACGATAGCCGGGAAAAAAGTAGGCGTTGGCGATCACGACCTCTCGTTTGGCCTGACGCAACATCGAGAGATAATGTTTTTCGATGTCATCGCGGTGGGAGGCGTTGTCGCGATAGACGAACAGCGCCTGCGCGTCGCCCGGATTGCGGTTGCGGACGGGGCGCCGGAAGCGGCTTTGCCACCAGCGTTTCGGCGGCTCTTCATGGGTCAAAACGTCCATGACATAGCGATAAATGTCTTGCACCACCGGTCCTCGGACTTTGACGGCATAGTCCTGTTTGGCTTCCGGACCGGAGTTGCTCATATGGTCCTCGGCGTAGTTGATGCCGCCGACCCAGGCGGCCGCGCCATCGACCACGACGATTTTACGATGCAGGCGACGGAATAGATTGGTGCGCATGCCGAGCAGTCGCGGGCGAGGGTCATAGAAGCGGACGTGGACGCCCGCCGCAATCATTGGCGCCAGAAAGCCGGCGGACAGATCGTGCGAGCCAAATCCGTCCGCCAGAACATCCACGCTGACGCCGCGCTGTGCGGCCTCGGCCAGCACGTCGCGCAGCTCGGCGCCGATCTCATCCTCGAACCAGATGAAGGTTTCCAGTATCACGTGGCGCCGGGCCTGGCGAATAGCGGAAAAAACGCTGGGATAGAAAGCGTCGCCGTTGATCAGCAGCTCGAACTGATTGTCATCACGCCATCTCGCTTTCATCCATTTTTCTCCTGGTAGAGCTGGAAGGCAAACCGCCGAAAGCGGGGGATTGCCCGTGACAAAGTATAGACTTTGGCATAGACGACGTCCCCAGATCCATCCTAAATTCAGCAGGATCGGACGGTTTCCGGCGTATCGTCAGGTATCAGGAAGGGGGCGATAACCCAGTCGTCCGAGACGCGGAGGTCCGTGGCGGCATAAAGGGAAAATGGCGCGGATAGCCCGGGCGCAGATAGCGTTAATTGACAAAAAAACACGGCGGAGGGCCGGTTTTCCTCCTCAAAGTGTGATGCAGGTAGAAAAATCCCTGATAGTCATCATTTCCTGATACAATCATTGGCAGTTATGCACCGTAGTTTGTGCCCATTCATCTGGGTTAGCGCATCGCGTACGCACACCGGACGTCGCGCCGAAACCCATCTTGTTATCGCCCTGGAAACTACGCCGACGTTTGTCCGGTCAGGGTCGATCTGGAGTTGTTCTCAATATGTCTTTTGAATCTCTCGGCCTGAGCGCCGATATTTTACGTGCCGTGGAAGAGCAGGGTTATCGTGAGCCGACGCCGGTACAGAGCCAGGCGATCCCATTGGTATTAGCCGGCCGCGACCTGATGGCCAGCGCTCAGACCGGTACGGGCAAAACGGCGGGCTTTACGTTGCCGCTGCTACAGATGCTCAGCTCGAAACCAACGTCGAAAGGACGTCGCCCGGTTCGTGCGCTGATCCTGACGCCGACCCGTGAACTGGCGGCGCAGATTGGCGAAAATGTCCAGTCTTATAGCAAGTACCTGAGCCTGCGTTCGTTGGTCGTGTTCGGCGGCGTCAGCATCAACCCGCAAATGATGAAACTGCGCGGCGGCGTGGACATTCTGGTGGCGACTCCAGGTCGACTGCTGGATCTGGAACACCAGAATGCGGTAGACCT
This sequence comes from Lonsdalea quercina subsp. quercina, assembly GCF_000688695.1. GTDB lineage: Bacteria > Pseudomonadota > Gammaproteobacteria > Enterobacterales > Enterobacteriaceae > Lonsdalea > Lonsdalea quercina_D. The sequence continues at coordinate 206,309 of NZ_JIBQ01000010.1, read as the reverse complement.
GTCTCAGGTCGAGGTTCTGGTACTGGACGAAGCCGACCGTATGCTGGATATGGGCTTCATCCACGACATTCGTCGCGTGCTGTCGAAATTGCCGACCCGACGTCAGAACCTGATGTTTTCCGCCACCTTCTCCGATGACATCAAGGGGTTGGCCAACTCTCTGCTGAACAACCCGGCCTCTGTGGAAGTGGTGCGTCGCAACACGCCGTCAGAACTGGTGACGCAGCATGTGCATATGGTCGACAAAAAACGCAAACGCGAACTGTTGTCTCAGCTGATTGGTCAAAACGAATGGCGTCAGGTGCTGGTCTTCACCCGTACCAAACATGGCGCCAACCATCTGGCTGAACAGCTGGAAAAAGACGGCATCACCGCCGCGGCGATCCACGGTAATAAGAGCCAGGGCGCACGTACCCGGGCGCTGGCTAACTTCAAAGATGGTTCCATTCGTGTGCTGGTCGCGACCGATATCGCGGCGCGTGGTCTCGATATTGACCATCTGCCGCACGTCGTGAACTACGAGCTGCCGAACGTGCCGGAAGATTACGTTCACCGTATCGGGCGTACCGGGCGTGCCGCCTCTACGGGTGAAGCGCTGTCGCTGGTCTGCGTGGACGAACACAAACTGCTGCGCGATATCGAACGCCTGCTGAAGCGTGAGATCCCGCGGATGGCTGTTCCGGGCTATGAGCCGGACCCGACTATCAAGGCCGATCCGATTCAGAATGGTCGTCAGGGCGGCCGCGGCGGTCGTCCGTCGTCGGCTCCGCGTGGCGGCGGCGGCGCTCGTCAGGGGAATCACCGCGGCGGCGCAGGTGAGGGCGGACGTCCTGCGCGTCAGGGCGCGCCTCGCTCCGGCGGCGCGCGTGACGGCCAGGCTCGTCGCGCTCGTCCGAACCACAAACCGGCGTCTAAGGCCTAGTTTGTGTGACAGGCGGCCCTCCGGGCCGCCTGTTCGTCCGTGCGTCTGTTCAATGCGCCGGGCGGGACGTCAGCGTCGTTTTACGGCGAGGACGATAAAACATCACCGCATTACCCGCCAGAATCAGTACCAGACCGATCACCGCATTCACTCGCCACTCATACCCTTCGAATATCGTCGAAAGCGATAGCGCCACCAGCGGGAACAATAGCGTGGCATACGCCGCCTGACTCGCGCCGATACGGCCCACCAGCAGGAAATAGGCCCCGAAGCCGATGACTGAGCCGACGACGGCCAGATAGCTCAGCGATCCCAGATAGCGCGCTGTCAATTCTGGCGTGAAGTCATAGCCCATTATCCCGCCGACCATCCCCACGGCTAACGCGCCGTAGCACATGCCCCAGCCGTTGGTCGCCATGATGTCGCGCCCCTGCCGCTGATGCTGAATGCTGATGATGTTACCCAGAGAAAAGCAGTAGGTCGCCAGCAGGCATAATCCAGCCCCCTGTAGTAAATGTGAACCGGCGTCGATCTGCGTCAGATCGTGCCAGAACAGCAAGACGATGCCCGCCAACCCAAGCGGCGCGGCCAGCCACACATTGCGCGTGAGTCTCTGCCCCAGCATCAGTCGGGCGTTAAATGCGTTGAACAACACCGCCATCGAGAAAATCACCGATTCGAGACCACTCGAAATCCAGACAATGGCGTGATAAAAACAGATCATGTTGATGCCGAAAACCGTCACGCCCTGCACCAGGCAGAGCAGGTGTCCGCGCCACGGCAGAGGCCGCAAACGGCCGGTCAGCTTGAGGAACGACAGCAGCAGCGCGGACGCGATGGCGAAGCGCCAAAACACCGATACTTCCGGAGCGACGCTTCCGTGCTGCAGGCTGATAGCCAGCCAGGTGGTTCCCCAGATCAGGACGACGAGTAAATAGAGCAGGATATTCATGATTGATTCTCTGTAGCGGCGAATACCATTCAGTATTCAGCAGGGCGCGATGGACGCGCTGTCACGGTTTTGCGCCGTTTACCATTAAATTGCGGTTTTCTTCAGAGGATATTATGGCGAGCTATGAGGCACTGGACGTTTTGCAGCACTACAAAACGCGTTTGCGGGATTCGGTGGATCTCAACAACGGCGTCTGTCTGGCGTCGTGGCAAAACTGCCATGACCGGGTCACGCTTGAAAATACCCATCATCACACCTTGAGCCTGTATATCGCCGGCGGCTATGAGTCCTACCATAAGCGGCCGGACGGCTGGTTCAACGGCGGCGGTCCGGATCGCTTTTGTCTGATGCCGAAACACAGCATTTCTACCTGGGATATCCGTAGCGATCTTCAGTTTGTTCACCTGTACTACACCGACGAGCATCTGCGTGAACTGGCCGAACAGATCTGGGATCGCAGCCCGGCGAGTCTGTTGCTGGAAGAGCGGGTATTCGGCGACGACCCGCAGATTGTGAGCCTGTATAGACATTTCCTGCTGCAGCACAGCTGGCAAGACGCGTCCGATAGACTCACGCTGACGACGGCCTCGACGCTGCTGATGACCCATGTGCTGCGGCGCTACACCCAGTTGCAGTGGGCGCTTCCGACGGTGCGCGGCGGACTGGCTCCGGTGGTTCGGCAACGTATTCGGGCGCTGATCGACGCGCGTCTGGCGGAACCGCTGACGCTGACGGAACTGGCCGCTGAAGCCGGGCTGAGCGAGTTTCACTTTGCGCGCATGTTTCGTCACAGCGAGGGAGTGGCGCCGCATCAGTTTGTGATGCAGGTCCGTCTCGAGCGAGCGCAGCGTCTGGTTCGCGATACCACGCTGCCGATGACGGATATCGCGCTGGCGTGCGGGTTCAGCTCCTCCAGCCACTTTAGTCAGCGATTTCGGGCCGCGTACGGCGTCACCCCTTCTGTGATGCGGCAAAGAGGCTGAGGGTGATAGCGGATGAGGGACTGCGTTTTCCGTTGCGTTGTCTTGTCCGCTGACAGTACCATTGCGGGCCGAAATTGATCTGAGCTGAATGATATCTATGCGTGTGCTGCTGGCCCCGATGGAAGGGGTGTTGGACTCTCTGGTCCGCGAACTCCTGACTGAAGTGAATGACTACGACCTGTGTATTACGGAATTCCTGCGCGTGGTCGATCAACGGCTGCCGGTCAAATCCTTTTATCGCCTGTGCCCTGAACTGCGTCATGCCAGCCGCACGCCGTCGGGCACGCGGGTGCGCGTTCAGCTGCTGGGGCAGTATCCGCAGTGGCTGGCCGAAAATGCGGCTCGCGCGGTGGAACTGGGCTCTTACGGCGTCGATCTGAACTGCGGCTGTCCGTCGAAACTGGTGAACGGCAGCGGCGGCGGCGCCACGTTGCTCAAAGATCCGGAACTGATTTATCAGGGCGTCAAAGCGATGCGCGCCGCAGTGCCGGAGACGATGCCGGTAACGGCGAAAGTCAGGCTGGGCTGGGCGTCGGATAGTCATCGCTTCGAAATCGCCGATGCCGTGCAGCAGGCGGGGGCCACCGAACTGGCGGTGCACGGGCGCACCAAAGAGGACGGCTATCGGGCGGAGCGCATCAACTGGAACGCCATCGGCGAGATCCGCCAGCGGCTGTCCATCCCGGTCATCGCCAACGGCGAAATCTGGGATTATGCCAGCGCGCAGGCCTGCATGCAGGCCACGGGATGCGATTCGGTGATGCTGGGCCGCGGAGCGTTGAACGTGCCGAATCTGAGCCGGGTGATCAAATATAACGAACCCCGGATGCCGTGGCCGGACGTGGTTCGGCTGCTGCAAAAGTACGTGCGGCTGGAAAAGCAGGGCGATACCGGTCTGTACCATGTCGCGCGTATCAAACAGTGGCTCGGCTACCTGCGCAAAGAGTATGACGAAGCTGCCGGACTGTTCGCCGAAGTCCGTGCGCTGACGTCCTCCGGCGCCATCGCCCGCGTGATCGACGCAGCGCATTAATCCTTCCTTGCCTGTCAGCGAGTCTTTTTCAACCGCCGTTGTGCGGGGTTTTACCCCGGAGTTGACTGCGCTTTGCCTTTTCTCTCGATAGGTCGTTCCACCCAGATCGTTATATCCAGACGTCATTAGCGCAAAGTCAGACTTTTGTTGATAATAGCCGCGACATTCATAGCGCGTACAAAAGCGCCATCACAGCAGCCTGTTTCCATGCCTTATTCAGCATGGAGGTCAGCGCGGCTTTTTTTCGTCAATAATTAGCCTGAAATAAGGCGTTTACGGTTATATACCGCTGTTATTCATGGCAATGCCGCAATGAACAAATTAATTAAAACATGTTTCTTTCTGGGAATGATTTTCTAGCCAGGATTGCCTGTAACGGAGGAAGCCAGTGATTGAACATTTCAGAGGAAAATATGAGGTTGCGTTAAAGTTCAATATTCAGGATATTGCGGCGTTTCGTGAACGCTTATTTAGCCACCATCCTGAATCTTTCGTTTTCGAAAATAAAGAAAGCGATATCTATTACGACACGGCGGAACAATCACTAAGTCGTAAAAATATCAGCATGTTATTACGATGTATGGTGCCTTCCGGCATCAAGCTGTGGATCGTCAGAGGCCCGCGCCCTGGCTGCAGCGAGACGGTCAACGTGGAGTCGTTTGAACGCACGGACAGTATGCTGAAAACACTTGGGTTTCAGCAGGTATTCGAAGTGAATAAAACGCGAAGTATTTATTTTTTAGATACTTTTCAAATCACGCTGGATTATATCGAATCGCTGGGTCATTACGTCGGAATATCCTGTATGACAGAGCACGAAGCGGAATTAGATCGTCTGGGCGAGAAATGTCAGGATTGTGCGCTGAGGTTGGGATTACTGCTGGATAATATTGAATATCGCTCTTACCGCCAATTATTGGGGCATTAGTTTGTCGGACTGAAAGCGCGCTGCTCTCATTCGAGCAGCGCGAGGTCTTTGGACAATCCCTTCACACGCTAGCCAGCATGATGAGAAATGCCGGACGCATCAGGAAGTCGGTTCGTCGCCGTAAAACAGTTTTCCAATGCGGATGATATCGCGACCCTGTGATTTACGGTGTTTATTGGCATCCCGCAGCGAATAAATGCAGCCGCAGTACTCTTGCTGGTAGAAGCGCTCCTGCTTGCTGATTTCGACCATGCGCGCCGAGCCGCCCTGTTTGCGCCAGTTGTAATCCCAGTACACCACGTCAGGGTATTTCTGCGCGGCATTAATGCCGCACTGGTTGACCTGCTGCATGTTTTTCCAGCGAGAGATGCCGAGAGAGCTGCTGATGGCGCGGAAGCCGTTTTCATGCGCGTACAGCGCCGCGCGTTCAAAACGCATATCAAAACACATCGTGCAGCGTTCGCCGCGTTCCGGTTCCCACTCCATGCCTTTCGCACGGTCAAACCAGTTATCCGCATCGTAGTCGGCGTCAACGAAAGGAACGCCGTGTTTTTCGGCGAAGCGGATGTTTTCCTCTTTGCGGATCAAGTACTCCCGCTGAGGATGAATATTCGGGTTGTAGAAAAAGATCGTGTAATCAATGCCGGAAGCGCTCAATGCCTCCATCACTTCGCCGGAGCAGGGGGCGCAGCAGGAGTGAAGCAGCAGCTTATCCGCCTCATTAGGCAGCTCCAGTTTCGGGCGTTGAAAGGTTTTGACGGGGTGCGCATTGGACATAAAGCAATCCACTAATAATGAGAAGAAATTAACCTTATTGAGATAAATTATTAACTATCGCAATAACAATTACAATCGATCGTCAGTGACGATCTCGGGCGAAAAATGAAGATGCCGCCGGGGCGACGTTTAGCCGGGCATGATGTTATCGGGATGCGTCCGGGCATGCCAGCGTAATCTGCCTCCGAATACGGCGAACTACCGCGCAACGGCCTGTCAAACTTTGTCACAAAGCTTTTACCGCTGTCCGGATGCGCAGGGTGAGGGCCGACACTATAATGCCCGGGTCGTCCCAAACCTTATCCGCCAAGTCAATTTATAAGCTACTGAATAATGAATAAAAAAATACAGCTTTCACTGTTAAGTCTGGTGCTGATGTCCGCATCGGTCTGGGTCGCCTCGCCGGTGGCGGCCAAAACGGTCGTCGCTTCATCGGCCGCCTCGCATCAGGAGATCGCGTCCGGCAGCGCGATGGTGGTCGATTTACTGAATAACAAAGTGTTGTATTCGAGTAACCCGGACGTCGTCGTGCCCATCGCGTCCGTCAGCAAACTGATGACGGCGCTGGTGGTGCTGGACGCCAATCAGCCGCTCGACGAAATGCTGACGGTGGATATCAGCCAAACAAAAGAGATGCAGGGGGTCTATTCCCGCGTGCGTCTCGGCAGCGAAGCGAGTCGTCATGACCTGCTGCTGCTGGCGCTGATGTCCTCCGAAAACCGGGCGGCCGCCACGCTGGCCCACCATTACCGCGGCGGTTATCAGGCGTTCATCACCGCCATGAACGCCAAAGCCCGCTCGCTGGGCATGATGCATACCTATTACGTGGAACCGACCGGGCTGTCGACGGAAAACGTGTCTACGGCGCGGGATCTGACCAAGCTGCTGGTGGCCAGCCGACAATATCCGATGCTGAGTCAGCTGAGCACCACGCACGAGAAAATGGTGACCTTCGCCCATCCTGCCTATACGCTGCCGTTCCGTAATACCAACCATCTGGTCTACCGTCCAGACTGGAATATCCAATTGACCAAGACCGGTTTTACGAATGAGGCGGGACACTGTCTGGTGATGAGGACGGTCATCAATCAACGGCCGGTCGCGCTGGTGGTACTGGATGCTTACGGTAAATATACCCACTTCGCCGATGCCAATCGGCTGCGCAACTGGCTGGAGAGCGGCAAGATCAGCCCAGTGCCGCCCGCCGCGTTGAGTTATAAGAAACAGAAGGCGATTGCACAAAATTCGTCGCAGCGTTCCTCTACGAACATTGCGCTAACGTCGGCGGAGTAGTTTCCGCCGGCCGTGCGGTTGACTCAGTCGGTCGTGCGTTCGTCCTGCTCCAGCTTGCCGTACTCCGCCCAGGTGGCCTCGTGCTGCGGCTCCCGCCAGGGTTCCAGTCGAGCCTGTTCCTGCCACTCTTGCAGGGCAGGCAGCGCCAGCAGGGTGGTGTAGTACTCCGCGGCCAGCGGCGTCAACGGCAGGCCGTAGGTCTGGATGCGAAAGACCACTGGCGCGTAAAACGCATCGACGGCGCTGAACTGCCCACCGGCCAGGAACGGTCCTTTGAACCGGGTCAATCCCTCTTCCCACAACTGATTCAGCCGCTCAATGTCGCGCTGCAGCGCTGGCGTGAACTCATGCAGTTTGACGCGAATGCCGCAGTTCATCCCGCAGACTTCGCGCAGGGTCGAAAATCCTGAATGCATTTCCGCGGCGGCGCACCGCGCCCATGCCCGAGCGGCGGCGTCTTCTGGCCACACGCCTTCATGCCGTTCCGCCAGATATTCCACGATCGCCAGAGAATCCCAAACGGTAAGTTCGCCATCGACGAGACAGGGCACTTTGCCCGATGGAGCAAAGGTCTTAAAGGCGGGCTGAGTGATGCCGGGGGAGAAAGGCACCAGCGTTTCCTCAAACGGAATATCCAGCTCTTGCAACAGCACCCACGGCCGTAGCGACCAGGACGAGTAGTTTTTATTGGCGATATACAGCTGATACATGACGGAACCTCACTAGCAGATAGCGTTCGGGTATAGGGTGTCACGGGTGGAAAATCACTATGCCTCACGACCGCAGACAACACAACGCGCCAATTTTCGTGTGCGCGGTATCACGCCAGTATCACCTGTTGGCAGCTCGCCTGCAGGGCGGAAAAGTCCCGGTTGAACTCGGCCGCGGCATCAGTCACCACCCTATCGATTTGTGACATCGGCGCATAAACCACACGGCTGGTGACCCCGATTTTGGTGTGATCGGCCAGGATGATGGAGGTCGTGGCATATTCGATCATCGCGCTGGCGATGGCCGCCTCGGTGTGGGAGAAGCTGCTGGCGCCAGCGGCGCTGGAGATGCCGACGGGCGACATCAGGGCGACGTCGGCCCGGTAGCGACGCAACTCGTTGGCCGTTTGCGCCCCGTTGGTGGCTTGAATGGCGGAGCCTACGTGACCGCCAAGTAGAATCACTTCGTGCAGCAGACGGTCCTCGGCTTCCTGCGCGGTCAGCTTGAGCGCGACGTTCAGGCTGTTGGTGATGATCGTCATCCCCGGCATGGAAAGCAGTTCGTCCGCGAGCAGCGTGGTGGTGCTTCCCGCATCGACAAAAATGGTTTGTCCCGGCTGAAGCTGCTGCACCGCAGCGCGGGCTATTGCCTGCTTCTCTTTTTCTCGCACCGTACGGCGTATCGATAACGGCGGCTCCGGCTCGGGACCGGTGGCGACGATCCCTCCGTGTACACGTCGCAGCATTCCCCGGGCTTCGAGTTTAAGAATGTCCCGCCGTACCGTTTCGCGCGAAACGCCGAGATGTTGAATAATCTGCTCTGTACTGACCCGGTTTAACGTCGACAGTAATGCACGGATACGGTGCAACCGCGTTTCTTCTAACATGAGATTCTTTTCCTGAGGGTAATACACCCACTAATGGTGTTGACAATGGGCGGCGAGCTTTCGCCATTGCGCCAGGTAAGCTGTACCAAACCTCGGATGATGCGCCAATCCGGCGGCCGCACAATATCACTCAAGGCGCATTTTGCACTCCCTTATTGCAGGGTTCCTGCGGTCTTTTTTGCGGGCAGGAGAAGACGCAATGTGGAGTTTGTCGAATAGGGTTGTGTGTTTTTGTGCATATTTGTGTGTTTCACTATGACGGCAACGCGGAGTGACGCCCCCGTGTATCAATCATATAGCCACATCGAATTCTACATGTTGATCCTGACTAAGGAAAAATGCACAAACTAAGCGTAGTTTTTCTCTGCTAAAAACTCAAAAACACGAACCAGGCGGCTGGTCGGTGTGCATTCGAGGGCACCAGAATAGTGCATATTTTTGCGTTTGTGTAATTTATTGCTTTTGGTATACAGTGGCCTCTACCGGATCGTTCAGTGCGGCTCTCCAGCGGGCGGCGTAGACCCGATCCACAGCTCATTTCTCAGGGGGAGTCTTTATGGCGACACGTTCAACCATCATGGATACCAACAGCTTTCGAGCAGAGCACGCCGATGCGCTGAGTCAGGATATCCGCCAACTTACCGACAAACGCAGCAAAGTGCTCGGTGAATCCTACCGCCTGTTCTACCGCAATCCGGTGCATTTGGTGCGCGGCGAGGGCCAATATCTGTGGGACGCGAGCGGCAAACAGTATCTGGATGTCTACAACAACGTCGCCAGCATCGGTCATTGTCATCCCGCCGTGATCGACGCGGTGCAACAGCAGATGAGCCAGCTTAATACCCATACCCGCTACCTGCACGAACGCATTCTGGATTACACCGAAGATCTGCTGACGACCTTGCCGCCTGAGATCACCAAAGCCATGTACATGTGTACCGGCTCGGAGGCCAACGATCTGGCGATCCGCGTGGCGCGCGCATACAGCGGCGGCACCGGCATCATTGTCAGTCAGGAGGCGTACCACGGCACCAGCGACCTGACTTCTGGCGCGTCTCCCGCGCTCGGCAGCGGACAGCCGCTGGCGGCCACCACGCGCCTTGTGCCTGCGCCGGACAGATACCGGGTGGCAGCGCCGGATCTCGGCGTCTGGTTCGCCAACGAAATTCAAAAACAGATCGATGACATGGCCGCGCATGGCATCAAATTCGCGGGCTTTCTGGCCGACTCCATCTTTTCATCGGACGGCGTATTGCCGGACCCGGTCGGTTTCCTGCAGCCGGCCATCGACGTCGTGCATGCCAACGGCGGTATTTTTATCGCGGATGAAGTCCAACCGGGTTTCGCCCGGACCGGCGACACGTTCTGGGGGTTCGCGCGTCACGGCGTCGTGCCGGATATTGTGACTATGGGGAAACCGATGGGGAACGGCATTCCTGTCTCGGGGCTGTTTGCGAAAGCCGATGTGCTGGCCGCCTTCAGCGATGAGATCCCGTATTTCAATACCTTCGGCGGCAATCCGGTATCGATGGCCGCCGCGCAGGCGGTATTAAAAGTGATTCGCGACGAAGGGTTGCAGGAGCACAGTAAAACCGTCGGCGCGCTTCTCAAGCAGGAGCTGGCTGCCTTGGCGCAGCGTCACGAGTGCGTCGGCGACGTGCGCGGCGCGGGGCTGTTCATCGGCTTTGAACTGGTCAGCGACCGGGAGAAGAAAACGGCGGATAAGCCACTGGCGCTGGCGGTGATTGAACACCTGCGGGAAGAGCGGGTGCTGACCTCCGTCGCCGGGCCTTACGGCAATGTCCTCAAGCTGCGTCCGCCGCTGGCATTCCAGACGCAGGACATTGACTGGCTGGTGGGGGCGCTGGATAAGGCGCTGACGCGCGCCCGTCGTTAACCGCCCGCGGTTTTATTCTCAGCCTGTCGCCCGGCGTCGGTCGGGCGACACACTTTCTTACGTTCTCCCCATTCATACTTTCCCGGTTATTACACGTTGTTTTTTCGGGTAAATTCTCCTATTTATCCGACAACCCGATAAAATTTCGTATTGAATTCCACTATGATTAAGCGCGGAAAAACCGCATTGTCCACAAGGTAGCTAGGTTGGAACATCGCCTCTGGTCGTTCGGGAGGAAAAGCCGATGACTCCTCTGTCCCCAACTGTATCCTGAGTTCTGGCACGCGTGACTGAAACGGGATTGATTAGGTCCGTAAACATAATGAAATGGCTGACTTCACTGACGATTGCAATAGGAATTGCTTGCCATCCTGCCGCCGCACAGACGACGGCGCTCACGACACCCCCAACCGCGTTAACCGCCTCTTCGCAACAGCGTGATGCCTACGTCAACGATCTGCTGAAGAAAATGACGCTGGAAGAGAAAATAGGTCAGCTCCGCTTAATCAGCGTCGGTAAGGATAATCCCAAGGCCGCCATTCGCGAGATGATCCGCAATGGCCAGGTCGGCGGGATCTTCAATACCGTGACTCGCCAGGATATCCGTGCGATGCAGGATCAGGTGATGCAGCTGAGTCGCCTCAAGATCCCGCTCTTTTTCGCCTATGACGTCGTGCACGGCCAGCGCACGATTTTCCCGATCGCATTGGGGCTGGCTTCTACCTGGGACGAGGCCGCCATCGCCTCGTCCGCGCGCGTTGCCGCCTATGAAGCGACCGAGGACGGCCTGAATATGACCTGGGCGCCGATGGTGGATATCACCCGCGATCCGCGCTGGGGACGCGTCTCTGAAGGGTTTGGCGAAGACACCTGGCTCACGGCCGACATCGCGCGGATCATGGTCAAAGCATTTCAGGGCGATGATCTCACGTCGCGCCACTCGCTGATGACCAGCGTCAAACATTTCGCGCTGTACGGCGCGGTGGAGGGCGGACGGGATTACAACACCGTCGACATGAGCCCGCAGCGCATGTTTCAGGACTATATGCCGCCCTACAAAGCGGCGATTGATGCCGGCAGCGGCGGCGTGATGGTCTCGCTGAACAGCATCAACGGCGTACCGGCGACGGCCAACCGCTGGCTGCTGAAAGAGTTACTGCGCGACCAGTGGCACTTCACGGGGATCGCCGTCAGCGACCACGGCGCGATTAAAGAGCTGATCAAACACGGCGTGGCGGCCGACCCGCGCGACGCTTCGCGCATTGCGTTGCAGTCCGGTATCGGCATGAGCATGAGCGATGAGTATTTCATCCGCTATCTGCCCGAACTGGTAAAAACGGGCGCGGTCAGCCAACGGGATATCGATGACGCCTGCCGTCAGGTACTGAACGTCAAATACGATATGGGGTTATTCCAAGATCCGTACCGCCATCTGGGCGCGGCGGAGTCTGACCCGCCGGACACCAACGCAGAAAGCCGTCTGCATCGGCTGGAAGCGCGTGACGTCGCGCGGAAAAGTCTGGTGCTGCTGAAAAACCGGCTCAACACGCTGCCGTTGGCGAAGGGCGGCACCATTGCGGTCATCGGGCCGCTGGCCGACAGCAAACGTGACATCATGGGCAGCTGGTCTGCCGCGGGCGTCGCCGCACAGTCAGTCACGGTGTATCAGGGAATGCGCAACGTCGTGGGCGACAGGGCGCGCTTGCTGTACGCCAAAGGCGCCAATGTGACGGACCATGCGGGGATCGTTCAGTATCTCAACCAATATGAAGCGGCGGTGAAAACGGATCCTCGTACTCCGCAGGTCATGCTGGATGAGGCGGNGCGGACGGCGGAGCAGGCCGATGTCGTCGTCGCCGTGGTCGGGGAAGCGCAAGGGATGGCGCATGAAGCCTCCAGCCGTGCCAATATCACGCTGCCGGACAGCCAAAAGACGCTGATCGACGCGTTGAAAAAGACCGGCAAACCGCTGGTGCTGGTGCTGATGAACGGGCGCCCATTGTCGCTGGTGCGCGAGGACCAGCAGGCGGATGCGCTGCTGGAAACCTGGTTCAGCGGCACCGAGGGAGGCAACGCCATCGCCGATGTGCTGTTCGGTGATTACAATCCGTCGGGCAAGCTGCCGATGTCGTTCCCGCGTTCGGTGGGGCAGATCCCGATTTACTACAATCACCTGCCGACGGGACGTCCCTATACCCCGGAAAATCCCGGCAAGTACACGTCCCACTATTATGATGAGGCCAACGGGCCGCTCTATCCCTTCGGCTATGGGCTGAGCTACACCACGTTTGACGTGTCCGACGTGCGGCTGTCTCGTCCGGTGATGCCGCGCAACGGCACCTTGACGGCTTCAGTCAGCGTGAAAAATACCGGTAAGCGCGCGGGGGAAACGGTCGTACAGCTTTATCTGCATGATGTCGTCGCTTCGATAAGCCGTCCGGTAAAAGAGCTGCGAGGCTATCGCAAGGTGATGTTGCAGCCGGGAGAGACGAAAACCGTCAGCTTTACGGTGACGCCGCAGGACCTGATGTTCTACAACATGCAGTTGCGACAGGTCGTCGAGCCAGGCGATGTCGATGTGATGATTGGTTTAGATTCTCAGCGGGTGAAAAGCCAACGCTTCAGGCTGTTGTAACGCTAGACACGGCGGCCGGGAATGGCAGCCATAAAAGAAACGGTTGCCCTGAATGCCTCGTTGGATTCAGGGCAACGTCGTGATGGAAGGAGGGGGAGCGAAACTCCCTTCGGTTGACCGTCAGGCGCCGGACGTGAGGACGATATAACCGACCAGCATGACCCCGCCAATCCCTCCCAGCGCACACAGCCCAAATACGCCGATTGCACACAGCTTGCTTAACTTCATCCGCTTATCCTTTTATGTGTCCTCTGCGATTATAGATTTTCAGCCCGGGGATACAAGCTGACGGCTTGTGGGGTCATCACGCGACATTTAGACAGCGGCGAGCGGTTTTACCTGAGCAGCAGGTACGCGCCCAACCCAAACAGCACGACGCCCGCGCCGCGTTCCAGCCAATGTATCGACCCCGCGAGACGACGTTGCAGCGATGGACGCGCAATCAGCATGGCGATAGACACATCCCATACCTGTACCATCAGCACCATCCACGTTCCGCTCATCGCCTGTTGTAGCCAGGTCGCCTGCGGGCCAAGCAGCGTCGTCATCAGGCTGAGGTAAAACAGCATATTTTTCGGATTCAGCAGGGCGGAGCCGAGACCCAGCGCCAGTTGTCTTAGCCATCCAGGGCATTGTGACGACGTGTTGCCGCGTGGCAAATCAACGTTGTTTTGAGAACGCATCAGATGAAAGCCAATCCACAGCAAATAGAGTGCGCCCGCCACTTCGACGATCCGAAACAGTGCGTGTGATTGCTGCAAGCCGGCCCAGCCCAGCGCCGCTAAAAGAATATAGAGGGCATTACCTGACGCAATGCCGACACAAATACCCACACTGCCGCGCAGTCGAAAGCGCATGGCGTAAGCCGTGATCAGGAAGAAGTCCGGACCGGGACTCAACAGCGCCATGAAGTGCGCCAGCGCCAGAGCGGGAAAATGGTCGGGAAACAGCGTGTTAATCATCGTGCGGACCGTGTTGAATCAAAAAGATGGCCAGTCTAGAACGCGGTCGCGACTATTTATTGTGAAAAATTGATCGCGCCTGCCGGTACTGGCCGGGCGTGGCGGCGGTGAAATTGACAAAGGTGCGGTGAAAGTGGCTTTGGTCGCTGAAACCGCAGGTATAGCCCGTATCCGCCAGCATCTCACCCTGTCGAATTAAGCGTTTGGCGTGCTCGATGCGGGCATTGTTGAGGTACGCCATCGGCGTCATACCGGTCTCCTGCCGAAATTGGCGCACCAGGGTTTCCGGGCGCATCGCCAGCTCGTGCGCGAGCACCGTCAGCGATGGCGCATCCTGAAGGTTTTCCATCAGGCGCTGCTGGACATGACGCGCGACGTTGGAACGCGAGGGCGCGTCGACATTCATCTCCCAGACCGAAGGGGGTTGAAACAGGGCGGCAAACAGGCGTAGCAGATCGCGTTCTACGTGCTCCAGCTCAGAAGCGTGAAGGCAGTGGACAATCTGCATAACATGTTGAAATAGCGATGAAGAGTGGTAAGTGACAATGTCACCATAGGGTAACTTTCGCAGGCCGGTGTTGCGCACGTGCTCGCGGTGACACCACGAGGCGTCGAGATACAGCATGTGATAGCTGCGCGACTGCCCCGGCAGCGGGTTACAGCTATGCGGCAGGCCCGGCGGAATGACGACAACGTCGCCCGCGTTGAGCAAATAAGTCTGTTCTCCCACGCGGCATTGTGTGCTGCCGTGTTCCAGACAGCCGACGGACAGCTGTGCATGGCTATGCACTTTATACGGCTGCTGGCTCTGCCAGGTGGAACGACATTCCAGAAACGGGAATTGGGGAGAAAACCAATAGCGCTGTTGCAGGGTTCGAATGGGGGACATGGCGGTCGGCAGGGAAAATGAATCGGCTCATCAACCTAATCCGTATTGGCGTTTTTGTCGAGCCGCGTCGCGGCATTACAGGCTGACGTAGGGGGGAGGTCTGTGGGACAATACGGGTCGAATGAAATCAGATGTTGAGCAGGCATGACCCTTTCCCCCGCAATCAAACAGCAGATAGGCCAGTGGTACAAGGCCTTGCAGGAACAGATCCCCGACTTCGTTTCTCGCCCGCCCCAGCGGCAGATGATCGCGGAGGTCGCGCGTACGTTGGCGGGCGATTACCCGCGTCATCTGGCGATAGAGGCGCCGACCGGCGTCGGTAAAACGTTGTCGTATCTGATCCCGGGTATTGCGGTGGGAAGAGCGGAGACGAAGACGCTGGTGGTCAGCACCGCCAACGTGGCGTTGCAGGATCAGATTTTCAGCAAAGACCTGCCGTTGCTGCGTAAATTTATCCCCGATCTGACCTTCACCGCCGCTTTCGGCCGAGGGCGCTACGTCTGCCCGCGCAACCTGTCCGTGCTGGCGACCGACGCTGAAGCGCAGGGCGATTTGCTGCTGTTTCTGGACGAAAAACAGGCGCCGTCCAGCCGTGAAGAACAGGAGACCTGCGCGCAGCTGGAGAAAGATCTGCACACCGGCAAGTGGGACGGCCTGCGTGACCACCACCAGAAAACGCTCAGCGATGGGCTGTGGCGTCGGCTCAGCACCGACAAGGCCAACTGCCTGGGACGCAACTGCCACTATTATCGCGATTGTCCTTTCTTTCTGGCCCGACGCGAGATTGAAGACGCGGATGTCGTGGTCACCAACCATGCGCTGGTGATGGCGGCGATGGAAAGCGATTCGGTCTTGCCGAGCGCCAAAAACCTGCTGCTGGTGCTGGACGAAGGCCACCATATTCCGGACGTCGCCCGCGACGCGCTGGAGATGTCGGGCGAGGTGACGATCGGCGCGGTGCAGCACCAGCTGGATCAGTTCATCCAGCAGATGGGTGTTTGCCTGGCGCAGTTCGCTCCCAAATCGCCGCCGCGACTGAGCCAGCCGGACCGGCTGGCCGAACACTGTGCCGAGATCCGGGAGCTGATCCAGTCTTTTGAGCGCATGAGCACGCTGTTTTTACCGGCTGCTTCGCCGTCGGCGGACTACCGCTTCCCGATGGGCAAGTTGCCGGATGAGATGCGTGAGCTTTGCTCCCGCCTGTTCAAACTCACGGATAGCCTGCGCGGGCTGACGGAGTACATGCTCAACGATCTGGCTGAAAAAACCGGCAAGCATGATGTCGTGCGACTGCATCAGACGATGCTGCGCATGAGTCGGCTGCTGGGTTACTTCGAGTCACAGAGCAAATTGTGGCGGCTCGCCGCGCTGGAACAGGCTTCACAGGCGCCGGTCTCTAAGTGGCTGGTGCGGGAAGTGCGCGACGGCCAGCTTCATCTCTACCTGCACTGCGCGGGCATCCGCGTCTCGGATCAGCTTGACCGCCTGCTGTGGCGTAACTTGTCTCACGTGGTGATCACCTCCGCCACGCTGCGTTCGCTGAACAGTTTCTCACGGTTGCAAGAACTGACGGGGCTGGGAGAGGACGACGGCGATACGTTCATCGCGCTGGATTCGCCCTTTAATCATCGTGATCAGGGCAAGCTGGTGATCCCCAAGATGAGCTATGAACCGTTGATGGCGCAGGAAGAGGATCATATTGCCGAAATGGCGCGTTTTTTCCGCGCCGAGCTAAAGCGCGACGCGCATAAAGGGATGCTGATGCTGTTTGCCAGCCAGCGTGCGATGCAGCAGTTTCTGACCCAGGTCGCCGATCTGCGGCTGATGCTGTTGGTACAGGGCGACAAGCCGCGTTATCGGCTGGTGGAACTCCATCGTCAACGGGTCGAAGAGGGTCAAACCAGCGTGTTGATCGGGCTGCAGTCCTTCTCCGAAGGGTTGGACCTGAAAGGTGAGCTGCTCTCGCAGGTGCATATTCACAAAATTGCGTTCCCGCCGATCGATAGCCCGGTGATCCTGACCGAAGGCGAATGGCTGAAAAGTCTGAAGCGGCACCCGTTCGTGGTACAGAGTCTGCCGAGCGCGTCATTCAGCCTGATCCAGCAGGTGGGGCGTCTGATTCGAAGCCATACCTGCTTCGGCGAAATCATCATCTACGATCGCCGCCTGTTGACCAAGGGCTACGGCGCTCAGCTGCTGGCCGCGCTGCCGGTCTTCCCTATCGAACAGCGGGATATGCCCGCGCCCTGATTTTCTCTGTCATCGCCGCCTGTCAGCCGCCGCGCACTCGAGCGTGCGTGGCGCGGCAAACGCTGCTCAACGCGGTCAAAACATGCTATTTTCGCTGCAATTGAGTCGTAACAACGCTGAGAAACGTCATGGATTACACCAAAATCATCAAAGAGGTCGGGCGCGGAAAAAATCATGCCCGCGACCTGGATCAGGAGACGGCGCGCGCACTCTATGAGGCGATGCTGAACGACGCCGTTCCAGAGCTGGAACTGGGCGGATTGCTGATCGCTTTTCGCATCAAAGGCGAAGCGGAAGCGGAAATGCGCGGTTTCTATCAGGCGATGACGGCACAGACGTTATCGCTGACGCCGCCTGTCGGTCGCCCGCTACCGGTCGTGATCCCCACCTACAACGGCGCTCGGCGACAGGCCAATCTGACCCCGCTGCTGGCGCTGTTGCTGCATAAGCTGGGCCTGCCGGTGGTGGTGCATGGAGTCAAAACCGATCCGACGCGCGTGACGACCTGTTCCATCCTGCAGGAGATGGGCATGGCGCCGGTGGAGTCTCAGGAGGCGGCGCAACGGCAGTTGGATCGCGGCGAGCTGGTTTTCCTGCCTATCGACGTGCTCTGCCCGCCGATGGCGCGGCAGCTGAACCTCCGCTGGCGGATGGGCGTGCGCAACAGCGCGCATACGCTGGCTAAAGTCGCCACGCCGTTTGCGCCCTCGGGTGCGCTGCGGCTGGCCAGCGTGTCACATCCTGAATATATCGCGCGCGTCGGAACGTTTTTTGAAGAAATCGACGGACGCGCGTTATTGATGCCTGGCACCGAGGGTGAAGTGTATGCCAATCCCCGGCGCTTCCCTGAAACCTATTTCATTCATCGCCAGCAGCAGCACCTGCTGCAAGCCCGTCAGGATATGCTCATCGAGCGGTCGGTATTGCCCGCCTCCTCCGATGCCGTCGCGACGGCGCAGTGGACGTCCGCCTGTCTGACAGGCGAGCAACCGGTGCCGCAAGCGATCATCATGCAGCTGGCCTGTTGCCTGGTCGGCTGCGGCGAAGCCGATTCACTGGCGCAGGGCGTTGACGAAGTCGTACGGCGGCTGGCGGTGTAAGCGTCGGTCGTGAACGGCTCGGGNCTTCGCGCCCGTGCCGNCGCCGTGTCCTATGCTTGAAAGATTCATTCCGAAGAGAACGGCCGTTTAATCACAGTGATTGGATGAGGGCGGCGCGGTAGCGAAAAGCGGCTGCCGCGCCTGAACCTACATTGACGTTAAGGAGCAGCCATGCAGCAGATAGTGGACTATTTCAACGCGCTGAATAGCGATTACCTCGCCGTCCATCAGGCGAAAGAAGACCTGTTTTGGCAGCTATATATGGGTATTGGCGACGATGAGGTGGCGGCGCGATTTTCCGCCGCAGAGAGCGCCTATAAGCGATTTATCGCCCAACCGCAGAAACTGGCGGAACTGCGTGAACAGATCTCGGCGCTGGAGGCGCTACCTGAATCAGCGCAGCAGCAGGCGCTGCTTCACGGACTGCAAGGGTGGTACCGCTTTTTTGACTGCAACGTGATTGAAGATCCGGAAGCCCAGTCGCTGATGGAGGCGCTGATCGCGGCGGAAAGCGATCTGTACGCGCGTCGTCAGACCTATCAACCTACTCACCTGAACGCCGACGGCGAACGTGTCGCCGCATCGCTGGGCGAGTTGCTGACCAATCAGGCGACGAACGATAACGAAAGTTATCGCCGCAGCTCGCAGGAGGCGCTGCGCGATCTGGAGCAGTGGCTGCTGAACAATGGGTTCCCTGAACTGGTCCGGCTGCGCAACCGCTTTGCCCGACAGATGGGCTATCGCAACTATTTCGACTACAAGGTGAACAAAACCGAGCGTATGACGCCGGAGCAGCTGTTCGCCATTCTCGACCGTTTCGAAGCCGAGACGCGTGACGCCAATCAGCGCAGTCTGGAGCAGCTGGCGGCGGAAAAGGGGGCGGAAGCGCTGTCGCCGTGGAACATTCGCTACGCCAGCGCGGGCGATGTGACACGTCAGCTGGATCCCTATTTCCCCTTCGCCGCTTCGCTGGCGCGTTGGGTCGACAGCTTCAAACGACTGCATATCGGTTTCAACGGCGCGGAGTTGAACCTCGACCTGCTGGTGCGAAAAGGCAAGTATGAGAACGGTTTTATGCATCAGCCTGTGCCGCCGTTCGTGAATCAGGGTCAGTGGATCCCGGCGCGCATCAACTTTACCAGCCTGGCGAAACCGGATCAGGTCGGCAGCGGGGCGCACGGTATCAACACGCTGTTTCATGAGGGCGGGCATGCCGCGCACTTCGCCAATATTCGCCAGAACGCGCCCTGTTTTGCGCAGGAGTATCCGCCCACGTCTATGGCGTATGCGGAAACTCAGTCCATGTTCTGCGATAGCCTGCTACAGGATGCGGACTGGCTGAAACGCTATGCCCGTAGCCGCAGCGGCGAGATGATCCCCGACGCGCTAATTCAGGAAGACATCCGCACGCGCCAACCGATGCGTGCCTTTAACGAGCGCCACATTCTGCTGGTGCCTTACTTCGAATGGCAGCTGTATCAGTGGGAAGATGCGCAGCTGACGCCGGAGGCCATCACCCGACTGGCGCGGGAAACGGAACAACGCATCATCGGCATTGAGGGCAGTCCGCGTCCGACCATGGCCATTCCGCATCTGCTGTCGATGGAGTCGGCGTGTTCGTATCAGGGCTATTTGCTGGCGCTGATGGCCGTCGAGCAGACGCGGGCCTTTTTCCTGCGTCGCGATGGCTACCTGACGGATAACCCGGCTATCGGCCCGGATCTGGCCCGCCATTACTGGCAGCCGGGCAACAGCGTCAGCCACGATGAGACACTGCGCAGCCTGACGGGCGAGGGATTCAATCCTGACTATCTGGCTCAGGCGTGCAACATGACGGTGGACCAGGCGTGGCAGGAGGCGCAGGAGATGATGACAACAGCTGCGGCGCGTCCGCAGCCAGCGGCGGATTTCGATTTGCAGGCGCATATTCGCGTCGTCGATGGCGAGCAGGTGCTGGCGGATAATCGCCAGGGCGATGCGGCGATGTGCCAGGCATTTGCCGCTGAAATTGAACGCGAGTACCCGGTCGTGAAATAACGGTCCACCCCGCGTTGCTATTGCCATCCTCCCCCGCGTCATTTCCGCCGTGTCGGCCAGCCTTTCATCCCGAAAGGCTGGCCTTTTTCTGAGATTTGTCNAAGCCGCGCCACGCGATGACGGCGTATCCGCAGAATGACGAAATGTCGGCCTTGTCACGGGACGGTCACATTGACGATCTAGGCTGTTTGCCATGTAAATTTTCTGCGCCGTTTTTCCCTATGCAGGGAAAGACGGACCGACCTTCTATCTGAAATTCAAGGAAATAACATGCGCTATTCTTCTCTCTTCGTCGCCGTCGGCTGTGCGTTAACGCTCTCTCAGGCGGCCGCCGCCTTACCTGAACCCACGCTGCATGTGGCGAAGACGGAGGTTCAATCCACCACCGCGGCCAACGCCAGCCTGGAATACGTCGCGCTCGAAAAGCGGGTTCAGACGCATTTGCAGGACATGCTGCGCGGCAACGCGCAGGCGCTGACTCGCACGCAGCTGGAGAGTGCGCAACAGCAGTCACCGCAGGCAGATACGGCGTGGCTGAAAGCCGCAGACTATGACTTCCAGAAGAATGCGCGGGAGCAGGACAGTATCAAATTGTTGTCGGCGTTCAACCTGCTGACGCCGACGTTGCTGCGTCAAAATCGCGCCACGGTAGAGCGAATCAATCAGGATGCCTCAGACGCGCTGCGCCAAAAGGCGCTGATCGATGCGGAGAACATCCGCTATTTTTACGCTCTGGCGGAAGCGCTTGGGCCGAGGCTAGGCAACGCCTTTATCGACGTTTATCAGCGTGGTGAAATGGGCAAGGCTGCGGCGTTGATCAAGGCCAGCGCCGTCAGCACGTCGCCGGCGAAACAGTTTTACCATTATCCACGCCCCTTTAAACAGCCGGGAAACGCGATCCATCTGGTGCCGGATACGGCAGTCGTCAATGATTCCGTACCCTACACCGCCTCGGGCGATGCGTTCCCGAGCGGCCACACCAACAGCGGCTACAACGATGCATTGCTGCTGGCGGAAATGTTGCCTGAGCGCTTCGTTCCGCTGATTGACCGTGCGGCAACCTACGGTTACTCCCGCGTTGTGCTGGGCGTGCATTATCCGCTGGATGTGATGGGCGGCCGTATGACGGCGGAGAATCAGATTGCCACGCTGATGAACGATCCGGAGTACAAGAAGCTGTTCACAGAGGCCAAAGCTCAGATGCGTACCGCGTTGGAACAGGCCTGTGGCATGAGCCTGGCGAAGTGCGCGCAGCCGCAGGGGAAAAATGATCCTTACACTCAACCCGCCATGCGTCAGTTCTACCGCTTCACGATGAGCTATGGGCTGCCCGCCGCCAAAGTGGCCGCGCGGCCGGTCAGCGTGCCAAAAGGCGCTGAAGTCCTGTTGGAAGGACCGTTGCCGGAGCTAAGCGCCGAGCAGCGTCGCGCGCTGATGGTAAAAACGGCGGAGGCGGATGGCTATCCGCTGTCGGGCAGCAGCGAGGGTAACTTCTGGCAGCGCTTGAACCTGCACGATGCCGTGCTGGCCAGCAAACAGAGATAAAATAGGGACGCCTGCGGCGCATAGACGTAGGGGATAAGCGAGATAAAGTCAGAACGTATCCGCGAGGATACGTTCTGTTTTTTTGGCGATTACGCCACGTGTTGCAGGAACTCGCGCAGACGTTCGCTGGGGGGATGACTGATCAACGCGTCCGGTTCGCCGTCTTCCGCGATACGGCCTTTATCGATGAAGATCAGGCGCGATGCGACTTTCTGAGCGAAACCGACTTCGTGGGTGACGATGACCATCGTCATACCTTCTTCCGCCAGATCTTTCATTACGGTCAGAACTTCGTGACGCAGCTCCGGGTCAAGCGCCGAGGTGGGCTCATCGAACAGCATCATCTTCGGTTTCACCGCCAGCGCACGTGCAATCGCCACGCGCTGCTGCTGACCGCCCGAGAGTTCGGAAGGGTAGTGATGCGCCCGTTCGGACAGCCCCACTTTTTCCAGCAACGCCATCGCCTGCTTCTCTGCCTCTTCCTTACTGGCGCCGCGGACGCGAATAGGACCGAAAGCCACGTTTTCCAGCGCGGTCATCTGTGGGAACAGATAGAACTGCTGAAAGACCATGCCGGCTTCCTGACGGATGAGGCGTTCATCCACTTTGGGATCGTTCACTTTCAGCCCGTCGACCACCAGCTCTCCGCTGGTAATCTCTTCGAGTTTGTTGATGCAGCGCAGCAGGGTGGACTTCCCAGAGCCGGAAGGGCCAATAATCACCACGACTTCGCCCTGATTAATTTTCAGGTCGATATCATGGAGAACCTGTGTTTGCCCATAGTGTTTAGAAACGTTTTTAAATTCAATCATATAATTTTAAGTCTTCTTTCCAGACGGCGCAGAAGGAAGCTCAGCACCAGCGTAATAACCAGATAAATCACGGCGACCGCACTCCAGATTTCCAGTGCGCGGAAGTTCCCGGCGATGATCTCCTGCCCCTGACGGGTCAGTTCAGCAACGCCGATGACGATAAACAGCGAAGTATCCTTGATGCTGATAATCCATTGGTTGCCCAACGGCGGCAGCATCCGGCGCAGCGCCAGAGGAGCAACGACATAGCGCAAGGTGTCGCGACGAGACAGACCCAGCGCCATACCGGCTTCCGAAAAGCCTTTATTGATCGATAAGACTGAACCGCGGGTGATCTCCGCGATATACGCGCCTGAGTTAATCATGATGGTGACGACGGCGGCGGCGAATGGGTCGATGCGAACCGAGGTCAGGATCATCGGCAATGCGAAGTAGATGAACATCACCTGTACGACAATCGGCGTACCGCGAATGATTTCGATAAACACCAGCGCGATACGGCTGGATATCCAGTTGCCGTAAACGCGCACGAACCCCGCGAATACGCCAATAATGACGCCACCCAGCAGACCCAATACTGAAATTAACAGGGTCATTTTGGCCCCTTCCATCAGAAGGGGCAGGGAAGGCCAAATGGCACTCCAATCAAACTGCATGAAATTTCTCCACAAACTAACGGCGATTATTTAGGTTCAGTACCGAACCATTTCTGATAGATAGCTGCATAGGTGCCGTTTTCACGCAGGGTTTTCAGCGCACCGTTCACCCGTTCGCGTAACTCGCTGTTTTTCGGGAAGGCGATGCCGTACTGCTGGGCTTTGATGGAGTCGCCGACGGCTTTGAACTGACCGTGGCCGGCGGTTTTGATGAAGTAGAGGATGTTGGGTGTGTCGTGCAGCACCGCATCGGCGCGATTCGTCGCCAACTCCATATAGGCGTTGTCGATGTTCGGGAACTGACGCAGGCTTTTGGTTTTGATATTGGCTTTCGCGTAGTCTACGGAGCCGGTGCCGCTCTTCACAGCGACAACTTTATCTGTCAAATCCTGCTCGCCTTTAATTTCTTGATTATCGGCTTTCACCATCACCAGCAAACCGCTGTCGTAGTAGCCGTCAGAGAAATCGATCGCCCGTTTACGTGCATCGGTGATGGTGATGCCGGCTAGCGCGACGTCGATATTGCGGGTCTGCAGCGCCGGAATAATACCGCTGAAATCCATTGGCTTTAGGGTGTAGTTCACATTTAACTGTTTGGCGATGGCGTCCCACAGGTCGATATCGAATCCAACGTATTTGTCGCCTTGCTTGAACTCGAAAGGTACAAACGCGGTATCGGTTGCTACGATCAGCGGCTTATCAGCCGAATGACTGCTGAAGCTACAGGCGAGCACAAGGGCGGCTACCGAAGCTTTGAGAAATGACTTCATTGGTTGTTTCCTATAAATACAGTTGTATTTCACTGTTTTTGAGGAGTAATGCTGTCGCTGCGAGCGGGATTCACACAGCGTCTACAGCAGGTTTTGGAGCGGTACCGCCTGTGTTTTTGTCACAGACGTTTTATGTGCACACTGCACCAATATGATTAACTTAATTGACTTGGAGTGACAACTGTTGATTCGCCTGTAGGCTAAATATTCGGGGTTTGAGGTTTTTTTTTGTACATCCTGACGAGAAATGCTTCAGGAAGCGAAAAGTCTGCGGGGCGGGGAAAAGGGTGTGACAGAAACAAGCAGACCGCCCATAGGGCGGTCTGCAACAGCATCATTAATCCTCAGGGATTATTCGATGTTGGATTCGATGAACCACAGGAATTTGTCCAGGTCACGCGAAGCGGCGGTCAGAATGTCAGCCGTATCTTCGTCTTCGGTCGAAACAATACCTTTACGGGTTTCGTTGGCGACGATACCGTAACGTTCCGCCAGCGCTTTCAGGTGGTCCTGAACGTTATGAATGTCGGTAGGGTAGCTTTTCAGCGACGTATTCGCGTTGATCGCCTGAGTAGTGCCCAGTGCGACGCCGCCCAGCTGTACGACACGTTCTGCGATGGTATCCAGATGGTCGACGATGGTGGTACGGAAAGTGTCCAGCATTTCGTGAACACCGATGAAGTTCGCGCCACGCATGTTCCAGTGGGCCTGTTTGGTGATCAGTGACAGGTCAGTAAAATCAACAACCAACTGGTTCAGCAGTTTGATGGTGGAAACTTTAATTTCGTCATCCTGATCGTTCAGCGTGTAACGGAGTTCTGAAGAGGTGGGTTTTACCAGTTTAGCTGTACGCATAAGTGTTGCCCTCTTAATTCATTAATCATTAGATTTGATGTTCAACGGAGGTAATTATAGCAGCTCCACCGAAAGCGGTTGGATAAATTTGCCTATCGAACAGATAGACACTAACGTTAAAGTTTAATGACATCAAAATGTTATCGCAAATTACTCGCATTATCATCAGCGGGGCGCCTAGCTAAACAGCCTGTTTTTCATCAGCTATTTTCTTTGTTGTTCTCGCACCCACGATGAAACAATGACTCAGGGTGAATCCTGAGCATGTCATTTCCGAAGCATCGTTTGTCATAAGCCGGTCCCTGTTATAAATAACCGTTTTCGTCTCGACAGTATGCTTTGCACAGTGGATGTATGCCCCTAAATAGAAATGACACTTCTACCGGTAAAAATTGAGTTTCCAATCCGACAACGGTTCAGGCCGATAACTCGAATAAGAGCGCCCTGACGAATTAATTTTGTAGAAAAATCGTACGCAATGTAACAGCAGGTTTTTGACCGATTGTCGAAGGGCTGGAGCCATGGTAATGATAACAAAACTCGCCTGCTGATTTTTTGACAGCATGACCTTAGGCTGTAGGAAAATATTTGGCATGTAGAACTTTGGGCAACTTTGTTTTGTTACCTGCTAGCATGAATTTAAAAACTTGCCAGTTTTAAGCCTTAATTTTTTTATAATTCTTTTCGTTGGCTATTCTTTTTTGTCGAAAAAGTCCCTTTCGGAAAGGGGCTGTATAAAGAATGAGCGTAAATAATTAAAAAAAGAGAACAAAATCATTAATGGATAAATTATTTGCTAATCATTTACCATTGCTGACTTTAATTTACGTAGTGTTTGTGTATTGGCGTCTTTTTTCGTGTGATGCGCATGAATCGGAATTTTCTGTATTTTTGATTCTTTGCGCTTTAAGTTTTTATGACAAGGTTTCTTTTGTTAACTCAATGAAATTGAAAGGGTTACCTAGTTTAAGAAAATCCTTGTTACATGTTTAACCCAATTGAAAAGTATTTGAGGCTCAGCAACAACGCGGATTTGTTGTTATATTTATAGCGCTTTAATATTCTTTCATAAGAGTGATTCGAGGCTGTATATGAAAAAAATTGCGTGTCTTTCAGCTTTGGCTTGTGTTTTAGCCGTAAGTGCCGGTTCTGCGATGGCTGGCGAGAGTACTGTATCTGTAGGTTATGCCCAGGGTGATGCTCAAGGCGTTATGAACAAGCTCCCGGGTTTCAACCTGAAATACCGTTATGAATTCGACAACTCCCCGCTGGGTGTGATCGGTTCATTCACCTACCTGCAAGATAGCCAGACCGTAAATAACGTCTACCAGAAAGGGACTTATTACGGCTTCAGCGCTGGTCCTGCTTTCCGCTTCAACGACTGGGCAAGCATCTACGGTGTTGTCGGTATGAGCAGCGGTAAGTACACCCACAACGCTGACAACGGTACTGCAAACGCTAAGAACGATGATGTTGGCGTTGTATACGGTGCCGGTCTGCAGTTCAACCCAATGCAGAACGTTGCGCTGGATGTAGGTTACGAACAGAGCCGTATCCGCAGTGTTGATGTTGGCAGCTGGAACGTTGGCGTAGGCTACCGTTTCTAATTCCATCAAGACGTTGACCTCTCTCGGGGTTTAACTGTGTCTGCAAAACCCGCTTCTCGGAGCGGGTTTTTTTATGCTTCGGTGTCATGGCCTTTTTCGCTTTTTGTCCGCTCACTATAGATATAGACCCCATCATCAGCGCTTCGTTCCGTTTATTTTGGCTTGTTTTGCCCAATCCTATTTCCTAT
This sequence comes from Lonsdalea quercina subsp. quercina, assembly GCF_000688695.1. Lineage (GTDB taxonomy): Bacteria > Pseudomonadota > Gammaproteobacteria > Enterobacterales > Enterobacteriaceae > Lonsdalea > Lonsdalea quercina_D. Next base: position 179,621 of record NZ_JIBQ01000010.1, on the reverse strand, counting down.
CTCGTGAGGCAAGAAATCTGATGTGTCGTACACGTATCGTGCCGTCTGGCTGTTGCCTATACTGGTACTACGACCTGCTTCTTTCGGGAGAGCTTCATGCCTTTACCTCAATCTGTGACTCCGCAAATTGCGCAACAATTACTCAAGATGGGCGCGGTGCTGGTGGATATCCGTCTGGCCGACGAGTATGCGCGTGAACATATCCCCCACTCGGTGTCTTGTCCGATGGCATCACTGAATGTCGATAAGCTGCAAGAAGCCCTCTCCGGCGCGAATAGCGTGATTTTTTTGTGTCTTTCAGGGATGCGATCTTCTCAGCATCGCGCACAACTGGCTGAGGCGGCGGGAGTGGCCCAGACCTATCTGCTGTCCGGCGGATTACAGGCGTGGAAACGGGCGGGCTTACCCATTATGAAAGGTAAGCGACCGACGATCGATATCATGCGGCAAGTTCAAATCGTCGCGGGCGCCACGGTGTTGGCGGGGGTGATTTTGGGCCAGGCGATGCACCCGGCATTTTATTGGCTGGCGGGGTTCGTCGGGGCTGGACTACTGTTTTCTGGCGTTAGTGGCTATTGCAGTTTGGCGCGCGTTCTCATGCGCATGCCGTGGAATCGTGAACGTTAGACAGGGCCTGTGCATGCGGCTTGAATGAGGGGTAAACTCAGCCGTCATGCCATTGTTTTTGTGTATTTCACGAGGCGTTGTATTCGAGGTAACGTGTTGGAATGCAGAGAAAAAGAGAATAAAAATGGCGATCCTTCTAAAAGCTGTACTCGGCGCACTGGTTGTTGTGCTGATTGGACTGTTAGCAAAGACACGTAATTATTATATCGCCGGACTCGTGCCGCTCTTCCCTACCTTCGCCCTGATTGCTCACTATATTGTAGGCACCGAACGCGGGCTGGATGCGTTGCGATCGACCATCTTGTTTGGCATTTGGTCGGTTATCCCTTACCTGATTTATCTCATTTCGCTCTACTATTTCACGGATACGATGAAGTTGGCGCAGGCGCTAGCGGCCGCCGTGGTTTGCTGGTGTATTTCCGCGGCAGTATTGATCAAGATCTGGAGCTGGTATCACGGTTTGTAGCCCGTCAACAGAGCGATCGAGGGGAGGGGGGATTTCTACCACTCCCAGGGAAACCATTCAGAGGTCATCAAATACATGATGACTTCCGTTAAGACGACAATAGTCAGTAAAAGAATCAGTTTTTTTCTCCACAGCCAGTCGCTCAATGACATGATTGTTTACCTCTCTCTTCATCATGTTGTGCATTAAAACCGCGCTAGATCATGTATAGCGTATCAGATGACGTGCTTTTTGGAGCTAGTCTGTCCGCTATTTTCCTTTGTGTTGGCTAGCTGTTTCTTGATTATTGAGAAAAGAAAAGGTGTTTGACTGTCTAAATTAGAGGAACCCCGAAAAAGATTATTTTCGGGAATGAAATACGCGCTGTAAACAATCAATTGAAAATAACCCTTGCTTAACTTTTTAGTACATGCGTTAATGCACTCATCGGTTTGGCATACAGACCTTATGTAAAGCATTTTAGTAAAGCAGTTCTCAGTTCAAGCGTTATCCTATCTAGATACCTCTTTTCCGTGAGTCTTCTCCTAAGCGCCTATAAATAAATTCTGCTAACAGACCATGTTTGTCGCTCTAACGCGACCTCGAAAATAAAGGAAGTATCTATGTCTGATAAAATGACTGGTTTAGTAAAATGGTTCAACGCTGATAAAGGTTTTGGTTTCATCACTCCGAGCAATGGTAGCAAAGACGTGTTCGTTCACTTCTCTGCCATCCAGGGTGATAGCTTCAAGACCTTGAACGAAGGCCAGAAAGTTGAATTCTCCGTTGAAAACGGTGCAAAAGGTCCTTCAGCTGTCAACGTTGTCGCTGAATAATCTTTTCTGAATGTTGATGTTGGTTACGATAGCGAAGAAGGGAATACCCGGAGCAGTTAATCAGCATCATCTGAAATAATGAATAACGCATAAATATTAATAAAAATATTCCCAGCGTTATTGATTTATTTCACAAAAAACGCCTCATGTCTTCATTGATATGAGGCGTTTTTTTATGCTTGAGTCGGTGTGCTGATTATTTGGCATTTCTCGAATCGAGCGACGTCAATTATCCCCAGACGATCGCCGCCCAGCGGAACAACAGCAGAACGATAATAATCAGTATAAGTGTAAGAACCATCTTCCAGTGTTTCTTGGCGAATAATCGGGACACTCATCCTCCTGGGTTTCGATGGCGAAGAAGAGGCTCAATTCGAACTCTTTTGATAAATCTACACTCCATTTTAGCCATAATTTCATACCTCGATAGGCCTAAAGCGAAAATGACCCTGCGGGCTCTGGCGGTGAAGGTATAAGGATTGATGCAAAAAAGCTGAAATTTGAAGGTTGTTATCTCGCCGCTCATTATATGGGGGCTGGCCTTATGACATGCGCTATAGCAATCAGGATAAACTCACTTTCTCCCTGCTTATCAGTGCCGACCAAGGTTCAATTCCGGAGATGGTTGCGCCGTTGCGGCATTCTGCGGACGGTGTCACTGATAATTACAACCGCAGATTGCGGTAATTTATGGCTGATGAACTGGCGCACAGGCGTCAAGTGAGGCATTGGCTTTCGTTGTGTTAAGTTCGTCGGATAACTTCAACACGTGCCGGTGAGATGGATGGTAGATCAAGGGGGTCGATACACAGCAGATTCGTTAAAAGGCGGGTAAGCCATACGGGACAGCATCAAGAATGAGGGCTTCTGTTCCTAAGAGCACGGCATTTTTTCTGGGAGGGGATGCTATCAATGGATGAATGAAAAGCGCATCGCGGCTTTCCATTCATCAGCATCGATTACCACATCAAATCATCAGGCACTTTAAAGTCGGCGTACGGATCTTCTTCATCCTGCTCTTCCTGACTGAGCGCGCTATTCAACACGATGCTGTTCGCATCGCGCTGAGCAATTTTATCGGCCACGCTAGCGGGGATAATGGCATAGTCACTCTCGCCATTGTTATCTTTCACTAAACGAGCGATGGCAAGACGACCACTGATCAACTGAGTTTGCGTCAGCTTATCCACCACGATCTTCTTGATTAAATTACCATCTGTGAAATTGAAGCCAATATCGCCTCTTGAAATATTGATTCTGTTCATTTCAATTAGCTGTTTCACTTGAGCTTTATACTCTTTGGATAATGCAGCCTGTTTCTGCTGTTCGCTTAACTGCTTATCACGCTCGAGTTGCGCTTTTTTATTTTCTTCTACTGCCGCTCTTGCCTCACGCGCCTGAACTCGTGACTTTTTAGCCGTCCTTTGGACTTTGGCCATTTTTTTGCTGGTCACTAATCCCGCTTTCAGCATCTGTTCTTGTAAGGTGAGTTTGGTCATGTTCGTTTCTAAATCCGTTAAATAATATTGAGATTATACCTGTAATTTCGGAGGCTGTAACAGGTTGCAGGATACCATCCCCTCTGGCTTGAATTTCTAAGGAGCAATGAAGGCGGGCGGGGTCTAATAGCCCTTACGCCTTAACGGGGTGAAACGCAGAATACCCACTTGCAGGGTGCCCTGATGAGCACCGTAGGTTCAGGGAGGCGAAACCTTGATATGAGTCGCCTCTGTTGCGGCATACATTCGCCGAGAAAATGGCCGCCCAACGCGGTAAAAGCCTTTCCTTGACTGAAACTATGTGGGGGCTGTACTTGTAACCCTGCCGACGAGAACGCCGCTGAGGCTGTCAGTGATGCCGAAACGTTGTCTACGATTGACGCGGGATTTCGGCACAAAGGTTTAGACCTTAAGCAATTTCACCGTGGCGTCTATATCTATCTCATCTTCCGTGAAGATTAACGTTGAACCCTGGAAGGTGGTGATCGCGAGTTTTCTCAGCGAACGCATTTCACCCGGTTTAGCTTCTGTTTTCGGCCTGATACATCCCATCAGCGCACCGACAGACAACACCGTATTTTCTTTATCGATGCGGGTATCGGCCGGGACTTCTTCACTGTAAACCAGGAAAGACTTGATGGACGTGAGCTTCACTCGCTCGCCGGCGATATAGATATATTTGCTTTCCGGTATGACTTTTACCGCGTAGGCAGACAAACCCTTGTTGTTGGTGGTAGGTTCGAAAGTCACTGCTGCGTCTTTTTTGATGAGATCAGGGTTGGCGACTTTGATGACATGAAAATAACGGTTGTCCCCATTCTCATCTTGGATAAATCCAAAGCCTTTATCTTTAAACCAGGTTGTGATCGTCCCATTCATCGCCATTACCGCCTATTTGCTCGTTAATCTACGCTATTTTTGCAGCGCGCAGTGTAATGCACAATGACAACGCAGACTATGCCTTTGGCTCAAGTCTCAGTGATATATTTCTAATAGATAAAGGCATCAGCCACGGGAGATAGCGCGAGTCCACTGAGTTTGCACATTGACGGCTGGCTGGAACGAGGCCCCGGTGAGGCTAAACAGGTTGGCGGAGCGACTCAAGTAAAAGAGGGGGAGGGGAGAATGCACTGAAGGATAACAAGAAAAACCGCAATTAAGGCCTTAATCGGCGTCGGTTTTGCTTTAAAGAGCCCTGAGTATCGTTCTCAATCCTGTTCGGGCAGAGGTGCTGGACAGTTATCTCCATCATAAACGCATAAAACTATGCGCTCTTGTGCCCAAGCAATCGTCCGAGCTGACCGTGAAATGCATTAATGTTCCTCGAATCATGCAGTTAAGTCCCGCTGGCGGCAGCGCATCACTGTGGTTAAACTATGGCATTCGCTGTATCGGTCTCTCTGGGAAAACGAATAATTATTTTAAAAGGAATGAGTAATGATTAAGAAAGTTGTATTCGCCGCGATAGTTATCTTTTCGTCATCTGTTCCGGCGAAAACAATGAAAGACTTCTTTTCTGAACATCCTGCACTTTACGAAAATATATACACGAGGCAGGCCATCAAAGAGCAGGCGGATGGCCTGGCGGCTTTAGACGCAATGGGCGAGGATACGTCATTAACCTCATTATCTAAAAAACAAAGCCAGCTGATTCGTGATGAAGGTTATAACTATGCTGACTTGGCATTAAGAGATCTTGTGACTTATTGTGACGATCAAGATTTAGCAACGTTGCATCGTCTGAGAGAAAAGGAATGCGAAATTCTTGCCAGTGAATCGGATAAATAAGTCTCACATGCAACGCTCCTGATAAGCATTGTGTTAGTAAGAGAAAAATGATGTAAAGCCCACTAAGGTGGGCTTTACTGTATGAGTAATCTACCGTCGGTGCATCATCAACAGCTAAACGCTAGTCATATTTTGGAAGACTTCTTTTTCCTGTCAGATATATCGATCCCCAGTGCGTGGAATAAAAAAAACCGCCAAAGCGAGCCTTAATCTGAGGTAACAATTTTTTAGTCAATTATAGGCCTATGGCTCCAGCGCCTTACCCCCATGCTTAACCAAGATCGCGACTATATCATGATGGTTATTCGCTTCCGCTCTGACTAAAGGGCTATATCCCTCACCGTCGATGGCATTGACATCAGCGCCTCTCTTTAAAAGAAAGACCACGATTTCTTTGTTGCCAATCATACTGGCTAAATGCAGCGGTGTATAACCAACGCTATCTTTTGCTTTCACTAGCTCAGGGTTTTCATTCATCATTTGAATGGCCTCACTATTTTTATTCGACCAAATCAGATCGCCTAGATCTGAGCTGCCAGCCAAGCTCGAGAAAGAAAACAACATAGTGAAAATAAAAGATAAAACTAACCTCATGACGTGCTCCATATTTTGGTGATTCATCCATAAATAGAGTGCGAATAATACCAATCATATTAATAAGCGTGAACCTGTTAATTTAGACAGTAGTCATGCCGCTATTGAGATTCTGTCTATAACAAATTCGAGTAAAAACTTGTCTTAGTGCTGATATTCAATATGACGGGATCGATTTACAGCGGTACAAATAAATACTTTCAGCGCTTTATGTAGATTTAGATAATGGGTACGATGTTGGTAATGGGACACTAGTCTCACTGCAGGGCAATGCTTAGCTAACGAGACGTTATCTCCACAAATGTGTAATGACTCAATAATTCACGCTTAGATTAATTTTGATGTTCGCTAGCTTTATGTGAGTTTTATAATAAAGAATGAACAAGAAATCTATAATGTTCAGTAAAAATAGAGTGGATATGCGGTTTTTAAAATCCTTGGTGTTTGTCTGCTAAAATAAAAAATCGAAGTAGTTGTTATTTTGTGAGTTTGGTAATTGATAATGCCATTAATTAATCATCGATTAATTATTAATTTACTCCTGGTCCTTGAGTCTTGAAATAAAGATATAGGAGGTATTTATGCCATGCGAAAGCTATGTCCTAGGCTATTCAGAACGAGAAATGCAAAGGATCGCTTTTCAAGCCGGAATGCTTGACCCTATCACCAAGCGTATGTTGCAAGCCGCCGAAATTAAGGATGGACAAGATATCTTAGATATTGGTTGTGGTTCAGGGTATGTCAGTCAATTGGCAGCTAAATTGGTTGGCGACAGGGGTTCCGTCACTGGTATAGAACAAAGCGAAGCGGCACTAAACATTGCTCGCAGCACAAACCTGAACAATGTCTCGTTCGTACAAGGCCGTTTTGAAAAATATGAATTTGAAAAACAATTCGATATCGTGGTGGGGCGAACGGTTTTACTTTTTCAGGATGACATCATTTCTTTTCTCAGGAGAGCAGCGAAATGGGTCAAACCAGGTGGTTACCTGGCATTTCATGAAATCGATTCTGGTAGGCAATTTCAATCTAAGCCACCGGTGGCGCTTTGGGACCGGACGATGACAGAGCTTCTTCGCCGTTTAGAAAAAGGCTGTCCACAGTATGATATTGGACAACGTTTTGTTCAGGCATTTGATGAAGCCGGGCTGCCAACACCGAATGTCTCTTATTCTATCCCTGTCGCGGGGGGGCGTGCTGAAAATCTCTGTCTTTGGGCTGTTGAAACCTTATGCAGTTTATCCGACCAACCTGAGCGCATCGTGTTTTCAGATGGTGAGGTCATGGACCCTGCGAGGCTCGTGGCCTTGTTGCAGGAGGATATCTTCAACGCAAGATCACAAGTGGAGTTTTTAGGTCAAGCCTGTGCCTGGGTCAAAATCGAATAGAGGGAGCTGTCCAAATCACGATAGGTTATGGCTGCCGTGGATGTGTGCAGCCCAGGACAGTTCACCGGAATCACGTGTTCGTGCAGGCACAGGGCGTTTCAAAAAGGGCTCGATATGTATCGAGCCTGTTTATATTACGGAGTAGACACAGGGTTGGCGTATATAGCGATGCGCAAAACCCACGTCACAGACCTCACGAAATTAATGACGTAAGGCCTGTGTGACGATGGATGAATATATCTCTTTTTTGACGGCCTCTTTTTCATCAGGAAGCTATCCTGAATATTCATTCGGTGACTGACGCAGGGTATAAACAAGTGATTGGTTGAGTCGTATCGCTCTCTCGCAATACAGTGCGTTGTTTTTAGCCATGGCCAGCTCGGTTATCCGTCATCGCATGCAGTATTCACAGCACTCACTATTCTATTGTATTAGTCGTTTTTACTTTGAATTCATTCGCTGAAGCGGATACACACGCCCTCAAGGGTTCCTCCGCGGAAACCCTTGATGGGAATGCTGTACACATCTTTGCTTATCATCCTCTTCAAACTTGGAAATCATCTTGCTGTCGGTATTACCGTGGCGCTCTTCCGATACAGCTTGGTTGTCATGGGTAAAAAAGTCGCTAATGACAAAAGAAAGACATAAATAAATTCACATTCCCAGCGTTGATCATTTTCTTTGCTATTTCACTACCGGAAAACCCTGAACCACAATCGATAAAACCATCGTCCCTTCATTTGTATGCGACGGTCTACCTGCAATCACTCACCGTCCATACCCCTGAGTAGGCATTGCTCATTCATAACTCGTAATCCACACGGACTAACTTGTAAAACCAGAGGAGGATATCGCTTCGTTAGCGACATGGCTGTTTTCATTGCTATTGGGGGGGATGGCGTGCTGACAAAGACAAAGGCTGAGCATCGAAGGCTAAACCGTCAGTGAGTTTTTGCACCGTTAAATTTCAGGCGAAAAAAAACCAACCGTAAGAGGTTGGTTTTTCTGGGATTATTTGGTCGGCACGAGAGGATTCGAACCTCCGACCCCCGACACCCCATGACGGTGCGCTACCAAGCTGCGCTACGTGCCGACGTTGTGGAGGCACATATTACCGTTTCCAGATCTGATTGCAATAGCTGAACGTCACGACTGCTTTAGATTTAGGCAGTTAGTTGGCTATGAATCGCCTTTCGTCCGTCAACACTTGCAACAGCAGACCCAGCTGCGGTTTTTCCGACGTCAGCTCTCGGCCTTCCTGATCGAACGTCCGATAACTGCCGTGCGTCCCCAACAAAATGATCTGCTCCGGCGTCGTAATCGACAGCAAATCCTCGCTGCCGTTGGTCAGCCAGGCGTTTCGTCTTTCTGCCGTGAACAGGTCTTCGCCCTGAGAGAAATCTTTCGCTGGCGTCTGTACGTGCAGCAAACGCTGCATCAGCGTGGTCATGACGTCCTTATGGTCCGTCATTTTACTGATGGTCTGCGCTGGCGTACCCGGCCAGTGAACTACCAGCGGTACCTGATAAAGCGAACGCGCCATTGGTTTCGGCTCGTTGTCCATCAGGTTGGCGGGCGTGCTCTGAGCGGCGGTCACGACGACGACGGTGTTATCCAGCAGGTTTTTGTCGCGTAAGCCATCGAGCATCCGCGCAATCTGGCGATCCAGCGTCGCGTTATCCTGACGGTAGCGGCGCTGCTGCTCAGACGCAGATTGATTTGCGCCGACGTTGTGGTTCAGCTCGACATAGGAGAACCATTGGGCGCCTGACGGGTGTCCGTCCAGCCACTTCAGCCATTGGGTTGCGATGGCGTCGGCACTTTGCGCCGAAGCTACCGGCAACGAGAAGTCGGAGAGCAAGGCCTGTCGGTACAGCGGGCTGTTGAATCCGGTGGAAGAGAACAGGCTGAACTGGTAGCCCTGCTGTCCAAGCGCGCTAATGAGCGCAGACGGCTTACTGCTGGCGAGAATGCCGTCCATGTAGGTGCTGGAAATGCCGTAGAACAGATTGAGCAGCCCGGCATTCGGTTCGCTGCCCGCGCTGAGGTGATGGCTGAAGCGTACGTTCTCTTCTGCGAAACGCGCCAGATTCGGCATCGCCTGCGGCGTGTTTTCCGGCAAGCTGTCGACCACTACCAACAGCAGGTTGTAACCGCTGCCTGCGTCCCGGAAAGTGATGTCGTTGAGCGGATACTCGACGGACAACGCCTCAGGATTACCCTGCTGCGTCAGCCGACGCTGATACTCTTGCGCATCCAGCAGGCCATGTTTCTCCAGGAAACGGCGCGCCGTCATGGGATAGGAGAGCGGCAGATTAGAGCGCTGCATGGTGATCGGGCGATAGAAATTGGCATCCGCCCAGATGTACATCATGTGGGATGCGCAAAAAGCAGCAATGAATACCCCGGCCAGCGGTTTGCCGAAACTGCGCCGGTTGAGGCTGCGCAGCTTCTGCCAGCACCAGGTCCCGAACAGCATTTCCACCATAAAAATGATGGGGACGCTGATGAATAACAGCTGCCAGTCTCGGGCGGTTTCGCTCTGGTCTGGGTTGGTCACCAGCTCCCATACCGTCAGGTTGAGGTGCAGGTGAAAGCGCGTAAAGACGGCGGAGTCGACGATCAGCAGAGTCAGTCCTGCTGTCGCCACCGTGGCGGAGATCACCCGCAGCAGTCGCTGCGACATCACGAAGAACGTGAGGGGAAAGAGGATCAGCAGGTATATCGCGAATCCGATAAAACTGAAGTGGCCGAGCCAACTGACCAGCGCGTAAATGCGCCCGGTCAGCGAGGCAGGCCAGTCGGCAACCAACAGGTAGCGGCTACCCAGTCCCAGACTGAGGAGAATATTGAAAAGAGCAAACCAGTGTCCCCAACTAATCATCTGGGAGACTTTTTCGCGGTAGCGCGGGCGGTTGGTTACCATAAAGAGATCGACATCAATGTGTGTTGTCAGCTTTCACCGAAGACTGCAGCGCTTCGGCAAAGGAACGCGCCAGAATCTGACGTTGGGCCGGGGCGACGCTGGTATTCAGCAGGTTTGTGACCATATTTCCCAGCACCATCAAAGCAAGATCGGTTGGTGCGCGATGTTTTTCCAGAATATTGACCAAATCTGACAGCAGTTGTTCAACTTGTTCGTCACTATAACGGGATGATTGTGGCATAAAATGGTGATTCTCAGACGGTTAAAGTCGAACATATTACCGTATAGAGGCACCGTTTTCCGCACTTTTATTGCTTTAGGCAATGACAGTGACGGGACGATGCGACCACGGCGGATAAGGTTGCAGCAACTACGCTGAGGTGCTTGAATACGCACCTTGCTAAAAGGAGAGTCTAACATGAGTCTGGATATCGACCAGATTGCCCTGCATCAGTTAATCAAGCGCGATGAGCAAACGTTGGATTTAGTGCTCCGCGACTCGCTGCTGACCCCCAACGACGCCGTGAACGACATGATGGCCGAATTGCACCGGGTATACAGCGCCAAAAACAAAGCTTACGGTCTGTTTAACGAGCAAAGCGAGCTGGCGGATGCGCTGCGGGCCTGTCGCAAAGGCGATGAGGACTTCCTGGCATTTACCCGTGCGGCCACCGGCCGTTTGCGCGACGAACTGGCGAAGTACCCGTTCGCCGACGGCGGCATCGTGCTTTTTTGCCAGTATCGCTATTTGGCGGTGGAGTATCTGCTGGTGACTGTACTGAACAGTTGCAGCAGTCTGCGCGTCAACGAACAGCTGGATATCAGCAATACCCACTATCTGGACATCAATCACGCCGACATCGTGGCGCGCATCGATTTGACCGAATGGGATACCAATCCTGAGTCCACGCGCTATCTGACGTTCCTCAAAGGCCGCGTGGGACGTAAAGTCTCCGACTTCTTTATGGATTTTCTCGGCGCGGCGGAAGGGCTGGATACCAAGGCGCAGAACCGCGGTTTGCTGAAGGCGGTCGATGAATATTGCGCTGAAGCGGCGCTGGATAAGAATGAGCGTCAGGAATATCGTCAGCAGGTTTACAGCTACTGCAACGAACAGTTGCAGTCGGGGGAAGAGATCGCACTGTCCTCCCTGTCTCAGGAACTGCCGCCTCTGGGCGACAAAACGCTGGAAGCCTTCACGACAGAGCAGGGGTATGAGCTGGCGGACAGCTTCCCGGCCGATCGCAGTACGTTACGTCAGCTGACCAAGTTCGCCGGTAGCGGCGGTGGTCTGAGCCTCAATTTCGACGCGATGCTTTTGGGCGAACGCATCTTCTGGGATGCGGCGACCGACACGCTGACCATCAAAGGCACGCCACCGAACCTGCGTGACCAGCTGCAGCGACGACTGAGCGGCGGCGATCGCTAACGGAGCCGAACGGCGGCGGGGTGTGTTTCGACTTCGCCGACGAGACCTTTCGTCTTTCCTGAAGGCGCCGTTGCCCTCGGGTTCATCGACTGGCGCGGCGTCGCGCCTGGTCTTTTAATGGTATTTGTCACCCGGATGCAGACTGCCTTATGATGGCGGCTCTGCATCCGTTTTCATGGCGTGAGATTCCCGTGCAATCTAACTTCAATATGCTGCTGGCGGTGTACGATCGTGCCGCGTTGATGCTGATTTGCCTCTTTTTCCTGACCCGAACACGCCATTTCCGGCAGCTGTTGCAGCAGGATGAGCACTCGCCGTTCGACCTGTTTGTGGTTACGGCGATTTTTTCCATGTTCGCGCTGTTCAGCACCTGGTCGGGCATTAATGTCGATGGTTCGCTGGTGAACGTGCGCGTGGTGGCCGTGATGTCCGGGGGGATTCTGTTCGGCCCCTGGGTCGGGATCACCACGGGTATCATCGCCGGGTTACACCGCTACCTGATCGATATCCATGGCATTACGTCGGTGCCCTGTCTGGTGACCAGTATCGTGGCCGGTTTTATGTCCGCCTGGATCCACCAGCGTATTCCCCGCAACAAGCATTGGAGCATCGGTATCGTAGGCGGCATGCTGTGTGAAACGCTGACCATGCTGCTGGTGGTGCTGTGGACGCGGCCCATTGCGCTAGGATTAGACATCGTGGCTCATATCGCGATCCCGATGATTCTCGGCACCGTCAGCATTGGACTGATCGTGCTGCTGGTGCGCAGCGTAGAAGGGGAGAAAGAGGCCATCGCCGCCCGACAGGCCAAGCTGGCGCTGGATATTGCCAATAAAACGCTGCCGTTGTTCCGGCATGTGAATATCGAGTCGCTGCGCAAGGTGTGTGACATCATACGTACCGACATCAACGCGGACGCGGTGGCGATGACCAACACCCAGCAGGTGTTGACCTACGTCGGCTTCGGCGAGGAAAAGTATCACAGCGGCGATCGCGACCTTAGTCCGACCACGCTCCAAGCGCTGAAGAGTGGAAAAATCATCATCAAAAATAACGATGAGGCGCATCGAACGCCGGAAATCCACTCGATGATCGTCATTCCGCTGCGGGAAAAGGGCAAGGTGACGGGGACGTTGAAGATTTACTATCGCCACGCCTACCGCATCACCTGGTCATTGAAAGAGATGGCGATCGGCTTGTCGCAGATTATTTCCACGCAGTTGGAAGTGTCTCGCGCCGAGCAGCTAAGAGAAATGGCGGACAGGGCGGAGCTGAGAGCTCTACAGAGCAAAATCAACCCGCATTTTCTGTTCAACGCGCTGAATGCTATCTCCACATCCATTCGGCTAAATCCTGATACGGCGCGTCAGCTGATTATCAATTTGTCGCGCTATCTGCGCTACAACCTGGAGCGCAACGACGACGAGCTTATCGACATCAAAAGCGAGCTTTATCAGGTCAAAGATTACATCGCCATCGAGCAGGCGCGTTTCGGGGATAAGCTGACGGTGCTGTACGACATCGATGAGGACGTCAGTTGCCATATCCCTAGCCTGCTGATCCAGCCGCTGATCGAAAATGCCATCGTGCATGGTGTCCGCCCCTGTAAGGGCAATGGCGTGGTGGTGCTGAGTATCCAGGACGTGGGCGATCGTATTCGCGTTGCGGTGCGCGATACCGGCAGCGGCATCAGCGATGAAGTGATTGAACGGGTCGCCAAAAATGAAATGCCGGGTAATAAAATCGGGCTGCTCAATGTGCATCACCGTATCAAGCTGTTGTATGGCGAGGGTCTGCACATCCGGCAGTTGCATCCGGGTACGGAAATTGAGTTCTACATCAGTAAAAACGGGGCGTCGCTGCCGGAAAGCGCGGTAGCCTTCCCTCCCTGAGCTGAGTTAATCAGGATATTTTAGTGAAAGCGATTATTGTTGAAGACGAGTTTCTTGCCCAGCAAGAGCTAAGCTGGCTAATCAAAGAGCATAGTCAGATTGAAGTGGAGGGGGTCTTTGATGACGGCCTCGACGTGCTGAAATACCTTCAGCACCACAAGGTGGATGTTATCTTCCTCGACATCAATATTCCCTCGCTGGATGGGGTGCTGTTGGCGAAAAATATCAGTCAGTTCGCCCACAAACCGCTGATCGTCTTTATTACCGCCTATAAAAACCATGCGGTCGAAGCCTTTGAGCTGGAAGCGTTCGACTACATCTTGAAGCCCTATCACGAAACGCGCATCGTCAGCATGCTTCAGAAGCTTGAGACGGCGTGGCACCAGCAACAAACCACGACCGCCGTGGGCGGCGCAGGGCGGTCGGCGCCGATGACCATCAATCTGGTGAAAGATAAGCGCATTATCGTGACCAATATTCACGACATCTACTACGCGGAATCGCACGAAAAGCTGACGTTCGTCTACACCAAGCGGGACGAATATGTGATGTCGATGAACATCACCGAGTTCTGTAGCCGACTGCCCGAAGCTTATTTCTTTCGCTGCCATCGCTCTTACTGCGTCAACCTGAGTAAAATCCGCGAAATCGAGCCGTGGTTCAACAATACCTACATCCTCAAGCTCAGCGATTTAGATTTCCAGGTGCCCGTCAGCCGTGGCAAGGTCAAAGAGTTCCGGCAGTTGATGCGCCTTTAACGGCAGTTCATTCCCTCCAGACAGCAGTTCATGCCCTTACTAAACTCATGGATGAGCCCCTTCTTTATAATGGTGTCATTCAGCAGGTGCCTTTACCTGCTCATTTCAACACCAGAAAATTAATGAGGGATCCGGAATGAACGCCAAACCGGTAAATCGTGCAGTGATTGTGGTAGGGACTATCCTGGCGCAAATGGGNCTGGGGACTATTTATACCTGGAGCCTCTACAACCAGCCTTTGGTCGACAAATTTAACTGGTCGCTGGGCTCTGTCGCCACGACCTTCTCCATTACCAGCTTCTTCCTGGCTTTCGCCACCCTGTTTGCCGGCCGCATTCAGGAACGCATCGGCATTCGCAAACTGACGTTGATCTCCGGCCTGGTGCTGGGGCTGGCTCTGATGTGCAGCGCCTACGTCACCTCACTGACGGCGATCTGGCTGCTGGTCGGGGTCGTGGTCGGCTTCGCCGACGGTACGGCCTACATCACCACGTTGTCCAACCTGATCAAATGGTTCCCCAACCGTAAGGGCGTAATTGCCGGCGTCTCCGTGGGCGCTTACGGTACGGGCAGCCTGCTGTTCAAATACATCAACAGCGCACTGCTAGGCCATGTCGGCATCTCCCAGACGTTCTTCTGGTGGGGGATGATGGCGATGGCGTTGATCGTGACGGGATCTCTGTTGCTTAAAGAAGCACAGGTACAGCCTTCCGCGCCCAATGCGACTGGCGCAGGCAACATCAACTTTACCGTGAGTGAAATGCTGGCGGTCAAAGAGTCCTGGATGCTGTTTGTCGTATTCTTCACTGCCTGCATGAGCGGTCTGTATCTGATTGGTATCGCCAAAGATATCGGCGTACGCATGGTGGGCCTGGATGCGGTCACCGCTGCTAACGCCGTTTCCGCCATCGCGATCTGCAACACGGCGGGGCGTTTGATACTGGGATCGCTGTCCGACAAAGTCGGCCGCCTGCGGGTGATTAATTTCACGCTGCTGGTCACGGCGATCTCTGTCTCCGTCATGGCTTTCCTGCCGATGAACCACCTGACCTTCTTCCTGTGCACCGGCGCGGTCGCCTTCTGCTTCGGTGGTAACATCACGGTCTTCCCGGCGATCGTGGGCGACTTCTTCGGCCTGCGTCACCACAGCAAAAACTACGGGTTGATTTATCAGGGGTTTGGTCTGGGCGCGTTGTCTGGTTCCTTCATCGCCGCGCAGCTGGGAGGATTCCAGAGCACCTTCATCGCTATCACCGTGCTGTCGGTCATCTCTCTGCTGATTACGCTGGTGATCAGACCGCCTAAGTCAACGCCTTCGCAGTCAGCCAAGCTGGTGACGCAGAGCAGCAACGCCTAACTCACCTACGTCGTCCCACTTTCTTAAAAGCCTCCGTCCGGAGGCTTTTTTTGTTTCTGATTTCCCACATGCTTGAGACGAATTTCAGCCCGCCTTAGGGCGGCTACGGCGTATGGCGGGTTGTCAGGGCATACAAAGCGGCGCGGAGAGAGGAGGAGGAGGAGGTCAGGTGCGGCGCGTTAGCGTGCGCGGTGAGAGGGAGATCACGGGGGAGGGAAGCTGAGCTTAGGCCATAAAAAAACGCCGCGAGGCGGCGTTTTTTATCCGCTGAGACAGCGGGATGACTCGAGACGTAATTAAACGCGAACGAAGTCGATGTGAGTCAGTTTAGGTTTGTACACGTGACGCTGCACAGCCTGAACCTTCACTTTAGTTTCTTTGCCATCGATAACCAGAGTCAGAGCTTCGGTGTAGAACGGCTCGCCCGTACGCTCTTCCAGGTTTTTAACCGGATCGTGATCCAGTTCGATAGCGATCGGCGCTTCCGTACCACCGTAAACGATAGCGGGGAATTTGCCGGCGATGCGCAGGCGGCGGCTCGCACCCTTACCCTGCTCTTTACGAACTTCTGCGTTGATAGTAATCATTGCTTTCTCTACTTATATAAAAGTGATCCTGCTACAGGCGACCCAGCAACAGGTTGGATGATTCTGCTCATGCCGAAGCAAAAGCGGGCGGAATTCTAGCGGAATCTGGCGCTCCGGGCAAATAAAACCGCTGCGTACTCAGCCGCGTAGCTCATTGGCGCGTCGGTAGCGGCCCTGATAATCGAACAATTTTTCACGGATTTGCCAGAATTTTCCCTGCTGGCGGGCGACAACGAAGTCGGGCGCGCGCAGTCGCTCCTGTTGTTGCAGGATGTCGGCGCTGGTTTTCCACGCGAAAGGAACGCCAGGGGCGCGTTGATGCACGCGCAGGAATAGATACTCAAAGGCGCTCCGTTGCGCGGGCGTATGTAGCCGGAAGCGTTCGTTGACCTCTGCGCCGTCCTCATCATGGTAGGTGATGCGTAGCCAGTCGCCCTTGCTATCTTGACCAGGCGTCAGGCTCATGCCGCTGCAGCGCAGCACGAGGGCGTCGCGGAGCTTTAGCGCGGCTTTGAGCATATCGTCCGGGTCGACCAGCACGGCGTCGCACTGGTGGCAGCGACGGGCGGCAATGTCGTTTTCGGCGCCGCAGTGCGGGCAGCTCTTGAAGCGGAAGCGATAATCGCACTGCTCGCGTCGGCCATCGTCCTCTTCGGTAAATCCCTGACAGCGGCGACCGAAATGTTCAATTACCGTACCGTCTTCCGTACATTTTCCCCAGAACAGGTTGGCAAAGCCGCACTGTGGGCAGAAGACTTGCACCGGCTGACTGTCCGCGTGCGACTTGCTGGCGCCGACTTCCGGTGTGTAGAGGTCGAAGGGATTGCCCGCGTAGTCCAGAATCAGGCAGTCGGTTTTGCCGGGCGAGAGACGCAGGCCGCGCCCGACGATTTGCTGATACAGGCTGACGGATTCGGTGGGGCGCAGAATGGCGATAAGATCGACATGAGGCGCGTCAAAACCCGTGGTCAGCACGGACACGTTAACCAGATAGCGTAACTGCTGCTGTTTGAACGCCGCAATCAAAGCATCGCGGTCTCCAGGCGGCGTTTCGCCGCTGATGAGCGCGGCTTCGCCCTCTGGCAACAGGCCGGTGATTTCGGTCGCATGTTCCACCGTGGCGGCGAAGATCATCACCCCCTTGCGGTCGGCGCCGTAATCCTGAATCTGACGGATAATTTGCGGGGTGACGCGCTTCTGACGTTTCAGTTCCCGGTTTAGATCGGCCTCGCTGAACAGACCGTGACTCTGGACTTTCAGTTTGCTGAAGTCGTACTGAATGACCGGCATATCCAGTCGTTCAGGCGGCACTAAAAAGCCGTGTTTGATCATATATCGCAGCGGCAGCTCGTAGATGCAGTCACGAAATAGGCAGTTCTCGTCTCCCCGCACCATCCCATGATAGTGGTATTGATAGATCCACCCCTTGCCGAGCCGATAGGGCGTTGCGGTGAGACCCAGCAGCCGCAGCCGGGGATTAACGGTTTGCAAATGGCGCAATATCTGGCGGTATTGACTGTCGTCGGCGTCCCCGATGCGGTGACACTCGTCGACGATCAGCAGCGAAAACGCCTGATCGAAATGCGCGAGGTGGCGTGCGACGGACTGAACGCTACCGAAGACGACTTTGCCCTGGCTTTGACGTTGACGCAGTCCGGCGGAAAAAATATCGGCTTCCAGCCCCAGCGCCCGGTACTTGGCGTGGTTTTGCTCCACCAGCTCTTTGACGTGAGCCAACACCAGCACGCGTCCGCGAGCGAGTCGCGCCAGCTCGGCAATCACCAGGCTTTTGCCTGCCCCGGTAGGAAGGACGATCACTGCGGGTGATGCGTGATGACGGAAGTAGTCCAGCGTGGCGTCGACGGCTTCGCGCTGGTAGGGACGTAGGGTAAACGACACCATTAGCGATAGCGAAGACGAGTTAAATGCAGGATGGACTTGCGTTCTTCTGCGGGGGCATTAAGACGAACGCGCTGACTGGAAACGGCGGCAAGGGGAGATAACTCAAGGGTTGCCGCGATGGAGCGCCTGGTTGCAATCAGCATTTGTAGTACTTCATGACGCTGAATTGATGACATAATAAGGCTCCTTTGGAATATGCTCACGGCCGTGTAGAGGGGTTACGCCGCTTGGACAGGGGCGAAATTGCTTCTATTATGCCTATTACTCAGGAGAGGAGCGAGCAACGGTAGGCGTTGAGTCGGTTGGCCTGCAACATTCGCAGTCCACGCGGCGAACTCAGCGACACGATGGATAGCTCCTGCACGCAGGGCCAAGCCCTGACCAGCCACATATGCAATATAGGCAGTAAACCGTTAATGCGATTGGACAAATTTTTATCTCAGCAGTTAGGACTCAGCCGTTCTCTGGTCGCGCGTGAACTGCGCGCGCAGCGGGTGACGGTCGATGGCGAAATTGTTAAAACCGGCGCTTTCAAGCTGTTGCCGGACCAGGTCGTCGAGTTTGACGGTCGTCCCCTCGAGCAGCAGCACGGGCCGCGATATTTCATGCTGCATAAGCCGCAGGGCTATGTTTGCTCTACCGACGATCCGGACCACCCGACTATCCTATACTTTATGGATGAGCCGATGGCGCACAAGTTACACGCCGCAGGCCGTCTGGATATCGATACCAGCGGACTGGTGCTGTTGACGGACGACGGGCAGTGGTCTCATCGCATCACCTCGCCCAAACATCACTGTGAGAAAACCTATCTTGTGACGCTGGAACAGCCGCTACAGCCAGAGACGGCCGCGCAGTTCGCCGCTGGGATCCAGCTGAATAATGAAAAAAGTCTGACGTTGCCCGCAAGGCTGGAGCAGGTCGACGACCAGCAGGTGCGGTTGACCATCAGCGAAGGGCGCTACCATCAGGTGAAACGAATGTTCGCCGCGGTGGGTAACCACGTTGTGGCGCTTCATCGGGAGCGTATTGGCGGCATCGTCCTGGATGACGCGCTGGATGAGGGGGAGTACCGTCCTCTCACGCCGGAAGAAGTGGCCAGCGTCGGGCTTTAATCGTCTCTTGGCCGGGGCGTCGTCGGTATAGGGGGTCCCTCAGACCCGCGTTTCATCAATCGTCGCGTTCGTCAGTACGGCGGGTGAGGTGAAAGAGTGCGGGGACTGGCGTTTCGTCGTCGTGGGATCGTGTTGTCTATCAGGAGAATGATTTTCAGTGCAAGCTCAACTACCTTCCCGCGTTGGCCTGATCGTCATTCTGGGCCTGATCTCTATGCTGATGCCGCTGGCGATCGACATGTATCTGCCGGCGCTCCCGGTCATCGCCAAAGAGTTCGACGTCGAAGCCGGACGCGTGCAGATGACGCTCAGCGCCTACATCTTCGGCTTCGCCATCGGCCAGATTTTCTACGGACCGATGTCGGACAGCGTCGGACGACGCCCGGTGATCCTCGGGGGCGTGATCATGTTTACGATCGCAGCCGTCGCCTGCGCGCTGTCGCAAACGGTGGAGCAGCTGGTGGCGATGCGTTTTCTCCACGGCCTGTCCGCCGCATCCGCCAGCGTGGTCATCAATGCGCTGATGCGGGATCTGTTCTCCAAAGAAGAGTTCTCGCGGATGATGTCGTTTGTCATTTTGGTCATGACCGTCGCTCCACTGCTGGCGCCTATTTTGGGCGGGGCCCTGCTGTTTTGGTTGAACTGGCACGCCATCTTCTGGACGATTGCCGCTGCATCGCTTCTCACCTCTGTGCTGGTCTGGAAATACGTGCGCGAGTCGCTGCCGCCCGAACGCCGACAGCGGTTCAATCTGCAAACGACGCTAAACAACTTTGTGCTGCTGTTCCGCCATCGCCGGGTAATGAGTTATATGCTTGCCAGCGGCTTGTCGTTCGCCGGCATGTTCTCGTTTCTCAGCGCCGGACCGTTCGTGTACATCGATTTGAACGGCGTGTCGCCGCAGAATTTTGGCTACTATTTCGCGCTTAACATCATCTTTCTGTTCCTGATGACATTATTGAACAGCCGCATTGTGTCGAAAATGGGCGCGTTATTCATGTTCCGACTGGGTATTTTGATTCAGTTTGTCATGGGGATTTTTCTGGTGGCGGTATGTGCCCTGCATCTGGGATTTCTGCCGCTGGTCGTCGGCGTGGCCATCTACGTCGGCTGTGTGGCGACGGTCGCGTCGAATGCGCTGGCGGTGGTGTTGGGCGATTTTCCGCATATGGCGGGAACCGCCTCGTCCATCGCGGGTACGCTGCGCTTCGGGTTGGGATCGCTGGTCGGTTTTTCGTTGTCGGTGGCAGCGTTCCATACCGCCTGGCCGATGGTGATTAGCATGGTGCTGTGCTCCGCCGGCGCGTTGGCGCTCTATTTCTACGCCAACCGTCCCCGTCGCGCCTAAGCCGATGGCACAGTGCCACAACAAAGAAACATAAATGTTCCTTAATTGTGAATATTTTGCTCTAAAAAGTGAATGATATGAAAATAACGGTTGAGAAATCGGGGGTAAAAGGTTACATATAACAAAAATTACCCCTCATTCGTGATCGCCTTAACAAAATATAACCGTCAGAATGGGTTATCACGAACAGGTCGCCGGGTGGTTTTACCGCCACGGGCGCCATAGCGCAGGGCTGATGCCAGGCAAGAAGCACGCGTCAAAAACGTTTTTATTGTGTTGTTATTTTGTAAATTTGCATTTTTGCTTAACCGAGGAAAACAGCTGTGAATAGTCTTCAACTTTCGGTGGTTCATCGTTTGCCGCAAAGTTACCGTTGGTTAACCGGTTGCACGGGTATCCGCGTGGAACCGATCCCCCTCAACGGCAGCGAAGATGACGATAACCTCATCGGATTCAAGATGTTAAGTCATGATGAAGAAGATGCCCGCCGTATTATGCCGCAGCTGAAACGATCGCTCGACGAAATCCAGGTGGAGTGCAGCGTGCTGGAATGGGAAGGAGAGACTTGCCTGTTTTTGCACCGTCAAGATGAAAGCGCCGCCTTGTGCCGGCTGAAAAATTTGGGCGTGGCGATTGCCGAGCCTATTAGCGCGCGATATCCCTTCTGAACGGCAACCCGCAGGTCGGGTTGCTCTCACATCGATAATTGCAGTAACTCACGCGTATAGGGTTGCTGCGGCTGGGTAAACACGTCTCGGCAGTCTCCCTGCTCCACGACATTCCCCTGTTGCAGCACGATGACTTGATGGCATAGCGTGCGTACCACCTGCAGATCGTGACTTATAAACACATAGGCTAGCCCATGTTTGCGCTGCAGCGCCTGCAACAGCGTCAATATCTGCGCCTGTACGGTACGGTCTAGCGATGAAGTCGGCTCGTCTAAAATCAGCAGCTCGGGTTTCAGGATCAGCGCGCGGGCGATGGCGATGCGCTGGCGTTGGCCGCCGGAGAACTCGGATGGGTAGCGATGGCGGCTGTCGGGGGCGAGTCCCACCTCCTGAAGCGTGGCAATGACCTTTGCTTCGCGCTCTGCGGGCGTCATTTTGGCATGCACCGTCAGCCCCTCGGCGATGATCTGTTCCACGTTCAGGCGCGGGTTGAGCGAGGAGTTCGGATCCTGAAACACCACCTGTATGCGTCGCCGTATCGGCAGCATCTGACGGCGACCAAACTGATGAAGCGGCTGACCGTCGAACCAAATTTCACCTTGAGAAGCCAGCAGCCTCAGCAACGCCAGCCCTGTCGTGCTTTTGCCGGAGCCGGATTCGCCGACCAATCCCAGGCTTTCGCCCCGTCGCAGCGTGAAGCTGATGTCTTTCACCACCTTTTTTTCCGCTGATTGACGTCCCAGCAACCCGCGTTTGACCGGGAAGCTGACGCTCAGATGCTTTACCGTCAACAGCGGGGCGTCTTCGGCCTTTAGCGTAGGTGGCGAACCGGTCGGCTCGGCATCCAGCAGGCGCCGCGTGTAGGGATGCTGGGGAGACGTCAGCAGCGCGCTGGCCTGATTCAGTTCCACGCATTTGCCGCTTTGCATGACGGCGATGTTGTCTGCCAGTCGCCGGACAATATTCAGGTTGTGCGTGATGAACAGCAGGCTCATCCCGAGCTCCTGTTTCAACTCGGCCAGAAGTGTCAGGATTTGCGCCTGTACGGAGACATCCAGCGCCGTGGTCGGTTCGTCGGCAATCAACAGGTCGGGCTGAGTGAGCAGCGCCATGGCGATCATGATGCGCTGACGTTCTCCGCCCGAAAGCTGATGCGGGTAGTCCGCCAGACGGGATTTAGCCTGCCTGATACCGACGCGTTCCAGACACTCGACGATCTCGCCGCGCGCGGCTTCCCGGCGCATGCCCCGGTGCAATGACAGCACCTCCGCCAGCTGTTTTTCCACATTTTGCAACGGATTGAGCGAAACCATTGGCTCCTGAAAAATCATGGCGATGCGATTGCCGCGCAGCCGCCTCAGCATCTCTTCCTGCGCATGCAGCAGGGATTGGCCCTCGAATAGGATTTCGCCCTGAGGATAGCGTGTCGGCGGGGAAGGCAGCAGGCGTAAAATAGACAGCGCCGTTACGCTTTTCCCCGAACCGGATTCACCGACCAGCGCGAGCGTTTCGCCCGCGTGGATATCGAAAGAGACGCCGTCCACCACGCGCCTTTCCGTGTCACCGTGCTGAAAGGCGATGCTGAGATCCTTGATCTGTAACAGGGGAGTCGTGGTCATATCAATACACCTTGCTCGGGTCGAAGGCGTCGCGCACCGCTTCGCCGATAAAGATAAGGAGTGAAAGGACGATCGCCATCACCATGAAAATGGTGATCCCCAGCCACGGCGCTTGCAGGTTATTCTTGCCCTCCAGCAGCAGTCCGCCCAGCGACGGCGACCCCATCGGCAGGCCGAAGCCCAGAAAGTCCAGCGACGTCAGCGTGATAATGGAGCCGCACAGGATAAACGGAAGATAGGTGAGCGTCGCCACCATCGCGTTGGGCAACATACAGCGGAAGATAATCATGATGTCGCTAACGCCCATGGCCTGAGCCGCGCGAATGTAGTCGAAGTTGCGGGTGCGCAGGAACTCCGCCCGCACCACGCCGACTAGCGTCATCCACCCGAACAGTACGGTGATCGCCAGCAGCCACCAGAACGTGGGCTGAAGCACGCTGGAAAGCAGAATAATCAAAAACAGCGTTGGCATTCCCGACCAGACTTCAATAAAGCGTTGTCCCCACAGATCAAGCCGCCCGCCGTAGTAGCCCTGTGTCGCACCCACGACAATGCCGATAAGAGAGGACAGCAGCGTGAGTGACAGGCCGAACAGGAGCGATAGACGAAAGCCGTACAGTACCTGGGCCAAAACGTCCTTGCCCTGACTGTCGGTGCCGAGCAGGTTGTCCCAGGACGGCGGCGAAGGGAATGCCGTGGTCGTGGCGTAATTGATGGTGTCGTAGTGATAACGGATCGGCGGCCAAATCGCCCAGCCGTGATCTTCCAGCCGTTTGACTAGATACGGGTCGCGATAGTCTGCCGTAGTGGCGAACTGGCCGCCAAAAGTGGTTTCGCTGTAGTTCGCCATGAAAGGAACATAAAAATGACCGTCATAACGCACCAGCAGCGGCGCATCGTTGGCGATCAGCTCGGAAAACAGCGTCACGATGAAGAAGACCAGAAAAATCCACAGAGACCAGTAGCCCCGGCGGTTGTGTCGGAAACGCGCCCAGCGGGCCTGGTTAGGAGGGCTAAGTCGGCTCATTGGCGCTCCTCGAAATCAATACGCGGATCGACCAGCGTATAGGTCATATCGCTGATGATATTCAGCAACAATCCGACGATTGTAAAAATATACAGCGTGCCGAACATGACGGGATAATCGCGTTGCAAAGTCGCGTCATACCCTAACAGCCCCAGCCCGTTGAGCGAGAACATCACTTCGATGAGCAGCGAGCCGGTAAAAAACATGCTGATAAAGGTGGCCGGGAAACCGGCGATGACCAGCAGCATGGCGTTTCGGAACACGTGACGGTACAGAATACTTTTCTCGTTCAATCCCTTGGCGCGAGCCGTGACGACGTACTGCTTGCGGATCTCATCCAGAAAGGCGTTTTTGGTCAGCATCGTCAGCGTGGCGAAGCCGCCGATCACCAGTGCCAATACCGGCAGCGTGATATGCCACAGATAGTCGGTTATTTTGCCGTACCAAGGCAGGGTATCGAAGTGGCTGGAGACCAGCCCGCGTAGCGGGAACCAGTCCAGGTAGCTGCCGCCTGCGAAGAGCACGATCAGCAGGATAGCGAACAAAAACGCTGGGATGGCGTAGCCGACAACGATGAGCGTGCTGCTCCAGGTATCGAAGGTTGAGCCGTCCCGAACCGCCTTTTTAATCCCCAACGGTATCGAGACCAGATAGATAATCAGCGTGCTCCAGAGTCCCAGCGAGATGGACACCGGCATGCGATCCTTGATGAGGCCAATCACCGACTCGCCGCGAAACAGACTGTCGCCGAAGTCGAAACGCACGTAGTCCCAGAGCATCTTGAAATAGCGTTCGTGCAGCGGTTTGTCGAAGCCATAGCGCTGAGTGATTTCCTGTATCACTTCCGGATCCAGCCCCCGACCGCCGCGGTAGGTATTCTCTACCGAGGGTTTGCCGCTGGGACTATTGGCATTGCCGGTGCTGCCGTAGCCGCTCAGTTGCCCCATCTCAATCGCGGCGATAGCCTGGTCGACCGGTCCGCCGGGGGCGATTTGCACGATAAAAAAATTGAGGGTGATGATCGCCCACAGCGTTGGGATCACGAAGAGCAGTCGTCGTAACAGGTAAGTTCCCATATCCAGTCCTTATTGCCGTTCGTCCGGGAGGGTGGCGGCTTTGTCGGCGTCGTACCACCAGCTATCAAATCCCAGCGCGTACGTGGGGCGCACGGCGGGCATGCCGAACTTATTCCAGTAGGCAAAGCGGTCGTGATTGCTGAACCACATGGGGATCATGAACTGGTGCCAGGTCACCACCCGGTCTAACGCGCGCCCTAGCGGCAGCAACGCTGACTTATCGCCCTGATGACGGATAATTTCGTCTATCAGGCGATCGATGGCGGGATCCTGAACGCCGGCGGTGTTGTAGCTTGAGTCGAGATACTTGCTGCTCCAGCTCATCGCCAGATTGGCGCTGGGGTAAGGTTCGGTGACATAGGGTCGCGACAGCATATCGAAATCCCGTTTACGCAGGCGGTTATTGAACTGCGGCGCATCCACCATTCGCACCGTCATATCGATACCAAGTCGCTTCAGGCTATGCTGAAAAGGCAGCACGAACTGGGCGTTGCCTGCGTTGGAAATCAGCAGTTCAAACCGAAAGGGCCGGCCGGTCTGCACGTTAACCAGCGTATTGTTTTTCAGCTCCCAGCCAGCCTGTTTCAGCAACTCGAGCGCCTGTAGCAGGTGAGTACGGTCATAACCGTTGCCGTCAGATGCCGGCGGACGGTAAGCGGGGCCAAAGACTTCCGCGGGAATGCGATCTTTCAACGGCGTCAGCCACTGCAGCTCGCTGGCGCTCGGGCTTCCCGTCGCCGCGTACTCTGTGTTTTGAAACAGACTGTTGGCGCGCTGATAGCTGTTATAGAACAGCGCTTTGTTCATCCAGTTGAAATCAAACGCCAGCGTTAGTGCTCGACGCACCCGTCGATCCTGAAACAGCGGTCTTGTGGTGTTGAATACCAGCCATCGCGTCGACTGCGCCGCCGTGTTCAGCTCGTCTTTTTTGACGATATAACCTCTGGAAAAGTTGCCGCCCTGATACAACGTCGTCCACTGTTTGGGCGAGGTTTCGATGCGCATATCGAAAGCGCCGGCTTTGAAGGCTTCCAGAGCCACGCTTTCATCCAGATAGTAGTCGTAGCGAATAGAGTCGAAGTTATACAGCCCTTTATTGACCGGCAGGTCGGCGGCCCAATAATCCTTCACGCGGGAATATACGATGTATTGGCCGATATGATAGTCGGAAATCCGGTAAGCGCCGCCCGCCAGAGGAGGGCGTGTCAGCGGCTCATTAAACTTGTGATGTACCCAGAACGCTTTCGGAATAACGGGCAGCGTGAGCAGCCCGATCATTTTGTCTTTATCCGGCGCGCCGAAGTCGAACCGCACGGTATGAGGGGTGAGGGCGCGGGCGGTGGTGCCTTTGTAATACACGCGGAACTGCGGCACGCCCTGGGCCATAAAGGTACTGAAGGTGAAGGCGACGTCTGAGGCGGTGACCGGCGATCCATCGTGAAAGCGGGCTCGAGGGTTCAGGTCGACTTCCAGCCAACGATAGTCGCTGGCGTAGCGGGCGCCGTTGGCAATCAGCGGGTAATAGCTGCCGGACTCATCATCGGAGTTAACGTACAGCGAATCATAAAGCGCTTCGGTTCTGACCGCGGGCAAGCCACGTGAGGCGAACCGGTTGAAATTATCAAACGAGCCTAATGCGCTGAGGGTGATGTGTCCGCCTTTCGGGGCGTCGGGATTGGCGTAGTCGAAATGGGTGAAGTTTTTTTCGTACTTCGGTGCGTCCAACATGGTGAAAGCAAAAGGTTGTTGCAGCGTCTCAGCCAGCCCCGATAGCGGGGACGCGATAAACAGTAAGGTGAAGGCGACGGATTTAAACATCGGGGCAGCTGACTCCTGAATAGCGTCGTTCAAGTAATGCTGGCCAACGTGTTGATATGGCGTGTTGCGTTGCCATGTGAAAAGCGATGGCGCTAAGCATAAAGAGGCATTTTAGCGTATTCCCCCCTGCGTTGGCAGGAGCCGGTGCGCGCCAATAAAAAACGCCGCGATAAATGTGCGGCGTTTCAGACTTCGTTTGGTCGGCATCAACAGGGAATAAAAAGGATCAGCTGTGCGGACCCTGCGCGAGTACCCGACGCCCTTCCTGATAACGGTGTTTCCAGTAGGTTTCGTCCAGATTGGAGATGGTGACGCCGCTGCTGGTTGACGCGTGGACAAACTGCTGGCCGCCGAGATAGATGCCGACATGGCGTCCTGTCGAACCGGCGCGGAACAGGACCAGATCGCCAGGGCGTAATTTATTACGTTGGATTTTTTTACCGACTTCCTGTTGCTCGTAGCTGGAGCGGGGAAGGTCCATGCCAAATTGTTCGCGGAATGTGCGCTGAACAAAGGCGGAACAGTCGATGCCTTTCTTGGTCTGACCGCCTAAGCGGTAACGGACGCCTTTCCAACTTGCGTACTGGTCAAGCAACTTGGTTTTAACTTCCACGTTCTGGACCATCGCTTCGAATTCAGCCTGAGAGGCTTGTAGTGAAGGATCACCATTAACCACACGCCTATCAGTCTGAGAATTTAATGCTGTATCACTGTGATTGCTGCTGCAGGCGGTGAGCATAATTGCCACCGCGACGGCAGGCACTGCCCGCCAGATGTATCTCAGCGCCGGTTGAGATTTGACCATTGTTGTTATATTCCCTTCGTGTCCTTAGCGAACGAAACGATCGCTATATGCTGTATTTGCCAAACGAAATAAGACTCAGGAATCGTTATTTAGGGACAACAACCGGATCGCCAAACCGTGCTGAGCAGCACTTTTTTCTATAGCAACAGAATCTATAGCGTTTCGCGCGTGGCGGACAATCGTTCATAAATAACAGATTTTGTCGAGACTACCGGAATGAAAAAAATATTGCGAGTACTTTCCCTCCTTTTATTTATATGAATTCGTGATGAAATTTTACAAAGAGCTCATATAAATCACTGCGGAACGGAATAATGATAGCAGAACAAGGTATTTACAGATAAAAACGTGGGGAAAAGAAGGGAGAACCGCAGCCAAAAAACAGAATATCCGGCTGCGGCGAAGCTTTACTGCGGGCGGTATTGACCGGGAAGTCGACGGTTGAGGGCATTAAGCAACGCGTCGCTGGCGGGCGTCAGCAGCCACCAGCTTAATCCCACCAGCACGACGGACAGTGAGCCGACGGCGATATCCGTGAACCAGTGAGCGCCAATCATCACGCGCGGCAGTGAAAAGACAACAGCAATCAGCACGCCAATGAAAAAGGCTTTAACGCCGAAGTAGCGCAGCATAAAGGCGGCGAAAATCATCAGCATCATACCGTGGTCGCCGGGGAAGCTGTCGCGAGAGGCGTCTTTGGTCGGGATGCCGGTGAGCTCGCCAACGCGGTTGATGTTCTCGAAGAACAGGGACGGGCTGGCGTGCTGCACCGGCAGCAGATGACCGAGCTGGTTAAGCACCACGGCGGTGAACAGCATGACGATCCCCAGGATCAGCAGGCGACGGCGCTCGACAGGGGCGGCCTTGAGATAAAAACTCAGATATAGCGCACCCATCGCCAACAGTGAGCAGCCGTCAAACGCACGGTTGTTTGTCATCGCGACCAGCATCAGGAATGCGTGGTTGGTCGCCAGGTGCTGATTAAAATAAAAGAAAATAGACTCGTCTATGGCAAACCAGAAGCCGTGATTGGCCGGTAAATACCAAGAAAGAAATAACGCAATGCCGATTACGTTAAATAAAAGAATCACAGGAATATTTCGTTTGGACATAGGAACTGCTCAATTAAAAAAGAATAAAAAATAATTTATCGTATTGTGGTGATTCGAACTTGCAGCAACGTGCGCTGTAGTGAATTCCACTCTGCTTCGGTCTCGTTGATAATCTCAATACGACTATCGGGAGGGGGGGCCGAGCGCGTTTCGATATGAAGATCGTTGCCCTGACGGTTGACCACCAGCGTCCCTTCCGGAATACGCAGCACCCCTTTGACACGGCTCACCGGGGACAAACGCGCCCAGTCCAACAGCTTCGCCGTGTCGAACACGGTCTCGGCGTCGAATATCCAGCCACAGGAATGATATCCCTGTCCGTGATTAAGCGCACGTCTCCAGGTCGTCTGCCCGTCTAGACTCAGTGCCGCCAGCCCGTTGCGCACCGGTTCGCTAGGGTGGTGATGGCGGGTGGACGGCAGGTCGGCGCCGCGTTCACCCGGCAGATCCAGCAGTGCAGCATCAATGTTTCCCTGACTCACCGAAAGGAGCCTGCGCGCTTGCCCAACCTCGTTGTACCAGCGGCTTAACGCCTCGCGGTCGCCATCGTCGTAGGTTTCCTGCTTGTTGGCGATAATGACATCCGCCGCGGCCAACTGGTCGCGGAAGTTTTCGTTTTCCGTGTAGCGCGGCTCCGCCAATTGTCGCGCATCCAGGACGCACAGCGTAGCCTTCACGGTCAGCCAGGGCAGGTAGGTCGATGAACGCAGCAACGACAAAATTTGCTTCGGATGCCCGAGTCCGGTGGGCTCGATCAGCAGACGATGCGGTTTCTTCTGCTGAAGTAGCATGTTCAGCCCGACCTGCATCGGCAAGCCGTTAACGCAACACAGGCAACCGCCGGGGATCTCTTTCAGCACAGCACCGCGATCAGCCAGTAAAGCGCCGTCGATGCCTATTTCGCCGAATTCATTGACCAGTACGGCCCAGACTTCATCAGCCGGTTTCTGAGACAACAGATGGAGCAAGGTGGTGGTTTTGCCGCTGCCGAGGAAGCCGGTAATCACGTTGACTTGGGTTAGCACAGGCGTCTCCCGGAGAAATCAGTGAAACAACACGCCCGGCGGGAACCGGGCGCGGGCACAGTCAGTATTACTCGGCGCGGCCCATGTAACGGCGCTCCGGAATATGAATACGAATTTTTTCACCGGCGCTGAGGTACTCCGGCACCTGGATCACCAGACCGGTGTTCAGCGTGGCCGGTTTGTTGCGAGCGCTGGCGGAAGCGCCTTTAATGCCGGGCGCGGTGTCGACAATTTCCAGATCGACCGTCTGAGGCAGTTCTAGCGCCAGAATCTGTCCATCCATCGTCAGTACCTGAATGCCGGGCATGCCGCCTTCAGGAATAAACAGCAGCTCATCTTCGATCTGCTCTTTTTTGAAATTGTACGGCGTGTAGTCTTCATCATCCATAAAGACATATTCGTCGCCATCAATATAAGAGAAGGTCACCTGACGGCGGGACAGCGTGATGGTGTCGAGGATATCGTCGCCTTTGAAGCGCTCTTCGACTTTCAGTCCGGTACGAACGTCGGAAAAACGCATTTTGTACAGCGTACTGGCGCCGCGGGCGCTCGGACTTTGAATATCGATATCTTTGACCAGCAGCAGTTTACCGTTGTAGTTAACGGCCATACCGCGTTTGATTTCGTTAGCTCTTGCCATGGAAGACATACCTTGTGAAGGGTGAGATAAATTTTTGTGGCGCCAAGTTACTCGCGCGGCCGGATTCAGGCAAGCAGGAATTACGTCACACGGCGTCAACGCGTAGAAAAGCGGTAGTGTTTGACTGTGAGGGCTGATAAGGTCCGCCTTTGTGCCCCTGCACCTCAACGCCCACAGGAATATCGTGATGGACTGTCGTCCCGACTGCGGCGCTTGCTGCATTGCACCTTCAATATCGAGTCCGCTCCCCGATATGCCTGAGGGAAAGCCCGCCAATACGCCTTGCATTCATTTGGACGAGCGAATGCGCTGCGGCATTTTCCATTCTCCGCTTCGGCCTGCCGTGTGCGCCAGCCTGCAGCCCCGGCGGGATATGTGTGGCGAACACCGGGATGAGGCGCTCATCTATCTTATCCAGTTGGAAAACGCGACGGCGCCCTGAAGGTTTGTCGTCAGTCAGACATCCTTAATGCGCCACATGCAGTAGCCTGCGGCCAGACTCAGGCCGATCGCAAAGATGAATCCCGCATGATAGCTCCAGATCTCCGCTACCAGTCCGCCCAGAGAACCCGAAATGATCCAGCCGACGCGGGACGTATTCGAAAACAGCGTCGTGGCTGCCCCCGCCTGACCCGGCATCAAATCCTGAAAATAGAGCATACCGATACCGGCCAAAATGCCGATGAACACGGCGTTCAGCAACTGCAACGCCATCAGCGCCCACGGAGAGTCCAGCAGACACAACCCGAGATAAAACAGCAGGCCGGCGGCAATAGCCAGCCGCATTAAATAGCGCTTGCCAAGACGCCGGGCGAGATAACCCGAAATCAGCATCGCCGGAATCTCCAGCCCTGCCGCCGTTCCCATCATCACGCCCGCCAGCTTGTCTTCCAGCTTCAGCTCTTGCACTAAATAAAGCGGCATATTGATGAGGTAAATGCCATTGCAGGTCCACATGAGCGTACAGGCGGCGCAGAGCAGCAGCGTATCGCGACGGTGACGGCGCGGCGGATGCAGCGTTTCGGCGGTTTTGACGCCGGGATGCTTCGGCATGGAAGGCAACAGCAGTCCGACCAACAGCGCGCACAGCAGGAACACGCCGGTCGCGGCCATATACATCGCGGGGAAGCCCAGACCCAGCGCCAACGCGAAAGCGATAGGCGGACCGACGACCCAGGAAAGCGAGATCTGCGCGCGCATCACGGAACTGAACATCGCGGCTTCGCGTCCTGCACGGTCGGAATATTCACGCGCCAGCGCGAACAGCTGCGGATTGGCCGTCGAGCCGAAGCTGGAAAGGAATACGCCCACCAACAACAGCACCGCATAGTTTCTATTCCAGGCAAACAACAGGCAGGCCAGCGCGCCGAACAGGCAGCAGGCCACGATCAGCCGCTTGCGATCGCCGCGCTTGTCGGAGTAACTGGCCAGGAGTTGGCTGACGATAATACCGATGACCGCATTGCCGGTGTAAAACAGCCCCACCAGCACCGGACGGGCGTGGACTTCCGTGGAAAGGAACAGGCTGAGGGTGGGGAGCTGTAAGGCTCCGGCGATACCCGAGAGAAACGCAATCAGCAGAAAAGCTGACGCGGTAATGTCGGGCAGTCGTCGCGATGTACCGGCTGATGTCTGCATGAGGGTCTTGCGGAGTAAAAATTAGACAGAGCGCCGTATTCTACGCCTGCGTGACGTGAAAGGGTAAACCGTATTGTTCCTTTTTCTTCAGCATGTTTTCAGCTGGCATCCCGCTGAAACTGAACTATAACCTTGTTGATGCGAAAATGTGCGTGACCTCTAAGAATCACACTGAGTTTTATGGACAATGCTTGCATAGATATTGGGAAAGACGCAGTATTTTTGAAACGTTTCAGTTGCGTGTTTTATGAAACGATTTTTATCACTCGGCCATTTTTTTCCCATAAAAGCTGAAACGATTCAAGTTTGGCAGGAGAGGAGAGCTATGTTCCAGTTGTCACAGCAAGATATTCATATAGGGGCGACCGCCGGCGACAAGCAGGAGGCCATCAAGCAAGTGGCCGCCGCGCTGACTGAAGCCGGTTGCGTCAGCGAAGGGTATGTTGAAGGAATGCTACAGCGTGAACTGCAAACCTCTACTTATCTGGGAAACGGTATCGCTATACCGCATGGAACGACGGATACGCGCGACCTGGTACGCAAAACGGGCGTTCAGGTGTTTCAGTTTCCTAAAGGGATTACCTGGGGAGACAACCAAACAGCTTACGTTGTGTTGGGGATCGCGGCACGCTCGGACGAACACCTGGCGCTGCTGCGTCAGCTGACGCACGTTTTGAGCGACGACAGCGTGGCTGAACGTCTGGCGACGACCACATCGACGGAAGCGTTGCGTAGTTTGCTGATGGGCGAACAACAGGCCGCGGAGTTCCGCTTCGACGCCTCGCTGATTTCCCTGAATGTGGCGACGGACAATCTGATCACATTGCAGGCGCTGAACGCGGGCAAACTGCAGCAGATCGGCGCCGTCGATGCCCGTTTCGTCAGTGATGTGGTGGCCAGCAAGCCGCTGCATTTAGGCCACGGCATCTGGGTCAGCGACAGTCAGGAAGGCAATCTGATCAGTGCGCTGGCGGTCAGTCGTCCGATCGATCCGTTCGTCGTCGATGACGAAAAAGTGGCGATGCTGCTGACGATGTCAGCCGTCGACGATCAAGTGAATGCGCCGATTGATTACCTGAGCAAGTTGCTGAGCGCGGGTAAATCCGACAGCCTGCTCAGCGCCGATGCGCCGACGCTGCTGACCTTGTTATCCAGCGAAGCGGCGGAAGAAAGCAACGCGCTGGTGGCGGAGTTCGTTATTCGTAACGAGCACGGCCTGCATGCCCGTCCCGGCGCCATGCTGGTCAACGTCATCAAACAATTTACGAGTGAAATCACCGTCGCCAACCTCGACGGGACGGGCAAACCGGCCAACGGCCGCAGCCTGATGAAAGTGGTGGCGCTGGGCGTGAAGTCCGGCCATCGTTTACGTTTTACGGCCAATGGCAGCGATGCGGAAGCCGCGTTGAAAGCCATTGGTGAAGCTATTGCATCCGGATTAGGGGAGGGAGCATGAGCAGGAGAGTCGCGACCATTACGCTGAATCCGGCTTACGATTTGGTGGGGTACTGCCCGCAGGTCGAACGTGGTGAAGTCAACTTGGTTCAAACCGCAGGTCTGCACGCCGCGGGTAAAGGGATAAATGTCGCCAAGGTGCTAAAGGACCTGGGGATTGATGTCACGGTGGGCGGATTCCTGGGAAAAGATAACCAGGATGGGTTTCAGCAGCTGTTCAGCGAGCTGGGGATCGCCAACCGTTTTCAGGTGGTCAACGGCCGCACGCGCATCAACGTTAAGCTGACGGAGCAGGATGGGGACGTCACCGACCTGAACTTCTCGGGCTTCGAAGTGACGCCGCAAGATTGGCAGCGCTTCGTTAACGATTCGCTGAGCTGGCTGGGGCAATTCGACATGGTGGCGGTTAGCGGAAGTCTGCCGGCGGGCGTCGATCCCGACGCTTTCACCGATTGGATGACTCGCCTGCGCAGCCAATGTCCGTGCATCATTTTCGACAGCAGCCGCGAAGCGCTGGTGGCGGGTCTGAAAGCGTCGCCGTGGTTGGTCAAACCTAACCGCCGCGAACTGGAAATCTGGGCGGGCCGTAAGCTGCCGACGCTGGACGATGTGGTCGATGCCGCGCACGCGCTGCGCGAACAGGGCATTGCGCACGTGGTCATTTCCCTGGGCGCGGAAGGCGCGCTGTGGGTCAATGCTTCCGGCGCCTGGCTGGCCAAGCCGCCGGCTTGCGATGTGATCAGTACCGTCGGTGCGGGCGACTCGATGGTCGGCGGCCTGATTTACGGCTTGCTGATGCGCGAGTCCAGCGAACACACGCTGCGTCTGGCGACGGCGGTGGCGGCACTGGCGGTCAGCCAGAGCAACGTTGGCGTGACGGATCGGCCGCAGCTTGCGGCGATGATGGCCCGCGTTGATCTGAAACCTTTCAATTAACAGCAGGAGAAGCACAATGAAAACGCTGCTGATATTCGATAAGTCATTAGGAAGAGTCAAAAGCAGATTAGTGCACAACCAGCTTGGCGCCGCGGCGTCGAAAGCGGGACTCGCGCTGACGGAACAGCCAGCCGAGGCAGAGCTGGTCATCGTGTTCGGCGGCCAACAGGCAGACAGCGCGCTGAACGGGAAAAACGTGTTTTTCGCCGATGTCACACAGGCGCTGAGTCAGCCGGAGGCGTTGCTGGAAAAAGCCAAGTCGGAGGCCGCGCCTTATCAGGCGAGCGCCGCGGCAACGACGAAGGCGCCATCCACCGCTGCATCGAACGGCGTGACCCGCGTGGTCGCCGTCACCGCGTGTCCGACCGGCGTCGCTCATACGTTTATGGCGGCGGAAGCCATCGAAACGGAAGCGAAGAAGCGCGGCTGGTGGGTCAAAGTCGAAACGCGCGGCTCCGTGGGCGCGGGCAACCCTATCACGCCGGAAGAAGTTGAGCAGGCGGATGTGGTGATCGTCGCCGCCGATATCGAAGTCGACCTGAGCAAGTTCGCTGGCAAGAAGATGTATCGCACCTCGACCGGTCTGGCGCTGAAGAAAACCTCGCAGGAGCTGGATAAAGCGTTGGCGGAAGCGACCGTCTATCAACCGTCCGGGCAGTCCAGCGCGCCGGCGGCCGGGGGTAAAAAAGGCGGNACGGGTCCTTACAGCCACCTGCTGACCGGGGTGTCTTACATGCTGCCAATGGTGGTGGCTGGCGGGTTGTGTATCGCTCTGTCGTTCGTGTTCGGCATCGAGGCGTTCAAGCAGGAAGGGACGTTGGCCGCGGCGCTGATGAAGATCGGGGGCGGTTCCGCCTTCGCGCTGATGGTGCCGATGCTGGCTGGTTATATCGCCTTTTCCATCGCGGACCGCCCGGGGCTGACGCCGGGCCTGGTTGGCGGGATGCTGGCCGTGAGCACCGGCGCAGGATTTATCGGTGGGATCATCGCCGGGTTCCTGGCGGGGTATCTGGCTCGCGCCATCAATAATCATGTCAAGCTGCCGCAAAGTCTCACCGCGCTGAAGCCCATACTGATTATTCCGCTGATTGCGACGCTGATTACCGGCTTGATCATGATTTATGTGGTCGGCACACCCGTCGCCAAAATCCTGACGGGGCTGACTTCCTGGCTGCAGTCAATGGGCACGGCCAACGCGGTCATTCTCGGCGCGGTGCTGGGCGGCATGATGTGTACGGATATGGGCGGACCGGTGAACAAGGTGGCCTACGTATTCGGTACCACGCTGCTCAGTAGCCAGGTTTATGCGCCGATGGCGGCCGTTATGGCTGGCGGGATGGTGCCGCCGCTGGCGATGGGACTGGCAACACTGCTGGCGGGCAAGAAATTCACCCCGCCAGAGCGCGAAGGCGGCAAGGCTGCGCTGGTGCTGGGCATGTGCTTCATTTCCGAAGGTGCTATCCCTTATGCTGCGCGTGACCCGATGCGCGTACTGCCGTGCTGTATTATCGGCGGCGCATTGACCGGCGCGCTGTCCATGGCGGTGGGCGCTAAGCTGATGGCTCCGCACGGTGGTCTGTTCGTCCTGTTGATTCCGGGGGCGATTACACCGGTTATCGGTTACCTGCTCGCTATCATCGCGGGTACGGTGGTCAGCGGTGTGCTGTACGCGCTGCTGAAGCGGCCGGAACCTACCGCCGCAGTTCCGGCGCAGAGCGAGCACATCTGAGTTAGGCCTAAGAGATAACAAGAATGTTGATGATAAACGCCAGTCTACGGACTGGCGTTTTTTTATGGGGAAACGGCGAGTGAGGATGCCATTCGTCGCGCAGGACGGCGGATAGGCGGCCTCATCTTGCGATGAGTCCACGGTTGAGGGGGCAGAGCTTAGCGTTCAACGCGCTGCTGGGACTTCAGCCATGCAATTTCATCCGGCCAGATATCGGGATTCACCGTTTCCAGAATCAGGGGAATACCGTCGAATCGCGGATCGCGCATGATGTGGCTGAAAACCGTTTTGCCGATGTTACCTTCGCCCAGACTGTGGTGGCGGTCGACGCGACTATTGAATTCGCTTTTGGCGTCGTTGAGATGCATGCCGCGCAAATACTGGAAACCAACCACTTTTTCCAGCTCATCAAAGGTGCGCTGGCAATCTTCTTCCGTACGCAGGTCGTAGCCGGCGGCAAAGGCGTGGCAGGTATCAATGCAATAACCGACTCGGCTTTTGTCTTCGACCTGATCGATGATTTCGGCCAGATGCTCGAATCGAAAACCGAGGTTGCTGCCTTGTCCCGCCGTATTTTCAATCACGGCGGTGACCCCTTCAGTGACCTCCAGCGCCATGTTGATGGACTCGGCGATGCGCGAAAGGCAGCGGCTTTCGTCAATTTGCTGCAGATGGCTGCCGGGATGAAAGTTCAGCAACGTCAGCCCCAGTTCCTGACAGCGACTCAGCTCGTCGATGAACGCGGCACGTGACTTTTCCAGCGCCTCCTCAACGGGGTGACCCAGGTTAATCAGATAGCTGTCGTGGGGCAGGATCTGGGCCGGGGTGTAATGATATTGCTCACAGGCGGACTTGAAGCGGTCGATCACGTCCGGGGTTAACGGCGCGGCGCGCCACTGACGCTGGTTTTTAGTAAACAGCGCGAATGCCGTTGCTTCGATCTCGTGTGCGCGGATGACGGCTTGATCAACGCCGCCTGCGGCGCTGACGTGAGCACCTACGTATTTCATTCTTTTCTCCTTTATGTCGGAACGCCCCGACGGGATAGAGACTGCGGGGCGTCGCCTGGCGAGCGCATTATGACATTATCGCCACCGGGGACGGCAAGTCCGGCGTGTCCGAATCAGGAAAACAGATGCATCACGCCCAGATTGATCGCGCCGCCCCCGACTATCAGCCAGATAAACAGCAGCAATGCCAGCAGCACCGGCTTGATGCCTGCCTGTCTGAGCATCTGGACGCGGGTGGCGATCCCCAGCGCGACCATCGCCATCGTCAGCAGCATTCCGTCGAGCTTGACCAGCGTGTGCACCCAGCTGACGGGCAGCAGGGACAGCGAGTTAAACCCCGCCACCAAAATAAACACGACGGCAAACCAGGGAAACAGCATGGGTACGGTTTCCTCCGCATCGACGCCGGCGGGGCGCTGCCGTTTCAGCCATAGGCCGAGCAGGAACAGGAAGGGCGCCAACATCATCACGCGCAGCATTTTGGCGATGACCGCCATGCTTTCTGCTTCGTTATTAATAGCATGGCCTGCAGCGACCACCTGCGCAACCTCATGCAGCGTCGACCCGATATAGACGCCGAACGTCTGTGGCGTAAACAGCACGGCATGGCTGAATGGGAGATGCGCGAAGACCCAGGGGTAAAGAAACATGGCCGTCGTGCCGAATATCACCACGGTGGCAACCGCGACGGCGACTTTATCCGCGTTGGCTTTTAGCACGGGGGCGGTCGCCAATACCGCCGCCGCGCCGCAGATGCTGCTGCCCGCGCCGACGAGCAATACCGTCTGCGTATCCAGTTTGAACCAGCGGCGGCCCAGCCAGCAGGCTAAGAGCAGCGTAGATGACAAGGTGAGGACGTCGATCATCAGCCCGCGAGGCCCGATGGCGGCGATTTGCACGACACTGAGTTTGAATCCATAAAGCACGATCCCAAGACGTAGCAAATGATGTTTCGTCCACTGTACGCCCGCGTCGCACGGCGCCTGCACCCACGGATAGAGCGTATTGCCCAGCACCATCCCCAGAAGGATCGCCAGCGTCAGGGAGCCAAGCCCCCATCGGCTGACTGCGGGGAGATCCGCCAGCCACAGGACGGCCAGCGAGATCAGACCTATCGCGAGAATGCCCGGCAAGCGCTGTTGCGCGGTAAAAGTGGCGGGAACAGCCCGAAGGCGGGTCAGGAAAATCTGCATAGCATGTACCTTGTGACGGGATCTCTTGGGGTCACAGCCTATGCGCCGCGTGCTTAAAATAGAAATTGATTATATATTTATAACCTATGAGTATTAACGATAAGAGCCCACTATGCACATCACCTTACGTCAGCTTGAAGTCTTTACCGAAGTTTTAAAGACGGGGTCGACAACGCAGGCTTCCGTCGCGCTGGCGTTGTCGCAATCGGCCGTCAGCGCGGCGCTGTCCGATTTGGAAGGGCATCTGGGCGTACAGCTTTTTGACCGGGTCGGCAAGCGGCTGGTCGTCAATGAACACGGACGATTGCTGTTTCCAAAGGCATTGGCGCTGCTGGAACAGTCTTCGGAGATCGAACAGCTGTTTCGCCGTGACGTCGGCGCCCTACGCATTTACGCCAGTAGTACCATCGGCAACTATCTGATGCCGGCGATCATCGCCCGCTATCGCCGCGATGCGCCTGACACGCCGCTGGAGTTGCAGGTCGGCAACACGCAGGACGTCGTGAATGCGGTGTCGCAGTTCAGTGTGGACCTCGGGTTGATCGAAGGGCCGTGCCATCATCCGGACCTGATCACGCAGGCCTGGGTCGAGGATGAACTGGTCGTGTTCTGTGCCGCAGACAGCCCGCTGGCCGGGCAGGGGCCGGTGACATTAGAGGCGCTCGCGGATGCGCCGTGGATTCTGCGCGAGCAGGGCTCGGGAACGCGTGAAGTGCTTGACCATCTGCTGCTGGACCGACTGCCGCATTTCCAGCTGATGATGGAGCTGGGCAATTCGGAGGCGATCAAACACGCGGTGCGCTACGGTATGGGGATCAGCTGCCTGTCCCGTCATGTGATCGCCGATCAGTTGGCATCCGGCGCGCTGGTGGAGCTGGAGGTGCCGCTGCACAATCTTAATCGCACGCTATATCTGGTCCACCATCGGCAAAAGCATCTGTCCAACGTGTTGTGCCGTTTTCTGGAGTATTGTCGCCAGCCGGTCTGCGAAGCGTAAATCGCCGCTATCCGCTTTTTAATAAGTGGACGGCTAATGATTATCTCCAGAGGGTATAAATAGCTGTTCCTTATAATCAGGAGCGGGTTATTAACCTCTCTTATGATTGGCGATTCCAGCTACCCAGCCGGGGGGTATTTGTTACAATCCGGCCCTCAATTTTATCGGCCAAGCGGAATCAAGATGGCTCAAAACGATACTCAGACCCCACCACAAGGGGGCAGAACGCTACGCCGTGAACTCAAGGCACGGCATCTTACAATGATCGCCATTGGCGGCTCGATCGGGACAGGACTTTTTGTGGCCTCCGGGGCCACCGTGGCGCAGGCCGGACCGGGCGGTGCGCTGTTGTCTTATGTGCTCATCGGTTTGATGGTCTACTTCCTGATGACCAGCCTCGGTGAACTGGCGGCCTTCATGCCGGTCTCCGGCTCTTTCTCGACCTATGGCTCACGCTATGTGGAAGAGGGATTCGGCTTCGCGCTGGGTTGGAACTACTGGTACAACTGGGCGGTGACCATTGCCGTCGATCTCGTTGCGGCGCAGCTGGTGATGGGGTACTGGTATCCCGATGTGCCGGGCTGGATTTGGAGCGCCCTGTTCCTGACCGTGATCTTTCTGCTGAACTACATCTCCGTCAAAGGGTTTGGCGAAGCGGAGTATTGGTTCTCCCTCATCAAAGTCGTCACCGTGCTGGTGTTTATCGGCGTGGGCGTGCTGATGATTGTCGGTATCCTGAGAGGGGGAGAGCACGCGGGCCTGCATAACTGGGAAATTGGCGATGCGCCGTTTGCGGGCGGTTTCTCGGCGATGATTGGCGTTGCGATGATCGTGGGCTTCTCCTTCCAAGGGACGGAGCTGATTGGGATTGCAGCGGGTGAATCCAAAGACCCGCAGAAAAATATTCCTCGCGCTATCCGTCAGGTGTTCTGGCGCATCCTGCTGTTCTATGTGTTCGCCATCCTGATCATCAGCCTGATTATTCCTTACACCGATCCGAACCTACTGCGTACCGATGTCAAAGACATCAGCGTCAGTCCGTTCACGCTGGTCTTCCAGAACGCGGGCCTGCTGTCTGCCGCCGCGGTGATGAACGCTGTCATATTGACGGCCGTGCTATCCGCGGGCAACTCCGGTATGTATGCCTCGACGCGGATGCTGTTCACGCTGGCACAGGAAGGCAAAGCGCCAGCGATTTTCGGTCGACTGTCTCGTGGCGGCGTGCCGCGCAATGCGCTGTATGCGACAACCGCGGTGGCCGCACTGTGTTTCCTGACCTCCATGTTCGGTAATCAGACGGTCTATCTGTGGTTGTTGAACACCTCGGGGATGACCGGCTTTATCGCCTGGCTCGGCATCGCCATCAGCCACTATCGGTTCCGTCGTGGTTACATCAAGCAGGGTGGCGATTTAACGGCATTACCCTACCTTTCCAGCTTCTTCCCACTGGGGCCGATCTTCGCCTTTGTGCTGTGCTTGATTATCACATTGGGACAGAACTATCAGGCGTTCCTGGCGGACAAGATTGACTGGTACGGTGTCGCGGCGACCTACATTGGTATTCCGTTGTTCCTGTTGATCTGGCTCAGCTACAAGTGGGTAAAACGGACGCGCTTTGTGAAATACGCAGATATGGTTTTTCCGCGCTATAAGTAACCCCGTCAGGGAACATGACTGAAAAAGCCGGTCGCACGCTTCGTGTTGACCGGTTTTTTTTATGGGCGTTGAGGTGGCGTCGGCGTCGGCGTAAGAAAGGGGGGGGGGGCTGTCTGCGGACACTCAGTACAGGATGGTCGAAAGAAGGGAGGAGCAACTCCGGCCCGCGGGGAGCCGGAGAGGGGAAGAGCGTGAGCCGTCAGACGGCGGGATGGCTTTCCGGACGGGTACGGCGATAGTACGTGTAAAGAATCCACGCCAGGGGCAGTAACGCCAGCGGCGCCGCCACATACCCGATCGTACTCATGCCCAAATAGAGGCTGACTTTACTGCCGAGCAGGGCGCCGGCGCCAATGCCCAGGTTATACAGGCCCGAGAAGATGGACATTGCTACGTCGCTGGCATCGGGCGCGAGGCTCAGAACGTTGGTCTGCATCGCCAGACCAATCCCCATGACCGCCATGCCCCACACCATGCACAAAATGATCATGCTGGATTCGTAGCCGGCGGCAGGCAGCAGCAGCACCAGCGAAAGCACCAGCAGTCCAATCGCGCTGAGCAGAAAACCGGTCGGGTGATTGTCGCTGTAGCGGCTATACAGCACGCTGCCGAGAATGCCCGCAGCCCCGAATAGCAGCAGGATCAGCGTGGTGAAGTTTTCCGACTGACCGGCCACATTCTGGATAAACGGCTCAATATAGCTGTAAGCCGTGAAGTGCGCGGTGACCAGAATGACGATTAGCACATATACCGTCACCAGCTCCGGACGCTTGAACAGCATGGGAACGCTGGCCAGCGAGCCAGAGTGTTCGCTCGGCAGACGCGGCAACAGGCGCGCCAGCAGGATCAGCGAAATCGTGGCGCCGACCGCAATCACCATGAAGGTCACGCGCCAGCCCAGCAGCTGACCAACGACGCGACCCATCGGCAGGCCCAGCACCATCGCCAGCGCCGTACCGGTGGCGAGCATACTCAATGCGGCCGCACGTTTCCCCGGCGGCGCCATGCGGATCGCCAGCGAGGCGGTAATCGACCAGAACACCGAGTGCGCCAGCGCCACACCGGCGCGGGAGATCACTAGCACGGTGAAGTTCCAGGCCATCGCCGACAGCACATGGCTAGCGATAAACAGGCAAAAGACGCCGATCAGCAGCTTGCGCCGTTCGATACCGCTGGTCAGCAGCATGCAGATCAAGGACGCCAGAGTGACAATCCAGGCGTAAATGGTAATCATCAGCCCGACTTCTTCTGTCTTCATGGCAAAACTCTGCGCAATGCCGCTGAGAAGTCCGACCGGAATAAACTCGGTGGTATTAAAAATAAACGCAGCAACGGATAGCGTAATGACACGCATCCAGGCTGTGGAGCGTGATGGAGCGGCGGATTCCATAAATGTTTCTCGAAAATTAATAAGGACGGACGCGCTTATTTTAGACAAAGAGGTAAAGGAATACGATGTAGTTCACAATTTTGTATGAACTTTTTTAAGCGAAATGTGTGCTTTATAACGAGAATTTAACCGGTTTGTGCAATAACAGGCGTGGTCACCGGCGTATCAATCGGAAAAGGCTTTCGATACGCCGGTGAACGGCTTAGCGTTTTTGGAAGTAGGTCATCGCCAACGCGGCGGCGAGCACCAGCCCCTTAATGATGTCCATGGCGTAATAAGGCACGGATAACATGACTAAACCATTCTGCAATACGCCCAGCAGTACGGCGCCGACCAGCGTGCCCAGTGCGTTCGGTTTGCCGGAACCGGCCAGCGAAAAGCCGATATAGGCGGCGGCCACGGCATCCATCAGATAGCCGCCACCGGCATTGACCTGAGAGGAACCGATGCGCGACGCCAGCAAGATACCGCCCAGTGCGGCCAGCAGGGAGGAAAATACATAGGCCATGACCCGGTAACGCGCGGTGCGAATACCGGCGAGGCGCGCGGCTTCGGGATTACCGCCGATGGCGTACATCCGGCGGCCGTGTTTGGTCAATGAGAGGAACAGTTGTACGACGACGGTGACCACCAGCATGATTACGACGATGGTCGGCACCTGCCCGAGAGTGGAGAAAAACTCCGGGATCAGACCTTCCGCCATTTCCCCGCTGGGTAAGACCATGTTTTGGGTGATTGAGCCGCCGTAGCTGTAGGTCATCGCGACACCTTGAATCACGAACAGACTCGCCAGGGTCGCCAGCATGTCTGGAATGCGCAGAATGACGATCAGGAAGGCGTTGAACAATCCCACCAGCATGCACAATGCCAGCGTCAGCAAAATAGCGCCCGTTGTGCCAAAGCCGTACCAGACGAATAGCGAAACCACCAGCGCATTAGCCAGTGAGGCCGTCGATCCCACAGACAGGTCGAAGCCGCCGACGGACAGAGACAGCGAAACGCCGATCGCGATCACCGTCACAATGGCGATGGACCGCAGGATGTTAATGATGTTGTACGGGTCGAGAAAATTATCTGATGCCAGTCCGAACAGCACCACCAGCGCGACAACGGTCAGCAGCATGCCCCATTTGTACAGGAAATCGAACAGACGATGAAAAACAGGGAGAGCCCCGTTAGATGAATGTGGCTGACTCACGCAGGAGTTCCTCCGGTTGAATACAATAAAAGAGTTTCTTCGTCCGTCGTCGCGGCGTCCAGTTCCGCTACGATACGGCCATCCCACAGGACGCAGATGCGATCGCACAG
Organism: Lonsdalea quercina subsp. quercina; assembly: GCF_000688695.1. Taxonomy (GTDB): domain Bacteria; phylum Pseudomonadota; class Gammaproteobacteria; order Enterobacterales; family Enterobacteriaceae; genus Lonsdalea; species Lonsdalea quercina_D. Next base: position 136,028 of record NZ_JIBQ01000010.1, on the reverse strand, counting down.
CCCCACCAGTTCGGAAAATTCGCCCGAGGCGTAAATAATGCCTTTCCCCTGACGCGACAGCTCGCCCATCAAACCAAACAAATCCTGCTTGGCTTTGATGTCCACGCCTTTGGTCGGTTCGTCGAAAATCAGCACCTGCATATCACTGCGCATCCATTTACCGATGGCGACCTTTTGCTGGTTGCCGCCGGATAATCGACGAATGGTCTGCTGTGGCCCCCGGGTACGGATGTCGAGCTGCCGGATCAATGTTTTCGCCCAGGCGGCGGCCTGACGTCCACTGAACACGCCCCAGCGGGAAAAGCTGTCGCTGGCGGCGATACTCAGGTTCATGGACACGGTTTCATCAATAAAAATGCCTTCTTTACGGCGTTCTTCCGGCACCAGTGCGATCCCGGCGGCGACGGCGTGGGCAGGCGTACGGGGTCTCCAGGGCTTTCCCCGATATTCTCCGGCGTTGATGCGACTCCGGCTCGCGCCAAATAGCGCCTTGCACAGTTCGGTCTTTCCTGCGCCCGCCAGACCGGCGATCCCCAGAATTTCGCCTTTGCGCAGCGTCAGAGAGATATTCTGCAGCAACGTGTCGTCATGCAGGCCTTCAACGCGCAACAGCGTCTCGTTGTGCATCACCGGTGAGCGTGGCGGGAAGATGTCGGTTAACTGATGACCGAGCATATTTTCAACGATCTGTTCGCTGCTCAACCCCTGCATCGGCGTACGGCTGACGAATTCGCCGTCGCGCAGAACGGTGAGCGTATCGCAAATCGCTTTCAGCTCGTGGATGCGGTGGGAGATGAACACGATGCCGATGCCTTCCGCCTGCAGGCGACGCACAACGGCAAAGAGTCGTTCGCTCTCTTCCTGGTCCAGCGGCGCCGTCGGTTCGTCGAGGATCAGAAAACGGCAGTCGTGCGACAGCGCGCGCGCCAGCAGCACCTGCTGTTTTTCCGCCAGCGAACAGTGCTCCATACGGCGACGCACGTCGAGGTTTATTCCCAGTTGAGCCAGCAAGGCAGCGGCTTGACGGCGAATGTGCGGCCAGTTCAGGCCGTGGCCGTTTTGCGCCAGCGTGTCCAGCATGATGTTTTCGGCGACCGAGAGCGTCGGCACTAGCGCCGCATCGACTTCCTGCTGAACCAGATGAATGCCGTACCGCTTAGCATCACGCGGGGAGTGGATAGAGAGGGTTTCGCCGTCCAGCAAAATGTTGCCGGTATAGCGGTCGTGCGACCCGGACAGAATCGCCATCAGGGTGGATTTTCCGGCGCCGTTAGCGCCGGTCAGAGCGTGGATAGAACCGCCCTCCAGGGCAAACTGCACCTGTTTTAACGCCGGGAAACCGGCGAAGGAGATGGAAATGTCGCGCATTTCCAAACGTGAACGGTGGGCAATGGACATAACTACGGCAACTCGTCTCGGCGATAAGGGATAGTGGCGTTAGCCGGCTGAAAATTAACACACTTTTTTGAGATAAAGAATGCAGAATAGTGGGGATTCGCGCCGCGTTTGAAAATGAAAAAGCATAACTTAAGCAAAAAAGTGATTAAGAATAGGGCCTGATGATTTTAAGATGCGTTGACGGTCTGACGACAAAAACCGCCATCGGGGTGAACGCTCCTGCCGCAATAAAAGGCCAACACGTTGTAACGCAAGGAATAATCGATAATGAGCACAACACCTATCCGCGTCCAGGTTGGGCCGGCGAATTACTTTTCCTTTCCAGGGGCTATCGACAAACTGACTGAATTCTATCCTGCGCCGATGCTTGAACGAGCGCTATGGATCCACGGCGCGCGCGCGCTGGATGCAGCGAAGCCATACCTGCCCGCGGCGTTTTCAGCAGAAGGCGCAAAGCGGGGATGCTTCGCCGCGCACTGCAGCGAAAGCGAAGTCGAGCGATGGGTCACTCTGGCGGGCGACGATCGTTCCGTGGTCATCGGCGTTGGCGGCGGGGCGGTGCTGGATACCGCCAAAGTGGTGGCGCGTCGTCTGGGCGTTCCGCTGGTGGCGATCCCGACCATCGCGGCGACCTGCGCGGCGTGGACGCCGCTATCCGTCTGGTATAACGACGAGGGACAGGCGTTACGGTTCGAAATTTTCGAAGACGCGAACCATATGGTGTTGGTGGAGCCGCGCATCATCCTGTCTGCCCCGGTGGACTATCTGCTGGCCGGTATCGGCGATACGCTCGCCAAGTGGTACGAAGCCGTGGTGCTAAGCCCCCGCCCGGAAACGCTGCCGCTGACCGTTCGGCTGGGCTTGCAGACGGCATTGGACATTCGCAACGTGTTGCTGCGACAAAGCGAAGCCGCGCTGAAAGCGGTTGAATCGGGAACGATCACTCAGGACTTTTTGGATGTGGTTGAAGCGATTATCGCCGGTGGCGGCATGGTCGGCGGTCTGGGCGAGCGTTACACCCGCGTGGCGGCGGCGCATGCGGTGCATAACGGTCTGACGGTGTTGCCGCATACAGAACGTTTTCTCCATGGCACCAAGGTGGCCTACGGCATTCTGGTGCAGTGCGCGCTGCTGGAAGATACCGATGCGCTGCTTGAGCTCAGCGCAGCGTTTCGTCTAATGGGGTTGCCCACTACGCTGGCCGATCTGGCGATAGACATCAACGACTCGGCGGCGATGAATGCAATTGTCGCTCGTACTCTACAACCGGGTGAATCCATCCACTATGTTCCGGTGGCGCTGGATGAGGTCCGGCTGATGACGGCGTTCAGGCAGGTGGAGTCCGTAAACGAGTAAGATAATGAAGACAGGGCGGTTTTCCGCCCTGAATGATTACTGCAATTTTTCGTAGGGAAATGAATTTTTGATGTAGCGAGTGTAATAGCTGCCTTTCGCGTTCGAGGCGAGCAGCTCTTCATAGATCATGCGCGCGACGCCTTGATACTGGTACAGGCTTCCATTCAGGAATTCGATTTCAAGGATGCTGGTCTCAGCATCGTAGCCGACGGCAAACAGATCGGCGGATGAAACACGCTTACGTTGCAAATTGGTCACTCCCTGTTAGCTGTGCAGCATTACCGCCGGAAACTGCAGGCGTTCTGCAATGCTGTGACTGTGTGTATCTTGTTTTGTCTACGGGATGGACATGCAAGGCAGGGCGCTGAAATCCGTAAAATCGGCCTGACGCCGCCAAACCTCAAAATGATAAGCCCTGCCTGTGCCCATGCAGGTATTAAACCCCTCTCACCTTATTGCTGCAAGAATTTCCCGTGGAAACGCAGGTGATCTTCGATGAAGCTGGCGATGAAAAAATAGCTGTGATCATAGCCCGGCTGCATGCGCAGCGTCAGCGGCCACCGTCGCTGGCGGGCGATCGCTTCCAGCGCCTGCGGCTGTAGCTGCTCAGGCAGGAACGGGTCGTCCTCGCCCTGATCGATCAGTATCGGCAGCGGATGCTCGCTGGCGGCCAACAGGTGGCAACTGTCGTAGTCGCGCCACCGCTTTTCGTCCTGACCCAGATAGGCGCTGAAGGCTTTGCGCCCCCAGGGCACCGCGCTGGGGTTGACGATAGGCGCGAAAGCCGACGCCGAACGATAGCGTCCCGGATGGCGCAGCGCGAGCATCAGCGCGCCGTGGCCGCCCATCGAATGACCGCTGATGGACTGACGGTCGCTGACCTTCACATGCTGTTGAACCAGCGCCGGCAGTTCGTCACTGAGGTAGTCGAACATTCGGTAGTGCGATGCCCACGGCGCTTCGGTCGCGTTAACGTAAAAACCTGCGCCCTGACCCAAATCGTACCCGCTGTCGTCGGCGACCGCCTCGCCACGCGGGCTGGTATCCGGGATGACCAGCGCCAATCCCAGCTCGGCCGCGACGCGCTGCGCACCGGATTTGACCGCGAAGTTCTCATCGGTGCAGGTCAGCCCGGAGAGCCAGTACAGAACTGGCGGCGGCGTTTTATCCGCCGTCGGCGGCAGGTAAAGACTGAACGTCATATCGCACTGCAGTACGGCAGAGGTATGGCGAAAGCGCTGTTGCCAGCCGCCGAACAGGCGATGTTGCTCCAGAAGTTCCAGTGGCGCAGTCATGACAGGGCGACCTCAGCTTAGTTGAAGTGAATCACGGTACGGATGGACTTACCTTCGTGCATCAAGTCGAAGGCGTCGTTGATGTCTTCCAGCTTCATCGTGTGGGTGATGAAGTCGGTCAGCGGGAATTCGCCATCCAGATAGCGTTGCACGATGTCCGGCAGCTGACTGCGGCCTTTCACCCCACCGAAGGCGGAACCACGCCATACGCGACCGGTCACCAGTTGGAACGGACGGGTTGAGATCTCTTCGCCCGCGCCTGCGACGCCGATGATCACAGACTCGCCCCAGCCTTTATGGCAGCACTCCAGCGCCGAACGCATGACGTTGACGTTGCCAATGCACTCGAAGGAGAAATCGACGCCGCCGTCGGTCATCTCGACGATGACGTCCTGAATCGGCTTGTCATACTCTTTCGGGTTCACCAGATCCGTTGCGCCCAGTTTACGCGCCAGCTCGAACTTGCTGGTATTGATGTCGATGCCGATGATACGTCCTGCGCCGGCCATTTTCGCCCCGATAATCGCAGAAAGTCCGATGCCGCCCAGACCGAATACCGCCACGGTGTCGCCCGGCTGAACTTTCGCCGTGTTGGTGACGGCGCCCATGCCGGTTGTGACACCACAACCCAGCAGGCAGACTTCTTCCAGCGGGGCTTCAGGGCTGATTTTCGCCAGCGAAATTTCCGGAACCACGGTGTGTTCGGCGAAAGTCGATGTTCCCATGTAATGGAAAATGGGCTGGCCGTCTTTCGAGAAGCGGGTGGTGCCGTCAGGCATCAGGCCTTTGCCCTGCGTGGTGCGGATTGCCTGACACAGGNTGGTTTTGCCCGAACGACAGAACTTACATTCGCCGCATTCCGGCGTGTAGAGCGGAATGACGTGATCGCCGACGGCGACGCTGGTGACGCCTTCGCCCACGGCTTCGACGATCCCTGCGCCTTCATGACCAAGGATCGCCGGGAACACGCCTTCGGGATCTTTACCGGACAGGGTATAGGCGTCCGTGTGGCAGACGCCGCTGGCGATGATGCGTACCAGGACTTCGCCTTTTTGCGGCGGCATCAAATCGACTTCTTCAATGGACAATGGCTGGTTGGGGCCCCAGGCGACGGCGGCACGGGTTTTAATGGTTTGCATGGTGAATTCCTGTATCAATGACTCGCGGTAATTTCACGGGGTCGTTATGGGTCACGATGAGGTCGCCCTGCGACCTCGCGAAAAGGCTTATTATGAGAATCGTTCAATCATCAGTTTTTTCAAGGCTTCGACGTTGGGACCGAAAGCATCCCGACGCCAGACCAGCTCGACGGCGATATCGGCGACCGTCTCAGGCAGCGAATGGACCTGAACCTGGCTGCCGCCGGGGATCGCGGTCAATACAGACTGAGGCAGAAATGCCGCGCCGGTCCCGCCGGCGACGCTCGCCACCAGCATGCTAAGCGAGTTCACCGTGCTCCACGGGCCTGATAGCGTGCTCTGACCGCGACTCCAGTCGGTGAGGCGAGACCGGTAATCGCTGGCATCGGCGGCTTGCAGGATCACAGCCCCGTCCAAATCTTTGGCCTGATTCACAGCAGGATGCTGGCGAGAGGTAATGAGCACCAGGCGATCGCTGACTATCCGACAGTGGTGCAGCGCCTCGTTGTCGATAGGACAACTGACCAACGCGGCGGCCAGATCGCCGTGACTCACTTCATCCAATAACTGTGATCCGGCGGCGCATTTCAGCGTGATCGCTACCTGCGGGAATCGAGAGTGAAATTGCGCCAACAGCTCGGGCAACCACAGCAGGGCGGCGGTTTCTTCCGTGCCCAGCATTAACTGTCCTCCCGGCGCGCCACTGTGGCTCATCGTTAACGCTTCATCGCTTAACGCGAGGATTTTGCGGGCGTATCCCAGAAAATTGTGTCCGGCTGGCGATAGCCGCAGGCGTTGTTTTTCACGGATGAACAGATCTGTACCGAGTTCCAACTCCAACTGACGTAACCGCGTTGTCAGATTGGAAGGAACCCGCTGGAGTTGCTCGGCGGCGCGAGCCATGGAGCCGCTATCGGCAACCAGACAAAACATGCGGAGTTGGGTTAGGTCCATCTTCTCTATTCGTGAATAAGTGTATCTGTTTAGTTTTGATAAACTGAATAGTATAGATTGATTTACATAGTTGCAATGTTTCTTAACTAAATGGGATACATTGCCCAAATTCGAGGCGGGAGGCAAACGGTGAGAAAGAGGATGTCACATCATTACATTTAAATATATAAATGTGTTAGGGTAGAGAACTCCTTCATTGATATTGGAAAAAAATGATGTCTGAACACTCACTGTTTACCCCCCTGACCCTGGGGGATTTCACGCTCCGTAACCGTATTGCCCTGCCGCCGTTGACCCGCTCCCGCAGCACCCAGCCGGGCGATATCCCCAACGATCTGATGGCGACCTACTATCGCCAGCGCGCCACCGCCGGTTTTATGGTGACGGAAGGCAGCCAGATTGAACCACAGGGGCAGGGCTATGCCTGGACGCCGGGTATTTATAATGCGGAGCAGGTGGCGGGCTGGCGTAAAGTGACCGACGCGGTACATGAAGAGGGCGGCGTGATTTTTTGCCAGCTCTGGCACGTGGGTCGCGTTTCGCATACCTCGCTGCAGCCGGGCGACGCAGCCCCGGTCGCGCCGTCTGCGCTGCGCGCCGAAAACGTCAAAGTCTTTATTGAAACCGGGCCGGGTACCGGCACCCTGGCGGACCCCAGTATGCCTCGTGCCCTGTCGACGGATGAAGTGAAGGCGCTGGTGCAGCAGTATCGCAAGGCGGCGGAAAATGCGCGGGACGCGGGCTTTGACGGCGTCGAACTGCATGCCGCCAACGGTTATCTGATCAACCAGTTTATCTCTCACCATACCAACCAACGTACCGATGAGTACGGCGGTTCGCTGACTAACCGTCTGCGATTCCTGAAAGAAGTGACCGAAGCCGTCATCGACGTTTTCGGCGCATCGCGTGTCGGTGTCCGTTTCGCGCCGCTGTTTGAAACAACCGACGAAGAGCGCGTTTATCTGGGGCTGGTGGAAAGCGATCCGCACCACACCTACGTCATGGCGGCTGCCATGTTGCAGTCGATGGGGATCGCCTATCTGTCTATCGCCGAAGCCGACTGGGAGAATAATCCCGAGCTGCCGGAAACGTTCCGTCAGGCGCTGCGTGAGACCTTTAAGGGCGTCATCATGTATGCAGGGAAATACACCCAAGAAAAAGCGGAACGCATGCTGGCGAAGGGATACGGCGATCTGTTCGGCTTCGGTCGTACCTTTATCGCCAACCCGGATTTACCGCACCGTATCCGGCATGGCTTGGCGTTAAACGCCGTTGACGCAGGCACGCTATATGGCGGAACGGATAAAGGTTATATTGACTATCCGTCGAGCTAAGAGTAATTAAGCGGGCGGCATCTGTTGAGATGCCGCTGACTATGACTACAAGGTGAATGATTTATGGGCTTAAACGAGGCGCTTAAAGCTTTTTCTCATCCTACGCGCAGAGCCATTCTGGTCTGGCTGAAAGACCCCGATACCGCTTTCGCCGATGAGACGCAGCTCTACGACTATCAGCGCTATGGCGTCTGCGCGAGCCTGATTCAGAGAAAAGCGGGCTTATCGCAGCCAGCGACCTCGCTATGCCTCAAAAGCCTGCAGGAATTGGGCGTGGTTGAAGCGACCAAAGTCGGCATATGGACCTACTACAAACGTAACGAAAGCCGTATATCCGACATTATGACGGCGTTGATCGACGATCTGGGCGTGACCCTTGCGGACGACGAGCCCACGCGTTAATCCTCTCCTTTCAAACACCCTTCACTTTATTTTCGCCATCACAGAGCGCGGTCTTTATTTCAATGACCGTGGGTCAAGGATTAAGTCAATGCGCCGGGTTTGAGCGCGCCACGACTTAATTAATAAGGCGAGAAAAAATAATCCCTTTGATGCAGCGGGCCGTAGCGCGTTAATCCTAATAGGAAGGTTATGAATATCCGTAACGGGAGTGATTATCTTTACCTATTTTAACAATCTTCGATCCTGTGGATTTAACGTACGCATAATAAGGGTAATGCATAAAAATATAACTTTAATCCAAGACGGGTAAGAAATTATCCTTTCATTTCAATAAATAATAAATATTTATTTTTTCACTAACGAATAAAAACAGTATTAAACTCGCCGTTTAAGCAGGGGGCCTTTACCCATTGATGTCTACCGCCGTTTGTTTTGTCATTTTTCACAATACTATCAAAAATAATAACTAACCTAATCGCTAGGCCGATATATACTAGCCGCGCCATTTGTTAATTGCGTGGTCCAGATATTGAAAAATGGAACGGCCAGGCGATCTCGCCGGCCCGCGACAACATACAGCACCTGTCATTCCTTTTAATAAAAGAACGATTTTACAGATTAATAGTCCGTGTTGTTTATCAGTACGGGCATGAAATCGTTAGTAAAACATACGGAGTTTATTTATGAGCTTTCTGAAGAATGTCACTATCAGGGCTATGATGTTAATCATACTTGGCATATTCCTTGTCCTTTGGGTCGGCGTATCTTTATTTACCGTTTCTGAATTTAATAAGATGGAGTCACTGCTCCAGGTCAATCAGTCGCAGAAAAAAAGTTATCTGTTACTGGTGAAAGGGGGCGATCAATATTTTCGTGCCGTGACGCGTATGCTGAGAAGCGCTGATTATGTGCAGCTGGGTGATGCGGCAACCGCGAAAACCCTGCTGGATTCAGCCGGCGCTGCCATAAAAAGCACCCAGGGTGCGCTGGACCAGTTCCGCCAAAGCGATCCGCTTGACGTGGACCCCGCGTTGTTTACTCAGACCGTATCTACTTGGTCTTCACTTATCGAGTCTGGAATTAACCCTATGTTCGCCGCATTGCAGGCTGGCCGTATCGACGAATTCCGGCAGATTTACCGCGTGACGTATCCTTCCCTGAGCGTCAGCTTTGCGGCTAATTCGGATCACTTTGCCGAGGTGTTGCAGGCCAACCGAGCTATCGACGACGTTCATGCGATGACCTCAATGAACAAACGCATACTGATCGTGACGATGGTGCTGGGCCTGATCATTCTGATTACCAGCGACCGTTATCTGGTCAACTATCTGGTGAAACCGATTAATCAACTGAAGTCGCACCTTGAACGTTTGAGCGAAGGTCAGCTGAGCCACCATTTGACTGAGTTTGGCCGCAACTGCGCCGGTCAGCTGTTCCCGCACGTAACCTTTTTGCAAAACAGCCTGCGGTCGACGGTGAGCACTATCCGCGATAGCGCCTTCTCCATTCATCAAGGCTCCAGCGAGATCCGCATGGGCAACAACGATCTGTCCGCGCGTACCGAACAGCAGGCCGCCGCGTTGCAGGAAACGGCAGCCAGCATGGAAGAGCTCAGTTCGACCGTGAAAATGAACGCTGAAAACGTCCATCAGGCCAGCAAATTGGCGCAAGAAGCGTCTATCGTCGCGCGCAAAGGCGGCGAGATCACGGATGAAGTCGTGGGCACGATGGATGACATTACGACCAGTTCCCGGAAGATTGCGGATATCACCAGCGTCATCAACGGCATCGCGTTCCAGACCAATATTCTGGCGTTGAATGCGGCGGTCGAAGCGGCCAGAGCCGGTGAACAAGGGCGTGGTTTCGCCGTGGTGGCAGGGGAAGTCCGCAATCTGGCGCAGCGCAGCGCTCAGGCGGCGAAAGAGATTGAAAGTCTGATCGCCGAATCGGTATCGCGTGTCGATATCGGTTCCAGCCAGGTGAAGAAAGCCGGCGAAGCGATGGGCACCATTATCACCTCGATTACGCACGTAAACGATCTGATTGGGGAAATCGCCTCGGCTTCGGACGAGCAGAGCCGAGGTATCGAGCAGGTCGGCACGGCGGTGACGCAAATGGACGGAGTGACTCAGCAGAATGCCGCGCTGGTGCAGGAAGCTTCCGCCGCCGCAGGATCTCTGGAAGAACAGGCGCGTCATCTGACCGATGCCGTTGCGGTCTTCAAACTGGATAACGAAGAGCGTCCGGCCTCGGGTCGCACGCCAAACGGTCAGGAGCTAAAACGCCCAGCGCTGAGCCAAATGCCGGCGTTGGTCGCCGCGCCCATCGCCAGCAAGACGCAAAACAGTCATGACAACTGGGAACAATTTTAATTTTCGTTGTTAATTTGCATCGTTAAGCGCACTGGTTTTGCCGGTGCGTTTTTTATTCCCCTTTCTCTCTCAACGCGTGCCCTATAACGACAATGGTCAGAATCGGTATGGCCCAAAATAGCCGTTCTTCTCGGCTCTCTTCGCGGGTCTCATTTTCTCTTTAGATAAAAGCGTGGCTCTGAATACCCCTTTTTATATCCGTGCCTATACTTAGGGCATTAAAACCCGGCAGGTGTCTGGGACGGTCGCCTACTCGCCGTTCATGCCTGACTGTATTTCTCTGGCGGGTTTTAAAATCAGCAAGTTAAGGCGAGCAACAGGGCAAAGTTTTGCGCGTCTTAACAGGGTTCATCATCGCGGTACATACGTTTATCGAAAAGAAAGAATATTGTTCGCGTCAGGGCGCGGACCTATTAAAGACTCTCATGGGGTGGGATATGCATTTTCTGAGAAACATCAGCATACATGCAATGGTATTAGCCATTGTAGGCACACTGATCGTGATATGGGGTATTGCGTCCGGATACAGTATTTATTCTCTGAATCAGGCGACGAATTTACTGACGCAGGGCGAAGAACAGAAAAAAGACTACTCCTTTTTGATTTACGGCAATGACCAGTATTTCCGCGCCGTGATCCGTCTCGAACGCGCGATGGATTATCTGCAGGATAACGATCAGGTTAACGCCAAGAAAACGATGGATATGGCGCAGGCCGCTATCCAGAATACGAAAACAGCGCTTGAGAACTTTAAAAATTCCGAACACATCGGGATTGAACCCACCACGTCAAGCAGAGTTTATACCAGCTGGGAAAAGGTGATCACGGATGCGGTAGACCCAATGAATGCCGCGCTGCAGCGTAATGACCTCGCGAGTTTTCGCACGCTGTTCCGCGAAGTTTTTCCGCCGATGGCCTGGACGTTCGGCGATGAGCTCAAAAAATACAGCGACGAAATGTCGGCCTCCAAAATCATTCCTTCTATCAATGAACATAATGCCCGTAACCGCAATACGATCATCATCGTGCTACTGGCCGGGATCATGGTGCTGGTCTTTACCGAATATTACCTGCGCAACTATCTGGTAAAACCGATCGCGGTCATCAAATCGCATCTGGCTCAGCTGACGGCAGGACGTCTGGGTTGCGAACTGATTGAGTTCGGACGCAACTGCGCCGGTCGATTGATCCCGGACATCAAGCTATTGCAGTCGCGACTGCGCGATACCGTGACCGCCATTCGCGACACCACGCGTTCCATTGACCACGGGACATCGGAAATCAAGGTGGGAAGCGAGGACCTGTCTCGGCGTACAGAGCAACAGGCGGCGGCGTTGCAGGAGACGGCCGCCAGCATGGAACAGCTGAGTTCGACCGTGAAACACAATGCGGACAATGTGCATCAGGCGCGTCTTCTGGCGCAGGATGCCGCGGGCGTGGCCAAGAAAGGGGGAGAAATCAGCAGCAACGTTGCCAAGACCATGGCAAAAATCACCTCCAGCTCCAGTAAGATCTCAGACATCACCAACGTGATTAACGGCATTGCGTTCCAGACCAACATTCTGGCGTTGAATGCGGCGGTGGAAGCCGCGCGCGGCGGCGAGCAGGGACGGGGATTCGCCGTAGTAGCGAGTGAGGTTCGCAGTCTCGCGCAGCGCAGCGCCCAGGCCGCGAAGGAGATCGCGGAGTTAATCGCAGAGTCGGAAGTGAATGTGCAGGTGGGCGATAAGCAGGTGCAGCAGTCTGCCGAAGCGATGGAAACCATCATCACGGCGATTGCCCACGTCAGCGATCTGATCGGCGAAATCAACGCCGCCACCGACGAGCAAACCCAGGGGATTACTCAGGTCGGCCAGGCCGTACATGAACTGGACGGCGTGACGCAACAAAATGCCGCGCTGGTGCAAGAGTCGACGGCGGCCGTCGCGCAGTTGGATCAGCAGTCGCACGAACTGGCGAACGTCGTGGCTCTCTTCCAGTTGGAAGATGACAACTGCCCAATCACGACCACGCGAATCCCGGCGGTGAAACAGAAACCGACGCCGGCCGTGAAACTTCTGCCTGCCACGCGGGCGAACAACAATGACGGTTGGGAAAAATTCTAAACGTCTCGCACCCGGTTATTCGGCTATTTACAACGAGCCGGATAACCGCTGCTCCCCATGTCGGCGGTCGTCATCTTTCATCACTTGCAGCAATTTCATCAATCACGATACACAATCACTGGATCATCGCCGAACTCTCCATTAGGCTGTGTCCCTCGTTAAATTGCGCGGATTCGCGCAGGGTGCATCCGTCAGTGGCACTGTATTGATTTCATGTGTGCAGTCGTCAATTCCACGGCCTGTTGCGGGCAACGCCTGAAGACGGTATGGCGCCGCATTAAGTTACCCCTGCTGGAGAACGATAATGTCATCACCTTTGACCCAAGAAGCCGCCCTGGTACATGAGGCGCTGCTGGCGCGCGGACTGGAAACGCCGCTGCGCGGGGAAATGCTGGACCGGGAGACCCGGAAAAGCCGCATCGCGGAACACATGACGGAAATCATGAATCTGCTCAGTCTGGATTTGACGGACGACAGCCTGACGGAAACGCCGCACCGTATCGCCAAGATGTACGTCGAAGAGATTTTCGCTGGCCTGGATTACACCAACTTCCCCAAAATCACCATCATTCAAAACAAAATGAAGGTGGATGAGATGGTGACGGTGCGCGATATCACGCTGACCAGCACCTGCGAGCATCACTTTGTGACCATCGACGGCAAGGCGACAGTCGCCTATATCCCTAAGGATGGCGTCATCGGCCTGTCCAAGATCAACCGCATTGTGCAATTTTTCTCCCAGCGTCCGCAGGTGCAGGAGCGTCTGACCCAGCAGATTCTAGTCGCACTGCAAACGCTGTTGGGCACCAATAACGTCGCCGTCTCTATCGATGCGGTGCATTACTGCGTCAAAGCGCGTGGTATTCGCGACGCTACCAGCGCCACCACCACCACGTCGCTGGGCGGTCTGTTCAAGTCCAGCCAGAATACGCGTCAGGAGTTCCTGCGCGCAGTGCGTCATCACAACTAAAGGTTCGCACGATCAAACTCACCGGCGTCTGTGCAAAGACGCCGGTTTTTTGCGCGCCTCACGCCGTTTTTGTCCTGTCGTTTGCGCTATCTCTTTGCCCGTGGCGGTAAAAGCGTAGGTTTTTAGACTCTCAGTCATTACAATTTACGGACCGAACAACACCCGTATTTACTTAGACTGCGAGCTACCTTTACGCCTATGGTCACTCCATCCCGAGTACAACCCCGCATTGCCACGTTGGATTTTGTCCGCGGTGTGGCGTTGCTTGGCATTCTGCTGATGAACGTTTCCGCCTTTGGTTTGCCCGAAGCCGCCTACCTTAATCCCGCCTATCACGGTCTGCCCTCTGTGCGCGACGCCTGGACCTGGGCGATCATGGATATTTTTGTGCAGGGGAAATTTCTGACCATGTTCGCCTTGCTGTTCGGCGCGAGCTTGCAGCTTTTACAGCCGAGAGGGCGGAGTTGGATCCACGCACGACTGTTCTGGCTGATGATCTTCGGCCTGATTCACAGCCTTTTCTTCTGGGATGGCGACATTCTGCTGGATTATGGGCTGATTGGTCTGGTGTGTTGCGGCATGCTGCGGATGGCTGACAGCCCCAGAATGCTGCTGCGCGCAGGGACGATCATGTATCTGGCGGGGATCGCCATACTGGTGGTTTTGAGTCAGCTGCTGAGCCAAACTGGCGGCCGATTTTGGCAGCCAGGTCCAGCCGATCTCGCCTATGAGGCGCACTGGCTGGTGACCGGCGGCCCGGAAGCCTGGAGCAATCGGCTCTCAATGTTGAGTCAAAGTCTGTTATCGATGGGCGTGCAGTACGGTTGGCTGCTCTGCGGGGCGATGCTGCTTGGCGGCGCGCTGATGCGCAGCGGGTGGCTCAAGGGCGAATTCAGCCTGAGCCACTATCGTAAAGTCGCGCTGGTGCTGCTGGTCCCCGCGCTGATCATCGACGGTGTGGGCGTGGCGGCGCAGTGGCATTTGAACTGGGAGTATCGCTGGTGCGGACTGTTGTTGCAGATCCCCGGCGAACTGAGCGCGCCGCTGCAAGCCATTGGCTATCTGGCGCTGTGCTATGGTTACTGGCCGACGCTGCGGCACTGGCGTCTGACGCAGTGGATTAGCGATATCGGACGGATGGCGCTAAGCAGCTATCTGCTGCAAACGCTGATCTGCACCACGCTGTTCTACAGGCTGGGTTGGTTCATGAAACTCGACCGGCTGGCGCTATTGGCGTTGGTGCCGCCGATGTGGATCGTCAATCTACTGTTTGCGCATTACTGGCTGCGGGTCTTCCGGCAGGGGCCGATGGAGTGGTTGTGGCGTCGCCTGACGCGGTTTGTCGCGGGCAAGCCTGATGTGGCTATCAGCGAATAAACTCGGTTTGATCATGGATGGAACGTGTCGGCGGATTTCTTGCCGACCGTTTCCGTATTGTCAGCCGGCAGATATTCGGGCGGCACGGCCGGATAGCCGGGCTCATCGGCAGAGATCGTATGCGGAGCGGGGATCGGGATCATCGGACCGAGAAACCGCGGTTCGCGCTTCAAAATATACAGATCGAACAACGTGCCCAGACGGGCGCCGAACTCCCGAATTCTCACCATCCAAATATCCTTAGGCGACGGCACCGCGTAGCACTGGGCCTGAATACCCAAATGCAGCGCAATAAACAGCGCGCGCTCACAGTGGAAGCGTTGGGTGATGATGGTGAAGTCGTTGGTGTCGAACACTTTGCGGGTGCGAACAATCGAGTCCAGCGTGCGGAAACCCGCGTAGTCGAGCACGATATCCATCGGCGCAACGCCTGCGGAAATGAGATCGCGCCGCATCGTCATCGGCTCGTTGTAGCTTTGCTGCGCGTTGTCGCCGCTGAGGAGCAGATAGCTGACTTTCCCGCTGTTATAGGCATTGAGCGCGCCCTGAATGCGGAACAGATAATATTGGTTAACGCCGCCTGCGCGGTAGTATTTTGCCGTACCCAGTACGACGCCGACGGGGCGGGCGGGTAGGTCTTTCAGGTCGTCGAAAATGTAGGGGGCGGTGCGCCAGCTGATGCAGCGGTCAAGCAGAAATGCGCCTCCTGCCAGCACCAGGATGCTGGTGAAAAGACCAAATGTCAGGCGTTTCCACATGCGTCTGCCTTACTCAGCACGAATCAAATCATGCGGCAAGGCTACTTTACCTGCCGGGCTCGCGCAAGGCGAAGCGTCCCGGGGGAACGCTTAATGATGAATTTTAGTGCAAGGGATCAATCAATAGGACAAAAACACCGGGGACGGGAGGAACAGTATTCCCCGGTGCGGCTTTATCAGACCCGGCTGCCCCACAGGTCATATTCGTCGGCGTGTTCGATTTTCACCGTAACGAGATCGCCCGGCTTGAGGCGCGTTTCGCCATTCAGATAGACCGCGCCGTCGATTTCCGGGGCGTCGGCCATGCTGCGGCCGATGGCGCCTTCTTCATCCACCTCGTCGATCAACACCGGCAGTTCCAACCCGATTTTCGCCTGCAGGCGCTGCGCGGAAATCTGCTGCTGTAACTGCATGAAGCGGTGGTAGCGCTCCTCTTTAATCTCTTCCGGCACGGGGTCGGGCAGTGTATTGGCGGTGGCGCCTTCCACCGGACTGAACTTGAAGCAGCCCACGCGATCCAGCTGCGCTTCTTTCAGGAAGTCCAACAGCATCTGAAAGTCCTCTTCCGTTTCGCCGGGGAACCCAACGATGAAGGTTGAGCGCAGCGTCAGCGTTGGGCAGATTTCGCGCCAGCGTTTGATGCGCTCCAGCGTGCGCTCAACCGCGCCGGGGCGCTTCATCAGCTTGAGAACCTTCGGACTGGCGTGCTGCAGCGGAATATCGAGATACGGCAGAATTTTGCCTTCCGCCATCAGCGGGATCACCTCGTCGACATGTGGGTAAGGGTAGACGTAGTGCAGGCGGACCCATATCCCAAGCGTCGCCAACTGCTCGCACAGGCTGACCATGCTGGACTTGACCGGCTGACCGTTCCAGAAACCGGTGCGGTGTTTGATGTCGGTGCCGTAGGCGGAGGTATCCTGCGAAATGACCAGCAGTTCTTTCACGCCGGCGTCGGCCAGACGCTTGGCTTCATCCAGTACGGAGCCGACCGGACGGCTATCCAGTTTTCCGCGCATCGAGGGGATGATGCAGAAGGTGCAGCGATGATCGCAGCCTTCGGAGATCTTAAGGTAGGCATAGTGACGCGGCGTCAGCTTCACGCCGGATTCCGGCACCAGGCTGGTGAACGGGTTGTGTTCCGGCTGTGGAACATAATGATGGACGTGCGACAGCACCTGCTCGTAGCTGTGCGGCCCGCTGATCTCCAGCACGTTGGGATGCACTTCGCGGATTTGATTCTCTTTGGCGCCGAGACAGCCGGTGACGATGACTTTACCGTTTTCATTGAGCGCTTCGCCGATGGTTTCCAGCGACTCCTGAACGGCGCTGTCGATGAAGCCGCAGGTGTTGACGATCACCAGATCGGCGTCGTGATAGCTCGGCACGACCTGATACCCTTCGGTGCGCAGCTCCGTGAGGATGCGTTCGGAGTCCACCAGGTTTTTGGGGCAGCCCAGGCTGACAAAACCAATTTTATTGCCCTGCGGCTTGTCGCCGCCATTCTTTTGCCGGGCCAGCGTTTTCTCCGGGGCCGCCAGCGTGGTGGTCTGCGAAGGATCGAAGGTGTTAACAGTCATAGCGTCTCATACATCGGGTTGTACGGGAAAAGTCGGCGGATTATACCTGAATCAACGGCAGGAAACAGATCCGGCCGCCAATCTTGACGGCGGATTGGGGCGTTTAGCTGAGGGGGATCATGACGTTGTTTTTGAACGCCGGACGCGTCGTCAATTGCTGGTACCAGCGCTCCAGATGGGGACGAGGCTGGCGNGTGATGGGCATGTTGAACCAGCCGTAGGCGATGCAGCCCAGCGGGATATCGCCGACGCCGAAGTGCTCTCCGGATAACCAGGGCTGAGTCGCCAGCGCGCTATCGGCGATGCTCAGCAGCGATTCGCAGCGATCGATATGGGTTTCCACGGTGACCTTATCGCGCTGGGCGGGAGGCGTGCGGATCATATTGATGAAGACGGGGCCAAAAAACGCCGCAAAAGAAATCGCCCAGTCCATCCATTTTTCCGCTCCCGCTCGCGCTTTCGGGTCGGCCAGATAGAGAGAACCTTGTCCATACTGTGCCGCCAGATAACGCACGATGCTGTTGGACTCCCACAGGACCAACGCCTCGTCCCGCAGACAGGGAACGAGCCCGTTGGGATTGAGTGCCAGATAATCGGGGTCGTGATTACCCCCGAAATCTCCGCCCAGGGGAATATGCTGGTACGTCAGCCCCAGCTCCTCTGCGCACCAGAGTACCTTCTTCACGTTCGTCGAGTTCTCGCGTCCCCACAGGGTTAGCATTGTGTTTATCCTTCTGTTACGTTTTGACCATCAAGGTCGATGAGACCAGGTGCCCGAGCGCGCCAAAAAAGGGCCCCTCGTTGTACCGATATAATCATAGGGTTTTTTATTATTTATTTATGACGCTGATTCCCCTAATAATCATGATAACCAACGACAACAATGATCAGACAGGAAGGGTATTATGACATTTTCTCATTCTATGCGAGCGACGTTTGCCGCCGCGCTGTTGGCCTCGGGTATTCACGGCGCTTTCGCGCAGAGTGACGCACACACCATCGTATTCGGCGTCGCGCCGGGTCCTTATGGCGATATGGTTAAACAGGCCATCAAACCGGAGCTGACGCAGAAAGGCTACAAAGTCGTGGTGCGCGAATTCAGCGACTACGTGCAGCCCAACCTCGCGTTGTCGAACGGCAGCATCGACGCCAACCTGTTTCAGCATACGCTATATCTGGACAAGTTCGCGGCGGATAAAGGTCTGAAACTGACCCGCCTAATTGCGGTGCCGACTGCCAGCATGGGGTTCTATTCGCGCAAAATCACCTCGCTGGACCAACTGAAGAAAGGCGACATCGTGACGTTATCTAACGATCCCACCAACCTGGCGCGTAGCCTGCGTTTCCTGCAAACGCTGGGACTGATTACCATCAAGCCGGATATCGATCCGACCAAAGCGTCGGAAAAAGACATTGTGGGCAACCCGCGTGGGCTGGTGTTCAAACCGCTTGAAGCCGCTCAGCTGCCGCGCACGCTGGATAGCGTGACGGCCTCGTTGATCAACGGTAACTTCGCCATTTCCGCCGGACTGAAACTTTCTTCCGCGCTGAAGCTGGAAACGCTGGATGAGAATCTCAAGAACGTCATTGCCGTCCGGACGGCGGATGTGGACAAGCCGTTCGTGAAGGACATCAAAGCCGCCGTCGAGTCGCCGGCATATGCGGCCGTGATCGACAATCCGGCGACGATGTTCAGTCAGTTCCAGAAACCGGAATGGATGCATGCGCAGACGCCAGCGCCGACGACCGCCCCATAACGGTCTGGCCGCGTCACCTTTTATAGAGCCGGTCAATGACCGGCTTTCTGTTGTTCCGTTATTCGGTCGGGAGTGCGCGAACCATGATTCGCATAGACAATGTCAGCGTTGACTTTCCTCATGGAAAACAACGAGAAACTAAAGCGGTGGATAATGTTTCACTGCATATCCGCCGGGGCGATGTGTATGGCATCGTCGGGGCGAGCGGGGCGGGGAAAAGTACTTTGCTGCGCACCATCAACCTGTTGCAGCGCCCGACCTCGGGCCATGTCAGCGTGAACGGCGTGCGTATAAGCGACCTTCGCGGCGCCAGGCTGCGACACTGTCGGCAAAAAGTCGGCATGATTTTCCAGCATTTTAATCTGATGCAGACGCGCACGGTTGCGCAAAATGTCGCTTTCAGCCTGAAATCAGCGGGCAAGTCCGGGGCGGAGATTGAGCGGCGGGTGCCGGAGATTCTGGCGCTGGTCGGGCTGGCGGACAAGGCTCAAGCCTACCCCGCGCAGCTCAGCGGCGGCCAGAAGCAGCGTGTCGGCATCGCGCGGGCCATCGCCAACCATCCGGAAGTGCTGCTGTGTGATGAGCCAACCTCGGCGTTGGATTTGGAAACCGCTGCCGCGATCCTCGCGTTGCTGAAAGAGATCAATCTGAAGCTCGGGATCACCATCGTGCTGATTTCTCATGAAATGAGCGTCATCAAGATGATCTGTAATCGCGTCGCGGTGATGACCGGCGGGCGCGTGGTGGAAGAGGGCGACGTGTTCGATATTTTCGCCACCCCGCAGCATGATTTCACTCGTCAGCTGGTGGCGCATACGCTGAATCTGGAACTGCCTAGCCGGTTGAAAGAGGATTTGCGGGGGACGCTGCTGAAGATCCTGTTCGTCGGCGACTCCGCCGAACAGCCGGTCCTGTCGGACGTCGCGACGCGCTTCGGCGTGTCCGTGAATATTCTGCACGGCAAAATCGAGTATATCGGTAATCGGGCGCTGGGGATCCTGGTGGCGCTACTGACGCACGCGACGGACCCCTCGCAGGTGACGGCCGCCGTCGAATATATCCGCCATAAAACCGCTAACGTGGAGGTGTTGCATGGATGAGTTGTGGGGTGATCTGATTGCCGCATTCGGTGAAACGTTCCAGATGGTAGGCATTTCTACTTTCTTCGCTGTGATCGGCGGCCTGCCGCTTGGGCTGTTGATCTACGTCACTGACCGGCATCTTTTCTGGGAGAACCGCTTTTTCTATCTGCTCAGCACCGTTTTGGTGAACATCATTCGTTCTATCCCGTTCGTCATTTTGCTGGTGCTACTGCTGCCGTTGACGCAGATCCTGCTCGGCAACACCATCGGTCCTATTGCGGCCTCGGTGCCGATGTCCGTCGCCGCTATCGCTTTTTATGCGCGACTGGTGGACAGCGCGTTGCGCGAAGTCGACCCGGGAATAGTGGAAGCCGCGGAGGCGTTCGGCGCCAGTCCGATGCGCATTATCGGCACGGTGTTGCTGCCGGAGGCTCGCTCCGGACTGTTGCGCGGTCTGACGATTACGCTGGTCAGCCTGATCGGCTACTCGGCGATGGCGGGCATCGTCGGCGGCGGCGGTGTGGGGGATCTGGCGATCCGCTTCGGCTATTACCGTTATGAAACTCAGGTCATGATCGTGACGGTCATTGCGCTGGTGATTCTGGTGCAGATTGTACAAACGCTAGGCGACTGGCTGGCAAAACGCGCCGATAAACGCGAACGCCGCTGATCGCCTTCAAGCGCTTTTCTCACTGCCCAATGGCGGCGGTGGGAAAGGCGTGACGAGCGACTTCCCGCTTTTTCCACTGACACCCTCGCTATTTCATCGCATCCACGCTCTTTCCAAGGTTTGAGTAACTTTACACATTGAGACGTTTTATTACGGCACGTGAACGGCTACTTTTGAGTGTGTCAGAATATGTCTGCAAAGAGTTCCTCTCCGTAGTTAACGACGTAAGGACAGAGCGGTTAAACGATGAAAATAATGAAGCGTTTTCCCCACTTACAGGCTGGTGTCGCCAGCCTGCTCTTCGTAACGGTATTCCCCGCCGCCGCGGAACAAGCGCCTCCCGCGCCTCAGATCGAGGCGAAAGCCTACATCCTGATGGACTTCCACAGCGGCCAGGTGCTGGCCGAATCCCAGGCGGATGAACGGCTCGATCCCGCGAGTCTGACCAAGATCATGGCCAGCTACGTGATCGGGCAGGCGGTGAAAGCCGGCAAAATCAAAACGACCGATGTGGTGACCGTCGGAAAAGATGCCTGGGCAACCGGTAATCCCGCTCTGCGCGGTTCCTCGTTGATGTTCCTGAAACCCGGCGATCAGATTGCGGTTTCAGAACTGAATAAAGGCATCGTCATTCAGTCCGGCAACGATGCCAGCATCGCGCTGGCGGACTATGTGGCGGGCAGTCAGGACGCATTCGTGGGACTGATGAATCAGTACGTCAAAGTACTGGGGTTGACCAATACGCATTTTCTGACGGTTCACGGGCTGGATGCCGAGGGGCAGTACAGCACCGCGCGCGATATGGCGCTTCTTAGCCGGGCGCTGATCCGCGATGTGCCTGACGAGTATGCATTACACAAAGAGAAGTCTTTCACCTTTAACAATATCCGTCAGATGAACCGGAATCGCCTGCTGTGGAGTAGCAACCTGGCCGTGGACGGGGTGAAGACCGGACATACCAGCGGCGCAGGCCATAATCTGGTGGCTTCCGCCACGCAAGGAGAGATGCGCCTGATTTCCGTGGTGCTGGGCGCACCGACCGATGCTATACGCTTTCGCGAAAGTGAAAAGCTGCTGACCTGGGGATTTCGATTCTACGACACGGTCACACCCGTGCGCAGCGATACGGTGCTGACCACGCAACGTGTGTGGTTCGGCGAGAGTGCGCAGGCGCGTTTAAGCGTGGCTGAAGACGCCGCGCTCAGCATTCCCAAAGGACAGAGCAAAAATCTGCGGGCCAGCTATACGATCAGCGCACCACCGCTGACGGCGCCGCTGAAAAAAGGGCAGGCCGTCGGGACGGTGGATTTTCAGCTTGAGGGTAAATCCATCGCTCAGCGTCCGCTGGTGGCGATGGACGACGTGCCGGAAGCGGGGTTCTTTAGCCGCATGTGGGATGCGGTGCTGATGAAGCTGAATCAGTGGTTTGGCGGCCTGTTGGGGTAAGCATCTCATCTGGCGTTTCCGGCCGCGGCGGGGTGAGCAGTTGAATGCCCTGTTCGGCGCAGTAGCTGATGTAGTCGGTGGCCGGTAAACGGTCGCTGACCACTATATTGAAGAGCGTCAGTTCGCCGATGCGGGCCGGGCTGCGTTTGTCGAATTTGCTGTTGTCGACGACCAGAACATTGCGCTGACTCGCTGATAACGCGCGGTGTTTTATCGCCAGTTCGGCGACGTCGAGACAGGTCGCGCCTACCTGAAGATCAATCCCTTCCGCGGAGATAAAGGCGACATGCGGGCAGAGATGGTCCATGTCGTACTGGTGGCCTATCGGGGTAAACAGGGCTTTGCTCGCGTTGAACAGTCCGCCCAGCAAGATCGCCTGACACAGGGGCTTATTTTGCAGCGCCATAAAGGTGTTGAGCGAGTAGCAGACGCCGGTGAAGCAGATATCGTCCGGGATCGCTTCGATGATGAAGCTGGTCGTGGTGCCGCAGTCGAAAAAGACGATGTCGTTGGCTTCGACCAGCTGCGCCGCACATTCACCGGTCTGGCGTTTCTCTTCCACCTGACACTGTTCCCGATCGGCAATGAGATAACCGCCGACATTGTGGCTCCGAGGATCGCTGACCACATAGCCGCCCAGCAACATCACGCTGGTCTCCTCACTGTTGAGGTCGCGCCTCACGGTCATCTCAGAAACGCCCAGCAACAGTGCTGCCTCTTTGAGGTGCATTTTGTCGGTTTTCTTCAAGGCGCGTGCCAGTGTGTTTAGCCGTTCGATGCGGCGCATTACCATGATGATCCCCAGTAAATAAAGTCAAAATAAAAAGTGCAGTGCGAAAGGTGTCCGCCTCCTTGTTAACGACAGCCCCGTCGACAGCGATAGGCTGACGCCAACGCGAGGTTGTCCAAGTTCAGAGGTCTAAAAGGTGGCGCACAGCGTGTTCTGTGTACCGTGCCAGAGTGCGGTCGACCGCAGCCTGAAGCAGCAGGAACAGCCATGTTCATGCGGGAAATAGCCTGAGCCGGTGAGTCGGCAGACGGGACAGTAATATAGCGGTTTAGATAACGGTGGTGCAAACAGACATTAAGAAACTAATGGAATAGGTATTTAAATAAGTATAACTAATTACAAAATAGGGTAATTAGCCTCCTATCAAAGTCGCGCGCAAGTGTATCAAGCCGCAAAGATCATGACTGGCGAATCGCCTTCCTCCGGGCGATGAAAGTGACGCGGTGTCACTTATCAGGCGCAATGCGCGGAAGATAAACGGAGAAGCTTATCTGCCGCGCTGCGCTTTCGAACAATCTCTGTTTGCTCTCGTCAACATCCCGCTATAGCGGTAGCTCCGGCCAAATGATGACAATAAGCGAACCCGCCAGTGTCAGGAGAACATTGGCGATGGCGTACGTGCCGGCATAGCCAAGCGCCGGAATATTGCTGCGCGCGGCATCGCTGATGATATCCATCGCAGGGGCGCAGGTACGAGCACCCATGATGGCCCCGAACAGCAGCGCACGGTTCATGCGGAGAATATAGGCGCCAAACAGGAAACAGATAAACACCGGCACCAGACTGACCAGCAGTCCTGACAGCAGCATTTGCAAACCAATGGCGCCCAGACTGCTGTTGATGGTGCCGCCCGCGCTGAGACCCACGCCAGCCATGAAGACCATCAGCCCGAACTCCTTCACCATATTTAACGCGCCCTGCGGGATATAGCCGAAAGTGGGGTGGTTGGCTCGTAAAAAGCCCAGCATGATCCCCGCGAACAGCAGCCCGGCGGCGTTGCCGACGCCGAACGAAAAGTGGCTGAACTGGAACGAGATCAGCCCGATCATAATGCCGATAATAAAGAAGGCGCAAAAGGCGAGCAGATCGGTGAGCTGACTGTGGATGGAGATAAACCCGATGCGGTCTGCAATGCTTTTCACCCGTCGGGTGTCGCCGCTGACCTGCAAAACATCGCCTTTATTCAGTACCACGCCATCGTCAATCGGCATTTCAATCTGGCTACGGACGATGCGGTTGAGAAAGCAGCCGTGATCGGTCAGCTTGAGCTGGCTGAGACGCTTGCCGACGGCGTTATGGTTTTTCACCACGATCTCTTCAGTGACGATGCGCATATCCAGCAGATCACGGTCGAAGACCTCTTTGCCGTCGCGAAAGTTGGGGTTAAGCCGGGCGTGAGCGTCTGGGTAACCGACCAGCGAAATTTCGTCGCCCAGTTGCAGCACGGCATCGCCGTCCGGGCTGGCCAGAATCCCGTTACGCCGAATACGTTCGATATAGCAACCGGTTTGCCGGTAGATGCCTAACTCTCGCAGATTTTTGCCGTCGGCCCAGGCCACCAGCTCCGGCCCGACGCGATAGGCGCGGATAATCGGCAGATAAATCTTGCGTTGACTGTCGGCGTCCAGACCGCGCTCCCGCGCGATTTGCTGGGCGCTGGTCGGCAGATCCTGATGTTGCAGTTTAGGTAAGTAGCGCGCGCCGAAGATCAGGCTGACCAGGCCGATGAGATAGGTCAGGGCATAGCCCAGGCTGAGGTGTTCCTGTTCGATGCCGAGCATGGGCGTGGCCCCGAACGCGTTCCTGAGCGTATCGCCTGCGCCGACCAGTACCGGCGTCGAGGTCATGGAACCTGCCAGCATCCCGGCGGTTAGTCCGATCCCCCAGCCGAAAACCTTACCTAATATCAGAGCAAGTACTAATGCGCTGCCGACCATAACCAGAGCCAGCATCAGATAGTTTTTGCCGTCGCGGAAAAAAATTGAAAAGAAGTTGGGGCCAGCTTCGACGCCTACACAAAAAATAAACAACATGAATCCCAGGCTGAGCGCTTCGGCATTAATGGTGAAATGTTGTTGGCCCAGAAACAATGAGACCACTAAAACTCCAATAGAATTACCGAGTTGTACGGAACCTAGCCTTAACTTCCCCAAACAAAGACCCAAACACAGAACGACGAACAGCAGCAGAATGTAATTCCCGTTTAACAAATCAGCGACGTTTATATTCATGGGATGCAACTTATTTTTTACTATTAAGTTCTTGATATAAAAGTAATTTAGGCTAAATTTACTCCATCACAAGGACGCTGGCGTCGACAGCAGAGTTGCATGAAATGAAGGGAATCAGCCGTGTCTGTAACGATTGGTGTGGCGGTCGCTATTCTAGAAGTTTATTTGCGTTACAACCAGCTGTGTATGCAGATAAAACGCGCCAAGAGCACCGTCTTGGCACATCAGGGAAATACCATGATTGGTGGCCTGTGCTGTATGACGAGGTCGGAAGGTATTGTCACCTGTTTATAGTGAGAAGACGAAGCATGGCAAACAATAAAGGTTGGGTTGGGATAATTAGTTGTCTTGTATTGTTTACACTGGTTTTTCTCAGTCAGAAGATGATGTCGTTCAAAGTGACGACGGTACAGGGAGGGAATGGCGAGCCAGGCATGTTGCTGTTTCTATTGCCGGGTATGATCTCCAGCTATCTGACGGGTTGCGACAGAATGCGCTATACCTTGATTGGCGCCTTGACCGCAGTTCCCCTTTGTCTGTGGCTGCTGCGTGCAGGCCACGCATCTTGTGGATCGTTCTGGCAAGACCTGGCGTATGTGGTGGTGTCGGTTTTCTGGACTTTACTGGGAGGGTTGCTGCTGCTGTTTCTGAGGGCGGTAGTCCGTCATTTCTTTCGCTAACAACACGCGAGGTTCGTCTTACGTCAAAAGTGCGAAGTCGCGCGTTTTGACTGCTCGAACATCATAAAAAAGGCGCGGGAAGCGCCTTCTGTTGGTTTAATGTTCATTAAGTGACGCTGTCACTTAAACAGATTCAGATGCTCTTTCGCATAAGCTTCGAAATCCGTGCAGCCGCCGATGTGCTGCTCATCCAGGAAAATCTGCGGAACGGTCTCCACGGGTTTGCCGACGGTTTTCGACAGGTCTGCTTTCGTGATCCCTTCTTCCTGAATATCCACGTAGCGATAGCTGAAGTCATCGCGCTGAGCGGTCAGTTTTTCCGCCAGTTCTTTGGCGCGTACGCAATAGGGGCAACCCGGACGTCCGAAAATTACAGCAAACATGCTTACTCCTTCATTAAAACTTAAATTTAGCCAACTCACCTACTATGCCCGCTCGACGACACAATAAAAAGCAGTCATTGCCTGTCGTATTGATTCTCTGCGGCTATCAGTACCGCACGCATGACGTTGTGAGTCGGGCGGACTGTCTTATAATTGTGGGCTAAGCGACGCTTGCTGTCGCCTCCGCATCCGTTGATTGTCGCGCCTCTCGCTGACCCTCGGCGCGACAGCCATTTTCATTACGCGTAAGGATCGCCATCGTGACACCGACTATCGATGTACTTTGTCATCACCGCTCCATTCGTCAATTTACCGACCAACCGCTGACGGAAGAGCAGCGTCAGGCCATTTTTCAGTCCGCTCGAAGCGCTTCGACCTCCAGCCTATTGCAATGCAGCTCCATCATTCGTATTACCGATAACGCGTCGCGCCAGGCGCTGGTCACATTGAGCGGCGGCCAGGCGTACGTGGCGCAGGCGCCGGAGTTCTGGGTTTTTTGCGCGGACTTCAACCGACACCTGCAAATCTTCCCGGAGGCGGAAGTGGGGCTGGCGGAGCAACTGTTGCTGGGCTGTATCGACACGGCCATGATGGCGCAGAACGCGCTGGTCGCGGCGGAATCGCTTGGACTGGGCGGCGTGTATATCGGCGGGATCCGCAACCACATCGCCGAGGTAACGGATTTGCTGGAACTGCCTGAGCAGGTGCTGCCTCTGTTCGGTCTGTGTCTGGGCCATCCGGCCGATCAGCCGGATCAAAAACCGCGACTGCCCGCCGAGTTGGTGATCCACGAAAATACCTACAAGCCGATGGACAAAGCCGTGCTGGCGCACTATGACCAGCATCTGACGGAGTATTATCAGCACCGCAACAGCAATCAACGTAGCGGCAATTGGAGCGACCATATCAGAACGGCGCTGGCGAAAGAGCAACGTCCTTTCATTCTCGATTATCTGCATCGTCAGGGGTGGATTAAACGCTGACGGCGAGCCGCGTTCGGTCTTTTCACTGGCGAGGATGACCCTTCAAGCATGTCAAGCATGAACTGGCCGTTCAGACGGCAAAAACAGGGGGACTCGGCGGCGTCGCTATTGATATACTAGACTCGCGTTCGGGCACCGTGTCAGGCAGCGAAGGTACGATGGCGTTCAAGCCGTTTTGCGCCATCGCCGTTGTCCGACAGCGTTGTGGTTGTTCGTCACTCCCCGCAAGCTTATGCGAATGCTTTGAGATGTCGCCGCTGCTTCCACCTGCGGGACAATTATTTCGGGTAAGGCCGCACTAACGCCTTGCGGGCCGGTGTTTTTTTTCACTGATGGGTAAGTAATGAGGCAAGTTTATATGGATTCAATCATCGTCCCTGATTTGAATGTGCTACGGCGGTGGCTGGATCAACTGGGCATCATTTATTTCGAATGTGACTCTTGTGAGGCGCTGCATTTACCACACATGCAAAATTTCGACGGCATATTTGATGCCAAGGTCGATATCGTCGACAAAGTCATCGTGTTTTCCGCGTTGGCGGAAGTGAAGCCGACCGCGCTTATCCCGCTGGTGGGAGACCTGAGCCAGACCAACGCCAGTTCTCTTACGGCCAAGGTATTTCTGGATATTCAGGACGATAACCTGCCTAAGCTGATCGCTTGCCAGACCTTCAGCGCGGGCGCGGGCATCAGTCTGGAGCAGTTCCGCTATTTCATGCAGCAGGCCGAAGAGCAGACATCGATGGTGATTATGGAAGCTGGTGCCAATAATCTGCTGTTTATCGGCGATGAAGAAGAGAGTCCTGCTAGTCGCGTTATCGCGCCCAGCCTTCATTGATCGTGTTATTAATCAGTAAATACCATCGCATTTTCTTATTTTTGTCCCTCAAGATTTTATTTTAGTTTTTTCGCCTATTTGCCATATATTCCACGGCATTTAGGCGACATTGGGCGTGTAGTATCAACCAAATACCAGTAAATCATTCATAAACCCCGGTTTTATCTCCCCTCTATGGTGCCTCCAGTTCAGTACGGTTATGCTTTAAAGCGGTAGTTATGCATGAGGTCCGCCGTGTTCCGACGGTCAGTCGCTATACTGAATTCTGACGCAAGTCGATGAAAACACATTGCGAATGCTGCCCTGGTCGACACACTCGCGTTATCGATTGATACACAGTTAATCCTAATTTATCCCCTGAGATGGAGGAATGAACGGATGTTCACCCAACGTAAAAAATGGTTATCGGGTGTGGTTGCCAGCGTGCTGATGGCTGCGTCCGTCACCGCATTGGCGGAAGATAAAACGCTGCATGTGTACAACTGGTCTGACTATATCGCGCCGGACACCCTGCAGAACTTCCAGAAAGAGTCGGGCATCAAGGTTGTTTATGATGTGTTTGACTCCAACGAGCTGCTGGAAGGCAAATTGATGGCGGGCAGCACCGGATTCGATCTGGTCGTACCTTCGGCCAGCTTTCTGGAGCGTCAGCTCAGCGCAGGTATTTTCCAGCCGCTCGATAAGAGCAGACTGCCAAACTACCAGAACCTCGATCCTGAGCTGATGAAACTGATTGAGCCTCACGATCCAGGTCATAAATATGCGGTGCCGTATCTGTGGGCGACCACCGGGATCGGGTACAACGTCGACAAGGTCAAAGCGGTGCTGGGCAAAGACGCTCCGCTGGATAGCTGGGATCTGGTGCTAAAACCTGAGAATCTGGAAAAGCTGAAAAGTTGCGGCGTCTCCTTCCTCGACGCGCCGGCGGAAATCTATGCGACCGTGCTGAACTATCAGGGTAAAGATCCTAACAGCACCCAAGAGAGCGACTACACCCAATCCGCCAACGATCTGCTGCTGAAACTGCGCCCGAGCATCCGCTACTTCCACTCCTCGCAATACATCAACGATCTGGCTAACGGCGATATTTGCGTCGCTATCGGCTGGGCAGGGGATGTCATGCAGGCGTCGAATCGCGCCAAAGAGGCGAAGAATGGCGTCAATATCGGCTACAGCATTCCGAAAGAGGGCGCACTGGCCTTCTTTGACGTGCTGGCGATCCCGAAAGATGCCAAGAATCTGGATGAAGCCTATGCGTTCCTTAACTACCTGTTGAAACCGGACGTGATCGCAGGCGTGACTAATTACGTCTACTACGCTAACCCGAACAAGGCCTCTTTGCCGCTGGTGAAAGACGACGTTAAAAACAACCCTGGCATTTACCCCCCGGCCGACGTTCGCGCCAAGCTGTTTACGTTGAAAGTTCAGTCCCCGAAAATCGATCGCGTGATCACCCGTTCGTGGACCAAGGTCAAAAGCGGAAAATAACGTCCCTGTTGACCTCGGCAATCAGGCGGCGACGTTCGCCTGATTGCCCCTTCATCTGTCGCAGTCAGGTGACTGTGATGTATCTTGCTTCTGCCGGAGAGCACTATTTTGAACGAAGCGATTTCCCGCCCTCAGCCTAAGACCCAAAAGGCGGCCACTCCGTTGCTGGAGGTCCGCAATCTGACCAAATCCTACGACGGACAACTGGCCGTCGATGACGTTAGCCTGACCATCTATAAGGGTGAACTCTTCGCTCTCCTCGGTGCGTCCGGCTGCGGTAAATCCACGCTGCTGCGCATGCTGGCCGGTTTCGAACGGCCGACGCAGGGGCAAATTATGTTGGACGGTCAGGACTTGTCGTTAGTGCCGCCCTATCTACGTCCCATCAACATGATGTTCCAGTCCTACGCGCTGTTCCCTCACATGTCCGTGGAGAAGAACATCGCCTTCGGCCTCAAGCAGGACAAGTTGTCGCGCGGCGAAATTAAAGATCGCGTGGCGGAAATGCTCTCGCTCGTCCACATGCAGGAGTTCGCCAACCGTAAGCCGCACCAGCTTTCCGGCGGTCAGCGTCAGCGCGTCGCACTCGCGCGAAGTCTGGCGAAACGCCCCAAGCTGCTGCTGTTGGATGAACCTATGGGCGCGCTGGATAAAAAGCTGCGCGATCGAATGCAGCTGGAAGTCGTGGATATTCTGGAACGGGTCGGCGTCACCTGCGTAATGGTCACGCACGATCAGGAAGAAGCGATGACGATGGCGGGACGGATCGCAATCATGAACCGCGGAAAATTCGTGCAGATCGGCGAGCCGGAAGAGATTTACGAGAATCCGACCACCCGGTTCAGCGCGGAGTTTATCGGCTCGGTGAACATGTTCGAAGGGCTGTTGCAGGAACGTCAGGACGATGCGTTCATCGTACAGAGTCCGGGGCTGGTGCATCCGCTCAAGGTGGCTTCCGACGTCTCGGTGGTCGACGGCGTACCGGTGTCCATCGCGTTGCGCCCCGAAAAAATCATGCTATGCGAAAACGTGCCGGAAGACGGCTGCAACTTTGCGGTGGGAGAGGTGGTGCACATCGCTTATCTTGGCGATTTGTCGATCTATCATGTTCGCCTTCAAAGCGGGCAGGTCCTCAGTGCACAGTTGCAGAACGCCTACCGCTATCGCAAAAATGCGCCGACGTGGGGCGACGAAGTGCGGTTGTGCTGGGATGCGGACAGCTGTGTGGTGCTGACGGTGTAGCAAGGGGAGCACACATCAATGACGATCTTATCTGAACAACATCAGACAACGGAGAAAACCGTCGGTCTGCTCAGGCGCTGGCGGATGCTGTATGGCCACAAGGTGGTGATCGCGCTGCCGTATTTATGGCTCCTGTGTCTGTTCATGCTGCCTTTCCTGATTGTCTTCAAAATCAGTCTGGCGGAAATGGCGCGTACGGTGCCGCCGTATACGGACCTGATGACGTGGGTCGATGGCACGTTGAATATTGCGCTGAACATCGGTAACTATTTGCAGTTGCTGTCCGATCCGCTCTACATCGAAGCTTATCTCCAGTCGCTGCAGGTCGCGGCGATTTCGACGCTGCTGTGTCTGCTCCTCGGCTATCCGCTGGCCTGGGCGGTCGCCCACAGCAAGCCGTCTACCCGCAATATTCTCTTGCTGCTGGTGATCCTGCCGTCGTGGACGTCGTTCCTGATCCGGGTTTATGCGTGGATGGGGATCCTCAAAGAAAACGGCATCCTGAACAATTTCCTGATATGGCTGGGCGTCATCGACAGTCCGCTGACGATCCTGCACACCAATCTGGCGGTCTATATTGGGGTGGTGTACTCCTATTTGCCGTTTATGGTGTTGCCGATTTACACCGCGCTGACGCGTCTGGACTATTCGCTGGTGGAAGCGTCGCTGGATCTCGGCGCTCGGCCGTTCAAAACGTTCTTCAGCGTGATCGTGCCGCTGACCAAGGGCGGTATTATCGCCGGTTCGATGCTGGTATTTATCCCGACCGTCGGAGAGTACGTCATCCCGGAACTGCTGGGCGGGCCCGACAGCATCATGATCGGTCGTATCCTGTGGCAGGAATTCTTCAACAACCGCGACTGGCCGGTGGCGTCCGCGGTGGCCACGGTGATGCTGCTTCTGCTGATCGTCCCCATCATCTGGTTCCATAAACACCAAAACAAAGCGGCGGAGGATCAGGCATGAATGATTTACCGGCAGTGCGATCCCCCTGGCGTATAGTGATTCTGGTGCTGGGATTCACCTTCCTGTATGCGCCGATGCTGATGCTGGTGGTCTACTCGTTCAACAGTTCTCGTCTGGTGACGGTGTGGGCCGGATGGTCCACGCAGTGGTATACGGCGCTGTTCCATGACTCGGCGATGATTAGTGCGGTTGTGCTCAGCCTGACGATTGCGGCGGCATCGGCGACGATGGCCGTCGTTATTGGGACGATGGCGTCGCTGGTGATGGTGCGTTTCGGCAGTTTCCGGGGTTCGAACGGCTTCGCCTTCATGCTGACCGCGCCGCTGGTGATGCCCGACGTAATCACCGGGCTGTCGCTGCTGCTGCTGTTCGTCGCGCTGGGGCATGCCATTGGCTGGCCGGCGGAACGCGGTATGCTGACCATCTGGCTGGCCCATGTCACCTTCTGCTCGGCTTATGTGACGGTGGTGGTGAGCGCGCGCCTGCGTGAGCTGGACCATTCGATTGAAGAAGCGGCGATGGATTTGGGCGCAACGCCGCTCAAAGTGTTTTTTATCATCACCGTGCCGATGATTGCCCCCGCGCTGGTCTCCGGCTGGCTGCTGGCGTTCACGCTGTCTCTGGACGATCTGGTGATCGCCAGTTTTGTCTCAGGACCCGGTGCAACCACGCTGCCTATGCTAGTCTTCTCCAGCGTGAGGATGGGCGTTAATCCTCAGATTAATGCACTGGCTTCGCTGATACTCTTGGTGGTCGGCATTATTGGTATTATCGCGTGGTGGTTTATGGCACGGGCGGAAAAACAGCGGCAACGTGATATGCAAAAAGCGCGTCAGGGCTGAGCGGCATACTGCGAGTGAGCGCCAATCCGGCCGTCATCATAACGCCACCTTGATTTGAGGTGGCGTTATTGTTTATGGGGAGGAGAGTCTTATTCTGTCTATAAAAAAGGATGCGTTGCGACTGTACCGACGCGGCACACCTGTCGCGGTGATGGTGGCGGGAACCGGTATTATCGCCACCCGCTGCGTGGGTCTGGCATTGGTGATTGGCGAGCTGGGGCTGGACGGCTTCGGCGGCTGGCTAAGCGACAGCGCCGCGCAATGGGATACTACGCTGCTGATGTTGGCGGCGTGGTTGCTGTTTTGTCTCGAGGTCCGCTGCGGTTTTGCGGTGCTGTATGGACGCGACTGGGGACGCTGGTGCTATCTGGCTTGCCAATGTCTGACGATGCTCTACATTCTCATCGCATCGGTGGCGAATGTGCTGCCGCCTATTTTTTATCTGAGCGCCGATGATGAAATGGGCGTGCTTCAACAGCTGTTGGAGCACAAGGCGGCGGATGTGGTCATGCTGCTGCTCCTGTTTGTCCCCCGGCGCAGCCAGCGCTTTTTTATGCGTCACAAATAATCTTTCGCCCAAGGGGGTGCTACAATTCGCCTCCTTTGGTTTCTTAACAGGTTTCAGATTTACCGTGATGCATTGCGCCCGCTACAACGACGGCACCTGCCGTTCCTGCCAATGGTTGGAAAAAGAGTATCCGCAGCAGTTGGAAGACAAACAGCAGCACCTTAACGAACTGCTGACAGACCATCCAGTTCGTCAGTGGCTGCCCGCGTTTCCTTCGCCGCATAGCGCCTTTCGCAATAAAGCTAAGATGGTGGTGAGCGGCAGCGTCGAGCGTCCGCTGTTGGGTGTACTGCATCGCGACGGCACCCCCGTTGACCTGTGCGACTGTCCGCTATATCCCGACAGTTTCCAGCCTGTCTTTACGGTACTGAAAACGTTTATCGCGCGGGCGGGATTAACGCCTTATCAGGTGGCTCGTCGGCGCGGTGAGCTGAAATATCTGCTGCTGACGGAAAGTCGGTTGAACGGGCATTTTATGCTGCGGTTTGTTTTACGCTCGGATACCAAGCTGAACCAACTGCGCACGGCCCTGCCGTGGCTGCAGGAACAGCTGCCGCAGCTGGCGGTGATCTCCGCCAACATCCAGCCCGTGCATCAGGCGATCATGGAAGGGGAGCAAGAAATTCCGCTCAGCCGCCAGCAGGTGCTGGAGGAAGCGTTTAATCAGATACCGCTCGGCATCCGTCCGCAAAGTTTCTTCCAGACCAACCCTGATGTGGCGGCTTCGCTATACGACACCGCCCGGCGCTGGGTACAAACGCTGCCGGTCCGCAGCCTGTGGGATCTGTTCTGCGGCGTGGG
This sequence comes from Lonsdalea quercina subsp. quercina, assembly GCF_000688695.1. Classification (GTDB taxonomy): domain Bacteria; phylum Pseudomonadota; class Gammaproteobacteria; order Enterobacterales; family Enterobacteriaceae; genus Lonsdalea; species Lonsdalea quercina_D. The sequence goes on along the minus strand of NZ_JIBQ01000010.1, from coordinate 102,221 downwards.
CGGATTTGGACTTCACTGCGCGACGCCGGAGATGACGTTGACCGGTATTGAAATCAGCGCCGAGGCTATCGCCTGCGCGCGACGCTCCGCTGAGCAGATTGGGCTGAATAAAGTGCACTTTGAGGCGCTGGACTCGACGCGGTTTGCCACCGGAGAAGGCGCGGTGCCGGATTTGGTGATTGTGAATCCGCCTCGTCGCGGCATTGGGGACAATCTTTGTCAGTATCTGAGTCGGATGGCGCCGCCGTACATCCTGTACTCCAGCTGTAATGCTCAAAGCATGGCGAAGGATATGTCGCGGCTCGCGGGCTATCGCGCTGAGCAAATCCAGCTGTTCGATATGTTTCCGCATACCGCGCACTATGAAGTGCTGACCTTGCTGAAACGGGAAGCGTAAATTCAGTGCAGGGCGTCAGCCCGGGAATAATGTCGATGGTAAACGTCGGCGAGTGGAGACGGGCAGGCGAGGTAAAGCATACAAAAGGAGAGCGGTGGTGAATGGGGCGGGGTGAAGTCGGGCCGCACCGCAGCCCGATGACGTTAGCGAGTGTTCGACTTACTGCGCCGGGAACCACTTATCGCTAATCGTTTTATAAGTGCCGTTCGCCTTCACATCGCTCAGCGCCTGATTCAATTTCGCCAGCAAGGCGGTGTTGTCCGGACGTACGGCAATCCCCAGACCGATGCCGAAGTAGGCCGGGTCGGTGATTTTTTCACCCACAGTTCCCAGTTCAGGATTGTTTTTCAACCATTCATTGACGACCGCGGTATCACCGAATACCCCATCGATACGGCCGTTTTTAAGGTCAATGATGGCATTTTGGTAACTATCGTAAGACACCGTCTGTATCTCAGGATGCTTCTCGTTGAGGTATTTCTGATGAGTGGTGCCGTTTTCCATACCGATACGCTTGCCCTTGAGATCGGCAAATGTAGCGAATTTCCCTTTCTGCGAGATCACAATGGCGGAGTTGGCATAGTAAGGTTGTGAAAATGCGACCTGCTTGCTGCGTTCCGGTGTGATGTCCATACCGGAAATGACAGCGTCGTAACGACGGAATTTCAGTGCCGGGATGAGGCTGTCGAAAGCCTGATTGGTGAAAGTACATGTCGCCTTCATTTGCTCGCACATCGCCTTGGCCAGATCGATATCGAAGCCGGCAATCTGATTATTCGCATCCATGAATTCGAACGGCGGATAAGTCGCCGACGAGGCAAACCGAATGCTGTCTGCTGCCGTCGCGCCAAAGGTCATTCCCGCCAACAGCGTGGCAAGTACCAATTTCTTCATTGTGTTCACTCCAGATCGTTATTGTTAGACGAAATCACGGTCCGCCCTAGAGGCTTACCTTGCCATTGAGTGAATTTATATGCAAACAAAACAACTATAAATTCAATAATGCACAGGACATAAATGGTATTACAGGATAGGAGCGCTCACCGATAAGCGACGTATTCCACTCATCGCAGTGGGCATACTGAGTGCATAAAAAAGCCCGAGAGAGTCGGGCTCTTTCGGGCTGGCAAATCACGATTGTGCGTCGTTACGCATCGTGACTTTCAAAGGCCAGAGCCCTGCGTTCAACCATCCGCAGAATTAACGTTAGCAGACCATTCACACAAAGGTAAACGATGCCGGCCGCGCCGAACACCAAAACGTCATAAGTCCGGCCATACAGCTGTTGTCCGTAGCCCATCACATCCATTAGCGTAATTGTGTAGGCGAGGGACGTTCCTTTAAACACCAGCACGACTTCGTTCGAGTAGGACGACAGCGCGCGTTTGAAGGCGAAAGGCAGCAGAATGCGCAGCGTCTGGCGTTTGTTCATCCCGAGGGCTGCGCAGGACTGCCATTGACCGTCCGGAATAGCGCGCACCGCGCCATAAAACAGCTGAGTGGTGTAGGCGGCGCTATTAAGCGCCAGCGCGATCATGGCGCACAACCACGGCTGAGAGAACAGCGACCACAGCCAGGGGATCTGCTTAATGGCGTCGAACTGGCCCGGACCATAGTAGATCAGGAAGATCTGCACCAGCAGCGGGGTGCCGGTAAACAACGTAATGTAAGCGCGGGAGACCGTGGAGAGCAGCGGCGTCTTCAGCGTCAGCACGATAGTTAGCAGCAGCGACAAAAACAGCGCCACAATCAGCGCGGCGACCGTCAGCGTGATGCTGGTATGCAGCCCTTTGAGCAGCTCAGGAATATAGTCAAGCATCAGGAGGGCCTCCGTTCGAAGCGAGTCGCGCGGATTTCAATACGTTTGAGGACCCACTGGCTCAACAGGGTGATAACCAGATAAATGGCTGCCGCCATCATGTACCAGGTGAAGGGCTCCTGCGTACGCGTTGCAATGCTTTTGGTCTGCAGCATGAGATCGTTGACGCTGATGAGCGAGACCAGCGCCGTGTCTTTCAGCAGCACCAGCCACTGGTTTCCCAGCCCCGGCAGCGCATGGCGCCACATCTGCGGCATGATGAGACGGCGGAAGATCGCGCCTTTCGTCATTCCCAGCGCCTGCCCGGCCTCCCACTGACCGCGCGGAACCGATTTCAACGCGCCGCGCAGCGTCTGGGACGCATAGGCGGCGTACAGCAGGGCCAGTGCGATCACGCCACACAGGAACGGGCTGACCTCAAATGTTTCAATATCCAACTGCACCGGGATTTGGAACAGATACAAATTAATGCTGAATCCGTCCGCCAGAATCAGCAGCAGCTGGGAAGAGCCGAAGTAGATAAACAGCACGACCAGAATTTCCGGCAGGCCGCGCAGCAAAGTCACCAATGCGGTGCCGCAGGCGCTGACGATTTTCCAACGCGCCGTTTCCCACAGGGCAAACAGCATCGCCAAAATCAGGCCTAAAAACAGGGCGCAAAGGGCAAGGCCGACGGTCATTCCGGCGGCGCTGGCTAAAGGGTGTAATTCAATCATCGGATATCAGACTATTGCTGGAACCATTTTTGATAAAGGGCCTGGTAAGTCCCATCCTGTTTGATGCTGTTCAGCGCGTCATTGAATTTCTGCAGCAGCGCATCATTATGCAAACGAACGGCGATGCCCAGACCGGCGCCAAAGTACGCTTTGTCCGTCACCTTATCGCCGACGACGGCCAGATTGGGGTTCTGCTTCAGCCATTCGTTGACCACGGCGGTATCCCCGAATACGGCAGAAACACGGCCGTTTTTCAGATCCAGCACCGCATTCTGATAGCTGTCATAAGGCACGACGGTGATGTCCTGATGCGTTTCCAGCAGGTACTTCTGATGGGTGGTGCCATTCTGCACGCCAACGCGTTTGCCATTCAGCGCGGAAACATCCTTCACGCTGTCTTTCTGTGCGATGAACAGTGCGGAGTTGTCATAGTAGGGTTGGGTAAAGTTGACCTGACGCTGACGCTCGGGTGTGATATCCATGCCAGCGATGACGGCATCGAAGCGACGGAATTTCAGGCCCGGTATCAGGCTGTCGAACGACTGATTGTTGAACGTGCAGGTCGCTTCCATTTTCTGACACAGAGCTTTAGCCAAATCGATGTCAAATCCCTGAATCTGGTTATCCGCACCGACAAATTCGAAGGGGGGATAAGAGGCTTCAGTGGCGAAACGCAGGGTGTTTGCTGCGCTGGCTGACAGGCTCACTCCGGCAAGCAGCGCGGCCACAAATACCTTTTTCATAGGGCTTTCCTGAATCATCAGTGTGATAGGTAGCTGGCAAACTCTTGGGTTTGCGGCTGGGTGAAGTGCGTGGCGTCGCCATGCTCCACAACGCGTCCGTCTTCCATATACACTACGCGGCTGGCGGTTTTACGCGCGAAATCGACCTCATGCGTGACGATGACCTGGGTGATGCCGGTTTGGCTCAGCTCCTGAATGATGCCCACGACCTGTGCGGTGATCTCCGGGTCCAGCGCCGCGGTGGGTTCATCAAACAGCAGGACCTGAGGTTCCATCATCAGCGCACGGGCAATCGCGACACGCTGCTGCTGCCCGCCCGAAAGATGCAGCGGATAGCGGTCGGCGAAGTCGTTCAGGCGCAGGCGTTTCAGCAGCTTTTCAGCACGAGCGTGAGCCTCCTGACGGCCTAAACCCAGCACGCGGCAAGGCGCTTCGACCAGGTTCTGCTGCACCGTGAGATGCGGCCACAGGTTATATTGCTGAAACACCATCCCTACGTTCTGGCGGAGTTCGCGAATCGCGTCGTCGCCCGGCGTACGGGTGAAGTCAAACTGGTTACCGGCGATAGACAACGAACCGGAACGCGGCATCTCCAGCAAGTTTAGCACTCGCAGAAGGGAGCTTTTTCCCGCGCCGCTGGGACCTAGCAGGACCAGCGTTTCACCGGCCGGGCAGTCAAGGGTGACATCGAACAGCGCCTGATGCGCGCCGTAGAAACAGTTAATGCTGTTTAGTTGAATACTCATGCGCAAGAATTGAATAGACATTGATGCCGCAAATGGTAACGTTGGCAGAATAGTTATGCAATCGCCACGGGTTAAAATTTGCAGACAGGCGTTTTATTGCCCACTTAACAGCATAAAATAACGATATCCCGTCCTCATCTCCTGATTTCTCAGGTGATAAACTCACCCAATAAACGATTTTTATCGCCGGCTTGATCTTCAACAGGAAAACAGCGGTGGATCCGCCGAAGGGATCACTGCGCCAGCAGGCTATACTTTTGTCTCGGATTTAGCGCAGACGGCGTCACTTTTTTATTGTCACTGCGCGAACATCCTAACGATGTATTCGACGACTCATCCGCATTTCTCAAGGAGATTGCCATGCAACTGTCTACAACCCCCACGCTGGAAGGCTTTGTGATTACCGAATACTGCGGCGTGGTCGCGGGCGAAGCGATACTCGGCGCGAACATCTTCCGGGATTTTTTCGCCGGGATCCGGGATATCGTCGGCGGCCGTTCAGGCGCTTACGAGAAAGAATTGCGGCGCGCGCGCCAGATAGCGTTCAAAGAGCTGGAAGAACAGGCGGCCGAATTAGGCGCCAATGCCGTGGTGGGCATCGATATTGATTATGAAACCGTCGGCAAGGACAGCAGTATGCTGATGGTCACCATCAGCGGCACTGCCGTCAAAGTCAGCCGCTGACGGTTGCGAGCTCATGCGTCGTGTGCTGTTTTTCGGTTTACTGGCGCTGCTGGCCGGATGCCGGGCGCCCGTCACGGCCGTGCCAGCAGCGCACATTGGCCAAGACTACCAACTGTCTACGGCGGATGTGTCGCGCAATCAGACCTCCCGCGTCAAACTACTGGTGATTCACTATACCGCGGAGGACTTCGCCAACTCGCTGCGACTTCTGACGCGGGGCGAGGTCAGCGCGCACTATCTGATCCCCGAAAAGCCGCCGCTTAGCGCGGGCGTCCCTGTGGCATGGCAGCTGGTGCCGGAGTCTCAGTCCGCATGGCATGCCGGGATCAGCTATTGGCGTGGTGGGGTTCAACTGAATGCTGTCTCCGTGGGGATCGAGCTGGAGAATCAAGGTTATCGTTGTGCGCTATTAGGGGGATGCCGATGGGCGCCGTATCCGCCGGAGCAGGTGACGCTACTGACGCATCTGGCGCGGGATATCCTGGAACGCCACCAGATTGCGCCTCAAAATGTGGTCGCCCACAGCGATATCGCACCGCAACGAAAGGTTGATCCCGGGCCGTTATTCCCCTGGAAAGCGCTGGCGGAGGCCGGTATCGGCGCCTGGCCTGATGCGGACAGGGTAGGGTTTTATCTGGCGGGCCGCGCGCTGGATGAGCCGGTCGCAGTTCGCCCGCTGTTGGATAAGCTGGCTCGCTATGGCTACGAGGTCAGTGATTCGATGACGGCGCAACAGCAACAGCGTGTGATTGCGGCATTTCAGATGCATTTTCGCCCCCAACGCTACGACGGTGTTGCCGATGCGGAAACCGAAGCTATCGTCGATTCGCTGCTGGAGAAATACGGGGGTCAGTAGTGGAAGTTCACCCGCTCCGTTGGCTCAGGCGACGAATAGCGCGATCAGAACTGGCGACAGTAGGCTCAGTATGAAACCGTGCACGATGGCGGGCGGAACCATATCGACGCCGCCGCTGCGTTGCAGTACCGGCAGGGTGAAGTCCATCGAGGTGGCGCCGCACAGGCCCAGTGCGCTGGCGCGCCGGGATTGAATCAGGCTCGGGATCAGCATGATGGCGATCAGTTCCCGCGCCAAATCGTTAAAGAACGCCGCGCTGCCGATGACCGGACCGTAGGCGTCGGTCATCAAAATGCCCGACAGTGAGTACCAGCCATAGCCGGAAGCCATCGCCAGACCGGTTTTTAAAGGCAGGTCGAGCAGCAACGAAGCCAGCGCGCCGCCGCACAACGCGCTGACGGCCACGACACCGGCGATAATCGTGCCGCGACGGTTGATAACGATTTGCCGCAAGGTCATACCGCTGTTGCGCAGTTGGATCCCAACCAGGCACAGCAGCACAAGCAGCGCGTATTCTCCGCCCGAGGCGGCGAACTTCAAGAACGGCCATTGGCTCAGTCCCAGCAGGAACCCCGCGAACACCACCCCGCAGAGCTGCAGCGACTCCAGCATCATTTTTAGTCGGGAAGGGATCTCCTCATGGGAAACCGCCGTGGACGTCCAGGCGCTGCGTTTTTCCAGCAGCCACAGCGCCAGCAGATTCGCCGCGATAATGCAGGCGGTGCAGACGGCGGCATAGTGCAGTACGGCAAGCAGGTTGCTGCCCAGATTCTCCAGAAAGGCCAGACTGATGCCCATCAGGAACAGGATTACATATACCATCCAGCTTAGTAGCCGGTTCACGCCTTGCAGTAGGGTTTTATTGCGCACAGGGATCAGATAGCCGAGTACCAGCGGCAGCAGAATAATCAGTAATCCTGAATACATGGTATAGATTTTCCTTGGGAGAGTGGCGTGGTTTGGCTAGCGTGATAAGTTGTAATTGTGTGATTTTAAATAAAAAACAAAAATGGGTAAAGCAGTGATGATGGGGGGGACTTGACCCTGTCGGCGGTTTGTCTCCATGCTGATAATGACGTAACCAATGAGGAGTGGCGGATGTATCTGGAAGGCGTTGATATCCTTGGTTTCCGGGGGATTAACCGGCTGTCTCTGGCGCTGGATGAAAATACGGTCCTGATTGGCGAGAATGCCTGGGGGAAATCCAGCTTGCTTGATGCGCTCTCTCTGCTGCTGTCGCCCGCGCCGACGCTCTACCATTTTCAGTTCGACGACTTCCATTTCACCCCAGGCGACGAAACCAGCCGCGAAAATCATCTGCAGGTCATTTTCACCTTTCGCGAAACTGATGTCGGTCATCATCAATCCACGCGCTACCGTCAGCTGTCGCCTTTGTTTATCCACGGCGAAGATCGCCTGAAACGCATTGTTTATCGGCTGGAAGGTGAGGTCGATGAGTCGAAAGCGGTCAAGACCAGGCGCAGTTTTCTGGATGAGCATGGGCGAGCGCGTTCTCTGCCGAATATTGATGCGCTGGCGCAGGCGCTGATTCGTCTTCATCCGGTGCTCAGGCTGCGGGATGCGCGTTTTATGCGGCGGCAGCCCTCGCCGTCGATCGAACCGGCGGTCGAGCACGGAGAGCTTCTGGCACAGCAGTTTGAAACGCTGGTGGAGGCGTTGGGGCAGAACCCTAATCGCATGACCAACCGTGAACTGCATCAAGGCGTGGCGATTATGCGTCAGCTGGTCGAGCACTATTTTTCTGAGCAGAATGCGGCGCCCAGCGAACGTCATCAGCGACATGCGCGTCTGGGCGGCGGCCGCTCATGGCGAGCGCTCGATACCCTCAACCGCATGATGGTCGGTCCTAATAGCCGTAATCATCGCATCATTTTGCTCAGCCTGTTCGTGACGCTGCTACAAGCGAAAGGTGCGGTGAGGCTCGACCCGGAGGCCCGTCCGCTGTTGTTGATAGAAGATCCGGAAACCCGTCTGCATCCGATTATGCTTTCCGTCGCCTGGGGCCTGTTAAGCCAACTGCCGCTCCAGAAAATGACCACGACCAACTCCGGCGAATTACTGTCGCTGGTGCCGGTAGAACAGCTGTGCCGCTTGGTGCGAAATGCCACCAAAGTGGCAACCTATCGCCTTGGCCCACAAGGCATGTCGGTAGAAGACGCGCGCCGTATTGCCTTCCACATTCGCATCAACCGCCCCGCGTCGCTGTTTGCCCGCTGTTGGCTGCTGGTCGAAGGGGAAACCGAAGTCTGGATGATTGGCGAGCTGGCGCGTCAATGCGGTCACCGTTTCGGCGCGGAGGGCGTGAAGGTGGTTGAGTTCGCGCAGGCCGGGCTGAGGCCGCTGCTCAAATTCGCCCAGCGCATGGGAATCGAATGGCATGTGCTGGTTGACGGCGATGACGCTGGTAAAAAGTATGCCGCGACGACTCGAAGTCTGCTGGTGGATCAGCATGAACATGAACGCGATCATTTGACGGTGCTGCCGGCGCGAGATATGGAATATTTCATGTATAAGAGCGGCTTCGCTCAGGTTTATCACCGCGTCGCGCAGTTGCCGGATAATGTGCCGCTGTCGCCAGCCAAAGTTATCACCAAAGCCATTCATCGTACTTCCAAGCCGGATCTCGCCATAGAAGTGGCCATGGAAGCGGCGGCAGGCGGCGAAGAGGCTATTCCGCCGCTGATTCGTCATATGTTTTCACGTGTACTGTGGCTGGCGCGGGTGCGGGCTGATTAGCGACGACAGATGACAAGAGGGCGGTCGACAGGCTTTACCCTCTTAATAAAACTTTTATTTCACGCACTCGTCCCTATTTTCCTCTCCTGAAGAGGCCACGTTTCATTATTGGTTATCTCTCATCAAGCACGAATGAAATTTTTACAGAACAAGGTAAAATTATTATAATCGCGCCGCTTTTTGTTGTTTCTGGTTTATATGAAACCTCAATTTTACTGCAGCAATAAAATAAGGATATGTTTTTAATGGAAAAGGCAAAGGCGATACTCTCTTCTCGACCCATTTTTATTTCTCGCCCAGGCATTGCCAGCAGTTTAGGCGCTTTTATTGTGGCTTTGTTAATGTTATGTGTCGCATTGGCGTTCGCTAAAAGTGAAGTGCCTGATATTTATCGCGACTACATTATCAATAAAAGCCCGTTGATCATTGAGGATGCCGGTATTTCCCAGGGTAAATGCCGAATGAAATATAGCATCACGATCTGCTCTGCGGATGTGGAGTACAAATATAAGAATGAAGTCCATGCCTCAGAGATAAATATCATGTTTCTGGATACTTCGCGCGGCAATTACATGACGGATGTCGTCATCTCGTCCGAGCATCCGGAAATGGCGACGCTGACACTGGGATTGGACAAGTTGAATAACCGAATCATCGCCGCCGGCGGACTTATCGGCGCTTTGCTTATTCTGGCGGCGCTGTCATTTAATAACAGCGTGAAATTTTTTCGCGCTGGGCGTAAAGCGAAATGCCTGTCGGAATTAACGCTCGTTCCTGTCGAACTCACCGACATCAGAAAATCGTTTTTCATGCGCGTGCAGCCGTATACCTATATCGGCGAAGATAAAAAGAAAATCAAACTAGCTAGTCTGCTGAAACGCAATGAACAGCCCATTTATTTGGATGAGAGCATGAAACAGGGATGGGCGGTACTTATCAAAGAGGCCAATATTCCTATTTTGTTAGACGATCGTTTGATGCGACTGGAACTCAGCGATGAAGAGCGAGAATCGCTTCGCACCGCATTCGAACTCTGATCGCGAGCGCGTCACACCGTCATCTTCGCCACGGTGTGAGTGAGAATGGTCACCGGGTTAAAATTCATTAACCTGCGCAGTAGATAAGATAAAAAGGCTGGCCACCTTGGTGACCAGCCTTGCAGGCAGATTTAGCGCCGACAACGCGCCATCATCGGTCAGTTGTCAGGCCACCGGCTCGTCAATGAACGGCACGATCAGGCTGGCGTGATTGCCTTTTGGTCCCTGGTGCACACTGTAATTTACCACCTGGCCCGCTTTCAGAGTGCGGTAGCCGTCCATCTGAATGGTGGAGTAGTGTGCGAAAATGTCTTCCCCTCCGCCCTCTGGGCAAATAAAACCAAAGCCTTTGGCGTTATTGAACCATTTAACAGTACCCGTCTCCATACATCTCCATCCTTCGTAAGCGTATTTTTACGGTGGGGTTATTGGTTAAGGTAAAATCAAATTGATTAAAACTTCATCAATCACACTAAGACTCTATTAAAATTGCCTGGGTCGTCAAGCACGATGGATTGGGCGGCGCGTCGGCATCGCCAAACTTTGATATGGATAACGGAATGGTGGGGAAGATTACGCCTATCGCAGAAATGGGTTGATGTCCTTTTGTTGCCGGGTGATTTTGGTCCGGCAATGGTAAAATAAAAAACAGACGTGCTACTGTTAAGTACAGTGGACCAGGGCAAGATACAGTTAAGATTTGGAAAAACGATGGGAAATCATAGTACGTGGTCGCACACTGAGGACCAGACCAAGGCTCGCCATGCCGAAGCATTGCAGCCGCCGTCCATGTATAACGTTGTGCTCAACAACGACGATTACACGCCGATGGAATTTGTTATTGACGTACTGCAAAAGTTTTTTTCTTATGATATCGAACGTGCAACGCAACTGATGCTTACGGTTCATTACCAGGGAAAGGCGATCTGCGGCGTATACAGCGCTGAAGTGGCAGAAACCAAAGCCGATCAGGTTAATCGTTATGCTAAAGATAACGAGCATCCGTTGCTATGTACGCTGGAAAAAGCCTGATTTAAGGCAATATATTGGGGGAGGTGCCTATGCTCAATCAAGAACTGGAACTCAGTCTCAACATGGCTTTCGCCAGAGCGCGTGAGCACCGTCACGAGTTTATGACCGTGGAGCATTTGCTGCTGGCTTTGCTCAGCAATACCTCCGCACGTGAAGCACTGGAGGCCTGCACGGTCGATCTGGATGCTTTACGTCAGGAACTGGAAACCTTCATCGAACAGACAACGCCAACGCTGCCTGAGAGNGAAGCGGAACGCGATACGCAGCCGACGCTGAGCTTTCAACGTGTGCTGCAGCGTGCGGTATTCCACGTACAGTCCTCCGGGCACAGCGAAGTCTCCGGCGCCAATGTGCTGGTCGCCATTTTCAGCGAACAGGAATCGCAGGCCGCCTATCTGCTGCGTAAGCACGATGTCAGCCGCCTTGATGTGGTGAATTTCATTTCCCATGGTACGCGCAAAGAAGAGTCCGGGCCGTCGGTCAGCCAGGAAAATCCGGTTAACGAAGAGCAGGCTGGAGGGGAGGAGCGTATGGAGAATTTCACCACCAACCTTAATCAACTGGCCCGCGTGGGCGGTATCGACCCGCTTATTGGTCGCGACCGAGAACTGGAACGCACGGTTCAGGTGCTGTGCCGCCGTCGCAAAAACAACCCGCTGTTGGTCGGTGAATCCGGCGTCGGTAAAACGGCCATCGCCGAAGGTCTGGCCTGGCGTATCGTTCAGGGCGATGTTCCGGAAGTGATCGCCGACTGTACCATCTACTCTCTGGATATTGGTTCGCTGCTCGCCGGCACCAAATACCGCGGTGATTTCGAGAAGCGCTTTAAGGCGCTCCTGAAACAGCTGGAGCAGGATCAAACCAGCATCCTGTTTATCGATGAGATTCATACCATCATCGGCGCAGGCGCCGCCTCAGGCGGTCAGGTCGATGCGGCGAACCTGATCAAGCCGCTGCTGTCGAGCGGTAAAATCCGCGTCATCGGCTCCACGACTTATCAGGAGTTCAGTAACATCTTTGAAAAGGACAGGGCGCTGGCGCGTCGCTTCCAGAAGATCGACATTACTGAACCGAGTGTCGAAGAGACGGTGCAGATCATCAACGGTCTGAAACCGAAATATGAAGCTCACCATGATGTGCGTTACACCGCGAAAGCCGTGCGCGCCGCCGTTGAGCTGGCGGTGAAATATATCAATGACCGTCATCTGCCGGACAAAGCGATCGACGTGATCGATGAAGCCGGCGCGCGTAGCCGACTGATGCCGGTCAGTAAACGCAAGAAAACCGTCAACGTCGCGGATATCGAGTCGGTCGTGGCGCGTATCGCTCGGATCCCAGAGAAGAGTGTGTCCGCCAGTGACCGTGATGTGCTGAAAAACCTGGGCGACCGCCTGAAAATGCTGGTATTTGGCCAGGATAAAGCCATTGAAGCGCTGACCGAGGCCATCAAGATGAGTCGTGCCGGACTGGGTCATGAACGCAAACCGGTGGGTTCGTTCCTGTTTGCCGGGCCGACGGGGGTGGGTAAAACTGAAGTCACGGTGCAGTTGGCGAAAGCCATGGACATCGAACTGCTGCGCTTTGATATGTCCGAATACATGGAGCGTCATACGGTGAGTCGCTTAATCGGCGCGCCTCCGGGCTATGTCGGCTACGATCAGGGCGGGCTGCTGACGGATGCGGTGATCAAACATCCGCATGCTGTCCTGTTGCTCGATGAGATCGAAAAAGCGCATCCCGATGTGTTTAACCTGCTGCTGCAGGTGATGGATAACGGCACCCTGACGGACAACAACGGTCGTAAGGCTGATTTCCGTAATGTCATTCTGGTCATGACGACTAACGCCGGGATTCGTGAAACTCAGCGTAAATCTATCGGGCTGATCCAGCAGGATAACAGCAGCGATGCGATGGAAGAGATTAAGAAGGTGTTTACGCCGGAATTCCGTAACCGTCTGGACGGCATCATCTGGTTCAACCATCTTTCTACCGAAGTGATTCAGCAGGTGGTGGATAAATTCATCGTTGAACTGCAGGCGCAGCTGGATGCCAAAGGCGTATCGTTGGAAGTCAGCGAGGATGCGCGTGATTGGCTGGCTGAGAAAGGGTACGACAAGGCGATGGGCGCGCGGCCGATGGCGCGGATTATCCAGGAGAATCTCAAGAAACCATTGGNCAACGAATTGCTCTTTGGCTCGCTGGTAGAAGGGGGATCCGTCACCGTGGAACTCGATTCCACGACGCAGCAGCTGAGCTATAGCTTCCACAGCGCGCAGAAACGCAAAACTGAAGGCGCGGTATCATCCTAAGCACACGGTATCGCTAACCTTAACGTCAAGGGCATCCGAATGGATGCCCTTGTTTTTTATAAAAGAGGTCAATGAGCTCATTGAAAGCGAAGCCAGCGAGGCGTTTTAATCGTCTTGGTCCTGTTGGGGCGGATAGAGACTCAACAGTTTGAGGGTGACGCCATTCGTCCAGCCGAAACCGTCTTGCAGTTCGTACTCCCCGCCGCCGCCGCCGCCAAGTTCGCCGGTTTCAACCGCATATTTCTCCACCAACTTATGCTCGCGTTCGTAGGTATGCCGAACGCTGTTCAGAAAGCGGACTGCGATCTCTTCGGCGAGCGGCTCTTGCTGATAATAGCGTAGCCCTTCCACTGCGACCCACTGCAAGGGCGCCCACGCGTTCGGCGCGTCCCACTGCTGGTGAGAGTGCAGAGTGGTCGTAACCATCCCGCCTTCCTGTACCAGCTCGTTACGGACCGCCTGGGCAGTCTCTTGAGCGTAATTCAGTGGGGCCGCCTGGACATACAGCGGAAACAGTGTTGCCGCCGTCAACTGCTGGCTCACTTTGCCTTGGCGCCAATCGTAATCCGCGTAGTATCGCTTTTCCGCGTTCCAAAAGTAGCGATTAAGCGCCTGTTTACGCTTGTCGGCGCGGAGGGCGTAACGATCGGCGTCGGCCATCTTGTTGGCTAAGCGACTGGCCTTCGACAGCACCATTTCATTGTGATAGAGCAACGCATTCAGGTCGACCGGCAGGATATCGGTAGTATGGATCGTCGACAGCTTCATCGGGTCTTTCAACCAGCGCGAGCTGAAGTCCCATCCCGAGGCTGCTCCCGCACGTAGATCGCGGTATAACTGTGGTCGCTCGCTTTCCGGCACCTGGCTGGCGGTGGTGACGTCGTCGAGCCAGGATTCGGTCCTGGGCACGTTGCGATCGTCCCAGTAGCGGTTCAGCACATCGTCGCCGAGGCGGACGACGCGTTTGTCAGCCTGCCCGGGCTGCAAGCTGTTTTCGCCGTCCATCCAGTACTGATATTCCCGCTTCATCTGCGGCAGATAGGTCACCAGCAGATTGTCGCCGTCATGCTTTGCCAGCAGCTCTACCATTTTGGTGAAGAAAGGGGGCTGTGAACGGCTCAGGTAATAGGTGCGATTGCCGTTGGGTATGTGTCCGTAGCGGTCGATCTGGTAGGCAAAGTTTTGCACCATGTTGCGGATGAGACCCCACTGGTCGCTTTCCGCAAGGCCTAGCATGGTGAAATAGCTGTCCCAGTAATAGACTTCACGAAAGCGTCCGCCCGGCACAACATAGGCGTTGGGCAGCGGCAGGAGCGAGTCCCAGCGAGTCATGTCGGGTGTACTGCGCGTGAGGTGTGGCCACAGATCGATGATATGCTCCCGCAGCGTTTGGCCGCCGGGTGGAATATAGCCCTTACCGTCCGCAGGAATGGTGAAGTTATGCAGGACAAAATGCTGCAGATCAAAATTGTTGAGCCGACGCTGCATATAGTAATCCGCCATGATGGCCGAGGGCGAGTACCGGGGAACCGCGTCAACAAACGTTTTTTGATCCGGAAACATTTTCGATTTCTGCACCGCTTCGAAAAGCGGCCCCATCGTGATATCCGGCGGAGCCGTGGCGATACGCTGCGCCTGTGGGGCTTCTGCGTGGGCGTTCTTCATCGCCAGAACGGGAAAAGCCAAGATTGTGGTTATCTGTAAAATAATCAAAAACGGATATGTCCTCATTGCCTGGAGGGTTAACATCGCTGGTTCTACTCCTCTATTATGTGCAAACTGAGCAATAAAAAAGCAACAATTTTGTAAATATTGCTCAATGCAATTATCTTAGGGCAAATAGATATATGGGACGTCAATCGAGGCATGAACTGCAGAGAGGGTCACAGGCTGAGATGTGAAATATGTGAAGGCGGGCACAAAAAGCAAAAGCCCTGACCGCAAGCGGAAAGGGCAGGAGGGCGAACATCCTCGTGGGATCGCGTTAAGCGATGGCGGGCCTGTTAGCGGCTACGGAAGACAATGCGGCCTTTGCTCAGGTCGTACGGGGTCAGCTCCACTGTGACTTTGTCACCCGTCAGGATGCGGATATAGTTTTTACGCATTTTACCGGAGATATGAGCGGTAACCACGTGCCCGTTTTCCAATTCAACGCGGAACATGGTGTTGGGCAGCGTATCCAGTACGGTGCCTTGCATTTCAATATTGTCTTCTTTGGCCATCGAATCCTCTAGGTTTTACTACCTTAGTTTTTAACCGGCAAGATAATGCCGAAAAACCCACATTATGTAAAGAAGCGTTGCGACTCAGCGCTTGATTAATTCGTCATAGGTGGGTCGTTTAGTTAGGCGAGCGGCAGCGTTTGTCTCTGCCAGCACGGTTCACCCAGCGTAATGGGTCGCAGTTGGGAAAGGTGTTGCAGGAACTCCCGGCGCGGTATTTCTGTCGCTCCCAGCGATGCCGTGTGCTCGTTTAATATCTGGCAGTCAATCAGTTGTCCGCCGTGGCGAACAAAGTGGCGCAAAAACGCCAGTAAACCGCACTTCGAAGCATTGTCTGCGCGGCTGAACATTGACTCGCCGCAGAACAAGGCGCCTTGAGAAATGCCGTACAGACCGCCGATCAGCCTGTCATTATGCCACACTTCCACCGATTGCGCCTGTCCTGCCTGATGCAGCTGGCAATAAGCGTCAATAATGTCATCGTCGATCCAGGTGCCTTCTTCCCGGTCGTTGGCGCAAGCCGTAATGACATCGGAAAAGGCCTGATTCAACGTGACGTGATATTCGGTCTTACGGATGAATTTTTTCATACTGCGACTGAGATGAAATGCCTCAGGAAACAGCACGGCGCGCGGGTCGGGCGACCACCACAAGACGGGATCTCCCGGCGAGTACCAGGGGAAGATGCCGTGCTGATAAGCCGCCATTAATCGTGACGGCGCCAGATCCCCCCCGAATGCCAGCAGGCCGTTAGGATCGTTCAACGCCATCTCCGGATCGGGAAACTGCACGGAGAAGGGCGACAGCTCAAACAGTTGCATGACTGGCCTCAGTTAAAGGTGTTGATGAAACTGCCAATAGCGGCCTCGCTGAGCCATCAGCGTCTGGTGGTCGCCTTGTTCGACTATCTGTCCGCCGTCCATAACGCACAGGCGGTCCATGCTTTCTAAACCGCGTAGACGATGGGTGATGACCAGCAGCGTTTTATCTTTGCAGTGCTCACGCAGGAGCTGAAGCATTCGCTGTTCAGTTTCGGCGTCCAACCCCTCGGTGGGTTCGTCGAGCAGAATCAGCGGTGCAGGATGTAACAAAGCGCGTGCCAGACCGATTCGGCGCTGTTCGCCGCCGGACAGTTGTCGGCCGCCTTCACCCAGCCAGGCATTCAGCCCCTCTTGCTCCAACAGGTGCGCCAGCCCCACCTGTTGCAGGACTTGAGTCAGCACCTTGTCACTGGCCTCCGGCGCGGCCAGCCGCAGATTCTGACGAAGCGTGTCACTGAAGAGATGTACCCGTTGAGGAACGACGCTCATCATGCTGCGTAGGTTCTCTTCGGACCAGGCAGATAACGGTGAACCGTTCAGGCTAATTGCGCCCTCGCGACAGTCCCAGGCACGGGTGAGCAATTGCAATAGCGTGGATTTACCGCATCCGGTTTTGCCCAACAGCGCGATGTGCTCGCCGGGTTGAAGACTTAGCGAAATATGCTGAAGCACCGGCAGAGGCTGGTCCGGATAGGTAAAACTCACCTTGTCTAACGTTAACGCGGCGTGAGAAGCGGGGGCAGGCCCTTCAGCAGTGAATACGACGGCAGGCGTCAGCTTCATCAACTGGTCGACTCGAACGGCGGACGCAGCGACCTGTCCGATATGTTGGAAGGCGTTTGCGACCGGGCCTAAGGCTTCGAAGGCGGCCAGCGAGGCGAAAACAAACAAGGCGATCAGCGCGCCCGGCTGCGTATCGCCGCCGACGCCGTTGGCCGCCATCCACAGGATCAGCGTGACGGTGAGCCCGCTGCTCAGGATGATGAGGGATTGCGATAGCGCGCTGAGCGTCGCCTGCTGACGTTGCCGCGATAACCAGCGGTTTTCCAGTTGATCCAGTCGATGCCGGAAAGAGACTAACGAGCCGAAGATGGTCAGTTCGGCCTGCCCCTGTAGCCAGGCGGTCAACTGCAGGCGGTATTGCGCGCGTAACTGCGTCAGCGCTTCGCCAATTGGCTGGCCTGTTCGGTAAAACACCGGCGGCATGATGACCAAGAGCAATAGCATGATGGTCGCCAGCGTCATCGCCAACGTGCTATCCAGCCAGCTAAGACCAAAGGCTACTGCCACGATAACGACGAGCGCGCTGAGCAGCGGGGAGATCACACGCAGATACAAATGGTCCAGCGTGTCGACATCCGCCACCAAGCGGTTAAGCAGGTCTGCCTGTCTGAAACGGCTGAGTCCGCCGGGGGAGAGCGGCAGAATGCGGCTAAAGGTATACACGCGCAGATGCAGCAGTACGCGGAAGGTGGCGTCGTGGCTGACCAGTCGTTCGAAGTAGCGGCTCACCGTGCGTGTAATCGCCGCGCCGCGGACGCCAGCGGCGGGTAGCATGTAGTTAAAGGTATAAAGTCCTGCGAGTCCGGCCAGCGCCGAGCCGGCAAGGAACCAACCGGAGAGCGTCAGTAGTCCGATACTGGCGAGCAGGGTAACGATGGCAAGCACCACTCCCAAACTAAGCCGCCAAAAGTAGCGGCGATAAAGCCCCAGAAAAGGCATCAATATCCGGATGACCTGTATTTTCTTCATCTCAGAGCGCTCCTCGGCGTTGTGCCATCAAATCCGCAAAAGGCCCCGGCGACGCGCTGAGCTCACTGAAATGACCTTGCTGTACCAGACGTCCCGCTGCCATCACCCACACCTCATCATAGCTACTGGCCTCATCGAGCTGATGTGTGATCAGCAGGGTTGTCTGTCGCGCTGCGGCAGCACTTAGTGCATTCATCACCCGTTGTTCGCTATGTGCATCCAGGCTGGCCGTGGGCTCGTCCAGCAACAGTAAATGGCTGGGGCGGAGCAGGGCTCTTGCCACCGCGACACGCTGAGCCTGCCCGACGGAGAGGCGCGCTGCGCCATCGCCCAGTACGGTATCTAGCCCTTGCGGGAGCGAAGGCAGGAATTCGTGGACATAGGCGCTTTCTACCGCCGTCTGAAGCGTCTGTTCATCAGCTTCGGGATGGCCTAGCAGGATATTCTGCCGCAGGGTCTGTTCCGGCAGATGCGGATTCTGACCTACCCAGCTCAGTTGCTTGCGCCAGGCATCGGGGACAATGGTGTTCAGCTCCACATTATTGACGGTCAGAGAGCCACGATACGGCAGGAATCCGAGTAACACATTCAGCAGCGACGTTTTGCCTGCGCCGCTCGCGCCGACCAATGCGATCCGCTGCCCGGCCGTAATGGTGAACGACAGCGGTCCGGCAAGTACGGCTCCGGTCGGGGTAAGAATTGTTAGATCTCTGGCAACTAATTCCAGCGATTCGACGCTATCAAAATTCGTCTGGCCGCCACCGACGCTCTCACCCTCTTCGGACAGGAAGGTGAACAGAGTTTCCGCGGCGCCGACGGCTTGGGCTTTAGCGTGGTAGAACGTTCCCAAGTCGCGCAGTGGCTGAAAGAACTCAGGCGCAAGGATCAGAACCAAAAAACCGGCAAACAAGGTGACGCCAGTCCCGTAATGACCAAAGTTGAGCTCTCCCAAATAAGAAAAACCGAAATAGACCGCGACGATGGCGATGGAAATCGACGCGAAGAACTCCAGTACGCCGGAAGAGAGGAAGGCCATTCGCAACACTTCCATCGTACGGCGGCGAAAGTCTTCGGAGGCTTGACGGATGTGATCGGTTTCGGCCTGACCGCGGAAGAATAACCGCAGGGTTTCCAGTCCCCGCAGGCGATCCAGGAAGTGACCGCTTAGGCGTTCCAACGCCAGAAAATTGCGGCGGTTGGCTTCTGCTGCGCCCATGCCGACCATCGCCATAAAAATCGGGATCAACGGGGCGGTCAAGAACAGGATCAGTCCCGCCGCCCAGTTAATGGGAAAGACGAAGAGGAGGATCAGGAGCGGCATCAGCGCCGCCAAATACATTTGCGGCAGATAGCGGGCATAGTAATCCTGCATGTCGTCGACCTGCTCCAGAATAAGCGATGCCCAGCTTCCAGCCGGTTTACCCTGAATCCAGGCCGGTCCCAACTGCTGCAAGCGATCCAGCACCTGGCTGCGTATCTGTCGGCGGATGACCTCGCCGCAGCGGAACCCGACGCGCTCCCGTATCCAGCTCATAATAGCGCGTAGACAAAATGTGGCAGCCAACAACGAAAACGGCGCGAATAACTCTTCGCGCGGGGTGTGATCGATGATGAGCGCCTGCAGGAGTGCGGCGAGCAGCCAGGCTTGAGCGATGATGAGCAGACCGCTCACCAGCCCTAACAGAAGCGAAAGGCGCAACCAGCGTTGTGCCAACCGGCTTTGCTGTTTCAGCCAGCGGGTGAGTTCTTGTTGTCGGGAATTTTTCATCAGATGCCGATTGTCTTCTTATGGGAGTATTGCGAAATAACGCTTGTATAACCGCGGGTTAACATTTATTCGGGCGTTCGGTCAGATTGGCGTCATGTTACCTTGACGAGAAGGCCATGCAAACGAAAAGAGGAGGTAAATGGGGGTGGGCGATCAATTTTTACAAATCGTGAAAGAAAAGCCTGAGGGAGCGAAAACCCCCTCAGACAGTGACGATCAGCTGTTGCCCAGACCATCCAGATAGCGCTCGGCATCTAACGCTGCCATACATCCCGTTCCGGCAGAGGTGATCGCCTGACGGTAGATATGATCCATGACGTCACCCGCAGCAAACACGCCGGGAATGCTGGTCTGCGTCGCGTTGCCGTGAATGCCGGATTGCACCTTGATATAACCGTTTTCCAGCGCGAGCTGGTTATCGAAAATAGCGGTGTTCGGGCTGTGCCCGATGGCGATGAAGGCACCGGCGACTTCCAGCGTTTCCGTCGCGTCACTGTGGGTATCGCGCAGACGAACGCCGGTGACGCCCATCTCGTCGCCCAGTACCTCATCCAGCGTACGGTCGGTGTGCAGCACGATGTTGCCGCTAGCGACTTTCTCGTTCAAACGGTCAATCAGAATTTTTTCTGAACGGAAAGTATCGCGGCGATGAATCAGGTGAACTTCAGAGGCGATATTGGACAGATACAGCGCTTCCTCTACAGCCGTGTTGCCGCCGCCGACGACCGCGACCTTCTGGTTACGATAAAAGAATCCATCGCAAGTTGCGCAGGCGGAAACGCCTTTGCCTTTAAATGCTTCTTCAGAAGGCAACCCCAGATAACGTGCGGAGGCACCCGTGGCGATGATCAAGGCGTCGCAGGTGTACTCATCGCTGTCGCCGAACAGGCGGAATGGACGGGTCTGCAGGTCGACGCGGTTGATGTGGTCAAAGACGATTTCCGTATTGAACTTGGCGGCATGAGCGTGCATACGCTCCATCAGCGCCGGACCGGTCAGGTCATCGGCATCGCCCGGCCAGTTTTCAACTTCCGTCGTAGTGGTCAGCTGACCGCCTTTTTCCATCCCGGTAATCAACAGCGGATTCAGGTTGGCGCGCGCAGCATAGACCGCGGCGGTGTATCCGGCGGGGCCGGAGCCCAGAATTAACAGTTTGCGGTGTTTGGCTGTACCCATGAGTTCCTTAACTCCAGTGGAGGGACGATAGGGCGATTGTAAGGAAATTACCGGCCTAAAAAAAGCGTCGGCGAATGTTGTTAACTATTTATCTTATCGTTAACAACCATTGAAAAAAGTGAAACAGGGCTGGTGCTGGGATGTAACGCGGTAACGTGCGGTCGGTAAAAAAGCATCAAAACGCTGCCCGACAGCGTTTCTAGGATTTGGATCTGGCAGTTTCTTCTGATTTTAATTGTTTTGCTTTGACAATCGGCTGCGCTTTTGCGAAAACATCCTATGAAGAGGAAATTTTTTGTATGTGAATAGTTGAATGCTCGGCTTTTTATCCGTTTTTGCATTGTTTAATTGACAGGCGACAGCATAGCTCATGCACCTGTTTGTCGTACGCGAGATGCGGAATAAACAGACGTGACTTTTGATGTACAAAATAGACAGGGGTCTTCTTTAGGGGCAACTCTGGCACATTGAAGTGGGCCAGAGGGAGCGATGAGCAGGGAAGAGTGAAGAGAGACAATAATAATGGTAGACACAAAAAAACGTCCGGGAAAAGATCTTGATCGTATCGATCGCAATATCCTGAACGAATTGCAAAAAGATGGTCGTATCTCCAACGTGGAGCTTTCCAAGCGGGTTGGTCTATCGCCTACGCCGTGTCTGGAACGTGTTAGACGTCTGGAGAGACAGGGTTTTATCAATGGTTATACGGCGTTACTCAATCCGCATTATCTGGATGCTTCGCTTCTGGTATTTGTGGAGATTACGCTGAACCGTGGCGCGCCGGATGTATTTGAACAGTTCAATACTGCGGTACAGAAGCTGGAAGAAATTCAGGAATGTCATCTGGTTTCCGGGGATTTTGACTATCTGCTTAAAACCCGCGTGCCGGACATGTCTGCCTACCGTAAACTGCTGGGGGAAACGCTGCTGCGTCTGCCTGGCGTTAACGACACCCGCACCTATGTGGTGATGGAAGAAGTTAAGCAGAGCAACCGGCTGGTCATCAAGACCCGCTGACGTATGGGTGCAAAGCCCGGCAAATTCAGCTACACTCCTGTGAATTTATACAGCTACAGCGCCGGGACTTTCTCGGCGTTTTGTCATGACTCCTTTACCGGAACCTGGAGAAACGCTTGAGCCAGGAATACACTGAAGATAAAGAAATTACGCTGGAAAAACTCAGCGCGGGGCGGCGTTTAATAGAGGCGTTGCTTGTCGTTGCAGGGCTGTTCGCCTGTTACCTGGCCGCTGCGTTGCTGAGCTTCAGCCCGTCCGACCCGAGCTGGTCTCAGACCGCCTGGCATGAACCCATTCACAACCTGGGCGGTGGCGTTGGCGCCTGGATGGCCGATACGCTGTTTTTCGTTTTTGGCGTACTGGCTTACGCCATTCCCCCCGTGATGATCTCGCTGTGCTGGCTAATTTTCCGTCAGCGAAACCGTCAGCATGCGCTCGACTATTTCACCTTTTCTCTACGTCTGATTGGCGCTCTGGCGCTCATCCTGACCTCGTGTGGTCTGGCTGCCGTCAATGTGGACGATCTGTACTATTTTGCCTCCGGCGGCGTGCTCGGCAGCTTGCTCAGCAGCGCCATGATTCCGCGATTCAACAGCGTCGGCTCAACGCTAATTCTGTTATGCGTTTGGGCGGCCGGTCTGACGTTATTCACCGGCTGGTCGTGGCTGACGATCGCGGAGAAAATCGGGGCTGCGGTGATGGGCTGCCTGACCTTCTTCTCTAACCGTGGACGCCGTGATGACGCTATCGACGAAGAGGAACTGGCGCACGACGCGGAGCATGAAACCGCAGTAACGCCCTCTGTCTCGCTTCGAGAACATGAGGTGGATGAAGATGATGTGCTGCTGGCTGCCCCAGCCGTACCCAGTGCTCAGCCAGTGGCCGCTGAAGAGCAGGCGTCTTTGCCACCCTCTGCCGAGCCCGTAATAGAGGACGTTGCGGAGGACATGTCTGCGACCGAGACACCAGCCGACAACGTCACGGCTCCGACTTCGCCGATTGACAGCCAGAAGGTTGTCACCGTTCCGATGGAAACGGATAAGCACGTCAGCGAAACGGAAAAAAGCGAAGTGCCTCCGCTGTATTCTTTCGACGTGCCTGAGTCACCGGCTGCTGAGCCTCTGACCGAAAACCCGGCGCATCACGCTCCGCCAGTTGACCGGGTTCCCCCCGTGCCGTCGACGCCAGTAACGCCGGTTGCGGCAACGGCAGCGGCAACGGTATCAACAAGTCAGGCGACCTCTTCGCTGCCGTTTACACCGGCGGTGTCAGCGAATGACATCAATCCGCAGATCAAGCAGGGGGTAGGGCCGGAATTGCCGCGTCCGAATCCTGTGCGTATTCCCACGCGGCGTGAGCTGGCTTCATACGGGATCAAGCTGCCTTCGCAGCGTCTTGCGGAACAGCAGGAGCGAGAAGCTCAACGTCAAGCGCAGCCGAATGGCATCGACGAGCCTGTGGAGAGTATCGAAGCAGATCAAGAGGACGATGCGTTGCTGCATCAGCTCGCTCAGGACTTCGCTGAGCAGCAACAGGAACGTTACGGTCACGACACATTGAATGATGGGCCGGAAGAGCGCTCCGCTGAGCCGGCAGCGCCATCGTCGCAAGCATCTCAGCCGCCTCGCTCTACGAATGTTCCGCCGTTAGACAGTGTTTTCGCTATTTCTCCGCTGGCTGACCTGGTTGACGATACGCCAAGCGAGCCATTATTTACTTTATCTCCTGAGGAAGAGGCGGCCGCGGCCGTTGAGCATCATGCCTCGCAAAGCGCGGTTACGCCTTCTGTTCAGCCCGCGGCGACGGCATCAACACCCGCACCTGCAGCGGCGGACAATAAGGACGACGATTCTTCTCCGTCTATCATGGATAGCCTGATCCACCCGTTCCTGATGCGTAACGACCAGCCGTTACAGAAACCGACCACGCCGTTCCCTTCTTTCGACCTGCTGACTCCGCCATCAGGCAATGAAGACCCGGTGGATGATTTCGCCCTGGAACAGACGGCAAGACTCATTGAAGCGCGTTTAGCGGATTATCGCGTCAAGGCGACAGTCGTGGATTATCATCCCGGCCCGGTCATCACGCGCTTCGATCTGGATCTGGCGCCTGGCGTAAAAGCGGCGCGAATTTCTAACCTTGCTAAGGACTTGGCCCGTTCACTCTCCGTGGTGGCCGTGCGTATTGTCGAAGTGATCCCCGGCAAACCCTATGTGGGCCTGGAGTTGCCTAACAAACGTCGCCAGACCGTCTTCCTGCGAGAAGTTCTGGATTGCGACCGTTTCCGCGACAATCCGTCGCCGCTGTCGGTCGTTTTAGGCAAGGATATCGCGGGCCAGCCGGTGGTGGCCGACCTGGCTAAAATGCCGCATTTGCTGGTGGCGGGGACGACCGGTTCCGGTAAATCCGTCGGCGTAAACGCCATGATCATCAGCATGTTGTACAAAGCATCGCCGAAAGATGTTCGTTTCATCATGATTGACCCCAAAATGTTGGAGCTGTCGGTCTACGAAGGTATCCCGCACCTGCTGACTGAAGTCGTAACGGACATGAAGGATGCGGCGAACGCGCTTCGTTGGTGCGTCGGCGAAATGGAACGGCGGTATAAGCTGATGTCGGCGCTGGGCGTGCGTAACCTGAGCGGTTACAACGAGCGTGTCGAGCAGGCAGAGTCTATGGGACGACCCATTCCCGATCCGTTCTGGAAGCCGGGCGACAGCATGGAAACACAGCCGCCGATGCTGGAAAAACTGCCTTACATCGTGGTGATGGTGGATGAATTCGCCGATCTGATGATGGCGGTGGGTAAAAAGGTGGAAGAGCTGATCGCGCGTCTGGCGCAGAAGGCGCGTGCCGCAGGTATTCATTTGGTTCTGGCGACGCAGCGCCCGTCGGTGGATGTTATCACCGGGCTGATTAAGGCCAACATTCCAACGCGTATCGCGTTTACCGTTTCCAGCAAGATCGACTCAAGAACGATCCTCGATCAGGGCGGAGCGGAATCCCTGCTGGGTATGGGCGACATGTTGTATATGGCGCCCAACTCTTCGATACCTGTGCGTGTGCATGGCGCATTCGTTCGAGATCAGGAAGTGCATGCCGTCGTCCAGGACTGGAAAGCTCGCGGTCGCCCTGAATACATCGACAGCATCGTTAAAGGCGGTGATGAGGGCGAAGGCGGTAGTCTGGGTCTGGATGGGGATGAAGAGCTCGACCCATTGTTCGACCAGGCGGTGGCTTTTGTGGTGGAAAAACGCCGCGCGTCGATTTCCGGTGTACAGCGTCAGTTCCGCATAGGCTACAACCGAGCGGCGCGTCTTGTTGAACAGATGGAGGCGCAGGGCATTGTCAGCTCCCCGGGGCACAACGGCAATCGCGAAGTGCTCGCTCCTCCGCCCATGGAATAACACTTGGACCGAAACGGCTATCGTCTGTGCAAAGATGCGTAAAGCCCAACATTACAGACAACGACGGCTGTTTCGGTTTACCTCGCTGATCTACAGTGAGGGAGTACACTCGGCGGTTGTCTAATACAGCCGCTGACCGATGCCATCAGGATAGTAAAAGGATCTTCTTATGATAAAAAAATGGTTAATGACCGGTTGTTTGCTGTCGAGCATGGTATCCGGCGTCGTTCATGCGGACGCCTCCAGCGATTTGCAAAGTCGTCTGAGCAAAGTTAATAGTTTCCATGCCAGTTTTTCACAAAAGGTGACGGGCAACGATGGTTCTGCGGTGCAAGATGGTGAAGGCGAACTCTGGGTCCAGCGTCCGAATCTGTTTAATTGGAAAACGACTTCGCCTGATGAAAGCGTACTGATTTCCGACGGCAAGACATTGTGGTTCTATAACCCGTTTGTGGAGCAGGTCACCGCGACTTGGGTGAAAGATGCGACGGGGAATACGCCGTTTATCCTGATTACGCGTAACAGCCCGAGCGACTGGAAAAACTACCATGTGACGCAGAAAGGCGATGAGTTTGAGCTGATGCCGAAGTCCGCCAGTGGCAATCTTCGTCAATTTTCAATTAGCGTAACCAGTAATGGCACAATCAAAGGCTTTACCGCCACCGAACAGGATGGTCAGCGTAGTAGCTACGTGCTTAAAGATCAGCAAAACGGAGCGGTAGACGCGGCAAAATTCACCTTTACACCGCCCAAAGGGGTTGCGGTGGACGACCAACGTCAGTGAGGCGTCTGTGAGTAATCTGTCACTCGACTTTTCCCAGAATGAATTTCAGCCCCTGGCCGCGCGTATGCGGCCAGTCACGTTAGCGCAGTATATCGGTCAGCAGCATTTACTTGGGCCGGGCAAACCGTTGCCGCGCGCGATTGAGTCCGGCCAGCTTCACTCGATGATTCTGTGGGGTCCTCCGGGAACAGGAAAAACCACGCTGGCGGAATTAATCGGTCGTTACGGGGATGCCGATGTAGAGCGTATTTCGGCAGTGACGTCAGGCATCAAGGAAATTCGCGAAGCGATTGAGCGCGCGCGGCATAATCGTGATGCTGGGCGCCGGACCATCCTTTTCGTGGACGAAGTACACCGGTTCAATAAAAGCCAACAGGATGCTTTTCTCCCTCATATCGAGGACGGTACGATCACCTTCATCGGCGCGACCACCGAGAACCCGTCGTTCGAGCTGAATTCGGCATTGTTATCCCGCGCCCGCGTCTATTTATTAAAAGCGCTGACGGCGGAGGATATCGAAGTGGTCTTGACGCAAGCGCTGCAGGATAGCGAGCGTGGACTGGGTAAACAGCATATCGTCTTGCCGGACGAGACGAGACGCCTCCTGTCTGAACTGGTGAGCGGAGATGCCCGGCGCGCTTTGAATTTGTTGGAAATGATGTCGGATATGGCGGAAGTCGACGCCGCCGGTGAGCGTCATCTGACACCCGATTTGCTTAACGAGGTTGCGGGTGAACGCAGCGCCCGTTTTGATAACAAAGGCGACCGCTATTACGACCTCATCTCCGCATTGCATAAGTCAGTGCGGGGCTCCGCGCCGGATGCGGCGCTTTACTGGTATGCCCGAATTATCACGGCGGGCGGCGATCCGCTGTATGTCGCCCGGCGGTTGCTGGCGATCGCATCGGAAGATGTGGGTAATGCCGACCCTCGCGGTATGCAGGTCGCGATTGCCGCGTGGGACTGCTTTACCCGCGTGGGACCGGCCGAAGGGGAGAGGGCGATCGCTCAGGCTATCGTCTATCTGGCCTGCGCGCCGAAAAGCAATGCCGTCTATACGGCATTCAAGGCGGCCATGCGCGATGCTCGTGAAAAGCCGGATTTCGATGTGCCTGACCATTTACGCAATGCGCCCACCGCGCTCATGAAAGAGATGGGGCTTGGTGCCGAGTATCGCTATGCACACGATGAACCCAATGGTTATGCGGCAGGTGAGAACTATTTTCCCTCGGAAATGGCGGCTACGCAGTATTATCATCCAACCTCTCGCGGCTTAGAGGGGAAGATCGGTGAAAAGCTCGCCTGGCTGGCCTCTCAGGATCAAAATAGCCCGACAAAACGCTACCGCTAGCCTACCCGTTGCGGTAAGGTTACAGCCGATAATTTTCTGCTACAGGGACCTTTGCAGGCCCGCTGTTATATCTCTTCCATCAATAAAAAGCACAGGACTAGCATGCTTGATCCCAATTTACTGCGTAATGAGCTAGACGCAGTTGCCGAAAAACTACTGGCTCGTCGAGGTTTTACTCTGGACGTTGAGGCGCTGCGCGCACAAGAAGCGCGTCGCAAAACGCTACAGGTCGAAACGGAAAGTTTGCTGGCAGAACGTAACTCCCGATCGAAAGAGATCGGCGCGGCTAAAGCACGTGGTGAAGACATTGAACCGCTGCGCCGTGAAGTTAACGCATTGGGTGAGAAGCTGGAATCTGCGAAAAAAGAACTCGATCAACTTCAGAACGCGATTCGCGAACTGTCTTTGACGATCCCGAATTTGCCAGATGACTGCGTGCCGTTGGGCAAAGACGAGACCGAAAATCAGGAAATCAGCCGCTGGGGCGAGCCGCGTCAGTTGGACTTTGAACCTCGCGATCACGTCGATCTGGGCGAGCTCAACAATGGCTTGAGCATGGCCGACGGCGTGAAGCTGACCGGTTCACGCTTCTCTGTTATGCGCGGACAGATTGCGCGTATGCACCGCGCGCTGGCTCAATTCATGCTGGACCAGCATACCGAGCAGCATGGTTACCTGGAAGCCTATGTCCCGTATCTGGTTAATCAGGACTCTCTGTATGGTACCGGGCAGCTGCCTAAGTTCGGGGAAGATCTGTTCCATACCAAGCCGTTGTCCGAAGAAGCGGATAGCAGCAATTATGCTTTGATCCCGACGGCGGAAGTGCCGCTGACCAATCTGGTGCGTAACGAGATCCTGGATGAAGAGTCCTTACCGATCAAAATGACGGCGCATACGCCGTGCTTCCGATCTGAAGCGGGTTCCTACGGACGTGATACGCGCGGTCTGATTCGCGTTCATCAGTTCGACAAAGTCGAAATGGTGCAGATTGTGCGCCCGGAAGACTCCATGCAGGCGTTGGAAGAGTTGACCGGACACGCGGAAAAAATCCTGCAACTGCTGAAACTGCCTTATCGTAAAGTCCTGCTGTGCACGGGCGATATGGGCTTCGGCTCCTGCAAGACCTACGATCTGGAAGTGTGGCTGCCTGCGCAGAACNCCTATCGTGAAATCTCTTCGTGCTCCAACATGTGGGATTTCCAGGCGCGTCGCATGCAGGCTCGCTGCCGCAGCAAAGGTGAGAAGAAACCCCGTCTGGTTCACACACTGAACGGCTCTGGTCTGGCCGTAGGGCGTGCGCTTGTCGCCGTGATGGAAAACTATCAGCAGGCTGATGGCCGCATTGAAGTGCCGGAAGTGCTGCGTCCTTATATGAACGGACTGGAATTTATCGGCTAAGCAGTTTTAGCTCAGAAAAGCGCTCTCAGGGGCGCTTTTTTTATGCCTGAAGTTGCGCGTTTCCAACAATGTGGGGTGGTGGCTCCCGTAATAAGACTTGTAGTAAGACCCAGTCTGACGTCCACGGTCATGGGGCATAGGAAAGGCCTATTACCTTAAAAAATACCGCCAGCCGAGATTCGATAAGGCGTGATGGGCCCACGCTGTATAAGGCCATGAACAAATCGTGCGGTCACTCTCTCAACACAGATTGACTTTAACTTTGCCGGTGGCATGATGCGCGCAAAATATCTTCTCTCATGGTCGTCGACCCATGTTCACCTATACGCGCCCGGTCATTTTGCTGCTTAGCGGTCTCCTGCTGCTAACGGTCTGCATTGCTGTGCTCAATACGCTCGTTCCCCTTTGGTTGAATGCTCAACAGCTGTCTGTATGGCAAGTCGGGCTAGTGGGTTCCTCTTACTTCAGTGGCAACCTGATTGGCACGTTGTTGGCCGGAGCCTTGATCCACCGTTTTGGATTTAACCGCTCTTATTACCTCGCCGCAATCCTGCTGGCTATCGCCACCGCAGCCTTAGCATTGTCGGTCGATTTCTGGAGCTGGTTGTTGTGGCGCTTCATTGCGGGCGTGGGTTGCGCCTTAATATGGGTTGTCGTGGAAAGCGCGCTGCTTTGCAGCGGTCACGCCACTCACCGTGGGCAACTGCTGGCGGCGTACATGATGGCGTATTATCTGGGGAGCGTCGTGGGTCAACTCCTGCTGAGCATGGTCCAAACCGATGTGTTCAGCGTTTTGCCGTGGGCTGTGACGCTGGTCGTACTCAGCGTATTACCGATGCTGTTTGCCCGCCTTTCCCCGCCACAAATCATGACGCACAAGGTGAATGTCTGGCAGATGTTACGTTACCGTGCGGCCCGTTTAGGCATTAACGGCTGTGTAATTTCCGGCATCATCTTGGGATCAATGTATGGTCTGATGCCGCTCTATCTTGCCCATCAGGGAATGAGTGACGCTCAGGTCGGTTACTGGATGGCATTGCTGATTAGCGCCGGTATTTTTGGACAATGGCCGGTAGGCAAAATGGCGGATCGCTATGGTCGTCTGATGGTGCTGAGAGTGCTGGTGTTCGCGGTGATTATCGGCTGTATCATGATGCTGGGCTTCAGTCGCTATGCGATGGTGCCGGCGTTATTCATTCTGGGTTGCGCGGCATTTACGCTCTATCCTGTGGCTATGTCTTGGGCCTGTGAGAAAGTGGTGGCGGGAGAGTTGGTGGCGATGAATCAGGCATTGTTGCTGAGCTACACGATTGGCAGTCTGACGGGACCGAGTTTGGCGGCGATGCTGATGCAGTCATACTCCGATAAATTGCTGTTCGTCCTGATTGGCGCCATTGCTTTCTGTTATCTGGTCATGCTGCTAAGAAAGGCCAATCATCAACATCCCAATCCACTGGCAGCGGCTTGATGTTTAAATCAATAAGCCGGTCATAGGCTGACCGGCTTGCGATAAAGGTTCAATAAGCGACGTGGTGGCCGTAGCTTTCAAGAATGGATTTAACGCGGTTCATCGTTTCGGCCTTCGGTGGTTTAACGCCATCTAACTGGTATTCCTCACCCATAGCGACCCATTTGTGTTTACCCAATTCGTGGTAGGGCAGGAGTTCGATCTTCTCGATATTGCCCATCTCTTGGGTGAATTCCCCCAGCATATGCGCTGACTTGTCGTCGTCGGACCAACCGGGCACGACCACATATCGAATCCATGTTCTCTGGTTACGTTTGGCGAGGTAGCGTGCGAATTCCAGCGTACGATGATTGGAAACGCCGACCAGATTTTGGTGGATGGTATCGTCAAGCTGTTTCAAATCCAGCATCACCAAATCGGTGGCATCCAGCAGTTCGTCGATAACCGGATCATAACGGCGAACAAATCCATTGGTATCGAGACAGGTGTTAATCCCCTGTTCCTGACAGGCGCGGAACCAATCGCGAACGAATTCCGCTTGCAGAATGGCTTCTCCACCGGAGGCCGTCACGCCGCCGCCGGAAGCATTCATGTAATGACGATAGGTGACCACCTCTTTCATCAGCTCTTCTACCGTAATCTCTTTGCCGCCGTGGGTATCCCAGGTGTCACGGTTGTGGCAGTAGAGACAGCGCATCAAACATCCCTGGAAGAAGACGATGAAGCGAATGCCTGGACCGTCGACGGTTCCACAGGATTCGAAAGAGTGAATACGACCAATTACTGACATTGCGAGGTTTCTCCGGGTTGGGCCGAACAATAGCGGCCAGCTGGGGCGCAGAATGACGTCATTGTGTATGGAATACATCATGATGACGCTGCGTCGAATCTGTTTTGGCAGCCCTCAGATAAACGGTCACAGCGGGCTGACAAAACAGGCTCTGGATACTCCGGCGAAGCGGTGAAAAAAGGCCCCACAGAGTGGAGCCTTTATTTTACGCCTTTTCAGGCAGACATGATAATCAGATGGACTGCGTGAAAGTACGCGTAATCACGTCCTGCTGCTGTTCTTTGGTCAGCGAGTTAAAGCGCACTGCGTAACCAGAAACACGGATGGTCAACTGCGGATATTTTTCCGGGTTTTCCATGGCGTCGAGCAACATTTCACGGTTCATCACGTTCACGTTCAGGTGCTGACCACCTTCTACGTTGTTGGATGCTTCGTGGTGGAAGTAACCGTCCATCAGGCCGGCCAGGTTGGCTTTACGAACATCGTCGTCTTTACCCAGAGCGTTCGGCACGATAGAGAAGGTGTAAGAAATACCATCTTTCGCGTAAGCAAACGGCAGTTTAGCGACAGAGGTCAGAGAGGCTACAGCCCCTTTCTGATCACGGCCGTGCATCGGGTTAGCACCTGGTCCGAACGGCGCGCCAGCGCGACGACCATCCGGAGTGTTACCGGTTTTCTTACCGTATACCACGTTGGACGTGATGGTCAGTACTGACTGAGTCGGTACTGCATTGCGGTAAGTGTTCAGCTTCTGAATTTTCTTCATGAAGCGTTCAACCAGGTCACAGGCCAAGTCATCAACACGCGGGTCGTTGTTACCGAACTGCGGGTATTCGCCTTCGATGTCAAAGTCGATAGCCAAGCCGTCTTCGTCACGGACTGGTTTCACTTTGGCGTATTTGATGGCGGACAGGGAGTCAGCCGCAACAGACAGACCGGCGATGCCGCATGCCATGGTGCGATACACATCACGGTCGTGCAGCGCCATCAGAGAGGCTTCGTAGCTGTACTTGTCATGCATGTAGTGAATGATGTTCAGCGCGGTGACGTACTGTTTAGCCAGCCAGTCCATGAAGTGATCCATGCGTTCCATGACTTCGTCGAAGTTCAGGGTTTCGCTCATGATCGGTGCAGATTTCGGGCCTACCTGCATCTTCATTTTTTCGTCCATACCGCCGTTGATAGCATACAGCATGGTTTTCGCCAGGTTGGCACGAGCGCCGAAGAACTGCATTTGTTTGCCCACAACCATCGGGCTAACGCAACAGGCAATGGCGTAGTCGTCATTGTCAAAGTCAGGGCGCATCAGATCATCATTCTCATACTGCAGAGAAGAGGTATCGATGGAGACTTTAGCCGCGTATTTTTTGAAGTTTGACGGCAGTTTTTCAGACCACAGGATGGTCATGTTCGGTTCCGGAGACGGCCCCATGGTGTACAGGGTGTTCAGGAAACGGAAGCTGGTTTTGGTGACCAGCGTACGGCCATCCAGGCCCATACCGGCCAGAGATTCAGTCGCCCAGATCGGGTCGCCGGAGAACAGCTCATCGTATTCAGGGGTACGCAGGAAGCGAACCATACGCAGTTTCATGACCAGGTGGTCGATCAGTTCCTGAGCGTCCTGTTCAGTGATTTTGCCCGCTTTCAGGTCACGTTCGATGAAGATATCCAGGAAGGTAGAAACACGACCGAAGGACATCGCGGCGCCGTTCTGAGACTTAACGGCAGCCAGGTAACCGAAGTAGGTCCACTGAACGGCTTCCTGAGCGGTCGTTGCCGGAGCAGAGATATCGCAACCATATTTGGCTGCCATTTCTTTGATCTGTCCCAGAGCGCGATGCTGTTCAGCGATTTCTTCACGCAGACGGATAGTTGCTTCCAGATCTTCGCCGTTTTCCAGTTTGCTCTGCAGAGAGCTGAACTGTGCGAATTTCTCTTTCATCAGGTAGTCGATACCGTACAGCGCAACGCGACGGTAGTCACCGATGATACGGCCACGGCCATACGCATCCGGCAGACCGGTCAGAACACCGGATTTACGGCAACGCAGGATGTCCGGGGTATAAACGTCAAACACGCCCTGGTTGTGAGTTTTGCGGTATTCGGTGAAGATTTTTTTCAGTTCCGGATCCAGCTCGCGGTTATACGCTTTGCAAGAACCTTCAACCATCTTGATGCCGCCGAAGGGGATAAGCGCGCGTTTCAGCGGAGCATCAGTTTGCAGACCAACCACTTTTTCAAGGTTGTTATCGATGTAGCCCGCATCATGCGAGGTAATGGTGGCAGCAAGATCGGTATCGAAATCAACAGGCGCATGAGTGCGGTTTTCCTGTTTGATGCCTTCCATGACTTTATCCCACAGTGCGCTGGTCGCAGGAGTAGCGCCCGCCAGGAAAGACTCATCGCCTTCATACGGCGTGTAGTTTTTCTGGATGAAGTCGCGAACATTGACTTCATTCTGCCATTCACCTTTGCTAAAACCATGCCATGCGTTGGCTAATTTTTCATTCAGATCGGTCATTTTACACCTACCTTTTATATGGATTTTTAAAACCCGATGTTGCGGCCGATAACACCCTAGTGCTTGTTTCCACCGCGCAAATAAATAACCCAATAAGTTAAGCCTACCAACAACCCGCCCCCAATGATGTTGCCGATAGTGACCGGGATCAGATTATCGACGATAAAATTGTGGATGGTCAGGTGTTCGAATTGGCTCGGCGCCATCCCGATGGCATGCCAGAACTCTTCCGAAGCGAAGTTTTTAATCACAATACCCATGGGAATCATGAACATGTTTGCAATGCTATGCTCAAAGCCGCTGGCCACGAACATGGCTACCGGCAAAACCATGACCAGACATTTGTCGAGCAGGGTACGGCCGGAGTAACTCATCCAGACGGCCAGACAGACCATCAGATTTGCCAGAATGCCGAGGCTCAGCGCTTCAGTGAACGTGTGCTCCAGCTTGTGATTCGCTGTCTGCAAAACATTCAAGCCCCATGCGCCGTTAGCGACCATGTGCTCGCCCGAGAACCAAATCAGCGCGACAAAAATCAGCGCTCCCACCAGGTTCCCAAAATAGACGTTCACCCAGTTACAGCCTAACTGACGCCAGGTAATGCGGTCGCTGGCCTTAGCCACAAGAATCAATACGGTGGACGTAAATAAATCAGCGCCACACACCACCACCAGCATCAGCCCCAGAGAGAAGCAGATACCGCCGACCAGCTTGGCCATGCCGAAAGGCATAGAGGCTGACCCTGTCGTGGCAGTGATGTAGAAGACAAATGCGATGGAGATGAAAACTCCCGCACATATCGCGAGGGAAAATGTAGTAAGCGGTTTTTTTGTCGCTTTATAGACACCTGCATCTTCCGCAACTTTTGCCATTGCTGCCGGTAGTAGCAGAGTAAAGGGGTTGTCAGCTTTCACACTAACTCTCTCTTAAAGTTTATCAGCGCAGTGATATTAACAAAGCACATTAATGCGAAATTTGATATGGATCATAATGGCGGGTACTTGATAGGTCTTGGACCATCCAAAATGAGACAATATTTAGGTTAACCGAATGAATTTTAACGAAAAAATATTTTTTAAAAAATATAGAAAACGTTTAAGCGGAAGCGCTGTAATAGGTGTTTTTTATTAAAAAACGGCACTTATATTATAATTATAGCGGTTAAACTCATCGCCACTAGTCGAAACTTAACCAAGTAGTAACATCGAAATTAATATCCATAATTAAATTAAGGTGTTAGGAAAAAATAACCCTAAATTTAGTCTGGAATCATATAGGCTGACGAAAAACGGAAACCGGGGGCGAACAGCCGCGGGGAGTGTAAAGCATTGTCGCAGCGATGGGAATCCATCAGCGTGTAAATATATACCCCACTAATAAAAAACGGGATCATGGTGAGATACGGCAAGCACAAGCTTGCCGTATTGATAGGAGGGTTAGGATTGCCAGTGCTTACGTTTGGCCTGTTGCAGCTTTTCATAGGCCGCCAGCAGAGACTGGTGAGCGGGCAAAGCGGTCAGAGAAGCATCGACAGAGAACAGCTTGTAGAAGCAGGATTCGCCTGCGATGGCCGCGCTGGCTTCTTCAACAATATTTTGGCCGTACATCTTGACCAACGCATCGTAATACTGCGCAGCCTCTCTTTCCGGTTCCAGCGCCAATTCCAGCAGGGTCTGCAGGCAGCGATAGTAGTTGCTGTGTTCATGACTGAAGACGGACTGGTTGAAGTCCTGGGACCACTCGACCCAGCTTAGCGCCTGTTCCAGATCGCCGCCCGCCAAGGCCAGCATGGATTTAAGTTCACCGACACGCAGCGTGAACCAGCCGTTGTCTTTGCCGGTCGCGATACCTAACAGTTCGCGTACGCGGGTGAAGTCGTCCAGCCCTTCGTCGTCGAGTTGTTGCAATAGCGCCAGATACTCTTCCTGTTCAAATTGGCTGTCAGGTAAAGCCAGCAAGGTTTCGCGCAGGTGCGCCCCCATGCTGTTGTTGGCCAGCAACAGGTCTTCGGCAGGATAAATGTCGGACATGCCCGGCACCAAAATACGGCAGGCGTAAACCGAGAGATGCTCATAATCAGCGATATACACCTCTGCGTCTTCCGTGCGGAAGATGTCCATCAGCGTCGCGAATTCCTGCTCGGTCGTACCGCTGAAATCCCAGTCGCTAAAGGCGTAATCGGACTCGTCTTTGAAAAGATCCCAGGAGATCAAACCGCTGGAGTCGATAAAGTGCGTCTCCAAGTTTGTGTGTTCGGCGACTTCATCATTGTCGAACGTCGGCGGGGTAAAGACATCCAGATCTTTCAGCCCGCGTCCCTGCAATAGCTCCGTCACGGTGCGCTCCAG
Organism: Lonsdalea quercina subsp. quercina; assembly: GCF_000688695.1. GTDB lineage: Bacteria > Pseudomonadota > Gammaproteobacteria > Enterobacterales > Enterobacteriaceae > Lonsdalea > Lonsdalea quercina_D. Next base: position 66,302 of record NZ_JIBQ01000010.1, on the reverse strand, counting down.
TGCGACGCCGAAGTCAGGGTGCGCGCCGAATGAAGCGAAGCAAGTGCCATTGGCCGGGTTGAACAACACCACGCAGATCACCGGGTACTTCCCGCCCAGAGAGGCGTCAAAGGCGAAAATTGGAAAGCCTTCCTGTTCTAGTGTGGTGATGGCTTCGACGACGCCGGGATAGCGAGACAGCACATCCGCTGGAATTTTCGGCAGGCTAATGGCTTCCGCGATGATTCTGTTCTTAACATAGCGCTCGAACACTTCGGACAGTCCCTGAACGCGCGCTTCGTTAGCGCTGTTACCAGCGGACATCCCGTTAGAAACATAAAGATTGCCGATAATGTTGACCGGAATATAAACCGTCTGTAGATCGGACTGGCGCGTGAAAGGCAGCGCGCAGATTCCGCGTTCGGCGTTGCCGGACTGCAGATCGATCAGATCGCTCGCGGCCAGTTCCTGTTCAGGATTGTAGAACGCGTGCAGCCGCTCATCGAGGATGCCGACGGGCAGCGTATCGTCCTCTGGCAGGGCGAACCATTTTTCGTCCGGGTAATGGACGAAGTCGCCGTGAGCGATGGTTTGGCCCAGATAGAAATCGGCGAAGAAGTAGTTGGTGGACAGACGCTCGAAATATTCGCCAAGTGCGGAAGCCAATGCCGCTTTTTTCGTTGCGCCTTTACCGTTGGTAAAGCATAACGCGCAATCACGGTCGCGGATATGGACAGACCAGACGTTAGGCACCGGATTCAGCCATGAGGCTTCTTCGATGTTGAACCCCAGGTCTTGGAGCTGTCGTTGAAAACGGGCGATGGAGTCTTCCAGGGCGGCGTCTTTGCCTGGGATAAACGTTTGGGTCATGTTGCTCACTCGGTTGTTTTTTTGCAAAAAAGGCATGATACGGACTTTTATGCGCCGACTCTATTTATTCTCTGTAACAGGCGGGCAACAGGTGGAAGGACGGCGTTGGCTCTTGGTTGGCAACGTTTTCGGCAACCGGGGTGAATAAGCGTTGCAGGCGCGAATAACGAGTGATAAAACCAATAACCAAGCAAAACCAGCGACGACTCAGGTCGCCATTTTTTTTATATTTTAGACAGAGTGTGGTGAGGGGAAATGACTCAGGTTTTTAATTTTAGCGCCGGTCCGGCGATGCTGCCGACCGATGTATTGCGTCAAGCGCAACAGGAATTGTGTAACTGGCAGGGGCTGGGGACGTCAGTGATGGAAATCAGCCATCGCAGCAAAGAATTTATCCGGGTCGCTACTGAGTCAGAACAGGATCTGCGCGATCTCCTCAATATCCCCTCCAACTATAAAGTCCTTTTCTGCCACGGCGGGGCGCGTGCGCAATTTGCGGCGGTGCCGATGAACCTGTTGGGCGACAATAACAAAGCTGACTATATCGACGGCGGTTATTGGGCTCACAGCGCCATTAATGAAGCGCAGAAATATGGCACGCCCAACGTCATCGACGTGAAAACGCGTGTGGATGGCCTGCGGGCAGTAAAACCAATGCGCGAGTGGGCGCTGTCGGACGATGCCGCATTTGTTCATTACTGCCCGAATGAAACCATCGACGGCATGGCCATCGAAGAGCAGCCTGAATTCGGCGACAAAGTTGTGGTGGCCGACTACTCCTCAAGCATTCTGTCCCGCGCCATTGATGTCGCTCGCTACGGCGTAATCTATGCCGGCGCACAGAAAAACATCGGTCCTGCTGGCCTGACGCTGGTGATTGTACGTGACGACTTGCTGGGTAAATCCCGCCGGGAATTACCGTCTATGCTGGATTACAAAATTCTGGCCGACAACGATTCCATGTACAATACGCCGCCGACATTTGCCTGGTATCTCTCCGGGCTGGTGTTCAAATGGCTTAAAGCGCAGGGCGGGCTGGTCGAGATGGAGAAGAAAAATCAGGCCAAGGCCGAGCTGCTTTACTCCGCCATCGATCGCAGTGATTTCTACAGCAACGATGTAGCGGCATCCAACCGCTCCCGCATGAATGTGCCTTTCCTGCTGGCGGATGCCGCGCTGGACAGCGTATTCCTGCAGGAAGCGCAGAGCGCTGGCCTGCATGCGTTGAAAGGGCACCGGGCCGTTGGCGGCATGCGTGCATCCATCTATAATGCGATGCCCCTGGAAGGTGTGAAGGCCCTGACCGAGTTTATGGCTGACTTCGAACGTCGCCACGGCTGATCGCCGTATCATGCGGCCGTGGTCGCCCTATTTAAAAGCCCGGTCCGATGCCGGGTTTTTTATATCACTATTTTGGAGACAACAATTCACATGCAGGAATCCCTGACCCTACAACCCGTAAAACGCGTCAACGGCACGATCAATCTGCCTGGCTCGAAAAGCGTATCCAACCGCGCGCTGCTGCTGGCGGCGTTGGCGGAAGGCACGACGCGCTTAACCAATCTGCTGGATAGCGACGATGTTCGCCACATGTTGAACGCTCTCAAGGCGCTGGGCGTCAGCTATCAATTGTCCGCAGACCGGACTCAGTGCGATATCGTGGGGCTAGGCCATCCGTTTCACGTCAGCGAGCCGATTGAATTGTTCCTGGGAAATGCCGGAACCGCGATGCGTCCACTGGCTGCCGCGCTGTGCTTGACGGAAGGGGATGTCGTCCTGACGGGTGAACCGCGTATGAAAGAGCGTCCTATCGGTCACCTGGTCGACTCATTGCGTCAGGGCGGCGCGCGGATCGACTATCTGGAGCAGGAAAACTATCCTCCGCTGCGTTTGCACGGTGGTTTCCAGGGCGGTGATATCACCGTGGATGGAAGCGTCTCCAGTCAATTCCTGACGGCGTTGCTGATGATGTCCCCGCTGGCGCCTAAAGACACGCGCATCAGCATCAAGGGCGACTTGGTGTCCAAACCGTACATCGACATCACCTTGCATATGATGGAAACGTTCGGCATTTTCGTTGAAAACAAAGGGTATCAGACGTTCCAAATCGCGGGGCGGCAGCGCTATCGCTCGCCGGGCGATTATTTAGTCGAAGGAGACGCGTCCTCTGCATCTTATTTCCTGGCTGCGGGCGCTATCCGGGGCGGGGTGGTGCGAGTAACCGGCGTAGGTCGTAACAGCGTTCAAGGCGATGTGCGCTTTGCCGATGTGCTGGAAAAAATGGGCGCGATTATTCGTTGGGGCGATGACTACATCGAATGCGAGCGTAACGTGCTGCACGCCATCGACATGGACATGAACCATATTCCCGACGCGGCCATGACCATCGCTACTGCGGCCATGTTTGCAGAGGGAGGCACTACCACGCTGCGCAATATCTACAACTGGCGCGTTAAGGAGACCGATCGTTTAGCCGCGATGGCAACCGAGCTGCGTAAAGCGGGCGCGGAAGTAGAAGAAGGGCATGACTATATCCGCATCACTCCGCCGAAACAGCTGACGTCAGCTGAAATCGGTACGTATAACGATCACCGCATGGCGATGTGTTTCTCGTTATTGGCATTATCTGACACGCCGGTGACGATCCTCGACCCTAAATGCACGGCGAAAACCTTTCCCGACTACTTTGAGCAATTGGCAAGATTGAGTCAGTTTGCTTAATGCCTGTGATTTCAGGGAGGATGCGCACCTCCCTGAACAGTTTTATCCGCTATTTGTATAAGAACTCGCCGGATATTCAGTAGGTATAAGTCTTTTATTTAATGTTTATTGCTATGTCGGCGTATAATAGCTGACTTTATTGTCTACAATGGCACGAAGATTTTCCCTGTGTGAAGGAGAAGAACATGGCGGTGACTGCACCGGTAATTACGGTTGACGGGCCGAGTGGCGCGGGTAAAGGCACGCTATGCAAGGCATTAGCGGAAGCGTTGCACTGGAATCTGTTGGATTCCGGCGCTATCTATCGCGTACTGGCGCTCGCGGCGCTGCATCACCAGGTGGATATCCACTCTGAAGAAGCGCTGGTGCCGCTGGCGACGCACCTTGATGTCCGTTTTGTTCCTGAAGACGGGCAGTTGAAAGTGGTGCTGGAAGGCGAAGACGTTAGTCTGGAAATCCGCACAGAAGAAGTCGGCAACACGGCGTCACAGACGGCCGCGTTCCCCCGTGTACGTGAGGCGTTACTGCGGCGTCAACGCGCTTTTCGCGAGGCGCCTGGCTTGATTGCCGATGGTCGGGATATGGGAACCGTCGTCTTTCCCGATGCGGCCGTGAAGATTTTTCTCGACGCCAGTGCGGAAGAGCGCGCACAACGCCGCATGCTGCAGTTGCAGGCGAAGGGCTTTAGTGTTAACTTTGAACGTCTTTTATCCGAGATTAAAGAACGCGACGATCGCGATCGTAATCGAGCCGTAGCACCGTTGGTGCCGGCGCCGGAAGCTCTGGTGCTGGACTCGACCGAGATGTCGCTAGATGAAGTGGTTGAAAGGGCGCTGGCTTATGTAAGTCAAAAGCTGGGTCCGGCAAACCAATAAATAATCCCACCTCGCTGTAAGGATGCGTAGCGAGGTATGTGAAACAGCCCCATCGAGCAGGATGCCAGATGGACGTTAAATTAAGAAACCCTAAGATTATCAACATGACTGAATCTTTTGCTCAACTCTTTGAAGAATCCCTGAAAGAAATCGAAACCCGTCCGGGTTCCATCGTTCGCGGTGTTGTTGTTGCTATCGACAAAGATGTCGTACTGGTTGACGCCGGTCTGAAATCTGAGTCCGCCATCCCGGCTGAGCAGTTCAAGAACGCGCAGGGCGAAATTGAAATTCAGGTTGGCGATGAAGTTGACGTTGCACTGGACGCTGTCGAAGACGGCTTCGGCGAAACGCTGCTGTCCCGTGAAAAAGCTAAGCGTCACGAAGCATGGCTGATGCTGGAAAAAGCTTACGAAGAAGCTGCGACTGTTACCGGTGTTATCAACGGTAAAGTTAAAGGCGGTTTCACCGTTGAGCTGAACGGTATTCGTGCGTTCCTGCCGGGTTCCCTGGTAGACGTGCGTCCGGTACGCGACACGCTGCACCTGGAAGGCAAAGAGCTTGAGTTCAAAGTGATCAAGCTGGACCAGAAACGTAACAACGTTGTGGTTTCCCGCCGTGCAGTTATCGAATCCGAAAACAGCGCAGAGCGCGATCAGCTGCTGGAAAACCTGCAGGAAGGCATGGAAGTTAAAGGTATCGTTAAGAACCTCACTGACTACGGTGCATTCGTTGATCTGGGCGGCGTTGACGGCCTGCTGCACATCACTGACATGGCTTGGAAACGCGTTAAGCATCCGAGCGAAATCGTCAACGTTGGCGATGAAATCAATGTCAAGGTGCTGAAATTCGACCGCGAACGTACCCGTGTATCTCTGGGTCTGAAACAGCTGGGCGAAGATCCTTGGGTTGCTATCGCTAAACGTTACCCGGAAAGCACTCGTCTGACCGGTCGCGTAACCAACCTGACTGACTACGGCTGCTTCGTTGAAATCGAAGAAGGCGTTGAAGGTCTGGTTCACGTTTCCGAAATGGATTGGACCAACAAAAACATCCATCCGTCCAAAGTGGTTAACGTGGGCGACGTGGTTGAAGTTATGGTTCTGGATATCGATGAAGAACGTCGTCGTATCTCCCTGGGCCTGAAACAGTGCAAATCCAACCCGTGGCAGCAGTTCGCTGAAACCCACAACAAGGGTGACCGCGTAGAAGGTAAGATCAAGTCTATCACTGACTTCGGTATCTTCATCGGTCTGGACGGCGGCATTGACGGTCTGGTTCACCTGTCCGACATCTCCTGGAACGTAGCTGGCGAAGAAGCTGTTCGCGAGTACAAGAAAGGCGACGAAATCGCTGCCGTTGTCCTGCAGGTTGATGCAGAGCGTGAGCGCATCTCCCTGGGCGTTAAACAGCTGGCTGAAGATCCGTTCAACAACTACCTGTCTATGAACAAGAAAGGTGCGATTGTTACGGGTAAAGTTACTGCCGTTGACGCCAAAGGTGCTACAGTTGAATTAGCTGATGGCGTTGAAGGTTACCTGCGTGCTTCTGAAGCCGCGCGTGACCGCGTTGAAGACGCAACTCTGGTTCTGAGCGTTGGCGATTCCGTCGAAGCTAAGTACACCGGTGTTGACCGTAAGAACCGCGTAGTTAGCCTGTCTGTTCGTGCTAAAGACGAAGCTGACGAGAAAGATGCAATCGCTTCTGTTAACAACAAACAGGACGAAAGCAACTTCTCCAATGCAATGGCTGAAGCTTTCAAAGCAGCTAAAGGCGAGTAATCACGGTGGACCGGGCGACAGTATGCCGCCCGGTCTCAAACGGTAGTAAGTTACTATGGTGTTATCTGACCATATACTTGGAGGAACTATGACCAAGTCTGAGCTTATTGAAAGACTTGCTGGACAGCAATCTCATATCCCGGCCAAGTTAGTCGAGGATGCAGTTAAAGAGATGCTCGAGCAGATGGCGAGTACGCTGGCAGAAGGCGATCGTATTGAGATCCGTGGGTTCGGCAGTTTCTCACTTCACTACCGTGCACCGCGTGTTGGACGTAACCCGAAGACGGGTGAGAAAGTGGAACTTGAAGGTAAATATGTTCCTCATTTCAAACCTGGCAAGGAACTGCGCGATCGTGCAAATATCTACGGCTGAACGACAGCGGTAGATTAGCATCTTGCGCGGTATCACGTGCAACAGACTGCTGAGTAAGAAATTTTAAAAGGCGCCCCCATAAAGGGCGCCTTTTTTCTGTCTGCGATTTGGCCAACTAATTTGCCTCTAAGATATGAAAATTGAGGCGCATGCAGGCGAACAGGACATAGCTATATGCGGGGTGAATAAAACAGTTAGCCACTCAGTCGTCATAGGCAAAATTCTCTAGTGTGGTGGTTAGCTAGAAATTTGTCTGTGTGAATCGGAGCCTCGGCAAGACTATGCGTGGCGGCACGTTTGCTTCTCAATTAGCCATGGAATAGGTGCGATTGCCTTGGTTGAATCTATTGGTCATCACTGATTGTCAGAAGTATCCCGAGGAAGACTCAGGCGATATGACCCGCAGTGGCAACGCCAGGCGGCGTGGTAGTGGGGTGGCTCCTTTTTGCGAACCGTAGAGTGGAAAAATCAAAGGAAAGTGGCGGCGGCGCAGAAAGGTCGGTGCAGTGTTCCGAGGCATCATAAAAAAGATATGCGGCGTTTTTTTTGAGGTATCAAAGGATGCGAGAAGGGTAAGTAGACCTGAGCATTAAACAGCCGTTAGAAATGCTGATGAGCAGGGCATGACGCACATGTTGTATGCCGTGAACCTGAATATATGCGACAGGGGTGAAACATCGAGGTCAGTCTCGGGGCGCATGATAAGGCGCATCAACACGGTTTGGTTGACGACTAGACAGCGGCGGGGGACGCCAGCGGGGGTATGAACTCGGGTTTCAATATGTGGCCACCCCAGTGAACTCAAGGGTGACCACGTTCATGAGGCGATTACTGGGTATGACGTTGTTGCAGACGGCCGATAATGGTTGCCAGATCCAAATCCTGATCCTGAAGCAGTACCAGCAGGTGATACATCAGATCGGAAGCTTCGTTAGTCAACTCCTCCCTGTCATGCACGGTTGCAGCCAGCGCGGTCTCCAATCCCTCTTCGCCGACTTTTTGCGCAATACGCTTCGTGCCGCTGGCATAGAGCCGTGCGGTGTAGGAGCTCTCAGGATCGGCGGACTTGCGGCTTGCCAGCAGCTGTTCCAGCTCAAACAGGAACTGCCATTGACTGGCGGCCGGTGAGAAGCAGCTGCTTGTGCCGGTATGGCAGGTAGGGCCAACCGGATTGACCAGAACCAGCAGAGTGTCGTTATCGCAGTCCGGCGTAATGGAGACGACGTTCAGGACATTGCCTGAGGTCTCTCCTTTGGTCCAAAGTCGGTTTTTGGTGCGAGAGAAAAAGGTTACTTTTCCTGTTTCTTCGGTCGCCTGCAGCGCTTCCGCATTCATATAGCCCAGCATCAGTACTTCGCCGGAAACAGCATGTTGTACGACAGCTGGCAGCATGCCGTTGGTTTTTTCCCAGTCTAACTGGCTTCTTTGTTGTTCGGTTAACACACCCGGATCTCCACGCCTTGTTGCTTGAGGAACTGTTTCAGTTCACCAATATTAATAATTTGTTTATGAAAGACCGATGCCGCCAGCGCGCCATCGACGCGTGCATTCTGAAATGCTTCCAGGAAATGCTCGCGAGTACCGGCGCCGCCGGAGGCGATCAATGGCACCTGACAGACGTCTCGTACCTGCCGCAGCTGTTCTAAATCGTAGCCGTTGCGGACTCCGTCCTGGTTCATCATGTTGAGAACAATTTCACCTGCGCCGAGCTTCTGAACTTCCTGAACCCAGTCCAGCGTTTCCCACTGCGTGACGCGGGTGCGATTTTCGTCGCCGGTGTATTGGTTGACATGATAACGCCCGGTGTCGGCATCATGCCAGGTATCAATCCCCACCACGATGCATTGAACGCCGAAGCGGTCGGCCAATCGGGAAATCAACGTCGGGTCGGCTAGCGCCGGCGAGTTGATGGAAATTTTATCCGCGCCGAACGACAGAATCTGAGCCGCTTCCTCCAGACTTTTAATACCGCCGGCCACGCAGAAGGGGATATCGATCACTTCCGCCACGCGCGAGACCCAGGTTTTATCCACAACGCGGCCATCGGAAGACGCCGTAATATCGTAGAACACCAGTTCGTCCGCACCTTCTTGCGCATAGCGCTGCGCCAGAGGAACGATATCACCGATAATTTCATGGTTGCGGAATTGAACGCCTTTGACCACCTGCCCGTCACGAACGTCGAGACAGGAAATTATCCGTTTTGCCAGCATGCAATGGCCTCCGCTACGTTAAATTTTCCTTCCAGCAGGGCGCGACCCACGATGACGCCTTGCACACCGCTGCCGCGCAACGAGTCGATATCCGCCAGCGAACCGATGCCGCCGGAGGCTTGAAACGCCNCCTGCGGGTATTGCTGGCAGATCTCTCGATAAAGATCCACGTTAGATCCTTGCAGCGTGCCGTCGCGGGAAATATCGGTGCATAACACGTGACGCAGACCAAACGGCAGATAGCGCTCGACGGTCTGTTCCAGCGTGATCCCAGAATTTTCCTGCCAGCCGCTGATCGCCACATTTTTGACGCCGTCGGCATCAATACGCACGTCCAGCGCCAGCACCAAAGCCTCGGCGCCGTAGCGCGAGAACCACGATTGCACCAACGCAGGATCTTTGACGGCGGTGGAGCCGATGACGACGCGGCGGGCGCCGGCTTCCAACAGGGCTTCTACGTCCTGCTCGGTGCGGATGCCGCCGCCGACCTGTACCGGCACGGAGACGCCTGCCAATAGCGTTTTCAGCAGGGGAATCTGGCGAGCGGCGGGATCTTTCGCGCCGGTCAAATCAACCAGATGTAACACCTGCGCGCCTTGCTGCTGATAATCCTGCAGGCGAGGAAGCGGATCGCTGCCGTATTGGCGCTGCTGTCCATAATCGCCCTGATGCAAACGGACGACCTGCCCGTCGATCAAGTCTAAAGCGGGAATAATCATGATCGTTTACATCTCCAGAAAGTTTTTCAGCAACTGAGCGCCGGCGGCGCCGGAACGTTCCGGGTGGAACTGCACGCCATAGAAGTTCTCTTTTTGCACGGCTGCCGTAAAGGCGTCGCCGTATTGAGCCTGAGCGATGGTATCGGCGCAGACCGGCATTGCGTAGCTGTGCACGAAGTAGAAGTAAGCGTCTTCAGGGATATCGCGGAACAGGCGGTGGCCCGCCTGTGAGGTCAGTTGATTCCATCCCATGTGCGGCAGAGGCAGGCCTTTGTCTTCCATTTTCAGCACGGGCGCATCCACGATGCCCAGCGTGTCGATGCCACCGTTCTCATCGCTGGCGCTGCCAAGAAGCTGCATACCTAAACAGATGCCCAAAACGGGCTGGGTGCAGGCCTTAATCAGGTCGATCAGATCGCGTTCTTTCAACTGATTCATCGCGGCCTGTGCCGTACCGACGCCCGGCAGAAACAGCTTATCGGCATGCAGTACCACGTCCGACTCGCGGCTAATGACCGGATCATAGCCCAAACGTTTCACCGCATAGGCCACGGAGGACAAATTGGCACAGCCGGTATCCAGAATCACCACGTCCATTACAGTACTCCTTTCGAACTCGGCAGCGTATCGCCTTCGACACGAATAGCCTGACGCAGCGCGCGGCCGAAGGCTTTAAACAAGCTTTCGACGCGGTGGTGGTCATTGCGGCCTTTGGTCTTGAGGTGCAACGTGCAAGCCATCGCATAAGAAAGCGAACGGAAGAAGTGTTCGACCATTTCCGTGCTCAGATCGCCCACGCGCTGATAGTTGAATTCCGCTTTATATTCGAGGTGCGGGCGACCGGAGATATCCAGCGCACAGCGAGCCAGGCATTCGTCCATCGGCAGCACGAAACCGAAGCGGCCAATACCGCGTTTATCGCCAAGCGCCTTATTCAACGCTTCGCCCAGCGCCAACGCGGTGTCTTCTACCGTGTGGTGGTCGTCGATGTACAGATCGCCTTTGACTTCAACCTGCATGCGGAATCCGCCGTGAGTGGCAATTTGGTCCAGCATATGGTCGAAGAAGCCGACGCCAGTGCTGATTTTGCTCTCTCCCTCACGGTCAAGCCAGACGTTGACGTCGATGGCCGTTTCGCGCGTCACCCGGCTGACGTGCGCGTGACGGTCGCGGCGGGTCAATTGGGTGACGATATCAGCCCAGTTCAGCCCGTCTCGCTGATAGCGCAGACCGGTGATCCCCATGTTTTTCGCCAGTTCGATATCCGTTTCCCGATCGCCGATGACATAGCTGTTGCCGCTGTCCATCACGTTGTCTTTCAGGAAAGCGTCAACCAGCGCCGTTTTCGGTTTGCGGCAGTCACAGTTGTCGGACGGCAGGTGCGGGCAAATCAATACACGTTCGAAGGCAATCCCCTGAGAGGAGAAGATCTGCATCATCAGGTTATGCGGCGGATCGAAGTCTTCCTGCGGGAAGCTGGCGGTGCCCAAGCCATCCTGATTCGTGATCATCACCAGTTTAAAGCCAGCCTTTTGCAGCGCCAGCAGCGAGGGAATGACATTCGGCTCCAGCGCCAGTTTGTCCAGCCGGTCGACCTGATAATCCTCAGGGGGCTCGGCGATCAGTGTGCCGTCACGGTCGATAAAAAGGTATTTCAATCCCACAATCGTTCCTCAAGATTAAGCGGTGGTGATGCCGGAAAGCGCCTGCAGGGCCGCGATAACGCGTTCGCATTCGTAGCGGGTGCCGACGGTAATACGCAGGCAGCCGGCCAGCCCGGGCTGTTTATTTTGGTCGCGCAGAATAATGCCTTGATCCCACAGAGATTTAAACACCTGGGTCGTCGGGTCGAACTTCACCAGCAGGTAGTTGCTTTCGCTGGGAAAAACCGATTCCACGCAGTCGAGCGGCCGCAGCGCGTCGGCCAGCCAGCGACGGTTTTCCAGTATCCCGGCGACGTTTTTCTTCATTTTGGCGATACCCGCGTCGCTCAACGCCTGAGCGGCGATGTCCGCGACCGGCAAAGAGAGCGGGTAGGGGGCAATCACCTTCAACAGCAGCTGAATAACGTCTTCGTTCGCCAGTGTGAAGCCGCAGCGCAGCCCTGCCAGCGCGAATGCTTTGGACAACGTGCGCAGGATCACCAGATGAGGATAGTCTGCCAGCCAACTGACGGTAGACGCCTCCGGGCAGAATTCGATGTAGGCTTCATCGATAACGACCAGCGCCTTGTCCTGCGCCAGTGCCAGCAGGCGGCGCAGATCTTCCGGGTTGACCAGGTTGCCCGTTGGGTTGTTCGGGCTGCAAACGTAGATCACCTTGACGTTGTCGAGCTGACGTTCGATCGAGTCCATATCCAGCTGCCAGTCCGCGGTGCTCTGCGCCATGCGGCGTTCGACACCAAACGTTTCGGCGCTGACCGCGTACATGCCATAGGTCGGCGGGCAGAATAGAATGGCGTCTTTACCGGGTTCGCAGAAGGCGCGGATCAGCAGTTCGATGCCTTCATCCGCCCCGCGGCTAGCCAGCACTTGCTCCGGTCGGACGCCTGCATAGCCCGCGTAGCGTTCGATAACCTGCTTCGGCTGGCATTCCGGATAACGGTTCAGCGTCGGCAGCGTGAGCTGGTATTCCGGCTCCTGAGGATATTCGTTGGCGTTTAGCCAGACGTCGCCGCTGCCGCCCAGTCGGCGGGCCGACAGGTAGGGCGTCAACTGACGGACGTTTTCACGTGCCAGATTGTCGATGCTCATGCTTGCTCCTTTAGGGCGGCGACGCGCAGGGAGACGGCGTTTTTGTGGGCGGTCAGCTGTTCTGCCTGCGCCATCACCTCAATCGCGGGCGCCAGCGCGAGCAGGCCCTGCGGCGTTAATTGCTGAACGGTCATCCGTTTCTGGAAGTCCGCCAGTCCCAAACTGGAGTAAGTGGCGGTATAACCATAGGTCGGCAACACGTGGTTGGTGCCTGAGGCATAGTCGCCCGCCGATTCCGGCGACCAGTCGCCAAGGAAGACGGAACCGGCGCTGATGACATCGTCGACCAGATCGCGCGCATTGCGGGTCTGGATAATCAAGTGCTCCGGGCCGTACTGGTTGCTGATCTCAACGCACTGAGCCAGGTCGCGGGCGATGATCACGCGGCTGCTCGCCAGCGCCTGAGCGGCGATCTCGCGGCGCGGAAGCTGACTCAGCTGTTGTTCCACCGCCACGGTGACGGCCTGAGCCAGGTCGCGATCCGGCGTCAGTAGAATCACCTGCGAGTCCGGACCGTGCTCGGCCTGAGAGAGCAGGTCGGAAGCGATAAAGTCCGGCGTTGCGCCGCTGTCGGCGATCACCAGCACTTCGGAAGGACCGGCGGGCATATCAATTGCCGCGCCGTCCAGACGCTGACTGACCTGACGTTTGGCTTCGGTCACGTAGGCGTTGCCGGGGCCAAAGATCTTATCCATCTTCGGAATGCTTTCGGTGCCGAACGCCATGGCAGCGATGGCCTGCGCGCCGCCCAGTTGGAAGACTTCCTGCACGCCGCACAGCTGCGCCGCATACAGAATTTCATCGGCAATCGGCGGCGGCGAGCACAGGATGACGCGGTTGCAGCCCGCCAGCGTCGCCGGGGTCGCCAGCATCAGTACGGTAGACAGCAAGGGCGCCGAGCCGCCGGGGATATAAAGCCCCACGTTGGCGATAGGGCGGGTGAGTTGCTGACAGCGAACGCCTGGCTGAGTTTCGACGTCCACTGGCGGCAGCTGCTGCGCTTCGTGGAACGTTTTGATATTGCGTACGGCAATCGCCATCGCCTGCTTAATGTCATCGCCCAGACGATCGGCCGCTGCGTCAACGTCCTGCTGACTGATGCGCAGGTTGTCCACCTGCGTTTTGTCAAATCGGGCGCTAAAGTCGCGCAAAGCGCTGTCGCCTTCGACTTTCACGCGATCCAGAATGTCGCTGACGATGGCGGTGATCTGGCCGGAGGCGGAAATAGCCGGGCGTGTCAGCAGCTGTTGCCGCTCTGGTTCTGAACAGGTCTGCCAATCAATGAGTGTTTCGAAGCTGTTCGCCATGGTGATTACTCCATCATTTTCTCAATCGGCAGCACCAGAATAGAGCTGGCGCCCAGCGCTTTCAGATTTTCCATTGTTTCCCAGAACAGGGTTTCGCTGCTCACCATGTGCATGGCGACGCGGCTTTTCTCTCCGGCCAGCGGCAAAATGGTGGGACGTTCGGCGCCCGGCAGCAGCGAGATGATTTCGTCCAGACGTTCGCTGGGCGCGTGCAGCATGATGTATTTGGATTCGCGAGCCTGAATCACCCCTTGCATACGGGTCAGGAGTTTGTCGATCAACTCCTGTTTCTCTGCGGGCATTTCGCCATCGCGCTGGATCAGGCAGGCTTTGGAGCGGTAAATCACTTCGACTTCACGCAGACCGTTGGCTTCCAGCGTGGCCCCGGTCGAAACCAGGTCGCAGATGGCGTCGGCCAGTCCCGCGCGGGGCGCGACTTCAACGGAGCCATTCAGCAGGCAGGATTTGAAATTAATGTTTTGTTTATCGAGGTATTGCTTAAGGATGTGGGGGTATGAGGTGGCGATGCGTTTGTTTTGCAGGCATTGAGGACCGGTGTACTCCTCATCCAGCGGCATTGCCAGCGACAGGCGGCAACCGCCGAAATCCAACCGGCGCAGCGTAAAGTAACGCGGGTCTTCGCCCTGAGCGCGACGGTCGAGTAACTCTTCCTCCAGCACGTTTTCGCCGATGATGCCCAGATCGACGACGCCGTCCATGACCAGCCCCGGGATATCGTCATCGCGAACGCGCAGGATATCGATGGGCATATTTTCAGCGAAAGCGATGAGACGCTGCTGCTGCAAATTGATTTTAATACCGCAGCGGGCCAGTAACTCGCGAGATTCGTCGCTCAAACGGCCTGATTTCTGCATCGCGATGCGTAAACGTGTTTTATCCAGCATATAAACCTCAATTTTCCTGTCTGATGTGCCTGTTGATGCAGGCTTCTTTTTTAAAAACGGGGGCCATAAAAAAACCCTCGGAAGATGATCTTCCGAGGGCTCTCTTTAACGTTCTGCGCCACTGGAAGATCTAACCGTCTTCCAGCACCAATCGCCTGAAAGACTAGTCAGGGTGATGGTGATGATGGTGGTTGAACAGAACGCTTAACATAATATAGTCCACTAATGTCGATGATTTAATTCTCGTGTTGGACTTAACCTAAACCAAGTCGTATCGATTGTGCAACCGTTTTTTACCTCTCCGTGGGCATTTGGTGTTGCTATGGTTAATTGAGCGTGGATAGTAGGTGGAAACAAGCCGGTCAGGGCGGGAGCGTGAAATGAAAAAAGTGTCGATTATCGGGTTAGGGTGGCTGGGCATGCCGCTGGCATTGGCGTTAATGGGGCGCGGCTATCAGGTGGCCGGAAGCAAAACCACGGATGACGGGGTAGAGGCGGCACGCAACGTAGGGATTGAATGTTATCGCCTGCGTCTGACGCCGGCGCCTGAGTGCGAAGCCCGTGAACTGGAAGCGCTGCTGAAAACGGATGCGCTGATTGTGACGTTGCCGCCGAGTAAAGTGTCCCAAGAGGGGGCTGGCTATCTGGAGGCGGTTCAGGCGGTCGTCAACAGCGCGCTGGCCCACGGCGTTCCCCGTATTGTGTTTACCAGTACGACGTCGGTCTACGGACGGACGCAAGGCATCGTCAAGGAGAGCAGCCCGCTGCAGCCTGATACCGCGACGGCGCTAAGCATCGTTGAGCTGGAAAAGTGGTTGCACGCGCTGCCGAATACGGAGGTGGATATTGTGCGCCTCGCCGGGCTGGTGGGCGCGGAACGCCATCCGGGACGTTTTCTGGCCGGGCGACACGACGTGCCGAATGGCAGTCACGGCGTCAATCTGGTTCATCAGGAGGATGTGGTCGCGGCCATTCTCCTGCTGTTGCAGCTGCCGCACGGCGGACATCTCTACAACCTGTGCGCGCCGCTGCATCCCTCCCGGGACGTTTTCTATACCGCACAGGCGCAGCGCCTGCATCTGGACCCGCCCCGATTTTTGGCGGGCGATCCGGCGGCGGCACGCCTCGTCGATGGGCAGCTTATCTGTCGCGAACTGGGATTCGAGTACTTGCATCCAGACCCGATGACGATCCCGCTCAACTGACAGACCCTCTCTAGCCGTTATTTTTGCGGTACAGGCGTCGGGGATGACCGATTTTGCCGTACAGCATCTGCACATCGAGAAAATGATTCTCCAGACTGTGCTCCAGATAACGGCGGGCGGTGGTCTTACTCAGTCCCGTTCGGGCGACCACCTCGTCGACTGAAAACAGCGTGTCCGGGGCGTCATGGAAGATCTGCTGGATCAAATTCAGGGTGTTTTCCTCGATGCCTTTCACTGTCGATCCGGTGGGGGCGGCGCTTGACTGGAGCTGATACAGGACGTCGACATTCCGCTGATCGACGTATTTGTAGGTGTACTGTGCCTTCACGAACTGGATAAAGCGCTCCAGCGATGATCGCAGCCGCGGGTAGGAAACCGGCTTGATGATGTAATCGAACGCGCCGCAGCGGATCGCCTGTGCGCAGGTGTCCATATCGCTCGCGGCTGTGATGAAAATGACCGAGCAGTTCATTCCTTTCATGAGTTCGCTTTCAATCAACGAGATGCCTTCGCCATCCGGCAAATAGTTATCCAGCAGCATTAAACGGGGACGATGCTGCTGGAGTAATCGCCGCGCTTCCTGCAGCGTAGAGGCGATACCGACGATGCGTAGGTTGAAATTCTTTTCAATAAACTCGGCATGGATGTCGGCCAGTCGTTTTTCATCTTCGACGATGAGGACCTCGAAGTTTTCGACCGATTTGTCCGTCGACGACGTGGGTTTCTCAATTGACATGATGCTCTGTGTTCCTGTTGGTCTCTGTCTGGTGAGTCTCGGTAAGATGCCGGGGAATAAAAACGGAAAAAATAGTGCCCTGCGGCGAGTTGGCGGAAACCTCAATCACCCCCTGGGCCTGATTGACATAGTTTGCGACCAGATGAAGCCCCAGCCCGTGATCGCCTGCGGTCTTGCTGGTGACGCCCATGTCAAAAATGCGGTCGGCTATCTCCGGGGCGATGCCGGTGCCTTTGTCGGCGATTTCAATCACCAGCTCCCGCTCATTATCATGAATATAGACTTCAATCGGTTCGTGCGGCCGCGGGCTGGCCAGCGTGGCTTCCATCGCGTTATCCAGCAGATTGCCGATGATCGACATTAGCTCCGTCTCACGCAGCGCGTCGGGGATAGCCTTCAGCTGACAGCGAGGGTCGAAGAGCATCTGCAGGCCTTTCTCGCGCGCGCTGGCGTATTTTCCCAGCAGTAATCCACACAGGGCGGGAGCGCTGAACCGCACGGAGATAAAGTCCAGCGTGGCCTGCGCGCCCTGCGATTGGGCTTCGATATAGCGAATCGCCTCATCGTAGCGCTCCAGGTGCAGCAGCCCGGCCAGCGTCGCCGTCCAGTTCAACTGCTCATGGCGTAATATCCGCAGGCTGTTGGCGTAGCGTTTTACCTGGCTGAGCTGCAGGCTCAGCGTGTGGAGGTCGTTTTTATCGCGAAAGCTGATGACCCAACCCTGTAGCTCATCTTCCAGCATGATCCGCACGCGGCTGGCGATAACGGTCACATGATTAAAGCGGCAAATTTCGTCGTGGGTATCGCTGGTCCACATCTCATCGCTGGAAAAGAAGGGGACGGACTTGATGACTTCGTCTATCGGTCTGCCACGTAGCGTCACGGCGGGATCGTTCAGCTCCAGCAGCGTTTTCGCCGAATGGTTGATGGCGGCGATATGCGACTGTTTGTCGATGGCGATGACGCCTTCGTCGATGGACTCGAGCAACGCCTGCTGCTGGCGGACCAGCAGTTTGATCTCCTGCGGCTCCAGCCCAAACATCTGTTTTTTGAGATTGCGAGAGAACCCCCATGAAAACAGGAACAGCGCGAAGAAAATCGCCACGATCCCCAGCAGAACGTGGCTGACATTACTGAGCGAAAGGCTGTCGATATGCGTTTTCAGATAGCCGACGGAAACGATGCCCACCACTTCGTCGCCATCCATAATCGGCGCTTTGCTTCGCAGGGAAATGCCGGTTCCGCCGTGGCGTAGGGTGATCGTCGTCTTACCCGCAAGCACCTCCGCATTATCCCCGCCCACCATCTGGCTGCCGACCAGCTGAGCGTCCGAGGAGTGAAAAAGATGCACGGCGCTGCGGTCGCCAATCACGATAAAGCTGGCGTCGCTGTTTTGTATCAACTTCTGTCCGAGAAGGTCAATGGCGGGGATATCGCGTTGCTTGACGCTGGTGATAAGCGTGGGGATCACGGCGATCTCTTTTGCCTGCACCTGCGCCCGACCGCCCAGTTCATTGTAGAGGCGTTGAGATGTCGCGCGGTAATAATAAAGGCTGCCCATGGCTAATAGCAGGGAGAAAAAAATCATCAGATAAATGAAGAGTCTGAGATGAAATGAAAGCCGAAATGCCATGTTGCGCTAACGCCGCCAAGTTTGTTTTGTCTGAAAGTTCAATCTAGCATGAAAGAAGTGAAAGGGGATAAGCAGTGCCCATTCTTGTGAGCGCCGACAGGTAAGTTATCCGCAGGATTAATATAGACAGGCAAATATGTAGACATTTGTGGGCAAATAAATTTGTTGTTGAACATTTTAATTACCTTTTTATAACATAATCAGGGGATATTTCCGTCAGTCATATCGAGATGAAAATTAACGGCATGATTATGAAAATTGTTTAATAATGTTAATTTGTTAACCTTTTGTTTTTTATCAAATTAATAATTAAAACTTTAAAAACCATAAGTGCCATTAAAACTCATTTTTCAATTTGAAGGTTATCACACAATAATTGTTTTTGACCTCCTAATATGGCTGGTAAAATAATATAAGGAGGAATGGGCATGAGTACGACAGATGATTCATATATCGCTGTAAAGGATAAGAGCTCTGTGAAGCGTTCGCTTAAAGAAAAATGGTGGTATGTACTAGATACATACAAAATCGGTATTATTCCTCTGCCGCTATTCCTTCTTATCGGTCTATTAATCGCGCTTGACTGTCTGGACGGCAAGCTGCCCAGCGATATTGTCGTCATGGTGGCGACGCTGGCCTTTTTCGGTTTTGCCTGCGGCGAATTCGGCAAGCGTTTGCCGATTATTGGAAAAATGGGGGCCGCGGCCATTTGCGCCACCTTTATTCCCTCCGCGCTGGTATATTATGGGCTGCTGCCGAAGGTCGTGGTTGACTCTACCACCCTGTTCTATAAGTCCACCAACATCCTTTATCTCTACATTTGCTGCATTATCGTCGGCAGCATCATGAGCATGAATCGGGAGACATTAATTCAGGGCTTCATCAGAATTTTCTTTCCCATGCTGTGTGGCGAAATTGTCGGGATGTTGGTCGGCGTCGGCGTCGGGGTCGCGTTGGGCCTTGATCCATTCCAGGTGTTCTTCTTCCTGGTGCTGCCCATCATGGCGGGCGGCGTGGGCGAGGGGGCGATACCGCTTTCCATCGGCTACGCGACCCTGCTGCATATGGACCAGGGCGTGGCGCTGGGAAGAATATTGCCCATCGTCATGCTGGGTGGCCTGACCGCTATCCTGCTGGCAGGGATGCTCAATCAGCTCGGCAAGCGTTATCCGCACCTGACCGGCGAAGGGGAACTCCTGCCGGGCAAATCGAACGATGACAAGAAGACGACAGCGTTGTCGGCCGAACTGAGTGGCAAAATCGATGTGACCGCGCTGGCCGCAGGCGCCTTACTGGCCATCATGCTCTATATGGTGGGCATGCTGGGCCATAAATACATTGGTCTGCCCGCGCCGGTTGGCATGCTGTTTGCAGCGGTGTTGGTGAAGTTGGCGCATGGCGTTTCGCCGCGGATTCGGGAAGGATCGCAGGTGGTTTATAAATTCTTCCAGACGTCTGTGACCTATCCCATTCTGTTTGCCGTCGGCGTCGCGATTACGCCATGGGAAGAGTTGGTGCACGCTTTCACCATCACGAACCTGATCGTTATCGTCACCACGGTGGTCACGTTGGTCGCGACCGGATTCTTTGTCGGTAAAAAAATCGGGATGTATCCCATCGATGTCGCGATTGTCTCGTGTTGCCAGAGTGGGCAGGGCGGAACCGGCGATGTGGCCATCCTGACCTCCGGCAATCGCATGGTGCTGATGCCCTTCGCCCAGATTGCGACCCGCATCGGCGGTGCCATTAATGTTTCCGTGGCGTTACTGGTCCTCGGGAACTTCCTGATTTAATTCAGTACGACAGTAAAGCAGTGAATCAGCATAGGTTATTTTTAATACGGGAATCATTATGAAACTTGCAAGCTACCGCCATAACGGAAAAGACAGCTACGGCATTTATACACCGGCTGGCTTTATTGACCTGCGCAGCAGACTGGGTCAGCGTTATCCGGATTTAAAAGCATTGCTGGCGGGAGACGGCTTGGCGGCGGCGAAAGCCCTGGTCGATGAAGCGCCGGATGTGGCGGAGTCGGAGGTCACCTTCTTACCGGTTATCGTTAATCCTGGGAAAATTTTGTGCGTCGGCATGAATTACGCGGCGAAACGCATAGAGTTTGATCAGGTCGACCCGGCGCCGACGCTGTTCGTTCGCTTTGCCGACTCTCAGACCGGACACATGACCGATGTGCTGAAACCCCAGTTCTCGGACGAGTTCGACTATGAAGGCGAGCTGGCGGTGGTCATCGGTCGCCGCGGTCAAAACATCGCGCGGGAAGACGCCTTATCGTTCGTCGCGGGATACAGCTGCTATATGGACGGCTCCGTACGAGACTGGCAGCACAGCTGGTTCACCGCCGGCAAAAACTGGCCGAAGACCGGCGCGTTCGGCCCTTATCTGACGACGAGCGATGAGATCCCCGACCCGCAGGTGCTGAATATTCACACCTATCTTAACGGCAGCCAGGTGCAGGACGATAACACCCGCAACATGGTGCACAAGGTGCCGGAGCTGATTGAGTACATCAGCACCTTTACCTCGCTGGCGCCGGGCGATGTCATCATCACCGGGTCTCCGGGCGGCGTGGGCAAAAAACGTCATCCGCCACTGTTTATGCGTCCCGGCGATCGCATCGAGGTCGACATCGAGCATCTCGGCAGGCTGAGCAATACCATTGCCGAGGCCAAAAGCCGCATCGATGACGCTCAGCCCTCGTCAGCCACGATCACCCATTGAATTCGGTCCCCGTTCGCGCGGGGATATTTTTAGCCGTTATGTTGAATAGCCGTCAGAAGCAGGATTACCGTTATGTATGACGATGCGTCTTTCTTTATCACCACACTCGATGTCAAAGACCATGCCGAGACGCTGGAGGAGATCCACTCGTTTCTGACACGTTGTCAGTTAGGCATGGACAATGACGTGAACACCTTTGTGATAGGGCGGCATGGCGGTCATCTGGTGGCCTGTGCGGGGCTGGCGTCGAACACCATCAAATGCGTAGCGGTAGATCCTGAGTTCAGAGACCTGAACCTGGGAGTGCGGATGGTCAACGAAGTCGTTCAGCTGGCCGCCGATCGCGGCATGTTCCATCTGTTTCTCTACACCAAGCCCGACAACATCGCCATTTTCCGCGGCTGCGGCTTTTACCCCATCGCCAGCTACGACGAGACGGCGGTGCTGATGGAAAATACGCCGATCGGCATTCAACAGTACTGTCAGAAGCTGTCGGCCTTGCGGCAGCCCGGCGAGCGCATCGGTTCTATCGTGATGAACGCCAACCCCTTTACGCTGGGCCACCGTTATCTGGCCGAACAGGCCGCCAGCGCCAGCGACTGGCTGCAT
This sequence comes from Lonsdalea quercina subsp. quercina, assembly GCF_000688695.1. Lineage (GTDB taxonomy): Bacteria > Pseudomonadota > Gammaproteobacteria > Enterobacterales > Enterobacteriaceae > Lonsdalea > Lonsdalea quercina_D. The sequence continues at coordinate 44,890 of NZ_JIBQ01000010.1, read as the reverse complement.
ATCTTCGTCGTTCGCGAAGACGTCTCTTTCTTTCCCTATAGCGAGCGGCTGGAAATGGTGCAGAAAGGGGTTGAACATATCCCCAACCTGACGGTACATCCCGGCTCGGATTACATGATTTCCAAAGCTACCTTTCCCGGCTATTTCCTGAAGGAAGAGAAACTCATCACCCAGGCCCACGCGGCCATCGACCTGATTATTTTCCGCAAATACATTGCCCCCGCGCTTGGGATCAACCAGCGTTTCGTCGGGACAGAACCCTTCTGTCCGGTGACGTATCAATACAATCAGGATATGCACTACTGGCTGGAGCAGGACGGCAGGGTGAAGGCGCCTGCGCTCAAGGTGATTGAAATCGAGCGCACCTGCGAACACTCAGGCCGGGCTATCTCCGCCTCGGAAGTTCGAAAACTCTTGAAGCTGCGCCAGCTCGATCCCATTCGGGACATGGTGCCGCCGACCACGTTGCAGCATTTACAGCGTTACTGCGAGCCTCAGTACGCGTAATTCACTTTTCATGTATCAGGCAGGAAATAAAGATGAAGATTGTCAAGGAAGCCTTGGCGGGCACCTTTGAGTCCAGCGATTTGCTGGTCAAAGTCGCCCCTGCTGAAGGTCAGTTAACCGTCGTGATCAACAGTGAAGTCATCAAGCAGTTCGGAGATCAAATCAAAAAAGTCGTCGATGAAACCCTGACGTCGTTGGGCGTGAAAGACGGCACCATCATCGTGGAAGACAAAGGCGCGCTGGATTGCGTAATCCGCGCCCGGGTACAGAGCGCCGTCCTGCGCGGAGCGGATGCCCAGCAGATTGATTGGGAGAAACTCTAATGTCGACATTACGCCGCAGTATGCTATTTCTCCCCGGTTCCAGCGCCGCCATGCTCTCCAACGCATTCATCTATAAACCCGACTCCATCATGTTCGACCTCGAAGATGCCGTATCTCTGCGAGAAAAAGACACGGCGCGTCTGCTGGTGTTCCACGCGTTGCAACACCCGATGTATCAGGACATTGAAACCGTGGTGCGCATCAACCAACTGAGCACGCCGTTCGGTTTGTTGGATCTGGAAGCCGCGGTTCGCGGGGGCGCAGATGTGATTCGTTTGCCGAAAACCGACTCCACCGACGACGTCGACGAGCTGGAACAGCATCTGGTGCGCATTGAAAAAGCGTGTGGTCGAGAAGTGGGATCGACGCGCATCATGGCGGCCATCGAATCCGCCGTCGGCGTGATCAATGCGGTATCTATCGCGCGGTCCTCCCAGCGCATGATCGGCATCGCGCTCGCGGCCTTCGACTATGTGATGGATATGCAGACGGAACGCGGCGACGGCACCGAGCTGTTCTATGCTCGCTGTGCCGTGCTGCACGCCGCTCGTGCGGCCGGTATCGACGCGTTCGACGTGGTGTACTCCAACGTGAACGATGAAGAGGGCTTCCTGCGTGAGGTCGAGCTGATCCGCAAACTGGGCTTCAACGGGAAATCGCTGATTAACCCGCGTCAGATTGAATTGCTGCACAACGCTTACGCGCCGACACAGGATGAGGTGGACTACGCCCAACTGGTGATCAAGACGGCGGAAGAGGGCGAACGCGCTGGACTGGGCGTCATCTCGCTCAACGGCAAGATGATTGACGCGCCGATTATCGACCATGCCCGCCGGGTAGTGGAACGCGCCCAGGCATCCGGTGTGCGTAAGTAAACGTCGGCCTTTTTTCAGCAATGACAGGATTTGATCATGAGCAACATTATTGAAGCGCTGCGTCAGCAGTTTCCAGATAAAAACGCGTTACAGCCGTTCGTCGACGCCAACCATAACACCCCGTGGCTGAACGACTTGACTCAGAAGCATGAGCGTAAGCTGTGCGCCGATTTGCAAGAAGCCGTCGTCAAAAGCGGTTTGAAAGACGGTATGACTATCTCCTTCCATCACCATTTCCGTGAAGGGGATAAGGTAATCAACAAGGTGATGGATACGCTGGCGGAGATGGGATTCAAAGACCTGACGCTGGCCTCCAGCTCGTTGATGAGCTGCAACGCGCCGTTGGTCAAACACATCCGCAACGGCGTCATTAGCCAAATTTACACCTCGGGCATGCGCGGTAAGCTGGCAGACGCCGTGTCGCACGGCTTGATGAAAGAGCCGGTGCAGATCCACTCTCACGGCGGCCGGGTGCATCTGCTGCAAAGCGGCGAGCTGAAGATAGACATCGCCTTTCTGGGCGTGCCGTGCAGCGATGAGTTCGGCAACGCCAACGGGACGGACGGTAAATCCCGCTGCGGCTCGCTGGGCTATGCGATGGTGGATGCGGAGTTCGCCCGCAACGTCGTGCTGCTGACCGAAAGTCTGGTGCCGTTCCCCAATATGCCCGCCAGCATCGTGCAGGATCAGGTGGACTACATCGTGCAGGTCGAAGAGGTCGGCGATCCGGCGAAAATCAGCGTGGGGGCCGCGCGCGTGACCAGCAACCCTCGTGAACTGCTGATCGCCCGTTCCGCCGCGGATGTGATTGAACATTCCGGCTATTTCAAACCCGGTTTCTCTATCCAGACCGGCTCCGGCGCGGCCTCCACCGCCTGCACCCGCTTCCTCGAAGACCGGATGCAGAAGCAGAACATCGTGGCGCGCTTTGCTCTCGGCGGTATCACCGGCAGCATTGTCGACCTGCATGAAAAAGGGCTGATCGAGAAACTGCTGGATACGCAATGCTTCGATGCCAACGCGGCGGCCTCGCTGGCGACCAATCCCAACCATGTTGAAATCTCGACCAACGTTTACGCTAACCCGACCTCCAAGGCGGCGTGTTGCGATCAGCTGGATGTCGTGATCCTGAGCGCGCTTGAAATCGATCTGGACTTCAACGTCAACGTCATCACCGGCTCCGACGGCGTAATGCGCGGCGCTTCCGGCGGACACTGCGACGTGGCGACGGCGGCCAACCTGACGATTATCGTCGCGCCGTTGATCCGTAGCCGTATTCCGACGGTTGTGCGTCATGTCACCACCTGCGTGACGCCGGGCGAAAGTATTGACGTCCTGGTGACCGATCATGGGATTGCGGTGAATCCGGCGCGGCCCGAAGTGGCAGAACGACTCACAGCCGCCGGACTGACCGTAATGCCGATCGAAGCGCTGTACGAGCGTGCGGTCGCGCTGGTGGGCGAGCCGAAACCGATCGCATTTCACGACCGCATTGTCGGGGTGATCCGCTATCGCGACGGTAGCGTCATCGACGTCGTGCGTCAGGTGAAAGAGGACGATGAGTAACGTGACGGCGACGTCGCCCGCAACGGTTTCGCTGGAACGCCTGCTGGCGGCGAAAGAGCGAAGAGCCGCCCGGCAGCAGGCGCTGCTGGCAAAGCATCATGCCCCGTTGGTGTCGCTGACGCTGGTGACGCCTGGGCCAGTCAAGGACTCGCCGCTGTATCGCCGCGCGATGGAAGAGGCCGTGGCGGCGTTTGCTGCCTTAAGCCGTGAACAGGGCTGGCAGGTGGCGGAACATCAGCTGCACTGGCAGGAGACGGGGGCGGAAGGATTCTGGGTGGTGGATGGCGATGCGCTGGCGATTAAGCGTGCCGCCGTAGCCCTCGAAGACACGCATCCGCTCGGGCGGCTGTGGGACTTCGACGTCTTCTGCCCGGCGTCCGGGCCGCTCAACCGCGCGGGTCTCGATCGCGCCGGTCGCCGCTGTTTGTTGTGCGATGAGCCAGCCCATGTCTGCGCGCGTTCGCGGCGGCATCCGTTGCCCGACGTCATCGCCCGGATCGAGGAGAGGCTAAATGCCTATTTTGCCGCTGGCTGACGCTCCGTTGGCGCAGACTGACGTTTCCTCGGCTGGCGCTCGCGTCGCGCTGCCTGTACCGGATATCGACCGGTGGGTCGTACAAGCGCTGACGGTGGAGGTCATGCTGACGCCGAAACCGGGTCTGGTGGACCGGGCGAACAACGGCGCGCACCACGACATGGACGTTCCGCTGTTTGAGAAAAGCATCGGCGCGATCACGCCTTGGCTGCGTCGCTTCATCGACGTGGGCTATGCCCATGCGGACGTGTCGCCTAAGCAGTTGTTAATGCAGGTTCGTCCTGTCGGCATGGCTTGCGAGCAGGCCATGCTCGCGGCGACGCACGGTGTCAACACGCACAAAGGCGGGATCTTTGCCTGCGGACTGCTGTGCAGCGCCGCGGGCTGGCTGGCTGCGAACGGTGTGGCGCTGACGCAGCGAAGTTTATGCCAAACCGTGGCGAACATGTGTCGCGATCTGGTGCGTGACGAGCTGTCGCTTTCCCATCGAGCGGCGACGGCCGGAGAACGGTTGTTCCAGCGCTATGGCCTGACCGGCGCTCGGGGAGAGGCCGCCAGCGGCTTTGAAACGGTGACCCGGCTGGCACTGCCAGCCTATCGACAGGCGCTTGGCGAATACGATCAGGAAATGGCGCTGTTGCACACGCTGGTGGTGCTGATGGCGCACAATCCGGATACCAACGTCGTATCACGCGGCGGAATGGCGGGACTAGCGTTCGTTCAGCGCTACGCGGCCGATTTATTGGCGCAGGGCGTCACCCTTTCCCGTTTGCAGGCAATGGACCGCGCCTTGACCGAACGTCATCTCAGCCCCGGCGGCACGGCCGATCTTCTGGCGCTGACCTGGTTGTTACATCACTATCCCGCCGAATAAATCTGTTAATAAACCCCTATAATGTCAATCCAACGTAAAGTTGGGGACGCAACGGACGATATCCTACGTATAACTCTAAGCTGAGACTTATTGGGACTGATTTGTCTCGGTAATGATTTAACTCTGGGATGGACAAAATGGACGAAACCAAAAAAGAACAATTTCTGAAGAGAAATAAACTGGCGATTTGCGCGACGCTACGCGAGCTGCAGAAAAATAATACGGCTCTGATGGTGAACCACTCTCGAGGTCATTTCATCAGCAATATTCTGGACGTTCAGCCGGACGACAATACCTTTATCTTCGACCTTGGCGGCACGTCGCAAGGGAGTGACGTCCTGGACCCGGAGATGTATTTCGTCGCCGAACCGGCGGGCGCGAAGGTGGAATTCAATGCGAACGGGGTATCCAGAATCGATTACGAGGGATTCCCGGCATTCCGCGCCAACATTCCCGCCGACCTCTATCGCATCCAGCGCCGCAACTATTTTCGTATTACGTCTCCGGCCTGGCCGCCGATGTTCTGCCGCGGCAGTCTGCCGGATGAGCGTCGTTTCCAATTCACGATCAAAGATCTTTCGCTGGGCGGGGTGTGCCTGCTGAGCGAACAGGAAGACGTCGCTGAACAGCTGGGGCAGGGTGAGATTCTGGAAAACGTCACGCTGGAGCTGGGCACCTATGGAGAATTCAGCATCGACGTACAATTCATCAGCCATGCGGTCAGTCGTATTGTCGGCGCCAAAGGCGAAGTGAAAAAGGTACAGCGGCTCAGCTTCAAGTTCCCGTGCCTGACGCCCGGGCAGGAGCGGAGCCTGCAACAGGTGATCACCGCGCTGGAACTGGAACAGCACGAAAAAAGAAAACGTGTCCTGTGATTTTTTGCGACTGGCGAGCCATTATCGAGATGTTTTCGGTGACTTAATTTAAATAACTCCTGCGGCGGCGCAAAGTCTTGTCTCTTGCCCCCCTCTCCGGCAGAATACGCGCCCTGAAATAACCGACGTTAATAGCGTCGGNTATTTTTTTGAGACTTTCTTTTCTTAATGAAGGGGCCGGACCTCGTGCCGGAACGATATCAGACCAGGCTGCCACGAAGGCAGAAAGAGGAATATGTGAAATGGGGCAATCTGTTGTAGCAGTACCGGTGCCCGCCGGTTTACGCTGTGTGAGCAGCGACTATGGCGCCGTAGCGGCGTCGACTTTCTTCGATCGTGCGTCAGCATCCATTGACGGCGGCAACCTGTCTTCATCTATGTCAAATCACACCGTTTCTCACCGCCTTCCTATGTCCAATAGATACGCGACATCCCTGACCCGTACGTCTATTGCCGGCAACGGAGGGATGCGTCATGTCGCATAATGCAGCGGTTTCCAGCCAACGAGTACAACTAAGAAAAACACTGACGCTCTGGCAAGTTGTGATGATGGGGCTCGCCTATTTGCAGCCCATGACCATTTTTGACACCTTCGGCATTGTTTCCGGCCTGACGGATGGCCACGTGGCGACCGCCTACGCCTTTGCCCTGACCGGCATTCTGTTCACGGCGGTAAGCTACGGAAAACTGGTGCGTCGATTCCCGTCCGCGGGCTCGGCCTATACCTACGCGCAGAAAGCGATAAGTCCGCACATTGGTTTCATGGTGGGATGGTCATCGTTGCTGGACTACCTGTTCATGCCTATGATCAACATCCTGCTCGCCAAAATTTATCTGGAAGCGATCTTCCCCGGCGTGCCGTCTTGGATCTTCGTGGCGGCGCTGGTGGGGTTAATGACGCTCTTCAACCTGCGCGGCATCAACATCGTCGCGAACCTCAACTCGGTGATCGTGGTCGTCCAGGTGGCGATTATGGCGGTCTTCCTGACACTGGTGATCCACGGGATTTCCGGCGGCGAAGGCGCGGGCACGCTGGTGAGCAGCAAACCGTTCTGGTCCGAGAACGCACAGGTCGTGCCGATGATTACCGGGGCAACGATACTCTGCTTCTCCTTCCTCGGCTTTGACGGCATCAGCTCCCTGTCGGAAGAGACGCCGGACGCGGGCCGTGTGATCCCGAAAGCCATTTTCCTGACGGCGCTGATCGGCGGCATTATCTTCATCGTGGTCTCCTATTTCTTGCAGTTGTTCTTCCCGGACATCTCTCGTTTCCACGATCCGGATGCGTCTCAGCCGGAAATCATGCTCTACGTCGCGGGCAAACTGTTCCAGTCTGTGGTGCTGGTATTCTCCTGCGTCACCGTATTGGCGTCCGGGATGGCGGCCCACGCGGGCGTTTCCCGCTTGATGTATGTTATGGGCCGCGACGGCGTTTTCCCGGAGCGTTTCTTCGGCTACATCCACCCGGAATGGCGGACGCCCGCTCTGAACGTGCTGCTGGTGGGCGTCATTGCGCTGTCGGCGGTATGTTTTGATCTGGTGACGGCCACGGCGTTGATCAACTTCGGCGCGCTGGTGGCGTTTACCTTCGTCAACCTGTCCGTCATTTCCCAGTTCTACATTCGTGAAGGCCGCAACAAGACGCTAAAAGACAACATCCATTATCTGCTGTTGCCGGTCTTGGGCGCGCTGGCTGTCGGCGCGCTGTGGTTGAATCTCGAAGAGACGTCGATGACGTTGGGACTGGTCTGGGCTGCGATTGGCCTGCTGTATCTGGCGATGGTGACCCGCCGCTTTAAACAGCCGGTTCCGCAGTGCAGTGAAGACATTGGCTAATTCTGCCACGTGAGCCTGACGTTAAAACGGCCGCCGAGGGAGTGATCCCCGGCGGCTGTTTTTTATTGCTTGCTCTGCCGCGCGGGCGGAACGTTTTGCGTCGGCGACGAACTGAAAGCCGCGGCGACGGCGCAACGCTCTAGTTCTGTCCTCCGTCGAGGGTTCAGTGACCTGCTTGCCGCGTAGCCCAGATGCCGCCCGCCAGCGCCGCGGCCGTTAGCACCAGCGCGAACAGTGTGGCCCCCGACGCCAATCCCACCGTATCCACCAGGTAGCCCGCCGCCACCGGTAGCAAGCCGGCCGGGATGTAGCCACCGATGTTGAGGACGGCGTTGGCTTGCGCGCGATGGCTGTCCGGGACATGCAGGCCGATCAGGGTTAAGCCGCCCAGTTGGCCCAACCCCTGACCGGCGCCAGCGAGCAGCGCGGACGCGACCAACGCCAGCACCAGTGAGGCATGTATGGCCAGCGCCAACCCAACCATCGACAGCACCGTCGCCGCAGCGCTGGCGGCGAAGATGCGTGGTATCGGCCACCGGCGCACGGCGAACTGCACGCCGGTGGCGGTCAGGAACATTGCACAGGCCATTCCACCGGCCAGCAGTGGACTACGCTCGTCGAGCAGAAGCGACAGCAACGAAGGCCCCAGCGACAATACGAAAGACGTGGCGGTGATGCCGGGGCCGAAGGTGGCGATGCCGCAGGCGACCTGACGACGATTGGCCTCCGGCACCGCGGGCAGGCGAATCCGTGCGGGGCCGGAGGCGACCGGACGCCGCAGCGGCAGCCACCCTACGATGCCCAGCGCACAAAGCAGTACCAGCATTTCAACGCCGAAAATCGGCAGCACCGGCTGCGCCAGAGTTTGTGCAAGTCCCCCGGCCAGCAATGGCCCCAGCCCGGCGCCCAGCACCATCGCCACCGAAGCCAGGAGCGCCGCCAATCGCTTGTGTTCGGCACCCCCTACATCGACCACCGCCGCCATGCCCGCCGAGACAATCACGCCCACGGCGATACCCGTCAAGAGCCGGCCTATCGCCAGCATCACAATAGAGCTGGCCGAAGCGAATAGCAGACACGCCACCAAGGCCGCCAACAGTCCGGGTATGAGGACGAGTTTGCGTCCGTAGCGATCGGAGAGCTGGCCGGCGACAAGCAGCGTCCCCAGCAAACCCGCAATGTAGAGCGCGAAGATGACCGTCAGCATGCCCGATGAGAAGCCGAGCTGCTGCTGCCAATGCAAATACAGCGGCGTCGGCGAGTTGGACAGCATGAGCACGGCCGTCACGACACCTCCGGCGGCCCAGAGGGCGGTTGGCACAGGTGCGGATTTCATTGGGAATCCCCTTCGCCTTGCCGCTCATGCGTGCAATGCGCCAGGGTATTGGCAACCCGTGGCGGGGCGTCGATGTCACTCGCGCCATAGCGCAAGCAGCTTGGCAAATAGTGCTTGTTCATGCGCAAGGCGCGGCCTTCGAACGGGCGGGTCAGCTCGCTTATAGCTCGTCCGTTCCGGCCATCTTTACGAGAGACCTTGGGGGTTAACTCGGTGGACACCTCGCTGCCCCGTGGCTTGCCTTTGAGGACATCCGCACGGTGTCCGTAGGCCCGGCCATGTTCGGCAACACTAGCCGGCCAATCCATCAACAGCGGCGGGCGGTTGTCCCCGTGGAAAGCAAAAGGCAGGTTGGCGCGCTCATGCGATGACTGCCGGTGCTGTTCGGCCTGTCCGTTGATCGTTTCATCGGGATCGTGACCGTACAGGTCATGTGCAGCAATGCTCGGCGCCTGCCACGACGCGGCAATACGCGCGGCATTGATACGAGACGTCGAAAGAGCGGGGNGGGCGACGATCATCAGAGGGACAGACACAAGGATCTCCTATACGAGTTTTTTCGTACTTAACGGTATAACTATAGTTCGATAAAACTCGTACAGCAACATGATTTGGTACTGACAAGGTTTGCTACTGACAGGGATTGACTGACTCGAATCGTGCTTGGAAACACCGTTGCGACTGGGTCCGCTACAGGACGGCGCCATGGCTCCGCGCGATGCTCGATATCGCTGCCACTCACGGCTTCGGCGTGGCGCATTGTCGTGAGGAGGTCGGATGGTAATCTCACCGCTCGACGGCGACTATTGACGGACCCTAATTCGGTGCAGTTTCAGGCCGATGTCTCCATCACCGAATCACCGGCCGCGGTGCGGAACTCGCCCGCAGCCGCCCGCTTGATGTGGTTCAACGGTGGTTGAAGTGTGCTGCAGGGAGGCGTGATAAGCGCCGCTTAGTGCTGTCGGACCTCATCATGGGGCGCGATCCGAGCGGTCTTTTCGACGTCAAGGTCGCCGATCACACAGGGGAACGTCGGAGCGAAGCATTGCCGTCATCGCGGTTGTCCCTCGAATGGATCACCGAAGCTCCCAGTCTGAGCGAGGGAACAAACCTGTTCGATAAATCATGTGCAATTGCTACAATCAGCCCATGAGCACTGTCAATAAAACCGAATCGGTTGCGGCAGGCGGCGAACCCGCCAATCTGCCTGACCCGTTGCCAGAACCGGATATCGCGGACCTGCGCCTCGAAACCATCCTCGGCGCTCTGGCCGACCCCCTACGCCTGACCATCGTGCGCAAGCTGATGCTGGAGGCGCAGGCATACGATCATCCATGCGGCTGGTTCGGGTTCGACCGCCCCAAGTCGTCTTTGACTCATCACTTCAAGGCGTTGCGCGAAGCGGGGGTCATCCGCCAGCGGCAGTATGGGCTGGAGCGGCGGAGTCGGCTGCGCAGCGAGGACCTTGAAGCTCGCTTTCCGGGACTGCTTGCACTCGTTGCCCACTGGCAGCCGTCATCAGAAAAGAAGCCACGGTAGCACCTCGCGAGGCGCGTCGGCGGCGATATGCTGCTTCCGGTGACTGAACGTTGACCATAGCGAAAACGCAGCCTACGGGCTGCGCTTTGGTTTCGGGAGGTGGGGGGCGGCAAGGCGTGGCAATGCGACGTCTCCCGCGACATCGCCGCCCTTATCCTTGCCATCCAGCTTCTGGCTTGTAAAGCAGGCGAGGGCGGACTACGGCCGGCAACTCGCCTGAACGGCGAGCTTATAAAATCTGTTTCGACGCCTATGACGGTAGCCAAGACTGGACCGTGAACACTTGCACCGCTGGAAGTGCGAAGGCGTGGTGCGTTGAGCCTTCCGCCTGTTGAATTAGCCCGCCCCAAATTTCGCTGGCGGGCGGGTTATCTCATTTAGGCGGTATCCCGCGGCGGCAACGTCGGCTTTATCCGCGTCAGTCCCGCGTTATCCCACTACCTGCTGCGCATAGGCAAACAGCGACTTGAGCAGCTGTGACTTTTTCTCATCATCCTGATGCAGCTGATACAGCTCTTGCAGATTATTCAGATAGGTCTCCAGACGTTCCGGGGTAAAGACCTCTTTGCGGTGCTGCAGCCAGCGCTGCTGCTCGCGGTCATCCAGCGTGGCGGGGTAATTGCGGGCGCGATAGCGGAAAAGCAGTTCTGCAATGCGGCCGTCGGCGAATTTCAGGTCGAGCGCGGGCAGGTTTTGCGGCGACGTTTCCTGAATAATGGTCATGGCCGCCCGGTCAGCGTCACTGAAAAAGCCGTCGTACAGCTGAAGATCCACATCATCGGCGACGGCGAAGGCGGGCGCCTCGGCATACAGTGCCACCGCTTTTTCCCGCACCAGCGGGTGTTGACGCAGACGTTGCAGGTTACCGAGACAGTGCTGTCGGTCAATCCCCAGCCGCGCCGCATCTTCCGGTCGCAGCGTGCTGGCGGGCGCGAGCACGGGACACTTGTTAATCTGCACCAGTTTAAGCGGGACGGGAGACTGACCTGCTTCCAGCTGGTCGCGCTTGGTGTATAGCCGCGTGCGCAGTTCATCCGGCTCCAGCTCCAGCAGCGGCGAGATATCGCCCGCCAAGTCGCACATGATCACCGCATTACGATTTTCCGGGTGCCAGGCAAGCGGAACAATCCAGCTGGTATTGCCACGCGCCGCGCCGAACATGCCTGAAACGTGCATCAGCGGTTTCATATTCGGGATATCAATTAGCGCGTTAACCTTATTCTTGTTACGCAGCTGGAACAGATAGTCGAAGAGTTTGGGCTGCGCGGTTTTCAGCCGTTTGGCCATGGCGATCGTAGCAAAAACGTCGGACATCGCGTCATGGGCGTGCGTGTGTTCGACGCCGTTCGCCTGGGTCAGGTGTTCAAGTCGGAAACTGGGCAGGCCGTCGTCATTTTCCGGCCAGACGATCCCTTCCGGCCGCAGCGCGTAACAGGCGCGCAGCGCATCAAGCAGATCCCAGCGTGAGTTGCCGTTTTTCCAGCTGTAGGCGTAGGGATCGTAGAAGTTACGGTAGAAAATGTTGCGGCTGACTTCATCATCAAAACGAATGTTGTTGTAGCCCAGAATACAGGTGCCGGGCACGCTGAAAGCATCGTGGATCTGACGCGCGAATTCCGCCTCGCATACGCCTTTGCTCTTGGCAACCTGTGGCGTGATGCCGGTGATGAGCACCGCTTCCGGTTCCGGCAGATAGTCGTCCGTCGGCTGACAGTAAATAACCAGCGGTTCACCGATGATATTGAAGTCCATATCGGTGCGTACGCCAGCAAACTGCGCGGGTCTATCCCGGGCCGGATGCTTGCCGAAGGTCTCATAGTCGTGGATGAAAAAGGTCGGAGTGCTGGATTTGTTAGACACGCGGTTTCTCTGTCGATGGCAAGGACTCGCCGGATACGCATGCATCGGGCGCGTCGGGTGCGGATGAGGAGGTTTCGCTTGCGACGCCGGTAAGCGAAACGTGACATGGCGGCAATGGTAAACCATATCGTCGTCCGGCAGAAGCCGGCGGGGGGTAATCGGTGTCGTCAGGGGGGAAATGTCCCGGTCTGACCGCCGGGACGCACGGCGTCAGAGGTTAGTCATCCTCAATGATGAGATAAGCGGCGTTGACCGGGCCGTGTACCCCGATCACTTTGCTTAGCTCGATGTCGGCCGTAGAGCTGGGACCGCCGATCAGATTGATGCAGGACGGCATGCGTTCTCCGGACTGCGCCTTCTGATGCAGACGCTCCGCCAACTGAGCGACGCGGGGCAGGAGCGTACTTTTGCGCACCACGAAAATCGAGGAAGTGGGCAGCAGGCTCAGTGAACGGGGGCGTTCGGGGGCGGAAAACAGAACGACGCCGCCGGACTCTGTCAGCCCGTATTCGGCGAACACGACGCCGACGTCGGCCTGCTCAGCGGCGTGAATATTCACCTCGCCCTGTGACGCATCCCNCACCTGCGCCGAAAAAGCCTCCTGCAACGCGGAGGTGATCCCCAACGTCTGTAAGCGAGCATCTCCGCTCACCATCACGGCGGTCCGGTTTCCATGCCGATCGTCGTTGTTTTCATGATCCTGAAGAGAGTGCTGGCAGAGTTCGCGCACGGCTGCCGGGGCGTCTTGCTCGCGGGTCAGTCGGCAGGTGACCTTGAGGGTCTCTTGCGCCAGTTTGACGAAGGCGTCGCAGCGCTGCTGAAGAGTGAGATCCGCCAGCCGCGTCTTCTCATAGCGGCAAACCGGGGGCGGTACGGCGGCGGGCTGATGGCGCACCGGACGCCCCAACTGTTGGGCTATCTGGGCCAGGAACGTGTCGCGATTGGCATTTCCCATCACTGCTTCTCCTCTTTATTCGCCTGATGTTGCTTGAACCAGCTGCGAAAGCTCTCGCCGTCGCCCTGCGGCAGATCGCGTGCTTCCGTCCACTTGCCGATGGCGCCGATATTTAAGGGCGCTTTGCCGTTTTTGATAAACCAGTTGACGGCGTGAGCGCCGCTCACCATCCCGACTTTCCACAGTGTTGGGTGACTGTTGGCATAGGTAAACATGCGCGTCGCCACCTGTTCGGCTTTGGGAGGAAGGCCCGCCTCGACCATCTTGCGGCGATGCTTAAGGATCAGCTGCGCCAGTGGGATTTTGACCGGGCACACGCTGTTACAGGCGTAACACAGCGAGCAGGCGTAAGGCAGATCTTTAAAGTCGGCGTAGCCGCCCAGCAGCGGAGACAGTACGGCGCCGACCGGGCCGGGATAGATGGAACCATAGCCGTGACCGCCGATATGACGATAAGCAGGACAGGTATTCATACAGGCGCCGCAGCGGATGCAGTGCAAGATGTCGCGGAATTCCGAACCGAGCACGGCCGACCGTCCATTATCGACGATCACCAGATGAAAATCCTCTGGGCCATCGACGTTGCCGGTTTCCCTTGGCCCCGTCAGCCAGGTGTTGTAGCCGGTTAGCTGAGCGCCGACCGCGCTGCGAGCCAGTAGCGTAATCAGGACGTCCACTTCCTCGAACGTCGGCGCGAGACGCTCCATGCCCATGACGGCGATGTGCGTTTTCGGCAGGGTGGTGCACAGCCGCGCGTTGCCCTCGTTACTGACCAGACATACCGACCCGGTTTCGGCGACGGCAAAATTACATCCGGTGATGCCGATATCCGCGCTAAAAAACTGCGGACGCATCTGTTCGCGAATAAACAGCGTCATCGCCTCCGGGGTTTCCGACCCGGTGTAGCCGAGCGTGTCATGCAGAATTTTGCGGATTTGATGACGATCACGATGAATAGCGGGAACCACCACATGGGACGGGGCATCGTGGGCGAGCTGCAAAATGTATTCGCCCAGATCGGTTTCGATGACGCTCAATCCGGCGCTCTGAAGCGCGGCATTGAGGCCGATCTCCTCGGTGACCATCGACTTGGATTTGACGATCTTTTTTGCCCGCTTCTGTTTCGCGACGGTCAGGATATAGTCCGTCGCTTGCGCTTTGGTGGAGGCAAAATAGACGTGTCCGCCGTTTTTCGTCACATTCTCGGAGAGCTGATACAGGTAGGCGTCCAGGTTTTCGAGCACGTGCCGCCGAATCTGTTCGCCACGGCTGCGCCACGCTTCCCAGTGTCCGAGGTCGTCGACCATGATTTGTCGGTTGGCGCCGATGCGCTCTTGAGCCATCGCCACCGCTTTGCGCATGACGGCATCGTCAATCTGTTCGCGGATCCGTTCATGAAACGGGACGTCGCTGGTTTTGAGATACATGTGGGCTCCTTAGTGGCTCATCAGCACGTCGGCGATGTGCATGACTTTCACGGATTTGCCTTCGCGATGGAGGCGACCGCCAATGTTGATCAGGCAACTGACGTCGGCGCCGATAAGGTAATCGGGGTTAGCTTCCATCATGTGACTGACCTTTTCTTTCACCATTTCACCGGATATTTCCGCCATTTTGACGGAGAACGTGCCGCCAAAACCGCAGCAGGTTTCGGATAAAGGAAACGGGACGATGTCCAACCCATTGACGTGCTCTAGTAACGTCATCGGCTCGCGCTGAACGCCCAGTTTGCGAAACAAACTGCAGGAGGGATGATAAACCGCCTTGCCGGGCAAGGTTGCGCCCACATCCACGACGTTGAGGGTATTGACGATGAAAGAGGTCAGATCATAGATTCTGTCGGCGACGTGAGCCGCGCGTTTGGCCCACTCAGGTTCATCCTTCAAATAATCGGGATAGCTTTTGATGGCGTAGGTACAGGAGCCAGCCGGGGAAATAATCGGGTCGTCATTGTCTTCCAGCGCGGCGATCAGGTTTTTCATCCCCGGAATGGCATCGGCGGTATATCCGGCGTTTAACGCCGGTTGGCCGCAGCAGCCCTGTTTTTGAGGAAAGTGGACGGTACATCCCAGTTTTTCGAGCAGTAATACCGAGTTTTGCGCCATTTTTGCTTTCAGCGCGTCACCAATACAGGTGACGAAAAAGTTCACATTCACTTGCTTGCCTCTCTGTGATTCCTTTGCATGAAAAAATCATGCGCCCGTGAGCGGGAAAATAGTGTGATAGGCGTTGTTATTTATTTCCGGATAACGGCACTGAACATGTCGAATTAATCCATTTTCGATGATTTATAGCGCCTGATAATATTTCTCGAGATAAATTATTGATTGCCGGAAAGATAGAGAAAGGATTGCGGCGTGGACCCTAAATAATGTTTAGAAGACGCGGAAGTATAATGACACCTCATTTTTTGTTTCGGTTTGTTACCGCCTTTCCGTGCGGGCGTAATAATGAATTGCGATGGACCACGCCTCTTTTTAAAATAATCGTTCACCGAACAATTTGACGCCGACGGCCCATGACGGCGTTGTGATGAGCGCGGGAATGGCATGAAAGCGCGAAGTCGGTAAAGGCTATGCGAGGCGAGGAGAAGCGCAGGGAGGCATGCCGCCGCAGGCGCGCTAAGACGCCGTGAGCCACCTTGTCAAAATTGTATGAAGAGTGGGCGGTCAGGCGCTATGCCACGCCGTCATGCGGCAAGCGGAGGGGAAAGCGGATGAAAGAAAGTGAAAACAATGATAAAACAAGCTCATCTGTAATCGCCGTTGGCATCCGGCAGGGACTGCACTCCGTCCATACCGACTTGTCGATGAGAACTGCTAACCTGTATGTTTAGCACGGGCGGTTTCCGCATCTTGAATCTTAATATGAGTTAAGTAAGGGTAGAAAATGGATAAGGGTAACAACAAACCGTGTTTCCAGGACGTATTGGCGTTTGTGCGTACATTCCGTCGTAAAAACAAGCTGCAGCGTGAAATCGCCGATAACGAAAAGAAAATTCGTGATAACCAGAAACGTGTGCTGCTGCTGGACAACCTGAGCGAATACATCAAGCCGGGTATGTCGATTGATGATATTCAGAACATCATCGCTAACATGCGCAGCGACTATGAAGACCGTGTTGATGAGTACATCATCAAAAACGCGGATCTGTCGAAAGAACGCCGTGAACTGTCACGCAAAATTAAAGAAATGGGCGAAATTAAATCGGCCGCTGAGACCAAATAACCCGTTTCATCACGTATCCAAGGGATCGCTTCGGCGATCCTTTTTTTTGTCTGCTCGCGATACACCCCTAAGGCGCGCACTTCGGCTTGCTCGCTCCGCGTAAGAGATAGTGGCTAGCGGCACAGAGGTTGCGTCATCATAGTCCGTCGCCACTGCAGGCGATGAGACAAACACGATCAAAGCGTCTCTGTCGGCTTCTCATACGGAAAAACACACCCACGCTAACTCCGATGGAGGGAAGGGGGCGCGAAGCGACCTTAGCGTGGTGATAGGCGCTTGACCCTTTGGCTTGAGCGGTTGTGAGAGGCTGATCGCGATGAAATAGGCGCTTGCCTCCTGTTTCTCCACGCATTCCCCTGACTGCCTGACTGCCTGACTGCCTGACTGCCTGACTGCCTGACTGCCTGACTGCCTGACTGCCTGACTGCCTGACTGCCTGACTGCCTGACTGCCTGACTACGTTTCTCACTCAACCGCCGTTGCATGAAATGACATTTATCTTTGCGCGACGCCCCGCGCTTCAATCACCGGCCGCTGTGCTTCCAGCACAATGAAAAATAGACTGGATGGAGGGATGAAAACGCCGTCCGACCGGCGGCGAAACGGTCAGGGAGTGCCGCTTTACTATGTCGCTGAATGTCATGGCGCTTGCGCTGGTAAGCGGAATTTTACCGCTGTTGTGGTTGCCGCAAATCCCGCCCCCCGCCGTCTTGTTAGGAGGGCTGACGGCGCTGATCCCGGCCTACCGTTACCTTCCCAAGCGTTTGCGGGCCTTGGGCTTAGCGGTATTCGCGCTGGTCTGGGGATGCTACAACGCTGGGCAGGCCGTCGACCAGACGGCGGACCTGACCTCGCGGCAGGTAACGGCTGAGGTGGACATCACCAGCGTGCGCCTTAGTGCGTTGCCGGAAGCCGCCCCGGTGGTGCGTCTGATTCGGGTCAATGAACGCTGGCTGTTTCCTCCGGTCTCGGTCCGGTTGAACCCGGCAACGGCGATGAACACGTGGTGCGGCGGGCAACGCTGGCAACTGAGGCTACAACTGCGACCCGTGCACAGTCGGCTGAACGAAGGCGGATTCGACAGCCAGCGTTGGTCGTTGGCCCGCCGACAAACGCTGACGGGAAGCGTACAAAGCGCGGCGGTGCTGGATGCGCGCTGCGGGGTTCGGCAGGGCATCGTGACGGCGGTGGAGCGTCAGACTGAACACCTGCCGTGGCGCTCCATCCTGTTAGCGTTGACGCTGGGGGAAATGGCCACCGTGGATGACGATACCCAGGCCCTTCTGCGCCAGACGGGCACGATGCATCTGATGGCGATCTCCGGATTGCATATCTCGCTGGCGGCGCTGTTCGGCTGGGGGATCGCGCGGGGCGCCCAATGCTTGTTTCCGGTACATCGTATCGGCTATCGCTTTCCGTTGATCGTCGGACTATTTGCCGCCCTGAGCTATGTCTGGTTGGCGGGGGGGAATCCGCCGGCGGTCAGGGCCGGTCTGGCGTTATGCGTGTGGACGCTGTTGCGGTTGACGGGTGTAAGCTGTACGCCGTGGCAGGTGTGGCTTGGGTGCGGGGCCCTGATTCTAACCGCCGATCCGCTAAGCGTGTTATCGGACAGCTTTTGGTTATCGAGTCTCGCGGTGGCGGCGCTGATTTTTTGGTATCAGTGGGCGCCGCTGCCTCGTGTTTTCCTGCGGCCTAAACGCTGGGTTTGGCTCCGTTGGCTGCATTTACAGGCGGGCATGACGTTATTACTCCTGCCGTTACAGGTCGCGTTGTTTCACGGCGTCAGCCTGACGTCTCTGCCAGCAAATTTATGGGCCGTGCCGCTGGTGTCCTTTGTGACTACGCCGCTGGTTTTGATTGCGCTGTTGCTGTCTTTCAGCCCGACATCAAGCGCGGTGTTTTGGTGGTTGGCCGACCGCTCGCTGACGGGCGTGTTCGCGCCGCTGGCGGCGCTGCCTTCCGGATGGTGGTCATTAGGGGAGCAGGCGTTGCCGTGGAGTCTCTCGGGATGGCTGGCGGTGGCGATCTGGCGTTTTGCCTGGTGGCGCTATGCGCCGCTTAGCGTGATCAGCCTGTTGCTGATCCTGCTCCTCCGACCGAAAGCGCCAGCGCCGTTGTGGCGAGTGGATATGCTGGATGTCGGTCACGGGCTTGCCGTCGTGATTGAACGAAACGGCAAAGCCGTGTTGTACGATACGGGCGCGAGCTGGGCGGGCGGAAATATGGCGAGCCGAGAAATCGTGCCTTATCTCAGGTGGCGGGGGGTGGCACTGGAGCGGATTATCGTGAGCCACGCTCATCAGGACCACCGCGGCGGACTGGTGGAACTGGAGCGACAGTTTCCCGCCGTTCAGGTGTTTAGCCCGATGGCGAGATCAGGACACCAGCCGTGCCTGCAAGGACAGCGATGGCAGTGGCAGGGATTGCGTTTCAGCGTGCTATGGCCGCCGCGGATGACGCTTAATGCGGGAAACAATGACTCCTGCGTCGTCGCGGTCGACGACGGTCGGTTTCGGGTTCTGCTCACCGGCGATGTGGAGGCGAAAACGGAGGCGATACTACTGCGCACCCAGCGGCTGGCGCTGGCGGCTGATATTTTTCAGGTGCCGCATCACGGCAGCGCGACGTCCTCGTCTGCGCCCTTCATTCGTGCGGTGGGGGCGCAATGGTCGGCGTCATCCAACTCCCGCTATAACCCGTGGCGACTGCCGTCGGTCAAAGTTCGGCGGCGCTATCGCCAGATGGCGCACCCTTGGCACGACACGGCGACGTCGGGTCAATTCAGCGTCCGCTTTTACGCCCAGCACTGGCAGGTTTTGGGCTTCCGGGAAGCGATATCCCCACGTTGGTATCACCAGCGTTTTGGCGTTAATCCTGAAGCGTCATGACGGCGTCCGGCTATCGACGACGCATTCGCATTGTCGGGGGGCTAATCGAACCGGGAAAATGCACTGCGGTTGATAGCGGTGGATTACGCTGGGCTGCGGCAATGTTATTGACTGGGCGCTGGGTGGTCTGACTGAGCGAGCGGCAAAGGGATTAACCGACCTGATGTGCGATCGTTTCATCATAATTCTTCTCGACCACCAAGACGGTGCGACATCAGCAATGCGCGAGGCGCTGAGGTATCTGGCAGCCTCACCTATAAACTCGCCTACGTGGGGAGTGTGGCGGTATTGATGACCGTCTCTTCGCTCATCATATAGGTTAGGACGGAATGATCGTGGTTGATTTCAATCACTCGGTAGCCCAGATAATTTTTCCCCCAGTTTCCGCCCACATGCCCGTCAAAAATATAGGGAATGTGATGGCGGGTCAGCACTTCATCACGGTTGTGGTCATGCCCGTTGAATACCGCTTTGACATTGGGATATGCCGATAAAATCGAGGCGATTGTCTCGCACTGAACCGAGGATTTTGCCGCGCCGACCGGGTTGATGTGCATGAAAAGATAGATGCCGTCTCGATCTTTCTGCTGATCTAATTTCTCATTAAGCCACGACAGATCGGGGCAACGGTAGGTTCCTGTCAGATCTGAAGTATCCATGAACAGGAAAGCGTCGTTTCGCCACACCCGACTATGGTTGAACGGCTGATGAAATTGCGCCACCCAGGCTTCTTCGGTCACGCGATCGTGGTTCCCGCGCGTCACGAAGTACGGCATGTCCAAGCGGTCGAGATGCGCTCTGGCCGGACCAAGAAAACGCGGTTCGTTGTGAATTAAGTCTCCATTGAACACCAGAAAGTCGACCGGGTTTTCGGCATTGAACACATTCACTTCTTTCACCAGATGAGTGAAGTTGTGATCGTACGCGGTATTTTCCTGTCCGTAATGCCCGTCCGATGCGACCACAATGCGTGTCTTTATTTTTGCCGAACGCAGGACTTGTTCAGAATGACATCCGCTTAACATCACTCCGGCGGAAAGAAATAAAAAACGCCGTCTGGTTAACATATTTTCTCCCAAATATTATTAGCGTAAAAATAAAGTCGGCATTACGCGTACTCCTGGGGCGTCATATATTTATGGCGCGCGGTGCCGTCATTAAAAGCACCTTACAAATCTTATATTTCTGCCATATTGCAACGTGTTGTCGTTTGGGAGGGAAATAACACGGGCGGTTTCTCGGGGCCGCGCGAAAGGGCCTCACGGCGTGCGTCTATAAGGCGCGAAAGCCCTCAGGCCTCGAGGGGAATTTGTCGAAGCAGGATAAAGACTCGCCGCATCACAGTGCGAGTGCATTCTCGGTTTCATTTCCGCATATCGCTATGATTCCCCTTTAGTCTTTCTCACGGGGCCATGAATGGGTAATATAGGCGGCTATTTCTATAGGCTCAGGTTTATTGCATGATTAATGATCAAGATCTTTCCACGTGGCAGACATTCCGTCGCCTATGGCCGATGATCACGCCGTTCAAGACGGGGTTGTTTGTCGCAGGCGTCGCGCTGGTGATGAATGCCGCCAGCGATACGTTGATGTTGTCGCTGCTCAAGCCTTTGTTGGATGACGGGTTCGGCAAGGCTGACCGCAACGTGCTGGTGTGGATGCCGTTGGCCATTATCGGGCTGATGGTGATGCGTGGGATCTCCAGCTACATCTCCAGCTATTGCGTGGCATGGGTCTCCGGCAAGGTCGTGATGAACATGCGTCGCCGGTTATTTAGCCACATCATGGGCATGCCGGTTTCGTTCTTCGACCAGCAGTCCACAGGGACGTTGCTGTCGCGAATCACCTACGACACCGAACAGGTCGCGGCGTCCTCATCGGACGCGCTGGTGACCGTCATTCGTGAGGGCGCCTCCATCATCGGTCTGTTCATACTGATGTTTTGGTACAGCTGGCAGCTCTCGCTGATCTTGATTGTGATCGCGCCCATCGTCTCCTACAGCATTCGTCTGGTGTCCAAACGCTTCCGTAACATCAGTAAAAACATGCAAAACACGATGGGGCAGGTGACGACCAGCGCGGAGCAGATGCTCAAAGGGCATAAGGAAGTCCTGATTTTCGGCGGACAGAAAGTGGAAGCGGAGCGCTTTGATTCGGTGAGCAACCGCATGCGCCAGCAGAACATGAAGATGGTCTCTGCCTCCTCCATTTCCGATCCGGTCGTACAGTTTATTGCCTCGCTGGCGCTGGCCTTTGTGCTGTATGCCGCCAGCTTCCCCTCCGTGATGGAAACGCTGACCGCCGGGACCATCACGGTCGTCTTCTCCGCGATGTTCACCCTGATGCGTCCGCTGAAGTCGCTGACTAACGTGAATGCGCAGTTCCAGCGCGGTATGGCCGCCTGCCAGACCTTGTTCACTATTCTGGATATGGAACAGGAAACGGACAAAGGCAAACGGGTGATTGAGCGCGCTAAAGGCGACCTGGAATTCCGCCATGTCGATTTCGCCTATCCGGGCAAAGAGACGCTGGCGTTGAACGATATCAGCCTGCATGTGCCGCCGGGTAAAACCGTCGCGCTGGTAGGCCGTTCCGGCTCCGGTAAGTCCACTATCGCCAATCTCATCACGCGTTTTTACGATATCCAGTCGGGCGAAATCATTTTGGACGGTCACGATCTGCGTGACTACACGCTGTCTTCGCTGCGTAATCAGGTCGCGCTGGTGTCCCAGAATGTGCACCTGTTCAACGACACCATCGCGAACAATATCGCGTATGCCTACGACAAGTCGTTTAGCCGCGAAGATATCGAACGCGCGGCGACCATGGCGCATGCGATGGACTTCATCAGTAAGATGGAGAACGGTTTGGATACCGTGATCGGTGAAAACGGCGTGCTGTTGTCCGGCGGACAGCGTCAGCGTATCGCGATAGCGCGTGCGCTGCTGCGCGACTGTCCGATTCTGATTCTGGACGAGGCCACCTCGGCGCTGGATACCGAATCCGAACGTGCCATTCAGTCGGCCCTGGACGAGTTGCAGAAAGATCGTACCGCGCTGGTTATCGCTCNCCGTCTCTCCACAATTGAAAACGCCGACGAGATTCTGGTGGTGGAAGACGGCCGCATCATTGAACGCGGCAATCATCACGATTTGATTGTCCGTGACGGCGCGTATGCACAGTTGCACAAGATGCAGTTTGGCTCATGATTGACCGCATCTGGTCAGGTCGCTCGCCGCTCTACTGGCTGTTGATCCCGCTATCGCTGCTCTATGGCGTAATCAGCGGGTTTATCCGCCTGAGCTATCGCTGGGGGTGGCGTCATGCGTGGCGCGCGCCCTTGCCGGTAGCGGTGGTGGGAAACCTGACGGCGGGAGGCAATGGGAAAACGCCGGTCGTCATCTGGCTGGTCGAACAGTTACAGCGGCGGGGTTACCGGGNGGGTGTGGTATCGCGCGGCTACGGCGGAAAGGCGGATCGCTACCCTCTGGTGATCTCGCCAAGCGTGACCACCACGCAGGCGGGCGATGAGCCCGTCCTGATTTTTCAACGCACCGGCGCGCCCGTTGCCGTTGCACCCAAACGTCGCGAGGCCGTTGAGGCGCTGTTGGCCGCCTCTCCGCTGGATATTGTGATTACCGACGACGGTCTGCAACACTATGCGTTGGCGCGGGACTACGAAGTGGTGGTCATCGATGGCGTTCGCCGTTTCGGCAACGGCTGGTGGCTGCCCGCAGGACCGATGCGCGAGCGGGCGTCCCGGCTGGCATCCGTTGATGCGATTATCGTTAATGGCGGCGATGCTCAGGCCGGCGAGATCGCGATGCAGCTGTCCGCAGACGATGCCGTTAATCTGGCGACTGGCGAACGACGCCCGGTCGCCGAGCTGCCGCCGCTGGTGGCGATGGCAGGGATTGGGCATCCGCCGAGATTCTTTGCCACACTGAGACAGAAGGGCGCGACCGTGCAACATGAAGTCGCTTTCGCAGACCATCAGTCCTATTCGCCTGCCCAGCTCGCATCGCTCCCCGGCGGCGAACACCAACCGCTGATCATGACCGAAAAAGACGCGGTCAAGTGCCGTGCCTTCGCACAGAAAAACTGGTGGTATTTGCCGGTGACCGCCGAGCTAGCCGCCGCGCCCGCCGAAGCCGTATTATCACGGCTCGAACAGCTGATTGCGCAGTATCGACAGGGCAACCCGAACACCCGCTAAGGCGCGTTGCCTCTTATTGACAAAGAGCTTCTTGATGGAGGAAGCACGATGGATCATCGTTTACTTGAAATAGTGGCTTGTCCGGTCTGTAACGGACGGTTGGTCTTTGATAAGGAAAAACAGGAACTGATCTGCAAGATTGAAGGTCTGGCCTATCCCGTGCGCGACGGCATCCCCGTCCTGCTGGATCACGAGGCCCGCCATCTGACTGCCGACGAGACCGCAAAATGACGTTTACCGTAATAATTCCGGCCCGCTTTGCCTCCAGCCGTTTACCGGGCAAGCCGCTGGCGGACATCAACGGTAAACCGATGGTGATCCACGTGATGGAACGTGCGCAGGAGTCGGGCGCAGAGCGTGTGATCGTCGCCACCGACCATCCCGACGTCGAGCAGGTCGTTCGTCAGGCGGGCGGAGAAGTCTGTCTGACCCGTCCCGAGCACAATTCGGGGACGGAGCGACTGGCGGAAGTGATTGAACGCTACCGTCTTCCAGATGACGAGATCATCGTGAACATTCAGGGCGACGAACCGATGATCCCCCCGGTCATCGTACGTCAGGTCGCTGAAAACCTGGCGGGAAGCCGGGCAGGGATGGCGACGTTAGCTGTGCCGATTGTCGGCAGCGAAGATGTCTTCAACCCGAACGCGGTAAAAGTGGTGAGAGATGCGGAAGGGTATGCGCTGTACTTTTCCCGCGCGCCGATCCCGTGGGACCGTGAGCGTTTCGCCCAGTCCAAGGATAACGTCGGCGATCATTTCCTGCGTCACATCGGCATCTATGCCTACCGGGCTGGATTTGTGCGCCGTTACGTCAGCTGGGCGCCGAGCGAACTGGAAAAAATCGAACTGCTGGAGCAGCTGCGCGTGCTGTGGTACGGCGAAAAAATCCACGTTGACGTGGCGAAAGCGATTCCGAGCGTCGGCGTCGATACGCCGGAAGATCTGGAGCGCGTGCGTTTGGCGATGGCAGGCGGCTGAACGTTCCCGCTTTATCGTTTGTTACGACCACAGGCGGATATGATAGCCGCCTGTTTTTACTGACATCCGGGACAAAACGCCCTGAATCCCGGATTCAGGATCGGGCCGACTAGGTCCGGTATCGAACGTTATCAGAGGGAAGCGCCGTCTGACTGGGTAAGGCGGCGAATGATGCGTTCAAGATTGCCTGAGGATGTCACGACACCGCGCTGCGCGTGTTGGGGAACCTCAAAAAGAGTCATCAACCCCCCCCAATGGAAGGAGTAATACATGGAAATGAGTAACACTATTCGCTCAGCGCTGGCGCTGAGCCTGCTGGCAGGCGCGGTTGCGCCGACGACGGCCGCCACCTTTTACTTGTCGCCGACCGGCAACGATAACGGCAGCGGCACCCTCACCGCGCCCTGGAAAACGTTTGGGCGGGCGCAGCAAACCCTCATGCCCGGAGACCGGCTGTGGATACGCGGCGGTAAATACAGTTTTACCGCGGGGGTTAACCAGTGCGCCAGTCGTACCGATGTCGTCAACGCGGTGACGCTGAACAAAAGCGGGACGGCGGGCAAACCGATTCAGTACTGGGCCTACTCCGGCGAAACGCCGGTGTTCGACTTCAGCAAAATGAAAGATGACTGCCGCATCAAAGGGTTCAACGTGGTGGCAAACTGGATCTCACTGAAGGGGCTGGAGATTGTCGGTGTCCCGCAGCACAACAATCTCAATCATGAATCCTGGGGCGTGTGGATTAAGGGCAGCAACAACACGTTCGAGCAGTTAAACATCCATCACATCATGGGAACCGGACTGTTCTTGCAGAACGGCGCCAACAATAAGGTGATTAACTGCGACTCCCACCACAACTACGACCCGCTGACGTCAAACGGCGCAGGGCAGAGCGGTGACGGCTTTGGCGTACATGTCGCCGCCAACCAACCGGGAAACCTTCTGCGCGGCTGTCGGGCATGGTCGAATTCGGATGACGGTTTCGACTTTATCAACGCCTATTCACCTGTCTTGGTTGAAAACTCCTGGGCGTGGCTGCACGGCTACCTGCCCGGCACGACCACGTCGCTGGCCGCGGGCAACGGCAACGGTTTCAAAATTGGCGGATACGGCGCACGCTACGTCGCTAACGCGCCCAAGCACACCGTGCGTCAGAGCGTCGCGTTCATGAATAAAAGCGCAGGTTTTTATACCAACCATCACCCGGTCGCGAATAACTTCTTCAATAATACCGGCTACAAAAACAAACCTAACTTCAACCTGCTGGGTATCAACGCCAGCGGTGGAGAAGTCGGCTTGGGCGTGGCGCGAAACAATATCTCGTATGGCGGTGTCGCGCTCACGCATACCCAAGGCGCGGATATGCGCTACAACTCGTGGAATCAGTCAAAAGTGCTGTCCGATGGGGAGTTTGAGAGCGTCGCCGTAACCGGCTGGGATGCAAAACGGAAAGCGGACGGCAGTCTGCCTGACCTGAAAAGTCTGCATTTGTCCGCCGGTAGTTGGCTCATCGACAAGGGCGGTAATCTCAATCTGCCTTACAAAGGCGCCGCGCCGGACCTCGGTGCGTTCGAACGTCAATAACCCCTGCCTCACCTTGCGCAGAACCTTTTGCTATTCTTTAGGTTCTGCGCCCATCATGGGCTGATTCGGCTTTGTTTGATCTATATTGAGGAAAAACGCCCCCCTCAGCGGCATGATACGATCGACAAGCCTCCCCTCCAGTCAAGGTCTCATGTTTATGGAATTGCTTAAAGCCGAGTTGAGTGCGGTATTAGGGGAACCTCTTAGCCGCCTCGAACGAATCAGTGAACAACCTTATGCACATCTGTACGCCATGTATGACAAGGAAGGTCACGCGATTCCGCTGCTGGTCAAAAGCTACGTGTGTCAGGGCGTCGCTCAGCAGGAGGCTTATAAACTGTCTATGTTGGCGCGTGAGGGCGACGTGCGGGTGCCTACCGTCTATGGGATGGTCATGAGTCAGCATCCGTCGCATAAAGAGCTGTTGCTCCTGGAGCGGCTGCGCGGCGTACCGGTCGAAACCCCGACCCGGACGCCACAGCGCTGGGAGTCGCTTATGGACCAGATCGTGGATAGCGTTCTGGCCTGGCATCGTATTGACAGCCACGGTTGCGTCGGGTCGGTCGACAGCATTCAGGAAAACAGCTGGCCCAAGTGGTACGCTCAGCGGCTGGAGGTATTGTGGTCCACGCTGATGCTGGTACAAACGCCGCTGCTAACGCGCGAAGATCGCGCGTTACTGTTCCGCTCCCGCCAGGCGCTGCCTGCGCTGTTCCGAGACTTCAACGATCCTTGCGTGCTGGTACACGGCAATCTGTCACTGCGAAGCATGTTGAAGGATAGCCGCAGCGACCAGCTGCTGGCGATGATCAATCCGGGCATGATGTTGTGGGCGCCGCGTGAATATGAACTGTTCCGGCTGTGCGACGAGGGGATGGCTGAACAACTGCTGTACCATTATCTGCGCCGTGCGCCGGTGTCTGAAACTTTCGTCTCCCGGCGCTGGCTTTATGTCGTGTGGGCAGCCGTGTCTCGCTATATTCATACCGGTCGGTTAGACCGCGAGGTGTTCGACCGGGCGTCGCGCGAGCTGCTGCCCTGGTTGAACTAGTCTGTCGTCGCCTGCGTTCCTCTTATCTTCTGCCACAGGCCACCCAACGTTTCATACCACGCCCGCTCGCTGTGCGAGAGATACAGCGCTGACGGGAACAGCTTTTCCCACGGATTCAACGGCGAGGTGATCGCCAATTGATTTGCCGGAGCGGGGATGGGGTGCAGCCCCTGGCCCTCGAAAAAGCGCATGGCGCGCGGCAGATGGTTGGCGGAGGTCACCAGCAGGAAAGGTTGTTTTCCCACCCATCGCGCCGTACCGGCCGCTTCCTCCGAGGTATCTCGCGCCGTGCCTNCCTGCAGGATATCTTCCGCCGGTACGCCCAGGCTCTCCGCCACTCGCGCGGCCGTGCTGGCGCTGGTGACCGGATTGCCTTTTGCCGCCGCGCCGGTGAAGATCAATTTGGCGCCGGGGTTGGCATGGTACAGACGAATCCCCTCGGTCACGCGCGCCAGGCTATTGCCGACCAGATTTGAACTGGGCGCCCATTCGGGATTGAAGGTATAGCCGCCGCCGAGGACGACGATAAAGCCGACCCGCTGTTGGCCGGGCTGCCAGGTGGGATAGCTGGACTCCAGCGGGAGCAACAGCCGATCCGCCACCGGCTGCAGGCTGATTAAGGTCAGCATCAGCCAGCTCACGGTCAGGACGACGCGCCCGGTCTTCTGGCGACGAGTGAACCACAGCAGCAGAAGCGCGATGCCCATCAATAACAGCAAAAGCGGCAGCGGCTGTAGCAGGCTGCCAACATACTTTTTGAGGTCAAACAGCATAAAATAGCATCCAGGTTGAGTGAAAAAGCGCCATCCAGGCGGAGAACGTGGTCTCAGGCGATTCATTCTATGTCAGCCTGTGCCAAAATGTCAGATTAGGAGCGAGTCGGCGCATTGCGGATGCGCCGTCATCAATTGCGTGGAACCCGTGGAATGCAGGATCGTAACTTTAACGATATCGCTGAAAAATTTGCCCGGAATATCTACGGCACCACCAAAGGGAAATTGCGTCAGGCCGTGCTGTGGCAGGATCTGGAAACCTTGCTGGCCCGTCTTCCGCAACGACCCTTGGTCATTGTGGATGCAGGCGGTGGTGAAGGTCATATGGCCTGCCGCCTGGCCGCTTTAGGACACCAGGTCTTGTTGTGCGATGTGTCCGATGAGATGATTCGGCGGGCGCAGGCTGCCGCCGAGGCGCAAGGCCTCACGGATCGTCTGCGCGTCGTACAGTGCGCAGCACAGGATATCGCCTCATATATGGATCGGCCCGCCGATCTGGTATTGTTTCACGCGGTGTTGGAGTGGGTGGCTGAACCCCAGCCGGTATTAAGCACGCTGACGGACTGTCTGGCGCCGGGTGGAGCGTTATCGCTGATGTTTTATAATCATCATGCCTTTTTGATGCGCAACATGGTGCTGGGAAACTTCGGCTATGTCGAAGTGGGCATGCCGAAACGCAAGCGGCGTTCTCTGTCCCCTGACCATCCGTTAAATCCGGAAGAGGTCTACCAATGGTTGTCCGCATTAGGCCTGACTATCAGCGGCAAAACCGGGATACGGGTATTTCACGATTATTTGCGGGACAAGCAAAAACAGATTGACGAGTTTGACACTCTGCTGGCGCTCGAGCAGCGCTATTGCCGGCAGGAGCCTTTTGTCAGCCTGGGGCGTTACATCCACGTTATGGCGCATAAGCCCCTTTTAAAGGATGCATTATGAGTGATTTTTCCCAGACCGTACCCGAACTGGTCGCCTGGGCTAGAAAAAACGATTTTTCGATTTCGCTGCCGACGGAAAGGCTGGCGTTTTTGCTGTCGATTGCCACGCTCAACGGCGAACGCATGGACGGCGAGATGAGTGAAGGCGAACTGGTGGACGCGTTCCGTCATGTTAGCCAGGGATTCGAACAAACTCACGAAACCATTGCCCAACGTGCCAACAACGCAATCAACGATCTGGTGCGACAGCGCCTGTTGAACCGGTTCACCAGCGAGCTGGCGGACGGCAATGCCATTTACCGACTGACGCCGCTTGGCATCGGGATCACGGACTACTATATACGTCAGCGCGAATTCTCCGCGCTGCGTCTCTCTATGCAGCTCTCCATCGTCGCCCAGGAACTGGGCCGGGCCGCAGAAGCGGCGGAAGAGGGCGGAGACGAATTTCACTGGCACCGCAATGTCTTCGCGCCGCTGAAATATTCGGTGGCGGAAATCTTCGACAGCATCGATCTGACCCAGCGCATCATGGACGAACAGCAGCAGGGGGTGAAAGAGAATATCGCCGGGCTGCTGACGCAGGACTGGCGCGCGGCCATCAGCAACTGTGAACAGTTGCTGACCGAAACCTCCGATACCCTGCGCGAGCTGCAAGATACGCTGGAAGCCGCGGGCGACAAACTGCAGGCCAATCTGTTGCGCATTCAGGACGCGACGCTCGGCAACGACACGCTGGGATTCGTCGATAACCTAGTATTCGACCTGCAGGGTAAGCTGGACCGCATCATTAGTTGGGGACAGCAGACCATCGACCTGTGGATCGGCTACGACCGCCACGTGCATAAATTTATTCGTACCGCCATCGATATGGATAAAAACCGCGTCTTCTCACAGCGGTTGCGGCAGTCGGTGCAGACCTATTTCGACCAGCCGTGGGCATTGACCTACGCCAACGCCGACAGGCTGTTGGATATGCGTGACGAAGAGCTGGCGCTGCGCAGCGATGAGGTCACTGGGGAACTGCCGCCGGAGCTGGAATATGAAGAGTTCAGCGAGATGCGTGAGCAGGTTGCCGCTCTGGTGGAGCAAGCGTTGGAAAAATACAAGCAGCAGCGCATTCCGCTGTCTCTGAGCGAGGTGATGCGCGACTATCTGGCGCAATATCCTCGCTCCCGGCAATTTGACGTTGCCAGAATTGTGGTCGNCCAGGCCGTGCGTCTGGGCGTAGCCGAAGCCGATTTTACCGGATTGCCCGCGCAATGGCAGGCAATCAATGATTACGGAGCCAAGGTACAGGCCCATGTCATCGACAAATATTGAACCAATTATCACGGCCAAACTGATGGCCGCGCTGTCCAACGCGCAGTTTCCGGCGTTGGACAGCCAACTGCGCGCTGGACGCCATATTGGCGTCGAAGAGCTGGAAAACCATGCCCTGCTGATGGACTTTCAGGAGGAGCTGGAGTTCTTCTACAGCCGCTACAACGTAGAACTGATTCGTGCGCCGGAGGGCTTTTTCTATCTGCGTCCGCGTTCGACGACGCTGATCCCGCGCTCCGTCCTGTCGGAACTGGATATGATGGTGGGAAAAATCCTCTGCTATCTCTATCTCAGTCCTGAACGTCTCGCGCATGAGGGCATTTTCAGCCAGCAGGATCTCTACGACGAGCTGATGAGCCTGGCGGATGAAAACAAACTGCTGAAGCTGGTCAATCAGCGCTCCACCGGTTCGGATCTGGACCGCCAGAAACTGCAGGAAAAAGTGCGCACCTCGCTGAACCGTCTGCGTCGACTGGGTATGATCTACTTCATGGGCAGCGACAACAGCAAATTCCGCATTACCGAGGCGGTGTTCCGCTTCGGCGCCGATGTGCGCAGCGGCGACGACCCGCGTGAAGCGCAGCTGCGCATGATCCGCGATGGCGAAGCCATGCCGGNGGAAAGCAGCCTGTCGCTCGAAGACAGCGACGACGGAGAGTCAAGCGGCGATAACCAGAGTGTTGAGGATGAACAGGAATGATTGAACGCGGTAAATTTCGCTCACTGACGCTGGTTAACTGGAACGGTTTCTTCGCCCGTACCTTCGACCTGGATGAACTGGTCACCACGCTGTCGGGCGGTAACGGCGCCGGGAAGTCCACCACGATGGCGGCCTTCGTCACCGCGCTGATCCCCGACCTGACCCTGCTGCACTTTCGTAACACCACCGAGGCCGGGGCGACCTCCGGCTCTCGCGATAAAGGCTTGCACGGAAAGCTGCGCGCCGGGGTGTGCTATTCCATTCTCGACGTGGTGAACTCCCGTCACCAGCGCGTGCTAGTGGGGGTGCGCCTGCAGCAGGTCGCCGGTCGCGATCGCAAGGTGGACATCAAACCCTTCACCATTCAGGGGCTGCCGACCTCCGTCGCCCCGACAGAAATTCTGACCCAGACCGTGGGCGAACGTCAGGCGCGCGTGCTGCCGTTGCCGGAGCTGAAAGAGCGTCTCGAAGAGATCGACGGGGTGCAGTTCAAGCAGTTCAACTCCATCACCGACTACCACTCGCTGATGTTCGATTTGGGGATTGTGCCGCGGCGGCTGCGCTCTGCGTCCGACCGCAGCAAATTCTATCGTCTGATCGAAGCGTCGTTGTATGGCGGTATTTCCAGCGCCATCACCCGCTCGCTGCGCGACTACCTTCTGCCGGAAAACAGCGGGGTGCGTAAGGCGTTTCAGGATATGGAAGCCGCGCTGCGTGAAAACCGCATGACGCTTGAAGCGATCCGCGTCACCCAGTCTGACCGCGATTTGTTCAAACACCTGATTTCTGAAGCCACCTCCTACGTGGCGGCGGACTACATGCGGCACGCCAATGAGCGACGCAT
Source organism: Lonsdalea quercina subsp. quercina (assembly GCF_000688695.1). Lineage (GTDB taxonomy): Bacteria > Pseudomonadota > Gammaproteobacteria > Enterobacterales > Enterobacteriaceae > Lonsdalea > Lonsdalea quercina_D. The sequence continues at coordinate 13,284 of NZ_JIBQ01000010.1, read as the reverse complement.
TCATCTGGACGACGCGTTGACGCTGCGCCGTGACCTGTTCGGCAGCCGCAAGCAGCTGGCGACCGAGCAGTACCGCCATGTGGAAATGTCGCGCGAGCTTCAAGAGCACAGCGGCGCGGAAAGCGATCTCGAAACTGACTATCAGTCTGCCAGCGACCATTTGAGTCTGGTGCAGACGGCGATGCGTCAGCAGGAAAAAATTGAGCGCTACAGCGGCGATCTGGAAGAGCTGAGTGACAAGCTCGAAGAACAGAACGAAATCGTGGCGGAAGCGCACGATCAGCAAGAAGAGAATCAGGAGCGCGCCGACGCGGCGGAGCAGGAAGTCGACGAGCTGAAAAGCCAGCTGGCGGACTACCAGCAGGCGCTGGACGCGCAGCAAACGCGCGCCATTCAGTATCAACAGGCGCAGCAGGCCTTGGAGCGCGCCCGGGCGCTTTGTCAGCAGCCGGATCTCACGCCGGAAAACGCCGATGACTGGCTGGACACGTTCCACGCCCGCGAGCAGGAAGCCACCGAACTGCTGCTGATGCTAGAGCAGAAATTGAGCGTGGCGGATGCGGCGCACAGCCAATACGAACAGGCCTATCAGCTGGTGACCCGCGTCGCGGGCGCGGTCAGCCGCAGCGAAGCCTGGCAGGTTGCGAAAGATGTCTTGCGCGACAGCGCCTCCCAGCGTTATCAGGCCGACCGCGTACAGCCGCTGCGGATGCGGTTGTCCGAACTTGAACAGCGTCTGCGCGAGCAGCAGGATGCTGAACGTCTGCTGCAGGACTTTGCCAAGCGCAACGGTCAGGAGTATCAGCCGGAAGAGCTTGAAGGCGTGCAGCAGGCGTTAGACGCCCAGATCGAAGAGTTGGCCGGACTGGTGGCGGAAGCCGGCGAACGCCGTATGGCGTTGCGTCAGGAGCTGGATCAGATCCAGCAGCGTATCCAGCAGCTGACGGCCCGCGCGCCGGTATGGCTGGCGGCGCAGGAAACATTGTCCCAGCTCAGTGAACAGAGCGGGGAAGATTTCGAGGACAGTCGTCAGGTCACGGAATGCATGCAGCAACTGCTGGAGCGTGAGCGCGAAACCACCGTCGAGCGCGACGAAGTGGCGGCCCGCAAGCGCGAAGTCGAGGCGCAGATCGAACGGCTCAGCCAGCCGGGCGGTTCGGAAGATCAGCGCTTGAACGCGCTGGCGGAGCGTTTTGGCGGGGTACTATTGTCGGAGATCTACGACGATGTCACGCTGGACGACGCGCCGTACTTCTCCGCGCTCTACGGACCGTCTCGTCACGCGATTGTGGTGGCGGACCTGTCGCTGGTGCGCGAACAGCTCTCCGGTCTGGAAGATTGCCCGGAAGATCTCTACCTGATCGAGGGCGATCCGCAGTCGTTCGATGACAGCGTGTTCGAAGTGGAAGAGCTGGAGAAAGCGGTCGTTGTGAAGATCGCCGACCGTCAGTGGCGTTATTCGCGCTTCCCGTCCGTGCCGTTGTTTGGCCGCGCCGCGCGCGAACAGCGTCTGGAAAGCCTGCGCAGCGAACGCGACGCGCTCTCCGAGCAGTACGCCACGCTGTCGTTCGACGTCCAGAAAACGCAGCGCCTGCATCAGGCGTTCAGCCGCTTTATCGGCGCGCATCTGGCCGTGGCGTTCGATGACGATCCGGAAGAGGACATCCGCCAGCTCAACAGCCGTCGCGGCGAGCTGGAGCGGGCCATCAGCAATTTCGATAATGAAAATCAGCAGCAGCGCCAACAATATGAGCAGGCGAAAGAGAATACGGCGCTGCTGAACCGCCTGATCCCGCGTATCAGCCTGTTGTGTGACGACGCGTTGGCCGATCGCGTGGACGAAATCCGCGAGGAGCTTGACGAGGCGGAGGACGCCGCGCGTTTCATTCAGCAACACGGCGCGACGTTGGCGCAGCTGGAGCCGCTGGTCAGCGTCTTGCAGAACGACCCGCAGCAGCACGAACAGTTGCAGGCGGACTACGCGCAGGCGCAGAGCGCGCAGCGTCTGGCCAAACAGCAGGCTTTCGCGCTGACCGAAGTGGTGCAGCGCCGCGCACACTTCAGCTATACCGATTCCGCGAGCATGCTGAATGCCGACGCCGATCTCAACGACAAGCTGCGTCAGCGGCTGGAGCAGGCCGAAACCGAGCGCACCCGCGCCCGTGAACAGCTGCGTCAGCATCAGGCTCAGCTGACGCAGTACAGCCAGCTACAGGCGTCGCTGAAAAGCGCCTATGACGCCAAGCGCGACATGCTGAAAGAGCTGACGCAGGAACTGACGGAGATCGGCGTGCGCGCGGATGCCGAGTCCGAAGCCCGCGCCCGTCAGCGTCGCGACGAACTGCATGCGGCGTTGAGCAACAACCGTGCGCGCCGTAACCAGCTGGAAAAACAGCTGACCTTCTGCGAAGCCGAAATGGATACCCTGCAGAAGAAACTGCGGAAGCTGGAGCGCGACTACCATGTGATGCGTGAACAGGTCGTCACCGCCAAGTCGGGCTGGTGCTCCGTCATGCGTCTGGTGCGCGACAACGGCATGGAGCGTCGGCTGCATCGCCGCGAACTGGCATACATGAGCGGTGACGAGCTTCGTTCTATGTCGGATAAGGCGCTGGGCGCGCTGCGTCAGGCGGTGGCGGACAACGAACATCTGCGCGATGTGCTGCGCCTGTCCGAAGATCCCAAACGGCCAGAACGCAAAATCCAGTTCTACATCGCGGTCTATCAGCATCTGCGCGAGCGTATCCGTCAGGACATCATTCGTACCGATGACCCGGTGGAAGCCATCGAACAGATGGAGATCGAGCTTAACCGTCTGACGGAAGAGCTGACGTCGCGCGAGAAAACGCTGGCGATCAGTTCCCGCAGCGTAGCCAACATCATTCGCAAAACCATTCAGCGCGAGCAGAACCGTATTCGCATGCTGAACCAGGGGCTGCAGGCGGTGGCGTTCGGTCAGGTCAACAGCGTCCGCTTGAATGTGAACGTGCGTGAAACGCATACCACGCTTCTGAACGTGCTGTCGGAACAGCAGGAGATGCATCAGGATCTGTTTAGCAGCAACCGTCTGACCTTCTCGGAAGCGTTGGCGAAACTCTATCAGCGCCTGAATCCGGAAATCGATATGGGCCAGCGCGCGCCGCAGACCATCGGCGAGGAGCTGCTGGACTACCGCAACTATCTGGAGATGGAAGTGGAAGTCAATCGCGGCACCGACGGCTGGCTGCGTGCGGAGAGCGGGGCGCTGTCGACCGGGGAAGCTATCGGGACCGGGATGTCCATTCTGGTCATGGTGGTGCAGAGCTGGGAAGAGGAGTCTAAGCGGCTGCGCGGCAAGGATATATCGCCTTGTCGTCTGCTGTTCCTCGATGAAGCGGCGCGTCTGGATGCCAAGTCCATCGCCACGCTATTCGAGCTGTGTGAGCGGCTGGAAATGCAGCTGATCATCGCAGCGCCGGAGAACATCAGCCCAGAGAAAGGCACCACCTACAAGCTGGTCCGTAAGGTCTACCAGAACCACGAGCACGTGCATGTGGTGGGTCTGCGCGGTTTCGCCAGCGAGACCGAAGAGAGTGTGGCAACGCCGACGTCGTAGCGCCGCGCATACATAGAGGCGATCTCCGCTGAGGCGGGGATCGCCTGTTATTTTCTTTTCATCTTATGTGTCTTGTTGTGGCTCCATTTCCATTCGGGTGAAACGCCGTCTGCGCCTTCCAACCTCCAACTCCAACTCCAACTCCAACCGCCAAGCGCCAACTTCCAACTTCCAACTTCCAACTTCCAACTTCCAACTTCCAACTTCCAACTTCCAACTTCCAACTTCCAACTTCCAACTTCCAACTTCCAACTTCCGTGATCATTGCGGAGTTACCTCTAACGTCCTCCATTCGTGGCTAGTGACGTTGTCACTTATTTTTATTCATCACCCCGCCGAGTGGTGACGACTGCAGAGCAAAAACAGGAGATCACGCATCCTGATTTCGTCAGGTAGCACGCTTCGTCTAATCTCCCGGATGGATGACGCTGGCGCCGGGTTTTTTGACCACTTTTTGTCAGTTTTATGCCACGATTCAAAGAAACCCTAAATGATACAGGTTAAGGTCATTGCACAGAAAACTGGTGGCCTCCGGGTATGTACGCATTTAATTTGGTGTTACTGCTGTTGCAGCAAATGTGTGTGTTTTTAGTCATCGCCTGGTTGATGAGTAAAACTCGTCTGTTTATCCCTTTAATTCAAATCACGGTGCGGTTACCGCACAAGCTGCTGTGTTACGTCACCTTCTCCATGTTCTGCATTATGGGAACCTATCTGGGTCTGCATATTGACGATTCGATCGCCAACACGCGCGCTATCGGCGCCGTTATGGGCGGCTTGCTGGGCGGGCCGGNAGTCGGCGGACTGGTTGGCCTGACCGGCGGTCTGCATCGTTACGCCATGGGCGGGATGACGGCGTTCAGCTGCATGATTTCCACCATTACCGAAGGACTGCTGGGCGGACTGGTGCATAGCGTGTTGATCCGGCGCGGGCGCAGCGACAGCCTGTTTAGCCCATTCACAGCGGGGGCGATAACGTTGGTCGCCGAGCTGACGCAGATGGCGATTATTCTGCTGCTTGCCCGCCCGTTTCAGGAAGCGTTACAGCTGGTTCAAAACATCGCCGCGCCTATGATGGTGACCAACACGGTCGGCGCGGCGATGTTTATGCGTATCCTGCTGGATAAGCGCGCGATGTTTGAAAAATACACCTCGGCATTTTCCGCCACGGCGTTGCGGGTGGCGGCCTCGACCGAGGGAATATTGCGGCAGGGCTTCAACGAAGAGAACAGCACCAAGGTGGCGCAGGTGCTGTTTCAGGAGCTGGATATCGGCGCGGTGGCGATCACCGACCGTGAGAAACTGCTGGCGTTTACCGGCATCGGCGNCGACCACCATTTGCCGGGCAAGCCCATCTCGTCCGACTATACCTGGCGCGCGCTGGAAACCGGCGAGGTCGTGTACGCGGATGGCAATGAAACGCCGTACCGCTGCTCGCTCCATCCGCAGTGCAAACTCGGCTCAACGCTGGTGATTCCATTGCGCGGCGAGAACCAGTGCGTCATCGGGACGATTAAGCTCTATGAAGCCAAGCATCGCCTGTTCAGCTCCATCAATCGGACGTTAGGCGAGGGGATCGCGCAGTTGCTGTCGGCGCAAATTCTCGCCGGCAAGTATGAGGACCAGAAGGTGCTGTTGGCCCAGTCAGAGATCAAACTGCTGCATGCGCAGGTGAATCCGCATTTTCTGTTTAACGCGCTCAATACGCTGATGGCCGTCATCCGCCACGACAGCGACAAAGCCGGTCAGCTGGTGCAGTATCTGTCGACCTTCTTTCGCAAAAATCTTAAGCGCTCGACGGAAATCGTCACGCTGGCTGATGAGCTGGATCACGTTAACGCCTATCTGCAAATTGAAAAGGCGCGATTTCAGTCGCGGCTGAACGTCCAGTTGAAAGTCCCGGATGAACTGTCGATGCAGAGGCTGCCCGCGTTTACGCTGCAACCCATTGTCGAAAATGCCATCAAGCACGGCACCTCACAGCTGCTGGGCGTGGGCCAAATCACGATTCAGGCCAGCCAGGAGGGGGGATATCTGATTCTGGCGATAGAAGATAATGCCGGTCTTTATCAGCCCAGCCAGAGCAGTACCGGACTGGGCATGAGTTTGGTGGATAAGCGCCTGCGCGCGCGTTTTGGCGACAGTTATGGTCTGACCGTCACCTGTGAGCCGGATTGGTTTACCCGTATCATCCTGCGGCTGCCTTTGGAGGAGCGTCTATGTTGAGAGTGTTGATTGTCGACGATGAACCGCTGGCGAGGGAAAACCTGCGTGTGTTACTGCAAGAGGAGAGCGATATCGAGATTGTCGGCGAATGCGCCAACGCCGTGGAAGCCATCGGCGCCGTTCATGCCCTGCGCCCCGACGTCATGTTTCTCGACATTCAAATGCCGCGCATCAGCGGTCTGGAGATGGTGGGGATGCTGGAAAATCAATACCGGCCATACACGGTATTTCTGACCGCATTTGATGAATACGCGGTCAAGGCATTCGAAGAACATGCGTTTGATTATCTGCTCAAACCCATCGAATCCCCGCGGTTGCAGAAAACCCTGACGCGTTTGCGGCAGGAACGACAGGAGCAGGATATTTCCGTGCTTTCTGATCAACAGCCGCCGCTTAAATTCATTCCCTGCAACGGTCGCGGCCGTATCTATCTGCTGCAGATGGAAGATGTGGCCTACGTCAGCAGCCGCATGAGCGGGGTTTTTGTCGCCAGCCATGGCGGCCGGGAAGGGTTCACCGACCTGACGCTGCGGACGCTGGAAAACCGCACGCCGCTGCTGCGCTGTCATCGTCAATATCTGGTCAATATGGCCCATCTGAGTGAAATCCGTCTGGAGGACAACGGGCAGGCGGAGCTACTGCTGCGCGACGGTCAAACCGTGCCGGTCAGCCGCCGCTATCTCAAAAACCTGAAGGAAACGCTGGGGCTGTGAGCCGCGCGGCGTTGCCCGTGAAGCGGGTCATTGCGGTCGCAGGGCCTCAAAGGCCTGGCGGATATTCTGTTCCGGTAGTTGCACGCCGATAAAAATCAGCGTGCTGCGCCGCGTCTCCTCGGGAAGCCATTCGCGATCCCAATCGGCGTTGTACAGGCGTTGCACGCCCTGAAACAGTAGGCAACGAGGCTGATCCTCAATCCACAGCATGCCTTTGTAGCGCAGCAGGTTATCGGTAAAACCGACCAGCAAGCCCTCCATGACTTTGGACACGGCATCCAGCGCGACCGGGTAGTCGAGCGTCACGACGATGGAGGCGATGTCATCCGGCTTGCCGGGGGCAAAACGGTACACCGGCTTGGCGGCGACCACGCGCTCGTCGAGCAGGAAACCGCGGGTGTTGAACAGGTGCGACAGATTGATATCACCCTGCGTGACCGGGTAGATTGGCGCGCGGGCGTTAATTCTGCCAAGGCGCTCGGTCAGCGCCGTGTGGTCGCCCGCCAGGTCGGTTTTGGTTAACAGCAGTCGGTCGGCATAGCCTACTTGCGATTGCGCCAGCGGAAAGCGATCCAGCTGTTCATCGGCGTGCACGGCGTCCACCAGCGTGATGACGCCGTCCAGCAAATAGCGCTCACACAGTATTTCATGCGAGAAAAAAGTTTGCAGGATCGGGCCTGGGTCGGCCATGCCGGTGCATTCGATCATCAGCCTGTCGAAGGCAATGTCGCCCTTGTCCCGACCGTCGAGCAGATCGCGCAGCGCATCTTCCAGTTCGTTGGAGCGCGTACAGCAGATGCAGCCGTTGGTCAGCGTTTTGATTTGCGTAGCGCGGTCGCCGATGAGCTGGTCATCGAAGGCGACATCGCCAAACTCGTTTTCAATTACGGCGATGCTTAAGCCGTGGGGGGCATTGAGGATATGGCGCAGCAGGGTGGTTTTGCCCGCGCCGAGGAAACCGGTTAACACCGTGACGGGAATGGGGGTCATCATGATTCTCCTCTGGGTCAGCAGCAGCGCATGCCGCCTTTACCGTCGCCGCCGTAGCGCGCCTGTTGACGCTCACGGAAAAATTCTTCGTAGGTCATGACCGGGCTGTCAGGATGGTTGGTCTGCATATGCGTGACATAGGTTTCATAGTCAGGGATCCCAATCAGCATACGAGCGGCCTGTCCAAGATACTTTGACGCCTTGCCGAGTTGATCAAACATCGTGTTTTCCTAAGGGTTCAGCCCCGCCAAGGCGGGGCTGTGCTGATCATCATCAATGTCCCGAAGAGGTTTTGACGCCGCCTTCAGGGACGGGAACGTACGGCGTTTCCTTGTCCGTCCGCTGATCCGTTTTTCTTGCATTCAGCCAGGTGCGAATACCGTAGAAGATAATACTGTAGACCACCACCAGGAAGAGAATACTCAGACCTGCGTTGGTGTAGTTGTTGATCACGATGTGATTCATATTCGCGACCTCCTGCGCGGTCAGTTCGCCGCCCGCCAGAATCCGTGCCTTATACTCCCGCGCCATGAACAGGAAACCTTCCATCTGCGGGTTGGTGCTAAACAGTTTCATACCCAGCGCCCAGGTGGTGCATATCAGCAGCCAGGTGGCAGGCACCAGCGGAACCCAAATGTATTGCGTGCGCTTCATTTTCACCAAGACGACGGCGGCGAGTACCAGCGCGACCGCAGCCAGCATCTGGTTGGAAATGCCGAACAGCGGCCATAGGCTCTTCACTCCGCCGAGCGGATCCACGACGCCCTGATAGAGCAGGTAGCCCCACAGCCCCACACAACCGGCCGTGCCGACGATGCCGGCGGGCAGCGAGTTGGTTTTCTTCAGGAAGGGGATGAAGTTGCCCAGCAGGTCTTGCAGCATGAAGCGGCCAGAGCGCGTGCCGGCATCCAACGCGGTAAGAATAAACAGCGCCTCAAACAGAATGCCGAAGTGATACCAGAAGCCCATATCCGCGGCGGGAATAATCTGGTGGAACACCAGCGCGATCCCCACGGCCAGCGTCGGCGCGCCGCCTGCGCGGTTCAGAACGGAGGGTTCGCCTATGTCTTTGGCGGTCTGCAGAATCTCTTCCGGTGAAATCACGAAGCCCCAGCTGCTGACGGTCGCCGCCGCCTGCGTGGTGACTTCTTTCAGCTGCGACAAGACCAGCGGGGCGTTTTCCGTCCCCAGTTGGTGCAGGTTCGGCATGACGATGCCAAGACCCGACGGCGGGGTGTTCATCGCGAAGTAGAGGCCCGGCTCAATAATGGAAGCGGCCACCAGCGCCATGATGGCGACGAAGGACTCCATCAGCATGGCGCCGTAGCCGATGAAACGCGCATCCGTTTCGCAGGCCAGCAGCTTCGGCGTGGTGCCGGAGGCGATCAGCGCATGAAAGCCGGAGACCGCGCCGCAGGCGATGGTGATAAACAGGAAGGGGAACAACGCGCCTTTCCACAGCGGGCCGGTGCCGTCGACGTATTGAGTGATGGCGGGCATTTTCAGGTCCGGGTTCAGGATCACGATACCGACCGCCAGACCGACGATGACCCCGATCTTCAAGAACGTCGCCAGATAGTCGCGCGGCGCCAGAATCAGCCAGACCGGCAGGAGTGCGGAGACGAACGCATAACCGATCAGCGTGAAGGTGATAGTGGTGTCTTTGAAGGTGAGCGCCGGCCCCCAGAACGGGTCATGAGCAATGATGCCGCCGAACCAAATGGACGCGACCAGCAGCACAATACCGATGACGGAAACCTCGCCCACACGGCCCGGACGAAGGAAGCGCATGTAGATGCCCATGAACAAGGCGATCGGCACCGTCGAGCAGACGGTGAAGACGCCCCACGGACTTTCCGCCAGCGCTTTCACCACAATCAACGCCAGCACCGCCAGAATGATGATCATGATCAGGAAACAGCCGAACAGGGCGATGGTGCCCGGCACGCGGCCCATTTCTTCCTTAATCATCTCACCTAGCGACGCGCCGTTGCGGCGAGAGGAGATAAACAGCACCATGAAATCTTGCACGGCACCGGCCAGTACGACGCCGGCCAGCAGCCAAAGCGTACCGGGAAGGTAGCCCATCTGCGCCGCCAGAACCGGTCCTACTAGCGGTCCGGCGCCCGCAATGGCCGCGAAGTGATGTCCGAACAGCACGTAGCGGTTGGTGGGCACGTAGTTGAGACCATCATTATTGATGACGGCGGGCGTCGCGCGCGTCGGGTCCAATTTCATGACTTTCTGGGCGATGTACAGGCTGTAATAGCGATACGCCACCAGATAGACGGAGACGGACGCGACCACAATCCACAGCGCGCTGACGTTTTCTCCCCGGCGCAGCGCGACGACCGCGAGGCAAAACGCGCCGATGATGCCGATGACCACCCAGGGAATATGTTTGAGTAACGTATTATTTTTCATACAAAACCTGCTTGTCAGACGAACCAGTAAAACAGCGAAACGGGCTGCTTTAATAAGGCTGTATGGGTTTTAGGGGTTAGAGATAAAGCCAGTGTTGATACTGGCGGCTATCGTGGCGAATTTTGCGGTTGGTCGGTGGGATAATTGCGTAAGCGGTGGGATAGCACCCCTAAGCGGTCATGGGCGCGCGCCAGTGGTATTCATGAGGTTATTTCGCACTGAAATGTGTGACGGTGATCTCATCAAAGGCCGTAAAACACAGAAGCAGGCCACGGAACGAGAGACAGATTCCGCGACAAAATATCAAAAGTGTTACCGATATCAATTTATCGTCCTTCAGGACCAGTCGAAGACATTCGTCAATTCGGTCAGTGCTTCGCGTACCCACTGTATCGGCCGGTCGCGCAGTGCCGGTTGGCGGCACCCTATCTCTATTGCATAGCTCGGCATCGCCAGCGGACAAGGTACGCAGCGCAGCGTCGGCACCATTCCGGCGATGGCCCTTGCCGCGTGCGCTGGGATGGTCGTAACCAGATCGCTGTCTTTTAGTAGCCAAGGAATGGCGGCGAAGTGGGTGGTCGATGCCCCGACGGTACGGCTGAGCCCGAGCTCCGTCAGCTTTTCATCCATCAGACCAATATAACCGCCGTGTGAGACCAGCAGGTGCGGACGGCGAATAAACGCCTCCAGCGTGAGCGACGGCGGAGGCGCGTCCGGCGTTGAAGCGATCAGGCAGGCGTAGCCCCCGGTGGCCAAATGACTTTTGGACAGTGAGCGATAGGTGAATCCCCCGGCCGTCAGCGCCAGATCCAGCTCGTGTCGCAGCAGCATATCGGCGGCGATCTGGCTGTGGGTCTGCCGGAACACAACGCGCAGGCCGGGGGACTGCTGATGCAATGTCTGCAGCAACGGCTGCCCCAGCGCCAACTCGAAATCATCAGACAAACCCACGATGACCGTTCGGCCAGCATAAGACGCCGTTTCGTTGTTTAACAACAGCAGCGTTTCACGGCATTTGTTCAAGGCATCGCTGACCAGCGGCTGGAGTTCGCTGGCTCTGGGCGTGGGCGACAATCCGCGCCCGTTGCGGATAAACAGCGGATCGTGATACAGCGTTTTGAGTCGTTTTAAGGCGGCGCTTACGGCGGACTGAGTTAACCCGAGTCTGACGCCCGCGCGGCTGGCGCTGCCTTCTTCATATAACGCCTCGAAGGTTTTCAGTAAATTGAGATCCAGCGCTCCGATATTAATCTCATTCATAGTATTCAGCGATAAAAGGGGGTTTTATTCATTCTAGCGCAGTGCCACTCTGAAGCCCATGCCGCCTCATCGGCGAGGCGGCAATCCACCATTGATGACAGGGGAACAGAGTATGGCGAAATCCGTCGTGGCGGCACTGCAACTAGGGTCTTCTCCCGCTGGGAAGGCGGCGACGTTAGCAGATATTTTGGCGTATGAGGACGAGATTGCGCGCAGCGGTTGTGCGCTCGTCGTCATGCCGGAGGCGCTTTTGGGGGGATATCCTAAAGGGGAAATTTTCGGTACCTATTTGGGCTATCGTCTGCCGGAAGGGCGCGAGGCCTATGCGCGCTACTACCACAACGCTATCGATCTTAACGGCGAAGAGTGCGAGGCGCTGGCGGGGTTATCCGCCCGCACTGGCGCGTCGCTGGTGGTCGGAGCCATCGAACGTGACGGCAATACGCTCTACTGCACCGCGCTGTTCTTCACGCCTGAGGGCGGGTTGGTCGGCAAGCATCGCAAACTGATGCCGACCGGTACTGAGCGGTTGATCTGGGGGCAGGGAGACGGCTCGACGCTGACCGTCGTCAACACGCAGGCCGGGAAGGTCGGCGCGGCGATTTGTTGGGAAAACCATATGCCCGCGCTGCGCATGGCGATGTATGGCAAGGGCGTGGAGATTTGGTGCGCGCCGACCGTGGACGAACGTGAAAACTGGCAGGCGTCCATGCGGCACATCGCTCACGAAGGGCGCTGCTTTGTCATCACCGCCTGTCAGATCCAGGCGTCGCCCGCCGAGTTGGGGATCAGCGTGACGGCCTGGGACGATAACCGTCCGTTGATCAACGGCGGCAGCCTGATCGTCGACCCGATGGGCAACGTGTTGGCGGGGCCGTTCACGGGGAAGGTGGGGCTGCTGACGGCGGAGATCGACACCGATGACCTGGTCAAAGCCCGCTACGATATGGACATCACCGGCCACTATGCTCGCCCAGACGTGTTTACCCTGACGGTGGATGAAACGCCCCGCGCGGCGGTGCGATATATGAATGCGGCGGGGGATGGGGCGAACGAGCTGAAGAAATAATGCAGTGTGGGAGGTGTTTTCGTTAGAAGAAAAGCCTGAATATAAATTCAGGCTTTTTATCTCGGTGTCGCGGTGAGGGAGGGATTCACAGCGGCGCTGCGCGCCTTGCCCTTCGGGTGGCCTGACGGCCATGCAAAACGGCGATGCCGTTTTGTCGAACCCTGACGAGGGTTCTCACCCTCCCTCTAGGGGATTTCTGAATACAAAAAAGCCTGAATGTGAGTTCAGGCTTTCTCTGTAAATATGGCGGTGAGGGAGGGATTCACGGCGGCGCTGCGCGCCTTGCCCTGTGGGTGGCCTGACGGCCATGCAAAACGGCGATGCCGTTTTGTCGAACCCTGGCGAGGGTTCTCACCCTCCCTCAAGGGGATCTCTGAATACAAAAAAGCCTGAACTTTCGCTCAGGCTTTCTTATGGAATATGGCGGTGAGGGAGGGATTCACTGCGGCGCTGCGCGCCTTGCCCTTCGGGTGGCCTGACGGCCATGCAAAACGGCGCTGCCGTTTTGTCGAACCCTGACGAGGGTTCTCACCCTCCCTCAAGGGGATCTCTGCATAAAAAAAAGCCCAAACGTAAGTTCGGGCTTTCTCTGTAAATATGGCGGTGAGGGAGGGATTCACTGCGGCGCTGCGCGCCTTGCCCTTCGGGTGGCCTGACGGCCATGCAAAACGGCGCTGCCGTTTTGTCGAACCCTGACGAAGGTTCTCACCCTCCCTCTAGGGGATTTCTGCATAAAAAAAGCCCAAACGTAAGTTCGGGCTTTCTCTGTAAATATGGCGGTGAGGGAGGGATTCACTGCGGCGCTGCGCGCCTTGCCCTTCGGGTGGCCTGACGGCCATGCAAAACGGCGCTGCCGTTTTGTCGAACCCTGACGAGGGTTCTCACCCTCCCTCAAGGGGATCTCTGCATAAAAAAAGCCCAAACGTAAGTTCGGGCTTTCTCTGTAAATATGGCGGTGAGGGAGGGATTCAATGCGGCGCTGCGCGCCTTGCCCTTCGGGTGGCCTG